>JAXHNU010000035.1:0-105403 GCA_034520175.1 Saprospiraceae bacterium
CAGTCGCAATAGCAGGAACAGAAGAACATTCAACTGTAATATCTAAAGGGACACCCGCCAAAACTGGCGCAACCAAATCTTGTTGGCTTGGGCAATCGCACACCAAAGATTGAGGTACGTATAGACCAAACTTAACAGTCGTATCAACAACCCCCGATGTCAAAACAAATGGGTTTGTGATAATCATCGTACCCATTGTCAAACCTCTGTCCGAGTTAACAGATACAGATGTTGGCGGCTCGTAAGCTCCCGCACCATCGTTGTCCGTTGGACCGTCACCCGTCGAACTGCTCATTCCCGTTGGAATAACAGGCAATTTCACGTAGTATCTACCAGAATCCAAATTGCTAAACGAATATTGACCGTTGGCATCTGTAAACGATGAATCAACAGCAATGTAATCACCAATTGTATAATCAAATTTATAAGCAACAACTTTGACGCTCGGGATACCCCCCTCAGTATTTTGTTGAATACCGTCGTTGTTGGCATCATTCCACACCAAATTACCCAATGTCGCTTTTGGACAAGGCGTTATTGTCATCGTTTGTGAAGCCGTAGAAGTATTGCCACACGCATCAGTTGCCGTCCAAGTACGAACGATAGTCGTTGCAGTTGGCGTTGTTTCCGCCATTGTCACCGTTGCATTTGCGTCACAATTATCAGTTACCGTTGGCGTTGCTGCCGTTGGTACTACTTGTTCACACGCCAAAGTCATGTTGACGGGTACATTTGCCAAGACAGGTGCAGTAAGGTCTATTACTGTAACTATTTGGCTTGCCGTAGCTGTATTCCCGCAAGCATCGGTTGCCGTCCAAGTTCTTGTTAATGTATAACTATCAGGGCAAGTACCATTCGTTCTTGCTTCAGTACTTGTAACAGTTGGATTTGTAGTACAATTGTCCATTGCCGTTGCAGTCGCAATAGCAGGAACAGAAGAACATTCAACTGTAATATCTAAAGGGACACCCGCCAAAACTGGCGCAACCAAATCTTGTTGGCTTGGGCAATCGCACACCAAAGATTGAGGTACGTATAGACCAAACTTAACAGTCGTATCAACAACCCCCGATGTCAAAACAAATGGGTTTGTGATAATCATCGTACCCATTGTCAAACCTCTGTCCGAGTTAACAGATACAGATGTTGGCGGCTCGTAAGCTCCCGCACCATCGTTGTCCGTTGGACCGTCACCCGTCGAACTGCTCATTCCCGTTGGAATAACAGGCAATTTCACGTAGTATCTACCAGAATCCAAATTGGTAAACGAATATTGACCGTTGGCATCTGTAAACGATGAATCAACAGCAATGTAATCACCAATTGTATAATCAAATTTATAAGCAACAACTTTGACGCTCGGGATACCCCCCTCAGTATTTTGTTGAATACCGTCGTTGTTGGCATCATTCCACACCAAATTACCCAATGTCGCTTTTGGACAAGGCGTTATTGTCATCGTTTGTGAAGCCGTAGAAGTATTGCCACACGCATCAGTTGCCGTCCAAGTACGAACGATAGTCGTTGCAGTTGGCGTTGTTTCCGCCATTGTCACCGTTGCATTTGCGTCACAATTATCAGTTACCGTTGGCGTTGCTGCCGTTGGTACTACTTGTTCACACGCCAAAGTCATGTTGACGGGTACATTTGCCAAGACAGGTGCAGTAAGGTCTATTACTGTAACTATTTGGCTTGCCGTAGCTGTATTCCCGCAAGCATCGGTTGCCGTCCAAGTTCTTGTTAATGTATAACTATCAGGGCAAGTACCATTCGTTCTTGCTTCAGTACTTGTAACAGTTGGATTTGTAGTACAATTGTCCATTGCCGTTGCAGTCGCAATAGCAGGAACAGAAGAACATTCAACTGTAATATCTAAAGGGACACCCGCCAAAACTGGCGCAACCAAATCTTGTTGGCTTGGGCAATCGCACACCAAAGATTGAGGTACGTATAGACCAAACTTAACAGTCGTATCAACAACCCCCGATGTCAAAACAAATGGGTTTGTGATAATCATCGTACCCATTGTCAAACCTCTGTCCGAGTTAACAGATACAGATGTTGGCGGCTCGTAAGCTCCCGCACCATCGTTGTCCGTTGGACCGTCACCCGTCGAACTGCTCATTCCCGTTGGAATAACAGGCAATTTCACGTAGTATCTACCAGAATCCAAATTGGTAAACGAATATTGACCGTTGGCATCTGTAAACGATGAATCAACAGCAATGTAATCACCAATTGTATAATCAAATTTATAAGCAACAACTTTGACGCTCGGGACACCCCCCTCAGTATTTTGTTGAATACCGTCGTTGTTGGCATCATTCCACACCAAATTACCCAATGTCGCTTTTGGACAAGGCGTTATTGTCATCGTTTGTGAAGCCGTAGAAGTATTGCCACACGCATCAGTTGCCGTCCAAGTACGAACGATAGTCGTTGCAGTTGGCGTTGTTTCCGCCATTGTCACCGTTGCATTTGCGTCACAATTATCAGTTACCGTTGGCGTTGCTGCCGTTGGTACTACTTGTTCACACGCCAAAGTCATGTTGACGGGTACATTTGCCAAGACAGGTGCAGTAAGGTCTATTACTGTAACTATTTGGCTTGCCGTAGCTGTATTCCCGCAAGCATCGGTTGCCGTCCAAGTTCTTGTTAATGTATAACTATCAGGGCAAGTACCATTCGTTCTTGCTTCAGTACTTGTAACAGTTGGATTTGTAGTACAATTGTCCATTGCCGTTGCAGTCGCAATAGCAGGAACAGAAGAACATTCAACTGTAATATCTAAAGGGACACCCGCCAAAACTGGCGCAACCAAATCTTGTTGGCTTGGGCAATCGCACACCAAAGATTGAGGTACGTATAGACCAAACTTAACAGTCGTATCAACAACCCCCGATGTCAAAACAAATGGGTTTGTGATAATCATCGTACCCATTGTCAAACCTCTGTCCGAGTTAACAGATACAGATGTTGGCGGCTCGTAAGCTCCCGCACCATCGTTGTCCGTTGGACCGTCACCCGTCGAACTGCTCATTCCCGTTGGAATAACAGGCAATTTCACGTAGTATCTACCAGAATCCAAATTGGTAAACGAATATTGACCGTTGGCATCTGTAAACGATGAATCAACAGCAATGTAATCACCAATTGTATAATCAAATTTATAAGCAACAACTTTGACGCTCGGGACACCCCCCTCAGTATTTTGTTGAATACCATCGTTGTTGGCATCATTCCACACCAAATTACCCAATGTCGCTTTTGGACAAGGCGTTATTGTCATCGTTTGTGAAGCCGTAGAAGTATTGCCACACGCATCAGTTGCCGTCCAAGTACGAACGATAGTCGTTGCAGTTGGCGTTGTTTCCGCCATTGTCACCGTTGCATTTGCGTCACAATTATCAGTTACCGTTGGCGTTGCTGCCGTTGGTACTACTTGTTCACACGCCAAAGTCATGTTGACGGGTACATTTGCCAAGACAGGTGCAGTAAGGTCTATTACTGTAACTATTTGGCTTGCCGTAGCTGTATTCCCGCAAGCATCGGTTGCCGTCCAAGTTCTTGTTAATGTATAACTATCAGGGCAAGTACCATTCGTTCTTGCTTCAGTACTTGTAACAGTTGGATTTGTAGTACAATTGTCCATTGCCGTTGCAGTCGCAATAGCAGGAACAGAAGAACATTCAACTGTAATATCTAAAGGGACACCCGCCAAAACTGGCGCAACCAAATCTTGTTGGCTTGGGCAATCGCACACCAAAGATTGAGGTACGTATAGACCAAACTTAACAGTCGTATCAACAACCCCCGATGTCAAAACAAATGGGTTTGTGATAATCATCGTACCCATTGTCAAACCTCTGTCCGAGTTAACAGATACAGATGTTGGCGGCTCGTAAGCTCCCGCACCATCGTTGTCCGTTGGACCGTCACCCGTCGAACTGCTCATTCCCGTTGGAATAACAGGCAATTTCACGTAGTATCTACCAGAATCCAAATTGGTAAACGAATATTGACCGTTGGCATCTGTAAACGATGAATCAACAGCAATGTAATCACCAATTGTATAATCAAATTTATAAGCAACAACTTTGACGCTCGGGACACCCCCCTCAGTATTTTGTTGAATACCATCGTTGTTGGCATCATTCCACACCAAATTACCCACACTTGCCGTTTGTAAAGAAGGCGTATATAAACCAAAGTCAACCGACAAATTTGTATTTGCTGCACCGTCTTCAACCGTCGGTTCGCCATTAAGTGTTAAATTGATGACACCACTCATCACCATTGCACCCATCTGACTGCCATTGTCGGCGTTGTCCACATCAGTTGATGTAGAGGGTTCAAAAGTTCCCGTTCCCGACAAATTATTTATGCCGCCACCCGTTGAACTTACCATACCAGTAGGAACGCCTACGCCTGTAAGTTTCACGAAGTAAAGTCCGGGGTTAAGGTTTGTAAACAAGAAAAGACCGCCACCAGCAGTCGTCATCGTTGAATCTAAGTGGTCATCAGATGTGCCTTTCAAGCCGTCTGCACCCACCGAATACAATTTAACTTCAACACCATCTAAACCAACATCTGCCCCATCGAAAGAGCCATTGTTATCTTTGTCATCAAATACCAAATTTCCGAGACTCATACAAGAGTCGCGAATAACTGAAATCGGACAACACAAAGAAGCAGGGCAATTAGTTGAGGCTGTTGAGGCTGTAAAATTAAAATTACCTATTTCTTTAATACGATAAGTGTCTTGGGTTGCGCCCACAATTGGAACACCATCTTTGTACCATTGGTAGCTTGTGTAGCCCGCGAGTGGTGCAGTAGCCAGTACATTGATAGCATCACGACAGTTGTAATGAATGGGAACAGTAGCACACGCACTTGACCAGTCGTCTTCTGTGACTGAACCATTGTTGGGTGCTGAGTCACCGTCTGTTTCAACCATAGCTGATACTTCGGCTTGTCCAAAAACAACCCCCTCAGTAGCGACTTGCACCACAACGTCTAAAACGACAGAATCAAGCGCCGCATCTATTGCACCGATTGTCCATACGCCTGTTGTGTTGTCGTAAATTCCTACGCCTGTACTGTGGCTAAGGTAAGTTGTGCCTGTGGGCACGAGTGTCTTAACTGCCACGCCTGACAATGCCGTATGTCCATCGTTTCGGACACTAATTTTAAATGTCAGTGAACCGCCAACAATAGAAGTCGTAGCACTTCCGTAAACGCCCACCGAAAGGTCTTGTCCGCGTACCATAAACGCCAAAAAAAGCATGGGTAGTAGCCAAACTGTTCTTTGTAGTCGTGTTTTTCTCATTGTTCTTACTTTAGTGATAGTGAAATAATCTGCTTTAATTCTGTGTCTCTCGACCGCGTATGAAGGTGCAGAAAACTCACCAGACGCTTGAAAAGTCGAAGCCAATCTGTACAAAAATCGGAGGGTACTTGTCATTAGGTGTACAAATACATTCATGGCTTTATACTGATTTTGAATTGCTGTGAAAAAATAGTTTCTTGTATTTAAAATTGTTCGATTCGTTTTCGATGTATGCGCTTAGAAGGGGGAGAACGCAAACGTCAGCGAAGTTGGTTATCGGTTAAGTCATTATCAGCTTCGCTCACAATAGAAATCTCGAATAAGTAGTTACAATTTTTCGTAATTACTTTAGTCCATAGCTCTCTTCGCTCGCAAAAAAGGGGAATATAGTTCGTTTCTCGGGCAAAGCCCGAAAAACGAACTACCTCTCCTCTCTCGCAAGAGCGAAGTGAGCGCGTGACTAAGTAATTGAGGAGTGGGCATAACCTAAAAACATCGTTTTTTGATTAAAAACAGATGTTTTGCGCGCGCTTCGCTCGCGCAAAAGGGAGAAGACGTGGTTCGTTTTTCGGCTTCGCCGAAAAACGAACCACATTCCCCTCCCTCGCGCGAGCGAAGCGAGCGCGAGATGCAAAAAACGCTTTTAGCTTATGCCCATCCCTCGACTAAGTAATTACGATTTTTCAAAAAATATACCAAATAAAGGGTATTAAGCGAATTATATAACTAAAATAAAATATATAAAATAACCAAAAATTAAAAAATGCAATTATTTTATATTTGTAATAAAAGTGGTTTTCAAATAATTATGGTGAATAAGAGTGGGTTTGGATTGATGTAGAGGCAGAGTCTAAAAACCAGATAAATCATATAATTATTTGTGTTTTTTTTGCAATTTCGCCTCAATATCAACATTCATTTCTTTCATCATATTCGACGTTTTTTCTTATATGTGACACCCAATTTTGAAAAAATAGTAACGCATACTGAGGGGGTGTATTTCTCAAAATTGGTTTATCTTGCCGACGTTTTTTAACATAATTAAATTTGTAGTCTATGAAAAATAGCTTTTTACTCTTTATTTGTCTTTTTTTGAGTGCTTCTCTATGGTCTCAAAATATAGATGCCGATTCTGCTTTTGTGCGGGAAAACTACACAAAACGCGAGCTTATGGTAAAGATGCGCGACGGTGTTTCGCTTTTTACATCTATTTATACGCCCAAAGACGCATCGAAAAAATACCCCATCTTACTGAAAAGAACACCTTATACCATTGCTCCTTATGGAGACACGGCTTTTCTAAAAACTTTTCAAAACAAGGTCTTGATGCGCGAATTAAATATCTTTGTTTTTCAAGATGTGCGTGGAAAATGGCTATCGGAAGGCGATTTTGTAGATGTGCGCCCCGTAATTCGTGACCGAAAAACGTCAAAGGACATAGATGAGAGTACCGATGTTTATGACACGGTGGAATGGCTCGTAAAGAACGCCAAAGGCAATAATGGACGCGTAGGTGTTTACGGAATTTCGTATCCCGGCTTTTATGCCACTAATGCCCTCATCAAAGGACACCCCTCAGTAAAAGCGGTGTCGCCACAAGCACCCGTAACAGATTGGTTTATTGGCGACGATTTTCACCACAACGGCGCATTGATGCTCATGGACGCTTTTAGTTTTTACGTCAACTTTGGTCGCCCACGCCCAAAACCCATTACAAAAATGGACAGCTACGTGGACACAAAAGTGACGGACAACTACAATTTTTATTTGAAAATGGGTGCATTGCCCAATTACAAAAAGCAGTGGATGGGCGATTCTATCCAATTTTGGAACGACTTAATGGCGCACCCGAACTATGATGATTTTTGGAAAAAGCGCAATATTCGTCCCCATTTAAAAGGTCAAACGGCTGCCTCTTTGGTAGTTGGTGGCTTGTTTGATGCTGAAGATTGCTTCGGGGCTTGGCGCACATATCAAAGTATTGAGACCCAAAATGCCCCCTCAGTATCGAACCGTATTGTAATGGGTCCGTGGTTTCATGGGGCTTGGGGTGGTCGTTCTACGGGCGAATATCTGGGCAATGTCAATTTTAATTCGCCTACATCTGCCTATTTCCAGAAAGAACTTGAAGCCAAATTTTTCAATTTCTATCTGAAAGATGAAGGTAAAATGGGCGATTTGGCAGAGGCAACTATCTTTGAAACGGGGTCAAACAAATGGACAACCTACCCTGCTTGGCCCCCCAAAGAAGCCCAAATACAGAATCTTTATCTGCACCAAAACGGCGGATTAAAATTTGCGCCACCTTCATTGGCATCAATGGGACGTAGTACTGCCTTGAATTTTGAAGAATGGATAAGTGACCCCGCGCATCCTGTCCCCTACACCGAAGACGTTCATAGCAACCGCACCCGCGAATACATGACCGACGACCAACGTTTTGCCGCCCGTCGTCCCGACGTTTTGACGTTTCAAACCGATGTTTTAACCGAAGATTTGACCGTAACAGGCACACTCAATGCCCAGCTTTTTTTCTCCACAACGGGAACAGATGCTGATTTGGTGGTGAAAGTGATTGACGTTTTTCCAGAAGACGCGCCACAATGGGAAGGTTCAAAAGTGCCACAAGCGGGTTATCAGATGTTGGTACGCGGTGAAATACTGAGGGGTAAGTTTCGCAATTCTTTTGAAAATCCAGAGGCTTTCAAACCCAATGAAGTGACGAAAGTACCGATTCAATTGCCCGATATTGCGCATAGTTTCAAGAAAGGACACCGCTTGATGATTCAAATTCAAAGCTCATGGTTTCCCCTTGCCGACCGAAATCCACAACAGTTTTTGAATATCTATGAAGCCAAAGACAGTGATTTTAAGAAGGCAACGCACCGTGTTTACTTTGCGCCGAATTCAGCTTCGTTTATTGCATTGCCTGTTAAAAGGTAAAGGTAGCACGGACTTTAGTCCGTGTCATACCCTTCTTCGGCTTCGGCTAACTTGAAGGTATAGGGGACACGGACTAAAGTCCGTGCTACCTTTCGAAGCCGAAAAAGGTTGCAGAAACGGAACGTCTTTGATGCTGCCGTATTGCTCAACTGCAGCATCAAATTGTTGTTTTGTCCAAGATACTGAGGGGTGGTTACTGAGGTTGAGAAGCATGGATTTAGAGTAATTTATAGTCATGCCAATACAGCCAATCATTTAAAACGTCCACGTTTTCATCAGTTGTTTGGACACTTTCGATTTGTTCGGGACTGATATACTGTACCCTTTTCGATGTTCCTTCCACAATGCCTAAGCGTAAGTTCAAATTGGTTTCACTTTTAGGGTCAACTTCGACAATCTCAACTGTCTTTTTTTCAGTCTTTCCACCTCTCAACGGTAAATTAATCACCGCTTTTATCGGAAATTTTAACTTTTCTGCAAAGTGGTAATACCAACCCATCGCTTGTTCGTATTCATCATAGGCATCAACTATGATTTCATAATGAATGCGGTGTTCGCGTTCTTCATCTTTTATTCTTGCCATTTTTTAAGTTTTTTTATTTCATGTAACCGTAGCCGACGGCGGTTTTTGCACCAATACCGTGTAAAGATAAAGCTTTTTTAAGCCAATAAGCCACCAAATCTAAAATTGTTGAATCGCTATTTAAGGGCGTATTTTTAATAAAAATGCCATAATCTTTACCAAATTCGCCTAATTTCATATTGTTATTCGTACCAATATAGGTCTGAAAACGCAGATTATTTTCATTACTTACCGTCAAAAAGTGAATTGGGTTTGTTCGTTGTGTATCTGTTGGCGCAGAATAACCGATGTCTTTGTACCAATCTTTATAATGTACATTCATCACATCGGTTTTGATGACAGGCGCGACAGTTGGTAAACCATCAAAAAAAGTAATTATACCTTGATGCTCTTGACTTTTCCATTTAGGACCTTCAGGTGTTTGAACAATAAATTTCAAAGCATTTAAGTCTTTTGTTGGGCTGTTTTTCTTTTGGCTCTCTTTTGGACAACCAAAAATAGTACAGAATAATGGACTTTCAGTAATTGCCCGATGTTCCGCATTTTCTAAAGGTTTATCTTTATTATAAGATTTTACATTATCTTCTTGTGTAAATATCTGCGAAATCACCCAACCACGCAACACTCCTTTTATACTCGAACTGGGGAAATAAGGCATACCGTAAGTATGGTGTAAAGTCATATTTGTTTCATAAACCGACTCTCCGCCAAGACCTAAGACAAAACGCCATTGCGGGTGTAACTCAATTTTACGGCTATTGCTTGGAAACAAACGCTCGGCGTGTTGTGCTTGACGTTGGCATAAGGTTGTAAAATTGTCTTGTAAATGCCCATAATTGGCTTTTATTTCTAAAAAAACACGTTCTCTTGGGTCATTTTTAAAAAAAATGAACTTGAATTTATCTCGATTGAGCGTCGTTTCATATCGGGCAGCTTTTTGAAGTTTGAGAGAGAAGTTGTCAATATCCGTTAAGCCTAAATTTTGGACATCTTGGGGCAAAAAGGTATGGGCAGGACTAAAAGTATCTTGAAATTTAGACCCCTCAGTATAAACGACTTGTTTTTGACCAACAGGCGTTGCCAACGTTACCGACGGCGGCGGATTTCGTGACCACACCACATTCCCCTCTACTTTTATGGTTTTAAAAATGCCTTTTTCGTCCACTTCGTACTGACATTCTTTGCCGTTCAAGTCGGTATCGGGCAAAACGACATAAGAAATAGGCATAGGTGGTCTGCCATTGAGTTTGTCTATCTCAACGAACACCTTACCTTTGTTGGTTCTACTTATCTTTAATACTCCTTTGGGCATCTATCAATCTTTTTGATTTTTAGGTTCATTTTCTTTTGCAATACCTTCGGCAAAACGGCGCAACCACGTCAGAAAAGCCAACACTTCAATGGTCAAAATACGGTATTCCGAAGAATTGAGTTCGGTTACTTTTTGCACCAAATTATTGCCTTTTGTCGCCTCATAAATAGCTTTGGTTTTCATATTTTCGGTGTCGTTGACCCACGATTCAATCTGTTTTAAGACCGTTCCCATTGTTTTTTGTTTGGAAAACATAAAGGCTAAGGTCGCCCCGAGACCATTGGTTTTGACCATCATCGGCACTTTTTTAACCGCAGGTGCGTATTCGGTCTTATGAAAGGAGTACCCCTCAGTAGCGCACCTAAAAGCGGCGGCGGCTCGACCTTGCTCTAATTTTTGACGTGTTGATGTACTAACCATTTTGCCCTCCTTTTTCTATTTTTGCTCTAATAATGCCTTTTCCAAGTGTGGCATTGCCGCCAAGTTGGAAAAAATTCATTGATTGAATCTCACTTTCAAAGAACTTCATCACTTTATCAGCTTTCATTTTTTCTTGATTTTTACCATATTCATCGGCTGCAAAGACCAACGAATACAAAACCGAATCCGTCGGTAAAAATTCCTCTGTAAACAATGCCCCGTCTTGAACTGTACCTGTTTCGTTGTCAATTTTAGTGCGGGTAATAACTTCTGTACTCATTAAAGTAAAATCACGAAAATCATTATCACTCAGTACGACGAGTTTTTTTTGCAACAAACCTTTCCAATAATTAAGGTTTTTGTCATCAAAAACGATAGCAGATAACGTTTCAGCAAATGCTTTGACAGCATTACTTTTTGCCGCTTCAAAACCATATTCCTCAAGCACAACAGCATTGTTGACCAAAGGTGCATCGGAAGCGACTAAAGCATTGCCGTCAGCAACATCTATATTTTTGACCGCTTCTAATGTCTGATAGCTTGTACCTGTAATTGCTAAATCAGCAGCAAATTTGTTTAAAACCTGCTTGCAAGTAATCCAAACAAACACACCTTTCATGCTTTTAACGGGAAATAAAAGCAAACGCGCATCTGTAAAAGCGAGACTACCTGCACGGTCATGCCCTTCTTTTTCTTCTTTAGCATTTGGTGGTAAATACTTAAAATGTTTTTTCAACCTGTCTTTTTCGTCATCACGCATACCTGATTCATCAAAACCAAAAAGGCGATGAATGACAACATCTGAATCGTCCCATTTAGTAAAATTTTTATCTTTTGAATTGGCTTTTTGTTCAAATGCTTCTCTCAATGCCCCTTTCAGCGAAGACGATTCTACTTTTGGAAACGACGTATGCCTTTCCCGTTGAATCGGCAAATCAACAATGCCTAAGTCATCACCGCTTCCTGCGTGTAGAGGTGTTTCGCAAAGCATGAAAAGGGTGGATTTTTGTTTATACATGATTGTCTAAGTTTATGTAACTATTTACCCCGCGCTCGCTTCGCTCGCGCAAAAAAGGGGAATGTGGTTCATTTTTCGGCTTCGCCGAAAAATGAACCACATTCCCCCTTTTTGCGCGAGCGAAGCGAGCGCGGGGTAAATAGTTACAAGTTTATAATTTTAAATCAATCCATTCATCAGATTGAAAATTAAATTCTTTAAATTTATCTATGGTTACAGACCAATTGACGTTTCCTTTATAGTCGTTTGGCGGTTTGAGCCAAATCCAACGAATATCCTTAAATTTTTCATACAAAATTTTAAATGCCTCCACTTGAAATTTATTAGGTTCTCTATGGTGGTACATAACAAGTGCTAAATTGATTGATTTGTTTGAATACACCTCTTTTGCACTTTTAAAAGCCCCTGTTGAACACTTATATTCTAAGGTTTTCATCTTATCTTTTTCCTTCATCGTATCTGAGATAAGCACGCCAATATTTTGAGGCTTAACCTCTATCACCCAAATTGTATCTTGATTTTCAACAAAAACATCAATATCGTAAGGATTACCTTTTGGGGATTGTCCAATCGGTTGTCCCAAAATCATTTGTTGAGCTGTTGGAAATTGTTTTTGGAAAAACTGAAATACTTGAATTTCCATCACTTTACCAAGCAAATTAGTTACATGAAAACCATCTTCTTTTGTAAGCGATTCGTATTTTTCATACAACATTTTACCCAATAGCGATAACTGAATTTTATCATTTTTTTCTTCAATCAAAAACTTAGATTTCAGTTCTTCAAACTCTTTATTATCGCTTAGATTATCCACAAAATCCCTTTTTGAAGGTAAATTATGGGTTTTTACATCGGGTTTAATTTTTTCAAAAGCAATATATTCATCTGTAAAACAAGAAAAATCAAAACTAAACGGCAAATTTCCCACTGTTATCAACGCCTCACTGTCTTCATAAGTATATTTTAACGGTATATCTTCCAATTGAGCAAATAAAGTCAAATAAGGAATAATAGCTTTGTAACCGCCCGAAATATTCAAAATAGTGTTGTCTTTTTCTTTGAATTTATTGATGACTGTTAATAGATTTTGAAAGCCAACAGTTTCAAAAGCATCAGCATCGCTAACTTGTAATCCTTTAACAATCGTCGTATCAGGTGCATTTATATCGCCATAAAAAAGGCATTTTATCTTAAAATTTGTGTTTTTTACTGAGGGGTCCTTGTCGAACCATTCTTTAATCAATTCACAAGCAACAACCGACAAAACGGTATCTGTTGCCAAAAGTATAACATCTAAATCTTGTTTTTCTTCTTCTGCAATTTTGTAAAGGGTTTGTATTTCGGCAGAGGCTTTTTCTTTGGCGAACGGCAACCAAATTTTTTCTATGCGTTCTTTGATATTACGGATAGGACTTTTCCATTTACTGACGTTAAAATCAGCCGCACTTGACGTACTTTTATCCAATCTATCAAACAAATCCGTGATAGACTGGTATTTATTGTCTAATTCGTCAATACTATCTTTTTTCCAATAATTTGAGAATATAGAAATACCGATTGTTGTGATAACTTTTAATGCCATTATTCCGCTTTATGATAAGCCCCAAAATAAGCAATGCCGAATCCTTGTTCTGGATAAACATCGGATAAAGCCATGCCTTGATTGTCGTTCAAAACCTTTTGCAGCAAAGATAGGTCATCTTTACAATCAAAATAAAAAACACTTCCTGCGGGAACAACCTGATACATCGGCTTTGGTTTGTTATTTTTCATATCATAACCGCCAATACTGAGGGGTTTGCCGACACAAGCCGCAATTAATGTGGCATTAATACCCCATTTTGAGGGAAATGTCGGGTATCCGTCCCAAAAAATGGCAGGTGTTGACAAATAAACTCTAAATATAGATTCGTCAAAATCAATGTCTTGCGTATTGATTTTAAAAGGCAATGTATCTTTTGGCAGATGCGATAAATCAATAATTTTCCCTTCACCACCCAATCTAACAAGTGTGTTAATTCCCAAATCTGTTTTTAAACAAACACCAATTTTTAAAGCAGGTTCTTTTAAATTCTTTTTTTTAAAACGCTTCATATCTGTTCTAAAAAGGCTACCCGCATCTGATGTTTTAGTGCTGTCGTCTCGACCAATCCCTATTTTGGGTTCGTTGTCAATATAATTTTTGCTGACTCTTTTAACCTTTACTTCATCTAAATAACCGATAAGGTAGTCTTCAAAATCGGCTGTCGAAATAAGTCCATCGTCTATTGTTTCTGCTTGGTCTTTATGTTTTAAAAAATGTGTAAACCCGTGTTGCTTTGCCTTGTGAATGATAGATTTTTTAGGTAGTAATTCTAAAGCATTGACAATCCATACTTTATTTTTTTCATTTTTATCCGTATTATGCTTCAATTCCACAAAATCTAAAGGCATCGGCAATCTATTACCGTCAGTGTAATAATAAATATTTTTAACGCTTACCTTATCTTCTTTTAGTTTATCTTCAATATCTTCAAACTCAATACCTTCTTGGGTCGCTATTGCTGTTCGCAAAGCACCATAAATAACTGAAGGAGACGGTAACAAATTACTATCTGCCCAAGTTTCTTCACCTATTGTAAAGGGTTTGCCGTCTCTAAAAAACAGCGTATCTAAAGGTTCTATCCTAATTTCCATCATTTTGTGATTTTTCTTTTCGGGTTTGTCGTTTGATAAATAAAGAGATTTTTACAGCTTCTAACCCATTTTCGACTTGTGTTCCGTGCGTCTCATCATGACTAAAAAATTTACAAACAGTATCTGTCACTTCTTTAGCTTTATATTTTTTATTGTCTTCCAAAGATTTAGTTACCAATCGAAAAAGCTCAGTTTCAATCATAAACATTTGTTTTTCTGCTTCTTTATTTGTTTTTTTATCTATATATTTTACAGGTTTCTCGATATTTTGGATATACCCTTTGCCATTTTGCAAATAATACAGTTCTCTATCCAAAGACCGCAGAAAGGTTTCAGAACAATCATTTTTGAAATAATCTACAAGTTTTTGTAAGGCGTTCCATTTAGGTAATTGTTCATTTTCTAAATACCACTTAAAATAAGCCTGATGATTTTCCCCCGAATGTTTGAGTGTTGCTATCGCAAAAGCATCTCTATCACCTCCGTTCTCTTTCTTTTTTGCTAATTTCTCCATATCTCGCGCCGTTTGCAGCACAATACTGAGGGGTGTCTTGTAGTGTGCAATTGCAATACCCATTGAAAAAGTAAACGGTTTATCGTCTTCTAAATCGTCTTTTAAGGCTTGGTTGACTTGTTTATCAAATTCTAATCTCAATGTTTTAACGACCTCAAATAGATTATGCAGATTGACAAAACCAAGAAAATCATCACCGCCTGTATAAACAACATCAATCTGTTTTTTATCTAAGGTATCATAAATCCATTTGCTAAACTTCATCAATAAGGTAGATACTTTGCCTTGAAATTCAGCTGAATTTGAAGTTTTATCTTTGCGTGTTTCGCCGCTCAGTAATTGCCCCATTTTATCTCCATCAAAAGCGATAATTGCATAGTATTTATCCGTCAAAGCCGATTTTAATCGTTTTTGAATAGCTCTTGCAATACTTAATTGTATCGAATTGGTAATCTTTTGTTCTGTTAAATTTTCTTCAAAAAGAAATTCATGGTCAAACTCTTTTGCCCAATCGTCATTTGGATTAGGGTCTTCAGCAATTAATTTGTGCCAATATTCCTTCAGTACCAAATTAGAACAAGCCTTGCGATAGTCTTCGCTAAACAATTGTTCGTAGCATTGGTAGAAATTTTCAGTATCCTTATCCTTTTTCAATTGTTTGATTTGATGCGACAATGCCACTTCTACGGTTGAAGAAAATTCTTTTTTATTTTCCTCTCGATAGGTGCGTTTGAGCAAACTTACTGCACTCAACCCTTCATTTGGTTTTAGCCAAATACCTATTTCGTTGCCATCAATTTCTTTTGCTTGATTTTTTAATTGGTTATTTGTCGTGTTTTGACCTCTAAACAAAGCATTGCGTTCACCGTCAAGGCTGCATTTCCGCCCTGCTTCGGGATTTATTGAATTAGTGATAAAGCGTGTATTTTTAAGGGAAGCTAACAACGCTCCACCTGCTTTGTATGCTTCTTGATACCCCCCCTCAGTATCAATCGGTTGAAAGAGCCAATTTATGTCTAAATGCTTGTTGATTTGTTCGTCAAAATCATCAAAAGTAGATATTTTGACTTTATCTAAGGCATTTGTTGCAAATTCTTTAAACTTTGCAATGACAGTATCTTCAACATCTTGCCCAATTGTTTGCAATTTTGTTTCATCATCAATTTCGGTTATGCCAATAAAGCGATTTGAAAAAGAATTACCCCCCTCAGTATTTTGCGGAAAAACGAGCTTTATTCGCTCATCTTTGACAGCTGCCAGAGCTGCTACTTTTGCCAATTCGGATAGTATTCGGCTTCCTGCGTACAAGTCCTGCGTCTTTCGTGCTTGCGCGATGAAAGACTGAACGGGCGAGAGTGTGAAAAAGAAGATGTATTTCATAAATTTAAAATATAATTTTGTCGTAAGTAGCCAATTATAACACCACAATAAGGCATAAATTCTTTTTCACTACTTAGCGTTAGATAATACACAACTAATTGCTCTGCTTCTCCTTGTGCAATATCAATATCTACGTAATCTCTAAGAATCTTCTTTCTGTCATAAATTAATTTTTCACAATTTAGGTTTAAAACTGTGTTAATTGCACTATTTACAGCACTATTTTTTGAAGATATTTCTCCTTCTGATGAATAGATTAACACTTGTTCACAAGAAAGATTTGTTGGGAAAATTTCATGCGGAATATCCTTACTATCCTTACTCACATCACAATGAATAGAGCGTGGTGGGCTAATTCTACCCTTTTCGCGTTGGTCTCCATAACAACAACCAATTAAATTGTAATAATCGAACGTTTTATTGGGATACCTGTCTTTAGAGTCAATATGATCCATACGTAATTGTTCATCATCTTCTGGGTTACTTTTGTGTATCCTACGATTACAATACGCGCAAATATAGCCCTGTTCTTCAAGAATAACATCCTGAAGGGCTTCCTTATGATTTTTCTTGCTCGATAGTTTTTTTCCATCGTTCAGTACCACTTAACATTGAAAAACGGGCAGCATTATCGGAAGCCCACAATAAAAAATTATTTAATTTAATAGGTGGAGGTACAGATTTTTTTATATATTTCATCGACCAATTACTTTTTTTCGTATTAACAAACTATTCATTCTCAGAATATCAGGGTGACCCGCACCATCATCACCTTTATCATCAATTTCTTTCTGCATTTTTTGTAGTGAACTCTCGGCTTCTACCAAATCGTTCTCAGCTATTAATCGAGCGATTTTTTTAATTTCTTTTGTATATTTTCCTGCCTCTACGTTCATAATAATTTCAAGAATGCTATCAACTTCTCGTCCATAAGTATCTTCAACACTAAATAATTTTCCTTTATCCAAGACCCTTATGACCTTACTCTCAATTCCACCTAACATCAGAGGGCTATGAGTTGTCATAACGAACTGTACATCAGGGAAAATCTTTATTAGTTTATCAACGATATTTTTTTGCCATTGGGGGTGCAGGTGTAAATCAACTTCGTCAATCAGCACAATACCTTTTCCTTTAATAATTTTTTCACCTTCTTCCTCCTCAACTTTTTTTACATCTTGGCTTTCTTTTTTTAAAGGCGTTGCATGAAGTAAACGCAATCCCAAATCAGCAACAAATGCAAAAAGCGATTTTTCGCCTGCTGAAAATTGGCTGACTTCAATAAACAGAGAGCTGTCTAACTGACCGTCTTTGTAAGTATTTTTCTCTAAGCCCATTTTCAGTTCATCGTTTATTCTCAAATCAGTGTAAGTCGGTTCTAAAGGGTTATCATTGAGCATAAACTCTATCGCATTTTTGAGTTTTTTGAATTGGCTGTCAAATGTTTTAAATCGGGGTGAGTTTTCATTCTTAATTCTAAGCATAAGGTCTTCATTGTGTCGCCACCAATTATAAAAAGGCGTAAATTGAAAACGGTTGCTACTGAGAGCATCGTTATAAACCCTATCCAATTTCTCAAAAGAGGTTATTTCTTTTTCATTGTATTCTATATGCACACTGTCACCACCATAATAAACTAAAACAGGTAAGTTTGTATAGCTGTATCTTTTTAGGGATGCTGCATACTTGTAAAATCCTTTGTAATGATTTAAGTTGTTAAAAGTCGTTTCAAAAGTCAAAGACACTAACGCATTTTCTTTTGTTACAGATTCTATGATTTGGATTTGTTCAACGCCATTTTCGTCGGTTATGATTACACCATCTTCATCAAATAGTTTTAAGGGATTGCCATCATTATCAGTTGCAGGGTAATCATCATTGACAAGATAATCTATATCAGCAAGTAATTGACAACGGGCAGTTGACAACCCTGTTTTAACATCTTTGAAAGGTAATAATTGCGTTTTATACCCATCTGCTTTTAAGGTAGCTAAAAATATTTTCAACCCCTCAGCAATTACGTCTAAAATAGCCGTCTTTCCACCACCATTCTCGGCGATGAAAACCGTCAGTTTTTCATCAAAAGTGACGTTTAAATCTTGAAAACATCTAAAATTCTCTAAACTTAGCCGTTCTAAGGCGATGCTGTATTCTAATTGTTCTTCCATTTTTTACTAAAATTGAATGACTGAATTTTCGGCAAAAGTAAAATAAATACATCTGATTTAGAAAATATTGCCCCCTCAGTATTTTCTGATTTAGCAGATGTTTCTTCATCAATAAATAATTTAAAATTATCTTTTAGCGTTGAAAAATAAGGGTATAATTCTATACGTGTCTCGTCTAAAATATCGCTTAGATAGTCACTTATATCTTTTGGATTTGCAATATTTATGATTTCATTTTGCAATGCTTCTATTACTTCTTTTCGTCGTGTCGTTAATTTACGTGAATCCAGAGCTAATCTTTTAATCGTATATTTTACCTTGTCTTTCTCTTGTTCAGTAAGCGTTTCATCATCATTTGCGGAAATATAGCCTTCCCGATACGAAAATAAATGAGTAATATTGTCATGCGGATTCAACAATAAATTATAGTCAACAGAGACTTTCTTATGATAGTCTTTACCTTTTTTATGCCCACAAGATGTATTGCTTACTCTTAAATTTCTTTCTTCGTCGGTCTCAACTTCGGATTCTTCGATTTCTACTTCTTTGGTTTTCTTTCTATCTTTATCACCTTCACACGAACCAATCATATTTTTTGAATAATCAAGTGAATGAACGCTATGTAAACTACTATAATCATCTTGCTCGTAAAAATGTTCAATATGAAAATTTGAAATATCAATGACACATTCACAATAACAACAACAATATTTTTGACTTTCAAGTAGTGTTTTCCTTATTGTTTTGTGTTGTTTTGGCGTAACAGGATATTGTTTACCCAACTTGATACTGTTGTCTAACTGGTCTTGCGTTGGTTTGAACAATGGTATTTTTATGATTTGTCTCATTTTTTTGATTTTAAACGTTGAAGGGCAAAATTAATACGCATCATATCCGAGCTGTTAGGGTCTAATTTTTCAATGACATGGTGTAATTTTTTACCCTCTTCTGTTTCATGTAAACCCTGCCTTATCAAAGCAATATAATCTTCAACATCTTGATTTTTAGGGTCTATATCCATCAATTCTGACAAAATATAGTCGCTACTATGTCCACCTGCATAAGGTTCTTCAATGGCTTTATTGTCTTGGATAGAATAAACCGTTTGTGAAAAATGGGATTGCCCGACAACAAATGGGCTATGCGTTGTCATAACAAACTGAACGTCTGGGAAAATATCCATTAATTTGCCAACGATTTTTTTTTGCCATTTTGGGTGTAGGTGTAAATCAACCTCATCAATCAAGACAACACCGCTACCTTTGATTTTATAAAAACCATCATCACTTACTTTATTGGTTTTAGGATTTGCTTTGAGAAGCCGTAAACCTAAATCTGCGACAAACGCGAAAAGTGCTTGCTCTCCTGCGGAAAGCTGCCTAATTTCAAAGGGGTCATACTCATTTTTGTCATTGAGTTTACCCAATACCAATTTAGCACCCTCTTCACTGTATTCAATCCGTAAATCTTGATAGGTTTTATGATTAATGTCATCATTCATAATCACTTCAACGGCACTGATTATTTGAAAGAGATTAGGGTCTATGTCTAACATATCTTTCTCAGATGATTTTAACTTAGCGGAGCTGTACATATTGTATCTTAACAAAAACCAATCAAAAAAAGCGGCGAAATTAAAGCGCGAAGAAGAAAGTGCATCTTTATAAATATAATCTATGCGGTTTTTAGCTTTCTTAGCTGAATCATAATCCGTATCAACGCTATTGCCACCATAGTAGGCTAAAATGGGTAGAACAATATTGTTACCACTTTTGCTATTTACTTTTTTTTCTGCCAGTTGTTTATATGAGGCAACAACAGATAAACTACTCATTCTAAATGAACTACCGCCATCTATATCTATATCCGTATGAAGCAGAACGTCAACGTCTGATTTCTCATCAATTTCTATATCATTATTGCCTTCATCAAGATAACCCAATTGTACGGGGTAGCTCAAATCAACAGCTAAATTATTATCAGATTTAGCCGTCCCTGTTCTAACATCAGTTCCTTTGAATGAAGATAGCTTGTAGCCTTTATTTAATGCACTCAAATAACCTTTTAAACCTTCAGCAACGGCATCTAAAAAAGCGGTCTTTCCACTCCCATTTCCTGCAATAAGAACAGTCAGTTTGCTATCAAAAATAATGTCTAAACTTTCAAAGCATCTAAAATTTTTTAATTCTAAATGCTTTAATTTAATATTGTATTG
Organism: Saprospiraceae bacterium; assembly: GCA_034520175.1. Lineage (GTDB taxonomy): Bacteria > Bacteroidota > Bacteroidia > Chitinophagales > Saprospiraceae > JAAFJT01. Next base: position 20,559 of record JAXHNU010000035.1, read on the forward strand.
TTCTTCCATTTTTATTTCAATATTTCGTTTCTAAAATCATCTTGCAACCGCAAACTAATATCGCGGTATGGTCTGTCAGGAATCGGGTTAAGTGAGGTGACAATCGGCTTTACAGAACCTTTGGCAACCGACACATAAATAGGCGATGCAAAACGTCCTCTCGACGCATGACCTAATGAGGCTTCGTAAATATAAGTGTTGTTTTCTTTAAAATGATGCGTCGTTTTACTTATTTTCATCAATAAATCCGAGTAATTGCCATAGTCTTTACCTATTTCTATGCGCCGAATCCATGGATAATATTCCATGCTGCCACTAAAATTATTGTAAATAGCATTGTCTTTAATGATGTAATGCCGTGAAAATTGCTGCATCAAATTGTGAATATGCTGGATTGTTGGCATTTCCTTTTTCCATGTACTATCAGTACAACCAATAATTTCTACACTCCCCATACCTCGACGCGCTCGTTTACCAAAATCACCCAAAATGCACGTCAATTCAAAAAGAGCTTTGCACTGTTCAATCGTCCAGTTAGGCATCTGAACAGGGACAGATAGAGTCACGTCAAATGTGCTACCGACATCAATACAGTCTATTTTATAACCTTTGTGTGGAATTGGGGCAAATTTTCCCAATTTAATGTCTTTTTCAAGGACAAAAAGCGTGAATTTACTCCGATGTTCGTTATCGCCAAATATTTCCCCTTCTTGCCTTTTCAATTCAGACAATGACAAATGCCCATTCATCGCCCGCCACCAAAACCGTAACACGCCCTTAATCGAAGGCGCACGTAATTCGGGTGTATAACCATCTGCACCGTTTAGAAACATAGGTGTCATTACTTCACACGTAAATGTAATAGATTGCATATTTATCAGATATTTAGATAGAATGAGGCTCAAAATTAGTTTTTATTATGGTTTTTAAAAATTTATCTTCATATATCTCTTTTGTAACTATTTAGCTACGTGCCTTTTGCTCGCACAACGACAGGAAAAGAGGTGGTTCATTTTTCGGCTTTGCCGAAAAATGAACCACATTCCCCCTTTCTGTGCGAGCGAAGTGAGCGTGTGGTAAACAGTTACTCTCTTTTTATCTTTGTTGTCTCACAACACTCAGTCCTCGACTCGCCCCGCACACCATTGATTCACATCGCGCAAAAAAGAGAAAAGGTGGTTCATTTTTCGAGCTTTCCCGAAAATGAACCACCTTTTCTCTTTTTTACGTCTTATTATGCCATAATCACTTCAACAGTATCCATACGCTTATAACTCATACCTTATAACTCATAACTTATAACTCATACCTTATAACTCATAACTTATAACTCATAACTTTTTACGCTCGAATCGCCTCAACAGGATCCATGCGCGAGGCTTGCAAGGCAGGAATAAAACCTGCCAGAACACCCGCAACGAGCGCAATAATAAGCGTCACAATGACATTTTTGGGCGATAAATAAATATCGAATTCGCTGATTGCCGAAACGCCTTTTAGTACGCCCCAGACCAAAACCAAACCACCTAAGCCGCCCAACAAACACAAAACAATGGATTCAATCAAAAATTCTAACAAAATCACGTTTTGTTTTGCGCCCAATGCTTTTTTGACACCGATAATGCTTGTGCGCTCTTTCACGGATACAAACATGATATTGGCAACGCTAAAAATACCCACAATGAGCGCGAAACCGCCAATAATATAGCCAACTGCATTTAAGATAGAAAAAAAGCTGTTCAAAATATCGGCAAAAGCGGTTGCCGAATTAATCGAAAAATTGGATTCTTCACGGGGTTTCAATTGTCGGGAATTGCGGAGAGCAACGGTTACTTCGTCTTTCATCTGATTGACCGCCACACCGTCAGCCGCTTTGATTTGCAGATTGCCACCAAATTTACTGGTTTGCTTGACATTGACCAACGAGCGCGCTAATTCAAAACCCACCATGAGGGCATTGTCATAGTCAAATATTTTCACCAAATCTTTACCCGATTGCTTGATAACACCCACCACCATCATTTTGCGCCCCAAAATCTGAATATCGCGCCCGATAGGGTCAGCCCCATTAAATAATTCTTCGGCGATTTTATGCCCAATCACAACCCGATTGGCACCTGCCATGTATTCTTGTGGCGAAAAAAAACGCCCTGCTTCGTATTCAAGATTGTGAAAATTATCATAATCTTCTGTCACCGCAAAAACGACGGCACGCTCAATACTGTTCTTACCAAATTTCGCTACGGTACGGGTAAGGAAGGTCGAAAATGTCACGGCTTTTGCAGACGGTACATTTGTTGTCAAGACTTTGTAATCATTGATACTTGGATTAGGGCGACGGGCAAATTTCCAATAGTTTTGTCCCGGGTCTTCAGCCCAAGAAAATTTGGACACGTATAATACGTCATTGCCCAAACGGTCGAAACTACCGCGCACATTGTCTTCAAGGGAATCTACCGCCGATTTGACGGCGATAATACAGAAAATACCAATCATAATGCCCAACAAAGACAAAAATGACCGCAATTTGTTGCCCACAAGTTGTTGAAAGGCTTGAATAAAACTTTCACGAAGAACGTACATTATATAGTCTGTTTTAAAAGAGTCGGTGAAGACCCCTCAGTATTTTTTAACTTTTTTGTAATTACTTAGCCCATAGGTCGCTTCGCTCGCTAAAAAGGGAAATAAGCGTGTGACTAAGCATTTAAGCTCAAACATAACAAACTTAGTTCAATTCTTAAAATTCAATAGATAAAGTGCGTTTTTTTATCTGCCAACGTCAGAAAAAGGTTGTTAGCCACTGTTGTCTGAACTATAATTCTTGAGGGATGGGCATAACCTAAAAGCGTTTTTTGCATCTCGCGCTCGCTTCGCTCGCGTGAGGGAGGGGAATGTGGTTCGTTTTTCGGCTTCGCCGAAAAACGAACCACGTCTCCTCCCTTTTGCGCGAGCGAAGCGAGAAAGAGTGCGTTTAAAACCGCGTTTATTTACACACAACTACTGATTTCAAAAAAAATTAACCATTTTTACACCTAAATTTAAAAAATGAAAAAACAACTAATTATATTCGTGCACTTTGTCGCAACAATTTTTGCAGTAAAATTGACTGCACAAAATGCTTTACACCATTTTCTAACACCTTTTGAACTCGATTCATCGCAAACAACCACACATACTGAGGGAATCGCTTTTTATAAAAAATTAGCGCAAAAATTTCCCAAAAGATAAGTTTATCCACTTTTGGCACTTCCGATTGTGGAGAACCTCTGCGTGTCGCGGTTATTAGTTCAGATAAAACATTTACACCACAATCGGCGCGAAAAGCAGGTAAACTTGTACTGTTTATCAACAATGCTATTCACCCAGGCGAGCCAGAAGGCGTTGATGCCTCCATGCTGTTTGTACGAGATTTGGTGATAAATCCTAAAAACACGGTATTTTTAAAGAATATTGTCGTCATAATTATTCCATTTTACAATGTTGACGGCGTGCTTAACCGCTATGCGACAAGCCGCGTTAATCAAAATGGACCTTCGGCTTATGGATTTAGGGGCAATGCTCAGAACTTGGATTTGAACCGCGATTTTGTGAAATGTGATACGCGAAATGCCATGAATTTTAACCAACTTTTTACAAAATGGCAACCTGATATATTCATTGACAACCACACATCAAACGGCTCAGATTACCAATACACGATGACCTGTATTGCTACGCAGCAATCAAAACTCGCCCCACAACTCGCTGATTATCAACAAAATAGTTTATTACCTCAGTTATACGCCGCCATGAAAGCTGTTAATTTCGAGATGACACCTTACGTCAATTTCGACGAAAATCCCGCTAATGGCATTATCGGTTTTATGGACGCACCGCGCTACTCAACGGGTTATGCTGCCTTGCACCACGTCATTGGGTTTATGCCAGAAACTCACATGTTGAAACCTTTTCCCGCAAGAGTACGGGGAACTTTGGCGTTTGAGCAAGCTATTTTTAAAATCTGTTTCGACGATAAAAACAAGATTATCGCGGCAAAACAAGCGGCAGTTGACTTTTATAAAAAAGAAAAAAAACGTTTTGAATTAAATTGGAAATTAGATACGACACAACGTAAATCACTGATTTTCAAAGGTTACGAAGCTAAAATGAAACCAAGCGAAGTATCTGGTTTGCCGCGTTTGTGGTACGACAGAAATGCACCTTTTGAAAAAAAAGTCCCTTACTTCAATTTTTTTACCCCCTCAGTATTTTCGGAAAAACCAACGGCTTATATCGTTCCACAAGCCTACCAAAAAGTGATTGAACGCCTCCGATGGAATGGTGTATCTATGCGTGCATTGGCAGCCGATACGCTTGTCGAAGTGCAGCTATACCGCATTAAAAACTTTAAAAGTTCTGCAAATCCTTATGAAGGACACCACCCAAATAATAGCGTTGAACTGAGTACCGAAACCCAAAAACTACAGTATAAAAAAGGTGATTTTTGGATAACGCTCAACCAAAATGCCAATCGGTACATCATCGAAACCCTTGAACCACAAGGAATGGACAGTTTTTTTTCGTGGAATTTCTTTGATGGTATTCTCAATCAAAAAGAAGGGTATTCTGATTATGTCTTTGAAGATATTGCCGCCGATATGTTAAAATCATCTCCTGAATTGCGCCAAAAATTGGAAGATAAACGCAAAAACGACCCAAAATTTGCCACCGATGCTGCCGCACAATTGGATTTTGTCTATAAAAATTCAGTATATTACGAGCCTACGCATCAGTTGTACCCTGTTGGGCGAGTATTTTAATTATAACTGAAGGGTGGGCATAACTCAAATTAAACGTTTTTGACAAAAACGCTATGGTTTTGGTATCTTTTGCGCTCGCTTCGCTCGCGCAAAAGGGAGGAGAGGTGGTTCGTTTTTCGGCGAAGCCGAAAAACGAACCACATTCCCTTCCTTTACGCGAGCGAAGCGAGCGTAAAGCCCAAAAATCGCTTTGGAGTTATGCCCACCCCTCAATTATAACTATTTAACCTCAGTTTTGTGGTCATCCTCCAGAATGGGCCGCCTTCGGCGGCGCGGGGAGCTTTTTCGGAGCAAACTATTTTTTAACAAAAAAATACTGAGGGCTTACCGTGTCACTTCTGCACAAGTTTGACATTATCAATCAGCACCGTGGCTTGGGTCAGCGTATCGGGTAATTGACTGCGGAAAACGACTTGAAAATCTTTTGATTTAAGGCTTTTGGCTTCTTGCGTTACGTCAATATAGGTTTTATTCCATGTTTTATTGGGTGTTAAGACAATTTTATACGTCGTTTCGCCATTTGGTGCTGCCGTTGAGTAGCCGACGAGACCTACTTCAAGGGGCGATTCGGTTTTGTAATGCAATTCGATAAGGACAGTTTGAGCATTGTCGGGCAATTGGGCGCGGACAGACGTGGCTTTTTCGATAATCGGATAAGATTTTGTGAGCGTGATTGAGCCACATCTGCCTTCAAAACCATTCGCAATTGGCGAAAAACCAATTATTGCGTTGTTATCCCGATTGATTGTAAAGGTGTTCGTGGTTTCAAATTCTTCATTCAACCAAAATTTAATCCCATCAATGTAGGTGGAAGTCGGTCGAATCGTAATATCATCGCCCGATTTGACATCAAGCGTTGTACTAAACGTTTCGGCAGATGCCCAAATAACAGGATTAGACCGAATTCCATTGTTACGAATCCCTGCAAATAACAAAAATTCGTGTTTTCCTGTGCCTACAAACGGAAAACGCGCAGGAATCTGATACGCCCCAAGCGATTGACCATCCACATAGACCCACACATCACTGATTTTTTGCGCCGCCGTTCCTTCGCCTAGATTCGTTGTAAAAGTAAAAGAAGGAATGTTGAGATAGGCAGGTACGGGATTTTCTTTCACGCAGCTTGCCAAAAATAGCATCAGCAAAATGACAATGCTCCTTTGCTCGCTTCGCTCGCAAAGAAGAGAGAGGTGGTTCATTTTTCGGGCTTTGCCCGAAAAATGAACCACATTCCCCCATTTTTCGCGAGCGGAGCGAGTAAAAAAGTAAAAAGTGTAGCGTAATACTGAGGGGGAGTATTTTTTATGATTTTTAAAGAATTGCATAGTGAAATTCAATGTTTAACCCAAGTTTTGCAGGATAACGCAGAAAGCGTTGAATGTGAATAGCCCCGAGTAAATTCGGGATAAAAAATTGTAACTATTTAAGTTCTCTTGCTCGCTTCGCTCGCAAAAGGGGGGAATATGGTTCATTTTTCGGGCTTTGCCCGAAAAATGAACCACCTCCCTGTCTTTTGCGAGCGAAGCGAGCAAGAGTAGATAGTAATATTAGGATAAAGTTGTATCTCCAATTGCCTCAATAATCCGATGCGCTATTTTCAACGCCCGATACCCGTCTTCAATTGTGACGGGCGGTGGGGTTTTATTGAAAATACTTTCTGCAAACGTTTCAAGTTCCATTTGTATCGCATTGACGGCACTTGGTTCGGGCATTTTGATGTCAATCACCTTTGAACCTTTCGCCGTTTCGATTTCCATGCCTGAGAGTACCCCCTCAGTATCCGCGTCTTTTTTGTCCAAAAGTCGGATAATTTGACTGTTTTTTTCCAAAAAATCAAGGCTGATATAAGCATCTCGTTGAAACAAACGGACTTTTCGCATCTGTTTCAAACTCAAACGACTGGCAGTTAGATTGGCAACACAACCGTTTTCAAATTCAATACGCGCATTGGCAATATCGGGCGAAGCACTCACAACCGCCACACCCGACGCATGAATCGCTTTCACTTCCGACTGCACAAGGTGCAAAATAAGGTCAATATCGTGAATCATCAAATCCAAAACGACCGATACATCTGTACCGCGTGGATTAAACGGGGCAAGGCGGTGGGCTTCAATAAAAACGGGGTCAATTGAAGAAATTGCGCCATTGAGCGACAAAAAAGCGGGATTGAATCGCTCAACATGTCCCACTTGAACCGTGACATTTTGCGCGTTTTTCAAGGCTACTAAGGCTTCCGCTTCGGCAACTGTATGTGTTAAAGGTTTTTCAACGAACACCGAACGCCCCCTCAGTATAGCCGCCTTTGCGAGTTCAAAATGCGTCACAGTGGGCGTGACAATGTCTATTGCCTCACAAGCGGCTATCAAAGCCTCAACCGAGTCAAAGGCTTTGATAGACAACTCACGAGCAATGGATTCAGCGCGTTTTTTATCCGCATCGAAAAAACCAACGAGGTTTAATTTATCACTTGCTAAGATGCAGCGTAGGTGTATTTTGCCGAGATGTCCTGTTCCGAGAACACCTATGTTTAATTTTCTCTTCACTTTTTAAAATTAATCGAACGTTTTCCAGTTTCGGCGATTAAAACGGATTGATTTTTTGTAAAAAACCAAACAACTTTCTGAACACCAAATTCAAGTAATTTTTTGGTTTTAATTTGAAAGATCAAATCCGGGGGAGTGTTGTTCGTTTTTCGGGCAAAGCCCGAAAAACGAACAACCTCTCTTCACTCGTGCGAGGGAAGCGAGCGCGTGACTAAGTAATTACTAAAGATTTAAGATAGCAGGGTTCATGCCCATATTTGAAAACCCGCCATCGTGATACAAGTTTTGCATGGTAACGAACTTCGTCAAATCGCTAAAATGAGCCACGCAATAATCCGCACATGCTTCAGCAGGAGCATTGCCAAGTGGCGACATTTTATCGGCATAATCGAAAAATTCTTTAAAACCTTTCACACCCGAACCCGCCGTTGTCCAAGTTGGTGATTGAGAAATGGTATTGACCCGTACTTTTTTGAGCGTCCCAAAATGGTAGCCAAAACTCCGTGCAAATGATTCCAACATGGATTTGGCTTCTGCCATTTCGCTGTAATCAGGGAATGTGCGTTGTGCTGCCATGTAAGTCAAGCCGAGAATACTACCCCAATCATTCATCGCATCGAGTTTGTACAGCGTTTGCATCATTTTATGGAATGACATAGCGGAAATATCCATAGTCGTTTTCATCCATTCATAATTCAAATCCGTGTAATGTTTGTTTTTACGAACATTGACCGACATGCCAATTGAGTGCAAAACAAAATCCAATTTTCCACCCAAAATCTCTTGACTTTGCGTGAATAAATTGGTCAAATCTTCCAAACTTGTCGCATCGCAGCTAATCACTTCGGCGTTTAGTTTCTCGCTCAATACTTTGATTTCGCCCATCCGCATCGCCACGGGCGCATTGGTGAGGACGATAGTTGCGCCTTCGGATACGCATTTTTCAGCGACTTTCCAAGCAATAGATTGTTCATTCAACGCGCCAAAAACGACGCCGCGCTTACCAGCTAATAGGTTGTTACTCATTTTTATATTTTGTTTTAGTAAGACTTAGCCACGCTCGCTTTGTTCGCGCAAAAAGAGAAAAGGTGGTTCATTTTTAGGGCTTTGCCCGAAAAATGAACCACACACCCTCCCTCTCGCGAGCGAAGCGAGCGCGAGACTAAGAATTCACTCGTTTTAGTAAAAATCAAAGTGCAAATAAACGACAAAACGCCGAATCCTCTCATTGGATTCGGCGTTTTTTACTTTTCTGTTTACTTTTTATGATAATTTGAAAAAACTTAGCCGCCATTGTCTGAACTAAGTTTTTATGGCAACTTGAAAATATCTTTTGCAGGCATTGAAAACCCCTCTATCACTTCTTCTGCACTGCAAATAATATTATCTTGACATACTTGAATATCAAATGGGGAAGAAAATATAAACACTTTTTTACTTTCTGGAAAAACATGCCAAACCAAGCGAACACCTACCGAAAAGTATTCATCCATTTTAAAATCAACTTCATAAGCCGTATCATTTTCCGAAATAATTTCGATAATAAATTGAGAAATAGTCCGCCGATTGGCTGCATGTTCCCGTCTTTGTTGCAGAGTCCAATAAGAAATATCAGGAACACGTGCTCTATTATCAACCGTTTGCATCCTCAATTCTGGCATTAAAGAATCGCCTTTTCGATAAGCATTAGTAGTAGTAAATAAGCGCGTAAGATTGTCAACAATGTGAAGTTGTTTTGGATAAATGATTGGATCTATTTTGAGTAGTTTACCATTTTCCCATTCATAGGAATAGCCATCTTTGGATTGCCAATCCAAATATTCTGCAAAACTTCTGGGAAATTTGCGCGCCGAAGAACGGCGTTTTTTTATAATCAATGGAGCACTTGCAGCAGCAGTCATAATTCGATTTTTTTATAATTAGATTACAAAGTTAAACAATTAATCACGCCCAAACAAATAATATTTTGTAGCATATACCAAAATCGCTATGCGAAACACCCCTCAGTATCTAAAGTGAAAAACGATGAAAAAGAGTGCTAAAAGTTTGAAAATTTCTTTTTCTTTGCGACGCTTACAAATTGAGATTCTTACAGACATTTTTAAATCGTAAATACTTAGCCTATTGCTCGCTTCGCTCGCGTGGAAGAATGAGAGGTGGTTCATTTTTCGGCTTCGCCGAAAAATGAACCACCTCTCATTCTTCCACGCGAGCGAAGCGAGCGCGGGCTAAGTAATTACTTTAAATCAAAACTTATGATGAATAAATCCTTGCTTTTTGCCTTAATCGCCTTACTGTCTTGGACATCTTCAACGGCACAAAAACTACTTTCGCCTGAAGAATTCATGCCGCACAAATACGGGGAACAATTCACCCCGCACTACCTTTTGGTGGATTATTACCGCCATGTAGCAGCAAATTCAGACCTTGTTCAGCTCAACGAATATGGCAAAACCAACCAAACCCGCCCACTTTTGTACGCAATTGTGTCATCAAAAGAAAATTTGGCGAATTTAGAAAATATCCGACTCAACAATCTACGTCGGGCAGGACTTGGCGACGGCAAACCCGCCGACCCCAATGATAAAGTGACCATAGTTTGGCTCTCCATGAATGTGCATGGCAACGAACCCGCAAGCAGTGAAAGTGCGCCCTCTATTTTGTTTAATCTCGCTCGAACTGACCGTCCAGATTCTAAAGAATGGTTGAGAAACACCGTCGTCATCATTGACCCTTGCGTGAACCCTGACGGTTATCAACGTTATACGCATTGGTACATCAATGCAAGTGACAAAACACCCAACACAGCACCCGATGCCCGCGAACACCGCGAGCCGTGGCCCGGTGGTCGCGTCAACCATTACATGTTTGATTTGAATCGAGATTGGGCATGGGCAACTCAAATTGAAACCCAGCAACGTTTGAAGGTGTATAAAGAATGGATGCCCCAAGTTGTCCCCGATTTTCACGAAATGGGCTACAATGAACCTTACTATTTTGCACCTGCGGCACAACCTTATCATAAGTTTATCACGCCTTTTCAACGTGATTTTCAAGTAGAAATCGGTAAAAATCACGCAAAATACTTTGATAAAGAAGGCTGGTTGTATTTCACAAAAGAAATTTTTGACCTCTTGTACCCAAGTTATGGCGACACCTACCCCACCTACAACGGGGCAATCGGCATGACCTACGAACAAGGCGGCATCGGTGCAGGTCGCTCAATAATGATGGCAAATGGCAATTATTTGACCCTCAAAGACCGCATTGCTCACCACTTGACGACGGGACTTTCAACAATTGAAATTTCGTCAAAAAATGCGGAACGACTTGTGAGCAATTTTGAAGAATTTTATAAAAAAGCATCGTCAAATCCGCCAGGTGCTTTCAAAACATACATCATCAAAGGCACAAATCCGACAGGAAAAATACGGGCATTTTGTGAGTTGTTAGACCGTCATAAAATCCAATACGGACATATAAAAAACAGTAATGCCAAAACAGCAGCTTACAATTACGCAACGGGCAAAGACAATTACCCCCTGAGTATTTCAAGCGAAGATGTAGTCGTTTCGGCATATCAGCCCTTAGCCATTTTGACGCAAATACTGCTCGACCCCGAACCAGAATTGGTGGATTCAGCCACTTACGACATCACGGCTTGGTCATTGCCTCACGCTTTTGGATTGCAAACGTATGCGTCGAAAGAAAAATTGGACGTAACTACCGAAGTTATGGCTAAAAATTTTGGACTAAAACCAAAAACAGAAAGGAAGCCTTACGCCTATATTGCCCAGTGGAACAGCCTCAATAATGCCCGTTTTGCGGCGGCTTTATTGCAAAAAGGCGCGAAAATCAAAGTAGCAAGCCAGCCTTTTGAACTTGAAGGGAAAAAATATGAACGTGGTACAATGATTATCACACGCGCCGACAACAGCCCAATAGCCGACCGTTTCGACCGTGAAATAATGTCAACAGCTTTGCTTAATAATCAAGAAATAACGGGTGTTGCAACGGGTTTTTCAGATAGAGGGGCAGATTTGGGGTCAAGTCGGTTTGATTTGATGACCAAACCAAGCGTTGCGTTGATTTACGATGACGATGTGGATAACAACAGCTACGGACAGATGTGGTGTTTCTTTGAACAGGATTTGAATATTGCCATTACGCAAGTAAAATTGACAGATTTGGCGCGTCTGAAATTAACGAATTTCAATATTATTTGCATGACCGACGGCGGCTATTCCAACCTCGATTCGGGCAAATTGGAACGCCTAAAACAGTGGTGTACTGAGGGGGGACGTCTGATTCTTATTGGAGAAGCATTGACCGCTTTTGAAGACAAAAAAGGCTTTGAACTCACCAAATTTGCCAATAAAAAAGACCGCGAAACAGCAGAAGACATGGAAATAAGCAATGGTCAAAGACGCCGTTTTATGCACTTTGACGACTACGAACGCGATGCTATCAGCGATGGTACGCCCGGAGCTATCTACAAAGTGACACTCGACAATACCCACCCGTTAGCGTATGGCATGAGTGATTATTATTTTTCAGTCAAAACCAGCAATGCCGCCTATCAACCTCTCAAAGGCGCGTGGAATGTGGGTTACGTGGACGATAAATTTAAGCCACTTGGGTTTATTGGAAACCGTTTGAAGCCGCAGTTGCAATCAACGGCAGTATTTGCCGTACAAGGTATGCGGCGCGGGTCGGTAGTTTACATGGTGGACAACCCGTTGTACCGCAATTTCTGGTATCAAGGAAAGTTTTTGTTCTCAAATGCGGTGTTGATGCCGATACGATAAGAAATTTCAAAGATTATGTGTAACTGTTTACCACGCGCTCGCTTCGCTCGCGCAGAAAGGGGGAATGTGGTTCATTTTTCGGCAAAGCCTAAAAATGAACCACACTTTTTTTAAACATTTATTTCAAACTTTCCATTCGTTTTTTATGTACTCTTCCAGATACGATAATCCCTATTTCAAAAAGAGAATACAAAGGCACAAAAACCAACAATTGCGATACCATATCGGGTGAAGGTGTGATGATACCTGCCACAATCAATAAAACCACGAAAATTTGGCGGCGATAACTTTTCAAAAAAGCAGGTGTGACAATGCCAATTTTTGATAAGAAAAAGATAATGACGGGCAATTCAAACACCAAACCAATCGGTAAAGTAAACATGGTCAAATAGCCGATGTAAGAATCTAAAGATGCCGTGCCACCGATACCTGCCATTGTGTAATTTGCTAAAAAAGACACGGCAAAAGGCGTAATAATAAAATACCCAAACAAAACGCCCGCCGCAAACAAGCCCGAACAAATCGTTACAAAACCGCGTGCTGCTTTTATTTCTTCATCTATCAGCCCCGGCTTGATGAATAGCCAGATTTGCCAAAATACGAAGGGAATAGCGGCAAGTAAGCCCACAATTAGCGAGACTTGCATTTGTTTGAAAAAAACTTCACCAATTTCAGTCGTGAAAAGTGTTAGTTTCGGCGGTTCAATGCACAAACCCGATGCGCCCGTTTTTGCCGCCAAATCACACATAGCACCATAAGTAACAAACTCCTTGCTTATGGGCGCGTAAATGACCATTTTAAAAAAGCCTTCACCAAGCGCAAACACGCCGACAACACCCACTAAAATAGCCGATAATGCCCGAATAAGTCGCTTCCGTAATTCGTCGAGGTGCTGCCAAAATGACATTTCATCGGTTCTTTTTACTTCGTAAGTGTCCATTTGGTCAACGTCTATCTGATCTAAAGGCATGATTTTTTGATTTTTTAGTAATTACTTAGTTACGCGCTCGCTTCGCTCGCGCGAGTGAGAGGGTCGTTTTTCGGACTTTGCCCGAAAAACGAACCACATTCCCCCTTTTGCGAGCAAAGCGAGCTATGGGCTAAGTAATTACATTTTTTATTAAGAAATTGAGAATAATCAACTGGCTCTTTCTTGCTTCGCTCGAAAATCGCCAGTTGAAATTTTGAAACCATACATAAAATCTAAACTGCTGGTTCTCGCGCTCGCTTCGCTCGCGCGAGGGAGAGAATGTGGTTCATTTTTCGGGCAAAGCCCGAAAAATGAACCGCCTCTCCTCCTTTTGCGCGAGCGAAGCGAGCGCAAAAGTGCCTTTTAATGCGTATTTTGAATTTATGTATGGTTTCAAAGTTGAAATTATAAATAATTGCTCGTTTCACTCGCAAAAAAGAAGAAAGTGTTGTTTTTCGGGCTTTGCCCGAAAAACGAACCACCTCTTATTCTTTTGCGAGCGAAGCGAGCAATAGTATGCTGTAAATTACATCGTTGCAAAAGTACACACCAAACGCATTTCCCCTTGTGAAAATACAATTAAAATGAATTTTCTTATTTCCTTTTGCCGAAGGTATTGTGTATTTTGGAAAAATACCTATTTTGCACGACTTTTTATATCAAAACTAAAACGTATGAAACAACCTTTGTGGCGACGCCTTTTAAGCTATATGACCGAAGTACCGATTGAGACGGTGGAAAGCGGCTACAATCCGTATTTGAATGTGATTCTTAAACGCGGTCAGTACCAACTTTTGACCGAAAATGCCATATACAGTTACGGCGATTTGTACGATAATTTTTCTAAAGCCTTCAATCGCATTGATTTAGACAAACTGAATGTACAAAATGTCTTGATTCTCGGTTTTGGTCTTGGCAGTATTCCTTTGATGTTGGAAACACTTTTTCACAAAAATTACCACTATACTGCCGTCGAAATTGACCCCGAAGTGCTAAAATTGGCAAATAAATACACGGTTGTTGACTTGCACTCCCCCATTGAGTTTCATCTGTCAGATGCTTATAGCTATGCGGCATTTTCGGAAGAAAAATTTGACATGATTTGCATGGACGTTTTTCTCGATGATATTGTCCCAACGGAATTGGAACAGGAAGATTTCCTCTTGCACCTCCAAAAAATGCTCTCGCCAAATGGTATTTTGTTGTTCAATAAGTTGGCGCACTTCCGAAAAGATAAAAATGCGGCTGAACAATTTTTTCAAAACCATTTTAAACGCATTTTTACTGAGGGGGTCTATTTGGACGTTCAAGGCAATTATATTTTGTTGAATCGAGGAGATATCTTGAAAAGCACGAGTGGATATTGAGATAAGGTAATTACCTTAGCCCATAGCTCGCTTCGCTCGCAAAAAAAGGGAATGTGGTTCGTTATAGTACCAAACCTACGAGGTTTAGACCCGACTACATATAGGTACTCAGAGATTTTTTACAAAAAAATCATTGTAAAATTGCATCAATCCCCGCAATTCGCGCACATTCCAGTCCGTCATAAAAAGTGGTGTTTTACCAGATTCAATCAATTCTAAGGTTTTTCGCGCATCTAAAAAGCGTAAGTCTCGGTCAGTTCTTGACCGATAATGACCACAAACATAGACGGGTACAGCCTCCACTTTTGTCAAAATTACCTGTTTTTTACCCTTCACGGCATCACTATTCACCAATCCGACGTCCATTTTTAGATAAATCGGCAAATGACACCAATTGAAAATGTCATAAGCAACAAAATCGCCGAAAGAAAACAATACAAAACCACGTTTTTCCACACCAGTATGTGGACAAGTGAACGGATAAACTGCCATTGGTTGAATATTGTGCGGATGCCCACCTAAAATAATATCTGCTCCGCATTCTTCAAAAATGCGCTTGGTATTGTCCACAATATGCCCACAAGGATAGGCTTGATAGGCATTGCCATAATGCAAACTAAGAATCACTAAATCGGCATTTTGCTGTTTTGCTTTCGCAATATCTTGGGTTAAAACCGACAAATCCACATCGGGCTGATTGACTTCTAAATGATTGACCAACCACGGTTTATCAGTAGGATTCACCTTTTGGTTCATTGAAAATGTATAACTGATGAAAGCCAAACGGATACCATTGCGCTCAATTATCGTCGTTTTCTGGCTTTCTTCGGGCGATAATGCTGTTCCAATATGTTGAATATTTTTATTTTTCAAAAAATCAATCGTTGCATAAACACCTGCTTCGCCCATGTCGAGCGAATGGTTATTTGCCGTTGCGAGAACGTCAAAACCAATTCTTTTTGCCGTTTTAGCTTTGAAATTCGTGGCATTAAAAATAGAAAACAGCGTATCACTTCCATTGAAAAGCATATCGGCGAGCATCACTTCTGGCACAAGTGAAGGCGGTTTTGACGTATCAATGGGCGTTTCCAAATTGGCAAAAGTAATGTCGGCACTAAAAAAATCATCGCCAATTTCGTCCCACAAATGCGCACAAAATTGGGGTTGAATCCACGCATAAGGCATTAAATCACCTGCTGCGGTGAGGGTAATGGTGCTTTCTGGTTCAACATTTTGGATAGAAAATATAGGCGGGTGTTCTAAAAAGAAATTTTCGCCCCCCTCCCTATTTTCATGTTTTTCGGGTGGTTTTACATAATATTTATAGGCAAAATACAGTAAATCGCGGGGCGTGTAATGGCGCGGGTCATCGTGAAAAAAAGGTGGTGGAACAGCTCTTTTCTTTCCCATGATAAAATGAATACCCCTCAGTAATCCACGCAAAATAACCAATAAAACCTTGCCTTCAGGCGTATAAGCAGTGACGGCGGGTAATTTTTTCATACTAATCTAAGTCTTGTGGTAGGTATTCAAAAAATATTGATTCTTTGACAATTTTAGTGGTGGCTACGTTCGGGGAACTTTTCAAGTTCCCCGAACGTTAGTTTTTACCTCCTTTTTGATTCAAAAATTTGAAACCATACATAAAATCTAAACTGCTGGTTCTCGCGCTCGCTTCGCTCGCGCGAGAGGGAATGTGGTTCATTTTTCGGGCTTTGCCCGAAAAATGAACCACCTATCTTCCTTTTGCGCGAGCAAAGCGAGCGCAAAAGTGCCTTTTAATGCGTATTTTGAATTTATGTATGGTTTCAAATCAAAAATACCTCATTTACTGAGGAGGTATTTTTGTTCCCACTAAAATTGTCAAAGAACCAAAATATTTTAGTGGCGGTGGTGTGGAACAAATGTAGTTGTTTATTTATAATCACGAAATAAAAACTGATGTTGACTAAATTTTGACACGCTAAAACCATTAAATTTTCAAAAAAATACTCCCCCTCCCGAAGAAAATCGGGACAAGTCCGTATTTGATGACTATTTGAGGTTTATAAAGTGAAAAAAGGGGTTACTTTTGCGGCGTGAAAGAATAGTCAGTAACTTTAGTTACCGATTACACCTCAAAATACTGAGGGGTATAAATTCCACCATTCCATTTATTTTTGTCTATTAAAAATGTGTTCAAAATGAAAATTACAAGACTAAAAATAGAAAAATTATTTGACCTTTTTGATTATGATATTCAATTGGACAATTCAGAAAACTTGTTAATCTTAACAGGTCCAAACGGTTATGGAAAAACAATGATGTTGAATATTATAGATAGCTTTTTAAGTGGAAAACTACAGTTCTTTAATAATAATTTAATTTTTGATAAAATTAACTTGTTTTTTACAGATGATATTGAAATCGTTATTACCCAAACAAATAGTAATAACAAATTTAGGCATGCTAATGTTGAATACAAGTATTTCAAAGAGAATAAAGAAATAAATAGTATGGACTTTGAAGATGATTACCTAACAAGAATAAAAGTTCATCTAATCAAAGAACAGCGTTTATTAAAAACAATAGATAAAAAAGATAATGTTACTCAAGTAATAAATACCATTAATGAAAATGCTAAAGATTTAAGCAAGATTATCGTTTTAAATATTCAAGAATCTTTAAAAATTGCGCAAGCATTAGACAGTAGTTTTCCAAAACGTTTGTTAAATGGGATGCCTACTAAGTTGACACCCGATGAATTTAATAAGCGTTTTAATTTATTACACGATAAACAACAACAATTAAAAAACTATGACTTAGCGGACAGCGAACAAGATATACCGCAATATGATGAGGAAAATGCCAAAGTTTTGTTGATTTATTTAGCTGATAGAGAAAAGAAATTAAGTGCCTTTGATAATTTATTAAAGCGTTTAGACTTGTTTACAAATATTTTAAATGAGCGACGTTTTACTCATAAAACTATTAAAATCTCTAAACATAGAGGCTTTATATTTTTGACAAATCAAGGAAAAGAATTGGCATTAA
Organism: Saprospiraceae bacterium; assembly: GCA_034520175.1. Classification (GTDB taxonomy): domain Bacteria; phylum Bacteroidota; class Bacteroidia; order Chitinophagales; family Saprospiraceae; genus JAAFJT01. The sequence goes on from JAXHNU010000035.1 coordinate 38,082, forward strand.
CGGATTTATCGTCGGGCGAACAACACGAAGTTGTTTTATTGTATGAATTAATATTTAATACCAATTCAGATACCCTTGTTTTGATTGATGAACCTGAAATTTCGTTGCATATTACTTGGCAAAAAGAATTTTTAAATGATTTAATCCAAATAATTGAACTACAAAAAATACAAGTTTTAATTGCGACACATTCACCACAAATTATCAATAACCGTTGGGATTTGGTTTACAATCTCGAAGACAAAGCCATTGCCGTATGAGAAAATCTGATTATACTTCTTCGGATAAATTGACAGAATTAAGGCTTGATATGTCGCATCCTAAAAGTAAAGGAATTGTCTTCATTTTATTGGAAGGCGATGCAGATGTGCGGTTTTATCGCAAGTTCTTTCGCCAAAATACGTGTAAAATGGAAGAAGTAACTGGTGGGAAAATTAAATTAGAGGAAATTTTAAGTACCTTAAATCAACGTTTTCCATTGATTATAGGGATAAGAGATGCTGATTTTTTGCATTTAGAAACTCAAAAAAATACCATTCCTAATTTATTTTTTACCGATTACCACGATTTGGAAATCATGCTTATTAATTCATCTGCGGCTTTTAGTGCGGTTATTCATGAATTTAGTACAATTGATAAACAAGAACATACCGCATTGAAGTTGAAATTTTTAGAAGCGCTCAAATTGTTGAGTTATTTACGTTGGTACAATGATAAAGTAAATAGTGGTTTGAGATTTAAAGGATTAAATCTGGGCAACATATTTGATATTAAAAATTTTATTCTCAATCCTACTTTGCTTCTCTCTAAAGTTAGAGCTTTATCACAAAACGCAACACTTAAAGATGACGAATTAATTTTACTTGAAATTCAGGAAATTGAAAACGACAATCACGACTTGTTGCAACTAACCAATGGGCATGATATGATGAAAATAATGTCTGCTTATTTTTCATCTCTCAATAAAAAAGGCATAAATGATACTGATTTAGCTTCAGTTTTACGCATTGCTTTTTCACTAGAAGATTTCAAAATGACTCAATTGTATAAAGACACTTTAGAATGGGCTGTAACCAATAAGCAGTTAATTCATGTCTAACTAAAAAACATCTCATTTTTAATTATGTATAGAACTCATAATTGCGGCGCATTGCGCCTTGCTGACGCAGGAAAAGAAGTAACATTAAGTGGTTGGGTCAATACGACGCGCCCTTACGGACAGATGACTTTCGTGGATTTGCGCGATAGATACGGCGTAACACAAGCCGTTTTTGAAAACAACGAAGCCTTGAACAAAGAGGCGATGACGCTCGGACGGGAGTACGTGATTCGCGTGGTTGGTAATGTCCGCGAACGCACCAATAAAAATCCGAATATTGCAACGGGTGATATTGAAATTGAAGTGAAAACGTTGGAGGTTTTGAACGTGTCAAAAACGCCGCCTTTTACAATTAAAGACGATACGGACGGTGGGGACGATATTCGTATGAAATACCGTTATTTGGATTTGCGCCGTGCAGCCGTGCAGAAAAACTTGTTTTTCCGTTCGCAACTGGCGATTGAAGTGCGTAAATATTTGAGTGGACAAGATTTTATCGAAGTCGAAACACCCAATTTGATAAAATCAACGCCCGAAGGTGCGCGCGATTTTGTTGTGCCGAGCCGTATGAACGCGGGACAGTTTTACGCCCTGCCACAATCTCCTCAGACATTCAAGCAATTGCTGATGGTATCGGGCTTTGACAAATATTTTCAAATTGTCAAGTGTTTCCGCGATGAAGACTTGCGGGCTGACCGCCAACCAGAGTTTACGCAGATAGATTGTGAAATGTCGTTCGTGACGCAGGAAGATATTTTAAATACGTTTGAAGGCTTGACAAAACACGTTTTCAAAACCGCTTTGAACGTCGAACTTGCCGATTTTCCGCGCATGACCTACGATGAAGCTGCCTCAAAATATGGCTCAGATAAGCCCGATATTCGTTTCGGAATGGAATTCGTCGAACTCAATGACGTAGCTAAAGGCAAAGGATTTCCTGTTTTTGATTCGGCTGAATTAGTCGTTGGTATTTGTGCCAAAGGCGTTGCGGCGGCTTATACCAACAAAACGATGAACGAGTTGACCGACTTTGTAAAACGTCCACAAATCGGTGCAAAAGGTTTGGTTTATATCAAATTTGAAGAAGATGGCACAGTAAAATCGCCGATTGCTAAGTTTTATACGGAAGAACAATTGCACGCATTTGGCAATAAATGCGGGGCAGGAAAAGGCGATGTTGTGTTTATTTTAAGCGGCGAAACGGACAAAACACGCAAGCAATTGAGCGAATTGCGCCTTGAATTGGGCAATAAATTGAAATTGAGAGACCCCTCAGTATTTAAGCCTTTGTGGGTCGTGGATTTTCCACTTTTAGAATGGGACGAAGAAACACAACGTTTTTACGCGATGCACCACCCGTTCACGTCGCCAAAACGCGAACAAATCCCAAATATGCTCAATGGCGACCACGAAACAATGAAAAATCTCCGCGCCGATGCGTATGATTTGGTATTGAACGGTGTTGAAATTGGCGGTGGCTCAATTCGGATTTATGACCGCGAATTGCAATCCAAAAATTTCACGCTTTTGGGCATGAGCGAAGAAGAAGCAGAAGGTAAATTTGGCTTTTTGTTGGGTGCGTTTGAATACGGTGCGCCACCACATGGCGGTATCGCTTTTGGTTTCGACCGTTTGTGTGCCGTGATGTCAGGTGTCAATTCAATCCGTGATTTTATCGCCTTTCCGAAAAATAATCAAGGACGCGATGTAATGATTGACGCGCCTTCGTTTATCGAAGAAACGCAATTGACGGAACTCTCTATTGCTTTGAATATCAAAGAATAAGAAGTAAGTCGTGGGAGAAGTATTTGATGGTCACTGGCTCCCGATGAAGGTCGAGACAAGTTCTTTTTCGCTTCGCTCAAAATCGCCATAAGAGAACTTCTATAAAGGCGAGTGTGTATTTTCGTTCAAAATCGACAATTTTAAACGAAAATACATGCTCACCTTGATAAATTTCTTGCGCTCCCTTCGGTTGCACAGGCGACAGGAAAAGTCATTAATGTTTGGGAATATTACTGAACTTATGTACTTTTGCAAGACTCTGAAATAAATTTATGTTTAGGAACGAAGAATTAATAAAATATCAAATTAGATTTTGCAAACAATTGGTTGTCAATTCATTGCATCTTTAAATTTGAAATCTTAAATTTGAAATCTTCCTTAGATAAGTCAGAGTTGTGTGTTAATTGTAATAAAAATAGTGGGTGGTGTAAGTGGATTTTAATATTTCCTTGTATTTTCAAAAATTAAGCGATGATGCAAACAATTACAATAGGCAATAATTTTAAAATAGGCTTTGATGAATTGGCGCAAAGTTTAAGCCAATTGAATGCAAATGACCTCAATGACTTTTTCGTTAGGCTTCAAAAAGCTTCTGTCTTGACTGTTGTTGAGCCAAATTTACCAAATGAAATTATTTTGTTGCGGCAAATCAAAACTATTATTCCCGCTTCTGTCGTTCGCCGTTTTAAGACTTTGCAAAACAAGCAGCACAACCAAACGATTACAGAAAAAGAGTTGTCTGAAATGCTCATGCTCACGGATTTCATGGAAGAAAAAAGTGCTGAAAGAGTTATGCTTTTAGCTAATTTAGCCAAAATTAAAAATACGACACCAAGAGAACTTGCGCGTCAATTGCGTTTAAAAACCTACCATGCCTAAACGCCGTAAATTTTCCATATATGAGAGAGGTGTAGTTGCTCAACGAGCAAATGAATGTTGCGAATACTGTATTTCGCAAGCAGACTACTCATCTGAAACCTTTGAAATGGAGCATATCCTACCTCTTTCGCTCGGTGGCAACAACGATTTGGGGAATTTAGCCCATTCATGTAGTGGTTGTAATGGGCGAAAACGGGATAAAATTGGTGCAATTGACCCACGAACGGGACAAATAGCCCCACTTTTCAATCCACGATTACATATTTGGGAAAATCATTTTATTTGGCGAGAAGATTTTACAATTATTGAAGGTATTTCACCAACAGGGAATTGTACGGTGGCACTACTTGAACTCAACCGAAAAGGTGTTGTTAATTTGAGAAAAGCATTGCGTATTATTGGCGACCACCCACCGCCCCAAATGCTTTAAAACAATGTCTAATTGACTATAAAGGAGGAATATCAGGAACGCGCCACGATTAAGCAATTACCATATCTTTCAACATGTGCTTCAAAATCGGCGCACATTTTTCTTGGCAAGCTGGATAAAATTCTTTGTGTTTCCGAATGGCGGATTTTGGCGATGCGCCCCACCAAAATTCAGCAATGGCAATGGGTGTCATTTTGTGTTGAAAAGCGTACTGCAATAGTTTTGGTGCAGCACATTCGCCCGTGGCACTTGGGGGTTGTCGGTGCGTGTATTGCTTGAAAATAGTGCGCAATGACTTGGACTCACCCGCTTGATTGAGAAAATAGTATTGGTCGAAAAGTTTATTTTGGAGCGCGTTGGAGTTTGTTCTTCTTAAATCTTTGAGCGATTCTATTTCTAACTCATTGTTTACCAACTTGTTAGCTTGAAGTCGTTTTATCTCAATATTTATTTCGGTCAATTTGTTCATACCTTCCGTTAAAAAACTATTTTCCTGCAAGGTATCAAAAATAGGCGGCACAAATTTAAGATGCTGATTGCGTCCTGCCAATTTGCCAGATACGGCGGCTAAATAACCTACCTCATTGTTTTCTGTTTTAACGACCAAAACGCCAAACATTTTGCCAATAATTTCACCCGTCATTGTTCTATCCAAACCGAAATTATGTACCCAATCTGTTTGTTGAGAGAGATAGGTTTGCAGTTGTTCGACAGCTAACAAACAGATAGGTGAAGGCGTAGTTTCGTAGGGTGAATTGAGTTTTTGGGGCAATGAATCTTCGGAGATTAATGCTTCAAATGGTGTGAAATATTTGTTGCTCATGTTATCTTTCATAATCATTTTTTCTTAGGAAAAACAACATTTGCATAAATACCAGCTAAGGCGAGGGACACCCTGAGTGAACGCAAATGTAGTGAGCCTGTTGCCTCAATTTGGTTCTGGGTTTCCCATTCATCTTTTTCATTTTTATAGCGTATTTGAATAGAAAATTTGCGTGGGTCAATCAACATATATTCCTTAAAACTTGGTAGTAAACAACAAGAAGCAAACTTACCACTTTCATCGTATTTTTCGGTACGTGGTGATAAAACCTCAATCACTAACAGAGGATTCGTAACTAAAACTTGACTTTTGCCATGAAATTCAGGTTTTTCAAAAATGGCTAAACCATCTGGATAAACAACCTTGTTTTCAGGTTCGATGTAAATTTTTTGTCCATCGCCAACGATTAAAAATGTCTTAGGCAGCGAAACAATAGCATTACCAAGGACACGCGATGTGTTGGTAGCGACTAAATTGTGGTAAAATTTGGTGTTTCCCATTTTTATGATTTTCCCATTATGGTACTCGTGTTTGTCCGTTGACTGTTCTTCCAAACGGAGGTATTCTGCAAGAGAAAAGAGTTTTTCAGTCTTTTCTATTCGTAAGCGGGCATTTTTAGCAACAGTAACCATCTCTTATTTTTTTGCAAAGCTATGCGTTTTCTTTTTCTCTTGCAAGTTCACGGTATTTAAAGTGCAATAGCAATGATTTAGTTACGTGCCTTTTGCTCGCACAACGACAGGAAAAGAGGTGGTTGATTTTTTGGCTTTGCCGAAAAATCAACCACATTCCCCCTTTCTGCGCGAGCGAAGCGAGCGTGTGATAAACAGTTACGTGCAATAAATAGAAAATACTGAGGGGGTATTTTCATTGAAAAAAGAAAAAAGATTACTTTTGTAGAAAAATAAGTCAATGAAGCCAATAACAGATTTATCGCAACTGGATTTAGAAGGCGTTTATACTTACGCGGACTACCTCACATGGAAGTTTGAACAAGCCGTAGAGCTTATAAAAGGAAAAATACTACCGATGGCAGCACCAAGCCGTCGGCATCAACGTATTTCGTGGCGTTTGAGTGGGAGTGTTTTTAACTACTTGAAAGGGCAACCTTGCGAAGCCTATACCGCCCCTTTCGACGTGCGTCTTTTAGACAAAAAAAAATCAGAAAAAGCCAATAAAGAGGTTTATACGGTCATTCAACCCGACTTGTGCATCATCTGCGACCGCGACAAATTAGATGATGCGGGTTGCATTGGCGCACCCGATTTGATTGTTGAGATTTTGTCGCCCGGTAATTCTAAAAAAGAAATGAAAATCAAAAAAGAACTCTACGAGCAATCGAGCGTTCGTGAATATTGGGTCATTGACCCTGAACGAGAAACAGTACATCGCTATAACTTAGCAACTGAGGACAAGTACGGTGGTCCAGAAGTGTTCGTGAGTGATGATACCATGCTATCAATTATCTTTCCCACTATCAATATTCCGTTGGAAGAACTTTTTTCAGAGAGTTTTTAGAGGCAATTTTAGCTCAAAATGCACATTATACTGAGGGGGTATCCAACGCTTTTTGCTTGAATACCCTCTCAGTATATTGAGTGTTAATGTTTTTAGGCTTGGCAAATAAGACGATAAGAAACACAAATGTTTAATTTAGTATTTCACCTTTTTTTAATCCTTGTTAGGCGTAATGCTTTCTTCCGAGTATTGTTCCATCAGTATTTTATCAATTTTGCCCATTATTTTATCTCCGTTCTGATTATCAAGTGTTACAATTCTATACTGGTAATATAGATCTAAAATACTTTTTTGTATTTGTTTGTTAAGAACACCCAAGTCAAGCATCATACCTTTATTGAGGTCGTTTGGTTCAAATTTTTGTAGCCCATTGCCGTATTGTCGACTGTTGTCTTCAAAAATTTGTTTCGCTGTGTCTGTCAAAAGATAAGCAAAAAGTAAGTCCATGTTAATTTCTGAAAACAAACTTGTTTGTTTTGGATAAATACAATGATAGGAAGTTAAGTTAGAAATATTTGCTTCATTTCGTATAAAACGTAAACCCGTTCTATTAAAAACGGAAACCCAAATTGGTGCGGGCTTTCTATTTTCCAACGTGAACCACGGCTTTCTATTTGCTGTAAGAAATCGTTTATTTACTTCGTCTATTTCTCCTTTTTCTATGTAAGCATTTACATTTTTATCTGTTGAATTTTGGGCATTAAAAAGAAAAATTGCTTTGTCATTTTTTCTTAAATCTTCAAAGTCCTGTGTTGTAAAAAATGCTGTTTTAGCATCTTTTGCACTACAAATACAAGGCAATAAATATTGATTTTCGATAGAATACGCTTTCGCTTTTGATAAATTGAAGGTAAAATATTCATTTGAACCTGTTGCAATACCACGAACGACTTTTGCATAGGTTGAAAAAGGAACAAGGTTTTTAAACTTAATGCTATTTTGCTTTTGATAATAGGCTTTCCATTTAATTTCTGGGTTTAATTCCGAAAAATTATAGATTTGTTTAGCATCTGAAAAATTCGGATAATTAGCAATAATATCCTCTATTTTACTCAAATCTTGTAATGATTGAATATTGCTAAATTGAACTTTATCTGTTAAATTGTCATTTGCACAAAATATAATTGATGCCGTTGTCAAAGCATCATCAAAAACGTTTTCCTCAAAATCAATAACAATGATATGCCTTAAAACTTTGCTTTTTATTAAATAAGTTTTGATTAATTTTCTATAATCCGAATTTAAGAATTCCGAAGGAATAATATAGGCACAACGTCCATTTTCACTTAATTGATGAATAGATTTTAATAAAAACAAAGTATAAAGGTTTGTAAAACCGTTCAATTTACACTTTAGCTTTGTTTCAATTTCTTTTAAGATGTTTTTATTGTCGTAATCGTGGAATTTAAAATACGGTGGATTACAGATAATTCCATCATATTTATTTTGCCAATCGTTGTACATATAATCTTGTAAAAAAAGATTTACATTTTCAACATCATCAAAATATTGCTGTGCATTGTCAAAAATAATCGCATCTATTTCAAATCCTTTTATGTCAATATTTTCTTTGTGATTTAAAATTGCTCTTGAAAACACACCCAATCCATAAGCAGGTTCAAGTACGGTTTTAAGGTTATTGTTTCCTAAAATCCATTTTGCCATTAAATCTGCAATAGGAAAAGGCGTAAAAAATTGAGCGAATTTTTTACGGTGTTCTACTGAAATTGACTTTGAGTAATCATTTTCAAGAGAATTGTTGGCGATGTGTTCTTTTGTTGCTACCATTAAAAATCAGTGTTTTTGATTTCTAAAATAGTTTTCAAATTCTCAACGTCAAGGTAAGCCGTTCCGCCTTTGAATGTTACATAAAACAATAATCTGCCTCTGTCCATTTCCTTTCTAACACTTTCATGTAAAGGTTCATCAACTTTTGAAGCAATTGGAATACCTGATTTTGAATTTATTTTTATAGTTGTTTTATTTTGATTTTTTGTGTCTGTTTCAACCGAAAATATTACACCATCATTATCAGGGTCAGAAATTATTGTTAAAATTTGTTCAAACGAAATACCATAAACTTTATCGAAAAATACTTGAAAGTAAAAATGTGGAACATTAAAAGTTTCAATCCATTTATAAACAACTTTAATATCTTCAACTTTTGGTGTAATTGACAGATAATCTCGTTTTTGTATTTCTTTAATGGCAGTTTTTAACAATCTAAAAAGGTCTTTTACTTGAATTAATCTTTCCGAAGAACTCCAACTTGGCACTCTGAAATCTGTAAGACTTAAAGTTTTTGCTGTTATTCCATTTAGTAAATCAATATAATTTTGTCTGGCTGGGTGTTGCAAAACATCTGAAAATTCAGTAAGAATTTGGTCTTTTGTATGTAATGCACTTTGTGTAAATTTTTCAGTTCTTACTTGCATTGCTTCTTCATATCTATCAATTAAAAATGCACTTGAACGTTCAATGCCTGCAATCGCCTTTTTTACATAAGCTGTGATGTGATGATGCGGAATTTGGCTGATGTCAAAACCTAAATTTTTGTCAAAATCTGATTTATCGAAAATCAGCAAGTCGGGTCTTTTACCAATCGTATCAAGTTCAGTTTGAAAGGCTTGATAAAAAGTATCAAAACCATCTTCTCCTGCGACTAAGTCATCAGACTTACCATATTTTACGGCTATAAAGTTTTTAGACGTTTCATTGATAGCCCTTGTAACAAGGTTTTCAGCCCAATCGCCTTGTTCTTTATTGGTAATGAAATTTGAAGATGCCTGGGTAGGTGTCCTTGCAGAGTCTCTCGGCTGCTCAAAATCAACCAATTCTACAGGAACACCTTTTGTTAGTTCTCTAATTCTGTCGTGATAACTCATTGCTTTTTATTATGAAATTTTGTCGTACTTTTTGCATTGTCGCTCATTACGACATTACTACATCGCAAATGTAGAGCAATATTTCAATAAAAAAGTATTTTTACCTCAATTCAAATCCTTAAAAGCGTCTTTTTAAGACTTTATACTGAGGGGGTATCCAGCACAAAAAAAGGAGAAGATGTGATTAAGATTTCGGACTTTATCCTACATTTTAACCACATCTTCTCCCTTTTTTGACATCTGTAGTTTAACTTTACTCCAAAGCAAAAGCCAAAACCTCCGTCATACGGCTAACATAATGAAATGTCAAACCTTCAATATACAAAGCGTTGATTTCTTCCACATCTTTTTGGTTTTCTTTGCAGAGCATAATCGTTGTACAACCTGCCCGTTTTGCCGCCAAAATCTTTTCTTTGATGCCACCAACAGGGAGAACTTTACCGCGCAAAGTGATTTCGCCTGTCATTGCCAAATTTGCTTTGACGGGGCGTTTTGTGAACGCTGAAGCCAAAGCCGTAAGCATCGTCACACCTGCCGAAGGACCATCTTTCGGAATTGCACCTTCTGGAACGTGAATATGAATGTCAGACGCATCAAATACTGAGGGGTCTAAACCGACTGATTCGGCGTGACTTTTTAAAAAACTTAAAGCTGTTGACGCCGATTCACGCATCACTGCACCCAAATTGCCCGTCAATGTCATACCACCTTTACCGCCTGACAACAAGGTTTCAATAAATAAAATCTCGCCGCCCACCGATGTCCAAGCCAAGCCGACCGCAACACCCGCAATTTGGTCTTTTTCGTAGCTATCGCTTGAAAAACGGGCAGGTCCAATCATACCCTTCAAATCTTCTGATTTTACTGAGGGGGTATATTTTTCTGCCATCGCCACCTTTTTCGCAATACTGCGCATCATTGCCGCCATGCGACGGTCGAGCGAACGAACGCCCGCTTCACGGGTATAATCTTGGATAACTTGTTTGATAATCGCTTCCGACACTTTCACATCTTTGGGTTTCAAACCGTGTGCTTCACGCTGTTCTGGAATAAGGTGTTGCTTCGCAATTTCCACTTTTTCCTCCACCGAATAGCCCGACAAACGGATAATTTCCATACGGTCGAGCAAAGCAGGTTGGATAGTTTCCAACGAATTGGCGGTGGCGATAAACAAAACCTTGCTCAAATCATACTCCAATTCAAGATAATTGTCGTAAAAAGTACCATTTTGTTCAGGGTCAAGCACCTCAAGCAAAGCACTTGACGGGTCGCCACGAAAAGAAGTACCTACTTTATCAATTTCATCGAGAATAAAAACGGGATTACTCGTTCCCACTTTTTTCAGATTTTGAATAATACGCCCGGGCATTGCGCCAATATAAGTGCGGCGGTGTCCACGAATTTCGGATTCGTCGTGCAAACCGCCCAAAGACATGCGCACGTGTTTGCGTCCCAAAGCCGTTGCAACCGACTTCCCAAGCGACGTTTTACCAACGCCAGGCGGACCAACGAGCAACAAAATCGGGGCTTTCATATCGCCTTTTAGTTTCAAAACGGCGAGGTGTTCTAAGATGCGTTCCTTGACATCTTCCAGCCCGTAATGGTCGGAATCGAGTGATTTTTTAACTTTTTTCAAGTCAAAATTATCTTTTGTAAAAGTTGTCCACGGTAAATCCAGTAAAACTTCCAAGTAATTCATCATAATAGAATACTCGGGTGCTTGCGCGTGCATCCGTCGCACTTTTGCCAATTCTTTTGCAAAATGCTTGGCAACAGCTTCTGACCACGCCATTGTCTTGGCACGTTCGGCAAGAGCATTAACCTCTTCTTCGTGCGGATTGCCACCCAATTCTTCTTGAATTGTGCGCAATTGTTGGTTCAAGAAATAATCGCGTTGCTGCTTGTCCAATTCACCCCGCACTTTTAATTCAATTTCGCCGCGCAATTCCAGCAATTGCAGTTCACCGTCAATATGCACCAAAATCGTTTCCGCCTTTTGCTTCAAATTATTCATTTCCAGAATATTTTGCTTGACAATCGGCTTGGTATTCATATTGGAGGCGATAAAATTCAAGAGGAAAACCTTGCTTGAAATATTCCGCAACATCACATGAGCTTCATCTGGAATATTGGGCGACATATCAATAATTTGTCCCGATTTAGTCCGCAAAGAGTCCGTCAATGCTTGAAATTCGCGGTCTTCTGCCTCTGTATTGTCGTAAGTCAACATACGAATATCACCTTGCAAAAACGGCTCATCAGTGAGCATTTCAAGCAATTCAAAGCGTTTTCTGCCTTGCAAAACGGCAGTTGTTGTGCCATCAGGCATTTTCAAAACGCGCAAAATGCGGGCTACTGTACCGATATGAAACAAATTGCTCTGAGAAATATCATCAGAATCCAAATCGCGTTGCGACAAAACGCCAATCAATTTGTGCGTCTCATAGGCTTTTTGCACCGCCCGAATTGATTTTTCACGCCCCACCGTAATCGGGATTACAACACCCGGAAATAAAACCGTATTTTTCAACGGTAAAATGGGCATTATCGTCGGAAATGTCTCTCCTTTCTGCGTCTCATCTTCTTCCTCGATGGGCATTATCGGCGTAAACTCATCGGCATTGTCCTCGTTTTGGTGGACGTGTTGTTGGTTATTTTCAAACATTATTTGTCTCTATATTTCAAATTTTACTGAGGGGGTCTCCATTTTAAAAAATGACAAGTTGGCAGACCGCGTTTAATTGTTAATCACGCTTGAGACAGACAATTTTTATTCCATTTGGTTATTTATGACAAAAAGGCAGGTTTTTTTTGAAGCTATTGCTCGCTTCGCTCGCAAAAAGAGGAACGCAGTTCGTTCTCGGGCTTTGCCCTAAAACGAACCACCTCCCTTTTTTGCAAGTGAAGCGAGCAATAGTACGTTACAGTTTAGTACATTTGTGGAAAATTTTTAAGGCTCAATTACGCTTTCAAATTGCTTTATAAATCCGTTAACCTAAAAACATCGTTTTTTGATTAAAAACAGATGTTTTGCGCGCGCTTCGCGCGCGCAAAAGGGAAGAGACGTGGTTCGTTTTTCGGCTTCGCCCATCCCTCAAGAATACTAATTACTTAGCCTATTGCTCACTTCGCTCGCAAAAAAGGGAAAAGTGGTTCATTTTTCGGGCTTTGCCCGAAAAATGAACCACCTCCCTTTCTTTTGTGAGCGAAGCGAGCAATAGTAGATAGTGACATTCTAAAAAATATCTTCATGTCAAAACAAATGCAAGTCGTTGGCACATCAGACAAAGACAAACGTTCAAAAGAACAGATTAAATTCCAAACTTATACAGAGCATATCAAAACGCTCAAAATCGAGATTCAGGCATTGAAGGAAACCGATGAGTGGCTCTCAAAAATTGGCAGAGAACGGGTAATTCCTGTTGATAGACTCGATGTTGTGGCGCAAAAAGACTTTTTATTGGCTTTAGATGGGCATCGAGAATTGGCTAAGTTGTCGCACCGTGAGCGTGAGAAATTTGTGGACATCATGCGGCAGGATATTTTAGATGTATTGGAATACGAGGCATTTGACGAATTGAAAGACATTTTTGACAAATACAACCGCGTAAATTACGCGGAATACATTGCTGATGCCGAAGCTATGGCGAAAAAAAAGGCAGTGGACAAAATGAATGACAAGTACGATTTGGACTTAGACCCCGAAGACGATATGGACGCAATAAGAGAAAAAGTACAAAAGAAAAAAATGGAAGCGGCTGACCGAGAAGCGGCAAAAGAGGCACACCGCCAAAACAAACAGAAAAACGCAAAACAGCAAGAACGCGCCGATAAACAAGCAGCAGCCGAAGCCGATATGACCAAAACAACAAAGCAATTGTACGTAGATTTGGTCAAAAATTTTCACCCAGACCAAGAAATAGACGAAGAACGGCGGGCATGGAAAACCGAAATTATGAAAGATGTGAACAATGCTTACCAAAAAAGCGACTTTCTAAAACTCATGGAATTACAAACTTCTCTGCTTGAAGAACGAGAAAATAAACTTCAAGACCTTGATGAAGAACGACTTAAATATTTCAATAAATCATTGCGTTTACAAATTGAGGAATTGGAAGAGGCAATCAAAAAAGTACATCCACAAACCAATGGCAATCCATTTGGTCGTTTTTATTCGCCCGACCGTTCCGTTTCTGTCATACAAATGGAACGGCATATCAAAATGATGAAGCAACAAACCAAAAATAAACGAAACAATATAGACTACATCAGAACGCTGTTTGGGCTAAAAGAATACCTAAAACAATATTAAATTTCTTTCTGTAAATGATTTGTGCATTTAAACTTGACAGCACATTATGTCACTACGTGACTAAGGAAATGCTTTATTTTAGTGCTTGTTATAAATATTTTGAGCCTAACGGCTCATCAAGCTCGTGCGTTTATTGAGCCGTTAGGCTCAAAATGTTTATAACAAGCACTAAAACCAAGTGTTCCCCTTGATACTGCGTGTCAACATGTGGTAGATACACAAACCATTTACAGAAAGTTGAAATACTTGAAATTTAAAGTACAAAAGGCTTCCGTTCCAAGAACGAAAGCCCATTTGCTTAGATTTTAAATCGATTTTTGAGATGGTACAGCCCCTCATTGTGTAAAACTTTACATATACTATTTTAACACCAACTATTATGCCTAATTTGACCGTGGAATGTTGATAAACTTCTCCTTTTGCTGAGACTTCTCTTTTTAGATAGCATTGCGCTCGCTTCGCTCGCGCAATGGAGGGGAATGTGGTTCATTTTTCGGGCTTTGCTCGAAAAATGAACCACCTCTCCTCTCTTTCCGCGAGCGAAGGAGGCGGAAAGAATCACATTGCTACTCAAAAAGAAAAGTCTCCTTTTTCTCGAATGATGTGAGTGCAAATTTGTGGATTAAAAATTTAACAGTTTACACTTTTTTTCGGTGAAACGTCGTTTAAATAATTGCGTATAATGTACAAAGATAAACCGTAAAGCTCAATTACGGTTTGAAGTTGCTGTATAAATCCGTTTTGAAACCATACATAAAATCTAAGCTGCTGGTTCTCGCGCTCGCTTCGCTCGCGCGAGAGGGGGAATGTGGTTCATTTTTCGGGCAAAGCCCGAAAAATGAACCACCTCTCCTCCTTCTGCGCGAGCGAAGCGAGCGCAAAAGTGCCTTTTAATGCGTATTTTGAATTTATGTATGGTTTCAAATAAATCCGTTAGGATTTACACGTTTATAGAAAATAAAAGTAACTAACTTTCCCCGAATCCGTTAGGATTCGCACGTAAAATACCGATATAAACGTGCGAATCCTAACGGATTCGAGGAAAATTTGCCTGTTCGATTTTTATATAAACGTTCAAATACTAACGGATTTGTTAGAAAATAGAATCGCAACTTGAAATCATAATAGAGCCACCGTAATTACTTAGCCTCGCGCTCGCTTCGCTCGCATAAAAAGAATGTAGTTCATTTTTCGGGCTTTGCCCGAAAAATGAACCACGTTCAGCTACTCCCACAAGCGAAGCTAAGTAATTACGATAAATTCTATAATCCATTGACAATGACAACGACGTTTTTAAAGTAATGAATAAAATCTTCAATCTCGCGCTACTATTATTTAGCTGTTTATTTTTCAACAGTTGTTCTAATTTGGAAGTTGCCGAAAACCGCAATGAAGTAGGGCAACTTGTTGAACGTTTTACCCGCAACCCTAAAACCAAACTCAAAGAAGGTTTACACGAAACTTTTTTCACGACAAACGGGGGGAAATCGGCAGAATCCAATTACAAAGCTGGTGTATTGCACGGTGAGCAAATTTTTTATTACGAAAATGGACAAATCATGGAACGCCGTAATTACGATAAAACAGGGAGTTTCACGGATGCGTTCAAGGCTTTTCACGAAAACGGGGCACTACGCTCGGAAGGACAATACGAAAATGGGGCAATGACGGGCAAATGGAAATTTTTTTATAAGTCTGGCAACGTAAAAGAAATAATTTTTTACCGCGACAATGTGGAAAACGGTCCATTTATCGAGTATTACGACAATGGTAAAATCTCTGCCGAAGGCACGTACTCCAACGAATTAGAGCATGGTTTGCTCAAAATCTATGATGATAAAGGCAATTTGACCACGCAAAAGCAATGTGAAAATGGTGTTTGTCGCACGGTTTGGAAAAGCGATATGGCAAAGGATTCGGTGAAAAAATTGTAATCTAATCTAAGTTTTGTGATAGACACTCAAAACGCGCCGCCTTCGGCGGCGCGGGAAGTTTTTCGGAGCGAGCCGTTTTTTTTTGTTAAAAATTTGGGCTTTGCCCAAATTTTTAACAAAAAAAAACGGCTCGCTCCGTTAGATTTTCACGCGGCGAGGTTCCGCGTTTTTATACCACAAAAGTTGGATTAGTTAATAGAATCTAATATTTTACTCGCGCAACGACAAAAGAAGCGATGAAAAAGAATAAATTGACGTGGCTTTTTCACCGCCTCGTATTCAGCTTAGTACAAATACCTTCCCGCATCAAACGTGTTGTCACCGTTTGGTATGCCCCTTTTTACCGCAATTATCCTATCTTTGTAAGGCTACAATCTCTGGGTTTATTACTGTTAGATTTGTTTTTTATATTTGACGTACTTGAAATTTTCAATAATCTCGTCCGACCGCATATCCGCACACTTACCGACATAGAAATAGTGAGGGGGCGTAAAATGTTTGGGAAATCACTTGATTTTCGTCTTGTTTTGCTTGATAAGCGTTCGATACCCGTCAAACGCGGCTTTGCGTATGCGTTCGTCACTTTCAATACTGTCAATTGTTGGAAACCCATACCTGCCGATGTTTTTATCCACGAATTGACGCACGTTTGGCAGTACCAAAACTTTGGCGCGGGTTATATGGCAGCAGCTTTATACGCCCAAAGAACACCCGCAGGCTACAATTACACTTATACTGAGGGGTGGCATTTGTCAAAACATTTATTGGATTTTAATGCCGAACAACAAGCTGATTTGATTCAAGACGCTTACCGTATGCAGATGCAGCAATACGCTCAATGGCAACCCGCAGATGAACAATCTGACGAAATGAGTCGTTTAGTGAATAGTGTTTTGACATAATGTCATGCAATATTCAATAAAAAAACGACACAATGGCAGCAAAATATCAAACGGCATTTGGTTTGCATTGTTTTGTTCAACAGTTTTTGTAACTACTTAGGTCAAACTCTATTGCTTGCTTCGCTCGCAAAAAAAGGAGAAGTGGTTCATTTTTCGGGCTTTGCCCGAAAAATGAACCACATTCACCTCTTTCGTGAGCGAAGCAAGCGCGATTAAATATCCTACATTTTTTAAACTAAAAGACACTTTAAGATATGACAACTAAGATGGAAATTCCGAAAGAATTGCTTGCTCAAATTGACTTTGCAAACACAGTCAACGGCGGCATGGTAGAGTTCAAGGCACACGCTTGGAAACAAGAAACAAGCTACCGTTTGACAATTGATGCACCGAGCGTTAACCCAGAAAATATCCATATTGAAGCGGCGAATCAGCGTTTTGTGGTGTATTATTTTGTCTCAGTTTTGGGTGGCGAGCAAATGTTGCCTTATTTTTTGGTCAACTTGCCACTTGCCCCCGAAGTAGATGTGAAGCGTATTTCCGCTCGTTTTGAACATGGTAAAATTCACATCACTGCACCTTTCAATGATTGGGCAAAAGGCGAAAGACGAGAAATTGATATGGAGTTTTAAACGTCAATAAAAAAGATTAGAAATATGGTTTAACTTAATTATTGGAATGGAGCGCAACTGCATAGGTTGTTCCCCATTTTTTTTGCATTTCATTTGCGAAAATATTGATAACATCAGACATCTCTAAAATAAACATTTTGACACTACGTGTCATTAAAATTCGCCCGATTCCTATGACTCGTAGAGTCAAAATATGGCTCTTTGACAATTTTAGCGGCAGCAAAAGAACTCCCTCAGTAAATAAAGCATTTTGGCGTCAAAAACCGTGTAAACCGACGTTCGGGGAACTTTTAAAGTTCCCCGAACGTGAGTTACCGCTAAAATTGTCACAGAGTCAAAATATTTATAATCAACGTCTATTCTAAGGGTTTCCAAATGATACGTAGTGTCAGAATGTTTATTCTAAAGATTTCAAAAGTTATCAGAAAAATACATACTTTTGCAACAAACTAATCACAATCAAACCATATCGAATGAACTGGTAAGAACTCACCGACCTAAACCAAGCTGATTCGCCTTCCCTTTTGATTTACAAAGACCGCGTAAAAAGCAATATCCAAAAAATGATCTATGATGAAGCCTATGTTGTGGAAGACAGAAACTGTACAGATTTTAGGAAGAAAAAGACGTATTTCTGCATAAAATTAAAAAACCTTCGCTTGTGCATCGGCATACGACTTATAGACTTCAAAATACCGCGCAAAATATTTTCCAATAATATCAAATTCAAGGTTAATGGTATCGCCAATTTGCAATTGTCCAAATGTGGTGTGTTCAAACGTATAAGGGATAATGGCTACGGAAAAAGTATCATAAGTAGGTGAAACGACGGTCAAACTCGTGCCATTGATGCAAATTGAACCTTTGTCCACTACAAAATACTGAGGGGTCGGTTGGTAGCGAAAAGTGAACACCCAAGAACCGTCGTGGTCTTCTCGACCGATACAAACGCCCGTAGTGTCCACATGCCCCTGCACAATATGTCCGTCGAGGCGAGCAGATGCCAACATTGCCCGTTCCAAATTCACTTTACTACCAATTTTCCAAGCACTCAGATTTGTCCGTTTGAGTGTTTCATCAATCGCTGTAACTGTATGATTTTGAGCGTTTTGTGCCGTCACAGTCAAGCAAACGCCTTCGTGGGCAAGGCTTTGGTCAACCTTCAATTCTTTGGATAAAGAAGAAGCGATTGTAATGTGAACATTTGTGCCTTCGGTTTTAATCTTTTTAATCATACCGAGCGATTCGATGATGCCTGTGAACATTTTTTAAAATTTTATCGTAATTACATAGCCTATTGCTCGCTTCGCTCGCAAAAGAGGGGAATGTGGTTCATTTTTCGGCTTCGCCGAAAGATGAACCACCTATTCTCTCGTCGTTGTGCGAGCAAAATGCACGTGGCTAAGTAATTACATTTTATCATAATTACTGGCTCTTTCTCGCTTCGCTTGAAAATCGCCTAGGTTTTTTTTAGGGTGAGCGTATTTTTTGCCGAAAAATCTTCGATTTTTCAGCAAAAAACACGCTCACCCTGATAGTTTTTTTCTTTTGCTTTTTTCGCTTATTTTAAAGAGCGCACGACATTATTTTTTTTAATTAAATAAGCCACGCCAACCGATAATCCAAAACCGCCGATTGCCGCTTTCACATATTGCTTAAACAAACTCGTCCCATTGTGAATATCTGACGAACGAATATTCTCCTCCATTTTTATTTGTTCTTCCAATGGCGTATTCGGCTTCAAATACGCAATGGCGGCTTCCGCTTGAAACCCTGCCAATGAAGGGTCAATTTTGTTGAAAAGAACAAAATCAAAAATGTAATACAGGACATTTGCTATTAAAAAAACGGCAAAAGCTGTACGTAAAACGGTTTTGAAATCTTCGTTATACAGCTTTTTGGCGGCAAAATACATCGCCAGTACGTACAAACTTAGGGAACTGATGTAGAACCACATCGAGAAAAAGCCCGCTTTTTGCGTGCTGTAAATCAAAAAAGCATAGATTATGGTGGCAAGACCTGCCAAGATACCGTAGATAAATGTTGTCTGTTTCATGGGGCAAAAGTAAGAAATTAAAAACAAGTTTTCGTACTTATATTTTTCAAACCCAAACGGAAAAAATCTTTTTAGTTGGTGTTTCAATCCACCCAGAATCCCATTTTTTTACTTCTGAATGGTCAAAAATGAGCAAATAACCTTCCGTTAGGGCTTGTCGGTCTAAATAATCACTTAATTGAGCCAGTCCTTTTTCATGCTCTTTTTGTCCGCGCCAAATTTTCAATTCAGCCACGTATTTGTGTTGAAAATAAGTCAAAACAACATCTAAACGTTTTTCTTCTGAAATTTGTGGTTCTTTAAAATCATAACCCGAACCATTGATGATAGGTTTTATAAAAGCGAGAAAGACCAAACGCCCATTTTTTTCAAGAAAATCACGGTCTTTCTTGGAGTATTCTTTTTTCATAAATGCTTGAAAACCCAACAAAACGGCTTCCATATTGAGGGTATTGTCATCATTTTTATACCCATAACCAAAATCTGCACCTCTTCTTAATTGTAAAATGTGCATATTATCTGCCATATAACTAGTGATAACTTCGTTGTAAATTCTATTGTGAATGGCGATAAATCCATTTTTATTAACAAAAATGCCGTATAATGCCCCAAAATTGATAGTAGAATTATGAATATTAAAAGATAAGGACATACTGTCAATCACTATTTTATACACCAAATCATACAAATCTTCATTGTTCTCTAAATTTTTCACTAATGATTCAAAATTGGTATTATTCTCCTTAACAAGTAGTCGAACCGCCGTTTCCAAATCGTCATCAACCCATTCATCTGATGTTTTTGTAGGCACACTGTTTTCATCTAACATTTTACACAATTTACTCACTAAAAACGGATAACCAGAAGTGTAATAAAACAAGCGGTCAGCTATCTTTTGCGTGTCCATTTTTACCCCTTTGTCAGCAACATATTCATCGAGCATGGGTTTTATTTCAAAAGGCTGTAAGTTCATGTCCACCGTAAATTCGGCTGCAATATTCCAAGGTGAATTTAATTTTGCTTCCTCACCCGCCCGTATTTTCAGCTTCAAAGACTTGACATCATGCACACCTGCAAGAACAATAGAATGAAAAGTTTTAACACTATCTTGTAATAAATATTTTTCACGAAGCATGGCGAGAAAACTTATAAACAATTGATTGTTGCTGCTTTTATCTACTTCGTCTATCAACAATACGACATTTTTATCACATTTCAGTACTAACCGAGTGATGACTTGTGATAGGTCATCTAAACTTTTGGTCGTTCGTGCAGTCTCTCTTAGCCAGGGTGCTAAATCGGAAATTTGATACTGAGCGTATCGCGCCAATACATTTACAAATCCTTCTGAAAAAACTATTTCGTTATCAAAAATAGCATCGCCAACACCACCAAAACTGATGCTAAAAACAACATAATCTTCTCTTTTTTTGAGCGTATCAACAATGGTGTGCAGAGTCGTCGTTTTGCCGTATTGACGGGGACGATTAATCATAAAATATTTACCCTTCTCTACCAAATTAAGCGTTTTGGCTAATTTCCCCGATACGTCTGCCATATAATGTTTGGCAGGGCGACAATTGCCAGTTATATTAAACTCTTTTTCCATAAAATATTTTTTTTGTAAAACCCAAATGCAAATATAAGAGAAAACGACTAAAATATTTACTAAGAAACGCTAAAACAATAACTTATAACAGTTTTCGGGACAAAAAAGCCCTATTCGTTATAGCTTATTTTTTGCAAGTTCCTAAAAATGGTCTCGTTAAATTGACAAAAGGAGGGATTAAGTACTTGCGTTAAAATATAGTTGAGGGATGGGCATAACCTAAAAGCGTTTTTTGCATCTCGCGCTCGCTTCGCTCGCGCGAGGGAGGGGATGTGGTTCGTTTTTCGGCTTCGCCGAAAAACGAACCACGTCTCCTCCCTTTTGCGCGAGCGAAGCGAGCGCAAAATATCTGTTTTTAAGTTATGCCCACTCCTCAAATATAGTTACAACAAAATTTAAACGCTTGATTTTGCTATAACTATGCTCAATGTTATAGTTATAGCAAATTGCTCACTTCGCTTGCACGAAGATGAGAATGTGTTTCATTTATCGAGCTTTGCCCGATAAATGAAACACATTTCACGGGCTGAAGCCCGTGCTACCTTAACCCTAAAAATCAATAGATGCACCCAGCGAAAAATATCGCCCCGCTTGTGGAAAAAAGCCCGACAAATTATAGATATTTTTACCTTCACTTCTGGCGTAATTGTCATCGGGGCGCGGGTCATAATTGGGCGATGTGAAACGGTATGTCCACCCATTGTTCACATATTTTTGATTAAATACATTAGCAATTAATAATTTAATGGTTAATGATTTAATCGCTTTACTATTTGTGAATTGTGTGGCATAAAATAATTGCAGATTAGTATAATTAAAGGCAGTTAAAACCGTGTTTTCATTGCTGCTATTGTCCAAATATTGTTTTCCGACGTATTTTACTGAGGGGGTAAAACTTAATTCAGATTGCGCATTTTTTAGAATTGTGTAACGCAATTCAAGATTAAAAATAGTATTGGGCGATAAAGCCAAATCCGTTGTGCCACGCTTAAAAACCTCCTGCCCACCTGTCTCCCAATTGTCAATATTTTCGGTAAAATTGCGAATTTTATTTTGGGAAAATGTGGCATTTCCATTTACAACCCATTGATTAGAGAGTTTGAAAGCAGCTTCCAATTCAATACCTGCGCGATAACTATCTGCCACATTTGCGCGAATTTGCTCACCAACATCATTGATTTGACCCGTTACTGCCAATTGATTTTTGTATTGCATGTGGTAAAAATTGACACCGATATTCACTTTTTCGGTTGTTTTTCGCCAGCCAATTTCAGTATTAAACAAGCGTTCTGCAAGGGGTAAATTGGCTGTTTCAGCGTCCAATAAATCATTTCTATTGGGTTCTCTATTCGCAATTGCAAAAGAAGCGTATAACTTAGACCCCTCAGTATAAATGTAATTTAAACCGAATTTAGGATTAAAAAAAGCGTAATTTTTATCTCTTGAAATATCGCGTTTTTTACGGTCAATGCCCAATGTTGTGTACTGAATTGTCCGCAATTGCAGGTCAACAAACCCATTTAATTGTGGTGTAATTGGGGCATTTAACTTTGAATACATACTAAAATCCGTTTTTTGAGAGGTACTTCTATAAAATTCGGCATTGCTTATTGTTCCAGTTTTAGGATTGTAGCTTTTATACCAAATCACATTGCCAAAATGATTGCCCGCATAGTTGTTCCAACTCCCGCCTGTTGTCCATTCTACACCCTTTTTTTCGTAAGTAGCGGAAAAAACCGAGCCGTAAAAATCATTGTCTAACCAAAGTTGACGCACCAAATCGGTTGTGTCTTTGGGCAGTAATTCGCTGTAATTTTTTAGTTTTTGATTCGCTTTATATTCTTCGTAATAGCCTTTGCCTTTGGTGTAATGTGCCGAAATATTGCCGCGCCAATGGCTCGTAAATTGTTGGTTATACACCAAATGCGCGTGTGTTTGTTGGTAATTATCGGTTTGATTGGGGTAAGGACTGTCCGATTTCTCTGTTCCTGCGGGGTTGAAAGTACGTAGAGAATCCAGATAAACGGCAGGAATCCCATACCAACTTTGATAGGTTTTTTCTTTACCCGACATCAATTTTGCCTTCAAAGACCCATTTTTAAACAAATACAAACCTGACAAGTACAGCGATTGCAGATTTGATGCCGCACGGTCAATATAACCGTTAGAAACGATTGACGACAGTTTCATATCCACCGCAAATTTGTGGTTCATTAAGCCCGTTCCCGCCGAAATTGCATGGCGTAAAGTACCAAAAGACCCCACACCACCCGTATAATTGAGGTATTTTTCGGAACGTAAACCATTGGTAATCAAATTGATACTTGCGCCAAATGCCCCTGCCCCATTGGTAGAAGTTCCTACACCGCGTTGAATCTGAATCATGGAAGTTGATGCCGAAAAATCGGGCATATTGACCCAATACACCAATTGACTTTCTGAGTCGTTCAAAGGAACACCGTCAACCGTGATGTTCGTGCGCGTAGCATCTGAGCCGCGAATCCGCAAGCCCGTGTAGCCAATGCCCGCACCTGCGTCAGAAGTCTCTACTACTGAGGGGGTCGTTTTGAGGAGATACGGCATGTCTTGTCCGAAATCAGAACGGCGGATTTGTTCTTTAGAAAGGTTTGTAAAAGTGACAGGCGTTGCAGCAGTTGCCATTGTTGCCGTTACCGTAACTTGTTGTAAATCAAGCATTTTTAAGGTATCAACGGGCTTAGAAGCGGTATTTTGTGCCTCGATACTGAAGGGTAGTAGAAAAGTGATAAGTGAGAAACAACTAAGAAGTTGAGGATAAATAAAGCGTCCAGTTCGATTTTGCAAGATATTGGAAACCAAGTCATTGCATTTTGAAATCTGAAATTTGAAATTTGAAATTTGAAATCCTAAATCTGAAATTTTCGTAAACAACATTTGAAATAGTATTTTTAGTGAAAAATAGGCTAAAAGTTGGGTTCAGATAGCTTTTTCAACAAAAAACACCCTCGAAAGAATTTGTTTTGAGCGTATTTACGCGCTCACAACTAAACTCATTTTCCTCGACGGCATTATCCGTTCAGGTTCGATGGGTATAATCTCAGCTTTTTTAGTTGATTGTATTTCAACAATTACTTAAAAGCACCCCAAATGAGAAGACAAAGGTAATGTGGTAATTCGGTTTTGAGGCATATCTTTCAAAAAGTTTATAACTTTTGAAAGATATACGCTAAAATATCACATTTCTATAAAAACTTAAATTTGAACACCCCTCAGTAAAACTATCTATTTTTGGTTAAAGTATTCATAAAACCATAAAAGAATAAACCTTGCCTTCTACCTTCGTCGTCTTAATCAGAACTTCCCACATCGGAAGACTACATTTTCTCATTTTTTAAACTTTAAATTTTTATGAAAAAAGTTATTTTGACGGCTGCTGCCGCGCTCGCACTTTTCGCGACATCATTTGCTCAAAACGCAACAGCACCCGCAACAAAAGCAAACATGACAAAAGCAAAATCAGCGGCAACAACACCCGCGGCACAAGGCACACCTGCACCTACTGCTGAAGCGGGTAAGGAACATGGAAAAAGACAAAGACATGATAAAGGGCAAGACCACGCCAAAGGTGGTTTGAAAGCTCTTGGTTTATCAGCCGAACAAGAAACACAATTTAAAGCACTCAATCAAGCTCACAAATCAGCAGTTAAAGCGGTTCAATCAGATGCTTCTTTGGCGGCAGATGCCAAAAAAGCACAAGTTGCTGCCCTCTCGACTAAGTACGAATCTGACGTTCAAGGTATGATGAACGCTGACCAATTTGCAAAATGGACGGCAGCACGCAATAAACCTAAACAAAGCGGAGAACACAAAAAAGGTGACAACCACAAAATGGACGCTCCTGCTGACGGTGCTGCTGCACCTACACAAGGCAAGAAAAAGAAAGGTAAACCAAATAAAACAGCGCATAACTAAGCTTTTTTGTTTGACTTGTAGTACCAAATTTGAAACCATACATAAAATCTAAACTGCTGGTTCTCGCGCTCGCTTCGCTCGCGCGAGAGGGGGAATGTGGTTCGTTTTTCGGGCAAAGCCCGAAAAACGAACCACATTCCCTCCTTTTGCGCGAGCGAAGCGAGCGCAAAAGTGTCTTTTAATGCGTATTTTAAATTTATGTATGGTTTCAAAATACCAAACGCCCCGAATTTTCTTTAGTGGAAAATTCGGGGTATTTTTTTGTCGGAAAAAATGGTGGAATGTCGAAAGCTAAGAATTCTCTTCCCCAACATCATTCCTTTTACTAACTTTGCGGTTACTTACTGTATCAAACGCTTGATTTCGACATTTTCCAATCATAGGCGACTCAATTCACTCGTACATCTAAAAATATGAAACTTCTCATTCGCATCGGTATTTTCCTCGCAATTGTAGGCGCACTCGCCTTTATAAAAATAAAATATTTGACAAAGGAACTACCTCAAGCGGGTGGCTCTAATCCCGCAGCAGCAGGCGGAAAAGGTGGAAGCGGCGGCGGCGGGGCGGCAGCAGGGGTAATGGGTTTTGTGGTAAAATCCGAAAAATTGGATAATCGAATTTTTGCGACAGGTAGCATTATTGCATCTGAATTGGTGGATTTGAAGCCCGAAGTTGCTGGAAAAATTGTACAATTGAACATTGTAGAAGGAAAAGCGGTAACAAAAGGGCAATTGTTGATAAAACTCAACGACGAAGATTTACAAGCCCAAGTCAAAAAACTAAACGCTCAGTTGCAATTGACGCAACAAAGCGAACAACGTTTGCGCAAACTATTGGACATAAAAGGCGTGTCGCAAGACGAATACGATGTGGTGACAAATCAGATGAATAATATTCGCGCTGACCTTGAATTTACGCAAGCCCAAATTGCCAAAACGGAATTAAAAGCCCCATTTTCGGGGATTATTGGTTTACGGAGTGTATCGTTGGGTTCGTACATCAATGCGCAAAGCCAAGTTGCCAATATTCAAGTATTGAATCCCGTCAAAGTTGACTTTACAGTTCCAGAAAAATACGCCAATTTAGTCCAAATTGGTGAAAATATTGACTTTACTACTGAGGGGTCATTGGAACATTTTTCGGGAAAGGTTTATACCACCGATAATCAAATTGACCCGATTTCTCGCAGCTTAAAAATCCGCGCGACGGCTCAAAATGCCAATGGCAAACTAAAACCCGGAGCATTTGTAAAAGTAGATTTTAGTTTAAAAGAAATTGGCAACGCTTTAATGATTCCCACGGAAGCGATTGTTCCAATACTCAAAGGACAGCAAGTTTACGTGTGTAAAGACGGCAAAGCAAAAGCAGTTATAGTGGAAGTGGGCGTTCGGACAGACAGTAAAATCCAGATTGTGAACGGTCTCCAAGTTGGTGATACGGTTATCACAAGCGGTTTAATGGGCATGAAGCCCGAGACTAAAGTAAAGTTTTCATCAGTACAATAGAAAAAAGAATGTAAATTCAGCTACGTGTCTTTTGCTCGCACAACGACATGAGAAGAGGTCGTTCATTTTTCGGCTTTGACGAAAAATGAACCACATTCCCCTTCTCTGCGCGAGCGAAGCGAGTACATTACCTTGAATCACTAAAAAGATGCAAAAAGAGGTTCATTTTTCGAGCTTTCCTCAAAAAATGAACCTCCTTAGTTTCGCGTGCGAAGCGAGAAAGAACTTGTCCCGACCTTCATCGGGAGCCAGTAACACTCACGCAGTTACTTAAAATTTGTACGTAAAACCTGCCCGAATCGAAATGGGTTGCTCCAAAGACCCTTTTGGCAAATTGAAATTATACAAAGCCATAATCTCATAACTAAAAATCTCACCCGAACTATAACCCAAACCACCATAATAGTTTGTACGGTCAAAGCGTTGCTTTATCGGTTTACCCGACGCATCTAATTGAATACGGTTGAAACTATCGCCAAAAGCCGATTGTTGGCTTTGGTATTCGTACTCGCCGTGCGCAAAGAAGTTTTTAAAGGCTTTGTAACGGGTAAACGCACCTACTGTAAAGTCGGTCAAGCCCACCGCACTTACTTTGTTTTGCGTATCAACAGACTTGATATTGGTGTAGCTAATGCCCACACGCGGACCTGCCGACAAGCCACCAATGATTTTGTAACCCACCATCGGCGTCAAACCAACGGTAAACATACTTGTACCTTCTGCACCATTGAAGCCCAAATTGAAATTGCCACCGTACCACAAACGATGTTTAAAACCACCCGATTCGTCGAAATACTCATCGTTTTTTTTAGTCGTTTTTTTCTTTGTGGTGGTGGTTTTGCTTGGTTTCGTTTCTTCTTGCTCAGTCGTTTCCTCCGTTTTTTTCTTTGATGGTTTGATTTGAGCAGACGCGCTGAAATTCAAAAAGAACAAGAAAGCCAATGCTAAGGAACTGATTTTTACTATTTTTTTCATTTTTATATGAGTTTTAAAGTGAAAAGGAGATGTTTGTCAGATGAATTATTCAGCATCTTAACGCTATTATCTACTACAACAATAAGACGCGAATAGTGGCTAAAAAAAAACTTAAAAATTATTAATTTTTAGTTAAAAGAATTGTAATGACTTGCCACGCGCTCGCTTCGCTCGCGCGAGCGAGGGTGTGGTTCATTTTTCGGGCTTTGCCCGAAAAATGAACCACTTTTTCTTTTTTTGCGCACCGAAGTAAGCAAATCAATGACCTCACCTCGTCAAAACAATATAATCTTTTATCAATGTTTTAAAAAAATCCACCATGTTTTGCGGACGCATCAAGGGTAAATTGGGCAGTTCCAATACTTTTTGCAAATGAGTGAACAATGCCCGTACTGATTCCTCTTGCGCAAGATTCGGGTATTTTTGAAAACGCTGTACCACACTTTTGATGAACAACATATCGTCTTCTGAGAGCTTTTTTACCTCCATATACTGAGGGGTATAATTTTCTAACGAATTGATATTCAATATGTCTTCCAATTGAAAACGCCGTGTTGTGTTGGTCAATCTTATCGAAATTGTTCCTGCTGCCATATCACCGAGTCGTTGCCGTCTTTCGGTTGTTAGAATGAGCAAAGCACCGAGTCCGCCGAGTGTTAGGGCAAAATCAACGAGCATAAAAATAGCCCGTAAAAAGAAATCGCTTAGACTAATTTGCTTGCCGTCAATCCGAATTACTTTTATATTTTGTGACCGTTTGCCAATCGTTTGCGCGTCTAAAAAGGATTCACAAATAAACGGGTACAAGATAATGTACCAAAACGGAAAACCAAATACAAAAGCCGTTAAAAATTCACTATCCATACCTTTACGCACCGAAATGGTCAAAAAAATCAACGCCATCCAAATGCCGAAACCAATGAGTAGGTCAATGAACAAGGCAAAAAAACGCTCGCGCAAACCTGCGAGTTCGTATTCAATCGTCACATTTTGCGTCGTCGTTATTTCTATCGTTTGCATGGTATGAATTTTATGAATAAATGAATATTACTTTTCATTGCTCGCTTCGCTCGCAAAAAAGAGGGGAAAGTGGTTAATTTTTCGGGCTTTGCCCGAAAAAATGAACCACCTCCCTTTCTTTTGCGAGCGAAGCGAGCAAAAATGTACAATAGTCTAAAATGAATATCCTATTTTTGGGGTGAAAATATTACTTTTGGGTTCTAAAAAATCAAAAATCAAGAATTATTTATCAGTTGTTATCTAATTGCATAAAATAGCCCGCGATTTTCAGGTGCATGTTTTGAAAAGATGCCTACATTACACTTTTATTTGAAATAAAAAAAGTGCTAACGACCAAAATCGTTAACACTTTTGGAGCCCAACCATCGGTCAAGCGTTATAAAGATTTTGAAACCATACATAAATTCAAAATACGCATTAAAAGGCACTTTTGCGCTCGCTTCGCTCGCGCAAAAGGAG
This sequence comes from Saprospiraceae bacterium, assembly GCA_034520175.1. GTDB lineage: Bacteria > Bacteroidota > Bacteroidia > Chitinophagales > Saprospiraceae > JAAFJT01. The sequence continues at coordinate 66,856 of JAXHNU010000035.1, forward strand.
GAGAGGTGGTTCATTTTTCGGGCTTTGCCCGAAAAATGAACCACATTCCCCTCTCGCGCGAGCGAAGCGAGCGCGAGAACCAACAGCTTAGATTTTATGTATGGTTTCAAAATAAAGATGAGTGCTTTGGGGGAAATACGCAAGAAAAATGTGTCTTTTTAATGATTTAAGGCAAATATTGAGTTTCCGTGCATTTTGCTCGCACAACGACAGGAGAAGATGTGGTTCATTTTTCGGGTTCGCCGAAAAATGAACCACATTCCCCCTCCCTGCGCGAGCGAAGTCTGTTTACATCCCGAAAGCTTTCGGGAGAGCGCATAGCTAAGTATTTACCTTGAATCGTTAAAAATGATACTTAGTGTAGAAAAGATACAGAAAAATAGCCATTATTTATGAAAGAAACCGCCTTTATTCGCCAAAATCGTCAAAAATGGACTGATTTTGAGGACATACTCGCCGACCCCAACCGCGACCCCGACCGTCTGCACGACCTCTATATCCAAATTACGGACGACCTATCGCACGCCCGTACTTTCTACCCAACGCGCTCCGTTCGGGCGTATCTCAATGGTTTGGGGCAATTGATATTTCGGGATATTTATAAGCAAAAAAAGTCCCCCCTCAGTAAAATTAGGTATTTTTTCACCGATGAATTACCACAAGTGATTTACGAATCGCGGTGGTCGTTTTTCTGGGCTTTGGTCTTTTTTGTGTTGTCTTTTGCCATTGGCTTTTTTTCAAGCATGATGGACGAAAATTTTTTGAAAACGATTTTGGGCGAAAGTTACGTTAGTATGACCGTCGAAAATATCAAAAAAGGCGACCCTATGGCAGTCTATAAATCAAGCGGACGGTTTGACATGACCTTTGGAATTATGGCGAATAATATCCGTGTCTGTTTGGTTTATTTCATTACGGGTGTGTTTGCGGGCGTGGGTTCGGTGGCAATGATGATGTACAATTGCATTATGCTGGGCGCGTTTTTACAGTTTTTTAGCCGCTACAATTTGGTTGCCGAAGCCAATTTGACGGTCTGGATGCACGGTTCTTTGGAAATTTCAGCCATTGTCATCGGCACGGCGGCGGGTATTACAATGGGGCGTGGATTGGTTTTCCCCGGCACTTATACCCGTTTGCAAGCGTTCCAAATGTCGGCACGGCGGGGTATAAAAATTATGGTGGGCGTTATCGTGATGTTGGTTTTTGCTGCTTTGATTGAAGGCAATTTGACGCGGCACACCGAATTAGGCACGGCACGCGGGGTGTTTATTGCGGCAAATTTAGCCGCTATTTTATTTTATTATGCGTGGTTGCCGTTTTACAAAGCCCGAAAAGGGTTTGCCCATCCTTTGGAATCTGCACAATTGCCGCCCGATAATTTTTACACATTTCAATTCGATAAAATCAAATCGGCAGGTGAGCTATTTGGCGATACTTTTTTGTTTTTGAGTCGCAATTTTTCAACTTATTTCCCTATTTGTGCGGCATTATCTGCCCTATTTTGCGGTTTTGCTTTCTCTATGAGTGACGGAACAATTGGCGAGACTTTCAAATTGGAAGCCGATTTGTTCAGTCAAAACAACGTGATTGTGCAATTTTTCATCAATGACCATTTATCAAAATTACCGTTTTTAAATGGTTTGATTTATGCGGGTTTAGCCTTCATTGTTTTCCGAAAAATTCTAAAACAAGAACGCACATACCAACAAACCCGCTCCGATGAGTTCAAATCTTTCGCCGAATTGTTTTTACTGTTCGCGGTTTGGTCTTACGCGGCAGCGTACATGGGCGGCTTGATGTTGTTTGTTATGTTGACCGTTGTACTCCCGTGGTTTGCCATAAACGCTTTTTTAATGATGCGTTTTGGCTTCAATTTCAATTATTTAAAATCCTTTAAACACACCGCTTGGCTCATTGGCAGCAATCGAGAATTGCTTTTTGGCGTTGTGGGTATTCAATTTGTGGTGAGTTGGTTGCTGTTTTCCCTGCTCAATTCATCATTGACGTATTTTTATATGTGGATAATTGGGTGGAATTTTTCGTTCTACAATCAATCCCAATTAGATGCGGGTGTGGTTGTTGCCATGACTTTTTTAGCCGCGTTTTTGCTTTTTCTCATCATCGCCCTGTTTTTAACCGCTTTGAGTTTTACATTTTATTCATTATTGGAAATAAATGAAGCCAATTCGCTCGCCGCAAGGATAGAACAAATTGGTATGGTTAGGAAAATTAGGGGAATGGCGCGAGAGTAAATTGCTGTAACGCGACCTTAAGGTCGCGCCACCTATAAAAAACAATTTCAATACTGAGGGAGTAAAAATCAAAGTAATTTATCAACTGAAATCTGAAAATCTGGCAAAACAGGTGATGCGGAACAAATATCACTATCAAAACAAATAGAAATATCGCGCAATGAGCGATATACTTCCACTTTTTTTAGTTTCGGAAAAATGACCCAAACGACTTCAATACCATTGTTGAAATATTCAATCAATTTTTGACCTACTTCATTGATTTGGTCATTTTTGGAAATAATTTCTATCACAAAACGAGCTGGGGACATATCGTCATTTGCAGAAGCGATGACCTGTTTGGCTGTTAAAACCCCAAAATCGGCACGTCTGGTTCGATTGATTGTTGGCAAAAACATGTCTAATTCGGCAACCAATTCAGACATTTCTTGGTGGGCTTTCGTCGTTAGAAATAAGCGTTGCAAACGGTGAATAATTAAAGTTTGATTTCTATTCACTATGCGGGGAGCTTTCTCAATATTGCCACTGACCCACTCGTATTTGAAGTTATCTTTACGAGATAAAAATTTCTTTTGAAATTCTGCTAAAGAAATTTTTTGAGGTGCATGACCGTTTTGACTATTTGTAGGCGTGTATTTTCTTTCTTGTACTGATGTGGCTACCATATTAATACATTAATTTTATCTTAGAACAGAGAAAAATACTGAGGGGTATCTCAAATCTTATATCCTTTCTTTTCAATCATTTTTTCTAAATTGAGCGTATGGTTGGTTAATAATTCAAAATCTTTCACCCAATCTCTAACAATCCAGTCTTTATTGGGTTCAGCGAGAATGATTTTTTTATCTTCTGTAAAAATCCATACGACTTTTTCTACGCCAAAATTAAAAAGCGTTTGTGTTTTCTTTGTCCAGTAATCAGTAGAATTCATGCCTTCAAGCTCAATTTTAATATCTACTTGAATCACTATTTTAGGCGCAACATTGAAATAATGGTCATCATACTGATATTTTCGCGCTTCTTCGGCACTATACAAAATAATGTCAGAAGAAAAATTATTACCAAGTGAAACGTGTAAACCTGCCTCATTTGTAAAAATTTCGTATTCATTTTCATCTGTATTTGTGTAGAGGTATCTCAATAAAATTGAAATAATAACACCTTGTAAACTACTACATCCCATAATTTCCTCGATAGTTTTAGTTCGATTTAAGTATTGTTTATAGTTTTTTCTGTACAATTTACGCCCATTCAATTCCTCGTAAACGAGTATTAAAGGCAGCATGGTTTTTCGATGTCCTCTTTTTTCGGCTAAAGCTGTCATATTTAATGATTTTTTACAAAGATAAGTGCTTTCCTCAAACTAACAAATAGAAAATTTTGGAAATTTTGAACTTCTTATCTTTCCCCAAAATAATACCGCACTTTAAAATCGCCCTGTACACCAAATCCACGACCGACCATGCCGACCAAGCCAAAAACACCAAATTCAAATTGGTCTTTCGTTGTTTGCCAACCGATTAAACCGTTCAATTGCATACTTTTGGTTGCGCCCGTGCCTAACAAATTGATGTCTGAACTGACTTGATTGAGCAAACCGCGTACCGTTGGCGTGAGATTGCTGTTGTTCAATATCGTTTCAGAAGTTTGATTATCGAAGCAAAATTCACCCCCAAAACTCAAGCCTTTTGCAAGCGTTTTGTAGGCACGCACCCGCGCACTAAAACTTTCGGGATAGGGATACGTATTGCCGCCAACTGCCGCCGTGCCGCGCAAACGGAAAGAATTGCTCCAATCTTGGCTCGTACCAACCGACAACATCAAATTGAAATCGTCGAAAGGAATACGATAACCGATGCAGATTTTAGGCGCAATTATCCGCGACGAAATCATTTTAGGAATGGTCGTATTGGCATTGCCACCGCTTATTTTTATGAGTTCAGCCATCGCACTCAACCCTGGCGATTCTTGCCGCGTGATGTTCAATTGTTGAAATGTTGCCCCTGCTTCAATAAACATTTGAGCAAAAAGAGAAGAAGATAAAATAGATAAAAAGGAAAGGGTAATGAATCTTTTCATACGATTTAGCCTTATTTTAATTTTAATATGACATAAAAGACAAAGAAAAATTGTTGGCTAAAAGAATGTTTGTAAATCGGAATCGTGTTGTTTAAAACTATTGGGACACAAAGTTTTGTATTTAATCGGATAATAAAAAATTTCAGCTAAACGTTCACGAATGTTTAACATAAATTTGAAACCATACATAAATTCAAAATACGCATTAAAAGGCACTTTTGCGCTCGCTTAGCTCGCGCAAAAGGAAGAGAGGTGGTTCGTTTTTCGGCTTCGCCGAAAAACGAACCACCTCTCCTCCGTTTTGCACGAGCGAAGCGAGCGCAAAACATCTGTTTTTAATCAAAAAACGATGTTTTTAGGTTATGCCCACTCCTCATTTATGACTAACTACTTATCGTTTATCACTTATCATTCTTCGCTCAAAAACGGGTACCTATAATCCGTAGGCGATACGAACGTTTCCTTAACGGTACGTGGTGAAATCCAACGGTACAAATTTAAGATAGAACCTGCTTTATCATTTGTGCCACTGCCCCGCGCACCGCCAAAAGGCTGTTGTCCAACGACTGCTCCAGTTGGTTTGTCGTTGATGTAAAAATTACCTGCGGCGTTGCGGAGTTTGTCAAAAGCTGTATTGATAGCGGCGCGGTCTTTGGCAAAAATTGAACCCGTCAAAGCATAAGGAGAGGTTTGGTCAACGAGGTCGAGTGTGCGCTCGTACTCTTTATCTGGATAGACGTAAATAGTCAAAACAGGTCCAAAAATCTCCTCACAAAGCGTCCGATACTGAGGGGTCTCCGTGACGACAACTGTTGGCTCAATGAAGTAACCTTCGGACTTATCGTACCCACCACCAACGATAATCTCCGCATCATCTGAGGCTTTAGCGGCATCGATATAGCTGGCAATTTTGTCGAAAGCACGCTCGTCAATAACGGCACTGATAAAATTGGTGAAATTTTCAGTTGTCCCCATTTTGAAAGATTTGACATCAGCAACGAGGTATTTTTTCACGTCTTTCCACAACGATTTTGGGATATACGCCCGACTTGCCGCCGAGCATTTTTGACCTTGGAACTCAAAAGCCCCCCGACTCAAACCCGTTGCTACTGCCTTAGCATCTGCCGACGGATGCGCCACTACGAAATCTTTTCCACCTGTTTCGCCCACAATACGTGGATAAGTGCGGTAATTTGAAATATTATTGCCGATGGTTTTCCAAATATGTTGAAAAACGCCCGTGCTACCCGTAAAATGCAAGCCCGCAAAATCGCGGTGAGCAAACACAACGTCACCAATCATTGGACCATCGCCATAAATGAGGTTGATAACGCCATCGGGCAAACCTGCTTCCTCAAAAATATCCATAATCACCGCCGCCGAGTAAATCTGGCTGTCCGACGGTTTCCACACGATTGTATTGCCCAACATGGCGGGTGCAGCCGCTAAATTGCCCGCAATTGCCGTGAAATTGAAAGGTGTCAAGGCAAAAACAAAGCCTTCAAGCGGACGGTGTTCCATTCTGTTCCAAACACCAACTGAACTTGTGGGCTGTTCGTTGTAAATCTGCGTCATAAATTCTACATTAAAACGCAAAAAATCGGCGTATTCTGCAATGCAGTCAATCTCGGCTTGATACACCGTTTTTGATTGGCACAACATCGTTGCCGCCATCATGGTTGCCCGATATTTTGTTGTCAAGAGTTCCGCCGCTTTCAAAAAAATGGCGGCGCGGTCTTGCCATTGCATAGCTTCCCAGCGTGGTTTTGCCGCCAAAGCTGCCGCAATTGCTGCCTCTACGTGCTTTTTCTCCCCCCGATTGTACGTACCCAAAACGTGTTGGTGTTCGTGTGGCGGGTGCATCGTTACTTTATCATCGGTGTAAACGTGTTTGCCACCGATAAACATCGGCACATCGCGCTGCTTGGCTTTAGCTTCCGCAAGGGCGCGTTTCAACGCCAATTTTTCCGGTGACTTGGGCTGGTAAGCGTGGATAATTTCATTAGTGGCTTTAGGTGGTTGGTAAAAAGCGTTAGGCATTATTGAGTTACTTTTTTATGATGAATATAAATTATTTTGCAATTACTTAGTAGTCCTTGATATTAATACTGTCGGGCTTGGAATTTAAACTCTCTCTAACTGATGTTACGGATATGTAATCTGAGTTTTGTGGTATAAAAACGCGCAACCTCGCCGCGAGAAAATTCTAATGGAGCGCGCCATTTTTTTTTGTTAAAAATTTGGGCAAAGCCCAAATTTTTAACAAAAAAAAACGGCGCGCTCCGAAAAAAACCTCCGCGCCGCCGAAGGCGGCGCGTTTTGAATGACTAAGTAGTTAGTCATAAATAATCGCTACTTTTTACAACGCTTCTCGCGCTCGCTTTGCTCGCGCGAGAAGGGGGAATGTGGTTCATTTTTCGGGCTGCACCCGAAAAATGAACCACATTCCCCCTTTGCGCGAGCGAAGCGAGCGCAAAGGCGTGTACTGAAAAGTAGCGATTATTTATGAACAACTACTTACCACAAAATTTAGGTTAATTACCAAAAAACCTTTTTTTCGTATAAAGCCCAAAAAAGAAACACCTTTTCAATACATCTGTTTAAACACGCCAATTTTTTTCTCCACCATCAATTCCTTTAACTCATCTAAAACCGATATATCTTCAATTGTTGAAGGCGGATTAAAAGATTTGCCGTCAGCAATGTGACGCATGATTTTTCTCAAAATCTTACCACTTCGCGTTTTGGGCAAGCGTTTGGCAATGACCGCACGACGGAAAAAAGCGACTGCACCAATTTTGTCACGCACCATTGCAATCAATTCGGCTTCTAACTCAGCTTCTGAAATGCTTTGATTCGCTTTCAAAATCACAAAACCGACGGGGGATTGCCCTTTCATCTCGTCTTCCACCCCTACCACCGAACATTCGGCAACTGAGGGGTGTGCCGCAACAATTTCTTCCATAGCCGATGTAGATAAACGGTGTCCTGCCACATTGATGACGTCATCAATCCGTCCCGTGATAAAAACGTAACCTTCAGCATCTTTATAACCACCGTCGCCCGTGAAATAATAGCCAGGATAAGGCGCAAGATACGCCTCTTTAAAACGTGCTGTATCGTTCCAAAGCGTCGGCAAACAGCCCGGGGCAAGCGGATAACGAATGCAAACCGCCCCCTCAGTATCGGGTGCTTGTTCGACCAAATTATCGTCAATAATCTGAATATCAAAGCCCGGCACGCATTTTCCCGCCGAACCCGCTTTAGTCGGCAATAAATCCAGACCCGCAAAATTAGACAGCATCGGGTATCCCGATTCCGTTTGCCACCAATGGTCAATGACTGGTTTTTGAAGGGCATCTGAAAGCCAATCGAGCGTGGCAATATCGCAGCGTTCGCCCGCCAAAAACTGAAATTTGAACTTTGACAAATCATATTTTTTCATCAAATCTGCGTTCGGGTCTTCTTTTTTAATGGCACGAATAGCAGTTGGCGCGGTAAAAAAGACTTTCACGCCGTGTTCTGCAATAACGCGCCAAAACGCGCCCGCATCGGGTGTTCTGATGGGTTTTCCTTCGTAAATAACGGTTGTACAGCCTGTAATCAAAGGGGCATAGACAATGTAAGAATGTCCAACCACCCAACCCACATCGCTCGCTGCCCAATATACGTCCCCTGCTTCTGCGCCATACACGTATTTCATCGAGTATTTTAAAGCCAGCGCGTGACCACCATTGTCGCGGACAACGCCCTTCGGTTTACCCGTTGTGCCAGAGGTGTAGAGAATGTAAAGCGGGTCGGTTGCATCTACGGGTGTGCATTTGGCAACGGGCATATAACCGGTATTGTCCAATTGTTCTGCCCAATCCAAATCCCTTCCTTTTTGCAAATCGGCGGTAAGAAAATCGCGTTGCAAAACGACAACATGCTCGATTTTATGCGCGGCTTCGTCAAGAGCTTTATCCACAATCGGCTTGTACGGGATAATTTTGTCAAATTCTTTGCCACCACTCGCCATGAGTAAAACTTTGGGCGTGGCATCGTCAATCCGAATTGCCAATTCGTGGGCTGCGAAACCGCCAAACACAACCGAATGTACTGCACCCAATCGCGCACACGCCAACATTGCAAAAGCCACTTCTGGCACCATCGGCATATAAATAATCACACGGTCGCCTTTTTCGACACCGAGACCCCTCAGTACACCCGCAAATCGCGCCACTTCGGACTGTAATTGTCGGTAAGTGTAGGTTCTTTTGATACCCGTAGCAGGCGAATCGTAAATAATGGCTGCTTGTTCGCCGCGTCCATTTTCAACGTGGTTGTCCACCGCCAAATAGCAGGTATTGAGTTTTCCACCTTTGAACCAACGCGCCAAACTATCTTTATCTTTGGTCAACGTGTTTTTGGGAAATTTAAACCAATGAATATGCTGGGCTTGCTCCCGCCAAAATCCTTCTGCATCGGCAACGCTGTGGTCGTAAATTTGTTGATAAGTCATTTTAATTTAAGATTTAATGTTGATTAAAAATTTGAAACCATACATAAAATCTAAACTGCTGGTTCTCGCGCTCGCTTCGCTCGCGCGAGAGGGGAAATGTGGTTCATTTTTCGGGCAAAGCCCGAAAAATGAACCACCTTTCCTACTTTTGCGCGAGCGAAGCGAGCGCAAAAGTGCCTTTTAATGCGTATTTTGAATTTATGTATGGTTTCAAAATTAAAAATAAAGTACAAATGTATCAAATCTACCCATTTTTGAAGAATTAAATTTGAATCAATATATGAAATCCAAATCATGTTTCTGCCTTCGCTTGCTCGTGCGAGAGACGGGAATGTAGTTTATTTTGGGGGGTATTGCTGGGTCAATGCTTTTGGTCAAAACATGGGAATTTTGAAGAAAAAGGCGTTGGATACTGAGGGGGGCATACGCTTCAATTGGATATGCGTAATTGTGCGGTGGGCATCTATCAAGTTATTTTACAGACGCCCGATGGTAGAAAAGCTATTATTTTTTGTAAAATTTAATCTACGGGCTTATAGATTTTAATGGTTCTTTGACAATTTTAGTGGAGGGGTTCTCGACAAACGCTTTTCTGCTCGCTTCACCCGCACGAAGAAGAAAAATGTAGTTTATTTTTCGGCTTTGCCAAAAAACAAACCAGCCTTCCAGTCTTTCTCGCAAGCAAAGCGAGAAAGAGAAGGACGTTTTTAATCACTTCATAGTTTTTATCCATTCTTTAATCAATTCGACCCCCTCAGTATGAACGCGTTTTCGGCTCAATTCGGGCATCATTTCCCCTGCATCTGTTGATTTCATGCGATACACCAAGATACTTTCTGAAGGTTTGCCTTTCACAATATCAAACCTCAAATTGCCCGAGCCTTTACCCGCCGCAACGGGTGTTTTGTAAAATCCGAGTGCCGTTGAATCCTGCGTTTTCCAATCCAAAAACAAACCCGATGTAAAGGCTTGTCCTTTCGGGTTATGACAATGCCCACAATTAATGTCCAAATAACCCCGCGCTCTATCTTCCAATTTTGCCGACGCATCGGCGTAATTTGGCACTTTGGGAACACCCGCCAAGTCATCGGGAAGACCACTCAGTATATTTCGCTTTTTCCAGTTAATCAATTGATTTTCAGCATTTTCTGCGTATTTAAAATCACCATTCAGTTGACGCACCGAAGGTCCAATAGGTGTCATCACTCCGCCGCGTTCGTGGCAACTGCGGCATTGATTGCGGTTTGGAATCACGTAATCCACCGTTTGTTTTGTGCCTTTTTCGTCTTTCCACACCACTTTTGCATCACCTCCTGCATAGTCCAAAGTAGCATCTGTTTGTTCAGCGTTCCAAACGTAGGGCAAAGCAACCCAACCATTTTCTTCGTGCAACAAAAGGCGCGTTTCAATCAAGCGACGTCCTTTTTTTTCGTTTTTTGCATCGTTAGCGTAAAAAAAAGTTTTGATGATAGCCGTTCCTACGGGAAATTGCAAAACAGAATCAGCATTGTACGCCACTGTTGCGCCTTTGGGCAAACGAATAAACCGCAATTTTTGAGCATAATCCGAAAAAAGAGGCGCATTTAAAGCATAAGGCACAACATCAGCCGCAGGTTGTTGCGCGTTGATAGTACCTTCAAAAAAGCCGTATTCGGATAAATTTTCTTTGAAATTGGGCGCACAGACTGAGGGGGTCTCTTTTTGCTTTGCAGCGACAAAAAGAATAAAAATAAACACGCTGAGGATATATAGATTTTTCATTGTAAAAGTGATTGTTAGTCCTATTAGTGTGCATCAAAAAAACGAACCACATCTTCTCACTCGCGCGAGCGAAGCAAGCGCGTGACTGAGTAATTACAAAAATTTAATACCCGTATTTTTTGAATTTTTCCGTCAATTCACGACCACCTACCGAACTGATTTGCTGTGCTTGCAAGGCAAAGGCGGCAAAAAACGTGAAAAATGTAAAGAGGCATTTCATATTTTATGAATTTTTGTATCGGTGAATAACATGCAAAGTTATTAATTCTTGCCAAATCGAGTGCTTACTAAGTCTAATTTGGCAGGCACAGTTCAAAAAAAACCGCGCCACCTTCGGTGGCGCGGTTCAAATAGATACAAGTCATGGCTTGTCTCTACTTACCATAAAACTTAGACTATTTACTTTCTAAAGCTTTCTTTTTTTTCAAAACAATATTTAATCCCATTTGCAATTGCATATAGTTATTATTGTCCAATGCAGACCATGCTGCAATATTATCCGCTAAGAAATGTAATTGAAAAGGACCGGGAGACCACACCATACCCGCACCAAATGATACAGGCGCATCTGTCATCAAAGATACGCCACCCATCAATTGTAACGAGCGCATCGGCGTGAATTGGTATTTCAAACCCATAAGATTTACGCGTGTGCCATTCAACGCTTGGGAGCGCAATAGTGCAATGACTTGGTGTTTATCGTTTACCGAGTAACTTACTGCCGCCGCAATAATAGACGGCAAGGCACGCGAATATTCAGCTTTCGACGTGTTTAGCGTAAAAGCTTTTTCAAAATTTGATTGAATACTGTCAATATCATGCCCTACGGTTGGTTGACCCTCTGCCCCTATCTGGCGTTTTAGTCCACCGAAGCTAAAATTGCCTGTTCCTGACACTTTGACAAGACGTGCAAAGTCTTGCTTCCACGTAATACTGCCTAAGTTAACTGCTGAAGCAGAGAGCGTTATTTTATCATTTATTTTAAAATTCGCCCCGATATCTATACCAAAGCCTCTACCCATACCAAATAGATTGGAGCGAACATTTGTTGCAAAATCTTTACGCAAATTAGAATCGAGTGCAATGCCATAAATACCTGCTCCCTCTGCTTGTAAACTCCCCGTCATACTGATAGCGTAAGCAGGATTAGAGTTTGCATCAGTTTTTATAGTCAAAGACGCGTTATCCGATTGCATATTGCCAATGCCTTGATACATCTTCAAGCGCGTGGCAAGTGTCAATTTTTCATTGAGAAAAGTGCGCGACCAACCTGCATAAAACGCATTGAATTGGTTGATATAGATAGATTCTTTATCCAAACTCACAACTGGTTTACCAGCATTACCCTCAGCAATAAGTTTGAGCAAATCATCAGATGCAGTGCCTCTAAATGTCGAGAAATGCTGCACTCCAAAAGATACAAAATTGGTTGATTTTACACGAAAACCCACGCTAAAAATATCAAGACCAAGGTTCATACTGGCTGAATTTTGGTCTTTGGAAGCAGCCGCAAACTTCGATACGTCAAAAACGGTTTTGCCAGCCGCATTTTTGACCATAGCTTCTGCTAATTTAAAAGAAGTAGTGGCTTCCATTTGAAAAGAAGACACTAAGGGGAGCGCAATAACGAGCCGTTCATCGGTTATTAATGCAGGGTTAGCGGACATAGACGGCACAACCGCTTTGGACCCGTAGCCCATCAAACCCGTTTGAGCAACAAGCGTGTTGAAGCTCAATAAAAATAGGATAAAACAAAAAATATTTTTCATTAATTATTTTTGATTGAATTGGTTTTTTGATAGTTTTAATAGTGATTAGGTTGACTACGTTCAGGAAACTTTAAAAGTTCCCCGAACGTGAACACCACTAAATTGTCAAAGAACCTGAATTATAAATAGGAAAGAAATCAAAATCAATTTTGTAAATAAATCAAAATCAATTTATTATACTTTGACATTTAAAATCTTTCGATGAGTTAAAATTTAGTTTTTCACTTTCACTTGCATACCCAAACCAATTTCAAAAGCGTAATTAGAATAAAATGCCGCTTGACCTGTACCATTATTTGGTGTTTGGATACGTCCTACAATAATTAGTTTCTCCGCGCCTAAAATGGCTTGCAACTGCGCGTTTGTCAGCACTAAATCTTGAACGCCCACCTGTGCAGCCGTCACTCTGCCATCGCTATTGACTGTTGCCGAAGGAATAGAAAAATTCGTCACAACATTCGTCGCTACGCCGCCTTTCAAAACAAGTAAATCTAAACTTGTTTTCATTGGAAAACCATTGTTATGATTGATTCTCAAAGACGCAGACTCAAGATATTTAAGGTTTGCGCTGTTACTGGCAAAATCAGCCACAACTGTATCCCGTAAAATCAAATTTTCTGTCGAGAATTTCAAAGGCAAAAGCACATCTAAACCTAAGTTTATTTTACTATCCGCCGTAAAAAAGTTTACTTCATTAGCATTTGTGGACGAGATAGCTACGTCACCACTGTAACTAATGGTTTTAGGCAAAATAGACAAGAAAGGTACGATATTAGAATTGGTTTTATTAATGCTAAAATTATTCGTAACCGTTTGTCCAATTTGCGCTATTTGTGGGTAACTAATGCCAATTACTGGTGCATTGAGAGCTTGTGTACCACCTAAAAGCCCCGTAGCAGAAGCTACTAAATTGGCTTTAATTGGAATACCAAACGAGTTGGTATAGCGTAATCTGATGCTCGGATTATCGAATAGTAATTTCTGGCTTGTACTGCTCAAGAAAGAAAAATCAAAACCAAAATTCTTTTTCGTAACAGGAATCGAAATATTGAAATTGCCAAATTGACCTTTTGCACCCCCCAAATCAAATGCCCCAAAACTCGTCGCAATGGTGATATTAGCACCCGCAGCCACAGTGACAAAGGTAGGTGATGGCAAAATAACAGCTTTGACTTCAACAGGCAATTGATTGTAAGGTTGAGCAGCAATTGTGGCTAAATCCCCCACAGCATTTGTAAAGGTTATTGAGCCTGTGGTCGTCGCACTTGTTACGTTAATACGTCTTGTAACTGCCGCGCCATTCATTTTGATGCTCGGAAATGTCAAATCCAATTGGAGAGAGATACCTGCTGGTGTTGTAATTGTATAATTAGCAACGGCATTTTTAATCGTAATCTCTTTCAATTTTTGGTCAGCATTACTCGTTGCCACATTAGCAATAATACTTTCAGTGGCAAGCGGTGTTTCTACAATCTTGAAACGACCACTTTTGACCTTGAAATTTTGTGATTTCACTTGCACATTTAAGGTTGCATCAGGATTAATAGCAACAGGCACTCCACCCGTTCCACTGCTTGAAAGGTTTGGCAACCGATAAGCCAATTGATTGCTTAATGTTTTGCCAGCTAAATCGGCGGTTTCTGTAGCAGAAGCCCCTGACGCAATAGAAGCAAAAGACAGCGTTGTAAGCACTGTATTACCATTACCTCTGTCTAAAATATCAATTTTCAAATTTTGGACAGAAAAAGGAAATTGATTCTGTACCGTTAAGACCCAAACACCGCTTGCAAGCGTGAGGGTTGTAAAATCCGTCAAATCATCAAGATTGCTTGTTGTGTTGCTCGTCTCGTTGAAGGCTGCTAAAGGCGCACTACGCCCATAGTTCGCCGTAAATCCAGCTTTAACAGCAGGATTAGAAAACCCATTGACAACATCGCTTAGTTTTACGGATTTTGTGGTCGTAAATGGCGCAATTGCCAAATCACTGACACTAATGTTGCGATTAAGGCTCACCGCCACATTACCCGTTGCTTTGCCAGCAATATCCGCCACCGAGTAAGAAGCAATACTGTCTTGAGCATAGACAATTTGAACCGAACTGTCTGCCCCAACTTTGATAAGACTGTCCGATTTGATAAAATCTTTAAAGATAAAATTGACTTTAGCCAAAGGAACAGCTATCGTTGGGGATAATTGCACGCCATCAAAATTGGCTATGTCTGTTTTTGTACACGCTGTAATTAAGCATAAGCTAACAGCCAGCATCAATAATTTTTGATGCACAGAAAAGGTGTTGCTAAGGAGACTACCTTTTGCAGATTGATTCTCAGGTTTTTTACTCATTTTTTAAAAGGATTGTTGATTAAATGATAAAATTATAGTCATGTTTAGTTACTACAATCACATGTGAGATACGAGTTGAAATACGAAATGTTACTTGTATATCAATAAAGTTATCTGAAAATGAATGATTTTTTTGTGGCTTTTAATCGCTCAAATGCGCTCGTTTCGCTCGTAAAACAAAAGGGTTATTGAGTTTTTAAGCAATAACCCTTTTGCTTGCCTTACTCATGCGAGATGTAAAGACGAATTCTTAATACCCCTCAGTATATTTAAGCACGTCGTGCAACTTTCTTCTTTCCTTTCATTTGACCCGCCAATTTGACAGCTTCAAACACATTGACCACGCCACCTGTACGGCTCAAACTACTGAATGGTACTTTGTCTTCTGAACCCGGTTTCTTGACCTTGTAATTTTGTTTAACCACCGACTTTTCAAGGCATTCTTTCACTTGTTCTGCTGTCAAGTCAGGATAATACGAGCGAATAACCGCCGCTACACCAGCCGTAACGGGAGAAGCCATAGATGTACCCGACAAGTTTTTGTATTTGCCACCGGGCGTTGTTGAATAAATATCAACACCGGGTGCAAACAAATCCACATTGCCTTGACCATAGTTTGAAAACGTAGCCACCACATCATCGTCTTTTTTCCACGACAACGCACCTACTTCAATCCAGTTTTTAGCTTTTTTAGGGCTAAACCAACCTGCTTTTTCAAAATTTGCTTTTGGGAAATTGTTATTCGCTTTGTCGTCATTGTCTTTTGCATCGTTACCTGCCGCGTGTACCAACAATACATCTTTAGATTGTGCATATTTCACCGCTTTGTCAACGGCAGTTTTATCCCAAGAAAAACTTTTGCCAAATGACATATTGATAACTTGTGCGCCATTGTCCACTGCATAAATAATGGAGTTTGCTACGTCTTTGTCACGTTCGTCACCATCAGGCACACAACGGATAGCCATGATGCGTACATTGTCTGCCACGCCTTTCATGCCCTTGTTGTTGTTCCTAATACCACCGATAATGCCCGCAACGTGCGTTCCGTGCATGGCTTCTGGACCTTTTACGTCGTTATTGCCATAATTTTTTTCATAACTATCTGCGTAATTGTCCTTTACAATATCAGCGCGTGGGTTAAAATCTGGGTCGTATTGCTTTGATTTACCACCAAAATAGTCAATCGCTTCTTGCAATTGTTCTGAAAACTCTTGTTTGATGTCTTTCAAATTTTCTACATCTTTATTACCCGCAATCCGTTTCATTAAAATACCCTTACCTGCTGCCAACATTTTATTGTTTTTGGCGTCAATGGCATCTAAATTTGCTTTTGTGATAGCCTTACCGTCGAGAGCCGCTTCAACAGCATCTAAACCGTTCATAATCACGGTTTTAGTCATTTCATATTGTTCCAAATTTTCTTTGGCTTCTTGCAATTCGTCTTCAATTTCCGTTTTCATTTTAAGGAATTCTTCGTAAGCCTTTTTATCAGCTTTGGAGATTTTTGCCGCATCTACATTGGCAAATTTTGCCCGATTTGCTCCATAAACGCGTACTTTTTCAAGTGTTTCGTGGTGTACGCTCCGACCGTCTTTACCGCCGAGAAAATTCCAACCATGAATATCATCAATGTAGCCATTTTTATCGTCATCAATCCCATTGTTTGGAATCTCGCGTGGGTTCGTCCACATAATGTCTTTAAGGTCTTCGTGTTCTGGGTCAACACCACCGTCAATCACCGCTACGATAACCGTTCTACCTTGTTTACCTTTTAGTAATTGGCTATACATTTTTTCGGTACTTACACCATTCACGCTGTTTTCTGAGGGATCAAGGTTAAACCAATTTTCGGGGGCTTTGCTTTGGGCATGGGCAGAAGTTGCCAAGCCAATTGTTAATAGTGCGGCGATGCCTGCAAATGTCATCTTCATTTTTTGTCTGACTTTTTTGATTAAAAAAAAATTCATTAAAATTACTGTAAGGAACGCGAAATAAATAAAAGCGCGTTTTACTGGCTCTTTCTTGCTTCGCTCGAAAATCGCCCTTAGAGGTTTTTTTTAGGGTGAGGGTGTATTTTTTGCTTAAAAATCGAAGTTTTTTAAGCAAAAAATACACCCTCACCCGGATAGATTTATTTTTCGCAAAGCGAAAAATATAGCGTCTAAGAACGCGCTTTTATTTATTTAACGTTCCTAAGCTATTGCTTGCTTCGCTCGCAAAAAAAGGAGTGTGGTTTATTTTGGGTAAAGCCCAAAAATAAACCACTCCCCTTTTTTCTGCGAGCGAAGCGAGCATTTATAACAATTTTAAAAACGCTAAAATAGGCACAAAGATTTTAACGTCCCAAAAGTAATTTATAAAATGTAGAAAACCATGTTTGTAAAGCTATAATAGACGAAATACTTTTTTTTTCTTAGATATTTAATGAGGGATGGGCATAACCTAAAAGCGTTTTTTGCATCTCGCGCTCGCTTCGCTCGCGCGAGGGAGGGAATGTGGTTCGTTTTTCGGCTTCGCCGAAAAACGAACCACATTCCCCTTCTCGCGCGAGCGAAGCGAGCGCAAAAGGAAGAGAGGTGGTTCATTTTTCGGGCTTTGCCCGAAAAATGAACCACATTCCCCCTCTCGCGCGAGCGAAGCGAGCGCGAGAACCAGCAGTTTAGATTTTATGTATGGTTTCAAAATAAAATCTAAACTGCTGGTTCTCGCGCTCTCCCATACGTATGGTTTTAATTTTTTTTTAGAAAAAATTAAAAAAAACACCGCTATTTCAATTTTTGGAACTCATTTTGAATAGTTGACATAAATCATAAATAATATATTAAAATGAGAAATTTTTTATTCACATTCCTATTTGCTTCGTTTTTACTATTTACCTCTACTGTCAAAGCTCAATATATAGAAGTTGGTGGCATGGTAGGCGGTACAAGTTACTACGGTGATTTGCAAAAAACTAAACCTGAACTTGGTTCTTTTGGTTCGACTGTAAGTGTTATGGCACGTTCTAATCGCTCATCGAGATATGCTTTTCGTGCTGCAGCTATGTACGGTAGTTTTAATGCAACTGACGGACGAAATTCAGGCAGCTTGCGTTTGCGCAATCTTGAAACACAAACTTCACTTTATGAATTGAGTGTTTGCGCCGAATACAACCTTATTCCTTACGATATTATAGATGGTCAAACCCATACACCGTATCTATTTTTAGGTGTTGGTGGTTTGTACTTTAATCCGCAGGGACGCTATCAGGGGAAGTTTATTGACCTCAGACCACTTGGTACAGAGGGGCAGTTCTTAACAGGAACTAAGACATACAGCCCCTTTCAAGTCGTCATTCCTATGGGATTTGGCTTTAAAATGGCTCTGAAAAAACGCTTATCAGTCGGGTTTGAATTTGGTATCCGCCAAACGTTTACAGACTATTTGGACGATATTAGCACTACTTATCCCAATTTAGACGCGCTTTCAAAAATCAACACGATTGCTGCCGAAATGTCCTATAAAACGCCATTGTTAGCGGGTCAAAGTGCTGCGATTGAAGGTGTTACACGTGGTGATAAAAATAAAAATGACCGTTATTATTCGCTGGGTGTAACAATGACATACAGCCTTGCAAGCCCACAGAAAATGGAATATGATAACTTATATCGCCAATTTATTAATTTTTAATTTGAAACCATACATAAATTCAAAATACGCATTAAAAGGCATTTTTGCGCTCGCTTCGCTCGCGTAAAAGGAGGGAATGTGGTTCATTTTTAGGGCAAAGCCCCAAAAATGAACCACATTCCCCCCTTCGCGCGAGCGAAGCGAGCGCGAAAACCAGCAGTTTAGATTTTATATATGGTTTCAAAATTTTTAAGAATTTCAAAAATTTGAAATTTCAAGAATTTCAAAAATTTCAGGCGTAAAATTTGAAATCTTTGAAATTTGAAATCCTTGAAATTAGAATATAGGCTTATCAGTTGGTTGATACACATCAACTGATAAACCGACTCTATTTACTCAACACATTTTTTTGTATTGTCTTAAAAAACTTTAAGTAAAAGTGTCGCCCTATGAGCGACGCTTTTTTTTTGTACTTTTGCGACCTCATTTCAAAAAAGAAATATTTTGTCAATACTAAAAAAACTACTCAGTCAAAACCGCCCACCAGCCCAAGTCATTGGGGCGGCAATTGGCGCATTTATTGGCTTAACTTTACTGCTGTTTGCCCTTCAAACATGGTTCGATTTGCGCCACATACTGAGGGGGGCATCGGACGGCGATAATTACGTAACGGTCAACAAACCCGTTAGCCTTGCCAATACGATTTTTGGAAAATCCGTTTTTAGCCCAACCGATATTGAAACCATTAAGCAACAACCTTTTGTGCAATCTGTAGGCGCATTTACGGCTAATCGCTTCAAAGTGGGCGCATCGAGTCGGATGTTTAATTTTTATACGGAACTTTTTTTTGAGTCCATTCCTTCACCCTATTTAGATGTTGCAGACACGGATTTTCGTTGGCACGAAGGACAAAATGAATTGCCCATTATTTTATCCAAAGACTATTTGGCACTTTACAATTTTGGGTTTGCGATTAGTCAAGGTTTGCCACAATTCACCCCTTCCACGATTCGACAAGTGACAATTGACATAACGTTGCGTGGAAACGGGCGTGAACAGACTGTGCAAGGACGCATTATTGGTTTTTCTGAACGCATCAATTCGGTATTAGTACCCGAAGATTTTATGGCGTTTGCCAACAAAAACTTCGGCGACCAAGGAGACGAAGGCACAAGCCGCCTCTTACTCAAAATAGACAATCCTTACGACCGTCAATTGACTGATTTTTTGAAAGAAAAAGGCTACGAATTAAGTTCAGGACGCTTGATAGGCGGTCAACTTGGGACAATTCTCAATGCCACAATTGCCGTCTTAGCCAGCATAGGTGTTTTACTAATGATTCTTTCTATCATTGTGTTTATCCTTAATTATCAATTGATTATTTCAAAATCTATTGCCGATATTCGTTTGCTTCGTCAAATCGGTTATCACCCTTCCTCTATTGCCAAAATACTGAGGGGGTCACTTTTAAAGTTATTGGGCGGTGTTTTTGTCGCGGTGATTATTGCATTGGTGGCTGCACGAATAGGCGTTGTAACTTGGTTGGAACAACAAGGATTTGACTGCTCAAAAAACTATGATTTTGTGGTGTGGGTACTCGGTATGGGCTTATTCGGCTTTATCGTTTTTGTTAATGTTTGGAACATTAAAAAACAGGTTTTTAATGTTTAGGTAGAGACAAGGCATGCCTTGTCTCTACTACTGAGGGGTATTTTAGGGTATTCTTACTTTGTATCTTGGTATATCCTTTTTATTTTTTTTAGTTTTGAAAGCCAGAGTTTTGGCTTCATCGGCTGTTCTAAAAGGTTCAAGAATGCCATATTTTCTCAAGACTGTTACTTCTTGTGTGAACTTTTCAGTTTCTGTATTGCCAATATTCAATGCTTTAAAAATATCATTACTTGAAATTTCTTTATCACCAAGTCCAAGCAAAATAATTTGTTTTTGATTTTTTTTCAAATTATATTTATCAAATTGCTGTAACCATTCTAACTGCTTAGAACTAAACATCGTTTTGTTTGATAAGGTAACTCGAAACCAAAGTCCATTGGAATATAATTCAGGTTTTTCAAGTTCCTGCTCTTGCATTAGATTAAAAATTCTTTTTATACCTTCTCCGAGTTCTCTCATTAAATTATTTTCTCTTAACACTCTTGCAATGAGAGAATTTCTTGATTCATGCGCGTTTTCTAATTTATATAAATTGTTGATACTCAAAGTTGAAAGAAGTGGTCCGGGGCTTTTAATTTCCATTCTATCGTCAAAAATAAAAACTTCAATTGCATTTGTGATGCTGTAATCCCTATGGGCAATTGCATTCAAAATTGCTTCTCTTACTGCATCTTCTGGATAAATATATTTTTGTTCAAATTGAGCATTATTTCCAAAAACAGTTTTGTAAGCCAACATTGAGCGTAAATGTGTCCAAAATTCTATTACAAGTTCTAAAATATTTCCCTTTACAATATCATCACTAATCACATTGTATTTTTCACCTGCCTCTAATGTATTGCCTTTAATTTTTTAAAACCGTACTTGACTTCTTTGGTGCCATTTGTCAATATTGGTAGCAAAAAGCAATAAAGCTGCTCGTCTTAGTCTTAGCCCATTTTGAGCATATTCAGCTAATCCAATTTGTTGCAAATACCGTTCAACGCTCAATCCTTTTATGTACTGGTCAGCAATACCTTGAATTAGTCTGATGTCTAAGTCAGTTACCATAGCACCATCTACAAATTGGCTGTCATATTCTCTTGATTTTATTTCTTGCCTTTCAAACTGTATTTGATTAACAGAAGCTGGCATCGTTGATTTATCTTTTCTTCTAACACATCTTCCGTCAGGAAGCTGATAAATCATTGTTGTCCCTTTATTAACTGAAAAATATAAAATTGTCTTGTTGTCTAAAACGAGTTTATTGGCATTGTTTAGAGGAAGTTGTTGGTCTTGATAGACATGAGTTTGGACAGCATTAAGCATAGTCTCAATCTCCTCCTCAGAATGTGAAATCCCCGTAATCGTTCCATCATCTTCTACACCAATTAATATTGCACCACCGTCTGCATTAGCAAATGACACCAATGCTTCGCCAATGTAAGCACAAATAGATTTCGTTAATCTTGGTTTTTTATTGTCAGGTCGTCCTTCCAAAGCTGACTTAAATTCTCTAAAATGGCTTTCGCCAAGAATCAGAGTATGGCGTACTCTATCAGTTAATAATAATATATCGTCCATTGATATTGTCTTAAATGCGAAGCGAGCAAAAGTGTGTAGTAATTTTTCAACTGTTTAGTTATACAAAGTAACTATTTAGCTATGTGCCTTTTGCTCGCACAACGACAGGAAAAGAGGTGGTTCATTTTTCGGCTTTGCCGAAAAATGAACCACATTCCCCCTTTCTGCGCGAGCGAAGCGAGCGTGTGGTAACAGTAGTTACTATACAAATCTAAATTTTGCAGTAGTAGAGACAAGTCATGCCTTGTCTCTACTCAAAATAAGACGCCTTCGCCACATTTTTATACCACAAGATTTGAGTTACACAAAGATAGCTTTTTCTTACGAATAATCAAACTTTTCAAAGCCACCTCTAAAACTGGCTATCATCAACCGCATCTAACCAAGCTGTAATATCCCCAATAACCGATTCCACGCACCCGTCTTCAAACGGCGAACGCAAATTAGCCAAGTCCACCAATTTCAAAAAGGACAAAGAACCACCTGCTTTGCACAAACGGACATAATCCGACCAGGCTTTGCCATGATTTTCACGGTCTTTTTTCCAAAATTGGAAAGCACAAATTTGCGCCAACGTGTAATCAATATAATAAAAAGGTGAAGCAAAAATATGGTTTTGCTTTTGCCACAAGCCGCCATTTTCTAAAAACTCATTGCCATCGTATTTACGGTGAGGCAAGTATATTTTCTCAATATCGCGCCATTTTTGATTGCGTACTGAGGGGGTCGCCGTTGGGTTTTCATACACAAAATGCTGAAATTCATCTACCGCCACACCATAAGGCAAGAACTGTAACGCGCTCGACATGTGCGAAAAATAATATTTATTGGCATCTTCACCGAAAAAAAGAGGCATCCATTTCCACGTAAAAAATTCCATACTCATCGAATGGATTTCACAGGCTTCGTAAGTGGGCCAATTGTATTCGGTAATTGTTTTATTGCGGCTTGAAAAAACTTGGAAAGCGTGTCCTGCTTCGTGCGTCAATACATCAATATCGCCACTTGTGCCGTTGAAATTTGAAAAAATATAAGGCGAACGGTAGCCGTCAATATAAGTGCAATAACCGCCCGTCGCTTTATTGTCGCGTGTCACCAAATCCATGAGGTTATTTGCCCGCATAAATTGGAAAAAACGGTCGGTGTCTTTTGAGAGTTCGCGGTACATCGTGTCCGCACCCCTCAGTATATCTTCGGGTGTGCCTTCGGGTTTTGGATTGCCCGTGACGAATCGAAATTCTTCATCGTAATAATTCAGTTCGTTGATTTTCAAACGTTTGCGTTGGCGTTCGTACAAAGCTGATGACAGAGGTACGATAAACTCCTGCACTTGCTTACGAAAATTAGCCACCATTGGCGCATTGTAATCCGAGCGCAACATCCGCATATAGCCCAATTCGACGAAGTTTTTATACCCCAAATCGGTCGCTATTTTATGGCGCGTTTTGACGGCATCATCGTATATTTTTTCAATTTTGGGCGCATTTTCTGAGAAAAACGCCCATTTTTTAGTGGACGCTTCCTTTCTTACTACACGGTCGGGGTCAATTTCAAAGGTATGAAACGAGGACAAATTGTAGGTTTTTCCTTCATGTTCAATCCGTGCCGTAGCTTTGAGTTTGGCATATTCGCTTGACAATTTATTTTCGTCTTGCATGCCCGTTAGAATGACGGGTTCAAAGGTTTTTATTTTCAGTTCGGCAATAATGAACAATTGCTGTCCGAATATTTTTTCCAAATCGGCACGAAAACGATGTGTAATAAGTTTTCGGTAAAAACTAATTTCTAATGCCTCAAAAGTCGGTGAGTTTTCGTCAAAAAACGTATTTTCTGCATCATAAAAAGCATCAGTTGTGTCAATTGTATGCCGAATATGTCCGAGATTATACGCCGTCGAGAAGGTTCGACGAAGGCGGTTTATTTTTTTGAAAGCGTCTGCGGCGGCTTCTGGAGTTGCCGCCAAGTCAAATTCAGCGACGTATTTTTCAAAACTTGTTGTGAGTCGTTTAAGATTAGGGCGACGGTATGCGTATTCCGTAAATGACATGTTGTTTATTGAATTTAATTTTAGTTTGTTGTGGAAAAAATAATGAGCAAAAGTAGAAAAACTTAGGTGTTTGAAGGTAATTAGAGTCATTAATTCGACCAATTTCTATGACTCGTAGAGTCAAAATGTTTATAACAATGGGTATTGTAAGTGTTTTCTGCTGACACGTAGTGTCAAAACGTTTATTTTACAGGATTTCCAAAGCTACCAAAATCTAATAAAAAACACAGATTTTAGTGAATACTTACTTTTCAGTAAAAAAGACGTATTTTTGCGGCGAGAAAGAAAAGATACTGAGGCGTAAAAAGTATTGCTTTTATTGAGTGTACTAATCTACCGAATATAAACCAATTTTGTAATTACTTTAGTCCGTGCATTTTGCTCGCGCAATGACAGGAAAAAGAGTGGTTCATTTTTCGGCTGCGCCGAAAAATGAACCACATTCCCCTGTCGTCGCGAGCGAAGCGCGCGCGCCTAAGTATTTATCCTGTTTTCAAATTTAACAACGTAACTTATGGCAAAAGTCGAACTCGTCATGCCCAAAATGGGCGAAAGTATTATAGAAGCCACCATTTTGAAGTGGTGCAAAAAAGTCGGCGACCGTGTGGAACAAGACGAAACGATTTTGGAAATTGCTACCGACAAAGTAGATTCCGAAGTCCCTTCGCCCGTAAGTGGCGTGATTGCTGAATTGTTTTTTGAAGAAAACGCCGTCGTTGCTGTCGGCAAAGTTATCGGTTTTATTACTACGGAAGCCAGCGTTGAAGACAAAAGCACCCCCTCAGTACCAACACCCAAAATGGAGGTTGTGACGGCATCGAAAGCGCAAAATGGCATTGCTAAAACGGCTTTACCTACTCAAAGCGGCGTGTCACTTGCTCAAAAAACTGAATCTTTTGCTTCAGCAATAGTTGAAACAGATGTATCCACCGATTTACCCAAAACGGGCGAAAATGGGCGTTTTTACTCGCCTCTTGTACGTACAATTGCGAAGCAAGAAGGCGTTTCGGTGCTTGAATTAGAAGCTATTGCAGGGAGTGGAGAAGGCGGGCGCGTAACCAAAACGGATATTTTAACCTTTGTTGATAACAAAAAGACTGTTGGAACACCGATTGTGTTGCCACCGTCTGATAGTCCAATGAATAGTGCGGTAAATGCCGTGCAGACAACAGTTTCTCAGACGTCAACTTCTATCTCAGGCAATGTAGAAATCATCGAAATGGATAGAATGAGACAAGTTATTGCCAAACACATGACAGATTCGTTGCTTACATCGGCGCATGTCACCTCATTTGTGGAAGCAGATGTAACGAATATTGTGAATTGGCGCAATCGAATTAAAGGCGAATTTCAAAAAAAATACGGCGAAAATATTACGTTTACCCCCATTTTTATCGAGGCAGTTTGTCGGGCATTGCGCGACTTTCCTTTGGTCAACTCGTCGGTGAAAGGCACACAAATCTTCATCAAAAAAGATTTGAATATTGGTATGGCTGCCGCTTTACCATCGGGCAATTTGATTGTTCCTGTTATCAAAAATGCAGATTCTTTGAATTTGGTTGGTTTGTCAAAAGCAGTCAATGACCTTGCTAATCGCGCTCGTAACAACAAACTGAAACCAGAAGACACGCAAGGCGGCACTTTTACGCTCACAAATGTAGGTGGTTTTGGCAATGTTATGGGTACGCCCATCATCAATCAACCCCAAGTTGCTATCATGGCAACGGGTGCAATTAAGAAAAAACCTGCTGTTTTGGAAACCGAATTTGGGGACGTTATTGCCGTTCGACATCTGATGTTTTTATCGTTGAGTTATGACCACCGTATCGTAGATGGGGCTTTGGGCGGGTCTTTTTTGCGGCGTGTGGCGGATTATTTGGAACAATTTGATGTTAAACGAGGCATTTAGAAATACTAAAAAATAAGCGTCAAATTAATTTAGTTCCGTGCATTTTGCTCGCGCAACAGCAGAAGAATAGAAGTGGTTCATTTTTCGGGCTTTGTCCGAAAAATGAACCATATTTTCCTCTTTTGCGAGCGGAGCGCGCAATAAGCTAAGTTATTACAAATAAAAATATATTAAATAATTAGGCATTTTAGTTCGTCAACGGTTAAAAGTTAGTAGATTTGAGTTGTCAAATTATTTTTTCCAACTGAAATATTGAGTGACGGTCTTATTTTCGTCTTTAACAATCAAGAAACTTAGAACACACTACATACAATCAAAATTCAAGAAAAGACCATTTGTTTCACCCAAATGGAGCTTTGCCATAAAACAATGATGAAAATTAGCCGCATATATCTGCTTATTTTCCTGTTTTGCATACAAAAAACAGCTGCACAACCACTTGCTAAACTCAAAGAAGAAGGTTTAAACTTTTACGAACGGGGTAAGTTCGGTGAAGCATTTGATTTATTGAGCCGTTTTGAAGAGAAAAAAACAGGCGATATTACTGTTGAAACCGCATTGGGCATCACGGCTTTTCAACTCAATAAACTGGGTTTAGCAAAACAGTATTTACAAGCTGCCTACGCCGCAAGCGGAAAAAAAATAGAACCGACCATTTTGTTAGGTTTGGGACGGGTTGCCCATGCCGAAATGAATTTTCGCGAAGCTATCAAAACATATAAAAAATTCTTAGCGTATTCTGACGAGAAAAACCCCGAAAGACGGCGTGTTATTGGTGATATTCAACGGTGCGCGGCGGGTATGCGGATTATTTTACAACCCGATTTGGCATTAGTAGAAAACTTGGGAGAGTCCGTTAATACACGTTTCGACGAATTTGCACCGCTTCAAAGTCCTACCTTTGAAGAACGCCTTTATTTTTCGGCAACACGCGATGATGCCGCAGGTGGTTTGCGCAATACTGCTTGTCTGCCCGACGCCAAAAATGGGTACTATTTTACGGATATTTACTTCACTGAAATTGAAGGAACAGATTGGCACACGCCCAAACGGATTGAAAGTGAATTGATTAACACACCTCACCACGAATTGCTTTTAGACATTGTAAACAACGGCAAGACACTTATTTTTTACCGCAGTATGAACGGTTATAGTGGTGATATTATCGTGGATACATTCAAAACATCGGAAGAATCACGCACGCTTATCAGCCCCAAATTGGCTTCACCAATGAAACCCGAAAATGGCGATAATTCTCTCTATTTTTTCAACGACTCTATTTTAGTTTTTGCTGCTCGGTTGCCACAAGGCGCAGGCGGCTTGGATTTGTATTATTCTATCAAAAATACTGAGGGGTGGTCTGAGCCTAAAAACTTGGGAAAAGGGGTCAATACGCCTTACGACGAAACCGCGCCTTATCTGGCAAAAAATGGGCGTAGCCTCTATTTTTCGTCCAATTCTACGGCATCAATGGGTGGTTATGACCTTTTCAAATCCACTTTTGACGATGATAGCCTCCGTTTTTTACGCGCAGAAAACCTCGGAAAACCCATTAATTCACCCGGCGATGACATGTATTTTCGCCTATCTAACGATGGTTTGACCGCTTATTTTTGTTCCAATCGAAAAGAAAGTTTTGGCGCACGCGATATTTACAGTGCCTTATTTAAGGGGCAGCAACGGGTACAAAACCCCTCAAACCCGATTAGTTTTCATCTCGTAGAACGGTTCAAAGCAGAGCGCGATAGTGTAAAAGCAAAGGAAATAAAAATAGCAGAATTGGTCTTGAATCCTCTTTTTTACGATACAGACGACGATTTACTGAGGGGGGCAAATTTGACGCAAGTGCGCACACTTTTGAATACTGCCAAGCAATATCCTTCTCTAAAAGTAGTCTTAACTGCAAATTGCGCAGTAGGAGAAAAATCAAATTTTGACCTTTATTTTGCAATGAAACGGGTAGAAATGGTATCTAAATATTTGATTAACAATGGTTTATCTGCTGACCAGATAACAGTAAAATCAGTGGGTAGCGAGTATCCTATCGCCCAAACAAGTATTAACGGACAGGCAAACGTGGGTGGTGAAAAACTCAACAAACGGATTGATATTTGGCTTGTGGATTTGGCAGTACCAGCAGCACCTGTAAAATTAAAATACAATACGCCCGTTGTATCGGAATTTATGGTCAATTCGGCAGGAGAAAGATTAAAAAAACACACCGTCGGATTAAGCTATAAAATCAATATTTTAACCACAAAACGCATTTATGACAACGAAATTTTGAGCAAAACGGGCGATGCCATGATAGAATCAAGTCCAACAGACGGCAGTTATTTATACACAGTCGGCTTGTACAATGATTTTAATTCGGCAGAAAAAACGCGGATTGAACTCTTAAAAACCAATGTGCGCGATGCCGTTGTCGTTCCATACTTAAATGGTGTGCGTTTGACAGACGAAAATGTAAAAAGATGGACAAACAAATATTTTGATTTATTGAATTATTTGGCGGCTAAAAAACGACCATAGGAAGATTTCAGATTCCAAAGTGTCATAAATTAATTTCCAATATTTTGAGATTTGAAACTTTCCTCAAAGCCCAATCGCCGTTGTATATTTTACTTCATTCATCACAAAAAAGCTATTAATTTGCGATACGCAATTGATAGTCGCCAGTTTGTCTTGATGAAAAGCGTAGTAAGCATCCATATCTTTGACAATAATTTTTAAAACGTAGTCAAATGCGCCTGACACGACGCTACACTCTACCACTTCGGGCAATTTGTCAATTGCTTTATTAAATAGCTTAAAATCATCTGCCGATTGTTTATTCAACGTGATGTTGCAATAAACAATCAAAGACTTGCCCAATTTCTTTTTATCCAATAAAGTCACGTATTTATCAATAACACCTTCGTTTTGCATTTTCTTAATGCGCTCATGAACGGGGGTCAAAGACATATTGACGGCGGCGGCAATTTCTTTTATTGTCAAATGGGCGTTATCCTGCAATAGATTTAAAATAGTTAAATCTGTATTGTCTAAAGTCATCTTATCCGTAGTTTTTTGTAATTACTTAGTCTATTGCTCGCTTCGCTCGCAAAAAAGGGGAATGTGGTTCATTTTTTCGGGCAAAGTCCGAAAAATGAACCACCTCTCCCCTCCTCCGTGCGAGCAAAGCGAGCGCGCGCTAAGTGATTACAGTTTTTTTTTCGTTTATCTACCTATAAATTTATCAACTAAGAGAAAATATTTCTATAAAAATGCAATTATCAGAAAAATTTTATTAGTTTTTATGCTAATCGTAAAATATTTTTCACTACCCTTATCTTTGCTGCGTGCAATAGTAGTATCGGCTTAACCACAATTAAAAGCAAATTTAACTTTGTCCAAGCTTAGATTAAAAAATGGCTAAAATACTGAGGGGGTAACTACTGCTAATGTGCAAGCAAAATGCACGTAACTAAATAGTTAAGTAGGTAATCATAAATAATCGCTAATTTTCAGCGTATCCCTTTGCGCTCGCTTCGCTCGCGCAAAGGAGGAAAGGTGGTTCATTTTTCGGGAAAAGCCCGAAAAATGAACCACATTCCCCCTTCTCGCGCGAGCGAAGCGAGCAATAGGGTAAGTAATTACAAATTTTTATAACAGCTAAAATCCAGAAATCATGATTATCGGTGTACCAAAAGAAATCAAAAGCAACGAAAACCGCGTTGCCCTCACACCTGCGGGTGCTATGGAATTGACCCGTCGGGGTCATACGGTTTATATTGAATCAACGGCGGGTATCGGTTCGGGTTTCGACGACCAAGAATATGAGTTGGCAGGTGGGAAAATTCTACCAACTGCCGAGGCTATTTTTGGCACAGCCGAAATGATTATGAAAGTCAAAGAGCCAATTGAACAAGAATATGGACTTATCAAAGACCACCATTTGGTATTCACTTATTTCCATTTTGCATCGGGAGAAGCTCTTACCCACGCCATGATTAAAAGTGGTGCTGTCTGTTTGGCGTATGAAACCGTAGAATTACCAGACCGTTCGTTGCCCCTATTAATTCCAATGAGCGAAGTAGCGGGTCGAATGGCAGTTCAAGAAGGCGCAAAATATTTGGAAAAACCCCTCAAAGGACGTGGTGTTTTACTTGGTGGCATACCGGGTGTTGAACCGGGCAAAGTATTGGTTTTGGGTGGTGGCATTGTGGGTATGCAAGCCGCAAAAATGGCGGCTGGACTCGGCGCACAAGTGACTTTATTGGACATTAGCTTGCCGCGTTTGCGTCAATTGTGCGAGTTTATGCCCGCCAATGTTATTACTATGTTTTCTAATGAATACAATATTCGCCGTTTGATTACCAACCACGATTTAATCATCGGTGCAGTATTGATTCCGGGGGCAAAAGCCCCACATTTGATTACCCGCGATATGCTCAAAACAATGCGCACAGGTACGGTTATGGTGGACGTTGCGGTTGACCAAGGTGGTTGCTTTGAAACAACACACGCCACAACACACGCTGACCCAACCTATATTATTGACGATGTGGTACATTATTGCGTTGCCAATATGCCCGGTGCTGTTCCTTATACCTCAACTTTGGGTTTGACAAATGCCACACTACCCTACGCCATTCAGTTGGCAGACAAAGGCTGGCAACAGGCTTGCCGCGAGCGTAAAGATTTGAAATTGGGTCTGAACATCATTCATGGTGACATCGTTTATAAAGGTGTCGCAGATGCTTTTGGCTTACCTTTGACAGATGTTGAGAAATTTCTTTAGACTAAGGGGTATCTCTATATTGCTCACTTCGCGCTCAATAGTAGATAATCTAAGTTTTGTTAAAGCACCCTTCAGTGCTTTGTTAAGGGAATTTGTAAAAAATAACTGAGGAGTGGGCATAACCTAAAAACATCGTTTTTTGATTAAAAACAGATGTTTTGCGCGCGCTTCGCTCGCGCAAAAGGAGAAGGTAGACGTGGTTTGTTTTTTCGGCTCTCGCCGAAAAACAAACCAGTTCCCCTCCCTCGCGCGAGCGAAGCGAGCGCGTGACTAAGTAATTACCAACTTTTTTAAATTAATGACCCAACCCATAACTTCGATGAACGCTTTGCCAAGAAAGGCTTATAACACCCGTATTGTCGAAAATTTATTAAACCAACTCTGCCTTGAGGCTGAGTTTGATGTGTTTCACCCCGATATTCAGAATATTATCAATTTAGGGGCGACTTTTTAACAATTTTAGCACCCTTATTTTCTCCATTCCGAGAAAATGCACAGACTATTGAATAAAACCAGTTACCAAACGCCTAAATAGGGGTCTAATACTGAGGGGTCTGTAACTAATGATTTTAAACGCGCTTCTCAAACTTTTTTCTAAAAAAAACGTTTTAAAAGCGATAAAAAATTAATTTTGCACCCGATTTGAGGTAATTTTCAAAATTATGCTCATAAAACACTGATAATCAAACTAATATAAAAGATAAATATTGGCGCATGAGAACAAAACTCTCGTATTTTAACTTTGACCTCGATAAAAAGCATATCGCTCAATATCCTGCTCCAAACCGCGACGAAAGCCGTTTGATGGTCTTGCACCGCGATACAGGGAAAATTGAGCATAAAATATTTAAAGATGTCATGAACTACTTTAACGAAGGTGACGTTATGGTATTCAACAATACTAAAGTATTTCCTGCGCGTCTTTTTGGCAAAAAAGAGAAAACGGGTTCGCTTATTGAAGTTTTTTTGCTCCGCGAACTCAACCACGAAGCACGCCTATGGGACGTTCTGGTTGACCCAGCGCGTAAAATACGTGTGGGCAACAAATTATACTTTGAAGATGCTAAAGGAAACGACATCTTGATTGCAGAAGTTGTGGATAATACAACATCACGCGGGCGTACAATCCGCTTTTTGTACGACAAAAGCGAAGACGACTTTCAACGGGATTTGGGTTTTCTCGGCACGACACCACTACCAAAGTACATCGGTCGCGAACCAGACGATACAGATAAAGAACGTTATCAAACTGTTTTTGCTAAGGAAATCGGCGCAGTTGCCGCGCCAACAGCCGGTTTACATTTTAGCCGCGAATTGATGAAACGTATGGAAATCAAAGGCATGAACTTCGCCGAAGTAACTTTGCACATTGGGCTTGGCACATTCCGTCAGATTGACGTGGAAGATTTGTCGAAACACAAAATGGAAGCTGAATATTTCCGCATTAAAGATGACGCTATTAAAATAGTCAATCAAGCAAAAGACAACAATAAACAGGTATGTTCGGTTGGGACAACAACTATACGGACAATCGAATCGGCAGTAACAGCCACTAATTTGTTAAGGGCAGCAGAAGGTTGGACAAATAAGTTTATTTTTCCGCCTTACGATTTTCACGTAGCCACATCAATGATTACAAATTTTCATTTGCCGAAATCAAGTCTTCTCATTCTGGTTGCAGCTTTTGGCGGTTACGAATTGGTCATGGAAGCCTATCAGCAAGCTATGAAAGAAGATTATCGTTTCTACAGTTACGGTGACGCGATGCTGATTCTATAAGTTTTTACAGCAGTTTCCGCTTCAGCTTTTTTACAAGCGGCGCAGCTGCATAATCTCGGTAATACTCAACAGAAAATTAACCTCTGATTTCTTGTAAAAGTTGTTAAGATAATTTAAGTTTTTAATGTTGTTTTTTAGTCAAAGAAGCGGGTTCTTTTTGAGCTTCGCTTTTTTGATTTTTGTAGCCCTAACTTGAAATCATCAAACTCTTCTTTCGTAATTAAAAAATTTTTTAAAATATGTACTGGACGCTTGAATTAGCCTCATATCTTGAAGATGCCCCTTGGCCCGCAACACGCGATGAACTTATTGACTATTGTATTCGGTCAGGTTCTCCACTTGAAGTAATCGAAAACCTCCAAATGCTCGACGAAGAAAACGAGTTGTATGAAGGTATTGAAGACATCTGGCCCGATTATCCGCGCAAAGATGACTTCTTCTTCAATGAAGATGAGTATTAAAATGCGGCTCTTTGATAATTTTAGCGGTAGTACCCCCCTCAGTAAACAAAGCATTTTTGAACCAAAAAATCCGCATTTTCTTCGGGAATGTTTTTTTGTATTAAAAAATCGTAATCACTTAGTCACGCGCTGGCTTCGCTCGCGCAAGGAAGGAGAGGTGGTTCGTTTTTCAGGCTTTGCCCGAAAAATGAACCACATTCCCCCCTTCGCGCGCGCGAAGCGAGCGCGAAAACCAGCAGTTTAGATTTTATGTATGGTTTCAAAGAAAATATAATAATGAAAATGAGGGTCTTACTTTTTGTTTGACGCCTAACGAAAGCAAACGACTCTGATAATTATGAGACACCTCATTGTTTTCACTTACTTATTTTTGGTAGCTTGGCTGCCTGTTACCCTCGCTCAAACCGATGGTTGGGTATCTACTTGCTCCCCTACTACCCCCTCAGTATCCGAAGTGATGATTGACGCTTGTGGTGATGAATTTCAATCGGAATACGTTATTTTGAAAACAAAATCTATGTCTTTTGATATTAGAAACTTTGGTTTTCAAGTAACCAATCCCTTCAATTCGGCATTTGTTGGCTCGGTTGCGGTGACGAATAATTCAATCAACAATGCGGCTTTAGAGTTCCTAAACGATGCCGCAGGTAGCACGTGTGGTTACGGTACAGTCTTCCGAAATGCTTTTTCTACATCTTACAACGGCATTATTCCACCCAACTCTACGATTTTATTGTTCAATAATCGGGATTTTACTGACGTAAGCTATCTCTCCCCAAATGTTTTGAGCCGCTTGTGCGGGTCGAAAGTTTTTGTGGCTTTTGGTACTTTAACGCCCCAAAGTAGAGGTGCTTCTGTTTTTAGAAATTACCCACAAAATGGCTCTTGTGGTACAACGGGTTGTTTACGTCAAATTGATTTTTCTTTCAATGGGCAGACTTGCATACAACTTACCTACGATATAAAAAAATTACCACATCTAAATACTTCAAATCCACCTGTAGGTTTCAATGAAGGCTCTTACGTTGCACCCAATACAGACGGTTCGCTCACTTACGGTGGCGGCAATCTGACAGGAAACGCTTTGACTTGTATGCCCACCACACGCCTTGAATGTACTATTCCTCCTCTGCCTGATTTTGGCATTGGCTACTGGAATGTCTTGGCTTTTGATGGGCAAAATACGTATAATGCTGCCAACTTCAAAGGTTTTTACACCGCAAATGACCACAATCCAACGACAATTCCTGCAGATACCATTGACGGCAGTTTTTCATTCAACACCCGTTACGATGGTTGGCAACCTAAAAGTGCGCCCTCCGAAGCACTCGCTATTGATGGGGCAAGAACAACTTATGAAGGCTGCAATGTCCGTTCAGATTCGTTTTCTATTCAAGCCAAAAGGCAAGGTTTTCCCTGTGGTTTTTACAAAATTTCGTGGCAAAACTACGATGATAATGCCCGAATTAGATTAGATGCCAATGGAGATGGCACTTACGAAGTTGACCAAACCTACAATGCACCAAGCTGTTCTTCGGGTTGCAATACGTCTATTTGGCAAGGTGATTTAGGGGCAAAATCGCGTATGGAAATCTATGGCTCAGAGCAACGCGGGACGTTTAATCTGCATTTAATTTTTCAAAAAGATACTGTTGGACACCCCTCAGTAAAAATCAATGTTTTAAGTACAACGCCCACTTCTTGCGGGGGAACACCAGTAGGGACTATTTCGACGGCAATAACGGGCGGTTTTCCGCCTTATCTCCTCACTTGGCACGGTGCAACTGCCATTCCAAATGGTACTTTTACGCCAACAGGCTTGCCTGCGGGTGTGTTTCACGCCACCGCAACCGATGCTTATGGTTGTGTGGATTCGGCGCAAATTCTCGTGCCTCAAACCAACAACATCACGGTTCAAGCCTTCGGTGATACCTTATTTTGCCCCAATTCGACGGCAACACTGAGGGGAGCAATTATTGGAGCACCTCCTCTGACAAGTCAATGGACGACCACTACGAGCGAAGATGTGTTGTCCATTAACTTAAATTTTTCGCCCCAAGTACCCAAAACAACCACGTTTGTTTTGCGGGCAACCGACGCAAACGGTTGTTTTAAGACTGACAGCGTGACCATAAAAACGCATTATGTGCGTAAAATTCGCGTGACTTTTACACCAAAAGACACGATTTGTAACAATGCCGTAGCGCAATTTACGGTACGTGGTGCAAACACTTATACGTGGTCAAGTTTTCCACAAATTGGTACAGCAGCACTCAATGCCCAAAATGACAAAGCCACTTTATTCGCGCTTTTTCTACCTGCTCCCAACTATTATTTCTACGCCGCAGGGCAGGACGCAAATGGGTGTAGAGATACAGGTAGTACCAGAATTTGGATAAACCCTTTACCAGTAGTAACAATTACGCCCGTCATGGATACGCTTTGCGACGATGCCGCGCCTTACAAACTTGTGGGAACACCCACAACAGGAGGCATTTTCACTTCACCTAATTGCAGCAATTGCGTAGAAGACGGGCTATTTTACCCCAATCGGGCGGGTATCGGCGCACACGAAATAAAGCATCAATACACCGATGACAATGATTGTGCAAACGCCCCAAGTATCCTGATAAACGTTAAAAATTGTAGATGTTTGACAGGTGTAACCGTTCTGCGAAATGCCGATATTTGTTTAGGTGATAGTTTTAGAATTAACAATATCTATTATAAAACGGCAGGTACTTATCGCGATTCACTCAAAAAAATAGATGGATGCGACTCTATTCTTGTCTGGACTTTAAGCGTGAAAGCGGGTGACTCTACACGGCGTCAGACTGTACGAGTATGCCCCCCCTCAGTAGTGGGCATAGATACGGCTGTTGTAGCTTCGGCTAATGGCTGTAAATCGCTTGTAATAACAACAAAAATTGTGGCACGGACTGATTCTTTTACACTTGTCCGCGAAAGGTGTCAAGGTGATAGCCTACAAATTGCGGGGCAGTGGCTAAAAAGTGCGGGTATAACGCGGATTCGCTTCACAAATACTGAGGGGTGTGATTCGACGTATATTGTCAATTTGATTCTCCGAAAACCCGATACGATTCGACAACAAATACCTACCTGTGATAGGTTGAATATCGGCGTAGATACAATGAGGCTACGCAATCAATTTGGTTGCGATTCGATAGTGATTAGAGAAAGAAAATTATCTTTGGTGGACACCATCTTGCAACCTGTCAGAACCTCTTGCAATTTGGAAGAAGTGGGTTTCGATACCCTACGTCTGCGCAATTCGTTTGGCTGCGATTCAGTGCTGAAAGTGACGGAAATAGTCTATACGGCAAGCCCAATGAAAATTAATTTAACTATTTCTAAACCAATTAATTGCAACGGTGGAAATGAAGGTGGTGTAACAATTTTAAGCATACAAAATGCGCCTTCTTCCTATCAAATATTGTGGAATAATGGGGGTAAAACCAGCCAAATTGACAGCCTAAAAGCGGGTATTTATACAGTAGTCGTGACGGATAGTGCGGGTTGTTCTGTCAAAGATTCTATTCAATTGACCGAGCCACCGCCGCTTAGACTTGTCGCGGTGGGCATTGCGCCACCTTGTTTTACGGACAATCGCGGTGCTATTCGGCTCGATTCTATAATAGACGGAACACCGCCGTTTACACTTATTTTTCAAAGTAATCGGATACCGATTACCGCTTTACCGCATCGTTTGGACAGTGTTCGTTTGGGTTTTCTGGTTTTGCAAGTCGTTGACAGTAAAGGTTGCCGTACTCAAACATCTGTTGAAGTGCCAGAAGCACCCGACCGCAGCATCGAATTGGGCAGCGACCGTCGGATACTCTTGGGAGACAGCACTTTATTGGCGGGTTTCTTGAATTTTACGTCTAAAAACCAGCAATGGACTTGGACACCCCAAGACAGTTCCATTCGTTGTTCAACTTGCTTAACGACGATTGTAAAGCCGACAGAAACCACCACTTATCGCCTCGTGGCGCGGGATTCTGCTGGTTGCGAAGTGATTGACCAAATTGTGGTTCAAGTGGATAAGCCGCGCAATGTGTTTATTCCAACAACATTTAGCCCGAATAATGACCTTGTAAACGATAATTTTACAATATTTGGCGATATTTCAGTCAAACGTGTGCAATCGTTCCGCATTTTCAACCGTTGGGGCAACCCCGTTTTTGAACGCGTGGATTTTCCTCTGAACGACGAATCAATGGGCTGGGACGGTTCTGCAAACGGCGCAGCCATGCCGCCCGATGTGTACGTGTTTGTGGCAGTCGTGGAATTCGCGGATAAAAAAGTGCTGATTTTTAAAGGAAATGTAACCTTGATGCGCTAAAAATATCCATTCCGTGTCTTGAAGGGAGGGAATGTGGTATAAAAACGCGGAACCTCGCCGCATAGAATCTAATGGAGCGAGCCGTTTTTTTGTTGAAAATTTGGGCAAATCCCAAATTTTCAACAAAAAAAACGGCTCGCTCCGAAAAAAACTCCCCAGTACCACAAAACTTAGTTTAGTTACCTATATCTTAAAGATAAAATTCCAATCATCATAAATTATTGAAGTTGTAACAAACTCAAATAGGGTATTAAGGTTTGTGGTGATTTCTTGATTACCTTCTATCTCAAAAGGAATATTATAAGCACTTAATACTTTTTTAAGTACGGAGTCACAATCCTCTTTAACCATTATCTTGTGTATGTTTTCTATTTCAAACAATCTTAACAGTTGAGGTTTGAGGTTTTGTCCAAGTTCATAATCTCCTTCAATGACTTTTAGAAAACCTAATTGTTTAAATTTGTCATTTTGTTTACCTAATTGCGCCCTCATCTTATTTTCGATAGATTCAATCTGTATTTTCTTTTCTTCTATAAGTACTCTCATAGCGTCATTTAATTTATCTGAGATAGCAGAAGTATCGATTTCCAAAGACTTTGAACGGATAAAGCGTTGTAATATGAGACTTAAATTGTTTAGGTCTGAAAACAACGTACTCATCAAGAGATTATATGATTGCCAAGTATAGACTTTTTTGAGTTTCATTTTGGTTTCTATTTGTACCAAAAGTCTTTCTCTCTGATTGTCGGTCAAAAAGTCTTTATCAAAAACCAATACTGTTTTATCCCATAAGGATTTTTCGTTTTTAATTTCGCTGAACACATTTTTATAATGCCCTAATTGGTCAAAAATACTATCCACATTGCCCATAACCCAATAAGCATATTTTCTCATGCCATTATTTCTAAGTGAAAGAATTTTTTGGATACGTAAAGCATCGTTTACCCCCTCAACCATAAAAATAAGGTCGGATTCTAAGGCATTGATAAAATCTAAACCTGTACCGTAGCCACCTAAAGTTTGAATAATTGGCACATTTGCTGACGATAATAGTCCTTTTTTTGCTGTTTTATCGCGTTCAATAGGGTAATATGTTTTATTGGGTTGTTTCTCCAAATGAAAAATCCAATTAGGTTGTGCATCGCGTATTAAGGCTTCATTGTGCGTTGTAATGAAGATTTGTGTGTGTTCACTTGCGTTCAATACACTCAATAGATTGGTTTGCAAACGCCTGTGAATATGGCTATCGGGTTCGTCTAAAAGAATAATATTGAGTTCACTTTTTTGCTCATGTACATTAAGCAATATTTCAATTATTTGTAAAGTGCCACTGCCTACTAAGCTAATATCTTTAGGTATTTCAGAACCAATTTTAATCAACAGATTAAGGTTTAAATTATTTGAATTAGGAAATTCAAATTTAATTTGACCATTATTATCTAAAAGAATGGTAGAAAGCTGGTTGCAAAAGGTATCATAAGGGCTTCCTGCTTCATTACGCCTTTGAAACAGGGCTTCTATTCGATTTCTAAAAGCCAAATAAGAAACATGCGATTGTTTGAAATACTGAATTTTAAGCGCATGTTGACGCTCTTCTTGAGAAGCTATATTGGCTAACGGAGAAGCATAAAAAATCTTTATAAGCAATACGTAAC
>JAXHNU010000029.1:0-150591 GCA_034520175.1 Saprospiraceae bacterium
TCTTGTGTTGCGCCCGTCCAGGATTATTCGTTGAAGTTGTTGCATCTACCTTCATCCAGTAGCGTGTACCATTGAATGTGGGACTGCTTGTATTTGTCGTTTTCGATACAGGTAGTGTGACGTTACCCAGAACTTGACTGCTCGTTACAGTCTTAACAACAGGGAAATAGTAAGTCACGGGAGATTGATAAGGGGTCAATACTTCGGTTTCTGTGATGACCTGTGCGTATTGAACTGGATTATCAACTTGAAATTTACCAAATCCTAAAAAGCCAAAACCACTACGGTGCAATCGGGCATTTTCGTATTTGTAAGTGCTGGTCGTTGTGCCGCCTATACCATTCGGGGTTGTGAGCGCAGTAACGACTTTGATAGGTGCTTTCGTGACATTGAGTGGATAAGAAGAAGGTTCATTGCGCACATAAGGACTTCCAGATTCTGCAATTGACTTATAAGTAACCTGACTTGTTTGCATAAATCCGTTCTGCACTTTTTCTAACAAAAAGTCGTTACCCGATGGGTTAAACGAATAAACATTGTGCGTGTTGGCTTGATTGGTCATTATGTCACTTTTTCCGTCACCGTTGAAGTCGGCAATAGTTAAGTTTCCACTCGTATTATTGTCCAGACTACTATTATAATACGAATTGCTGTATGTTTTTTTGACAAAACTACTGCCCGTGCTGTAATAGACATCAAAATATAAGACACAATTCGTACCACCGCCACAACCTTCTGGTCGTGTGATACATTGCGGGTAAGGATAGTAGTAAGTACAAACTTTGTAAGAACAAACAATATCGGTCAAGCCGTCGCCATTAAAATCGCCCACATTCCAGTCTTGAATATTGGAGGTAGTGGGTGCAAAAACAATTGTCGCGCCTGCAACATATTTTTTCCCCGTTGAAAATTCGTAGTAAACCGAATTGTTCGTGTTTTTATAAACAATATCTGTATTGCCATCGCCGTTGAAGTCACCCAACTTAAAATTGCCGAGTGAGGGTACATAAATTTTCTCAAAATTACTGAGGTTGTCAAATGTATATTTAGGTGCAGCGGGTGTACTTGTGGCACTTGGCTTAATAGCCACTACTTGTCTTGCATCATACACATTAGGATGTTTATACCTAAGGATTAACTCAGATTTGCCATCAGCGTCAATGTTAGACGCTGAAAATAGGTTATTCTGCTGATCGCTCCAAAAATAACTATCATCAATAAGAAATGATTTTGCTGGTGTTGTTCTATTAGGCTTAATGAATACAAGTTTGGTTATAGCTCCTTCAGCCTGTCTCACGAGTGCTAAAATATCGGTTTTTCCATCACCGTCAAAATCACCTGTTGTGGCAAATTGGTTTTGTGCGTTAATGACAGAATAAAGACCTGGTATCCCCGCCTGATTATCGTGATGCAATTTTCCCGTATGTGTTCCAAATGTATTATTAGTCCATTTACGGTACAATCCATCATTATCTAATGAATATATATTGTAATAAGCTGTTGCTTGTCCGTCATACCTATTTACAAAATAGATAAGAATGTCATCTTTTCCATCGCCGTCAAAATCTTGCGCTTGCGGCAAGGTAGGTGTCGAAGAATAGAAGTCATAAGCCCACTCAATATTGTTGGGCGCAATATAATCCACGGAAACTTGCGTATAACCATTATCATTGACCGCTGAATTTTTCAAGAACGTTGCTATCGTCGTTATTTCTCTGGGCGTTGTCGTATGATAAGTATAAGTTACTGCAACTATGTCACTCAAACCGTCACCGTTATAATCGCCTGTACCCACCATTTCGTACCCTGCTGGTAAAGTCAAAGCCGCCGTTTTGTTCATCGTCAAATCAGGCTTCTTGTATTTGAATATGGTCGAATTTAAGGACAATTGAGTCGCATTACTGCCAAATTCTACAACTTCTTGCAAAAAAGAATGGTTTAATTCATCTTTAGCGTAGTTGAATTTATATTTTCTAACAAGAGTACCCCCCTCAGTAGTGACGACGATTTCAGTCAATAATGAGTTTAAAGCAAGCATAGAACCCGCAGTGTATAAGTTCTTTTTGTCTGCTCGTTCCAAATAATTGAACTTTATTTTATTGTAGGGCAGAATACTTGCCGCCGTATTTCCTGTATATCTGATTTCGGATATGCGCATTTCGCGACCGATTTTTTCGTAGGCATATTCCATATAGTTGCCGTATTGGTCATACGCTTTATTGAGATACCACGCAATGGTTGTTGAACCATCTTCCGTCATGCAAACTGTACCAGTTGTTTTTCCGTATTCGTATCTCATACCATTTTTGGCTTCCACCAAAAAACTGCTATTTGAATACGTTATTTTCTGGTAACTTCGGAAATCTCTTGAATCCATCGGATTCATACGTTTGTAGAATAAAAATCAAGTAACTGTCCCCCGAATCCGTAGGATTCGCACGTTTTTTAACCCTTACAAACGTATGAATCCTACGGATTCAATGTGCGTTTTGCTTTATATTTTCTAGAAACATGTAAATCCTAACGGATTTATGGGATTTCCGAAGTTACCAGTATTTTAGAAAAACTCTCCATTTTAGTGGCATAAGTTGAGCCTTCTGCCCCATAAAGAGAACTGGTAGATGTTAATTCCAGACGATTGCCATCTAAGGCAAATAAGTCTGTATAGTCCAAATTGACAGGCGTAACCACATTGTCTAAGGCGAAGTTTTTACCTGTCCGCGTAATCGCCGAAGCCGCGCTTACACTCCAGCCCATACCCATCATACCATTGCCCCCTTGACTGTTGTAACTGACCCCGACAGTCGGTGCCATGCCTTTTGTACCCGGTGGCAAAACAATCGGAACAGCATAAGAAGCACTACCCGAACCCGAAACATCTAACACCCCCGCCGTGCTACCAACGGGAACGGTTGAACCCATGTTTAGAGGTCGTGTGAATGTATTATCTTCATAAAGAGGAAGGTATTGAACTGTTTGTGCTTTGATTGTGTGCAGTAAGAGCAGCAAAGCATAAAGCGATAAGAAATATTTTTTCATCTTTTTTGGATTAAAAGTTTTGTAAATAATTGTTTTAAGTCCCTACTCAATAATAACTTTGAGTTGCCCTAACACCTTTTCGGTATCTCGATAAATAATCATATAACTGCCTGCTGCCAAATTGTTGACACTCATAAGAGTCGTGTTCGTCAAGACAGCTTGGGTACTGACTTTTCGCCCCGAAAAGTCATAAATATCGAGGCTTGTATTCTCCTGTGTTTTTTCGATAACAACCTCAAAAACACCATTGTTAGGATTTGGAAAAGCCTTCAACTCAACTTTGGATAATTGCAGATTCTGCAAAGGTTTATTGTCTTTGACAATAGAGCGCAAAGCCGCCATATCGTCATTGCCCCCGCCAAAGCAAAGCAGATATTGCCGTTTGACGCGATTGCCTACATTATCGTAGGTGTAAGAAAGATTACAAATTTGTCCCCAAGCAAGTGACCCAGAAGCCGTGAAAAAAAGAAGTAAAATCAGAACTTTCATAAATAAAGATTTAATGTTAGAAAAGAAGATTTTAATAGTAGGTACATAGTAGTTTTAGGCACGTTAATGGTCGCACCCGCCAATTTTTCAGTATATTTTATGGGTTTTAGGCATAAAAAAGCCTATCCAAAAGCGATACAGCTTTTAGAAATGTTCAAGACAACGTAAAAAATTAGATATGGCACACCCCTCAGTATGCGTACATACTAAATGTGCTAATACTTGCTTTGAAGCAACAAGTACGTGGGATTAGAGCCTTAACTTGTCAAGTTAGAGCAAAATCAAAAAGACTGTGAAATTGATTGTTAGAGACACACGCGGAAGCGCGTCGTTTGGACGGAAAGAAGAAAAAACTCAGAATGGAAAGATTAAGCCTGTAAGCCTGTAAGCCTGTAAGCCTGTAAGATACTATTAGTCATAGCAAATTTTTGTTAAAATGATTAAAAAAATGTCAAAAACATTTAAAATAATCAAGCGTGTTTTAATTATGTTCAAAGAGTTAGTTTAATGGTAATGGCTGTTACAGGAAAAATGAGTTAAACTGTGGTTTAATTCTAACAAAATAAAGGGATTCTTTTGGGATAAGCAAGGGATTTGTCAACTTTGTTGTGTTTAGTCGTATTTTTAGTTTTTTTAGGTAGAAAATGAATTATTAAAAAATAACATTTGAAAGTGGTCGTTTTGAATACCGACACCAGCAGTTCATTTTTCGGGCTTTGCCCGAAAAATGAACCACATTCCCCTCTTTTGCGAGCGAAGCGAGCAATAGACTAAGTAATTATGATAAAACAAGAGTATTCGGTGTTAAAGTAAAGCCTAAATAGGTTAGGTTTTATTTTAATTTACGGCAACGTTTCCGCGCAAAAAAGACACGCTCGCACTGATAGATTTTATGCGCACTATTACTTATTTAACCAAAGTTTTGTGGTATAAAAACGCGGCTTCGCCGCGAGAAAATTCTAATGGAGCGAGCCGTTTTTTTTTGAAAATTTGGGCAAAGCCCAAATTTTCAAAAAAAAACGGCTCGCTCCGAAAAAATCCCCCGCGCCGCCTTCGGCGGCGCGTTTTTAGGCACTACCACAAAACTTAGATTATTTACCAAAAATCTATTACAGACACAAATATCTGTTTAAATTTGCTTTTTATTGCATTAATAATTCGTTCACCATACTAAAAATCGTTCTTATGCTCAAAGTTCAAGTCTCACTCACCCTTTTATGCTTATTGTGTGCTACGGCATTGTCCGCACAACAAACTAAACCAAAACCACAACAAAAACCGACCCCCTCAGTAAAATCAGCTCCAACTGGCCCAAAAACGAAATCACCGAACCAAAGAATTTATGAAAATGCCTTGCAAGAAGTGGGCGTCACCGCCACTTTAGCGGAGAATTTTACAGACATGTCAAAGCATTTTATGGGACATGACGCCTATCTTATCCGTGCGGGCAATGACGCTGTTGCCGATGACAACGGGCGAGTACGCTTGCAAAAACCCGGGCGTGAAGTCTTATTCATTGATTTAGAAATCTTTGATTGTCAAACTTTTATAGAATATTCATTGGCATTGACACAAACAAAACGCATGTCGTCACCGAGTTATGAAGACTTTAGAGACAATATGCGCCGTTTGCGTTAC
This sequence comes from Saprospiraceae bacterium, assembly GCA_034520175.1. Lineage (GTDB taxonomy): Bacteria > Bacteroidota > Bacteroidia > Chitinophagales > Saprospiraceae > JAAFJT01. Next base: position 5,167 of record JAXHNU010000029.1, read on the forward strand.
CGCAATGGCACGGTCAATTATGGCGCAAGAATGCACTATTTTTCGGATTGGATTTATGAGCATCAGAGACGCGGTTTGTTGAAAGATGTAAGTCGCGAAATTGGCGGCGAAACCTATATCAAAGATGTGCATTACATGTCAACAAAGAAAGATACATTTTACGGCAATATGGCTGAACCACAAACTTTCGCCACCGTGCGGCAAGTCGAAAAAAACCTTTCTGCGCGGGAAAAATACTACATTCCCAAAGACAAATTGGCATCGGTAGAAAGTGGCATCAAAGACGGTGATATTTTGGCAATTACCAATGCCACTGATGGCATGGACGTTGCCCATTGTGGTGTCGCTTATTGGCAAGGGACACGCTTGCATTTGCTTCATGCGTCGAGCGAATTGGGCTTTGTCATCGTTACAAATGAGCCTTTATCTGAATATTTGGCAAATCATCAAAGGCATACGGGCATTATGGTCGCACGATTGTTGAATTAATGTAAAAACTTAGACACCATTGTCTGAACTATGATTCTTTTGATTTATTTCATTTTGACAACATTTGTCAACGTGCCAATACAATCAATTGTAATGCTGATAACATCGCCTACTTTTAGCGTAAAATCATTAGGTGGGACTAAGCAAGTGCCTGTCATCAGATAAACGCCATGCGGAAAACTCATTTCACGGAACAGGTATTCAATCAATTCCGTGTGCGTTCTTTTCATCTGATTTATCGAAATTTTGCCACTAAATACTTCTTTTTTATCCCTTTTAATGGACATTTCAATGGCAGTATCGGGGTCAATCGGCGAGACAGGCACATACAAACACGGACCAATCGCCGCCGATTTGTCGTAACTTTTTGCTTGTGGCAAATACAACGGGTTTTCTCCTTCAATATCCCGCGAACTCATATCATTGCCAATTGTATAACCGACAATTTTGCCCGAGGAACTGGCAAAAAGCGTCAATTCTGGCTCTGGTACGCTCCATTTGGCATCTTTGCGAATATGTACCGCTTGACCATTGCCCACGCAACGGTGCGCCGCCGATTTAAAGAACAATTCGGGGCGTTCAGCGTCATAGACTTTGGCGTAAAAATCGGACGCGCCACTGTCTTTTACTTCTTCCATGCGGGCTCCTCGGCTGCGCAAATACGTAACACCTGCCGCCCAAATCTCTTGACGAAGAATCGGTGTTCGGATAATGCGCGGCGATAAAATACCTTCGGAAAAATGCACCGACTCGGGTTTTAACTTCAATAAAAAAGCATATAAATCGTCCCGATTGACGAGCGTATCCCAATCAAGATATTCGACATGAAAAACAATATCTTCGTGGTTGACCAAAATCCCCAAAGCGGTTTTATAGATTTTCATAAAATCAGTTTTATTTTTTTCGCCAAATGGATTAATTGGCGCATTGGAAAGAATGATTTTTTTCGTGTGTTTTAGGCTTGTCAAAATTAAAGATATTTAAATGAATAAAAAAACGTAGTTACTTAGTCACGCAGCTCGCTTCGCTCGCACGAGGAAGGGAATGTGGTTCGTTTTTTCGGGCTTTGCCCGAAAAACGAACCACATTCCCTTCCTCGTGCGAGCGAAGCGAGCAAAAAGTGTATGAGCTTAATTACTTACCCTATTTTAGGCTTCACACTCGATTCTCGAATCACCAATTTACTTGGCATGACCACTATTTGCGGCGCAATATTGGGTGTTTTGATGTGACCAAACAACAATTGACAACTTTTTGCACCGATTTCGTAAGCAGCTTGTTCCACCGTAGAAAGTGTTGGCGTCATTACCTCAGAAACGGGCGTATTACCGAAACTAATGACCGCAACGTGTTCTGGCACTTTATAGCCGTAACGCCGCAAAGCCAACATTGCCCCAATCGCTTTTCGGTCGTTGACTGCAAAAACAGCATCGGGAACGGGCTTCAAACCCAATAGTTTTGACATGTCCCTCAAGCCGTCTTCTTGGGAAAAACTTGAATACACTATCAGATTTTTCTTAATTTCCATACCATTCTGTTCCAATGCGTCCATGTAACCTTGTGCGCGTTGTCGGGCATTTTCCAAATTTTTTGGTCCTGCCAAATGCGCAATTCGTTTACACCCTTGTTGAATCAAATGCAGGGTGGCATTGAATGCGCCTTGATAGTCATCTTGAACTACTTTTGACGTGTTTATATCCGCCAAAACACGGTCAAAAAAGACGACGGGCAAGCCTTTTGACATCAATTTTTGAACATGCTCAGAAGATGTTGTTTCAATCGAAACTGCCGCTATCAATCCGTCTAAACTATTGACAGACAATTTTTTAAGAATTATTTTTTCACGCTCTAAGGATTCATCAGAGATAAAAAACATGACATTGTAGCCCGCATTGTACGCCACATCTTGTATGCCTTTTACAATCGTCGAAAAATAAGGCGTGGCAATTTCGGGCAATAAAACCCCAATGATTTTAGTCTCGTGTTTGACCAAACTCACGGCAAACGGATTAGGATTATACTCCAATTGTTCGGCAAGGGCTAAGACTTTTTTGCGCGTCTCAGGACTCACGTCGTAGGCATCGTGCAAGGCACGCGATACGGTTGAAATCGAGATATTGAGCGCGGTGGCTATATGCTTTATGGTAACGCTTTGATTTTTCATTTTTTTTCGTCGTTGTGCGTAATTAATTAGCCGCGTTCAAAAAAAGAAAAAAGGTGGTTCATTTTTCGGGCTTTGCCCGAAAAATGAACCACATAACCCCTCCCCGTGCGAGCGAAGCGAGCGCGTGACTAAGTACTTACGTTTTGGCAAAGATAAGTAGCTCGGTATAAATAATCGTTAAATATTTACTGGCTCTTTTTCGCTTCGCTCAAAAATCGCCCTAAGCGTTTTTTTGGGGGCGAGCGTATTTTGAAAGAAAAATCATAGATTTTTCTTTCAAAATACGCTCGCCCCGATAGGTTTTTCGACACACGCCCTTCAAACAAAGTGAGTAATAAAGAAAAGTGATTTACAGCAAAAGTTAAAAATCGGAAACGTTTGTGTAAAACAATTGAATCTGCCGATGAAAAGGTTTTATTTTGCAACAAATTATGAATCTTGATGACATCGGAAACCTTTAAAATAAACATTTTGACGTTATCAGTAAATCAATTTATTCCGCTTTGAAATTTGAAATCTTAAATTTGAAATCCTTTTTATGGCAATCAATAAAACTTTAAAAATTAACACATCGGACAATATAGCCGTTGCACTTCAAAATCTCAGTGCGGGAGAGACACACCGCGTGGGTAATCAAACGGTTAAACTTAAAACGGACGTTGAGATAAAACATAAATTCGCCTTAAAAACCTTCAATATTGGCGATGAAATTGTCATGTACGGCGACCTTATGGGCAAAGCCACGCAAAAAATAGAGAAAGGCGCAGTCATTACGCGCAAAAATGTCCAACACGATGCTCACGGTTTTACGACCAAAACGAAAAATTATACGTGGACACCGCCCGATGTGAGCGCATTTAAAAACCGCACTTTCAACGGTTTTCACCGCAGCGACGGGCAAGTTGGCACTCAAAATGTCTGGCTTATTATCCCTTTGGTGTTTTGCGAAAACCGCAATGTTACCGTAATTCACGAGGCATTGACCAAAGAATTGGGCTACGCAAAAACCAATGATTATCAAGATTTGGTGCGTGGACTCAAAAACAGAGGGGAGATAGAATCTATTGATTTACAAACAGTTACACCGATTTCAACAAGCCCCGAACGGCATTTTCCAAATATTGACGGCATCAAAGTTCTGACGCACCAAGGCGGTTGTGGTGGTATTCGCCAAGATTCTGAAACGTTGTGCGCTTTATTTGCGGGCTATGTCAATCACCCAAACGTTGGCGGCGCAACGATTTTAAGTTTGGGCTGTCAAAATGCTGAAATTACAACATTTAAACGAGAATTGGAACGCCGCAACCCAAAATTTGACAAGCCGCTTGTCATTGTTGACCAGCAAAAAAGCGGAACGGAAAAACAAATGATAGATGCCGCCATTGTTGATACATTCAAAGGCTTGCACATTGCCAACAAAGTAGCACGGCAACCTGCCCCCCTCAGTAAATTGACGATTGGGGTAAAATGTGGCGGTTCTGACGGATTTTCGGGCATTTCCGCAAATCCTGCTATGGGTTTCACGGCAGATTTGCTCGTAACACTCGGCGGGTCAATCGTTTTGGCGGAATTTCCCGAACTTTGTGGGCAGGAACAAAGCCTTCTCGACCGTTGCGAAACCAAAGATATGGCAGATAAATTTGCTGTTTTGCAAACCACCTACGCACAACGCGCAGAAGCCGTCGGCTCTGGTTTTGATATGAATCCTTCGCCCGGCAATATCCGCGATGGCTTGATTACAGACGCTATGAAATCGGCAGGTGCAGCAAAAAAAGGTGGTATGTCACCCGTAACCGATGTATTGGACTACACCGAACCCGTCAAAAAAGCGGGCTTAAACCTCCTTTGCACCCCCGGCAATGACGTAGAATGTACAACGGCAATGACAGGTTCTGGAACGAATTTAATCATTTTCTCAACGGGTTTAGGCACGCCAACGGGCAATCCCGTCTGTCCCGTTTTAAAAGTTTCGACTAATACAACGTTGGCAAAACGCATGGGTGATATTATTGATATTGACACGGGCAGCATCATCACTGGCGAACATTCGATTGAAGAAATGGGTGCGGCAATGTTGGAGTTTTGTATTGAAACGGCTTCGGGGCGTGTGATTCCAAAAGCAGTTGCCTTACAACAAGATGATTTTATTCCGTGGAAAAGAGGGGTTTCTTTGTAATTGAGTTGTAGCTACTTCAGCCTATTGCTCGCTTCGCTCGCAAAAGCGGAGCATGTGGTTCATTTTTCGGGCAAAGCCCGAAAAATGAACCACCTCTCCTCTTTTTCTGCGAGCGAAGCGAGCGCGACTAAGAAGTTATAAAAAATTAATACACCCCTCTGGAAACTGCATCGTTACACAATGCAACGACCCATGCTGATAAATCAACGGGCGGCAATCTAAACCTATAACTTCACGAGTAGGAAAACACCCCCTCAGTATATCGAGGGCTTTTTGGTCTTGTGGCACGCCATAAGTCGGTACTAAGACTGCGCCATTGATGATTAAAAAATTGGCATAAGTGGCGGGTAGTCGCTCGCCTTCTTCGTCAAAAATCGCGGCGGACATGGGTAATGGAACAAGGTTATACCGCGTTCCGTCAGCCTTCTTAAATGCCTTCAATTCCTTTTCCATAGCTTTTAAAGCGGTGTAATGTTCATCTTTTTTATCCAAACATTGCACATAACAAATCGTTTGGGCATCGCAAAAACGCGCCAATGTGTCAATATGGCTGTCTGTATCATCACCTGCCAAATAACCATGATTCAACCAGAGTATTCGGCGCACCCCGAACAGTTTTTTTAGGCGTTTTTCGATGTCTTTTTTCGACAAATGAGGATTGCGGTTAGGCGATAACAGACATTCGGAAGTGGTCATCAATGTGCCTTCTCCGTCAGATTCAATGCCGCCACCTTCCAATACAAGTCCCGCTTTTTCAATCTTTTCTACGTTAAAAACGCCCAAATCATACATTTTTTGCGTCAGCAGATTATCGTCATTTGCCGCAAATTTTAAGCCCCAGCCATTGAACATAAAATCCAAAAGAATGGGTCTATTGTCTTCATAAACGACAATACCACCGTGGTCACGCGCCCAAGTATCATTCGATTCTAATTCAATTAATTGCAAATTCTCTAAATTAGCCCCCCTCAGTATTTTAGCCGTTTCTACGCTATTTTTGCAAATAACAATCGCTTTTTGGTATTTTGTCACGGCTTCAATCAAGCCAACAAAACACGGCACAACCACGTCCATCATGGGTTGCCAATCAGAATTTTCGTGCGGAAATGTAAATTGTATCGCGCTTTGCGCCGCCCATTCGCTGGGAAAATGTCGCGTCATTTTAAAAAAAATTTAAGCAGTAAAGGTAATTATATAAGTCGTTTACAATATAGGATTCACAACGGTTATTTCTAAACTGCTAAACCCTCTTTCATCACGAGATACAAGTTCAAAACCAGATATTACAGTTGTTGCACCAAATTGCATCACCAATTGACATTTTACGCCTTTGTCGCAATTCTGTAGCTTTGTTAATAATTGCTGAATCAATAGGAATAATGTGTAGTCTTTTAAACAAGGATTCCATCATTTGTTTTGATGTATTATCAAAACCGTGAAATCCTAAAACTTCTAATTTCGTGATTTCCGAAATGTAATTATTGGGGTCTCGAAGTAAAGGAAAAAGGTAAGAATAAGAACTTTGAGTAGCGTAAATAATAATGTTACTGTCTAAAATCCTCACAGCGTTCAATAGTTTTGTTTAATGAATAAAATAGGGTTTTAATCTCGGTCATACAGTTGCCTGTCTTGACGACTTTCATCAAAAGAAACCATAGTCTGTTCAAAATTAGGCAAATCTAATAACCCATTTTGAATTTTAGCAAAGATATCGTTGTCGTTTGACCCATTCTCTAAAATGGGATCTATCGTTCTGGTTTGATAAGAAATATTCATTTGTTGCAAAAGAGGCAACAATTTATCAAGAACGCGAAGCGATGGTAGCCGAAGCACTAATTCTATCATTGTAATTTAGTTTTAAATTATGTGCAAAAATACATTTTTTTAAGAAGTTTATATCTCAAATTTTGAAACCATACATAAAATATAAACTGCTGCTTCTCGCGCTCGCTTCGCTCGCGCGAGAAGGGGAATGGGGTTCATTTTTCGGGCAAAGCCCGAAAAATGAACCCTCCCCTCTCCCTTTGCGCGAGCGGAGCGAGCGCAAAGGTGTACTTTTATGCGTTTTAGAATTTTATGTATGGTTTCAAATCTCAAATTCTACAACCCTAAAAACAAATCATTTTTCACCCCTAAATCGACCAAATTTTGCGCTGATTTGACATTTGCTTGTGGAATCGCCACACCCCATTTTGTTTTATGCTGCATGGCTATTTTCGCACCCGTTGGCAAGGTCAACCAGTCTTCCCAACTGAATTCTAAACCGCCAATTGGTAGAATGTTTACCCACATTTGCCAAGCTGTTGGTACACCGTTCGCATCTGCCAACCATAAATACGCATCGCCAGGAGTCTCACCGCCCATTGAGTAGGATACCAATAATCCCTCTCGCCCATCTGCCAAAGTTACGATGCTGCGTTCTACGCCCTCGTCGTAAAATTTGGCAATTGGATTGAGCCAAAAAGCGTCATTGATGAAGATTTTATATGCTGATTGTATTAATGCTTGGGCTTCGGCAGGGTCAGTTACTTCGGTTTGGTTCTCCCACGCCTTGCCCGTTTGTTTGTGGGCATCTAATAAAACTTTGTTTTTTTTCCATTCTACTTGAACAAAATTGTTGGTTTTGTCCCAGACCAATGTATTGCCACCGCGCGATGTCCAACTAACAAAACGGGTCGTGTCCCAAGCCGATTTGTTCACGGCTTGCATCATTTTTTGAGCCAATGCCTCAGCTTTTTCCCCTTTTATACCAACGGGACGTTTGTCGTTGTACTTAAAATAGGCGGCTGCCAATACGATTATCACCGTTAAAAGCAAGTAAGCGATAACCTTAAAGAGTTTTTTCATTAATTGAGATTTTTAGAATTTTGTAAAGGTATAATCTCAACGCTTTTTGGTACGTAAAGTTTATTATTTTATTTTACCTTCGCTCCGTATTAAAAGGAGAGTACCCCATCAATAAAAACCCTATTTTATAAAACAGAACCGAGAAAAACGATGAACGAACTCGAAACAACAATCGAAGACTTGTATGATTTTGCGCTCAACAATCCAGAAAATAAATTAAAAATAGTTGAAATAACACGCATCGAAAGAAATTTAGCAGAAATCATCTGGTCTAAAACAGGTATTGACTTGACTGATTTCATCATTGCAATCGACAATTATGGTATTAAACATACGATAGAACGGCATAGCAATGCTAAAAAAGAAGAGCAACTTGGACAAGTAGCCATTTCAAAAAACGATTTTACTTTGATTGAAAAAATTGTTAGAGAAGCGGATGAGATTAGATATGACCCAAGACAGAAAACATCAAAATCGGTCGTTATTGAAACGTTTATTTTTGAAAAAGAAATTGACGAAATATATTACGTTGTGAAAGATGTTAGGCGCGTCAAGAAACGTGGTAAAAAAAATACACTTGTTTTCCAAACAATGTATAAAAAAAAACGCCGTACACCCTAAAGTGTACAACGTTTTGAAACCGACGCCGAATGCACCTTCAAGTTGAAGTCCCTCGCTCAAACGTCCAAGACGTTTCAGTTTCATGGGACAAAGTTAAAACTTTTTTTCAAGATTACAAATCAAAAAAGGAAAATATACAATGAAAACGCTCATTAAAAACGGCAGAATTATTACAGCCTCCGATGATTTTATCGCCGATATACTCATTGAAGACGAAAAAATTACCGCAATCGGTAAACGCCTAACCACTAAAGCGGACAAGACAATTGACGCTACGGGTTTGCTTGTTTTACCCGGTGGTATTGACCCGCATGTGCATCTTGAAATGCCGTTTATGGGTACTTATTCGTCAGATAGCTACGAAACGGGGACACGGGCGGCTTTGTTTGGTGGCACGACAACGGTCATTGATTTTATCCTCCAGAAACAGGGAAATTCACTTCATTCGGCTCTTGAAGAATGGTCGGGACGGGCAAGAGGAAACGCCGTTGGGGATTATTCTTTTCACATGGCAGTAACGGATTTTAACGACAATACAAAGTCTGAAATTGAACAGCTCGTTGAAAATGAAGGTATTACATCATTCAAAATGTTCATGGCATATCGCGGAGCATTGATGATTGACGACCGACAAATGAATGGATTGATGCAAGAAGTGCGTCGTGTCGGTGGCATGGTCACGGCACACGCAACGAATGGTGATATGATAGATTATTTAGTTGCCAAACACCGCAGCGAAGGCAAATTAACACCCGTTTATCATTATCTTTCACAACCCGAAATTACTGAGGGGGAGGCATCAAGTCGTTTTACAGACTTTGGTTTTTACAACAATTGCCCGATTTATATTGTCCACATGACTTGCGAAGGGGCGGTGAATGCCGTGCGCGATGCCACTTACCGCAATCAAAAAGTCTTTGGCGAAACCTGTATTCAATACCTTATTTTGGACGCTTCTCTCTACGAAAAGCCAAATTTTGAAGGCGCAAAATGGGTTATGTCGCCACCTTTGCGCGAGAAAAAAGACCAAGAACACCTTTGGGCTGCCATTAATCAAGGACTTGTGGAAGTGGTTGCGACAGACCATTGCCCGTTTTTTTGGGAACAAAAGCTAAAAGGTAAAGATGATTTTTCTAAAATTCCAAATGGGCATCCCGCCATTGAAAACCGCATCGAATTGTTGTATTCCGAAGGTGTCCACAAAGGACGGATTTCTTTGAATAAAATGGTGGAAGTGGCGTGTACCAATCCCGCTAAAATATTCGGTATGTTTCCCCAAAAAGGAACAATTGCCATTGGTTCTGATGCCGATATTGTTCTTTTTGACCCGAACGAACAACACGTTATTTCGGCAAAAACCCACCACATGAACGTAGATTATTCAGCTTATGAAGGTTGGGCAACTACGGGCAAAGTAAAGTCCGTTTTACTGAGGGGTCAATTGGCGATTGATAAAAACAAATGTTTAGTACCAAAGGGATTTGGGCAGTTTATTAAACGAAAAAAAGTATCTAATAAGATTTGATATAGTCACTGGCAAGTTACTATACACTTTTTTATATTGTATTTTTTTTGCTCGCTTCGCTCGCAAAAAAGGGTGAAAAAGTGGTTCGTTTTTCGGGCTTTGCCCGAAAAACGAACCACCTTCCCTTCTTTTGCGAGCGAAGCGAGCAAAAGTGTATAGTAGTTTAAGTCACTGGCTCTTTTTCGCTTCGCTCAAAAATCGCCCAAGAGAGATTTTAAGGGGCGAGCGTGTTTTAAATTTAAAAAATCTTCGATTTTTTAAATTTAAAACACGCTCGCCCCCAATAGATTTATTACATTCAAACATTTCTTAATTTTTTAGTATGACAAGCCAAAAACACTTATTTGACCTTGAACCCGATGTTCATTATCTCAATTGCGCGTACATGTCGCCGATTTGTAAAGCAACTGCGGCGGCGGGCGTAGCGGGTGTTAACCAAAAAATGCGTCCGTATTCGGTTACACCAGATGATTTTTTTACCGATGTTGACCATTTAAAAACGCTTTTTGCACGCTTGGTTAATGCGGAACATCGCGATAGAATTGCGCTAATTTTGTCCGTATTTCTACCAATGTTTTTAATGATAGTGCCGATATTAAGGCTTTGACAAACGTTATTTTGAGTTATTAAAAATTTCAAATCCGAAATTTTACAACTTTTTGAAAGTTGTAACCCATAAGTGGAATTGCCGATTCAGTTTGAAATTTGAAATCTGGAATTTAAAATCTTTATTAATTGTTCAAAGTCAAAAAGCCACAGTCAATCGGATAGTCCGTACCTGTGATAAAACTCGCTTCTACTTTGACACTCTAAAAAATATGCACAACTGGCACTTTTTCGATTCGTTCAAAAATCGCCCTAAGTGGGTTTCCTTTGGGTGAGCGTGTTTAGTACTTGAGGAGTGGGCATAACCTAAAAACATCGTTTTTTGATTAAAAACAGATGTTTTGCGCTCGCTTCGCTCGCGCAAAAGGGAGGAGACGTGGTTCGTTTTTCGGCGAAGCCGAAAAAACGAACCACATTCCCCTCCCTCGCGCGAGCGAAGCGAGCGCGAGATACAAAAAACGCTTTTAGGTTATGCCCATCCCTCGTTTAGCACTTTAGTTTTTGAGGCTATTAAAAATAAATTTGACAAAATGTCAGTATTTTTTAAATAAATTTGACAAAATGTCAGTAAATATTTAACTTTTTCACCTTTTTTGACTTAAAAAATAGATTGGAACGGGTATTGCAAAAAGCGAACTGTCTGCCGCATTGAAAAGGATATGGAAATTTGGATTTACAAATTTGACATGCTTTGGTAATCGGAGACTATGGTTTAACTTTTATAAAATATTTAAAACAATGACACTCGTTAAATTCAATCCATTCGCGCCAATAGGCACACCTCGCTTTCATAGCAACTTCGACCGTTTGTTGTCGGACGTGTTCAATGCACCTATTTTCAATGACGATGTGAAAAATATGCCCCCCTCAGTAAACGTAGTCGAAACGACGGACTATTTCCGTCTTGACATCGCTGCCCCAGGTTTGGCTAAAGAAGATTTCAAAATCAATGTGGAAGACAACACCTTGACTATCTCGGCAGAAAAGAAAAGCGAAACTAAAGCAGAGGGAACCAATTTGCGCCGCGAATTTACCTATTCCTCTTTCAAACGCTCATTCACTTTGCCAGAAACCACTGTGGCTACCAACATCAAAGGAACTTACGAAGCGGGTATTTTGACGCTTACTTTGCCAAAAACAGAACCGCAAAAAACAGTACAGACTATTCATATTCAGTAACTAATCTAAATGAGGGATGGGCATAATCTAAAAGCGTTTTTTGCATCTCGCGCTCGCTTCGCTCGCGCGAGGGAGGAGAATGTGGTTCGTTTTTCGGCTTCGCCGAAAAACGAACCACATCTCCTCCCTTTTGCGCGAGCGAAGCGCGCGCAAAACATCTGTTTTTAATCAAAAAACGATGTTTTTAGGTTATGCCCACTCCTCAAATAAATAGTCAAGGTTTTGCATACTTGAAAAATTTAACCTTAATTCGTGTTTTGATTTTTGTCATTCACAACATTAGCCAAAATGTGTTCTGAAACTCTACAACTCGCGCTTCTTTTTTTGGGTGTGTCCGCTATCTATGCCTCCGTAGGGTTCGGCGGTGGCTCTTCTTATTTAGCGGTTTTATCGCTTTTTGCTATTCCAATGACCGCTATGCGTTCCACTTCCTTGATGTGTAATATTATTGTAGTAGCAGGTGGCACGTATATTTATTGGCAAAATGGTTATTTCAATTTAAAAAAGATGCTGCCACTCGTTGCGGCAAGTGTGCCACTGGCATTTATTGGCGGCATGACTCCCATAAAAGAACGGGTGTTTTTTTTATTGCTGGGTTGTTGTTTAGTTGTTGCAGCCCTGTTAATGTTATTGCAGAATATGTTTTTAAAAAAAAATAATGTAGAAAATTCACTGAATGATACCAATGAATTTAGCCCTGTCAAAAATGCGCTATTGGGTGGCGGAATAGGTTTATTATCGGGTGTTGTGGGTATTGGTGGAGGCATTTTTTTATCGCCTGTTTTAAATTTAAGCCGTTGGGATACGCCCAAAAATGTCGCAGCAACGGCAAGTTTTTTTATCCTTACTAATTCTATTGCAGGTTTGGCGGGTCAGTTTTGGCAACATAGATTTGCCACTGATTGGTCACTCGGTTTATCACTTCTATTGGCTGTTTTCATTGGTGGGCAAGTAGGCAGTCGTTTTAGTGCTTTGAAAATCAATGCTTTGCACGTCCGACAAGTAACAGCAGCGTTGGTTTTTTACGCTGGCGCAAATATTTTGTGGACGCACTTTTAAGTTCGTCTCTTTGAAACTGGCTCTTTCTCGCTTCGCTCGAAAATCGCCCAAAAGTAATTTTTAGGGGCGAGCATGTTTTTAAATCAGAAAAATCTTCGATTTTTCTGATTTAAAAACATGCTCGCCCCTATAGATTTTTTCGTTGAAATTTGAAATCTCCTTCACAATGAATTTAAAAATCTTAACATTCGGCATTGCCCGCGATATTGTGGGCGGCTCAACGTTTAGTTTTACAGTAGCCCGAGGCACAACCGTCGCGCAACTCAAACAAACATTGCTCGACCGCTACCCTACTTTTGGCAATTTATCGTCGTTATTAATTGCTGTAAACGAAGAATACGGCGATGACGACACCATTATTGAAGAAAACGATGATATTGCATTAATTCCACCCGTCAGCGGCGGATAAAAAATGGGTTAGTATTTGGCAACGCGCTCGCTTCGCTCGCGCAAAAGTGGGGAAAGTGGTTCATTTTTCGGGCAAAGCCCGAAAAATGAACCACACTTCTCTACTCACCCGAGCGAAGCGAGCGTGGCTAACTAACTACAAAAATTGACAATTAAAAAAATGATAGATATTCAACTCAAAACGACATCCCTCAGTATTCCCGACTGCGAAGCCTTCGTTGAGACCGATGCAGCAGGTGGTGCAGTGGTTTTTATTGGCACTGTCCGCAATAAAACCCAATCAAAAGCCGTCATTCGCCTTGAATTTGAGGCTTATGCACCAATGGCGATACGCGAAATGCGTAAAATAGCGGAACGTGCCACTACCGAATTTGCCGTTTTAAGAATAGCCATTCACCACCGAACAGGTGTTTTGGGCATAGGCGAAGTGCCTGTTGTGATAGCCGTGAGTGCCGCACATCGGGGAGCAGCTTTTGCCGCTTGTCAATTTTGTATTGATACCTTAAAGGAAACCGTACCTATTTGGAAACGAGAGTTTTTTGAAGATGGCGATACGTGGGTTGCGGCTCACCCTTGAGTGAGCGCGTCGCCCACTTTTACCTCTGGCTGCCACGCCCAATTCCATTTTTGCGCATCAAACACCACATTTTGCCCAAACAAAATCTTCGTTCCATGCGAGCGATACGTTTGCAAAGTAGCCATAGGCTCACGTCCTTTTACACCATTATCGGGGTCGCGGGTAGTCAAAACACAACGGGCGCATTTTTTTACACCCACAAAATCCACTTCTCCAATACGGAAATTTTTGAATGTATCTTCGATAAAAGGTAAGCCACCCGAAAACACAAAATTCGTCCGAAACCGCCGAATACTGAGGGGTACGCCCAAACGTTGGTTGAGGTCTTCCATCGAAGATTCACCGATAATGAGGAAAGGATAGGCATCGGCAAAACTCACAATATCATTCCCTAAATTATAATCTTCATCTACCCTGCGGTCATATCTATCGTTCATTTTCATTAATGTACAAGACTTTCCAAGAAAATCACTCAAAAATTCGTCGGCTTCGTCATTTGTTTGACTTGCTTGAATGGTGTCGTCCCACACTTGCACTTCTTTATCTGACCCCTCAGTATCTATGGCAATTTTTAGGCAATTTTCGGGATCGTTCTTTTCAAAAATACGTAAAAACTGTCCTTCAATTACTGCCTTCAAGAGTGCCATTTTAGTATGAGTACGTTGCGTCATAAATGTACCATCGGGTTCAGTAATCAACCAACGGCGGTCGTGTTGCAAACCACGTTTTTCGACGATTGCACTATTGGGCGAATAACCATCTAAGGATTTGACGGGAAAAATATTTATTTGAGACAATTGCATAAGTCGTTCAATTTTAATGTGAAATCAAAGTGCAAATAAAGGGAATTATCTTAAGAAATGGACGCAGAAGATGAAGTGGATAGACTCTTTGGTAAAATTGAATTGCAATTAGACCAAGCAAAACAAAAACTGGCGGAATTGGGCGAAAAACCCCAGCCCATGCCTGTAAATAGGAAAGATACTGAGGAGTGTTGTAAAAAATAGACCCGTTAAGTTTTTGTAAACTTAACGGGTCTATTTTTTATATTTGCGCGAAAATAAAGCTTTTGCGTAAAACTTTCAAAAACTTACAAACTTTTGGGAAGTTGTGCCGCAATTTCAGGTTGTTTTCAGTTAAAAATTGCCAAAATACTGAGGGGGTAACTGCTCCAAATACTCACAAGCAAAATTGCCGAAAGTACCTAATCCTATTTTTCAAAATGTTAAAAATCAATTTATTGCACTTTGAAATTTAAAAAAAACATCAATGATTTTTAAATCCATTAACCCATTTAACCTTGAAACGGTTGCAGAATACGCGCCGCTTTCAGACAGTCAAATCGAAAAAAAACTCGATAAAGCGGCGAAGGCTTTCAAGTCGTGGAAAAAAACAAGTTTCGCCGAACGCGCTACTTTGATGCACAAGGTAGCCGCTATTTTGCGCCGTGATAGTGAAAAACTCGCTACGCTGATGACAATTGAAATGGGCAAAATCATCGGGGAATCAAGAGCAGAAATTGAAAAAACGGCGGGTCATGTGGCGTATTTTGCCCAAAATACAGAGGGAATGTTACACGATGAAAAAATCCCGATTGAGGGACATAAAGCCGCGATTGCGTTTGACCCCATTGGTTGTATTTTCGCCATAATGCCGTGGAATTATCCATTTTGGCAAGTTTTACGCTATGCTGCCCCGACAATTATGGGTGGTAATGTGACCATTTTGAAGCACGCACCCAATGTTTTTGGCTGCGCAACAGCCATTGAAACTGTTTTTACCGAAGCAGGTTTTCCAGAAGGGGTTTTTCAATCACTTATCATAGATACCCACCAAACTGAACGTATCATTGAAGCCAATATCGTGCAAGGTGTAACTCTAACGGGTAGTGAATATGCTGGTTCGGCAGTAGCGGCATTGGCGGGTAAACACATCAAAAAAACGGTTTTGGAACTTGGCGGCTCTGACCCTTTTATCGTTTTAGCCGATGCTGATGTAGAAAAAGCGGCAAAAATAGCTACTCAATCGCGTATGATGAACGCGGGACAAGCCTGTATTTGTGCCAAACGCTTTATTGTGGTAGATGCTGTGCGTGAAGCATTTACCCACCATTTTCAACAAAACATTGCGGCTTTGACACAAGGCAATCCATTTGACCCCTCAGTACATTTAGGTCCAATGGCACGCTTGGACTTGGCGGAAAAATTGTCCAAACAGTTAGAAATTTCCACGCAACAAGGCGCAATAAAAGTGTTGGGCGGTGAGCGTGACAATTGCCATTTTAAGCCTACCTTACTTACCAACGTGAAGTTTGGTGTAACGGCTTTCGATGAAGAAACTTTTGGTCCATTGGCAACCATTGTTCCCGCAAAAAATGAAGCAAAAGCCATAGAACTTGCCAATAATCACCGTTATGGTTTGGCGGCTGCCGTGTGGACAAAAGATTTGGAACGTGGCTACAAAGTGGCGCGACAAATTGAATCGGGCAATGTTTTTGTCAATAACTTGGTGCGGTCTGATTCACGTTTACCCTTTGGTGGCGTTAAAAAATCGGGTTACGGAAGGGAATTGTCCGCTTATGGATTGAAAGAATTTATGAATTGGAAAACGATTCTAATAGCAGATTAAAACAATAAAAAAACAAATATGACCAACACCGACATTCTTTTTGAGAAAAGAAAAAAACTCGTTCCAAACGCCCTCGGCGTATTCAGTCCCGCAAGCGCGGCTCATGCAAAAGGCGCAATTATCACCGATGCAGACGGTCGTGAAATGATAGATTTTGCGGGTGGTATTGGCGTTTTAAACGCAGGACATTGCCCAAAACCCGTTGTGAAAGCGATTCAAGAACAAGCGGCAAGATTGATTCACACCTGTTTCAACGTTGCTTTGTACGATGTGTATTTTGAGCTGGCGCAAAAATTAGTTGATATTTTTCCACACGGAGGCACGGGTACAAAAGTATTTTTGACCAATACAGGTGCAGAAGCCGTTGAAAATGCTGTCAAAATTGCCCGTCAAGCAACGGGGCGCGATGCGATTCTTTGTTTTTCAGGTGCATTTCACGGTCGCTCCATGATGGCAATGACGCTGACATCGAAGGTCGGCTACAAAGTCGGTTGTGGTCCTTACGCACCCGAAGTGTATCGTCTGCCCTATCCGTATTTTTCGCCAAGTGATAAAAAACTGTTCAATACTGAGGGGGTATTTGCGGCGCACCATATTTCAGAATTGCACAAATTTTTCAATACACAAGTCCCTGCCAATCAAATAGCGGCGGTGATTATTGAAGTTGTACAGGGAGAAGGTGGTTTTGGCGTTGTCTCAAAAGAATATTTGCAAGAATTGCGTAAAATCTGTACTCAAAAAGGCATTGTCTTGATTCTCGATGAAGTACAATCGGGCTTTGGACGCACTGGAACTTGGGCAGCTTACGAACATTTTGACGTTGAACCCGACTTGTCAACCTGGGCAAAAAGTATGGGTTCGGGTATGCCAATTGGTTGTGTGATTGGCAAAACCGATATTATGGACGGCATCAATGCGGGAACAATTGGCGGCACGTATTCGGGAAATCCCGTTTGTTCGGCTGCAGCTTTGGCGACAATTAAATACATGGAAGACATTGACATCAATGCACATGGTCAACGAGTCGGCAAAGCAGTCTTGAAACGGTTTAAACAAATGGCGAAAAAGCATCCACAGATTATCGGTGATGTACGTGGTTTGGGTGCAATGTTGGCATTTGAAGTCGTCAAAAATGGCGATTTAAACCAACCCGACGCAGATTTAACCAAAAAAATCATCGCCAAATGCAATGAACGCGGTTTGATTGTCATATCGGCAGGGGTAAATGGTAATGTGATTCGCACATTGAGTCCATTGGTGATTACGGATAAAGATTTGAAACGTGGACTTGATATTTTGGAAGAAGTGGTTGATGAGTTAGTAGGTTAATTCGTAAAAACTTAGCCGCGCTCGCTTCGTTCGCTCGCAAAAGGGGGGAATGTGGTTCATTTTTCGGGCTTTGCCCGAAAAATGAACCACATTCCCCCCTTTTGCGAGCGAAGCGAGCAATAGGCTAAGTAATTACGAAGCGGTTCAAATTTGAAAAACTAAATCCTTTACTCAATAAAAAAGCCGCTTAAACATAATGTTCAAGCGGCTTTTTTATTGTCCATTTAATTATCCAAATGATAGAATTACAAGTTAAAGTGTGAACGATGTAATCTATTTATTTGTTTTTATTTACGCTGCTTCAGCTTCGTACATAGGATAATAAATGTTTTCGTAGAGTTCTACCAACTCGCACACGATTTCGTCTTGGTCTATGTTTTTAGGCAACGACGTAAAATCAGTCTGCAACAGGTGGTAAATCCGTTGGCAGTCAGACTCGTATTGAGTCTGAATCATGTCCTTAATCATTTTGTAGAAATTTTGCGATAGTTATAAAAATTTGATGACAGAATACGTTAACCAATAAATATTCGGCAAAGTACGACTTTTGACGTATTTACCAAATGTAATGATACATAAAAATGAAAAAAACGTAATTACTTAGTCACGCGCTCGCTTCGCTCGCGCGAGTGAGAAAGTGTGGTTCGTTTTTTCGGGCAAAGCCCGAAAAACGAACCACACTCCCCTTTTTTGCGAGCGAAGCGAGCGCACCGCCAAGTAGTTACGAAAAAAATTACATATTTACCCAATGGCGTTGCGTGTTGGATTCTACAACTTTGTAGATGAAATTCATGCCGCGCACACCGTCTGATACTGAGGGGGTGTCAAAAATTGGGTCAGCGACTTCTCCTGCCAAACGTGCTTGAACTTGTTTCGCAAAATTGCGATAGAGATTTGCAAAACCTTCCAAGTAGCCTTCAGGATGTCCCGCAGGTATGCGCGTGTGCGCCAAAGATTCTGGCAACGCACCATTTCCATTGGTGCGCATAATCGTTTTTGGTTTATCCAACCATGTGGTAATCAAGGAATTAGGCTCCATTTGAAACCAATGCAAACCACCTTTTTCGCCATACACCCGAATATTCAAATTGTTTTCTTCACCAGCGCAAATTTGAGAAGCAAACAAAATACCTTTCGCGCCACCCTCAAATTCCAACAAAACCGAACCATCATCATCGAGCAAACGTCCATCTACAAAGGTGGTCAAGTCGGCATAAAGGCGGGTAATTTTTAAGCCCGTGATGTATTCAGCCAAGTTTTCAGCGTGTGTACCAATATCGCCCATTGCGCCAACAATACCCGATTTTGTCGGGTCTGTTCGCCAAGCCGCCTGTTTATTGTCTGAGTTTACGCTCTCTAAAAAAGTGGACAGCCAGCCCTGCGGATATTCGACCACGACCTTCCGAATTTTTCCAAAATCACCGCGCTTCACCATCGCTTTGGCTTGTTTGACCATCGGATAACCCGTGTAATTGTGAGTTAAGGTGAATAACAAGCCCGTTTGAGCCACCAATTTTTCTAATTCTACCGCTTCTTCCAAATTAAAACACAAAGGTTTGTCGCACACAACGTGAAAACCATTTTGCAATGCCATTTTAGCGGGTGGAAAGTGAACATGATTCGGTGTGACAATACTGACAAAATCCATGCGTTTTGACGCAGGTAATTTTTTTTCTTTGAGAATCATCTCCTCAAAGCTGTTGTAAACGCGGTTTTCGGGCAAAAATAAGGCTTCACCAGAGCGTTTAGACTTTGCGGGGTCGCTTGAAAAAGCCCCGCACACGAGTTCAATTTGTCCATCTAAAGCCGCCGCCATGCGGTGAACGCCGCCAATAAACGCACCTTCGCCACCGCCGACCATGCCCATTCTAATTTTTCGCATCTCTGATTTTTTTAACTAATAAAAGAAGGCACGAATTAAAGGAATTTTACATTAACTACGTAAATTTTTTATGTAAAAATAAAAAGCCCGAACCTCCTTGTTAGGAGATTCGGGACAAGTTTGCAGTTAGTGCCTTAACGACACTTTGATTGCACAACATAAAACGATGCCGTAATTAAAGTTTTGCGGCAGTTTTAGTTAGCGGTTGTAAGCACCATTGTCTCAGAAACCGTTGTTATGACCACGACCACGACCACGACCACGACCACGACCACGACCGCCGTTGTTACCACTACCGCCGTTGTTGACAATAACAGTAGTAGTATTGCTATTGCTGCTACCACCACGGCCAAAGCCGCCAAAAAGACCACCAAAAAGTAAGCTGAGCAATCCGCCTTTTACGTTTTCTGCGTTTTCAATAGGTGTTACGTCTGTCAATGATGACAACTTTTGTGTACTTTCCATTTCTCAAGTAATTTAAAATGTTAAAAAATTAAAAAAAATTCGTATTAAATGAATGCGTTTCATTTTCTTGTTAAGAAATCAAATATAGGTTGGTGTTTGATGGTTTAGGACGCCTAAAAAGGATAACCGGAATTATTACTTTTAAAATACTTAGCAATAATTTTGATTGAATTTACTGACAGCCGCACTGGTCTCCACCAGTATTACCGCTATGGCTGCGACCTCTGCCTCTGCTGCGACTTCCGCCTCTGCTACGGCCTCCACCGTTATTGACAACAACGGTAGTCGTGTTGGTGTTACTGGCACCACCGCCAAATCCGCCAAAAAGACCGCCAAAAAGTAAGCCGAGCAATCCGCCTTTTACGTTTTCTGCGTTTTCAATAGGTGTTACGTCCGTCAATGTTGACAACTTTTGTGTACTTTTCATTTTCTCAAGTAGTTTAAAATATTAAAAAAAATTAATAAAATTTATGTTTGAGGACAAAGCCTCTGATTAATAAGCAATGCAGGCAGACATACTTATCTGCTATTTTTTTGCGCCTCGATTTAATAATCATAATCATTCACAGATTACTTTGTGATATTAAACCACACTTTCGTATCCTAAATCTTGTAAGTGTTGCTATCTAAGAAACGCGAAGTAAATAAAGTACCAAATCTTATTTTGCGAAATATTAAAAATAAATTTATCGCCGTCTGAAATTTGACATCTTGAAGCTGAAATCTCTCATAAGAATTAAGCGGTACGCAAAACGAAATTTCAATTGTAAATCATTAATGCGACGCCGTATCAACTTTTTATGGTGCAAATATGGGGCAACTAAATAAGACTAAATTTGCGATTGTTACCCAAAAGTTTAATTGAGTATGCCAAAACCTATATTTTTGTATCCGACCACAATACTGTATAATATGTATCATACCTTATTGAAACTACTTTAACCACGCACTCGCTTTGCTGGCGTAGGAAGGAAATGGGGTTAATTTTTCGGCTTCGCCGAAAAATTAACCCCCTCTTCTCCCGTTGCTGCGCGAGCAATAGGCAGATGGTAAATTACTATACACTTTTTTATCGTATCCTTTTTTGCTCGCTTCGCTCGCAAAAAAGGGGGAAAAGTGGTTCGTTTTTCGGGCAAAGTCCGAAAAACGAACCACCTTCCCTTCTTTTGCGAGCGAAGCGAGCAAAAGTGTACAGTAGTTTAGGCAAATGGTTAAATAATTACACCTTATTATTGATAAACTTGGTTAACTTTTTGTTCAGTTCCTTGTTCAATGCTTTAGTAAATCTGTAATCATACGAGAAAATGAAATCTGTAAAAATATTAATTGTAGAAGACCAAAAGATAGTTGCCCGTGTTCTTGAGACTATGCTCACTAAGTGGGGCTATGACGTAGTAGATTGCGCTACTTCGAGTGTGGAAGCCTTGTCATCGTTTAAGAAGTATGCACCCGACTTGGCTTTAGTGGACATAAATATTGAAGGAGCAGTTGATGGCATCGAAACAGTCAATCAGTTCAATGCTATTCGCGCAATTCCTGTTGTTTATTTAACTGCTGAAGACGATAGTAGCACAGTAGATAGGGCAAAAAAAACCAATCCTTCTGCCTACTTGCTCAAACCTTTTGATGAGCGTAGCCTACGAATCAGTCTTGAAATGGCATTTAATACTTTTTCTAACCGAATTATCCCCCCTCAGTATAAAACAGTAATTGAGAAGAAAAATAGTAACAACCTCTCGGCAAATGAAGTAAAACTTGGTGCTGATGTGATTTTACAAATTGAGGACGCTATTTTTATTAAACAAAACTATCGGTTTGTTAAACTCAACAAATCTGAATTGCTGTATTTAGAAGCCGACCGTAACCATACATATATTCAAACAATCCAGCATCGTTATATCGTTCGCATGACCTTGACAACCGTACAGGAACGACTTAACCACGACAAACTCGTGCGTACTCATCGTTCTTTCGTCGTCAATACTCAAAAAATACAAGAGTTTAGTGAATCAGAAATCATTATAAACGGAAAGTCCCTACCTTTTTCTTCGGCTTACAAAGAAGATTTTTTTAAAAAATTTGTGATTAAGTAAAAGGTTTCGTAACTAAACGCTATTGCTTAACCTATTGCTCGCTTCGCTCGCAAAAAGAGGGAAATATGGTTCATTTTTCGGCTTCGCCGAAAAATGAACTACCTCTTCTATCGTCATTGTGCAAGCAATAGTCACATGGCTAAGTAGTCCTTCATATTAATAGTGTCGGGTTAGGGTTTAATATTTTAGATTTGAAACCATACATAAATTCAAAATACGCATTAAAAGGCACTTTTGCGCTCGCTTCGCTCGCGCAAAAGGAAGAGAGGTGGTTCATTTTTCGGGCAAAGCCCGAAAAATGAACCACATTCCCCCTCTCGCGCGAGCGAAGCGAGCGCGAGAACCAGCAGTTTAGATTTTATGTATGGTTTCAAAATTTTAGAAACTGATGTTACGCAGAGTCGTAGGCTGAACGGATTTTGGAGAAATTATCTTAATTATTTCCTCTAAAAATGGTAACGCTATTGAAAAACTTGCTAAATTTGGTTTTACTTCCTTTGACAATGAGGAAGAAATCCTTTTCAAGAGTGGTTCAAAATCTAAGGCTCTACATATAATTGAACAAAACAGTTTAATCCTCATTAACTCACAAGAAACAGGCAAACGATTTTCTACACTAAGAAAAAAAACGCAATTCCCAATAGGCATCACTGAGTGATAAAAAAATGGCAAATTTAGAATCTACAATACTCGGCATCAAGTCACCCAATCCGTTTTGGTTGGCTTCTGCACCGCCGACGGATAAAAAAATAAACGTCCTCCGTGCTTTTGAAGCGGGTTGGGGCGGCGTGGTCTGGAAAACACTCGGCACGCAAGTCAAAAACACGTCATCGCGGTATTCGGCTGTAAATTATGGCGGCAAACGGATTATGGGTTTCAACAACATCGAACTCATTTCTGATAGACCCCTCAGTATAAATCTCCAAGAAATACGTGAATGTCTTAAAGAGTTTCCCGACCGCGCTATGGTCGTCTCGCTAATGGCAGACAACAACAAAGCGGCGTGGCACGACATGATAAAACAAGTCGAAGATACGGGCGCACACGGCATTGAACTCAATTTTGGCTGTCCGCACGGCATGACCGAACGCGGCATGGGTGCAGCCGTCGGGCAAGACCCCGAAATTGCCCGAATGGTCGTAGAATGGGTTATGGAACGGGCGACAATTCCCGTTTTGACAAAATTGACACCCAATGTTCATTCAGTTGTACCCGCAGGAAAGGCAGTTGTGGAGGCTGGAACAAATGGCTTGTCTTTGATAAACACGATTCAAAGCATCACGGGCGTGGATTTGGATACTTTTGAAGTGCGTCCCAATGTGGGTGGTCAATCAGCTTATGGTGGTTATTGTGGTCCTGCTATAAAACCTATTGCGTTGAAAATGCTTCATTCGCTGACTAAAAATGCTTTGTTCAAAAATGTACCGATTTCGGGTATTGGCGGTGTAACGGATTGGAAAGATGCTGCCGAATTTCTTTTGCTCGGTGCAACAAACGTGCAAGTTTGCACCGCAGTAATGAAACACGGTTTTAGAATCATCGAAGACCTTACAAGCGGTTTGTCAAATTGGATGGACGAAAAAGGCTTTACGCAATTGGAAGATTGCATTGGTTTATCCGTAAAAAAAGTAACCGAATGGGAAAAATTGGATTTGAATTACCACATAGTCGCCAAAATAGACCAATCTAAATGCATTCATTGCGGCTTATGCCACATTACTTGCGAAGATACAAGTCATCAAGCCATAAATTTACTAAAAGGGACACCTTATAATACCTACACGGTCAATGAACCCGAATGTGTGGGTTGCAATTTATGTCAATTGGTCTGCCCTGTCGAAAACTGTATCGAAATGGTTGAGCAACGTAAAGGCGATGAATACCTCAATTGGACAGAATTTCAGCAGCGAGGTTTGCCTCTGAATACGCATTGAAAATTTAGCAAAAACTCTTGGAGGGTTTAAAATCCTCCTAGAATTCTACCGCTAAAATTATCAAGGCTCAATTATTATTTCAAGTTACTATCTCAACTTTTACTAAATCCGTTAGTTATTTTCATAAAAACCCCACCACAAAAATTTCACTAAATACGCACACTTTACTCTTTGTTCTTATTTTAAGGTTTTCACATTTCAAAAAACTAAATACGGTAAAAAAGCGTTTTAAGGCGTTTTTAAGCTGAATAAAGCCGTTTTTCAATCTTATTGCAATCCTGTTTATTGCCTAAATTCACAAAATGGTAGTCACGAAACAGCGCATTCTTGTCCTTTAAAACCTTCTCACGTCTGCATATTTGCATCATAAATACACACCAAACAATAACGCACACAAAAACTCACCTTGACGGATTCAATCATACTGTACTAAGTATGTCCGTCCCAATGCGTAATTATTTTTACTTATTTTCATAACTATTTAATCAAAATAATACATCATGAAAGCAACGTTCCTACGTTCCGCTATGGCAGTTATCATGTTGATTGCTGCGCAATCTGTTAAGGCACAAGCCGTTATTACTGAATATTTCGACGTTAAAGAAGCGTTCAAAATTGATTTGAGCGACAAGAAAGCAGCAAAAGCTGTTTACTCAAAAGGTGTTTTGGATATTGACTGGAATGGCGATAAGCGTGTTTTGGCTATCAGCTACGACCCGAAACAAACTAAAATCGAAGACATTATGTCTAACATTAGCATGGTTACGGGACAAAACTTATCAGCTGCTTTGAACACCAAAAAGAGAAACTAATTAGTTCTCTAACACAATCTTACACTACACTTTAACCAAAACGGTTGCTGCCTTGTGCAGCAATCGTTTTCGTCTTTTAGGGGAACAACTTCAATCGTTTCCTACAGCTCTTAACTTATCTGTTTTACTTTTTCGGTGGGTTAGAATCCGCCTCTACAAAATTGGTCATACCTACGGCATTTTTGGCACATATTCGTAATAACTTAAGTTTTGTGGTAGTGCCTTAAAACGCGCCGCCTTCGGCGGCGCGGAGGTTTTTTTCGGGCAAAGCCCGAAAAATGAACCACATTCTCCCCCTCTCGCGAGCGAAGCGAGCGCGAGAACCAGCAGTTTAGATTTTATGTATGGTTTCAAATTTTACACCTACTAAATTTACGAAAGTACCAAAAAAATAGAAAATAATTTCCCCAAAAACAATAATTCTATTAACTTTGAGTGTGGGTGTTTAGTTGTAACGCGATTTTAAGGTCGCACCACTTAATTTTAAAAACTGAAAAATGTCTGCCATTAACAAAATGAAATATCCTGCGTTGACCAACTACGTAGGTGGAAAAAACGTAAAAAGCGGTTCAAAACGCAAAATTGATGTCCTCTCCCCTATTGATGGCAGTCTGTTGTCAACTGTTCCGATGTCAAATACCCAAGACTTAAATACTGCTGTTAGTGCGGCAAAAGCGGCTTTTGAGGGCTGGTCAAAAACGCCGATTAAAGAGCGTGTTCAAGTTTTTTTTCGTTATAAAACTTTGTTGGAAAAGAACTTAGAGGAATTGGCGCACTTGGTTCAAGAAGAAAACGGCAAGACCTACGACGAAGCAAAAGCAGAAGTTGAAAAAAGTATTGAATTGACTGAATTTGCTTGCGCGATGCCTCAAATGATTGCGGGTGAAATTATGGAAGTCTCAAAAGGCGTTGAATGTCGGACGGAGCGTTTTGCTATCGGCGTGGTTGCGTCAATTGTTCCGTTCAATTTTCCTGCAATGGTGCCAAATTGGACAGTTCCTAATGCTTTGGTTTTGGGCAATACTATGGTCATAAAACCGTCCGAACAAGTACCCCTCAGTACCCACCGCTTGGCGGCATTGCTGAAAGAAGCGGGTTTGCCCGATGGCGTTTTTAACATCGTTAATGGAGACCGCGACCTTGTGGAAGCGATTTGTGACCACCCAGATATTGAGGCGATTTCTTTTGTTGGCTCAACAAAAGTGGCTAAAATCGTCTATCGCCGCGCCACGTCCAACCTCAAACGGTGTCTTGCGCTTGGCGGGGCAAAAAACCACTTAATCGTTTTGCCCGATGCACATCCGTCTATGACGGCTTCAAATGTTGTGGCTTCCATGTCGGGTTGTGCGGGACAGCGTTGCATGGCGGCGTCTGCGATGCTTGGCGTTGGGGCGGTTGACCCTATTATTGACTTGATTTGCAGTGATGCTAAAAAGATGCAATTGGGTAAAAATCTCGGTTCTGTCATATCAGCAGAAGCCAAAACGCGCATCGAAGGATATATTTCAGAAGCCGAAAAAGCGGGCGCAAAAATCCTCGTTGACGGTAGAAAAGCGGTGGTTGAAGGCAAAGAAGGCGGTTTTTATGTCGGTGCAACGGTCATTGACTACGTAACACCCGATATGTCTGTCGCGAAAGAAGAAATTTTTGGACCCGTTATTTCCATCATGCGTACCAATACTTTAGACGAAGCCCTTGCCATCGAAAACGCCAATCCTTATGGCAATGCGGCAGCAGTTTTCACGCAAAGCGGCGGCGCAGCCCGTTATGTGATTGAGCGAGCAAGCGCGGGTATGGTCGGTGTCAATATCGGTGTTCCTGTTCCACGCGAGCCGTTTTCGTTTGGTGGTTGGAACGATTCGCGCTTTGGTGTGGGCGATATTACAGGCAAAAGTTCTATTGAATTTTGGACAAAAATGAAAAAAACAACGACTAAATGGAATCCTGAAAGCCGTTCAGGGTGGATGAGTTAATAAAAATGACTGCTGAGGTCTATTGCTCGCTTCGCTCGCAAAAGAGGAGAGGTGGTTCATTTTTTCGGGCAAAGCCCGAAAAATGAACCACCTCTCCTCTTTTCAGTGAGCGAAGCGAGCGTGGCTAAGTAATTTTAATATACATATTATGTCCATAGCAAACAACCGTCTAACAGAAGCCGAATACGCGGCTAATTTCTCAGATATTCACCCACCTTTTGGAACAACCGATGGCGCACTTGTGGAGGCTAATCGCTGCCTTTTTTGCTACGATGCTCCCTGCATGAAAAGCTGCCCAACGGGTATTGATGTACCGATGTTTATCCGTCAAATCACGACCGATAATGTCAAAGGCTCGGCTAAAACAATATTTGATGCGAACATCATGGGCGCGGGGTGCAGCCGTGTTTGTCCTGTCGAAAAATTGTGCGAAGGCGCGTGTGTGTTTAATCTGATGCACGAAAAACCCATTAATATTGCCCGTTTGCAACGTTATTCGACGGAAAAAGCGATTAAAGAAAAATGGCAATTGTATGACCGAAAACCGTCAACTGGGAAAAAAGTAGCCGTAGTGGGTGCTGGTCCTGCGGGTTTGGCGTGCGCTCATGCCCTCTCATTGGAAGGTGTGGAGGTGACGATTCTTGAAAAACAAGCACGCGGTGGCGGATTAATGACTTACGGCGTAGCGGCGTATAAAGTAACACCCGAATTTTGCGAAGCAGAAGTAGATTGGATTACGTCCGTCGGTGGTATTGACATAAAATACAATACGGCACTCGGAAAAGACGTGTTTTTAGATGATTTGCAACGTGATTTTGACGCTGTTTTTCTCGGAATTGGTGTGGGTCTTGCCCGTTCGTTGGGTGTAAAAGGCGAAGATTTGGGCGGCGTGGTAGATGCCATAGAATTTATTTACAATCTCAGAACCAACCCCCTCCCTACCATTGCCGTAGGTGATAAAGTAGCCGTAATTGGCTTGGGTATGACAGCAATAGACGCTGCAACGCAGTCAAAACGACTTGGTGCGTCGGAAGTAACTATCGTCTATCGGCGGACAGAAAATGAAAAACCGTGTACAGATGCAGAGCTGGATATTGCCCGTTTAGATGGGTGTAAATTTGTTTTTTTGGCATCGCCCAAAGAGATAAAAGGCAGAAAAGGCAAAGTTAAAACATTGATTTGCAATAAGATGACACTCGGAGAACCCGATGTGTCGGGCAGACGTGCGCCGATTGAAACAGGCGAAACATTGAGCCTCGATGTGGATATGGTGATTAAAGCCGCAGGACAGATGCCGTTTGAAGGTTTGATTAAAAAATCAAATATAAAAAATAATTATGGCAAGATTACCATTGCTTCTAATGGGTTAACTAATTTATTGGGCGTATTTTCGGGCGGCGATTGTGTGAATGGCGGAAAAGAGGTCGTTGACGCTGTACAGGCAGGCAAAGACGGGGCTAAAGGTATTTTGGCGTTTTTGGAGTTAAAAGCCCCCTAACTCCCAAAGGGGGAATATCCACAAACAAGGCTTATTTTGTTCAATAAATGAGTAATTGTAATTACTTAGTCACGCGCTCGCTTCGCTCGCGCGGAAGGAGGAGGAGGGCTGTTGGCTACTAAAAAACAAGCATCTAATGACAAGCAAAAAACAAACAAAATTAATTACAGGCATTCACAACTACTGCGACAATTGGTGTGAACGCTGCCCATTTACGAGCCGTTGTGCCGTCGGTCTGGTAGAATATGAATTGACAGATGAACAAAAACATCTGAATAATGAGGCTTTTTGGCGCAATTTGTCCAATAATTTTGCAAAAACATTAAACTTATTGCAAGAAGAAGCGGGTCGCAAAGGCTTGGATTTAAAGCCGCCAACTGACGAAGAATTGCAGGAATTTGAGAAAAAACATATCGAAACAAGAGATATTATTCAGCAAAAACCTCTGATTAAAACCTCAGAACAATACATGACCGCAACGGACACATGGATTGAGGCACATCAGCGTGCGTTTGAAAACAAAGGTTTTGAGTTTGTCCAACAAGTAAAAATGGGGCTTAGAACGGAAACGGAATTGCTCAATCAAAGTATTTTGTTTGGTGAGTCTATTGAGGTATTGCAATGGTATAGTCATCTTATTAAAGTCAAATTCATTAGGGCTTTTCACGGTCAAATCGAAAATGACAGTTGGGAAGAGCAACACGGTTTTCCAAAAGACAGCGATGGTTCGGCTAAAGTTGCCTTGATCGGCGCGGAAAGGTCATTGGCGGCGTGGGTAAAATTGGCGACTATAATGCCCGAATTGTTGGACAGCATGTTGCCAATGATGGGGAGTTTGCAAAAAATAATCCGTCTCGGTGATGCTGCGTTTCCCAATGCTCGTCTATTTGTACGTGCTGGATTCGATGAGACTTCTACCTAAACGTTTCACTTTCTTTAACCTCCCAACCACGTTTTAAAATCCCCTACCCGTTCTCTTGCGACAAAAATATCGGTCAAATAGGGAGGGGTCAATTCTAACTTTAATCGGCTGTTGAAATGCGGGCTTATTTTTTTAATGGATTTAATGGACACTATAATCTTCCTATTAATTCTGAAATAATTGCTTGGATTGAGTTGGTGGTCTAATTCGTCTAAACTCTGTTCAATGACGTGTTTTTTATTCTGAATGGTATAAAATTGGGTCAAACCATCTTCAGAAAAAAAATAGGCAATGTCTTGTGTTTCCACAAAATTAAATGCTGTACCTTGTTTTATCAAGAAGCGGGTTTTGAAATCTACTATCGGTTTGGTGAATTGAGGCACTAAATTGTGCAAAAAATTAAGCGCATACTGAGGGGGTGTCCTTGTCTTCAGTTTGTAAACGACGGCGTTTAATTCGTCTTCGTCAATCGGTTTTAACAAATAATCGAGGGCATTTACACGAAAGGCTTTAATGGCATACTGGTCAAAAGCCGTTGTAAAAACAACAGGACAAGTTATCTCTACTTGATTAAAAATAGCAAAACTTAAGCCATCAGCAATCTGAATATCCATAAAAATAGCATCGGGCGAAGGGAAGGCATTGAGCCATTTTACAGCCGCTTCTACGCTGTCAATCGGCTCGATGACCGCAATTGAAGGCTCGGCTTTTTGAAGCATTTTAGCGAGTTGTTTCGCCGCAGGTGCTTCATCTTCAATAATGAGTATTTTCATAAAGTCTTTATTTTTAATAACGTCTTAGTCACGCGCGCAAAAGAGAGAAAAGGTGGTTCATTTTTCGGGCAAAGCCCGAAAAATGAACCACACCCTCTCCCTCGCGCGAGCGAAGCGAGCGCGACTTACTAATCAAGATTTTTGTGTCGTATTTTCGTAAGTTTCATCATATTTTTCGTGCATTGTCCCCATCATTCTATCCCAAATGGTTGTCCACAAACCATAGTTTTTGACCGAATATTTATGGTGCATATTGTGGGCAACTGCCGTATTAAACCACCTGCCCAGCCAATGTTTGTGGACATTTTTGGGCATAATTTCAAAACCCAAATGTCCATACACATTGTATCCGATTTGAAAAACCATATAAATAAGAATCGCCGACCGATGTACAGGCAATGAAAAAGCAATTACAGTGATAATAGCCGCCTCAAAAACAGCCTCAATCGGATGAAAAGCATACGCTGTCCATGGAGACGGATTATTGGATTTATGGTGAATCAAATGGACATATTTAAAGACTTTGGGCAGATGCATAAACCGATGTGTCCAATAAAAATAAGCATCATGGAGAAAGAACATCCAGATAAATGTGAAATAATAATAAGGCATACTGTATTCGTTGATGTCATAATAAACGTTGATATACGGTTTTGAAACCCCAAATGTGAGGACACTAACCACCCCAAAAATCACCATAGACACGAGCGAATAAAAAATATCGCGTCCATAATCACTCATTTGAGGGAATTTCACTTGTATTTTCCGTCCCATCATCGGTTTTTTGAAAACAATATAGAATAGGAAAAACATAGTACCTGCCATTAAAAAATAGCGAACACCAACGTTGGAAGTAGAAAACCACCAACGGGCTAAAAATTCTTGTGAAGTCATGTTTTATTGAATTTAGGTAATTACTTAGTCACGCGCTCGCTTCGCTCGCGCGGGTGAGGAGAGGTGGTTCGTTTTTCGGGCAAAGCCCGAAACGAACCACATTCCTCTTTTTTGCGAGCGAAGCGAGGCTATAGGCTAAGTAATTACGAATTTAGGTAAAAACTTAGCCTCCATTGTCTGAACTATGGAGGCTAAGTTTTTACGAATTTGAGTAATTAAAATCCGTGAAAATCTGTGGATACCCTTACAAAAGCGGCAAGACAATGGTAAAATACTGAGGGGTCACTATAACCTCCATTGTTTTATCACTCACTAAAATGTACCGATTTTTAATATTTTCTAAGCCGGTTCCCGTCCCAATTTGCACTTGATTTTTGCGTTGCAAATTATTGCGCACGATTAAATTATTGTTTTCGATAAAGACTTCAATTAATAAAGGTTTTTCGGTAGAAATAATATTGTGTTTTATGGCATTTTCAACCACAATTTGGAGCGACAAAGGTATTATTTCTAAATGTAATACCCCCTCAGTATTTTTATTAATTTCGGCTCTAAAATTATCCCCAAATCGTTCTTTCAATAGAAAAATATAGGCTTCTAAAAACACTAATTCTGTTGACAAAGGCGTGGTGGAAGAATCCCGCATTTCTAAAATATAGCGATATACTTTCGACATTTTCTGCACAAAACGCACCGCATTTTCGGGGTTTTCGGGAATAAGATGCGTTAAAGTATTCAAAGAATTGAACAAAAAATGTGGATTGACTTGGCTTTTCAAACCGTCTAATTGTGACTGTAAATTTGCCTTAGCTAATTGTTCTTTTTCAATCAATGTTTGTCTCAACAATTGTGAATAACGCATGGATTCATACATGCCCGCTATGGCAATAAAACTCACAAAACTTGCCGCATTTATTTGCAATAAAGGAGGAATATTGCGCTGCTCAAGATCGTAAACAGGTTCAAGTACTAAATGAATAAAATTGCATAAACTAATAATGATAATAAAACAAGACACTAAAATCAATGTCAATCGCTTTTTATTGTCTTTTAAATCGGGAAAACGTGCATTGACTTTAATAAAAATAGCCCGACATATTTGCCAATAAAGAATGGTATAAAACGTGGAAAAGCCGACAGCCCGCCAATAAAAGGCTGCATTTTCAATCTTGTAATGAAAAAAAATAGGTGGAATTAAAAAGCCCAACAACGGAATACCGACGAGGCGCAAGTAAAAATCATTAAGTACAGTATTTTTAAGTATCATTATTTTTATTGATTTTTTGGTTCAGATTCGTGGCAAAAAAAGCAAGCGACTCTCCGCGCTTGCTTTAATCTTGAGAAAGAAAAGGTGAAAATTATTTGTTTGTGTAAGAAGCAGTTGAGATAAAAATAAAGAATATTAGCTACATAGATTTTGCTTGCGCAAAAGCCAAAAAAGAGGTGGTTCATTTTTTCGCGAGCGAAGCGAGCGCGGGCTAAGTAATTACGTTAAATAAATTCGTAATTAACGTGAATTCTAAAACTGAACCCGCCACAAAACATCAGGAAAAAATCCAATTTGGTATGTTTTGTAAATTCTATTTTGTGCAACTGAATAAGACTGCGAAAACACATTACGACGAGACGTAACATTTTGAAAATCAAGGAAAAACGTTTGCGTAAATTTTCTTTTAGCTGAATTCATTGTGACACCCAATTTCACGTCCCAACGCAGATAATTGTCCAAATTTTCGCTAAACGGACGCGCCCAATCTCTGACTTCACGCCCTGCCGCTTTTGAAGCAACTAAATCAATGGGTGTAAAGGGGCGACCGCCTGCTGTTGTGAATTTGGTATCGAAAGTGAACGCATTTTTCTTACTTTTACCAAATTTAATTTCTTTTCCCGCCAATATATTTGCGACATATTTGCCATTAAATGCCGTGTTGCGTTCAATGCCGTCGCTGCCTTTGTATTTTGAATCGAAAAGAGAGGCTGTTCCCAACATGTACCAACCTTTAGAAAAGAACTTTTCAATGGTCAATTCAATGCCCGCATTTTTGCCCTCTCCTGTATTTATCAACGACCCAATTTGCGGGAACCCAAAATCAGCACCCGTGTTCAACATAGAAAAACTTGACAACTTTTTTTCGACTGGCACACCCCTCAGTATTTGGTAGTAAATTTCTGCTTTTACATGCCAATCCGAAGACGGTTTTAAATCATAACCAAGCACAAAATGATGACTTTTTGTGAAATCAAGGTCACGATTCAAGTTTTTAAACGTACCGTCAGCTTGTTTTTCTTCAAAGAAGAAAACGGGCAAAGGCTGCATTTGCGTATGCAAACCATAACCAATATTCAAACTTTGCTTGGGCGAAATATGATAATTGACCGCCAAACGTGGCTCAATTGCCGACGTCTTATTGATGTCCAAATACTGAACATGAACGCCACCATTGATAGTCACCAAATCAGAAGGCTTGAATTGTGTTTGATTATAGGCTTCCAAAAGATTCATTGCTCCGTCAAATTTGCGAACGGGAATCCAATCGGGGGAGTTAGTACGGTCGCGGGTATTGATGTCTAAACCCAAATTTTGGTACAAAAATCCCGTTCGTGTTGTCAATTTTGCACTGAATTTTTTATTGATAAAACTCGATACTCGATAACTCATTTGCTGGTCATTTGCGTCAAATTGATGCCGTTTTAGTTCATTGCCTTTGTCGCGATATTCATTGTAGGTATTGCCTGAATACGACCCCGAAACAACAGTTCTAATATAAGTATTCGGGTTTATAATCAAGTTGTGCCGAACACCCAAAACGCCTAATCGAGATGCAGCATAAGCATCTTGATTTTTCACGGCATAGACATCAGCCGAATCTACGACATCGCTTAAAAAATCAATACTGCTGGTTGCGCCAAGCCCAAATATTGAAAATTTGCCTAATTTGGTTTGAGCCAAATCCAGATTAAATGTTAAATCTTTATAGAGTGGCAACGCCGAAGTACCGACATTTATCCCTGCTTTTTGTGCCAATTCGACGAAAGAATGACGGTAAGCGACCACAAACGCGCCATTTTGCCCGTCTTTTCCTTTTTTACTGAGGGGTCCCTCAACCATGCCTTCTAAGCCTGTAAACGCGCCCAACTGTATGGTTGTCTCAAATTTTTCGCGGTTGCCCTTTCTCAAACCAATATCGAAAACACCCGCCGTTGCGTTGCCATATTCGGCGGGAAAAGCAGACGTCATAAAATCAGAATTGCGAATCATATTGGGATTGAGTGCCGAAACGGGTCCACCCGTTGTGCCTAAAGTTGAAAAATGATTGGGGTTTGGAATCGGCACACCTTCCAATCGCCAGAGAACACCCGTTGGCGAATTACCACGAATAACAATATCATTTCTCGAATCATTTGCAATGGCAACACCCGCAAAATTGGCGGCTAAACGACTGACATCACCGCGTCCACCCGAAAAACGTTGCACTTCTTCAACATTGAATTGACGGGCAGAGATAGTTGCCAATTCGTTGTTAGTTGCCGTTTTTTCTACTTTTCCTGACACGACCACGGCGTCCAATTTTGTGACAGATTCCTCCAAATTCAAGGTCAAAACAGTTTCCTTTCCTGCATTAACAACGATATTTGGCAAAGTAGCATTGTTGTAACCAATAAATGAAACGACCAAAGTGTAGCGTCCAGTAGGTACATTTTTAATGGCGAAATTGCCATTTTCGTCCGTCACCGCCCCCAACATCGGTACGAAGTCTTTGACTTGAACGGCAGCCCCGACAAGCGGCGATTCCGATTGTTTATCTAAAATTGTTCCCCGCAAAATTTGCGTTATCTGGGCATGAATGGTTGTTGCAAAGTTCAAAAAAATGAGTGTGCTAATTAGGTTTGTAATTTTCATGACGAATGTTTTTTTGCTCGTTTCGCTTGATAAAAAAATGAAAGTTGTCTGTTTTAAGGCTTTATTCTAAAAACGAGCAATCTTTCTTTTACGAGCGAGTCGAGTAATAATGATAACTTGATTGATGATTTGAAACCATACATAAATTCAAAATACGCATTAAAAGGCACTTTTGCGCTCGCTTCGCTCGCGCAAAAGGAAGAGAGGTGGTTAATTTTTCGGGCAAAGCCCGAAAAATGAACCACATTCCCCCTCTCGCGCGAGCGAAGCGAGCGCGAGAACCAGCAGTTTAGATTTTATGTATGGTTTCAAAATTGATGATACAAAAGTGAGGTGAAATACTGAGAAGGGCAATTTATAAATACTGAACTGTCGTTTTTGAGGTGTGAATTGTCATTTTCATACGTCTAAATCCCAAACCACCGGCAAACAGCAATTGCCCGCAACAAAGCAAGAAATAGATTTTATATATGATTTCAAATGCAAAAATAGCATCTTTGCCCAGTTAATGACATTAAATTGAAATAAAATCAATGGTTAATACTACTTTTTCCCAACAAGAACGCGTCCGTTATGCGCGACATTTTGCCCTGCCAGATTTTGGAATACAGGGTCAAATCAAACTCAAAAATAGTCGTGTGCTTGTTGTCGGTGCGGGTGGTTTGGGCTGTCCCGTTTTGCTGTACTTGGCGGCGGCGGGCGTTGGCTGCATCGGTATCATTGACGGTGATGTGGTGGACGACAGTAATTTGCAACGGCAAGTTTTATACACGGTTGCCGATATTGGCAAATCAAAAGCAGTTGCTGCTAAAGAACGGCTTTTAGCCATGAATCCGCACATTGAGATTGAGGTGTTTAAAGAACATTTGACTTCTGAAAACGCATTGGGCATCATCTCTAAATTCGATGTCGTTGCCGATGGTACAGACAATTTTCCAACCCGTTATTTAGTCAATGATGCCTGTGTTCTGGCAGGAAAAGTCAATGTATATGCTTCTATTTTTAGATTTGAAGGGCAACTTTCTGTTTTCAATCTTCCACAAAATGACGGGGAACGCGGGGTCAATTACCGCGATATTTTTCCTACTCCTCCACCTGCGGGTCTTATTCCCGATTGTGCCGAAGGTGGAGTTTTGGGTGTTTTACCCGGCATTATCGGTTCAATGCAAGCTAATGAGATTATAAAAGTGCTAACGAGTGTAGGAGAACCCTTGGCAGGTCGTTTGTTTTTGTTTGACGCTCAGTCTTTTACAGCTAAATCTTTAAAAATAAAGAAAAATCTGTATTATAAACCTATTCAAAGACTAATTGATTACCAGATATTTTGTGGGGTTAAAACGGTTTCTATTCCAGAAATTTCTATCATTGATTTCAAAAAAATGCAGTCCGAAAACGCCCATTTTCAATTGATTGATGTGCGAGAACCTTGCGAATACACTGTATCTAATCTCGGGGGAACTTTATACCCCCTCAGTATTTTAGCTGAGAAAACTGCTTTCTTATCCAAAAACCTACCTATCATCGTACACTGTCAAAGCGGTAGCCGTTCGGCAAAAGCAGTTGAGGCATTACAGAAATTAGGTTTTGACAATGCTGTAAGTTTGGCGGGTGGTATAAAAGCCTACAATTTTACTGCTTGACACACCCCTACCCTACCTTTTTAAAAATAGTTTTTTGCGTTGAAAAACGTAAATTTTAGGTTGAAGTCCCCCTCAGTATTTTAGGCTATTTTGAGCAGGAAACGCTTTAATTTAGCGAATATTCGCACAATTTATCGAAAAAAAAAAGTACAATTATGTATTTTTTTCAAGAAGAACCCTACCGCTTCATCATGATTTAAGGGCTGAAAACCGTAATAGAATGAAATCGTTAGCTGTCCA
Organism: Saprospiraceae bacterium; assembly: GCA_034520175.1. Taxonomy (GTDB): domain Bacteria; phylum Bacteroidota; class Bacteroidia; order Chitinophagales; family Saprospiraceae; genus JAAFJT01. The sequence goes on from JAXHNU010000029.1 coordinate 41,802, forward strand.
CAAAGAATTGTTGTTTTACCTTTGTTTCATCAAAAAGGAAAGCATCAAAATAAAACTTAATTATAACAAAAAAATTAAAAAATGAAAGGTATGAAAACGGACAACATGATGAGTCGCATCTCTCAAATCCTTACCGACAATGGTATTCCCGTGAATGTCGCAAAAATCAACGGTCACTTTGAAGTGACGGTTGCTAAAACAGAAAAAGCGGTGAAAGCACTTCCTTCACTTTTGGAATCGTCTTTCGTCCATTTAAACAGCACCCCGGGCTACTAATTCGGGTTATCAATCCAAAAAAAACAAGTTTTAAAGGTATTGCTAAAGGTTTCAAACATTTCTGAGCATTCACAACGGTTCTTAGAGATAGAGGAAGAAACGCTGAAGCAAAACTATAAAATTGGTTGGTTTTTAGTATGAACGGACAATTTCGATGCACGTCGAAGTTGTCCGTTTTTTTTGCCCTGAAGTGTATCCCAAAAACTATCGTAGAAACGCTGTTTTTTGTATTGTTGATAACAATTTCTACCCCCTCAATATTTCGCCCTTATTTTGCCTTAAAATCACTATTTCGCCGCGCCGCGCAATTTTTTTAAAAACATTTTTTTTTGTTTTTATTGATTTTTAAAATTAACAAATTACTGAAAGCAATATAGGTTTTTGTATAGGTAAAAGAGGTATAGGTTTGTCCACCAAAGTACACGTGCCTAACTCCACCAAAGTACACGTGCATTTGCCCATATTTTCCACCAAACTTCATGTGGATAAGTCCGCAAATAGCCCTCTATCTATCAGAATTTGGTATGACTCTTGATATTAAAGACGATTCCACCAAACTTCACGTGGATAACCTTAGTTATTAACTTTTTACGCTATAAAACACGCCCAATTCCACCAAACTTCACGTGGATAACCTTAGTCAGATTCAAGTCAGTACTTTAAAAGTGCTAATTCCACCAAACTTCACGTGGGTTAATAAAAAATTGTATGTGCTTAATCTAAGTTTTGAATACCACAAAACTTGAATTACTTAACTGAGGAGTGGGCATAACCTAAAAACAGCGTTTTTTGATTAAAAACAGATGTTTTTAGGTTATGCCCATCCCTCAATTACTTAACTACGCGCTTGCTTCGCTCGTTCGAGAAAGGAGATGCGGTTCATTTTTTCTCTTTTTTGCGCAAAAGCACTGAGTAATTTAGTGATAACCAATCTAAAAAAGGGTTTCAAACATTATGTTTGAAACCCTTTTTGACTATTTTAAGACTTGAATAAGTTTAGACGGAATTGGTGAAGGCGAATTTTGTAGGTAAAACCCTTTGTTTTTATCCTCTGACAATTTGGCAGTTGGGTATTGTGTCAATACAACTTTGAGTGTTCGACGAAATACTTCCTTAAATTTGTCTATGCGGTCATACCCTTGCCCGAATTGTTCTTTCAAATTGGACCAAGCCACAAATTGTGGTTGCCCGTTTGGGATACGGTGCAGACGCTGCGCCAGCCATGCGTAAATATCAAGTGCCATGGCATTGTGCGACAAAGCGGCGAGTGCCCTTTCGTCAAGCGGGATTGCATGGTTGATAAGACTTGTAAAATAATCTTCTGTTAATTGGATTTTTGAGCTCCACAGCACGCGTTGTTTTTCGTCTTTTGGAAACCAAAGGTCAAATGCCTTGACAATTTTCAAGTCCACCTGCATTCCTTTTTCGCCGTCTGAATAGCCAATGCTGACTGTACTGGCAGTGATACGGCGGAGTTGTTCTTTAGCTTCTTTAATGGTTCGTCCGTCGGTATTGAGTCCGATTTTTTTGATGAAGCCCGTCATGCTCTCTTCCACATCAATAATGCGGCTTTGTGTTTTAACGGCTTCACTGTTGATGTGTGCCAGTATGAGCCGTGATTTTGTGCCGTAAGGCAAGCCGACCAATTCAAATTCACCTGTTTGGGGATTCAAAATATGGTTTCCTTGAATAGCAAGGCTTACATTACCTTGCTTTTGTTGCCATATTTTCACGTCATCACCAGGGTTGCGATAGGGCAAAAACGTTTGGCACAAGACCGAATGCTGAAAGATAGCATCTTCGATACCCGCACGGTCAAGCCGCACTTGCATCGCGCCCTCCAAGATTTTTTTCATTACCTTGCTGACGCTCTTTGTGTTTTCGGATTTTATATTTTTATCTTCCATTATTCACTCATTTCTGCATTAAATCAAAGAATGCTTTATTTTTTCTTTATTTGTAAGGATTTTTATGTAGAAACACGTATTTTTCTTTATTATTAAAGATAAATAAATAAAAATACTTACTGTAAATAATTTGTGCAATTCTAACAAACAACGGGTTAAAACCCGTTGGATACTATGGTTTTGTAACTTTCCAGTGGGTTAAAACCCACTGTTATTCATAATTTGAAACCATACATAAATTCAAAATACGCATTAAAAGGCACTTTTGCGCTCGCTTCGCTCGCGCAAAAAAGGAGGAAATGTGGTTCGTTTTTCGGCTTCGCCGAAAAACGAACCACATTTCCTTCCTTTACGCGAGCGAAGCGAGCGTAAAGCCCAAAAATCGCTTTGGAGTTATGCCCACCCCTCAATTATTAATGCAGCAAAATAAAGAAATTTATTTGAGAAACTACAATAGATTTTATGTATGGTTTCAAAATAGATTTTAGGAATTTCAAGGATTTCAAATTTCAAAAGTTAATTTGAAATCCCTGAAATTAGGGTCTTCTTATAAAACCCTAAATTTGAAATCCTTGAAATTTGAAATCCTTGAAATTTGAAATCCTTGAAATTCTTGAAATTTGAGATTCTTGAAATTTGAAATTTATTGTCGTTTTTCATAAAAATCATAAAGCAAGGAAACAATAAAGCCTTTTATGGTTTGTCCGCGTCTTTTCGTGTCTTTTCGCATTTGGTCCATAATGTCTTTTGGAATATCGAGAGTTAGGCGATGCAATTCTTCTTTATCTTCTTCGAGTATGACTTTGCGTGTACTTTTCTTTCTTACTTTTGGCGTTGGTGTTTCAATAATGCTGTTGACAGCGGCATTTATGGTAGTATTTGCGAGTGTCGGTATAACTGTATTTGTGGCGGCAATGCCAACTGAATGTAGTTTTTCTGCAATAGCATCTGCATCATACGATGTTACCTCTTTTTTGCTATTGCCCATGATGCCTTTTGAAAATTTACTCATTTCTTTAAATTTAAAGTTAAATAAAGATGTTTAAAGATTAATCTGTTCTTTTTTGCTTGAATACACTGAGGGGTAAATTTTAAAGACTTTTGTGTACAATTTCTTGAAATACGCCGCGCATTTCTTCTCTTGCTTTTGCATCTTTCGAATATTCAAACACGCCCATTCCCAATGTCATGGCTTCGATGTAACTTGCACGGTCGGCAAGGCGGTTTTCTAAGAGTTCGATGCCTACTTCGCCGAGATACTGTTCAATATCTTTGGTAATTGTCCGATTGCCTTTATACATATTGAGTACCAAAAATGCTTTGATTTGTTTGCCAGTGCGTCCCATGACTTCTTCTGATACAATTTCGTACCATTCCATGAAATTTTGCAGACTCCAAATATCTGCACTTTTAGCCGTTATCGGCACAACAACGACATCTGAAATGGCGATTGTCTTGGTGGCTAATTTTTCAAGGTCGGGGCGACCGTCAATAATGAGTACATCGTAGATTTTTTTTAACGCTTCTGCTTGTTGCGTCAATTGTTTTTCTTCAACACCCGATACAATGACGGGTGGCAAATGCTTGCCCCGTTCTCCTGCCCAACGCATAGAAGTACGTTGTTTCAAATCTGTATCCAAAATACAGACCTTTTTTCCTGCGTGTGCAAAGCAAACGGCTAAATTTTGAGCGACGGTGCTTTTCCCCACGCCCCCTTTTAAATTGGTAACAGCGATAATCATAAACTTTAAATTTAAGGATAATTACATAAAAATAAAGAAAAATACAGATTTATAAAGATATTTCTGTATATTTCTGTAATTTTGTCATTGAATCAAAAAAGGCTTTGTCTTTTGCCCTAATTTTAGAAGATAAAAACCACGCTGTAACATTGAAATATCAATGGAACTGAGTGGCGCATCAATGACTTTGACTAAAACAGAGCGCCCCAAAACATCTACAATATCTATTTTCCGCGTTTGGTTAAAACCTGTAATGTCTAAAAACAAAACAGAATTTGTGGGCGAAGGGAAGATTTTGAAGTCTAAAACACCCTCCTCAATATTTTGGAGATTAGTGCGCAGGGGCAACCATTTAAAACGTACTGAAGTTGCTGTTGTATCGTTTTTGCTACTAATGCTCACCAAAGGTTCTTTGTATTGGTTTGCCCAGAAATTATATTCTATCGTCGTGTCTTTCGGCGGGCGGTTGCCATTGAAAACGAGCGTTGTAATGTCGAGCCAAAAGGTGGTGCGCAAGATGTGCAATTCTACTTTTGTTTCTGAAATTTCATAACGTCGTTCCCGCAAACAGTCCACATTTGACAAACCACCAATGCTGATTTTGCCAAACGCATCTACTTTGTCTGTTCGGGTCGTTTGAAAACGGAATCGAATGGAATCAGTTGGAATTGGTAGTAGATTACGGATAGAGTCGGGTAGAAGTGCAGTTGCTAAAGGTACATTATAACCCGTTTGATTGCGATTGGTCGAATTGAAAGTTAAAGGCGAACGGCGTTCAAGCGAAGCAGGTTCAAAAACAGGCGTAATACTGAGGGGTATGTTGCCTAAGTTTTGACTGTAAAAACCAAGCAAATCGAAGCGTGTTGCCGACCGCCGATAGACCTGAACATTACTTGAAGTATCAGCAGTTAATAAATTTGCCGTCGGAAAAACCCTTAGAATAGCCGTATCTATAACTGGATTAACTGATCTAAACCGCGATATATTCTTAGCGGTATTGGTTTGAGCCGAGCGCAAATACCCAAAATCCCAAGTTTGAGCCACCGCACTCGCAGATGTTATTCGTGTGAAAGTGACATTAGGTGCAGTCGCATTTGCCGTAACAAGTGAATCTTTGTCATCGGGAAAGTAGGTGTTTGTTACAGTGATTTGAGCCGTCAAAAAACTTAAACCGAAAAACAGAAATAAGTTGAATAAAATTATTTTTCTCATTATAAATAAAGAATTTTAAATAAATATAAAGAAAAATCTGTTAAAACTTGGTTTTCGCTGAAAATTTTCTGAAAAAAAAATAATTATGTAGTTTATCAAAATTGACAATAAAAAACAGCTTTGAAACGCTACATAAAATTCAAGAACCCTTCTCGCACTCGCTTCGCTCGTGCGAGGGGGGGGAATGTGGTTCATTTTTCGGGCAAAGCCCGAAAAATGAACCACATTCCCCCCCTTTTGCGCGAGCGAAGCGAGCGCAAAATCGAATTTTAATGGGTTTTAAAATTTTATGCGATAGTTAAACAGCATTTTTTCGCTATTTTGTAGCTAAAAATAGGGTTTATCAATTTTTTTTCTCGAATAATTTTCAGCGAAAACCAAGTTAAAATAAAGATTAATTAAATTTAATGAAACATATTTTTAAAGAAAATTAAAGATTTGTAAAGAGATTTCTTTCAAAACCTTTAAATTATATATACTCATCAACAAGTTATCAAAGAAAAATTCAAATTTTAAGATGTACATTTTCAAAGAGGAATTTACAATATACAACTTGTTTGCTAACTTTATTTTTAAAGATAAATAAAGAAAAATGAGGAAAAATAAATAGTAATCAATAAATATCTTCAAAAGTATGTAGAATTCTTTATTTTAAGCAAAATCATTTCATCATGATTCTATTCATTTTTTTGTTTTAACCGTTTCAAAACGAAAACACCTAAAAGCGTGAGTCGCTGACAATTATTGAGCGTAGAATTTAAAAATTAAGCCTTCTCGATTTTTCAGCAAACCCTTTTCTCTTGTCTTTTTGCTAAAATAATTGATTTCTTAGGGTAAAAGTACGATTTCTATCTTTATTTATCCATATTTTTAAAGAAAAAAAAGTATAAATCTTTTTAAATAAAGAAGTTTAAAGAAAAATAAAGATTAAACATATTATTTTTGAGTTGACTTATATTGTATCACTCACCAAGTTTTCTCAATTCTGAATAAATAAAAAATGTAGGTTGCTTGATAGCAGCCAGCCTTTTTGTTTTTCTCAATCTTATCATCTTCGATTATAATGAAGAAATTTAAAGATTTATAAAGTATAATAAATAAATTTAAATAGATTTAAAGAAAAATAAAGATTTAATACGTTGTTTCCAAATTCACTTGATAGCCCTTTATACCAATTCTATCGGCTAATTTTTTTAATAAGACGTTGAAACAAATCAGTTTCGTGTATTAGTCCATTCCCAAAAGGAATATAGGTAGCGATTATTTATGACTAACTACTTAACCCAAGTTTTGTGGTAGTGCCTCAAAACGCGCGCCTTCGGCGGCGCGGGGGATTTTTGGGATCGAGCCGTTTTTTTGTTGAAAATTTGGGCGAAGCCCAAATTTTCAACAAAAAAACGGCTCGATCCATTGGATTTTCCTCGCGGCGAAGCCGCGTTTTAATACCAGAAAACTTAGATTACTTATGTAAAATCGCACCATTTTACATACAATAATGAGTTGAACGAAAGAAAATTATCCTAATATGTAAACGATTAAAAAATTTCAGTTTACACGGTGAGTAACGTTCGGGGAACTTTTAAAGCCCCCCGAACGTGAGGCTACCTCGACCCGTGTGTATATGCACCGAGCCTACGGCTCTTAAATAATCGGTTTTGAAACTTCGGCGAATTGAAATCCGCCACTACAAAATTGGTCATGCCTACGGTATTTTTAGTACATCTGAGTAACATAAGTTACTTAGAAAATACGGCAAACCCAGATTTAATCTTATACCCACTAAATTTACGAAAGTGCCACTATTTTTAACTAAAGTAAATTTTCTTTACCAATAGAATAGCGTGCAGCCCCATGTAATGACACTAAAATTTTTTTTACTCTTAGACGTGACGTTCATGTAAGCCTGTCAAGGATTAGATTTATACAACTTTTCACGATTAATATACGTTTTTTTTAAGCGCACACCTAAGCGTTAATAGCACGTTTTTATACCCTTAAAAGGGTATAATTTGTCAAATTTTTTATTTTTTATCTTTTGAACCCCCTAAAACGTATTGATTGTAAAACCGAAATTGTGTCACTGATTTTAAATGTTTTATTTATATGTTATGGATTAAATATTTTTTTTAATTTTTTATAAATTGTTGATTTATAATTTTTTGGCATTATTTTTTTTTAGATAGGGTTTTACCCAAGAATTATGACTTACAAAATGATTATTTTAATTGACCACATTAGTAGCACACACGGTTTTAAAAAAGCGTTTTGCGCCTGTATTTTTGTGTCATAAGTAAAGACATCAAAAATGTATCAAATTTTCGGTCGAAACGTACTTCCCGCAAGCAAGAATACAAGATATTTTTATTATCAGCAACTCACCTCCCAATTAGTATAAGTAGCTGTTCATAAATAATCGCTACTTTTCATCACACGCCTTTGCGCTCGCTTCGCTCGCGCAAAGGGAGGAGAGGTGGTTCATTTTTCGGGCTTTGCCCGAAAAATGAACCACATTCCCCCTTTTCGCGCGAGCGAAGCGAGCGCGAGATGCAAAAAACGCTTTTAGGTTATGCCCATCCCTCATTTATAACTAACTACTTAGCTCTCTTTAAACATTTTTTAAACATTTAAAAATTTTGAATTTCATGACTTACAAGCCATTACGTGGTGCAGTTGTCGTCGCTTTTTTATTTATTACTGCTATGACCAAAGCCCAACCCGTTGTTACGGAGTACTTTCAAGTTTCTGAGGCTTTCTCAATTGATTTGAAAGACAAGAAAACCCGTGAGATTATTTTCAGCAAAGGCGTTGTTGACGCTGAATGGATGGCTGAAAAGCGCACATTTGCTATCAGCTACAATCCTTACCAAACAGATATTGATGCAGCTATCAAATCAGTGAAGGACAAAGTTGGCGCGGCACTTTTGACTTCAAAAAATCGCCTTTTCACAAGTTTGACACGTTTTTAAGCGAAATTTATAATTCGACGGTAGCTTATTTATGAGAAAATGACAACTTAGAAGGACATAAAAAAACGGTAGTTGATACGAATCAGCTACCGTTTTATTTTTTGTACCTGCTTGCCGCGCTCGCTTTGCTCGCGCGGGGAGGGGAGATGTGGTTCATTTTTCGGTGAAGCCGAAAAATGAACCACCCTTTTATTATTGCGAGCAAAGCGAGCAATAGTATTTTAGTGCGTCAAAATATTACAGTTCCGTCAATTGCCCATACGTTTCTGGGCGACGGTCGCGGTAAAACTGCCAAATTGAGCGCACTTCATCAATCATATCCAAATCAAATTCTGAGACTAAAAGTTCATCTTGGTCTTCTGATGCTTGAGCAAAAATCTGTCCGCGTGGGTCAACAAAATAAGACGACCCATAAAACTTACCAATATTCCACGGTTTTTCAACGCCCACACGGTTGATGCAGCCCATAAAATAACCATTTGCGGCGGCATGAGCAGGTTGTTCCAGTTTCCACAAATATTGCGATAAACCAGTAACAGTTGCCGACGGATTATAAACTATTTCTGCACCATTCAAGCCTAAAATGCGTGCGCCGTCGGGAAAATGGCGGTCATAGCAGATGTAAACGCCGATTTTTGCGTAAGCGGTTTGGAAAGTCGGATAACCCAAATTGCCGGGTTTGAAGAAGAATTTTTCGTAAAAACCTGATGTATGCGGAATGTGGTTTTTACGGTATTTGCCCAATATTTTCCCGTCGGCATCTATCACGGCGGCGGTGTTGTACAAAACACCCGATTGTACTTTTTCATACATCGGCACAATGATAACCATATTGTATTTTTTGGCGTATTCTTGCATCAAAGCGGTGGTAGCCCCCGGCATAGCTTCGGCAGACGCATACCATTTTGGGTCTTGCCCGGGACAAAAGTAGGGTGTATTGAAAATCTCTTGCAAGCAGAGAATTTGGACACCCAATTCGCCCGCTTTGTCAATGTATGGCAAATGTTTTTCAAGCATTGCCGTTTTTATTTGCTCAATTGTGCCTTCGCCTTCGGTCATTGGGAGGCTCATTTGAATGAGTCCAGATTTTACTTTTCTCGGCATGATAGGGTGGTTTTATTATTGACGAAATTCTAAATCTGTAATTTTCAATTCAATTTCTGCTTTTTCTTCTGGCGTATTGACATTGCTTAAAGCATCTGGATTCGGCGCATCTAACAAATGACTATCCGAATTTATCAATACCTTTCGGGGGCAACTCATGCCTTGTGCCAAAAAAGACAGCAAAATAGGGTAGGCACGTGGCTCCCAAATTGTAATCAACGGCTCTGGAAAACCCTCTTTTGAACTTGGACTTCTAAAGGCTGTTGCAACGGCAGACAAATTTCGGTTTTTTATCAAATAATCCAAAGTTTCGGTGTCCAAAAGTGGCAAATCGCAAGCAACTACGAGCCAAGCAGCATTGGGGTCGTGCCGAAAAGCGGATAAAATTGCGCCAAAAGGACCTAATTCTAAAAAAGTATCTGTAATAATCGGCACATTTTCGGCAGCCAAATCCATGATAAAATCCACGGCTTGTTCTTTCCGACAACTCATGTAGGGTGCTGTATCAAGACCCCTCAGTATGTCAATCAAAATTTCTGTTTGTGGTTTGCCATGATACTGTAATGTTGCTTTATTCATGCCCATGCGTTGGCTTTTTCCACCGACTAAAATGAGCGATTTAATGGGCGGTTTATTTATTTTTGATTTTAAATAGTCCGCAATTAAATCAATTTCGTGAATGTGAAAAAACGGAATATCCGACCATTTATGCGCCTCATTTATCCCCGCCATTTTTTTAAAATTTGCCAAATCTGACCCCTCAGTATTGACGTATAAAAAGGCATCAATTTGGGTCAATCGGTCAAGTTTTCTGCTTAGGCTCTCCATTTTTTTCGGGTCAAGCACCACAATTTGCTGTTCTGCCTTAAAGTGATTGCCATTGACAAGCACCACATCTGTATCATTAAATAATGGTCGAAATTGGAACGAACCAATTGTTTTCTGGTCAAAATCCAAGCAATGATAGCCAATTTTGTCGGTATATACCCCTGAAAATGGTGTCAATTCTGCCCCTTCATCACCCGCTTTATGGTCAGCGTCCACATAACCTACTTTATACTGAGGGGTCATTTTTATGGCGAGCAGTTTAGTCAATGCTTGTATGTTTCCGCAAGTTGTCCCCATAATTGCCCATTCTGAACCTGCAAAATTACCATTAGTGGGGCGGGCTAATTTTGCGTGTTTTTGATGTTTTTCTTTCATTGATGTTTGTAATTTTGGTTGAATCAGAAAACCCTTAGTTTCAAGGGGTTAAATTTACGCTTTTTATTCAAAACGAGGATAATTATTTTTTCAACTTTTGCATAAATAAGAACAGCCAAAATACTGAGGGGTATGGTGATACGTCATAACACACTGTAAAATGGGCTAAAAAGGATAGAAAAAGAATAAACAAAAGAACTCATATAAAACATAATCGAATAAAAGTATTTTTAAAAAAGCCAATATAAATCAATGGATATTATTTGTTTTATCAATATTGTTGCCTTTAGTTTGTGGTATTATTGTTAAGATAACGTTCAAGGAATTGGGCATGTCCAAATTTGGTGCAACTTTGCCAAGTTCTGCTCAACTTGGACGAAAAGTTTTTTGAAACACCACCTACCTTTGTCCCAGTATCCAACAAACAACTTTTGAACCCGTTGTATTAAATAACACAGTATAAAAAAATGCGTTTCCCCCATTTTTTTTAGCGCAAAACAACACAGTTTATGAAGAAACACGTATCCTACAAGCTACAAGCTACAAGCATTTTTTAATCTCCTATTAGGGCTGTTTGTCCTATTTTCCCCCCAAAGTGCTTCTGCACAAGCTATTGATAATCAAATCAAAGATGTCGTTATGCCAACGCCGAACGCGGCGAGTTTGGGTAAATATGGTGATATTCCAGTTAGCTTTAACACGGGTGTTCAGAACATTGGTATTCCCATTCATACCCTTACTGAGGGGGGTATCAGTTTGCCCATTTCTTTGAGTTATCATGCAGGTGGTATCAAAGTTGGCGAACCTGTAAGTTGGGTAGGTCAAAACTGGAGTTTGCAAGCGGGCGGCATGATTAGCCGAACCGTGCAAGGCAGAGCCGACGAAAGTTGCGGTGGCTTTTTTAGCGTCGGAAAAGACATCGCTGTAACGACGACAACCAACCCTGATGGCAACAGTACGCCCTGCATAAAGGAAATCGCGAGCGTTACCAATAATGAATTGGCAAATGGCGTAAAAGATGGCGAACCCGATATTTTCTCCTTTTCCGTTGGTGGTTACAATGGGAAATTCTACATCGCGGCGGATTTAACGCCTAATGGCATTGCCGATGGTCAAGTTGTGCTTATCCCCAAACAAGATGTGAAAATAACGTACACTGCCTCTACAAATTGCTCGAGTTTTTACCGTTTACAAAAATTCACAGTAATAACGCCAGATGGTGTAAAATATGAATTTGGTAGCGATGGTGTAACAACTGATGCCATTGAAATTACAGGAAATAACAGTAGTAGTTTCAAACAAGCCAGTGGTTGGTATTTGAAAAAAATTACCTCAGCCGACGGAGCCAACAGCATTACGTTAAATTACATAGCAGAAAAATACCGTTACAGCTACAAAACTTCTTCGGGTACAGGTAGCTTATTGGAGACGAATGGCTGGCCCTTAAATTCTACTTTAGGAAGTTACCCGCAAAATGGCGTGGACGTTGGTGGCTTTAGATTGGATTTTATACAGACATCAACCGAAAAAGTCACTTTTGTAGCAGGTGCAGACCGAACATTGGGCGTTAATGCAGATTTAGCAGTTAATCCTGATGGCGCTTTTACTGGTCAAACACCGAAGAGTTTAGGGCGCATCAAAGTTGAAAATGGGACAATGTGTAAAGATTTCATCTTGTTTCAATCTTATTTTCAAGACAATAATGCGACACACAAATCGGGGCAATACACGGATTTTAGGCTCAGATTAGACAGTATTCAAGAAAAATCGTGTGATGCGACAACCGCAATTCCACCACATAAATTCACGTATTACAGCCAAACGGGTAATGTCAATTACTTACCCAATCGCTTGTCATCTGCTATTGACCATTGGGGGTATTCCAATGGCGCACTCACCAATCCACACAATGGCACGAATATACCTTACACCCGTTTACGCTATTTCAATGGGGCATATCCCCCGAATGGCAGATGGTTTAATGTTTGGCAAGGAACGTCGGACAGAGAAACGAATGAGGCAAGTATGCTTTTGGGTACAATCAAACAAATTACCTATCCAACGGGGGGAAATACCGTGTTTGAATACGAAGCTAATACTTATTGGGATACGGACGGCATTAAAGCCATGCAAGACGTACCTGCATCAACCATAACTAAGTATTTTCCTGATGCCCTTTGTGGGATTTCAACCTACAACCCACTAAATGTACCAACAGCCGCGTCAACGGGTGATTTGCCAGCCCGAAGTTTTACTGCCTCAGAATTGAATAACACAGGTACTAACACTGCCACGATGTTTTACAAATTAGAACATATAGGCGGTGGTATTCCAGCTTGTACAGTTAGCCCCATACCCGAAGTTCAGATATATGCCATTGACCCCAGCAATGTGACTAATACGTGTATCTATACCTTCAATCCGCCAATTGATTTTGTGGCAAGGACACAAGAAGGGGCTTTAATAGACATATTTCCGTGCCTGCAGGCTAATGTTAACTATATTTTTGTTATACGATTGGCTCACGCGGGAGTTAGGTTTAGCTTAAAAAAAGAAGTTATTGTCACGCCAGCCTACAATCGCAAAGTGGGTGGACTCAGGATAAAGAAGATGACAAACAACGATGCGGTCAATGTTGCCAATGATGTCGTCAAAACCTATCAATACGGTACAACGATTTCAACGGGTACGTTGTACAACAAGCCCGTTTATGGGTATGCGCTCGTTGGATATATCGGGAGTTGCATTGAGTTAACAAATCCACCAACAAATCCGTTGAGGTATTTTGCCAATCATTTTTTCATGGATCAGTCTATTGTTCCATTGGGTGGTTTTGAAGGCAGCCACCTCAATTACAGTGCTGTTCAAGAGAATTATGTAGTAGGCGGCGTTACACAATACTATTCCGTTTATAATTATTACAATGAAGCTGCGCCTGGTTTTAATGGTTTCCCCATTACACCCCAGCAACCGCGTATTGGTTCGGGCGAATTGACGCGGACAGAGCATTATAAAAACGGTAGTACCACACCAATTTCGTGGCAAGAAACGACAACAAATACGGAAATGTATGAGTATAGTCCAACGGATTATATAAAATTCAACACTTATCAAGTTGGAGGAAGTGGCGGCACACCTATTTCATTTTGGAAAAATTATAGAGTGCGGAATAAGCCCTATCGCCTTAGTCAAATGGTGTCGTATTTGGACGGTGTGACAACAACGACCAACTACACATACGCTGCGGGTTTGCTGCCAAAACGCTCTGAAACCGTCACAAATAGCAACAGTGCAAGCACAACCTCGACTTATTATTACGCCTCAGATGACCCGACAAATTACAGTGCTTTGATTGCCCGAAATATGATTGGTTTTCCCATGAAAGTCAAGCAAAAAACGGGCAATGCAGTAAGGTGGTCTAAAGTAGAATACGATGTGTTTAATGGGTCAACTCAAATTGAGCCTAAATATTTGAAAGAATCGTTTGAAGATATCCCCTCAACTTGGATTACCCGCGTTTCTATTGCGGCTTATACTACAAACGGGTTGCCTTCGTCGGTAATAAAAAACAATTTTTCGGTGGCAGAAAATTATGCGTGGACAAATAAATTATTGACCCAAAAAACGTTTGGTACGGGTGCAAATCTCTTGACTTGGGGCATTGCTTACAAAGCAGGGACAAACCTTGTGGAAAAAGTGACGGACGAAAATGGGCTTATCAAAAAATACGCTTACGACCCGTTGATGCGTTTGCAAACCGTGCAAGACCGCATGAAAGACGATGGAACGGACGTGCAAACAACCACAAACTACACCTATCAGTACAAAGATGCCAACAATGCGTACAGCTATATCGGTACAAGCATGAGTTTCGCAAACACCACAGATGCAACACCCCTCAGTACAAAACAGTACATGGACGGTCTGGGTAGGGCAGTTTCGGTGGTGAAAGAAAATTACACGCACAGCAGTAATCTGAATCAAATCAACAATGTGGTGTATGACGCTTTGGGCAGACAATACAGAACCTATTTGCCGTTTGCGAGCAATATGACGCAATCATCGGCGGGTTATGTCGAAACGGGTTTTGAAGGCTCTCCTTTGAGTCGCCCGATTAGCCAAAGAAACCCTGATGGGACATACAAATACATGAGTTACGGCGCAAATACGGTGGCTGATGCGGTGCAAATATTTACCCCCACTACGGCTTCAGGTATGGTAGCAAGCGCCGCAAGTTCGAGTACTTACGCGGCAAATATGCTGTATAAAACGATGGTTACAGACGAAAATGGCAAAATATCTTGTGTATTCAAAGACAAATTGGGGCGTGTCATTCTGACGCGCAAGTTTTTGAACGGTGGAAAAGGGGGGAATGAAGAAACCTAAAAATTTTTTAAGAATTTTAATAAATTAGTTGGGGGGTTGCGCCCGGGGTGGGGTGGGGGGTGGGGAAAGGAAAAGGATTTATAAAGAATTGATTTTATAATAAAAATAAGACAGCCATAAACGGATGAAAGAAAAGAAAATTCGGGGGGAAGCATATAAAAAATAATTCGAGGGAAGTGATATTGAAAAATTAAAATAAAATGGGAATACGGGGAAGGGGGTGTTGGGGGGGGAGAGGAAAAAAAATTGGAAAAGAAGAAGGAGGAAAAAGGAAAAGAATGGAGAGGGGGGGGAGGACAAGAGAAAGAGAGGGTGTAAAATGGGGGAAAAAGGGGTTGAATATGCGGAAAGGAGAAAATAAATAAATAGAAATAATATATTTCCTACCGAGAAGAGGGGAGAAAGAAAAAGGAGAGAAAATAGTAAGGGGGAGGGGGGGGAAGCGGATAGAGGGGGGGGGGGCGTGGAAGGGGGGGGGGGGAGGGGGGGGGGGGCGGGCGGGCCAGTCCTTTGGCAGGGCAAACAGCATTTGCGCTATCCGTATGTCTCGCAAAGTCCGATTTTGGACAGTGATGTAAATGGTGTGGATTGGGTCGTATCGGGTTACAATGGCTTACAACAACCTGACCTAACCATTCGTTATGTCTTTGAAGGCAATGGCAATGATGCCAAAACATGGCAAAACTTTACCTACGATAATGGACGCAGATTGACGGATATTAAGTTCAATTACGCCACAGGGGGCGCGGGTATTTCTTCGCCCACTTATACCCTGTCGAATATGGTCTATAATTTCAAAGACCAATTGGTTGAGAAAAATATTGGTCTGACGGGGGCAAATGCGTTGCAATCCATTGATTACACCTACAATAGTCGCGGTTTTCTGACCAATATCAATAATGTGGCTTTGTACAACAATGGGTCTGCTTCGATTATGACACCGCCCATGAATGGGTCAAGTCCGATTCAAAATTTAGCAATTGCGCCTTTTGTAAATAAAATCGTTCAAGATGCGGTACAGCCTTATCGGACGGCTAATGCGCTGGAAATGCCACCTGTCAATGACAACAACGCGGATTTATTCAGCCAAAATATTACGTATGACAGCCCTGCTTCACAAACGGGTGCGGCGGCTCAAAACAACGGCAATATTTCTTCAACCACTTGGCAGGTTTTGGGTAGGGACAAACAAGCCTACGGTTTTACTTACGATGGTTTGGACAGGCTCACAGAAGCAAAATACTTCGATATTACTGAGGGGTATCAAAATGGCGTTTTAACGTCTCAATATTCAACGGACAATAAGTTTAAAGAGGCGATTCAGTACGATGTACGCGGCAATATCCTAAGTTTGCAACGCAATGGCATGAAAACGGGTGGTTGGACGCAAAACGGGTATGTAGCAGGGACTTACGGCGTGATTGACAATTTGACTTATGGTTACAATACCAAAAATCAACTCATTCAGATGATTGACAATGCGGTAAACCCAAATGGACCGCGTGGCGATAAAGATTTAAAAGGGTTTGTTTATGATTTTGCCGTCGGTGCTTCGGGTAATACCCACTATAGTTATGACAACAATGGCAATATGACCAAAGATGCCCACAAGGACATTACAGCAATTGAGTACAATTACCTCAATCTGCCACAAGTGATAACTTTAACGGCAGGTCGGACAATTCAGTTTGTGTATGATGCGACTGGTGCAAAATTAAAGAAAATCACGAATGACAACGGCACAATCACGACTTTTGACTACATCAATGGCGTGGAATATAAGAACAACACCTTGCAACGCATCCCACATACTGAGGGGGCAGTTGTGAAAAATGAATTCGGCGCGTATGAGCATGAATACGTTTTACGCGACCACTTAGGCAACAACCGTGTGACTTTCCGAGACGGCATCAACAAAGGAGATGCGTATTGGGATTGGAACACCTGGACTTACGTTGAACCCAACGCCAACAACACCACGGGCTACAACGACGGCGTTATCACGGCGGCGGACATCAAGCAAATCAACCACTATTACCCCTTTGGCTTAAACATGGAAGGCAACTGGAATGGCGCACAAGGCGACAACAAATACCAATACAACGGAAAGGAGTGGAACAATGATTTTGGGTTGGGGCTAAATGATTATGGGGCAAGGTGGTATGACCCTGCAATGGCAAGATGGACTTCAACTGACCCTTTGGCTGAAAAATTTAAATCTGAAAATCCTTATAATTATGTTTTAGGAAACCCAATAAAATTAATTGACCCAAATGGAATGGATGTGATTAATTCTGCTAGTAAAACAACATTTACAGGAGCAGATGCAGCTGCAGCTTTTCGCGTTCTTACAGGGAGTGCAACTAATGTGTATGTAGTGGTAGGTAATGATAGAGATGGTGATAACGTTAATTCTCAAACTAATAGTAAGATGGCTCAAGGTCATTATAATAAAACAAAATGGGCTGTTTTTGCTGTTTCTAATTATAAACAAGCAGTTGAAGGCTTAAAATGTTTACAAATAGCGGACAAGTCCCTTGACAAGTTAGTAATAGAACAGCATGGAGGATATGCATCTGAGAAAACGGGTTCAGCATTAGATAGTGATGACAATGATAATAAGGGAACGGCTTCTAATGTTGGGTCGCTACTTTTTTCAAGTGATATTGTGAAAAAATCAAAGCCAGCAGTAAAGTATTTATCTTCAATGTTAGATAAGGTTAAAACTGACGGTATGGTTGTTTTTGTCGCTTGCCATTTAGCCGATGGTACAGAAGAAAATAAGAAAGAAATGGCTAAAGCACTTACTAATCTTTCAGGTAACAGACTAAATTTATATATGTTTAGTGGCAATGCAAGAGGAAGTCGTACTCCTAATGATGCCTATAGTGGACATGATGGTTCAGTAAATATTGATGGTGTAATGAATTTCAATGATGGAAAATGGTATAAAGTT
The DNA here is from genome assembly GCA_034520175.1 of Saprospiraceae bacterium. Classification (GTDB taxonomy): domain Bacteria; phylum Bacteroidota; class Bacteroidia; order Chitinophagales; family Saprospiraceae; genus JAAFJT01. The sequence goes on from JAXHNU010000029.1 coordinate 59,554, forward strand.
GATAAAAATGCTAATGTAACTGAACAAAATGGTAGTTTGTATATATCAAGTGACGGTCAACTTAAATTTAATTAAAATATGAAAAAAATATTTTTTATCCTCAGCTTATTGTTGTCAGTATCCCTAAAGGCACAATGTATAGACTTTAAATATGATACAGTGCCTAAGAGTTTACGCTTTCCTATTTTAGTTGATAGCCTGCTTATGTTTAAGCGTCTTGAAAATAATTTTCTGCCTAAGTACAAAGGCAGGAATGTAACATTGTCATTTAGGTTTACTTTATCTCCTAAAGGGTTAGTAACAAAACTAAAGCACATTCCATTTAAAGACTCAGAAACAGCCTCTCTTTTATTTATTTCATCTGTATTGAATGGACTAAAATGGAGAGCAGGTTTTTTAAGCAAGAAAAATTTGGAAAGTAAAATGTTTATTTATTTTGTGCAAGAGTACGATACCAATAATACTAAAGATAGTGTTGGTAAAGTATATCTGAAGGTTGAAGCCGAAATAAATGGTGCTCAAATGGTTGTTCGGTTTGATCGCAACGCCACCAAAAAAGTGTTTATGAAAACGAAACAGTCTATTTGGAAATTTGCAGAGTAACCTGCTGGTGTCGGTATTCAGACTGTGCAAAAAAGGAATTTTAGAAAATAATAAAAGTATATTATTCTGAATATTTACTATAAATACAATAAAATTCTTTATTGTGATTTTATTTTTTTTAAACAGAATATTATTTTGTTTAAATTTTCAGAAAAATCTTTTTTGCACAGTCTGTACCCGCTCAGCGTGGGTCTTATTTTTGACTTCCGAGTGCCAAAACTGGCGGTGCTCGCGAGCAACTCTGTTGCGATGCGTACTATTTTTTTGCGTCTCATATCTTTGCACCATCAATACTAAAGACCTCTAAAAGGCGAAATACAAAGGGTAAATTGATTCTTTGCGTCAAATACATAACAATGATATTGTGTCGGAGAAACCTCCTTTGTATTTACCTTTTTTCGAGATTGGACAGTACTTATAGAAGTAGCCAAATTTTACTTGCTACTATCGCGTATAAACAATGAGACAAGTCTTAGAAAGAGGTTTCGTTTTTTTGGTTCTTAGTTTATTGATGTTTGTTTTACTCAATTATTTCACTTTCATCTATTCGGTACAAACAGCAGTAATTATGGCAACACGTACATCTAAGGTATCTAAAGTATCTCCAAATGCTTCCAAAATCGCTCTTAAAACAGTGATTAGCCCTGTGACACAATTGATTAAATATTGCGTTGGCATTGACGTGAGTAAAGCGACCTTATAGGTTTGCCTCCGTTCAATCGACATTCAGCAGAATAGTCACATCAAAGGTAGTCGTACTTTTTCCAACGGCAAAAAAGGGTTTGAATCCTTGTTAAATTGGATGGAGAAATTGTACAAAGATAAAACTGTACCTATGGTTGTTGCGATGGAGGCAACTGGTGTCTATCATGAGGGAATTGCGTATTACTTAGCTAATAAGGACTACCCCCTCAGTATCATCGTGCCTCATAAAGCTAAAAAGTATTTAGAATCTTTGGGTCAAAAATCTAAAGATGATAAAATTGATGCGTCTGGTTTAGCAAAAATGGGCTGTGAACAGAAGCTGGCTTTTTGGCAAATGCCTAATGTTCAAACTCAACAATTACGTGATTTAACACGCTATTTGGAGTTTTTGCACAAGCAGATGATTGATTGTATCGGTCGCTTAGAATCGTATGAGCATCGAGCCATCCCAACGGATGTGGTGACAAAACACTTAGTTAGTTTGCAAAAAACGCTTAAAAAGCAAATGAAAGAAGTGCATAAACAAATTGAAGCACATATCAAAGCCTACCCAGATTTAGAGAAAAAAGTCGCTTGTGTGACCTCTATTGATGGCGTTGGCGTCTTGACAGCAGCCGTTATTATCAGTGAAATGAATGATTTTCAACTCATCGATAACCAAAGACAACTTGTAAGTTATTGTGGTTATGATGTTGTTAAAAATGATTCAGGTACAAAAAAAGGAAAAGGCAAAATATCTAAGAAAGGAAATGCTCATGTGCGGCGTATTTTATATATGCCCGCTTTTAATGTAGTCCGTCTGGGTGTCAAGCATTTTGTGGACTTGTACCAAAGAGTATATGAACGAACAAAAATTAAAATGGTTGCTTATGTCGCCGTGCAGAAAAAACTGTTAACGACCATTTATGCGTTATATAAAAAAGGAGAATTGTTTGACCCTGTTTTTAATGCTAAAATAGTACAAGATGCCGAAGTGGCACTACCTATGGCAGTATAAAAATTAAATATTATACATATATCAAAAAAAAAGCAGCCCTGCTGAGCAGAGCTACACAAGATGAACTTTGTCGGCAATTGCCAACAACATGTTCTCTCTATGTTTTTGCAAAAATGGGAAAAAATAAGTTATTTTTTTCTTGGTAATTCAGACAGTACCTCTGACGCACAGCAACTATAGTTTAAGTGTAGGCAGTTCTTAGAAATAGTCGCACATACTGAGGGGGTGTTTATCGTGCAAAGATATGAGACGCAATTTATAGTACGCATCGCAACAGAGTTGCTCGCGAGCATCGCACGTTTTTGGTTGTGGTGGGTAGCTGGGTAGGCGTTTGTCGGAAGATATGGCGCGAGCGGTGAAAGAACTGAAAATGTTGTTGAAGGATATAATTTTGTACCAAGTGATGGTTTTTTGACGCTTTTCAATAGTAATGGGAGCATAAAAGGCTATCAACGTATAAGTAGTGAAGGGGGGAATAATTATGATGTTGTTTATTCAGGTTGTATTCCTTGTGCTGGAAGTAGTATTTACACAATTTATAGTGCAAATAGTGCGCCAAGATTGGCTGACTATCCTGGTGCTTGGGGACATTTAAGTTCAGGACAGGTAGAGGGTGTTGATGACCCTATAACATCAGGGGAATTGAAAGCTGCAGCGTTAATCGGAAGTCTTATTTTGAAGATAGGAATGAAGTCAGCATTTAAACATGGTTTTAAGTATCACCCACGAATTCGGGTGAGGGGCGTGGAAGATGGAAGAGCACATAACTTTCCTTATTCATTTGATGATATCATTTTAAGAACTCAACCTACTGTTCAAAAAGATGGTTCATTAATGTATAAGCATCTTGGATACATGAATGGAACTCAAGGTTATTTTGAAATTGCGATTAATCCTAAAACTCAACTAATTTTTCATCGACAATTTAATAGTAATTAAAATCACAAAGAGATGTATTTAACTTTAATACCTAATTACACACAATCGTGTATTCGAGATGATTTCAACGGCATAATCGATATTAATATGCTTAATTTACCCAAAGAGTTAATTGATGAAATTAATATTTGGCACATGAGTTATAGAGTAATAATTCCATTATCAGTAGAGCAGAGACAGCTCATATTAACTGAAATTGAAAAACTCGATGAACAAGGTATTTTGATAGCTAAACTTATCAAAAAAAAATCTTTAGGCAATACTAAAATTAAATATTTTAGCGAAGGTAAGCTCAAATATTTGTCGGTTGATTAGTAATGACCTGCTGGTGACGGTGTTCAAAACGGCGTGCCAAACTTTTAGGACAACGCACGGCACCGCTTTTGTCGGTCTTCAGACCGAGCGCACGGTTTTTTATTATGTTCGGTTCTTTGCTGATGTTTCAGCAGGGTGCTTAACAAAGCCGTGTCCTAACTAACACTCGGAAGGTCGGTCTGAATATGTGGTTCGTGCCACAAAACAATGGTTTATACTGAGGGGGTATCCCCACGCGCTCCCCAGTAAAACCCAACCAATTTACTTTAAAAACAAACAAAAATGAAAAAAATACTCACACTCGCCCTTTTATGGGCAGCAATCAGTGTGCAAGCGCAAAGGCGCGATACGGTTGTGTTGTCGGTGTACAACAACAACCAACGTTTTATGCTTTACCCTCTGCCGTTCGGCAAAGACAAACCCGACAAACATTTCACTGCCGAAATGGTCATGGCTTTAGATACCGTTCACAAATTGGAAACAAGCACCCGACGGGATTCATCGGGCAAATATCCGAAACGGTGGCGCACCTTGCGGGAATGTGGCAAATTGCCAAAAAATGTCAAAGGCAAAGTGGTGTTACTGCGACTCAATCCCGACTGCGATATCAGCACCCAAGTCTATAATGCTCAAAAAGCAGGTGCTTCCACGGTAATCATCATTCACACCACCAACCGAACAGACAGCGTCATTGTGCCAAAACTAATAGGCAACGCACGCTATGCTTTTGAAAACAAGGTAAAAATCCCTTGTTTCACTATCCGCAATGTGATTGGCGAAAAATTGATGACGATGTTACCCACATTAGTCGGCATCCGCAGACCCAAGAGTATAGTTGCTGTCCAAGCCTTAGCGGTTGTGTTGACGGATTCCGCCCGTGCCGCCCTCCAAGCCCAACAAGACGCTTTAGCAAAAGCTGAATACGACGCGTACATGTTAAAACACGGTTTCACGGGCATCGGTTGGGCACTTGCCCCAAACCCCGTGCATGAAGAAGCAGAATTGCTCTATAATTTTGAGAAGCGTGCCAATTTCACCATCGAAGTGTTCACAGAAATTGGGCAATTAGTCACGCAGTACAAATTACCCGATGCCCAACGAGGGAAATTGAACATAGATGTCTCGTTATGGCAAAATGGGGTGTACAATGTGCGTATCAGCAGTGGTAGTTTTCAGCAAAATAAACGGTTGGTTGTGGCACATTAAGTTGATTAGGATAGGCAAAATTTTAAAGGATTGAATAGGGGTTTAGACATGGACGCTCTAAATCCTATTCAATCGTTTGAAATCCTACCTATCCTAATTCAAAAAATAAAAGCCGATGTTTCTTTGCGAAGCATCGGCTTTGGTTTATTGCCCCAAAAGTTTTTTGAGTTCAGCTAACTGCCTTTCAAGGTCTTGGTTTTTTTGCCTTTCCTCTTCCGCTTTTTGCCTTTCCTCTTCCGCTTTTTGCCTTTCCTCTTCCGCTTTTTGCCTTTCCTCTTCCGCTTTTTGCCTTTCCTCTTCCGCTTTTTGCCTTTCCTCTTCCGCTTTTTGCCTTTCCTCTTTCAGTTCTTTTTCTTTACCTTCCAATTCTTTTTTTGCTTGGTCTAATTGTAATTCAATTTTACCAAACAGCCTATCCACCTCATCTTCTGCGTCCATTTCTTTTAAAATTTCTTCACTTGTAACTGCTCGGGTGAGTCTGTCAAGTATTTTTTGTACTAACGAATTGTCCGTATCTTCTTGAAAATCAAGTTTGTGTTTATCATCTTTTATTTTGAATTTTTGATTAAACACCCTTAATACTTTTTGTAAAGTCGTTTTTACTTCATTTCCGAGAAACGGAATTTGAATGGTGTATGAATCGTGGGTCAAATTTTCAATAAATGGTTTTTTTTGTGCGTTTTCAATGGGTTTACCTGTTTCTACATCAGTGTAAACGCGGTTGACCTTTATAACGGCTGTTGTCAAGTAATCTAATTTGAAACCCAAAAAATAGATAGTGATGATGGGCAAGGGATTGATTTCTGTTTCGCCTTTTTCATTCACTAATTCTTCTCCTTTTTTGTAGTTTTGAGCGAGATATTCTCGAAAACGCATAATATCAAATAATTTTCGCGCCTTTTGTAGTTCTATGAGGACTATTTTTTTCTCATTTGTTACTGTTTTTATAGCGGCTTTAAAATCCAAACGTATAATGCGAATGACTTCTTGGGTTTGAATTTTTCTTATAGACATCTCCTGAGGTTGAATCGTCAACTCCTCAATTTCTTCGCCAATGATGGTCGAAAGCAAACCGCGAGCGATGTCCATATCTTCTAAGAGATATTTGAATACAACATCATATATTGGATTGGCAATAATCATTTTTTCCTATTTTTCTACAAAAATACAATGCTTTTGCAGGTTTTCTAAGTTTTCATCCGTTTTTTTACCTAACGTTTACGTTTTGGGTAGAGCAAAATGGGCTTATGGATAGTAAGTAAAATAATTTTAATAAAATCCTCTATTTGTTGAAACCATACATAAAATTTAAACGATGCTTCTGGCGAGCGCGAAGCGAGCGCGAAGCGAGCGCGAGAAGGCGGAATGTGGTTCATTTTTCGGACTTTGCCCGAAAAATGAACCACCTCTCCTTTCTTTGCGCGAGCGAAGCGAGCGTGTGACTAAGTAATTACAGTTATGAGTTATAACTCTCATAACTTATCTACGGCTACTGCTTAAAGCCTCTGTTCGAACATTTTTCAGCACCACCATTTCCAATTGTTTGGCAGCTACGCGGTCGAATAATTCTTTAACTTTATTGTAATCAGACGCATCGAAATGAAGACGTTCTATTTGAACGCGAATGGTTAACTGAATAATACTACCACTTTGTACGGCAGTAAACTGATACGCCCCACCTTTATTTGGTAATTCATACAGCTCATCTTTGGGCATTTTATCAACCGATGCTCCTTCTGGAATTACCAAATTGAAAACGTGCAAATCGTTGACCGGATAAGCAAAATCAATGGGTGCAGCGCGTTGAGCAGACAAAATACTGTTTTCTAACCCTGTGTGCCAGAGTGGTTTAACGGTCATTTTGTTGTCAACAGCTTCAGTGGCTTGTGGAATAACACAATAGAAATTGCGTTTGAAAGACGTATTGATATTAGCATCTAAATTAAAAGTGGTGACACTATCAACCCGAATACCAAAATATTCTCTTTGTAATAATTGAGTAGTGGCTTTTCTGCTTTGGTCATTGCGTTGCACGACGGCTTCGTAACCTTTACTTGTTTTTGAGAATTTACCACGCAAATCACCTTCGGGTGATAAGGTAAAAGTTGACAATGTTTGGCGCACACTAAGTGTGGGTATGATTTTCGACCATTGCGGGGCAGAGGGGTCAACCGACCAACCGTCACCATTTAAGGCTTCAACGCGCAACATACCCATTGGACGATACACATCACCTGCGTCTAAAAAACAAGGTGCGCCATTGAGTTCTGTTTGGCAAATAAGGTGGTCGAACTGAGCAGCAGATACCGTATTTACATTTGCTTTTCCGTGTGAACGGGTGCTGATAAGCATCGGTGTCGCCCGAATACCTGCTGCATTGAGGCAAGCCACGAGCATAAGATTCAGTTCACCACTGTTTGCTGTGTGGCTTTCGTAAGCGTCATTGAGCGATTGTTTGGCGTAAATGCTGCATTCGCCATTCCATTCTACGTTTTTATTGATGAAACTATACACCGTCCGTATTTTTTCTTCGGTATTTTTAGCCGAATTGACAGATGACTCTATGGTACGCCAGATCTTATCAAAATTGCTCATTTCTATGTATTGCACACCCAATTTTCCACTTTTGACAATATTTTGTGCAAGGTCGCGCCAAGTAGAGTAAGAACCTTGTTTGCTACCATTTTCAGATGTGTTATTAACTTGTAAGCGCACCGAAGTTAAGTAATCACTTTTCACAAATGATGAAGCATTGACCTGCAAAGCAGCCAAATCGCGTGCAATAAAGACTTTTGCATTGCTGGCAGCATCTACAAAATTATTGATTTTTTCTTTATTTTGCAAAGCGAATGACGTTTCAAAAGCAGCCCCAACGCTTACCCACAATTCTGAATGACGAACGGGAATATTCTCTTGCATCACCCAATTGGTCGCAAATGGCAAGCTATCTGTTGTGAAATTGTAGAGGTATTCAAGGATATGCCCACTTTTGACTTGGCTTAAAACGATTTTTTCAATATTTTCTTCCTTTGATTCTTCAATAGGAATGGCTACTTGTCCCTCGTTTATGTCAATCAATTGTGCCTTTTTTATCCCAAGAACGATACGATTTGCGGGTAAAGCAATTGGCAATTTCAAAATGGATTGATTTTGGGCAGCATTGTCTGACATGATTTTAATGCGGCGATGTACTTGTACCGTTATCAGAGGGCGGTTGTTTTGTAACTCGATGCGGATGCGTGTCATACTATTTAGTACAACGGCTTCGGCAGTTGGTTCGGGTGCGTAAATAGTCGTGCGGCGGTCGAGCAAATCCGTCTCACCCCAATTCATTGTTACTTTTTCTGACTTGTTTTGTGCATTTGTTGAGGTGAGTAAGGCTGCTACGCAGACTATTGAAAGGAGAAATTTCATAGGAACAATAAGTTTTGTATCAAAATTAAAATAATTTGTCAAATTACTATACACTTTTTATATCGTATTCTTTTTTGCGAGCGAAGCGAGCAAAAAAGGGGGAAAAGTGATTCATTTTTCGGGCAAAGTCCGAAAAACGAACCGCCTCTCCTCACTCGTGCAAGCGAAGTGAGCGCATGACTAAGTAATTACAATAATTTTTAATAAATTTCGCAATTTATACAATATTTAAAATGTGTTTTAATGATAAATTGTGACACGCCAATTACCTATTTGAAGGGTTGGCACAACTAAAATTCCTGTTTGTACACCTCGCGCTCGCGAGGGAGAAGGGTGTGGTTCATTTTTTGGCTTTACTAAAAAATGAACTACTCTTCCTCTCCTGCGCGAGCGAAGCGAGCGTAGGAGAGGACAAAACATGTGTTTTATGTCAAAAAAGGTTGATGCCTATTTTTCAGTTACTTATTTAGGATTCAAAAAAAGCGTTTAAATTGTCCGAAGGCAACTTAAACGCTTTGATTTATGCTCAACCGACGCTCGGGAAATTTTTAAAGTTTCCCGAACGTAAGTTAACTAAAACGAAATTCTGTAACTTAAATTCGGAAGCAAACCGAGTTGGTATTGGGTATCTGTTTTTTGTTTAAACACATCAAAATAATAATACTGTTCATTTTTGCGGTTTGAGATATTCTGAATGTCTAATTGCAAGGTAGAACTCCATGTTTTGCGATTTCGCTTTACGTAAATATTAGCATCAGAACGAAAATAATTGCTGACTTTCAAAGTGCGAAATGACAAATCAGGGGCGTATTGCACATTACCCCCCCTCAGTATCGTGCGGCTTCCGACACCTAAAAACCGATTTTTACGTCCTTTCAAAATCCATTCTTTGCCAACGTAACCATTTACAATAAAGCGGCTGTTGTTGCCCAACGAGCGCGTGCCACGGTTAAATGAGGCATCGAACAGCGTACCATTGAGTTGCCAGAACCACCCGTTTTGATAGTTTTGACTTACACTTGCTTCAAAACCAATGCTTTGTGCCGTGCCAGCCATGACGCTGCTGAAATTGTTCAAAATAGTCATACCATCTAAAATTGACCAATAACCTATTGGTGCAAATGGCAAGTCAAGGACAAAAATATTGCGATAAAATTGCCCAAAAGCCGTTGCCGAAAAACAGATACCGTTAGCAAATTCATTCCGATAGGTGAGATTCACGTTATCTGATTTAATGAAATCTTTGTCAGCATTGTAGTATTGATTGTTATTATTTTTTCTAAAATATAAATCAGTACCGAGCAATTGACTTTGACGGCTGTATGAGAGTTCTATTACTTGTGTATTGTTGAGTTTATAAATCAAGATTGCTCTGGGTTCGATAGACATTTTTTTTGTAAAACTGAAATAAGGCGCACGTAAACCCACTGAATACGCCCAATGTTTGCCAAATTTTTCTGAAAAATCCACAAAAGGCATATACGTCATGCCCTGTCCGTTGCTGATATTTTCTACACCCGTATAGGTTTGGGTTTGGTAACTGTCCTGCGCGTCAATAAATTCATTTTTTACGACCATACCACCCGATACAGAACCGCCATCAAATTTGTATTTTAACTGGGTTTTTGCAAACACTTTGCGCTGATTTGAGCGATAATCGAAGATGCGAACGCGCAAATCTTGCACATTAAAACCTTCGGCAACGCGCGAGTTTTGTAAACCTGAGACAACTGCTACGGTTTGCCAATTTGCTTTCGCGCTCAAACGCACATTGTGGTTTGCCCCAATTGCCCCCATTCTGTTTTTAAATGTAATGTCTTGACTGTCTTTTTGCGTTTCCCATTTATCGCGTTTTTTATGTAAAAAAATATTCTCACTAATGCCACCCATACCAAAAATAGCAAATTCGCCTAATTTTTGCGTCGGAAAATTCAGTTTGAAACTCACATCTTGAAAGGCAGAGGCTTCGTCACCAAGCGGAACACCCAACTTTGAGAGTAAACCAACCGTCGAATACCGATAATTTATGAGATAAGAAGCATTGGTTTTTTGGGAAAAGACCCCCTCAGTAGCGGCGTCTAAACCAATCAAACCGATACCTAAAGTTGTTTCTTGACGCTCATTATTGCCCTTTCGGAAATGTACATCAATCGCCCCGCCAAGTGCGTTCCCAAAATCAGTGGGTGTTGAGCCTTTGTAAAAATCGGCGCGTTCAAGTACTTGTGTGGAGAAAATCGAAACGCCACCTCCGTTTTGCGTCGAACGGTCATTCGCTGTTCCCGCATTCGATAAATGGTTAGGATTGACAATTTCCGCGCCTTCCAAAAACCATTGCAAAGCATTGGGCGATAAACCACGCACTGAAATATGATTTGCAGCATCGTTTTCTGATGCCACGCCCGCCTCGTTTGTCAGCATTCTTGCCACATCACTAAAATTGGCAGGCACACGTTGCAATGTTTCCATATTGACACTTTGGGCAAGCCCAATCTTAGCAATTGTGGGTGTTGTTGAACGCACTTCAAAATTATCCAACAGGGTAGTGGAAGCGGTCATTTTTAGGTCTAAAATCGTTTCTCTACCCGATTCTAAAACGATATTATCTAAGGTAATTGCTTGATAACCAACACAATAAACAAGTAGTGCATACCGACCAACAAGCAGCTTTTCAAATCTAAAGACCCCCTCAGTATCTGCTGCTATTTTCAGCTTTTTTTCGACTAATTGAACCGATGCTGAGGGAATCGGTGCATTTGTAACGGCATCTCTAATTTGCCCGCGTAAAGTTTGTGTCAACTCATTTTGAGCGAGGCATACTGCTGTTAGGCTTAAAAAAAAAGCGAATAAGATGCCTCGCACGCGCAATCGAGATAAGTTCATTGTTTTGTTGATTTTTAATATTATATGATTTTTTGGTATCAAGGTAAAATTGAGTTTTCGTGCCTTTTGCTCGCACAACGACAGAAAAAGAGGTGGTTTATTTTTCGGCTTCGCCGAAAAATGAACCACATTCCTCTTTTTGAGCCAGCGAAGCGAGCGCACTACCTTGAATCATTAAAAAGATACATTTTTTGTAACTACGTAAAAATTAAAAAAGTGAACCGAATGTCAAATTCGATTCACCTTTTTTTATTTTTTGAAACCATACATAAATTCAAAATACGCATTAAAAGGCACTTTTGCGCTCGCTTTGCTCGCGCAAAAGTAGGAGAGGTGGTTCATTTTTCGGGCAAAGCCCAAAAAATGAACCACATTCCCCCTCTCGCGCGAGCGAAGCGAGCGCGAGAACCAGCAGTTTAGATTTTATGTATGGTTTCAAATTTTATTTTAAAAGACACATCAGAGTTATGACTCTTTTTTCAAAAGAGATTGCTTATAATCGTCAATAATTGTTTGAACAAATATTATAGAATAAGTTGTCGTTTGTACGATTTGCTCGACATCAAACCCCATGTTTTTGTAAAAGTAAAGAATGATTTTTTTGCGTTCTACTTCCGCTTTTACTTCCGCTTTTCTACGTCCTTCTTCAATACCTTCTTGTTTTACTTCGTCCATTGCCTTTCCAAAAAAGGGTTTATGAGTGTCTAAAACGCTCTTGATGCTCCCATTTTTTCTGCTTTTTTATTATTCTTAGAATCATTTGAATAATCTTGATACACGCTTTCAAAGGGTTTAGGTAACTGCACCAATAATTTTACAAAACTAAGCAATCTTTGTAATTTTGCCAAATCAAAATTTTTATTATTCGCCGTTTCAAGCAATTTTTTCTTAAATTCTAACTTTTTTGCAGCATCTCTACCTGCTTGTATCAAATAAAAAGTAGCCAATGTCGCAAACGCAAATGGATTATCACAAAAAAAAATTGAAATAAGAGGCTTTCTTTGCAAAATAAGAGTAATTATTTAATCTAAGTTTTGTGGTATTAAAACGTGGCTTCGCCACGAGGAAAATCTAATGGAGCGAGCCGTTTTTTTTGTTGAAAATTTGGGCTTTTCCCAAATTTTCAACAAAAAAAACGGCTCGCTCCTAAAAAATCCCCCGCGCCGCCGAAGGCGGCGCGTTTTGGGGGACTACCACAAAACTTAGGTTATTTAATTATATTTTTTGCTCGCGCATAGTAGAGACGCGAGACATTGCGTCTCTACTTAACATGCTAAAACACCTTTTTCACACATTAAAATACCCTTCTCACACATTTTGACACCTGCGTATGTATTTAGTATTGTATATTCGTTTTATAAAAGCAGCAAATTATAATTCAAAAAATGACTTAATAGTCCTTCACATTAATACTGTCGGGTAAAATTTAACCACATTTCGCCTCTCTGCGCGAGGGAAGCGAGCGCGTGGTAAAGAATTATAAAAATATTGAACCCGACAGTATTAATATGAAAGACTACTTAGCCGCACTTGCGCAAAAAGACTAAAGGTGGTTCATGTTTCGGGCAAGCCCAAAAAAATGAACTATATTTTTTTTACGCGAGTAAATTGAGCATAAGAAAGGAAAAAGATGAACATAAATAATGAGGCTCTGTATTTCCGTATTTTTAAATCAAAAGATTTATGAATCCATTAAACCAATGTCAGTAAAACAAATTCACTTAGTTTTTTACTTAACCAATTGGATCTACTTATGTAGTCAATCAACCGTGTCAAAACACTAAAATTATTTTTTAGTGCCTCAACCAAGGCATTAGATAGCTTTACTCTTAACTTCCATTGAAAACCTCAACATCTGCCGCCTCCTTTAAGATTATTTTGAGACAAAACCATTCGGAAAGGCATTGCCTTTCCGAACTTGTTTTAGGGAGGTTTGAAAAAAATTAGCCTTAAAATAACTTTTTCAATATCTTTACCCTTGGTTTACTTGGGTATAGCTACATTTGTCAACAGTAATTCCGTAACTTTCAGAAAATTGCAAAACTTTTGAAAGTTTTAACCCAAATTCAGAATTACAGATTTGCCTCCTGCGCTTTTCAAAACAGATTCAATGACAGTCAGAATTACCATTATGTTACTCATTTTATTGAGGGGGTGCTATTGTTCGGCTCAAACGCCTTCAATGGACAGTATCGCCGTTTGGTTGACTCAATCAGAGACTTTTTCAAAAAATGAAAATAATGGCTCAGATGCCTTGGTTTTTGCCCAAAAAGCCCTGAAAACGGCACAAAATATCGGTGACAAAGCTCTGATAAGTTGGTCATTGCGGCATATTGGTATGGCGTATCGCGTGGCAGGAGAGTTTGACAAAGCAGCGACCGCCTACGAATCGAGCCTTGAATACCAAAGTGGGCGAACTGAAATCACTATCCGTTTGACGGCAGAATATGCGCGTGTACTGCATCACCAACGCCGCACGGTCGAAGCCTCGCAACTCTACTTGAAAGCCTTAGATATGTACACTACGCAGTTGACAGTTTTAGAGGCAAGTCGCAATTTGGACATCAAAGCCTTAGTTTTAGAACGCATGGCTGTCCTTTTGACCAACCAAAAACAATATGCTGAGGCAGAACGCTATGCCCTTGAAGCCTACGAAATTTGCGAAAAATTGAAAGATTATGTCCGCTTACAAATCACGGCAACTGCGCTGGGAAATATCTATTATTGGACAAAAAATACTAAAAAATCAGCTTTTTATTACCAATCGGCGTTCGATTTTTCAAAATTAATCGGACGCCCTTCGGGAAGACCACTCAATAATTTAGCGATTATTTATAATTTAGAAAAACAACATGATAAAGCCATTGAGACGTATTACAAAGCCATTGAGGTCTATAAAAAACTCAATGAACATGAACTCATAGCTCAAGTGTATATCAATATTGGTGGTGCGCTTAATGAGGCAGGGCGGTATCAAGAAGCCATTGAAAGCGTAGAACGGGGGATTCAACAACTGCGTGATTTACATTCTACGGCGGGTATTCCAGAAGGTTATGAAGAATTGATGTCTATTTACGTGCGTAAAAATGATTTCAAAAAAGCATTGGAATACCAGATAAAAATGACGGTATTGAATGACAGTATTGCCGCCAAATCAAGGCAGAAAGATTTAACCGAACTACAAGCGCGTTTTGAAACTGCCAAAAAAGAAGGGGAAATAAAGGGCTTGAAAAGTGAAAAAGTACTGCGCGATTTGTCTTTTCAACGTCAACAATTTGAACTGACTAATCAACGACTTATATCAGAACGCAATGCCGTAGCCTTGAAAGCAGCGCAACGCGAGCAAGATATACAAGATTTGGAATTCCAAAAAACGGCATCTGAACTAAAAGAAATTGAACAAATTAAGAATCTTCAAGCGGCACAACTTGTTTTAAATCAAAAAGATAAAGAAATTAAAGAACAAAAAATAGCAGAGCAAACCCAAAACCTTAATTTACTGAGGGGGGTACTTTTCTTGGGTGGTTTATTGGGTCTATCCTTGTGGCAGTTGTTACGCTATCGGCAAAGAGAGGAGCGCGTAAGAAAAAAAATGGAAACCGAACGCCTCCAAAACAAAACGCACCGCAGCCTTTTAGAAATGAAAGCCGAAGCCTTACGTGCGCAAATGAATCCGCATTTTATTTTCAATTCTTTGAATACGATTGAAGGTTTTATGCTTCAAAATAAAACCCTGGAAGCCTCGAGTTTTTTACAAAAATTTTCTAAACTCATTCGCCTTGTCCTTGAAAACAGTCGTCATGCCACCATTTCTTTGGAGCAAGATTTGGAGGTTTTACGCATATATGCACAGTTGGAAAGCATCAGATATGAAGGTACATTTCAATACGAATTTGATGTAGATGACGATATTTTAGACCATAGCATACCGCCAACACTTATTCAACCGTTTATTGAAAATGCTATTTTGCACGGTTTGCGCCATCGGTTCAAGTCAACGGAAGGTGGATTTTTGAAAATTACCGCAGAAGAAGTGGATAAAAACTTGGTGATACGCATAGAAGACAATGGCATCGGGCGCGACAATGCACGAAAAAATCAAGCCCAAAGTACACTTTCAAGCAAAACATCAATCGGCATGGACAATACAGCCGAGCGTTTACGCATTTTTTCAGCAGAGGCTCAACTTGTCGTGAGAGATTTAAACCCAACTGCACCCGATGGCAATGTAGGGACATTTGTGGAAATCCACCTACCTAATTCTACTTAGGCACTTTAAAGGGACTCTTTTTCGCTTCGCTCGTTCCGAGAAAAAAACTCCCCGCGTCACCGAAGGCGGCGCGTTTAAGCGACTACCACAAAACTTAGATTATTTTACTACTTGTGTATATTTTAGATGTATAAATGAAAGCAATAATTATTGATGACGAATTGCAGAGTATCAATACGCTGCAAGCAAAACTCCGCCTCATTACGGACGATATTGATGTGGTAGCCACGTTTCAAGACCCGCGTGAAGCCCTTTTGGAAGTAAAAAAACACGCGCCCGACGTTCTTTTTGTGGATATTGAAATGCCGGGATTGAATGGATTTCAATTTTTAGAACAACTTAGACCTTATGATTTTCCTGTCGTTTTCGTAACGGCTTACAATCAATATGCCATTCGTGCCTTACGCATGAGTGCGCTCGATTATTTGCTAAAACCGATTGATATTGACGAATTGAAGCGGACAATCGAACGGTTACGCGAACAAACAACCCGCGATACCTCCCCTCAGTATGATGACCGTATGAACGTTCTTTTTGAGGCATTAAAGAGTTTTTCCAATCAAAACCCCAATCCTTTATCGGATAGAATCGCGCTTTCTACGCAACAAGGTGTCTTGTTTGTGGGTGTCAAAGACATTTTGCGGGTGGAAGCAGGCGGGAATTATTCTTCGTTTTTTATGTTGAGTAAGCAAAGAATCATCGTGTCAAGAACACTCAAAGAATTTGAAGATGTCTTGCAATCTTACAATTTTTTACGCATCAGTCGTTCTAATTTGGTCAATTTAAACCAAATTGTGAAGTATCAAAAAGGTGATGGCGGGACACTTTTTTTGACGGATAGTTCAGAATTGGCTGTATCACCAAACTATAAAAGCGACTTATTGGAGCGTTTGCCTTTTTCTTCAAAATAAATAAAATTTCAAATTCCAGGGATTTCAAATTTCAAGGATTTGAGGTTGTTTGACAATTTTAGTGGAGGGATTAATCATTGCGCTCGCTTCGCTCGCGCGTGGAAGGAGACAGTGGTTCATTTTTCGGGCAAAGCCCGAAAAATGAACCACTGTCTCCTTCCACGCGCGAGCGAAGCGAGCAATAAAATTAGAGTACAGAAATTTGAAATCATGATGAAATATCTTTTAGGTTATGACCTCGGTAGCTCGTCGGTCAAAGTGAGTTTATTGGAAGCGGCAACGGGGAAAACGGTGGCTTCGGTACAATCCCCTTCAACAGAAATGCCCATGCACGCTGCACAAGAAGGCTGGGCAGAACAACATCCCGATATGTGGTGGGCAGAACTCGTGAATGCGACGCATTTACTGAGGGGGCGTTTTTCCTTTCAACCCACCGATGTTGCGGCTATTGGTATTAGCTACCAAATGCACGGTTTGGTATTGATAGACAAACATCAAAACGTTTTGCGTCCTTCCATTATTTGGTGCGATAGCCGTGCAGTAGGTATTGGTAATCAAGCATTTACGGCATTGGGTGAACCCTTTTGTTTGGAAAATTATTTGAATTCTCCCGCCAATTTCACGGCTTCTAAAGCCCGTTGGGTGATTGAAAACGAGCCGAAAATTTGGGAAAAAGTAGATAAAATCATGCTCCCTGGCGATTTTATTGCAATGCGCATGACGGGTGAAGTTTGCACAACGGCATCTGGTTTGTCGGAAGGCATTATGTGGAATTTTAAGCGGCGTGGCGTGGCAAAATCATTGCTTGATAATTACGGCATGGGACGCGATGTTATTCCAAAAATTGTAGAAACATTTGGCAATCAAGGCATTATGTCGAAGAAAACGGCAACTGAATTGGGTTTGGCGGCTGGCATACCTATAACTTATCGAGCAGGCGACCAGCCCAATAATGCGTTTTCTTTGAATGTGTTGAATGTCGGTGAAGTAGCAGCAACGGCGGGTACTTCGGGCGTGGTCTATGGCATTACGGACAAAGCGGATTTTGACCCTAAAAGTCGGGTCAATACTTTTGTACATGTCAACGACTCAGATGAAAAACCACGCAACGGTGTTTTGTTATGCGTTAATGGAACGGGTATTTCAAACGCTTGGATGCGGCGGGTAACGGGTGGTTTGTCTTACGATGAAATGACGGCACAAGCGGCTAAAATCCCCGTTGGTACTGAGGGGGTCAAAATTTTGCCTTTCGGCAATGGCGCAGAACGGATTTTCAACAATAAACAAATTGGTGGCTCGGTTATCGGGCTTGATTTCAATCGTCATTCGGCTGGGCATTTATTTAGAGGTACGCAAGAAGGAATTGTTTTTGCTTTGAATTATGGCTTAACTATCATGCAAACGGTGGGCGTAAAAGTGGAAACCGTGAAAGCAGGTAAAGCGAATATGTTTTTGAGTCCTTTATTCCGCGAAGCATTTGCCAATACAACGGGTGCAACAATTGAATTGTTTGATACAGATGGGGCAACGGGGGCAGCACGCGGCGCGGGTATTGGTTGTGGATTTTATAAAAGCGAAAAAGAAGCGTTCATTGGCTTGGAAAAAATTGACACAATTGAGCCAAATGAGGTATTGAAAGCGGCTTATACTGAGGGGTATCAAAACTGGTTGAATGTGTTGAATCACCAACTTGATTGAGTTTCTTGGTCAAGTTATTAGAATCAAATTAAGTAGTTAGTCGTAAATAATCACTACTTAATTCTGATGCTACGCAGAGCCGTAGGCTCGACTGATTTTGTAGCGGCGGATTTCAATCCGCCGAAAACGTACTAGCTTTTCATTAAGAGCCGTAGGCTCGACCCATATTTATATGCACCGAGCCTACGGCTCTTAAATAATCTGTTTAATCTTTCGGCGGATTGAAATCCGCCACTACAAAATTGTTCATGCCTACGGCATTTTTAGCACATATGCGTAACATCAGTTAATTATTAAACTGAGGGATGGGTATAACCTAAAAGCGTTTTTTTCATTTCGCGCTCGCTTCGCTCGCGCGAGGGAGGGGAATGTGGTTCGTTTTTCGGCTTCGCCGAAAAACGAACCACGTCTCCTCCCTTTTGCGCGAGCGAAGCGCGCGCAAAACATCTGTTTTTAATCAAAAAACGATGTTTTTAGGTTATGCCCACTCCTCAATTATTAAACTTTAAAAAAGACAATTATTCTTAATTATGGCAAATTCAAAAGAATACTTTAACGGTATTTCAAAAATCAAATTTGAGGGACGCGGCACCGACAATCCTTTGGCATTTCGTTGGTACGATGAAAACCGTGTTATTGCGGGCAAAACGATGAAAGACCATTTGCGTTTTGCGGTTAGTTATTGGCATACATTCTGCGGCACGGGCGGCGACCCTTTTGGCGCACCAACAAAGGATTTTGCTTGGAATAAAGGTAAAGACGCGGTGACACGGGCTAAGAAAAAAATGGACGCTGCTTTTGAATTTATCACAAAATTGGGCGTTCCTTACTACTGTTTCCACGATATTGACCTCGTTGAGGAAGGCGATTCTATTGCAGAATACGAAAGTAATATGGCAGCTATTACGGAATATGCCAAGCAAAAACAAGCAGAAACGGGCGTAAAACTCCTTTGGGGAACGGCGAATTTGTTTAGCCACCCGCGTTATATGAACGGTGCTTCAACGAATCCAGATTTTGCGGTGGTGGCGCGCGCAAGCGTGCAAATCAAGGCGGCGATTGATGCCACAATTGCTTTGGGTGGCGAAGGTTATACATTTTGGGGTGGTCGTGAAGGTTATTTGAGCCTTTTAAACACGGATATGAAGCGCGAACTTGACCACTTAGCGCAATTTTTGACTGTTTCGCGCGATTATGCCCGCGCACAAGGTTTTAAAGGCACTTTTTATATTGAACCAAAACCTTGTGAGCCGTCAAAACATCAATACGATTACGATGCGGCAACTTGTATTGGCTTCTTGAAAAATTATGGCTTGGACAAAGATTTCCAAATGAATATTGAAGTCAACCACGCAACTTTAGCAGGGCACACGTTCCAACACGAACTTCAAGTGTCGGTTGATAACAATATGCTGGGTTCTATGGACGCTAATCGGGGCGATTATCAAAATGGTTGGGATACTGACCAATTTCCAAACAGCATCGGCGAATTGACCGAAGCGATGTTGGTTGTGTTGGAAGGCGGTGGTTTCAAAACGGGTGGTGTGAATTTTGATGCCAAAACACGCCGTAATTCAACTGATTTGGAAGATATTTTCTTGGCACACGTCGGTGGTATGGATGCTTTTGCCCGTGCTTTGGTGGCGGCTGATGCTGTATTGACACAATCACCTTACCGCAAAATCCGCACTGACCGCTACGCTTCATTTGATAAAGGCGCAGGTAAAGACTTTGAAAATGGTAAATTGTCGCTCACTGATTTGAGAACTTTGGCAATGAATAGCCCCGAACCTAAGCAAAAAAGCGGTAAGCAAGAATGGTTGGAGAATATTATCAATGATTATATTTAGGAATTTTGTAATTACTTAACCCATAGCTCGCTTCGCTCGCAAAAAAGGGGAATGTGGTTCGTTTTTCGGGCTTTGCCCGAAAAACGAACCACCGATCCTCACTCGCGCGAGCAAAGCGAGCGCGTGACTAAGTAATTAATCTAAGTTTTGTGGTATAAAAACGCGGAACTTCGCCGCGTAAAAATCTAATGGAGCGAGCCGTTTTTTTTTGTTTAAAATTTGGGCAAAGCCCAAATTTTAAACAAAAAAAACGGCTCGCTCCGAAAAAAACTCCCCGCACCGCCGAAGGCGGCGCGTTTTGAATGACTACCACAAAACTTAGGTTAATTACGGAATTTTAAGGATTTCAAATTTCAAGGATTTCAAAAATTTCAAATTTCAAGAATTTGAAATTCTTTAAATTCTTGAATTCCCTTATACCAAATACACCACCAAACTCCGTGCGCCATGTGCGCCAATTACCAAAGACTGTTCAATGTCTGCCGTTTTTGAAGGACCTGCGATAAAGACACCAAAACCCGTTTCATCAATCGTCAAATCTTTGTAGGCTTCATGTAAATTTTTAAATATTTTATTCTGTTCCAAAACCAAAACCAAATGCTGGGTGATAAATGGCAAAACGCGGTGTTGCCCAATTTCGGTATCCGTTACCCAAATTGACCCATTTTCAGCGACCCCAAATTGACCCCTCAGTATAGCGACTTGCACATCAGCAAATTGATGTCCGTCATTTACTAAACCCACTTCTTCTACACCTAAATTAAGGTTTTCTACGCGACAAACCACATTTTTAAACGCTTTGAAGCGGTTTTGATAGTCTTTTTTCAAAAACACCATGCTTTCTACTCCCACCACTTCGCCGCCGATACTCCTCAGTACTTCAGTAAATTTTGCCGTTGCATCGTCGAAAATAGAGTTGAAATGAATGTAATTGGGTAGAGGCGCATCAGCCCGTTGGGGTTTGTTGGCGCGTATTCTATTTAAAATTATATTTCTTGATGACTGCATATTAATTGTAATTAGTAAGCCCCAACTCCCAGAGGGGGAGTTTGACTCGGTAAAAGTTAAAAATACTCATTTATGGAACAAACTTAGTATTCATTCGGGCGTTCCCCCTTTTGGGGTTAGGGGGCTTTCTTATTTTTTACATACCATTCTCTGAAACTTTCTTTTGGTGGCTCAGGCATTTCGCGTTGTTTGTACCACGGATTTAACCCATTATTTACCAAAAATGGTGCAAAACGCATGGTTTTTCGCCCAATTTTCCCTGCCAAACGATAGATTTTAGGATTTGACAACACGGTATTCATCAAATGTGTGCCTTGTTTTTTTGTAAAATCAACGGGGGCTTCTTGCGTTACAACTTGCCGCCATTGCCAAATTTGATTGTGAATGTCAATTTTTACGGGACAAACGTTGGTACACGCACCGCAAAGCGTGGAAGCAAAGGGCAAATCCACGTTTTTCTTCATGTCCAAATTTGGTGCGAGAATGATACCTATTGGTCCAGAAACCGCATTGTGATAGGCATGTCCGCCGCTTCGCCGATAAACCGGGCAGGTATTGAGGCAAGCTGCACAACGAATACATTTCAAAGAATTGCGAAATTCTTTGCGTCCCAATTGCGTACTACGCCCATTGTCCACGATGATAACGTGCATTTCCTGCCCTTTTTGCGGCTTATGAAAATGACTGGCGTAAGTCGTGGCGGGTTGACCCGTAGCAGAACGCGCCAAAAGCCGAAGGAAAACAGCAAGATGCGCCGCTTTCGGAATCACTTTTTCAAGCCCCATTGAGGCAATGTGGACTTTTGCCAAATGTGCGCCCATGTCGGCATTGCCTTCGTTGGTGCAAACGACAAAACCACCTGTTTCGGCAATCGCAAAATTAACACCCGTCAAAGCCAAATCTGCCAATAAAAATTTCTCGCGGAGGTGTTGACGGGCGGCTTCGGTTAGATATTGTGGGTCATCTGCCCCTGCGTCTGTCCCCAGAACTTCGTGAAATAGGTCGCCAACTTCGCGTTTTTTGATGTGGATAGCGGGTAAAACAATATGGCTTGGTGGTTCGTCTCGAAATTGTACAATGCGTTCACCCAAATCTGTATCAACGACTTCAATGCCGTTTTTTTCCAAAAATGGATTCAAATGACATTCTTCGGTAAGCATAGATTTTGACTTAACCATTTTTTGGACACCATGTTTTTGAATAATGTCCAAAACGATGCGGTTATGCTCGTCTGCATCTGCCGCCCAATGCACTTTTATACCATTTCGTTGGGCATTTGCCTCAAAATCGGTCAAATATACGTCCAAACTGGTCAAAACATTGTCTTTAATGTCAGAAGCGACCCCCCTCAGTAATTCCCATTCTGGAATCTGTTTGACGGCTTTATCTCGCTTTTCACGAACAAACCACAAGGCTTCATCGTGCCAATTGACACGTGGCTCGTCTATATTAAATTCCTCGGCGGCATCTGAATGGCTTAGTTTGAACTGTTGTGCTACGGTGGCGTTCATTATTTTGAATTTAAAATTTCTGCAATGTGTAAAATTTTGACAGTACTTTTTTGACGTTTCAAAATGCCTTCTATGTGCATCAAGCACGACATATCGCCGCCCACAATGTATTCCACTTTTTGGGCTAAATGGTCAGCTACGCGGTCTTTGCCCATTTTGACGGACACAGCTTCTTCACTTACGCAAAACGTACCGCCGAAACCACAACATTCGTCATTTCGTTTTAACGTCACCAACTCCAAATCGTTCACTAAATTGAGCAATTGAAGCGGTTTTGAAAATGGCTTTCCCACAATTTCAGATGCTGAAGACAAGCCCAAACCACGCTGTCCATGACAACTCATATGATAACCAACGCGGTGGGGAAAACGAGCAGGGAGATTTTTAACCTTTAAAACGTCGGTTAAAAACTCCGTCAACTCATAAATACCCCCCCTCAGTATATTCGCGGTTTTTGCGTCTTTTTCACTGTGTAAATGCTCTTTTATGTGCAGAACGCAACTTCCCGACGGGGAGACCACGTAATCAAAACCTTGAAAATTGTGCATAAAATTGGCATCACACGCGCTTGTGAGGCGGGCAAAACCCGAGTTTGCCATGGGTTGACCACAACAGGTTTGATTGAGTGGGTAGTGAACATCACAACCTAAACTTTCCAATAATTCTAAGGTTGCAATGGCAACTTTGGGATAAAATTGGTCAACGTAACAAGGAATAAATAAACCGACTTTCATATTTGGAAAAATTTCAGATAGGAATAAGCTAAGACAGGGCAAATGACGGGATATTTTTGAGGAGTTGTTTATCTAATTTGGCTTTAAATTGTGTTGTTTTGATAAAATGCATATTGATAGATAGGACATACTTACTTCCTTTTCTTTTTTTCGGGAAAAACAATGTCTTCATAAATATCAGCCAATGAAATAGTGACACCAAGCGAGCGTAGAGGGATTGAATGAGCCATATTGTCTTCTGTTTTAATGCGCCATAAATCGGGTTCTTCCCGAAAGCGCGTTTCAACTGACGGTTTATCGGCATTAATTAAGACATATTCTTGAAAACTGGGAAGTGATTTGTACAAGTCGAATTTGCCAATGCGGTCAAAAATTTGTGTGCTTGGTGATAAGACTTCAACTATAAGTAGTGGATTGACAATGACATCAAGGCGATTGTTCCAAAATTCAGGTTGCTCACATATTACAAGTGCATCAGGATAAACACCTATATCGCTTGGCTCAATGTAGATTTTTAAATCGCCTGTATGGACACTAAATTTTTTGGGTAGTGGACGTACAGCTATTTTCAGAGTTGTTAAAGCATTTGCACTAATTTTGCTATGATTGTAAGTTCCTCCTGCCATTTTTATAATTTTACCGCTATAAAACTCATGTTTTCCAACAGCCTTTTCCTCTCGGCGGAGGTACTCCACGAAGGTATAAATTTTCGGTTGCCGAAATAAGGGTGATGTTTTTGAAATAGTTACCATCTTTAATTTTTTACAAAGGAAAAGATTTTTTGTTTAAATCTAAAATTGTCAAAGACCCAAAATGAATAAATAGGGTATTTTCTTCTAAAATACTGAGGGGTAAAAATACACCAAACGTAAATACCTATCCATATTCTTCCTTCTCATGTGAGCGAAGTGTCAAATAACCTATAAAATCATTTGTAACCAATAACTAATGATAAGTATCAAAACAAAAAAGGCTATTGAGTAACGAATCAAATGTTTATTCCATATTAGAACTTCTTGTTTAAAGTCTTTTTCTGTCTCAGTCACGTAGTGTTTTAGTGATTCTGATGAAGGTAAAGGCATTAAAGCATTTTGTTGTAGATTATCGTACCCCAAATTTTTTGAAAACAAAAAACTTTCAGAAAGTAAATCTGAAAAAGGCAAGATATAGGGCTGTATCAAGCGCACTATAAAGATGACAACGAAGGTAACACCTGCCCCGATGAGATTCCACCAAAACCAAAAAATTTGTGGTTCATATTTCCAGATGTAAAGATTTGTGGCAACGCCTACGATTAATCCAATATTGACGCTCAAAGCAGTCGTTTTTTTGGATAAAATGGCAACCAGAAACAGCATCAAAATAGGTCCATAAAACAGCGAACCAATTTTATTAATGGCTTCAATAACTGTTGGGGCAAAATCGCCGACGAAGCAAGCCACAACCACGCAGATACTCATCCAAAATAGAGAAGTTAGACGCGCCCATCTGATATAGGTTTTTTGGTCTAATTTTTTGCCCCGTGCTAAAAAGTCTTCAATTGCCACGGCTGATAAGGAGTTGAAAACGGAACTATATGTGGACATAGCTGCCGATAAAATACCCACGAGTACAAAACCCATCACACCATTTGGCAAATAATGTAACATAAACGTAGGCAGCATAAGGTCGGGTTTGCTACCAATAGCTTTGACCATCTCAGGTTTAGAAAGCATAAATGCACCGACAAGTAAGCCCATTGTGCAGTAGGCTAAAGTGATTAAAAAACGAACAAAACCGTTTATCAAATAGGTTTGGCGCACTGTTTTGAGGCTTTTGGCAGACAAAGCACGCTGAACTTGGGTTTGGTCAGTACCATAATAAGAGGTGTAAAGAAAAAGACCACCAATTAGCATTGGTAACATACCATATTCATCGCCATTGAAACCTAACTTTGAAAAATCCATGATTTTTACGCGTTCTGGGTCAACTGCGGCTGTGAAACCTGACCAACCACCTATATAGTGATACCCGTAGCCCCAACAAACGACAATACTCAACAGAAGAATAACCATTTGCACGGCATCGCTGATAATAACAGCCCGCATACCGCCTTTAAGCGAGTAGAGCGCAGTAACTACGCAGACTAAAGCAATGCTTTGAAAGAAAGAAATGTGAAACATCGTCTCCATGGTCATTGCCAAAGCATAAACGGAAACGCCTGTTGCCGTACTTCTACTGAGTAGAAAAACGCTTGAAATAAGCAACCGCGTAGAGCGTCCGAAGCGTTTTTCAAGATACTCATACGCGCTGACTACTCCTGACCGATACAGGGGAGGAATGATAACAACGGCTACGAAAATCATGGCAATAGGCACGGCAAATTCAAAAGTAAGCCATTTTAAGCCACCACCCGTCTTGAAACCGACGAACGCAGGGGCTGAAATAAAGCTAACTGCTGAAAGTTGCGTAGCCATGACTGATAAAAGTAGGGTCATCCAGCCAAAATTTCGACCGCCGTGGAAGAAATCTGTGCTATTTTTGCAATCCTTGACATAAATCCCAATGATAAGCATTAAGAGAGAATAGGTAAGGATAATGGTGTAATCTAAATAATTCATTTGCTATAAATTTTTGTGTTATTCGGAAGTTTGTGAAGAATGTAGTTTTGGGTATGGAAAACACTTAATCACGAGCGAAAGAATCGCGACTAAGTATCTGTGTTAGATTGATATTTCACTTGGTAAAAACAATAGACAACCGAGTTGACAAATAGTACACAAATATATTGATAAAATTTACAATTTTTGTCAGTTAAATTGTCATATTTTTATGATGATAAAGTTGATTTTGTAAATAAATTTTATAAATAACTAATAATCATATACATAAATTATTGAAATAAAGAAGTTACATAAGTATTTATTCCGTAGCGTTTAATTTTTGAGTTTTGATTCACAAGAAATAAATTATTAAAAATACCTATATAAAGGTATTCTTTTTGAAAATTAAAGCTAAATATTTTTGTAAGTAATCTAATTCTTGTGGTATAAAAACGCGGAGTCTCGCCGCGTAAAAATCTAACGGAGCGAGCCGTTTTTTTTTGTTAAAAATTTGGGCAAAGCCCAAATTTTTAACAAAAAAACGGCTCACTCAAAAAAACTCTCCGCGCCGCCGAAGGCGCTTTGTTTCAGTGACTACCACAAAACTTAGGTTAATTACTTGAGGGATGGGCATAACCTAAAAGCGTTTTTTGCATCTCGCGCTCGCTTCGCTCGCGCGAGGGAGAGATGTGGTTCGTTTTCGGCGAAGCCGAAAAACGACCACGTCTCCTCCCTTTTGCGCGAGCGAAGCGCGCGCAAAACATCTGTTTTTAATCAAAAAACGATGTTTTTAGGTTATGCCCACTCCTCGGTTAATTACTTAGTCACGCGCTTGCTATCCTCACTCGCGCGAGCAAAGCAAGCGCGTGACTAAGTAACTGACCTTTCGCAGCGCAAAAATTTGGAAATTAGTTCTTTCTTACAGTTTTTTTAAAATCATTATTTTGACGCTACGTATCAATACAAAGGCTTAAATCTGTTATTACTGATGTTAGACATATATACTGAAAATGCCGTAGGCATGAACGATTTTTAGCGGCGGATTTTAATCCGCCGAAAGTTAAGCCTATTATTTAAGAGCCGTAGGCTCGGTGGATATACATATGGGTCGAGCCTGCGGCTCTTAATGAAAAGGTATAGACGGCTAAGTAATTACGAATTTTATTGATTTTCTGCCAACATATCCAGAATCAGTGCGGCTGTCCATGAAAAATTGTTACCACCAAAACCGTGTGCCTCGGGATTATCTGCTGCTGATTTGAGTGGGTCGAAATATTCATACACACCATAACGTAATACTAAGTTGATGGTATCGCGTTTTATGCGGCGTGCCAAGTCGTCAAAACCATAGCGCAAACAGCCTTTCCAGATGAGCCAATTGATATTTATCCAAACGGGACCGCGCCAATAGCGGGTTCGGTCAAATTGTGGGTCAGTCACTGCATTTGTTGCACATAGCCAATATTCGTTGTTTCTGCCCGCAAAATGTAGGCTTTCCAGTGTTTCGCGCAAGCGTTCTGCCGATTTTTGTGACGGGATACCTGCAAAAAGCGGGGTCATATTTGAACTGCTCATGCCACCTACGAGCCGATTGTTGCGGAGGTCGAAATAACCATAAACACCCGTGAGTGGGTCTAAAAGTTTTTCGTTCATGGCATTACGGGTCTTCATTGCCCATTTTTCTGATTGCTCGGCAATGACATTCATGCCAAAATGACGCGCCATGCGTGCCAAACTTTCACCCGATGCGACAAGTAAGCTATTGAATAGTGGGTCTTGAACCAAGAAAGGTAGAATTTCGTACATTTCACGCTCGTCAAAATCCACTGAGCGCGAGATTTCGATGAGGGTTAAGTAATAATTGTAGTCCTTTTTTGTTGGACGCTGTTTTGGGTTGACGTGCTGCGTGTCACGACGTTGAACATCGTAGTTAATGGGGTCAAATGTGTTCCAAATGGCGTCAAACTGCGTACAATTATCCGTTCCTGCCTCCCAATTGTGGCGAATGTAGGTGAGTCCTTCATTGTGAGGGTCACGGTCACGGTACAAATATTCGTGGAATCGAAAAATGTGGCGAATCGCTTTTTTGTAAAAATGAGGGTCGGGTACTGAGGGGGTGTTCAGAGGTGACAATTTCACTTGCTCGGATAGTTCTTTGTCGAAAAGAATTTCCAGCATCGCACCCAAATTAGGCGGTTGTGTAATACCTGATGTCACAACATGCGTTGGCGAATACGGATTTCTTGCTGCACCTTGAAAAGCAGAACCCGGGAAATAGCTTTTCCCTCGGTCGTCATCATGGTAGATGATATGCGCCATAAAACCATTTGACCATTGCGCGTCAAACAGTGACTGAAATTCAGCACGTGCGCGGTTATGGTCAATGTGCGCCCAACCTACGGCGATAAATGCAGAATCCCAGAGCCATTGAAAAGGATAAAGTCCTTCACATGGAATAGTGAATGTTTCTTTTGAGTTTTTCTCAAGTACATTTTGGCACGCGAAGCGTAGTTCAGCGCGTGTACCGAATACGCGCTTCGCTGGAGATAGTATAGTTGTTGGCATAAATAAACAAACAATAATCGTGTAATTCAGCAGTCAATTAGTCAATTTAGTTGATAAATCCTAAAACGAAACGAGCCGATTGAAAAGCTTTAGGCTCTCAAATCGGCTCGGTGTGTTTACTTGGTCTGTAGTTGAATTAGATAAGTTGTTGTTTATTTGTTGGTGGTCAGAAGACGCCGCATATATAGAACTAAAAAAAAACATATTGATTTGTGCGCGTCCATGATGTTGTTTTTAATACCACAAAGATGGTAGAAATAGTACGAAATAAAAAACATAAAAATAATTATTTTGCATTGACAGTCAATTAGTTACAACGTAAACGTTTACGTAAACGTTTACGTAAATGTTATTGACGCTAAAATTTAATTAAAATAGGGTATTTTCTTTAAAAAACAACTAATTTGATAACCTAAGTTTAGTATTTAACGTATAAAGTTAGGTTTAATATTTCCTTTTTGTAGAAAAATATCGTTTACTTTTAAAAATAATTTACGTAAAAATAGACTGAATAGGGTAGGTATAATTTTTTTCTGCTTAATTTTGCATTTGAAACGAACCGATTAAGGAACGCGAAATAAATAAAAGCGTGTTTTAATGGCTCTTTCTCGCTTCGCTCGAAAATCGCCATTAGAGCGTTTTTTTAGGGCGAGCGTGTATTTTTTGCTTAAAAAATCGAAGATTTTTAAGCAAAAAATACACGCTCGCCCTGATAGATTTCTTTTTCGCGAAGCGAAAAATAGGGCGTGTCAAAACACGTTTTTATTTATTTCACGTTCCTAAGGGATTTTTAGTGTGTTTTTTTACGTAATGTCAGTAAATAACTAAGGGTTGTCCAACGTTTCGCGCTCGCTTTGCTCGCATGAGGGAGTGGAACGTGTTTCATTTTTCGGGCAAAGTCCGAAAAATGAACCCCCTCTCATAACTCATAACTCATAACTTATAACATGAGCAACAAACGAATTCGACTGAAAGACCTTGCTTTGCAGTTAAATGTCTCTATTCCAACTGTATCGCGGGCATTAAAAGACCGCCCCGACATCAGCCCCGAGTTGAAAGAAAAAATTAAAACATTGGCTAACAACTTGCATTATCAACCCAATGCAATGGCTGCTCAATTCAAAAATCAACAAAATCGGTGTATTGGCGTTATCATTCCGCGTGTGGCGCATTTTTTTTTCTCCACCATTATTAGCGGTATTTTACAAGAGGCGGCTGGGCAAGACTACCGTGTTGTGATTTGCCAAACGTTGCATGATTATCTGCAAGAGGTCAAATTTGTGCATCAATTGTCAAATGGAACGAACGATGGCTTGTTGATTTGCATCGGTAATAACACAACCGATATTGCGCATCTGACTCAATTGGCAGAGGACAATCTGCCCTTTGTTTTGTTTGATAAAGACGTGTCAAAGCTCAAAGTGCCAAAAGTGGTGGTTGATGATTTCACGGGTGCGTTTTTTGCTGTTGAGCATCTTATTAAACAAGGGTATCGCCATATTGCGCATATTCAAGACAATGGCGTGGCACACACCTCGCAGAAACGCTTAAAAGGCTACCTTTCTGCTTTGAAAAAGTATAAACTGCCACAAGATGCTGACCTTGTAGTACAAACGAAGGAAGTATCAACTGAGCGTGGTAACGAGGCGATGTCTGATTTATTGCGTAGTGGAAAAACCGTAGATGCTGTTTTTGGTATCACAGATGAAATAGCTATTGGGGCAATGAAGGCGGCGATGAATCTTGGTTTGCGCGTTCCCGAAGATTTTGGTGTCGTTGGTTTTAGCGATTGGCAAATTGCATCGGTCGTGACGCCCCCTCTCAGTACTGTTGCGCAACCCGGGTTTGAAATGGGGCAAATTGCCGCTAAAATGTTGATTTCTATGATTGAAAAAGATAAAACAACAACGGACAATGCCCAAGTGCGCATTTTAAAAACCCGCTTAATTGTACGCGAGTCTTCGTTTAGGAGTTTAATTTAGTCGAAAACAGCCGCTAAAATTTACTTTTATCGTGTAAATTAGATGTGTTGAGTTTCTTTTTTCTACTTTTACGTCATAATGACCTACAACGATGCTTTTCGTGCGAGCGAAGCGAGCGATAGACTTAGTTACTGATGTTACGCAGAGCCGTAGGCTCGACCGATTTTGTAGCGGCGGATTTCACTCCGCCGAAAACGTACATACCTTTTCATTAAGAGCCGCAGGCTCGACCCATATGTATATGCACCGAGCCTACGGCTCTTAAATAATCGGTTTTAAACTTTCGGCGGATTGAAATCCGCCGCTACAAAATTAGTCATGCCTACGGCAGTTTTAGCACATCTGCGTAACATTAGTTAGTTAGTTACCCCCTCAGTATAAATCCACCTTTTCCTTTAAAATCTATTTGAAAATTATACAAGTTTGATGAACAGCTTAGAAAGTCTTCCAGAATTAACTGAAATACAGCAAAATAACGCCGACTATACGCTTTTCTCTTGGTCGAAGCAAGGAGGACTGAACCCGATTGCCATAAAATCTGCGAAAGGTGTGTATCTCTACGATTATGACGGCAACCGCATTATAGACTTTTCTTCGGGTTTGATGAATGTCAATATTGGACATGGCAATCAACGTGTCACCAAAGCAGTTGCCAAGCAAATGCAGGAAGTGAGTTATGTTATACCGAGTTGTGTTACCAAAGTGCGGGGCGAATTGGGTAAAAAATTAGCGTCTATCACACCCGAAGGTTTGAATAAAACCTTATTCACGGTTTGCGGTGCAACAGCTATTGACAATGCCATAAAATTAGCCCGTTTATACACGGGGCGGCACAAAATCATTGCGCGTTATCGGGCGTTTCATGGGGCATCTTACGGCGCAATGTCGGCAGGTGGCGACCCGCGTAAAATTCCTTCCGATGGTCAACAAGCTCCTAATTTCATTCATGTTGAAGACCCTTATTGTTACCGTTGTCCGTTTGGTCAAAAAGGTGCGGATTCTTGCAACCGTGAATGTGTGAGCCATATTGAACGGGTCATTCAGTTTGAAGGACCTGAAAATGTGGCGGCAATTATTATGGAAGGCGAATCGGGTACATCGGGTTGCATCAAATATCCAGCAGATTATTTGCCAAAACTACGGGCTATTTGCGATAAATACGGTATTTTACTCATTGCCG
This sequence comes from Saprospiraceae bacterium, assembly GCA_034520175.1. Classification (GTDB taxonomy): domain Bacteria; phylum Bacteroidota; class Bacteroidia; order Chitinophagales; family Saprospiraceae; genus JAAFJT01. Next base: position 90,904 of record JAXHNU010000029.1, read on the forward strand.
ACGAAGTGATGTCGGGCTTTGGGCGCACGGGCAAATGGTTTGGTGTGGACAATTCAAGCGTCATTCCCGATATGATTGCGACGGCTAAAGGCATTACGGCGGGTTATGTGCCACTTGGTGCGTTGATTGTGTCGGATAAAATTGCGGCACATTACGCCGAACGTCCTTTGATGCTCGGTTTGACGTATTCGGCGCACCCCGTCAGTTGTGCGGCAGGTTTGGAGACATTACAGATTTATGAAGACGAAAAACTCGTTGAAAATGCTGCCGCAATGGGCAGCTATATGGATAAGCAAGTCGCTAAATTAATAAAAAAACACCCTTCAATCGGCGATTGGCGCAATACAGGTTTATTAGGTTGCTTAGAATTGGTCTCAAACCGAACCACCAAAGAACCACTCGCGCCTTACAACGCAAAGCCCTCAGAAATGGACGTGATGAATAAAGTTGCCGCAAAATTGCGTGAATTGGGTTTATACACGTTTGTGCGTTGGAATTATATTTTTATTGCACCACCTTTGTGCGTTACTAAAAAACAAATTGACGAAGGTTTAGCAATTATTTCGCAAGCCTTATTGATAGCCGATGAAGTGTATAAATAATGTGATTTCTTAGTTACTGATGTTACGCAGATCTACTAAAAATGCCGTAGGCATGACCAATTTTTTGAAACCATACACAAATCTAAAATACGCATTAAAAGGCACTTTTGCGCTCGCTTCGCTCGCGAAAAAGGAGGAGAGGTGGTTCATTTTTCGGGCAAAGCCCGAAAAATGAACCACATTTTCCCCCTCGCGCGAGCGAAGCGAGCGCGAAAACCAGCAGTTTAGTTTTTATGTATGGTTTCAAAACCAATTTTATAGCGGCGGATTTCAATCCGCCGAAATTTTAAACCCGACTACTTAAGAGCCGTAGGCTCGGTGCATATACAATATGAGTCGAGCCTACGGCTCTTAATGAAAAGTGTATGTACGTTTTCGGCGGATTGAAATCCGCCGCTACAAAATCGGTCGAGCCTAAGGCTCTGCGTAACATCAGTCAGTTAGTTAGTTAGTTATAGCTCGCTTCGCTCACAAAAAAGGGGAGTGTGGTTCGTTTTCGGGCAAAGCTCGAAAACGAACCATTTTACCCCTTTTTCGAGCGAGCGAAGCAAGCGATAGAAACCCTAATTGAGCCTTGATTTTAACTCACACATAACATTTATTAAAAAGATACAATCAATTTTATAAACTGATGAGCAAATTAAAAGTTGGAATTGTCCAACAGACTTGTGGGGAAAGCAAGGCAGAAAATATAGCAAAAAGCCTAAAAGGAATTGCCGAATGTGCCGCAAAGGGTGCAAAATTGGTGGTTTTGCAAGAACTCCATTGTGGTATTTATTTTTGTCAAGTCGAAGATACCAATATGTTCGATATGGCAGAACCCATACCGAGCGCAACCACGGATATTTTTGCTGATGCAGCCAAAGAATATGGTATTGTTCTGGTCACGTCGCTTTTTGAAAAACGTGCGCCCGGCATTTATCACAATACATCGGTTGTTTTTGAAAAAGACGGGACAATTGCGGGAAAATATCGGAAAATGCATATTCCAGATGACCCTGCCTATTACGAAAAATTTTATTTCACACCCGGGGATTTGGGTTTTGAACCGATAAAAACGTCTGTTGGTACGCTTGGGGTTCTCGTTTGTTGGGATCAATGGTATCCTGAAGCGGCACGTTTAATGGCATTGCGTGGTGCAGAAATCTTGATTTATCCTACGGCAATTGGCTGGGAAAGCAGCGATACTGAGGGGGAGAAAACACGTCAGCACGGAGCTTGGGAGACCATTCAACGCGGTCATGCTGTCGCAAATGGCTTGCCCGTGGTGGTGGTGAATCGGGTAGGAGAGGAGAAGGATTGGTCGGGTGTCACAAACGGGATTCAGTTTTGGGGACAAAGTTTTGTCGTAGGTCCACAAGGTGAATTTATTTTCAAAGCGTCCATTCATTCAGAAGAAAATCAAGTTATTACGATTGATAAAAAACGGACGGAAGATGTACGCAGAATCTGGCCCTTTTTCCGCGACCGCCGCATAGATTACTACGCGGGTTTAACAAAAAGATACTTAGATTAAAAAAATTACTTCACAATTTCTTTTCAAAAAGCTGAACCGCATAATGGGGCATTTCCTGCAAACGCACTTTTGCAAACCCTTGCTGTTCATAATAATTGCACAAAGACAGATTATCAGCTTTACAGTCCAACCGTAAAAGCGGGATATTTTGCGCGGCAACTTTTCGCGCTATTAGTGTCAAAGCGGCAGAACCTATGCCCTGCCCTGCGTATTTGGGCAAGGTAACAAATGAATGAATATAACGCGCCGAGTCCTCGTTTTTGTCCCAATATTCATCATCATTGTCCATTAATCGGAACATACCAACTGTTTCATCGGCGTGGTAAACAAAGAAAAACTGTTTATTGTGTAAATTATTTTTCACTCTTTCCAACAATTCTGGTGTCGGATTGAGCCAATGTTGCCATTGCTGCGTACCCCGTTTTTGGACTTTTTCAGCCGCTACTTTGAATATATCTAAGACTTTTTGGAGGTCTTGAACTTTTGCTTGTTTGAATTTTAATATCATCTTTTGTTATTTTTCTTAATTTTAACTTTGAAACCATACATAAATTCAAAATACGCATTAAAAGGCACTTTTGCGCTCGCTTCGCTCGCGCAAAAGGAAAGAGAAGTGGTTCATTTTTCGGGCTTTGCCCGAAAAATGAACCACATTCCCCCTCTCGCGCGAGCGAAGCGAGCACGAGAACCAGCAGTTTAGATTTTATGTATGGTTTCAAAATTTTAACCAAAGTCAAGGCTTATGTCTCTATACACGCATATTAAAATTCTGCTAAAATTACCGCCGAAATTGCAGGAACAATCGTTTCACCATAGACAACTTTCGTTGATTTTTTCGCTAAAACAGCTTCACCATTCATCACAACGCGCCAATTACTAGTTGGAATTTTAAAACGCCCCCCCTCAGTATTACCGTTGTAAATCACCAAAATTCGTTTCCAAGTATCGCCAACTGCCGCACCGTTGAGGGTATATATAATGGTATTTTCAGATGTAAACCACGCCGAACCGTCAAAGGCTTTAGGTTCAATAAAATGGAGATTTTTTTGAATCAACTCCGTCGTCGTCATTCTAAAAGCGGGGTGATTGCGGCGTAATTGGATAATTTGACGAAAATAATCATTCACTTTGACGTATTTCAATTTCCGTGACCAATCCATTTCATTGATGCTGTCGGGCGAATTGAAGGAATTTTCAACTCCTTTTTTTGTCCGCAAAAACTCTGTTCCAGCGTGTAAAAACGGAATTCCTTGCGCCGTCAACACCATTGTATGCGCCAATTTGTGCATTTTTATGCGCGTTTCTTCGGAATCCGTCGCGTTTGAATTCAATAATCTGTCCCAAAGCGTGTGATTGTCGTGACATTCGGGATAATTTATGCACTGCGATGGCTCGGCAGCCCAACGTTCTTTGGAATAATTGACTTTCGAGTAATCCACTTGCGGGTGTTGTGTAGCGGCAACGATGCCAAATTTGATGCTTTCTTCCATGCCTCTTTTTCCACTCACAAATCCTTTGTCTTTTTCGCCAAAAACTGACCCTTTCAATCCGTCGCGCATATCGTCGCTAAAAGCGGCAATTCTATCGAGTTTGGTCATGTTTTTTTTCAATGAACGGCGTTCTTCGGGTAGGGGAGAGTCACCTGATGTCCAACCCTCACCAAGCAACAAAATATCGGGTTTTATTTTGTGTAATTCATTGGAAACCAAGTTCATTGTCTCAATATCGTGGATAGCCATGAGGTCGAAACGGAAGCCGTCAATATGGTATTCTTCAACCCAATGTTTGACACTTTCCAATATAAATTTACGCATCATCGGCTTGTCGCTTGCTGTTTCGTTGCCACAACCAGAGGCATTTGACCACGTTCCGTCGGTCTTAAAACGGTGGTAATACTGAGGGGCTATTTGGTTGAAATAGGATTCTTCACCAAACATTGTGTGGTTGTAAACAACGTCCATAATGACCCGCAAACCGTTTTTATGCAAGGTTTGAATCATCTGTTTGAGTTCGCGAATCCGCACCGCACCGTCCGTTGGGTTTGTCGAATACGAGCCTTCGGGCGCATTGTAATTGAGTGGGTCGTAACCCCAATTGTATTTTGTATAACTTGGGTCATTGATTTTTGTCTCATCAACCGTAAAATAATCGTAAAAAGGTAAGATTTGAACGTGCGTAACACCCAACTCCTTGATATGTGCCAAGCCCGTTTTGACTTTTTGCCCCCCCTCAGTATAAACTGTTTTTGGCTCGGTTAGCCCCAAGAATTTTCCTTTTTGCCGAATCCCCGAAGTCGTCGAAATAGACATATCTCTAACGTGCAATTCGTAAATAATGGCATCAGTTTTTTGAGCAAAAGCGGGGCTGATGTCTTTCGTCCAGCCTTTGGGGTTTGTCGTTTTCAAATCCACGATTTGCGCCCGAATCCCATTTGCACCAACGGCTTTGGCGTAAATATCGGGTACTTCTTTATGCGTTTTGCCGTCCGTTGTGGTCACTTGAACCGTGTAATATTGCCCTTTTCGGTCGCCTTTGGCGGTATATTCCCATGTGCCATTGTCTGATTTTTTCATTTCGACAGCTTCTATCAAATCATTGTCGGCGATATTTGGCAAGTCGTGTTTATAAAATCGAAGCATGATGCTCACGGCAGTCGGTGACCATATTTTAATGGAAGAAGCCCTCGTTGAGTAGGTTAAACCCAAATCGCTACCCGTGTAAATGGACAAGTTTGCGGTGTTTTGTGCGGTTGAAATTGAGACCATAACAAAAATTAGAGAAATAATAATGGTGAGTTTTTTCATCATTGCGAGTCATTTTAGATAAAATTGTGTTTTCGCCTATTGCTCGCTTTGCTCGCAAAAGAAGGGGAATGTGGTTCATTTTTCGGGCTTTGCCCGAAAAATGAACCACCTATTCTCCTTTTGCTCCCCTTTGGGGCAGCGAGCGCGGGCTAAGTAGTTACAAAATATTGGCACAATATCCGAAACAATTTTGAAAAATAAGACCCCTCAGTATTTTTGCTGATTTTGACCCAGAATTGAATAATAAATGGAAAGATAACACCTACACATCATCAACTAACGGCGGCGCGTTTTAAGTTACTACCACAAAAATTTTGAAACCATACACAACTCCAGACGGCTGGTTCACGCGCTCGCTTCGCTCGCGCGAGGAAGGGAATGTGGTTCATTTTTCGGGCAAAGCCCGAAAAATGAACCACCTCTCCTCCTTTTGCGCGAGCGAAGCGAGCGCAAAAGCTCATTTAAAAGCGTATTTGCAATTTATGTATGGTTTCAAAACAAAAATTAGATTATTTTAGCTTCCCTTAGAGTAGATTGTGCGGATTAGATTAATTTCGGTACTTACTTTCTTTGATTGACGTAGTGCATGACGTTGAGGTGAGGCAATGTAACAAGCGATAGAAAGATGAAGAGTAAAGGAATAAAGTCCCAAGATTGTAGAAACCGTTGCCAACACCAGACACTAAAACTCGAAAAAATAAGTGCAATCAAGGTAAAAGGTAAGGCTTTTGACCAAATTGTTAAAGCTGATTTCACCGTAGTTGGTTCGTTTTCTATTAGATATTTTTGTATTGAATGAAAAGAGTTTAAGGCGTGCCAACCACCAAAGTACAAAGCAAAAGCTGGTAAAAGCGGTAAAAAATAAGTTAAAACTAAGACGCAAACTAATCGGAGTAAACGCGCTTTATTGATGACAATAACTGATTGACGGTAAGATACAATGAATGAAGCCGCAAAAAACAACGCCCAAGAAACTAATAGGAAAAACCGATAATCTGCCGAAAATTGCCAAAAAGATAAAGCAATTTCATTATTCTGGACAATACGTGTCCAAATTGGCGTAACTTCTTCGGCGTGAGTAAGTAGTAAAATGCTCAGAACAAGACCACCCAGCGAAAAACGCGCAACAGACCAGCCAATAGTAAAAGGTACATTTTCTAAGTCAGTTTCGCCAAAATGCCACGCTGAGATGAGTAAAAAAAACAACAGACTTAGAGTGGGGGAGACGTACCATGCGAGCCCGTAAATTGCCATTGTTGCCAGATATTTGGCAGTAAAAGCAGTAAAGGAATACGTTTTCTGTTGTCTTTGGGCTGTTTTTTCTTCTACCAAATGGTCGAGTGCGCCGTGTGGAATACCTGTTGAAAAAAGGAAAAATAGAAAAAAAGTGATTTGTATTGAGGGGTCTAAATTACTCTCAACTGTCTGTACAATCAGCAGCAATACGCCCAACCCAATGCTCAATAAAGTAGGGGTTTGCATAAGATACAGAAGTGGTTTTGTTAGTTTGTCCATTGTCGAGCGATTTGGTTTAGGAAAGGTAAATAAGGCAACTGTGCAAATATTTTGAGTTCCTCCCAAAGGTTAGTCTCCTCGTCTAAAAAACGTAAAACCGTTTGAATAGGCATTTTTTGAAATAAACGACTAAAAATTACGCTGCCTTTTGTTGGTTCTTCGGTCAATATACCCAGTAACAAGCGGTCATAAAATTTGAAACGCCTTTTGCTTGTCAGCCATTCAAATCCTTTTTTTGCTTTAAAATTTGCTGCCAATTGCGCACAATCGCGTCCAATTCGCTTGAAAGCATAGCCTGTTGATGCTTTTATCATGCCTGCTGCCGAGCCAATTAAAACTTCTCCCGCCGTACCCAAACGCGAAAATGGTGCGTCGGTCATTGGTATTTGCCCCTTTTCGGTGGCTTCGATTGTAAAAGTCGCAGCAGGATAATTGTCATTCATGTAGCTTGTCAAAACGTCTTGATAGGTGGCATCGGCGTAAACAGCAGCAGAAAAAACGGTCATCTCCACTAAGGCTTCGTAAGGAGAAAAAGGCAAAATATACACAAAACGCACATCATTTGATTGTGGAATTGAAAAATCCATCAGTACAACTGATGAATCATCGAAGGTGGGTGTATCTGTTTTTACAAACCAGCCTTGAAAATGTTGCCATAAATGAAAACGCGCTTTCCCGTTGTTATTTGCTAAAAGACTGCTAAAAACGTGTTGCGCTTTGCTTTTTCCCTCCTTTCCCATTACATAAAAGCCTGTATCGTTTTTATTGATGTGCTGAACTGCCATCGAAATCACCTCAACATTACTTTGTTTGGGCATGAAATCAGACTTAAAAAAATTAAAAAATGTTTCTCCTGCAATGTAATGGTATTTGTAAGGTGCAATATTTTCTGTTTTGGAAAAATTAGCCGACTTGAACGTAACATTTTGCCAAGACTTTGTAATTAAATGTTGTAGTGCTTGTTCGCCTTTAGCCCAAAAACACCAAGACCGTTGTAACGCTTGCTCATCACTAAACAAGGCTACTTTTTGATGTTTCCAGTCTGGCTGCAAAGACAACTCATGTAGCAATTGAAAACCTGCACAACCGCTACCCACTACCGCTATGTCAAATTCTTCATTCTTCATGTTTTAACTCGAGTGATTTATTGTGTAAAAAGTGGGTAATTACTTAGTCCGCGCTCGCTTCGCTCGCACGGAAATAGGAGAGGTGGTTCATTTTTTCGGGCTTTGCCCGAAAACATGAACCACATTGCCCCTTTTGCGAGCGAAGCGAGCAATAGGCTAAGTAATTACAAAAGTAGTTGCATTTCCTTTAATATTGTTTAATATTTAATTAAAAAAAGTTAAACAAAATTAATTTAATTCGTGTTAAGCATCTCCGTACTAATGTAAGCAGAGTAAAATAAAATTTTGTAAAAATAAAAACATGATTATTCAAGTTTGTAATAATGAAACCAAAAAATAGAGATAAATGTTTAAATTAAGTATTTATGAATAAAAAATAGCAAAAAATTGTTTTATGTACAAACGTCTGGCTAACAGAGTTTTTTTTAAAAAAAATTATATTTTGAGAATAAGTGTTTATCCAATATTTATGTATATATTAGTTTAGTTAAAAAATAGTTAAGAAAGTTTCATTTTTTTTTGAACATTTAATAGTCATGAATGTTATGTCATTTAAGAGTTCAATCGTGGATACATTAAACTCGTTTAAAATATTTTTTTAACAACCAATTTTAATAATTAAAATCATATCGCATTATGTTACAGAACCTATTAGACGTCATGGTAATACCAAAAGACGACCCGATTGCATTTACTTTTTTCACAGGCTACATGGCTATGCTTGCATCTTCAGTTTTTTTCTTCGCAGAACGCGGACAAGTTGACGGAAAGTGGAAACTCTCATTGTTGGTCTCAGCACTCATTACGGGTATCGCTGCTGTTCACTATTACTACATGCGTGACTACTACATTACTACGCATACTACACCAACTGCTTTGCGCTACATTGACTGGACACTAACGGTGCCATTGATGTGTATAGAGTTTTATTTGTTATTGCGTCCAGCAGGAGCAAAGATTGCCTTCATGTGGAAATTAATCGCAGCATCTGTATTGATGCTGGTAGCAGGTTACATAGGTGAGGCATTTGTACCCATGAACGCCGATGGAACACCGGGTGCTGGTGCAGGTACGCACTCTTTCATGTGGGGTGCAATCTCAACAATTGGTTATCTTTATGTATTGTATTCTGCTTGGGCAGGCGAAGCAAAACAATTGGCGGACAGTTCAAATAGTACAGCAGTAAAAAGCGGTATCCGCGCTTTGGCGTGGTTCGTGTTGGCAGGTTGGGCAATTTATCCAATCGGTTATATGTGTATGCCGGGTGGTTGGCTCAACACAGGTTTGGGTTGGCAGTCAGGCAGTGTAGATTTATTCTACAACATTGCCGATGCGATTAACAAAATTGGCTTTGGTTTAGTCGTTTATTCTATTGCAAAGGCAGAATCAAAAGGTGACTATGCGTCATAGATAAGCCTCAGTCTTCTGTCAAAAAGAAGCTCATTTTTCCAAGTGAAAAATGGGCTTTTTTTGTTTCAGTAAGGGATTAAAAATAACTTCTACCACTTTTGATACCGATATGTAAAAATTTAAGTAATTACAAAATTGTTTTGCTTAGAGTTTTTATGCGGCGAAGCTGCATTTTTATACCACAAAACTTGGGTTCGTTACCTAAACCCAATAAATCTGAAAACCTCTCCTTTCAAAAAAGCGGATTTATCCATTGGTAATTCTAAAAAACCGTCTGCATCATTCAAGTTTGCTAAGTCGCCAGAGCCGCTACCTGCAACGGGATATGCCATTAAAACACCATTCTGATTTTGAATTTTAACTTGCAAATAATAGGTTAAATTGGGCGTAAAGGGAACATCTTCGGCGAGTACGGCAAAGACAGTATTGGCATTATTTTGCAATAAATAGGTCTTCAACCACGGCAAAACATAGCGACAAGCGCACATAAAGGTTGAAACGGGATTGCCGGGCAAGCCAAAAACAACTGCACCGCTTCGTTGCTGACCAAACCACAAAGGTTTGCCGGGACGCTGCGCCACTTTATGAAAAAGACATTTAACTTGATTTGATTCAAGGGCTTTAGGTACAAAATCGAATTTTCCTTCCGAAACAGCACCGCTAAAAATCACTAAATCATACTTTTTCAGAATGGCTTTGACCCCCTCAGTAATCTCGGTTTCATTGTCATTAAAATGAAATAACTGCGCCGTAATTTTACATTTTTCGGTTAGTAACGCTGCAATTGCATAAACATTCGAGCGTCTGATTTGATAATCTTCGGGTGATTCTGTTATTTCTACCAACTCATCGCCAGTCGAAATTATTGCCACTTTGGGCATAGTTACGACTTTTACAATCGCTTGTCCTACTGTTGCTGCCGTGCCGATTTCAGCCGCCGTCAAATACGTTCCTTTGGGGATTAATACATCACGTCTTTTGCGGTCGCTGCCTTTTTTATGCGTATTTTGTTGATAATCAATTGTTTTTAATTGAATTTCGGCAAAGTTATTCTCAATTTTCAAGTCCTCGTACCGCACAACGGTATTACAATCTTTGGGCATCATAGCCCCCGTCATGACTTCGATACAGTTGTTTTTATTTTTTAATTTTATTTGCTTTTGTCCTGCGGCTTGTGTGTTTTCGATTAAAAAATGCCGTTGTCCTGTTTCAAAACTTGCGTAATTCAAGGCAATACCGTCCATTGTTACGCGGTCGGAAGGGGGGAAATCGCGGTCAGCAAGAATATCGTCGGCGAGGATTTTTCCTATGGCTTTTAATAAAATAACCCCTTCAGTATTTTTCTGATTTTTGGCAGTTTTTAAGATGATTTTTTCGGCTTCCTCAACTGTAATCATTGTTTTGTTTGCTTTAATAGTTCAAATATTTTAAGAATTGAACAAAAATAAGGTACGCCATTCGATTTTGCAACCTATTGAGATTCAATTTATTGCACTTTGAAATTTGAAATCTTAAATTTGAAATTTTCCTTGTCGTTTAAAATCCCGTTTTCCGCCTGTTTTTTCCATTAATTTTATTTCTTTAATCACAATATCGTGCGACATCGCTTTACACATGTCATAAATCGTTAAAGCTGCTACCGACGCGCCCGTTAATGCTTCCATTTCAACACCCGTTTTAGCCGTCAAACTTGTGGTACAATCTACGACTGCTTCGCGTTTATCATTTAAAAAAATGTCTATTTGACAATTTTCTAAACCTAAAGGGTGGCATAAAGGGATTAATTCTCCGGTTTTTTTTGATGCCATGACACCCGCAATTATTGCCGTTTGAAACACTGCGCCTTTTTTGGTTCTGATGTCTCCTTTGTCCAAATATTGGAGAATTGCGTCGTTTAAAACCACTATTGCGCGTGCGCGTGCTGTTCTTTTCGTTATTTTTTTCCCACCGACATCTACCATTGAAGGATTATTGTTGGCATCTAAATGTGTTAGTTGATTCATTTTTTTAGATTCTCGATTTTTTTCACACCGTAAAAAAAGTATTTAATTTAATTTATTCTTTGTTTCTACTAAAAAAGGTTTGTTAGAATTCAAAAATACTTAAAAATATGGATAAAACAGTTGCATTAAAAAGTATAATTCAATATGTTAAAAAACAAAATTTAGCTGTCCTTCAAAACTCCTTTTTGGTTGAAGATAAAATTTAATAACTTCATAATCAGCTTTCCAAATATTTGTAATTTGTAAAGCGGTATTTAATTGGTATTTTTTAATCAAAAAAGAATGTCCAATTGTTGCATTTGCCAATGTAAAAGGTTGTGTGAAATCAGCAATCATGCGCCGTTTGCTCGATGCATTTTGATAATAATTTATGTAAAAATGCTTGTAATACCCACTAATACCCAGCGAACCCGCGTGAATTGGGGCGTAAATCAATTGTAAATTCAAAGAATCACCCCCCTCAGTAGCCCGACTTAATTGGTAATTAACATGTGTTTTAATTACCAATTTATTTGTGGAAAATTGATGTTTACATACCAATTCAACGCCGCGTGAAAACACTTTTTTCAGATTAGAAGGTGTCCAATTACTGCCGTCTTTTGGCGACCACTGAATCCAATTATTGGTTTTTAAAGCAAAAACTGTAAAGCCCAATGTAGTGGCTGAATGGGTTGTTTTTTTCAACACATCAAACCCCAATTCGCCACTTAATCCACGTTCTGATTGTAAATTAGGGTTGCCCAAAATATTCCAATACAAATCATTCAAAGCGGGTAAATTGTAATTTCTGGAAAATGCCCCCCTCAGTAATTTGCTAATTTTACCTTCAACGGCATCTTGTTTTGCACTAATTTTTGACATTTGATAGAGACCCAACGGACGTTCAAAACCAATACTAAAAACGAAGGGAAGTAATTGATCCCGCCGCCTGTTCATTGACCATTTTTAATTTAATATTTTGACCCAATAAGCCAAAACTGCCCGCATTTGCACCCAAATTGCCATGAAAACCGCGTGTATTTTCGATAGAATTGTCCAAAAAAACTGCGCCACCAATAGCACCCGAACCAAACAAAGCCGAACTTCCACCAAACTTCACGTACATTTTGTCCACCGCGCCCACTTCCAAAGCGGATAAATCAGACAAGCCCACTAAACTATTTTGAATATTTAAACCATTCCAAACCAATGCCGTGTGTCGGCTACCCGTCCCGCGACTTGTAACCGTTGACAAACCAATACCGTAGGCTTTTATACTGAGGGGGGTCAAATTTTGAAGTAAATCGCTTAAATTTTGAAAAGGAGACGTTTTTAAATCCGCCGAATCAATGACAATTTGTTGCTGACCAACCGCATAACGACTCAACCGAACAGCCGTGATTTCTGCTGAGGGCAATATTTTTGTGGTGTCGTTGGTTTGAGCAAAAAGACAATGGGGTAAGAGAAGTAAAAATAGAGGAATAGATTTCACTACTTAAAGATTATCAAATTTAGAAATAGCACCTGTAAATAGAATTGGACACTTTCAGCAATTTCCGCTTTGGGATTTTCGGGGCGGCGTAGCTGCCTAATCTCGCAAAATTATTTCGTACAAACTTGCGCCAAGTTGTAACTTAATTATAGATTTGGCAACAAACCTACAATTTAAAATTTGGGAATTGACGAAAATTTACGAGATTTGGGGAAGTTTTATTTATTCAACTCATAAAATAACAAACATGTCCGCACTTATTATTTTTTGGTTGGCTTTTGGTATTTCGCACAGTTTTTTAGCGGCAACATCTGTCCGTATTTTTTTCGAGAAATTAGCACCTAATAATCCGCATTATTTTCGGCTTATTTACAATGGTATTTCTTTGGTTTTAGTGTATTTAATTGTCAAAAAAATAATTGAATGGGCTGAATTAATGCCGATTTTAAAGGATTATTTTTTAATTAAACTCATAGGTGGCGCGTTGATTTTAAGCGGTTTTTATGTCTTATTGGGCGTTGCCAAGCAGATGAATTTATCTGTATTTTTTGGCTTTGCAAAGGAGGAAAACAAGGAAGGACTAATGACCGACGGTTGGTACAAAATTGTGCGACACCCCTTATATTTTGGGCTTATTTTGTTGTTTTTAGGGGTATTTTGCCTATTTCCAACGTGGGGTATTTTTACTTCTTTGGTCTTTAGCACATTGTATATTTTGATTGGAGTTGAATTTGAAGAAAAGAAATTACGGCGGGTTTTCGGTCAATCGTATATTGATTTTTCAAAAGGTAAAAAGAAATTTATTCCGTTTGTTTATTAACTAATCTAAGTTTTGTGGTATTAAAACGTGGCTTCGCCACGAGGAAAACCTAATGGAGCGAGCCGTTTTTTTGTTAAAAATTTGGGCTTTGCCCAAATTTTTAACAAAAAACGGCTCGCTCCGAAAAATTCCCGCGCCGCCGAAGGCGGCGCGTTTTGAGGCACTACCACAAAACTTAGGTTAACTACTAAACGGCGCAGGTTTTGAAGGCAACCTGCGCCGTGTTTGGGCATATCCAAAGCAATGTTTATTTTGATTTGACTATCTAATAGCCTTTACCCAACTTTTTTCAAACAATCGGGTGTCTTATTTATTGCGCTTCGGTTGATTCTATCAAAATTAATTCGTTGTGTTTAAACTACTATACACTTTAGCGTCGCTTCGCTCGCAAAAAGAAGGGAGGTGGTTCGTTTTTCGGGCAAAGCCCGAAAAACGAACCACTTTTCCCCCTTTTTTGCGAGCGAAGCGAGCTAAAAAGAATAGGATATAAAAAGTGTATAGTAATTTGCGTTGTGTTTTAATTCATTCATCAAAAGTAACTATTTACCACACGCTCGCTTCGCTCGCGCAGAAAGGAAAAATGTGATTCATTTTTCGGCTTTGCCGAAAAATGAATCACCTCTTTTCCTGTCGTTGTGCGAGCAAAAGGCACGGAACTAAATAATTGAGGAGTGGGCATAACCTAAAAACATCGTTTTTTGATTAAAAACAGATGTTTTGCGCGCGCTTCGCTCGCGCAAAAGGGAGAGACGTGGTTCGTTTTTCGGCGAAGCCGAAAAACGAACCACATTCCCCTCCCTCGCGCGAGCGAAGCGAGCGCGAGATGCAAAAAACGCTTTTAGGTTATGCCCATCCCTCAACTAAATAATTACCATCAAACAATAAAAACAGTGAAAAAAGCTATTTCAGTTCTCTTTTTTGCTTTAGTGGCATTGTGTTCATGTCATAAAACACCTACTGAATCCACAACCATTTCAGAAGGTTTGGTGATTGGTTTTCGTGCCGAAAAATGTATGTGTTGCACGGGCAATTTGATTAAAATTGGCAATGACACGCTTCAATTTGAGGTATTTCCGTCTGGTACACCCAAATTTACACCTGTTTATCCGTATCCCGTTAAAGTTGAATGGCAACGGGATACCTCTGTTTGTAAAAATATCAATAGTAGAGCAATAATTCTTTCTCGTTTTGAGAGATTATGACCCCCTCAGTAGTGCGTTTTATATATTTTTAGAAAAATCTGACGCGGGTTTGAAACCCGCGTCAGATTGGAACTAATTTAAAATCAATCAATTGCAGCTTGGAATCAGAAATAAACCACTAAAAACGCGCTGTAATTCCGCCTTGTAGTGCTGCCCGCGTAATACCCGTTTCAACATACAAACCAATATTTTGCGTAAAATAGTAACGCGCACCGAGTGTCAACTCAAAAGTAACAGGGAGAGGAAATGAAAAACCACCGTCAACGGGTGTTTTAGGATTGTCATCGGTATAACTTAATCGCAAACCTCGATAACCAACACCACCACCTATCATAAAACCAGCCTTGTCTTCGGCAAACGGAATCGTGTAATTGACACGCCCAAGAATACTTGTTGAACGCAAGCTGAAATCACCTTTATAGTTGCCAACGTATTGAATTGAATCTAATTTAAAACTGCTTGACGCATTTGAATGATTGACGTTCAAACCCACCGTAAAATTATCTGCTACCGCATATTCACCTTTAATAAATAAGGGACCAAATCTATTGATATTCACATCTTTAAGTTCTTTGGTGACTAAGTTCAAAATGAAATTGCCATAAGGAAATGCCCCATAACCCACCGAAAAATTAGTTGTTCCTTTTGGATAAATTTGCGCTTGTGCAGTGTTGATGCTAAGTGCGAAAAGAACTAAGAACAAAGCGGAAAACTGAAACTTCTTCATAAAATTGATTTTTTGCTAAGTGAAAATAAAAAGTAATTACTTGTCCCGCGCTCGCTTTGCTCGCACGGGGAGAGGGTGTGTTTTGACAAAAACGCTATGGTTTTGGTATCTTTTGCGCTCGCTTCGCTCGCGCAAAAGGGAGGAGACGTGGTTCGTTTTTCGGCGAAGCCGAAAAACGAACCACATTCCCTCCCTCGCGCGAGCGAAGCGAGCGCGAGATGCAAAAAACGCTTTTAGGTTATGCCCACTCCTCGATTAGTAATTACAAAAGAACTAAATAATGATGCAAATAAGACGCTATTTTCTCGATTTTAGTGTATTCTAAATTTTAAAGAATGCGTAATTTTTTGTTAAAGGTAACTAAGTACTGGTAACTTCGGAAATCTCATAAATCCGTTAGGATTTACATGTTTGTAGAAAATATAAAGCAAAACGCACATTGAATCCGTAGGATTCATACGTTTGTAAGGGTTAAAAAACGTGCGAATCCTACGGATTCGGGGGACAGTTACTTGATTTTTATTCTACAAACGTATGAATCCGATGGATTCAAGAGATTTCCGAAGTTACCAGTAAGTACTTGTACCTAAATAAACGCTGCTTTGATACTGGCTCTTTCTCGCTTCGCTCGAAAATCGCCAGAGTGTGTTTCTTAGGGGCGAGCGTGTTTTTCAATCAGAAAAATCTTCGATTTTTCTGATTGAAAAACACGCTCGCCCCGATAGATTCTTTCAAAAGGCGATTTTTGAGCGAAGCGAAAAAGAAGCCCCTAAATATGCCGCAAAGCAGCGTTTATTTAGGTTTAACTACTTACTGAGGAGTGGGCATAACCTAAAAACATCGTTTTTTGATTAAAAACAGATGTTTTGCGCGCGCTTCGCTCGCGCAAAAGGGAGGAGACGTGGTTCGTTTTCGGCTTCGCCGAAAAACGAACCACATTCCCCTTTTTGCGAGCGAAACGAGCTGTGGGCTAAGTAATTACTATTTTTAATTGCCTAATTCCATTTTAAATACGTCATTTGCTCTTTGTTTTTTCGCATCAAAACATTGAATAAATGAATTCTGCATCAGAACGGCGTTTCACCTATATTGGTATTGGACTGTTTGGCGTGGCTATGTGTCTCCTCGCTTTTATTGCAAAGGGTACAGGTGACGACGGTGACAGCATCGCGCATTATTTATACAGCCGAGACGCCTTTTTATATCCTAAATACTTTTTCAATCATTGGGCAAAACCTTTGTTTGTCTTTATTTCCGCGCCTTTTGCTCAATTCGGTTGGGTGGGGGTGAAGCTGATGAATGTGGTAGCTTTGGTGGTGTCGTTGGTATTGACCTATCAGTTGGCTCTGCGTTGGCAGTTGCCTTGTGCGTGGTTAGCACCGTTTTTTGTGGTGGCACAACACCGCGTCTTGTCGCACACATTATCGGGGTTGACTGAGCCACTTTTTGCGGCTGTTTTGGTTTGGTGTGTCTGGTTGTACGACCGACAAAAATATTTTTGGGCTACATTTATTGCTTCTTTTTTGCCTTTTATTCGCTCCGAAGGCTTGATAATTATCTGCGTTTTGCTCGTTTATTTGATTATTCAGCGACAATGGAAATACATACCTCTGTTGTCTTTGGGGCATATTGTGTATGCTTTTGCGGGCTATTCTAAACATAAATCCTTGTTGTGGATTTTCAATACCATGAGTTATGCCACTCTTGACCATGTTTATGGTATCGGAAAATGGAATCATTTTATTCTTGAAATGCCATGGGTCACGGGTGCTTTTGTGTATTTTATCCTCATAGTCGGCTTGGTTGATGGCTTGCGGCGATTGGTTTTGTTGTTGCAATCAAAAGGCGTTTTTCTCAAAAATGAATTGTGGTTGGCTTATGGTTTATTTGTGGCTTATACAATTGCCCATACAGTGTTTTGGATGTTCGGCATTTTTGCTTCACAAGGTTTAATGCGGGTGATGTTGTGCGTTGCCCCGATGATGGGACTCATCTGTTTGCGCGGAACGAACTTAATTACTGAGGGGGTGCAAAAAATCATTCCCAAAGCAAAATCTCTTTATCTTCACTTATTGGTCGTAGCCTTAGCGATAAAATTTTTGGATTTGAATTTAGATAGCCAAATTGACTTTGGCTTGCATCCCTCACAAATCACGCAATCCGAAGCTGCAAAAAAATACCGCGATAAAGTACTTAAAGAAGGGTATGCTTTGTATTCCGAAGCGATGTATATTGACATGGAATTTGGCATCAACCCGTTTGATGACCCGCGTCATCGTAGTTTTCACCAAATCATCAAACGCGAACCCGTACCCGAAAAAAGCCTTTTAGTCTGGGAGCCGATTTTTGCGGGGGGCATGTACAGAGTCCCGTTTGAGGTGCTGAGAGAAGACAAACGCTTTTTGTTGATTGACTCGTTTATGCACGAAGATTTTGTTTGGGGTGGCACAACCAAGACCTACGTTTTTGAAACCGATACGAGTTTTATGCGCCAAACGAAAGCCAAAGAACCACTACATTTCAATAATTTTGAATACGCACCTTATCCTAATCACGACCATTCACGCTCCCGACAAGGCACTTTGGTGATACAATTGGAAGAAAAACTGCCTTATGCGCCCGGTATGGAAGGTTCAGTCAGTAGCTATTTTACCAAGCCCGAACACCGTTTTAAAGTCTCTTTTGATGTGTATGCCGAAGACCTGGGGCAACTGCCAAGCGTGATTTTTCAAACGATGACCACAACTGGACAAGGTATTGGTTGGCAACGTTTTATGATTGATAAACAAGTGAAGCAAGTACGGCATTGGTACACCGTTGAAGTAGTTGGAACAGCTAAAAAACCTGACGGAGAACGCGATGTTTTTAAGATTTACGTCTGGAACGCACATAAAACACCTGCTTTTATTGATAATTTTAGGGTAGATTATGCGGATTAAATATTTTGGCTCTTTGATGATTTTAGCGGAGGTCAGAAGACCTTTTAGAGGTTTTTGAAATCGTTACCAATCAAGGTAAGCCTTGTCAACCACTTGATGAGTGGCTTGCTGCAACAGGCGAGTTGACGCCTTTTCAGACAGCTCTCTTATTTTTCTCGCTTTGCTCGCAAAAAAGGGGAATGTGGTTCGTTTTTCGGGCAAAGCCCGAAAAACGAACCACCTCTCCTCCCTCGCGTGAGCGAAGCGAGCGCGTGACTAAGTAATTACGAAATTTTATTACTTTTTAATCGTCTGAATCAACGCCAAAACCTCACTTGAAGCAGTTTCTATGCCCGCATAATCTTGTTCGTCCATTCTTTTTTTACTAATCAAATTGCTACCCATACCAACGGCACAAACGCCTGCTTTGTACCAACCTTCGATATTTTCGCGGGTTGTGTCCACGCCACCTGTTGGCATAAACAACAATTTCGGGAAAATAGCTTTGATACTGCTCAAAAATTTAGGTCCGAGCATATCACCGGGGAATAGTTTGATAAAACCAACGCCCGCATTTTCTGCCGCAATGATTTCCGAAGGTGTCATACAACCTGGCGCGTAAAAAATATCGTTACTAACGGCATAATCAGCCACTTCCTTGACAAAGCCCGGGCTAACCAAGAAATTTGCACCCGTTTTGATATAGTTTTCTGCTTGTGCCAAATTCTTAATTGTACCAATACCCAAAAGCATATCGGGCATTTCGTTGTTGCGTACTTCGACCAATTTCGCAAAATTTTTCAAAGCCGCTTCACCGCGGTTTGTATATTCAACTGCCTTGATACCAGCGCGATAAATAGCCCGCAAAATATCCACACTAATCGCTTCACTTGGGTTAAAATACAAAGGTAAAATGCCTTGTTGCGTGATAGCACTTGTTACCTGTTTTATGGTATTCATTCTATTGTCAATTTTAACTTTGATGACTAATTTTTTAATGCTTTTGTCGCTCGCGCCAATCATGGGTGCATGGACATCTTCGGGGAAGAAAATTGCAAATTGCCCGTTGGTCAATTCAAAATAAGTATCGGGTGCGTCGTTGTAAAATTGCACGTCTTTATCGGGATTGTAACCTCCTTTTGGGGCAGCACATTTTCCGCGTGGTTTCCACCCGATTTTTTCAACGCCATTGATACACAATTGAATGTCAATATGCTGATTGTGGCACTCAAATTTGGCGGTTGATTCTGCTGCTGTCATGCCTCCTTTGTTTGAAACAATGGCTTTCAAATTGTCCCCGTCAATGGGGAAGCGGCTAACCTCGATATTTTGAAGGTCTGTTTGTTGAATGTATTGAAATGCTTTTTCAAATAGCGGGTGTACCCCAAAGTATTTGGACGCATTTTCGATAGTATCTATTATCATTTTTTTTATGGTTTTTTAATGACTTAGCCTATTGCTCGCTTCGCTCGCAAAAGAGGGGAATGTGGTTCATTTTTCGGCTTCGCCGAAAAATTTACCACCTCTTCTTACCGTCGTTGCGCGAGCAAAATGCACATGACTAAGTAATTACGTTTTTTAACGACTTAGCCCATTGCTCGCTTCGCTCGCAAATAGAATGGTGGTTGATTTTTCGGGCTTTGCCCGAAAAATCAACCACTTTCTCTTTTTCTCGAGAGCAACCACACCCCTCAGTATTTTTATCTCTGAACCCGTCCACTACCGTCACCTTTTACCAAGGTCATCACTTCTTCTACGGTTACGTGGTTCAAATCGCCCGGAATTGTGTGTTTCAACGCACTTGCTGCCACGCCAAATTCAGCTGCCGCAGGCATAGATTTACCCGTCACCAAGCCATAAATAAAGCCACTTGCAAAGCTGTCGCCACTGCCTA
The DNA here is from genome assembly GCA_034520175.1 of Saprospiraceae bacterium. Lineage (GTDB taxonomy): Bacteria > Bacteroidota > Bacteroidia > Chitinophagales > Saprospiraceae > JAAFJT01. The sequence goes on from JAXHNU010000029.1 coordinate 110,913, forward strand.
CGCGGTCAATAATCCGCACTTCGTAGTGTTTTGTGTGGTAGAATTCGTCGCCGTCATAGACCAAGGCACTCCAGCCATTGTCCGAAGCACTATGGCTTTCACGTAAGGTTGAAGCGATGTATTTGAAGCCAAATTTTTCTTTCATTTGCTTAAATACGCTCTTGTAACCAGTCAAATTCAACTCGCCTTTTTCAATATCCGTTCCTTCAGATTTGAAGCCAAGAGTTGTTTCAGCGTCTTCTTCATTGCCGATACACACGTCCACGTATTGACACAAACGGCTCATCACTTCTTGCGCTTTTGCCTTGCTCCACAATTTTTTGCGGTAATTCAAGTCAATACTTGTTGTAATGCCGCGTGCTTTTGCCTCTTTGAGCGCAACTTCGGTCAATAATGCCGCTTTATCGCTCAACGCAGGTGTGATACCTGTTGTGTGAAACCAATCAGCCCCTTCAAAAATGGCATCGAAATCAAATTCTGAAAAATCAGCATCTGCAATTGAAGCACCTGCACGGTCGTAGATGACTTTACTTGCCCGCATTGCCGCGCCTGTTTCCAAAAAATAAATACCAATGCGTTCGCCACCCCGCGCAATGTGTTGTGTATCAACACCATAACGGCGCAAGTGATTGATAGCTGATTGTCCAAGTGCATCTTTTGGCACTTTTGTAACGAACACGCCTTGTTCGCCATAATTGCAAATGGCTGCTGCCACGTTTGCTTCTCCACCGCCATAAGTGACATCAAAACTGTTAGATTGCTCAAACCGTTTGTAATCGGGGGTCGAAAGGCGCATCATGATTTCCCCAAGTGTTACTACTTTTTTCTTCATTTTAATTAATGTTTAAAAATTTATTGGTAATGTTTAAAATTTGTTTATAAAACCATACATAAATTCAAAATACGCATTAAAAGGCACTTTTGCGCTCGCTTCGCTCGCGCAAAAGGAGGAGAAGATGGTTCATTTTTCGGGCAAAGCCCGAAAAATGAACACATCCTCCTCTCGCGCGAGCGAAGCGAGCGCGAGAACCCAGTTTGAATTTGATATGTATGGTTTCAAAAATCGGTTAGGATTTCCTGTTCGATTTTTCTATAAACGTTCAAACCCTAACGGATTTGCTAAAAATAGAATCGCAACTTAAAATCATAATTTAGGTTATGTTTAGTAAAAACGCGATGCATCGCGTTTTTACTTTTCACCTTTATCTAATTGTTTCAAATAATTCTCAGAATTCACAACTTTTTGATTTTGTCTTTTTTCAAAACTTTGTCGTGCATCTCCCGCCGCTTGTCCGCCCCTTCGAGCCGCTTCGTGACTTTCTTGAAAACCTTGTGCATCTTCCGTTATGGTATTCATCCGCGTGGCTTCTTCACCTAATGCGGTAAAAATCAATTCCAAAGGTGTCATGTGGTCGCGCAGATTTTGGCGTTCGAGACCTTTCAATTTGCTGTGTTCAGACGGTGTTACCCCAAAAGTAGCTTTGGCAATTTCAGCCGTCAAAATGGCGTAATCTTGTCCCTCTTTTACGCCTCGATTTTTCCATTCATCGGTTAGTTGTTTGCGGACTTCTATGGTTTGCATTCGCCGTTCAATCCACTCTTTTGGGTAACCTTTGGCTTCGTAGATGCTTTTTAGTCGGTCAAAACCAAGTTCAGGGTCGCCAATTTCTTCAATATGTTCATCGCCGACTTGCGCCAGCCACAACTTAAACGGTTCGGCTTTAGGTGACGGAACAGACATCAGAATCCGCAAAATACCTTGCCGATTTGCCGTGTCTGTTGCCCTTGTTTTACCATCGGCAGCCACCATTTTCAACTGTCCACAAATTGAGGACAGTTGCGGCTCGCGGGTTTTCAACGTGTTCCAATATTTACGTGCGTTAACGCTTTCTGCCAAAACTTCTATCACGTCAACAACTGAAAAGTGCATTTCTCCTTCGTGCCAAATTTGGCGAACTTTCTTACCTTCAAAAAGGGCTAACTTATTTTGCTCTTCCATTTTAATATTTTTTTTTGAAACCATACATAAAATCCAAACGCTACATCTCGCGCTCGCTTCGCTCGCGCGAGAAGGGGAATGTGGTTCATTTTTCGGGCAAAACCCGAAAAATGAACCAGCTCTCCTCTCTTTGCGCTCCCTTTGCGCGAGCGAAGCGAGCGCAAAGGCGTATTTCTATGCGTTTTAGAATTTTATGTATGGTTTCAAATGTTTTTTACGTTATGATTAAAATTTGAAACAAAACTATGCAATTAGATGCCAAAATCAATTAATTTCAAATAATTTAATTTTGTCATATAATCAAAAATAGCTATTGAGTAAGTCAATGCAACTACTTAGGCTTTTGCTCGCTTCGCTCGCAAAAAAGGGGAGTGTGGTTCGTTTTCGGGCAAAGCCCGAAAACGAACCACCTCTCCTCCCTCGCGCGAGCGAAGCGAGCGCGGCTAGATAGTTACGTCAAAATTTAAAATAATCTCTTGCATTGCGGTAGCAAATATCTTGAACCAAGCTGCCAATCCAGTCAATATCATCTGGTAATTCGCCATTTTTAACGTCGTCACCAAAGATATTGCAGAGCAAACGGCGGAAATATTCGTGTCTCGGATAGCTCAAAAATGACCGCGAATCGGTTATCATGCCAATAAATGCCGATAGTACACCCATATTTGACAAGGTGTTGATTTGCTTGGTCATGCCATCTTTTTGGTCCAAAAACCACCAGCCAGAACCCCATTGCATTTTGCCTTTGATTGACCCATCTTGAAAATTGCCAATCATGGTGGCAAATACTTCATTATCGGCAGGATTGAGGTTGTAAATAATGGTTTTTGCTAATTTATTTTCTCCTTCCAATTTATCAAAAAAACGCGACATCGCAACTGCCATCGAATAATCACCAATCGAATCTACACCAATATCTTTGCCCAATTCACGTAAAAAACGGGAATTATTGTTCCGAATTGCGCCTAAGTGATACTGTTGCGTCCAACCTTTTTCAAAATCCCAAACCGCAAATTCATACAACATGGCTGATTTGAATTGCAAAATTTCTTTTTCGGTAGCTGCTTTTCCGCCTAAAACCTTAGCAAAAATTTTGCGGATACCCCCCTCAGTATAATCGGCTGCATAGATGGTTTCAAGCCCGTGGTCTGACAATTGGCAGCCCATTTTGGCAAAGTAATCGTGCCGACTTTTTAAAGCGGTTAGATAATCGTCATAACTCGTAAGTGTTTGATTAACAACACTTTCCAAGCGACGCACATACGCCCTAAAACCGTCCGCATTGTCAATAGACATTGCCACATCTGGACGAAAAGCGGGTAATATTTTCGTGCCAAAGGTCCTGTTTTTAATCGCAATATGGTGTTCCAGATTATCGCAAGGGTCGTCTGTTGTGCAAACGACTTCAACGTTATTGTGGGTCAACAAGGTTTGCGTTGTAAAATGCGCTAATTGTTCGCCACACGCATCGTAGATATAATCCGCATTATCAGCGTCCAACAATTCTGTAATGCCAAATGGATTTTTCAACTCCATGTGCGTCCAATGATACAACGGATTGCGCATAGTAGAAGGCACAACCGCCGCCCATTTGTGGAATTTTTCACGGTCACTCGCTTTACCCGTAATAAAATGCTCATTGACACCAAGCGTTCGCTGCGCCCGCCATTTGTAGTGGTCGCCTTTTAGCCAAATTTCCGTTAGGTTTTTGAACTGCTTGTTTTGGGCAATTTCATCAGGCGGCAAATGGCAATGGTAATCAATAATGGGCATTTGCTTCGCAAATTCATGGTAAAGTGTCTGTGCTGTCTTCGTTTGCAGCAAGAAATTATCCGTTAAAAAAGTGGTGGTTTTGGCTGTTGTAGCTGCCATTTTCTTTTCGTTTTATTGTTGTCAAAAAATATTGTCTTGAATAAGACCCCTCAGTATTTTTTTAGGTCTAACTACATTGATTACAAATTAAAAGCGTATTTTTGTTTCGTTTTCATCACATTTAAAATAAAATCAGTATGTCTATCATCAAATTACCCATTCGGTATGAGGGTTCGCAGGGCGAAAAAATCCTCTACACGCTTTTCGATAGTGGTGCAACTTTTTCTTGCATTAATGCCGATGACATCAAAGGTATTGAAAAATTAGTGCGTTTAAGAAAGCCTAAAATTGTTGCAACCGCCGCCGAAGGACATTTTATGGAAATCAAGTACGCTGTTCGTCTTGATTTTTACCTCGATGATGTTGAATTGTCAGATGAATTTATGGTCGTTCCAAATTTATCTGAAGAAGCCATTCTCGGTGTCACAACTTTGCAAAAATGGCGAATCAAACTCGACTTTGAACATGATACAGTTATTATTGACCCAAAAATTGCAAAATTTATTTTGAAAGAAATGAAATGATATTTTAAAAGTGCCAACTTTCAAATCTTCCTTTTACCTCAACAAACTTATTAATCCAATGCTTTTTCGACAGTCTTTTTAACGCCCAGATTCATTAATTGAAACAAATAATCCGCGATGACTTCCGCAATGGGCAAATCATTTAAAGCACTATTGCCAAATAATTCTGCATCAGACATAACACTTTGAACGAACGCCAAAAGACTGTTTTTGTCGGTCGAACCCCCTATTCCTGCCCATTTTTTTTGCAAAATACCCGCTTTATCATCTGTCATCGGGTAAAAATTAGACCCCTCAGTAATTTTGCCAAAATATTTACCATTTTCAACTTTTGCCACTTTTGAAAACAACAAATAAGCCGCAAAACCCAATGACATCAATTGCGGAATTTGACCAGTTTGGGCATAATACCGCTTAAATGTTTCGGCATTGCGTGCCAACATCTTTGCCGAATTTTGGAACGTAATCCCAATGAGTTTGTGGGCTATAAATGGATTCCGAAAACGATTTAAAACGGCATTGGCGAAATTGGGCGCATCGCTGCAAATAGGCGTAACGGTCGGCAAAATCTCCTTCAAAATAACCTGTTCTGAGAGTCGTCCACAAAGAGAGTCGGACATCATATCGCGGACAAATTCGTGTCCCGCAAGAAAAGCGGCATTGATAGAAATGGTGTGTCCACCGTTCAAAATACGCAATTTTTGCTCTTTAAATGGCGCAATATCTTCGGTAATGACTACTCGATTGTCCGTTTGAGCAAAACTCAAACGTTGTTTTACCCGTTCATTTCCTTGAATTGCCCATAGTAAAAACGGCTCAGAATCAATGCACAATTCGTCTCTGTACTGATAATCTTCCGTAAAACGTCGTTCTTTTTCATCTTTTGAAGGCGCGCCCGACACAATGCGGTCAACCAAAGAATCACAAAAATCACAAGCCACATCGAGCCATTCTATAAAACTTTGTGGCAGGTCATTTGCCTCAGCATGACGCACAACATACCCCCTCAGTAATTTACCATTTTCGACGATTAATTCAGTCGGTACAATCGTCATACCGCCTGTTTCCGCGCCGTCAAAAGCACTAAACCGTTCGTACAAAACAGCAGTCAATTTTGCAGGAAATGACTGGGGCGGTGTCCCAAAAATATCTTCATGCAAATACACCAAACCCGCTTCTGTCGTATTGGAAATAACGATGTCAATAGTCGGATTAATGGCGCATTTTAGTACTTCTTCCCATTGAGTTGTGGCATCTACTACCCTATTTATTGCCGTTAAAACGGTGGCATTATTAATTATCTCGCCTGTTTCAGCAATGCCTTTTTGTTGCAATGTATAGATACTGTCTTGACGGTCGAAATCCGATGAATCCGAACTCGTTGATTTGACAACCACAATACGCCCGTTGAATACGCCGTTTTTATTGGCTTTGTCCACCGTATAATCGCACAAACCACGCAATAAAACACCTGTTCCAAACTGCATAATACGTTCTGGTAAGTCAAACCGTTCACTTGGGATTTTCAGTGTCTCAACGGCGTATTTTTTATTTAGAATGTTCATTTTTTATCTTAAATCTTTAATTTCCACAAAATCCATATCTGTAAACGTGTAATTTTCACCAGCCATTGCCCAAATAAAGCTATAACTTGCCGTTCCACACCCCGAATGAATCGAGTAAGGTGGTGAAATAATCGCTTCGTGATTGCCCACAAACATGTGTCGTGTTTCTTGCGGTTGACCCATAAAATGGACAACGCGGTGTGCTTCTGGCACATCGAAATAAAAATAAATTTCCATGCGGCGGTCGTGAACGTGGGCGGGCATCGTGTTCCAAATACTACCCGTGTTCAAAACCGTCAAGCCCATTACCAATTGGCAACTCCGCAAGCCTTCCGCGTGGATATATTTGTAAATTGTCCGTTGATTGGCTGTTTCAACTGCGCCCAAGTGTACGGGCGAAGCGTCTTCTTTTTTCATCAATTTATTCGTACAATCGCGGTGTGCAGGGGTAGAAAGTATAAAAAACAAGGCGGGATTTGCCGCGTCTGAACTTTCAAAAACCACGTTTTTTGTCCCCAATCCCAAGTACAAACAGTCCAATTTACTGAGGGGGTACTTTTTTCCATCTGCCACAATTGTTCCATCGCCGCCGACATTGATAATGCCCATTTCGCGGCGTTCGAGAAAATAATCGGACTTTAAAGCCGTGTAAGTGGGCAAAGAAATGGGTTCAATCGGCATTGCCCCACCCGTAATCACGCGGTCAAAATGCGAATACACAAAATTGATTTTATTCGCTTGCATCAGCGATTCAATTAAAAAATTTTCGCGCAATTCGGCGGTGTTCATTGCAGCTACTTCTTTGGGGCTACTTGCGTATCTTGTTTGCATAAGAAATTATGAATTTTAACGTGACCTTCAAGTCACGTGAGTTAAAATTAGTTGTGTACATGAAACGGGGTAAAATCACTAGCCCCACGTTCGGGGAACTTTCAAAGTTCCCCGAACGTTACGCACCGTTAAATTAGAATTTTCCAATAGTTTACATATTATGATTATTTTCTTTCGTTCAACCTGGATATAAGTAGTTGAGGGATGGGCATAACCTAAAAGCGTTTTTTGCATCTCGCGCTCGCTTCGCTCGCAAAAAAGGGGAATGTGGTTCGTTTTTCGGGCAAAGCCCGAAAAACGAACCACCTCTCCTCCCTCGCGCGCGCGAAGCGAGCGCGAGACCAAGTAATTAGCAAAACTGATTAATGATTATTCGATATTTAGCAGTCGTTGAAATCGGGGTTTCACCCAGTTTCGTGTATCAATGCTTAATTGTGGCATCATTGCGGTTTGCATCATCAATCACCACTGCCCTTTGAAATCTGAAATTACCCTTATCGCCACCGTCCTTCAAAAAGACTTTTAATACTTAATTTTTTTGCTTCTTTAACCGTTATATTGTCCTTAAACCACGCGAAATCGCCCGTTTCTCGATGACAATTGCTGTAATACACGCGGTGTCCCCATTGCAAGGTCGTGTCTTGCCGAACCTTATAAATCGGGGCATCTGCCATCTCTTTTGAAAACTGACAATTCAGCAAATAAAACTGAGCATCGCGGTGATAGCGTCCCAATTTATAGCCTTTATCACCCGTAAATGTGCAATTTTTTAAAACCGTTTTTGATGTTTGGTTGCTCGTTCCATCGTGCCAAATTGCGGCGTTCATATTGTGGCAAACAAACGTGCAATTTTCAGCCCAAGCCCAACCACGCGGACAATAAAAGTCAACACCGCCTTCCATTGTACAATTTTTGAATATAAACATACCATTATCAACGTCCCACGGACTGACCGTATCACCGCCTAATGCCCGAAATGTACAATTTTCTACTCTTATCCGTGTGCAAGGCGGCATACAACGTAATGCCATTTGATGCCCATCTTTGCGAGTTGTTTTTTCCCTTCCATTGCACAAAAACGTCGAATCGTATTGCAATTCAAAGCCAAAATTGTTTAAAACGGTCAAACTTTGTAGCGTAATATCACTTGCTCGAATATTGACAGTAGCAACTCCCCAATCGTCGGAGTGTTCGCAACGGTAAATATCGCGTGAAATAGACTGTATAATTTTCACTTCTGTCTCAGAAGACCCCCTCAGTATAAGATTGCTTTTTTCGATAAAAACGCGCTCATTGTACGTGCCTTTTTTAATAAAAATCGTGTGCTGTATCGTTGAATCTTTAACTGTATTCAAACTATTTATTGCCGCTTGAATAGTCGTAAAATCGCCACTCCCATCAGCAGCGACGGTTATTTTTTTGCCCTTAGGGATTGTCCAACTCATAGACATTAAACCAACTAAAAAAAGAATTTGAGACGATTTGAACATAGTTAAATATTTAGTTTGCGGCTACTTTTAGCTACGGATTTACGGATTTAACGAATTTAACGGATTGTAACGACTACTTTTGGCTACAAATCTTAATAATGTCATAATCTGTTAAATTCGTCAAATCCGTAAATCCGTAGCTAAAAGTAGTCGTTATAATCCGTTAAGTCAGTAAATTCGTAGCTAAAAGTTATAACACGTGGAGAAAACATTATTTCTTAACCTGCATCAGTAACCAAGTTGCCAAATCGTTAGCCGCTTTGAAATTTTCGTAACCCAATTCAATCGGCATTTTCCGACCGTCCACATATTCATTGTACAACCACGGGTCGCCGATGATAAAAACTGAACCTTTGCCATATTTTGCCGTTGCAATCAACACATCAGACCCCTCAGTAATTTGGGCTTTTGCGGGCTTTTTTAACGACAAAACCGACAATTCTTTGATGAAAACTTTGCGTGCTGTTTTAAAAATAGCGTGTTTCGTAGGAATCGTCACCGCCCCTTGTTCGTAAGTATCATTTTTGACCATGTGCAAACTTTTTGACGTAAATTCTGCACCAAAAGCCCTCGCCAAATTATTAAAATGTGGAATTTCGCAATTGGCGGTGTCATTCGCCATGAGTAGCAAAACGCCCCCTTTTTTGACCCACGCTTTTATCGCCTCAACATGTGCCGATTCGACATAATTAGGCGTTGGTGTTTCTTTCTTGGAATCGGGGTCAACGATGATATAAACCGACGCATTTTTCAGATTTTCTGCGGTTGGTGCGACCGCCAAAGAGTCCGTTTTTGCGCCCATATTGCGGAAAATATGCCCCAGAAAGGTAAATTCGCCGTGTGCTGCACCTTCCCAAGTGTAGTGAAAACGCTCACTTGTCCAGTCATTTGTTTTGGCGTCTTTTTTAAATTCGTGGTTGAAAAAATAGTCCAAAACGACCGTTTTTCCCGCGCCCACTTGCCCATTTGCCAAATTTTCCATTTCTACACTTGCCATCATAAACGGAGCTGCTCCTTTTATATCGTCTGTTCTTTGAGGCTCAGTAACGTAATATTTGAAACTGCCGTCACGGTACGGATTGCCACCAAGACCAGCCACCATGCAGACATGATTTAGGTGAACATTGTTGTTCGCATCAGTTGATATAAATTCTTTTAAAATGCCAGTGTAGGCTTTTTTGGCAGCAATCAAGTATTTTTTATCCAAAACACCTTGCCGAACACCTTTCAGCATGGCGTAACAAAACATACTTGAGGCGGAAGCCTCCAAGTAATTGCCTTGTTCGCTGGGTTTGTCCAAAATCTGATACCAGACACCCGTTTTTGCATCTTGCACCTTCACGGCTGCGGCTGCCAAACGCTGTAAGATGGCTTCAATTTCTTTTCTTTTTAGGTGATTTGTCGGAAAATAATCGAGTACGTCCACCAAAGCGATAGCATACCAGCCCATTGCTCGACCCCAAAAATGTGGCGAATGTCCCGTTTTTTTATCTACCCATTGTTGCTGACGGTCTTCGTTGTAAGCGTGATGAAGCAAGCCTGTTGCTGGGTCAACGGCATTTTTATCCATCAATATTAATTGATTAGCAACTTCATCAAAATTTTGTAATTCATTGAACATCAATGAATATTCAGAGAAAAAAGGCTCTGCCATATACAAACCATCGAGCCACATTTGCGACGGATAGCGTTTTTTATGCCAAAATCCTCCATCTTTCAAACGCGGTTGCGTCACGAGTTGCGAACGGAAAGTCTGCGCCGCTTTTTTATATTTTTCTTTGCCCGACACCTTATAAAGGAGTAAACAGCAACGTGCAGGCGGCAACATATCCAAATTGTAATCTTCTAAAACATACGTCCGTACAGTGCCGTCTTCCTGCACAAATTCGTCAATCAATTTTTGAATATACGTAAAATATTTAGCATCACCTGTTTTATGCCAGACTTGTTCAATGCCGACAAGCAAAACGCCGAGTTCGTAATTCCAACGTTCGGGTTTTGTGGTGTCATACACCAAACCGTTAGCATGTTGCTGCATGAGTGTAGTTGCCATGCGTTCTGACCAATTTTGCGGCGTTTGGGCGTGCAGAATTGTTGCGCTGAGAAAAAAGCAAATTAAAGCGGTTCTTAAAATTGACATATAAATAGAGGATGTTAAATTTTATTCAAAAAACGACTTTTTACTGAGGGGTATTAAAGTAACCGAGGTGGCATAATTTTCTACTTTCACAAAGTAAAAATAGAAGTAGTTGATATAATCATCGTTTGTTTTCGCGGTAACGTTTCCGAAATGGCGGTCAAACAATAAGATTTAATACCGATTTTTTTTCATTTTACCCACTCATTACTTAGCGTTATCACGCGTCAACTTCTACCACCGCGACCACCGTTTGCTTTAATCCACTCTTCCCGTTTTTTGCGCAACTCTGCTTGCGTAATTTTTTCGCCTTTTGTTGGCACTACAATATCTTTATCTTTTATCTTTTTAAACTCAATTTTCTTAGCCGTTGTGACTAATTCACCATTGTTTAAATCCACTTCAAGGATTAAACCTGGCAAAGACCCATACATTTGAGGACCAGCCGACAAGGGCAAATCCATTGTAAACCAAACAATTAGCTCCACTTTTCGAGCTGTATCTCTAAAAGTCGCTTTTGTACATTCATAGCCAGCCACTTTTTTGGTGTCACTGCCAATTTTCCATGCTGTTTGACGCAAAGTATCTTCAATTAAGTATTTTTTACCCGCCCATTCACTTGTCGAAACTTGCTTGTTAACCGTTATATTGCGGTAAGTTTCACCTTGTGGACGACGGAAACGCCCGCCGCCATTACTGTTTGTTTCCTCATCTTCTTCATTTTCGTCGGGCTTGTACATACACTCTTCCCCCCTGAAATAGAACATCATGTTAGATATCCGAAACTCTGGTATCATCGCTTTCATTTGCTCATTTTGCAAACGGCGGTGCATATTTATTTTTTCTTCAAACGTAATGACCCCCTCAGTAGTGGAGGCAGTTTGGGCGTAAAAAATTGTTGAAAAACTTGACAACACGAATAAAAAAATTAATTTTTTCATTATATGATAATGATTTTTAAAGTGAAAAAATATTGCGAAAATTAGTGACAAAACTACATTATTACGAGACACTTAAAATACCTTAAATTACAGTACACTTTTGCTCGCGTCGCTCGCAAAAGAAGGCAAAGCTGGTTCGTTTTTTCGGGCAAAGCCCGAAAAACGAACCACTTTCCCCACTTCGTCATTTGGATAAAATTAACTTGACAGAGCAAACTTAAAAATAAAGGCAAAATTTGTACTAAAATTCTTTGCCTAACTTTGTTTTTTTCAGATATTACGCTCTTTTTATAAATAATTCAAAATTACTGGTAACTTCGGAAATCTCATAAATCCGTTAGGATTTACATGTTTGTAGAAAATATGAAGCAAAATGGACTTTGAATCCGTAGGATTCCTACATTTGTAATCGTTAAAAAACGTGCGAATCCTACGGATTCGGGGAACATTTTACTTGATTTCTATTCTACAAACGTATGAATCCGATGGATTCAAGAGATTTCCGAGGTTACCAGCCATACATAAAATCTAAACTGCTGGTTCTCGCGCTCGCTTCGCTCGCGCGAGAGGGAGAATGTGGTTGATTTTTCGGGCAAAGCCCGAAAAATGAACCACTCTCCTACTTTTGCGCGAGCGAAGCGAGCGCAAAAGTGCCTTTTAATGCGTATTTTGAATTTATGTATGGTTTCAAAATTTAGATAAAAAATTAGCCTAATTGAGATTTTGTTCGCACTTTTGAGTTTAGAAAAAATATAATTTTACATATCGAAAAATCAACAAAAAATGAACGAAAAAATCGGTAATTACAGGTGGACGATTTGCGCCCTTCTGTTTTTTGCTACTACGGTCAACTACCTTGACAGGGCAGTTATTGGCTTGGTCAAAACCTATTTAGATGCTGAATTTGGCTGGTCAAAATCAGATTATGCCAATGTTACGGTGGCTTTTCAAGCCTCTTACGCCTTTGCTATGATGTTTGCGGGGCGATTGATTGATTGGCTCGGTACAAAAACGGGCTATGCTTTGTCGCTCATCACTTGGAGTTTGGCGGCAATGGCGCATTATTTAGTGGGTTTGGGCAGCAATTTCGGTTTTGTTATGGCGCGTGTTGGCTTAGGCGTAACAGAATCGGGCAATTTTCCCGCCGCAATTAAAACCGTTTCTGAGTGGTTTCCGAAAAAAGAACGGGCATTGGCAACGGGTATTTTTAATTCTGGTACGAATGTCGGTGCAATTGTCGCGCCCTTGATTGTCCCTTATCTTGCCCTAACTTATGGTTGGCGGATGACTTTTCTCATTCTTGGGGCTATTGGTTTGTCATGGTTGATATTTTGGTATTTATACTATGATGCGCCCAAAACCCACAAACATCTCAGCAAAGCCGAGTTTGATTATATCCATAGTGATAAAGATGAGGAAGTAACAGATGCCTACGCTGCTGAAAAAGTAAGCTGGCTTGACTTGCTGAAACACAAACAAACTTGGGCTTTTACGCTGGGCAAATTCTTAACAGACGGTGTTTGGTGGTTTTATCTTTTTTGGCTGCCCGATTTTTTGAAAGAACAATATGGTTTGACGGGTACAGGCTTGTCATTGCCTATTTCCATTGTCTATGTCATTGCTACTTTTGGTAGCGTTTTCGGTGGGTGGTTGCCGATGAATTTTATCAAAAAAGGTTGGGAAGTGTTCAAAGCACGCAAGACTTCTATGTTTATTTACGCTTGTTGTGCCGTTCCTGTCGTGTTTGCCCAATTGGTGGGTGGCGTCAATATGTGGCTTGCCATTGGTATTATTGGTTTTGCTTGTGCCGCACATCAAGCATGGAGTGCCAATATTTTTACAACTGTAAGTGATATGTTTCCTAAAAAAACAGTGGGTTCTGTAACGGGTATTGGTGGTTTTGCAGGGGGCATTGGTGGCATTGTTGTATCAAAAAGTGCTGGTTGGTTGTTCGATTATTACAAAGGGCTGGGCAGTATTCAAACAGGCTATTACATCATGTTTATCGGCTGCGGACTTTTGTATTTAATGGCTTGGCTCGTCATGCACTTGTTAGTACCGAAAATGGAAAAAGTAGATATTTAAGTGAGAGATGGGCATAACCTAAAAGCGTTTTTTGCATCTCGCGCTCGCTTCGCTCGCAAAAAAGGGGAATGTGGTTCGTTTTTCGGGCAAAGCCCGAAAAACGAACCACCGCTCCTCCCTCGCGCGAGCGAAGCGAGCGCGTGACAAGAAGTAATTAAAATTCACTAACAATGGCAAAACAAGTTAAAAAAGAGAACCTTCCCGAAAAAATATGCGCTACTTGCGGTCGCCCTTTTGCTTGGCGCAAAAAATGGGAAAAAGTATGGGAAGAAGTAAAATATTGCAGCGACCGTTGCCGACAGGAAAAGAAAAAAGTTTAAAGACTTAAAATAGACAATATGAAAAAAATAATTCTATTTATCGCATTGTTGGCAAGTAGCCAATTGACCTTCGCTCAAACGATGAGCAAGGCTGAAAAAAAACAAGCTGCCGCAAAAGCCGAAGTTGAAGCCTCAGAGCGTCAGCGTTTTGCTGCACAGGTGTCTAAAGATTTCGATTTTTTGGGAAAAGTATTCGCCGATGGTTTGATTTACACGCACTCAGGTGGGAAAATTGATTCTAAAGAAACGTATATCAATTCCATTAAAGAAGGAAAAAGCGTATATGACAAAATTGAAGTGGAAGAATTGCGGATTCGCCCGTACAACAACCAAAAAGCGGCAGTCGTAAATGGTACAATAATGATTACGCAACCTCCTGTTGACGGCAAACCCGTCATGTTGCACATTCGTTATGCCGTTGTTTATATCAAAACGAAGGCTAAAGGCTGGCAATTGGTGATGTGGCAATCTTTAAAGTTGCCCGCTTAATTTCAAAAACTTAGTCTGAACTATGATTTTTATCATTTTTATGAAACACACAACCCTAAATCTGGTCATAGTAATCAAATAAATCACAAGAATCATAGTTCAGACAACGGTGGTTAAGTTTTTACCACACGGTCGCTTCGCTCGCGCAGAAAGGGGGAATGTGGTTCATTTTTCGGCGAAGCCGAAAAATGAACCACCTCTTTTCCTGTCATTGTGCAGGCAAAAGGCACGTAGCTAAATAGTTACGAAATTTGAAAACCCCGAAATTATTTCGTCCTAAAACTCCGTGAACTTCTCGTTACTTCCCAACTTCCTTTTGCCACATCTTTAGTTGAAACCGCTTCTCCATGTAAGAAAATCGTCGTGTTTGCTGGATTACCCGCAGGAACGGTGTAGGACAAGACGAGCGTATCCATTTGTCGAATCGCCGAATATGCAGGTTTGTAAGGTGTTGTACTAATTAAAGTACGTGCATTGGCAATGCTTGTACCTGTACTTTGGTGCAAACGGATTTCCTTCAACGGGTCTTTACAATAAAATTCCAACAAAACGCGGGCTTTTGTGCCGGGCGTAAAGGTCGTTGAATCCAAAGCGTACATATAAATAAACGGTACTGCTTTGTCGGTGACAGTCACGTTGTCTGCCCAAAAATCTTGCTCTTTGTAGCAAGAGGAGACAAGGCAAACAACCGCGATAAATAAAATAAACGAGCGTAATATCTTCATAATCTTTTTTTATTTTGTAATTACTTAGCCTATTGCTCGCTTCGCTCGCAAAAGGAGAATGTAGTTCATTTTTCGGGCAAAGCCCGAAAAATGAACTACATCTCCTCTTTTTGCGCGAGCAAAGTGCGCGCGGCTAAGTCATTATTTTATTGTTTGAAATTTGAAATTTGAAATCCCCCTTATTTTGAGAAAATCCACATTTTTACGTTAGCATTTTTCTGGTTTTTAGCCACAACACTTCCATTACGGCTAAATTCGTCTAAGGGATACAATGCACGTTCAATCCATTTTCCGCCCAAATCCACACTTTGATTTTTCGGCAAATCAAGGTCTTTGAAGACATCTTTTGAAAAATCCCAACGGCGATAATCACTCCACGTTTCGGGATTCAAAAACAAGGCTTTGAATTTTTCCGACATGATGTGTTGAAGCGTCAAATTAGCTGCACCAACTGCCACTTGTGGAGCAGCCATATAACGCGTGCGCCCCGTATCAGCCACACCCAATTTGTTCATATTGCTGATAATACCGTCCAAATATGCTTGATAACCTGCTGCTGTTGTGCCTTTTGACGTGGTAGTACCGCCATTTTTCAAAAACTCAGCTTCCGCTTGAATAAATTTCTGCTCCGAAAAAGTGACGAATTGAATAGGCGAAATGTTTTTCGAGTGCCACGATGTTGTGGGGTTCAAATCCACATTGCCCAAACCAACGCCGTTTTCGCCCCCAACCCATGTTGTTGCTGCTGCATTTGCCGCAACACGACCACCTACAATGGGCAAACGCGGGTCAAAAACACCGTGCATTGTGCCATTCATAGCGTCCACAAATTGTTGCGAATGACGGATAGATAAGTTACCTGTCGTATTTGCAATGGCTACACCCGTGTTCCACGGATTAAGATTACGCAAGTTATACACCAGTTGAAAATCATCGGCGTTACTTGTCATCGCTGCCGAAGACAGGGCTGTTAAAGCATTATTTGCGGCGGCTGTTGCCCCTTTTGCCGAATATTGCAGCGCAATCCGTGCTTTTAAAGCCTTTGCTGCGGCTTTCCAACGCACAAGATTACCCGCATAAACGAGGTCATCAGCCGACATTTTTTTGACCGATGTTTTGTCTAAATCCAAAATCGCTTCGTCTAACAAAGTACCAATTTTTTGAAAAATAGACTCTTGCGAATCATAATTAGGCGTCAAGGTCTTGATTGAAAACGCTTCTGAATAAGGAACACTTTCCCAAGCCGTCGTTGCCATATTAAGGTTGTATGCCAAGAGAATTTTACCTGCTGCCGCGTAATGCGGTGAATTTTGGGCATTTGCTTTTTCAATCATCAAGGTTGCATTGCTCATTGCGGTCAAATAAGTCGTTGACCAAGCCCCCGGCAAACGAATTTCAATGTGTCGGTCTGCGCCTCCACCCGTTACGCTGCACATGTTTTGCGTAACTTGACTGAGCGTAAAAGCAAAATTATACTGTGTTTGGCTCGTGCCTTCAATGACGGTCGGCAACATTGCCGCGAGCGTTACTTGGCTTTCATTGACGCGCGTCGGGTCGGTGTTGATGTCGAGATAGTCTTGACAACTCGATACCAATAAACCCAAACAAATGGCACTCAAAAAAGCAATATATTTGATTTGTTTTTTCATTTCTATTTATAAATTTTTGAACTTTTATATTAAATATTACTGAGGAGTGGGCATAACCTAAAAGCGTTTTTTGCATCTCGCGCTCGCTTCGCTCGCGCGAGGGAGGGGAATGTGGTTCGTTTTTCGGCTTCACCGAAAAACGAACCACGTCTCCTCCTTTTGCGCGAGCGAAGCGCGCGCAAAACATCTGTTTTTAATCAAAAAACGATGTTTTTAGGTTATGCCCACTCCTCAAATATTACTACACAAATTGCTTTTTAAACGAGAGACTGGCTCTTTTTCGCTTCGCTCAAAAAATCGCCCTGAGAGGGATTCTGAGGGGCGAGCGTGTTTTAAATTAAAAAAATCTTCGATTTTTTTTAATTTAAAACACGCTCGCCCCAATAGATTTCATGCGCCCAATTTTCGAGCGAAGCGTGAAAGAGGGCGTGAAAAGTAATTTGTACAGTAGTACTATTTAAGTCTGTTACGCGCTTCGCTCTCGAAAAATGAACGCTCCTCTTTTTCCGCAAGCGAAGCAAACGGTATCCTTAAAACGTTGCACTTAAAGCTACTGAATAACCTTTAACCGAAGGGATTGTCAAACCCGCAAAACCAAAGGCATTGCTGCCCGCGCCATTTTGCATAGCTTCGGGGTCGAAACCCACATAAGGCGTGTTCAACCACAAGTTATTGCCCGTCAAAGTGACGTTTAGATTAGTGAATTTGGTCTTTTTCAACAAATTTGAAGGTACAACATACGACAAAGACACGTTGCGCAAACGCCACCAAGACGCATCTTGCAACAACAAATCCGACGAACCATTCCACAAAGTACCCGCACGATAGAAGTTATCAGCGTCAATTTCTACTTCTTTTGTGTTGGGTTGTCCGTCAGGTCCAGTGCCTTTAAAAACGACCAATTGATTCCGCAATTCAGTGAATTTAATGTTGCCATTTCTTATAGAATTCCGACGTCCCATGTCATATACATCGCCACCATTTTTCCATTCAAGTTGTGCCGATACGCTGAACCCTTTGAAAGACAACGTATTCATCAAAGCCGCCGTGAAATCAGGCATGGCATTGCCCACTTTCGATAAAGTCGAATTGAGTAAAGGATAGCCATTTGCACCAATTTTCAACTGACCCGTTGAAGAATCGCGTACCATTTGATTCAAAGCATACAAATCACCTACACGACCGCCTGGAACTAATTGGTTGACAATATAGCCACCGTTAAACACCACAACTCTGTCAATACCTGCGGCAACTGATTTTACAATGCCTCTGTTGCGGGTAAAATTGAGGCGCGTGTCCCATCTCAAATTTTTCGTTTTTACAGGCGTAAAATTCAAAGCCAACTCAATACCTTTGTTGTTAATCTCGCCCGAATTAGCCACTAATTGAGAAAAACCTGTGGCGTTGGTAATCGGGATACGGAAAATTTGGTCAATCGTATTTTGGTCATAAAGCGTCAAATCGAAACCGAAACGGTTGAAAAAGCGCATTTCAAGCCCCAATTCAGTTGCTTTTGTGCGTTCGGGGCGCAAATCATCTGCGCCAATAACCGTACTTCTTCTAAAACCTGCCACCGTACCAAATGGAAAACGCGGCGCACTTTCAAAATAAGAACCCACCAAATAAGAGTCTGTTCCTTTACCCGTTTCGGCGTAAGAAGCCCGAATTTTGCCATAAGAAAACACTTTTTCGTTCAATTTTAAGGCTTCAGTAAACAAAAAGCCCACACCTACTGAGGGGTAGAAAAATGAATTATTGGCTTTCGGCAAAGTCGAAGTCCAGTCATTTCTGCCTGACGCATTGAGGTATAAAAAGCCTTTATAATCCAAATTCAAATCGCCAAATGCACCAATGAGGCGCGATTGAGCAATGTCATAAGATGGAAACAAATTGGTCACATTGCTGATGTCATAAAATTGCGGGATAACCAAACCTTCGCCACGTATGCCCAATTGCTGGTATTTGGTATCAAATACGCTATTGCCCAACAACAATTGCGCTCTTAAGTCGGGTGTAATGTCTTTTTTAATCGTAAAAATTAAGTTAGAATTGATTTGGCGTTGTTGAATATTGTCATTCACCAAATACCCTTTCACGACTGTACCAACGTCCGTACCATCGGGCATAATGCGTTTGCGCACATCGGTATATTGGTCGAGACCAATTTGATAACGCATAGTCAACCAGCTAAACAAATTCACATCTGTCGCAAATTGACCGATATAACGGTCAACATTTGACGTAAATGGCGCAAATTCTGCCAACCAACGCGGGTTGTCAATAATTGTTCCTGCATACGACTTGATGCCACCATCGGGTAATATATAATCATTAACGTCAAACGTATTTGAGTGGTAAGACAATGCCGACATCACCGACTTATCGCCTCCATTTACCTGCCTATTCGCTGTGTTGGAGTACATCATCGAAGCCGATAATTTCAACCAATCGAAGGCTTGATACGACGAATTAAAGTTTAAACTTGACCGTATATTACTCGTATTTGGCACAATACCCGTTTGGTTGGCATTAGCCCCCGACACGAAATAACTAAAACTCTTTGTTCCACCTGCTACGGACAAATTAGTGGTCAAAGCTGTGCCCTGCACGAACAAATCACGCATATTATTGTAAACAGGGTTTGTTCCAATCGGTCCACCAAAATCTTGAAATTTGACCGTACTAACCGTGCTATTGGGATTTACGCGAATCCGTCCTTGCGTTCCTTCACGATATAAAGTCTGAATAGGCGGATATTTATTGATATTGCTGATGCCATAATTCGTTGAAAAACTCACTTTAGGCTTGCCTGCAACGCCTTTTTTGGAAGTAATAACAATCGCCCCGTTTTGCGCCAAAGAGCCATACAAAACAGTTGCCGCAGGTCCTTTCAACACACTGATACTTTCTATATCGTTGGGATTTATATCCGCCAAACGATTGGTATTTGAGACTTGTTCGGAACTTCCTCCCAAAGCGTTGCTACCAGAACTCGGCAAAATACTACTCACATTGGTTGCATTAGAAATAATAATACCGTCTAAAACAATCAAAGGCTGGTTGTTACTGCTTGGGTCAAGCGAATTGACACCCCTCAGTATGATTGACGCACCCGCACCCGGCGTACCCGATGAACTCGTAATCATCGCCCCTGCGACTTGCCCTTGTAAAGCATTGATGACATTTTGCTGGTTAGAACCGATGATTTGGTCGGAATTGACATCTTGGGCGGCATAAGTCAAACTTTTTTTGGCTCTTGAAATACCAAAAGCTGTCACGATGACTTCGCCAAGATTTTTGGTATCTTCGTCTAAGCCAATACTCACTTCATTGCCCAAGCCAATTTGCACATCTTTGGACGTAAAACCAACAGAACTAACGGTTAAAGTTGTGGCATCTTGCGGAATAGCGAGGCTAAACATACCATCAACGTCCGTAATTGTCCCTTTGGTTGTGCCTTTTACAACGACACTCACCCCCGGCAGGGCTTCATCGTTGTTGACATTGGTTACTTTGCCCGTAATGGTGCGTTGCGCATTTGCCGAAACAGCAAAAAATGCCCAACAAAGCAACATCAAGACAAACGCTTGTCTTTTTTTCATCATTAGAATGATTTTGGTGAAGGAAAATTTTAGTAATTTACAGTTACAGAGCCACGCTCGCTTTGCTCACTCGAAGGAGGAGAATGTGGTTCATTTTTCGGGCAAAGCCCGAAAAATGAACCACCCTCTCCTCCTTCCCTGCGAGCGAAGCGAGCATGGGCTAAGTAATTAAAAATAGAAAATAGCAGTATATTTAATTTATCTATTTGAGCATATTTCATTTGCGAAGTTAAGACGGTATGTATTAAACCCAAAAATTTAAGGGGTAATTTTTTCCAAATACTAAGGGCAAACAAAAAGCCGATTCTTCGCAGTGAAACATCGGCTTTATTTTTTGAATTAGGATAGGCAAGATTTTAAAGGATAAAAAACGCATAAAAACTTGGAAAATCTATAAAAATATTCTATTTTTGTAGAATAAAATAATAGAAAATGATTATTGCCAACCCAATATATGACGTTGTATTCAAATATCTTTTAGAAGATATTGACATCGCTCGTGGCTTACTTTCGACCATCATTGGCGAAGAAATTGAGGAGCTGACGGTTCAACCTCAGGAAATGTCTATAAGAAAAATTCAAACCCAAGAAGTCATTCGCATTATACGTTTAGATTTTAAAGCCACTATAAAAACAGTAACAAATGAGAAAAAAATAGTCCTAATAGAATTACAAAAGGCGCGTAAATTGTTCGATATTATGCGTTTCCGAGAATATCTCGCTGAAAACTATAAAAAAGGAGAAGAATTAGTGAATGAAAAAGGAGAGACAGAAATCAATCCCTTGCCTATCATCACTATCTATTTTTTGGGTTTTAAATTAGATTACTTGACAACAGCCGTGATAAAAGTAAACCGTGTTTACACTGATGCAGAAACAGGTAAACCGATTGAAAATGCACAAAAAGAACCATTTATTGAAAATTTGACGCACGATTCATACACCATTCAAATTCCGTTTCTCGGAAATGAAGTAAAAACGACTTTACAAAAAGTATTACGAGTATTTAATCAAAAATTCAAAATAAAAAATGATAAACACAAACTTGATTTTCAAGAAAATACGGACAATTCATTGGTGCAAAAAATACTCGACAGGCTCAATAGAGCAGTTACAAGTGAAGAAATTTTAAAAGAAATGGACGCAGAAGATGAAGTGGATAGACTGTTTGGTAAAATTGAATTGCAATTAGACCAAGCAAAACAAGAACTGAAAGGCAAAGAAAAAGAACTAAAAGATAAAGACAAAAAACTGAAGGACAAGGATAACAAATTGAAAAACAAAGAAAAAGAGCTGGCAGAAGAAAGGCAAAAAGCAGAAGAAGAAAGGCAAAAAAACCAAGACCTTGAAAAACAGTTAGCTGAACTCAAAAAACTTTTGGGGCAATAGACACAAAAAACAAAAGCCGATGCTTCGCAATGAAACATCGGTTTTTGTTTTTTGAATTAGAATAGGCAAGATTTTAAAGGATAAAAAAGGATTTCAAACACACGACGACCCTTATCCTTAAAATCCTTTAAAATCCTGCCTATCCTAATTCAACAATTATTTCCCCACCGTAAACACCTTCATCACCTCCCGTTTGCCAGCCGATTGTATCCGCAGCGTGTATTGTCCTGCCGAGATTTGGTCCGCGAGGTACAGCGTATAAATGTCCGTTTGCAGCTTTTCGATGCGCTGAACCATAATTGACCGACCTTGCATATCAGAGATTGAGAGGTCAATGGCTTGCCCGTTGGTGTCGGTCTTCAATCCACAACCAAAAACGTGCGATGCTCGCGAGCAACTCCGTTGCGATGCGTACTATAAATTGCGTCTCCTGCTCCGTTGATACTTGCATTCACCTCATCAAACCCAAATAAGGTTTCTTGGTTGACCCAATACGGATTGCCCGAAAAGCTGAAAATAGATTGCGCGGGGCGTACAATATCAACTTCGATGCGCAAAGTCGCTTTGGGCGCGGTCAAACTTGCTTCATTGGTCTTCAAAACACACCCACAACTATTAAAAAAACGTGTGAAAACTTGGAAAACCTGTAAAAGTATTGTATTTTTGTAAAAAAATAATAGAAAATGATTATTGTCAACCCAATATATGACGTTGTATTCAAATATCTTTTAGAAGATATTGACATCGCTCGTGGCTTACTTTCGACCATCATTGGCGAAGAAATTGAGGAGTTGACGGTTCAACCTCAGGAAATGTCTATAAGAAAAATTCAAACCCAAGAAGTCATTCGCATTATACGTTTAGATTTTAAAGCCACTATAAAAACAGTAACAAATGAGAAAAAAATAGTCCTAATAGAACTACAAAAGGCGCGTAAATTGTTCGATATTATGCGTTTCCGAGAATATCTCGCTGAAAACTATAAAAAAGGAGAAGAATTAGTGAATGAAAAAGGAGAGACAGAAATCAATCCCTTGCCTATCATCACTATCTATTTTTTGGGTTTTAAATTAGATTACTTGACAACAGCCGTTATAAAAGTCAACCGTGTTTACACTGATGCAGAAACAGGTAAACCGATTGAAAATGCACAAAAAGAACCATTTATTGAAAATTTGACGCACGATTCATACACCATTCAAATTCCGTTTCTCGGAAATGAAGTAAGAACGACTTTACAAAAAGTATTACGAGTGTTTAATCAAAAATTTAAAATAAAAGATGATAAACACAAACTTGATTTTCAAGAAAATACGGACAATTCATTGGTGCAAAAAATACTCGACAGGCTCAATAGAGCAGTTACAAGTGAAGAAATTTTAAAAGAAATGGACGCAGAAGATGAAGTGGATAGACTGTTTGGTAAAATTGAATTGCAATTAGACCAAGCAAAACAAGAACTGAAAGGCAAAGAAAAGGAACTGAAAGACAAAGACAAAAAACTGAAAGGCAAAGAAAAAGAACTGAAAGAAGAAAGGCAAAAAGCAGAAGAGGAAAGGCAAAAAGCAGAAGAGGAAAGGCAAAAAGCAGAAGAAGAAAGGCAAAAAGCAGAAGAAGAAAGGCAAAAAGCAGAAGAAGAAAGGCAAAAAAACCAAGACCTTGAAAAGCAGTTAGCTGAACTCAAAAAACTTTTGGGGCAATAAATACAACAAACCAAAGCCGATGCTTCGTTATGAAACATCGGCTTTATTTGTTGAATTAGGATAGGTAAAATTTTAAATTTACATTTTCACAAATTTCGTAGGTACTTTATGCCCCGTTGTCGTTGAAGGAATGACAAAATGAACACCTTGTTCCAAGTCAAAAACATCAAACCCTACGCGATTCTCTCCTTTTTCTACTGCTTTTCTCTCCGATTTAACCAATTTGCCGAAGGCATTGAAGAAATCAAAAGTCACTTCTCGCGCATCTAAACTTTCCAATTTGACAATCAATTCGCCTTCAGTCGGATTCGGTGCAATTTTCTGCACGACAATCGGAATCAATTGCGTCGGTTTTTGATACGTCAATTGGCTAAAATTTGGCGCAACCAAAGGCGTTTGAGGTGGAATTGTTAACGTGATTAAATTATTAGAAAGTCCATTTGTTGGCGTTGAAAACAATAATTGCGTTGTGACGGCAATCGGTGCAGTGGCATCAAGAACGAAAAACGGCGCACTCAAATTTGCAGTCGCGCCTACCGCAAGGCTCGGAATGACCCATTCTGAACACTCAATACCGCCCGAACAGTAATCATTGAACACACCTACTGAGGGGGTCTTCACGCCACCTGACGACGTTTTGAGTGGACGTTTGAGTTCAATTCTAATGTTCGACATCGGCACAGTTCCGTTATTTGACGCTGAAACCAGTACCATAATCGGCGTCCATTGACGATAACTTGTTGACGGTGAACTAATTGCGAGCGAAATATCATTGGTTGTTACTGCAACAATCGCCGTGACGACAACGTTGAAAGTACACGTTCGTGTGTTGTTATTCACATCTCTCGCCGTGTAAATAACGGCAGTTGTGCCAACGGGGAAAGCAAAACCCGAATTATAATCGCTTGATACTGAGGGGGTAGTACAATTATCCGTAGCCGTCGGCGGTGTCCAAGTCGCAACGGCGGTTGATGTCGCTGTTGTTAAATTGATATTTGTGGGGCAATTTGAAAAAACAGGTGCGGTCACATCATTCGTACAAGGATTTGCTCCCGTCCCAACAATGACTGAACTTTGAACAATACAAACAGCGGGCCACGTACCACCTACACCCAAAACATTGACTTTGACATTGTAAGTACCTGCGCCGATATTCGGAAACGTGTAGCTCGGCGTATTTACTCGCAAAGCCGCTACGGGTGACCAATTGCTATTAAAAACTTGTATAATTGCCGCCGAAGTAGTGATACCCGAAATGGTAATCGAATTATTATCGCCCGTAATGTATGCCGATGGATTGGCGCAAAGATTCCTCACGGAATCAATTTGGCGGGTAACAGTAACGCTGAAAATACAATCTGCGAAATTATTTTTAGCGTCGTAAGCCGAGTAAGCAACCAAAGTTGACCCAATCGGAAAAGTAGAACCCGAGGTGTAAGCATGAGCGTTTAGCCGCGTGATGCCGCAATTATCGGTTGCGAAGGGTTGCGCCCAAGTTGCTACGGCGGTTGTACCAGTAGTTGTTAGAACAATATTGGCAGGGCAAAAAGTGAAAATTGGCTTTTGTCTATCCGTATCGCAAGGGTTTGAAACTGTACCAATAATTACGCTAAAACGACACGTTGCTGTGTTGTTAAGTCTGTCTGTTGCGGTGTAAATAACGGTAGTTGTTCCCAACGGAAACGCCTGACCGCTTGCGTAATTGCTTGATACTGACGGGGTAGCACAATTGTCGGTAACGGTTGGTTGCGTCCAAGCCGCAACAGTTGTAGTGCCTCTGGCTGTCAAATTGATATTGGCGGGGCAATTATTAAAAACGGGTGGCAAACTGTCGTTGACCGTCAAAATCCGAATCTCTTGCGTGGCACTTACGGTATTGCCTGCGTTATCGGTAGCAGTCCAAGTGCGTTTGTAGAGCGAATCTCTGAAATAATTTTGTACAAAATTAACACGGATTTGCGGCGTACAATTGTCCGTTGCCGTAACCAATGTAGAGATAGCAGGCAATTGATTGGCACAATTTATCGTGACATCTGAAGGAATATTGCTCAAAACGGGCGGTGTCACGTCATTTGTGCAAGGACTAATTGGAGTACAATTTTGTCCCAAATTTTGTGTTGAGCAGACCCAATTTGAAATAGAACCCGACAATGCAAAATTACTGAGGGGTGTCGTGATGCCCGTCGGACTTTTATCAATGACCGTCGTAATCGTTGGATTTGCGCCGCTTGAAATGCCTTGATTAAAAGGAAAATGCAAAATCAAGCCCGTTTCATTGCCCGCCAACGTACACAAACGGCGGTTTTCGATGTCAGTTGCGGAAACAGCATATTGCCAAACCCGCACTTCGTCCACATTGCCTTGCCAGTTTTCGCCTTGCAAAGCCCAACGTCCTACGTGTAAAATGCGCGGTACATCGTTGATATTTTGCAACCCAGATTCAGTCAAAACGAGCGCACCATCGTAATAAAGTCGTAAAGTGTCGCCACTTTTAGACGCTGCTACGTGGTGCCAATTGCCATTGCGTAAATTAGTCGCATTAGGAATATTTACCAATCTTGAACCGCCATTGCTAAGAAAATAAAATAACGTCAATTGCCCCGCACAGTCACCTATTTCAAGGCGATGAGCCGAATTAGAAAGTTCCAAAGCTAAAAGGCGTTTGAAATTGCCCGAGCAGCCCGTTGCAGTTGCGGTTGACGTAAAAGAGGCTTCCATCGTGAAATTGGTATTGGCAGGAATCGCGTATTGAACCGTTTGAAGATAATCGTTATTGCCGTCAAAATTCAAAGCGTTATTGGCACAAGTTGTTTGTGAATTGGCTTGAATAACGACCGTATAATCTTCGACTTCACCCGCCGCGAACGTCTCGCAAGCCGTCGAATAAGCGTCTTTTTTCATCGAAATTCGCATGGTTTTAGTGCCAATTGTAGCAGTTGGTGGTACGGTGAGCGACTGATTGACGGCAAGACTTGTGCTGCTTTTTTCTAATACCAATTCCGAAACATCATAAACGCCATTGGCATCGAAATCAATCCAAGCGCGAAAGTACAACGCCGTTTGATAGCCCGACCAACTCAATCCAGGTGTTATGCTGAGGGGGTAAGTTTGCCCTTGCGCCAACGTTGTGGATTTGTCGCGCCAATCGGAATAACCAATTACAAAACGGTCATTGCGTGTTTTACTCGTTACGTTGTTGAGTGTGTTGAGTTGCACTTGGGCAATCCACTCATTCCACGGTGCATTGCTTTTTGATATACACACTTGACTCGACAATGACAGGCTTAAAAAAGTGAAAATACTGAAGGGTACGATTTTAAAAAATGCTTTCCGTATGCAGTTGTTCATATCAATGGTTCATTAAGAATTAAAAGGTGTTTTAAAAAAAAGCGCGTAACTTTGGGTTCTCACACCTAAAAAGTTGCACGCGATGAAAGGTAATAAATTATCCCTTTGTGCAAAAATAGGCGCAATAGCTGATAAAAGCAAAGTTCGGCAAAGAATTTTAATTCAAATTTTGCCTTTATTTTTAAGTTTACCCCGTCGGGTTAATTTTACCCAAATGACGAAGTGGGGGGAACACAACGAAATGACCTATCACAATTGGTTAAATCAAGACCTTGATTTAATCACTTTTAACCGTCAATTGATAGATGAGAACGGGAGTGGCGATCATTTTGTCATTTTCGACCCCAGTTTTTTGAGTAAAAGTGGTAAAAAAACAGCTCACAAGGGCAGATTTTGGTCAGGCGGTGCAGGTATGACTAAACTTGGACTTGAAATGAGTTGTTTTGCTGTTGGTGACATGAAAAAGCATACTGCTTATCATTTATCAAGTACCCTTACGCCTTCACCAAAGGAATTAAAAGAAACTGGAAAGACGTTAATAAATTACTATGTTAGTCAAGTCCAAGCCAATAAAGCCCATATTAAGCATTTTGGCAATTTATTGGTCAGTGACACGTATTTTGGTGTATCGACTTTTGTCCAACCTGTTGTCAAAATGGGTATTGATATTATCAGTTGCTTGAAGGGCAATTCGTGTCTTTTTTATGTACCCCAACCTATTGTTGGTAAACGCCAACGGGGGCGTCCCGCTAAAAAAGCGGGCAAAATTGATTGGCTTAATTTAGATAACGACAAATTGCCAATTGTCGAACAAGATGCTGAAAAAATAGTGCGTTCCGCTTTAGTTTATGTCCAATGCTTAAAAATGACCGTTTTACTGGTCGCAGTTGACTATTTAAAGGAAGACGGAACGCGCCAAACACGTAAATTGTATTTTTCTAATCGCACCGATTTTCATTATGCCTTCGTTCTTAAACATTATCAATGTCGTTTTCAAATTGAGTTCTTATTTCGAGATGCCAAGCAGTTTACAGGATTGATGCACTGCCAAAGTACAAACAGCACCAAATTGTTGAATCATATTAACCTTTCTTTGACAGCTATTTCTGTTGCCAAGGTGGCTCATTGGGAAGAAAATAAACCGTTCTCAATGGAGGAAATTAAAAATTATTACCATAATTTAAGAATGGTCGAATTATTTTCAGAGGCTTTAGGATTAGATACCAACTCTGTAAAAAATAATCCGAAAATTATAAAACTCTTAATATCAAATGATTATGAAGCGATAGCAGCATAATTTTTTAATGAACCATTGTCATATAGTAAGTTTGTTTGAAATATGTAAAAAACGTGAATTTAGGTAGGAAGATTATGATGTAAATCCACGGTTTTTATTTCAATGACAGGCATTTTACGGGCATTCTGATTGTAAAATACAACGTTTTGATTAGTTTTTGAATAAAAAAATGTTGTTGTCTAACCTAAGTTTTGTAGTAGTCGTTCAAAACGCGCCGCCTTCGGCGGCGCGAGAATTTTCGGAGCGATGCGTTTTTTTTGTTAAAAATTTGGGCAAAGCCCAAATTTTTAACAAAAAAAACGCATCGCTCCATTAGAATTTTCTCGCTTCGCGCCTTTTCTGCGAGCGAAGCAAGCGCGAGAACCAGAGGTTTAGATTTTATGTACGGTTTTAAATACAAATGAGCGAAGCGAGCAATAGGTTAAGTAATTATAAAAAGAGTACAGTAGTGTTATATTTGCCAAATGTGTAAGCCAAATACACACCCACAACTATTAAAACAACCCACCGCATCGCTTTTTTCGGTCTCCAGACCGAACACACCGAACTTTAACCAATCGCCGCTTCTGTTTCGCGTTTCTTCGCTTTGGCTCAGAAAAAGCCGCGCATTGGCTGCCATGAAATCGATTGGAAAATGGGAGTTAATGATACAAAAATGGGACAAAATACTGAGGGGGTACAAAAAGCAGACCGAAGTGCAGAATTGAGGGTGCGAAACGACGAATTATTTAGCAACAACTCATTTGTAGGTGGCAATTTTTATTAAATTTGCGGCATGAAAAATCTACCAATTGGCATCCAGACGTTGACGGAAATCCGAGAATTGAACGGAATTTATGTGGATAAAACCAAAATTCTCCACAAATTGATTGCGACAGGAAAGTACTACTTCCTTTCGCGCCCACGCCGTGCGGGAAAATCGCTCTTAATTTCAACGTTCAAAGAACTGTTTAAAGGCAATAAAACAGTTTTCAAAGACCTATGGATTGAACCACATTGGGATTGGGCGCAGACTTCACCCGTCATTCATTTGTCGTTTGATGCGATGGACTACCAAACTCAAAGTCTTGGTGATGCTTTAACAAATGCCCTCAATCATCATGCAAAAGACTACGGTATAAGACTTAAAACCAAAGGTTTTAAACAACGTTTTGAAGAACTTTTGATAGCTTTATCTAAAAAACACGGGCGCGTTGTCTTGTTAATTGACGAATACGACAAACCGATTATTGATTATTTGGAAAGCACTAAAATTGAACAAGCAAAGGCAAATCGTGATACTTTGCGTGATTTTTATGGTATTTTGAAAAATTCAGACGCTCATCTTCGCTTCGTTTTTATTACAGGCATTTCCAAATTTTCAAAGGTTTCTTTATTTTCACATTTGAATAATTTAGAAGATATTACGATTGGTCGCTCTTTCGCTGCCTTGACGGGTTATACCCAAGAAGAATTGGAGTCTTATTTTGCAGAACATTTAGAAGCAGCAGCTAAAACATTGAATATCTCGCTTGAAGAACTTTTGGAACAAATGAAAATTTGGTACAATGGCTATTCTTGGGACGGCGAAGTGCGCGTGTATAATCCTTTTGGAACACTTAATTTTCTCAAAAAACAAGAGTTCCACAACTATTGGATGGCAACGGGTAATCCGCGTTTTTTGATGGAACAAATGAAGAAACAAACGCATTTCAACGTAGAAAATATCAGTGTGAATAGTATTATATTTGAAAAATTTGACATCGAAAATATAGAAATTATTTCACTCATGTTTCAAACGGGTTATTTGACCATTAAAGAACGTGACCCACGACCAAGCCATTATATTTTGGATTATCCGAACAAGGAAGTTCGTGAAAGTATGTACCAATTTTTGATGGACGACCTTGCACCCAGCATTTACCGAAAAGATACAGGACGAGTAATGTTGGACTTAAATGAAGCCTTTTTGACTAAAAACCTCAAAAAAGTACGTAAAATATTAGAAAGTATATTAGCGGATTTGCCTGTGGAAGCCTATATGAAACAGACCGAAGGTTTGTATCATGGTTTAGTACATATCCTTTTCAACTATTTAGGCGTTTTCATTCAAAGTGAAGTCCATTCATCACAAGGACACGCCGATTCGGTGGTGGAAACGCCAACCGATGTTTTTCTCTTTGAATTTAAATTTAATAAAACGGCTGATGCCGCTTTGATTCAAATTGAAGAAAATGATTATGCTGGGAAATACCGTGCTTCGGGTAAAGCAATAACCGCAATTGGGGTCAATTTTAATGCAGAAGTACGAGGAATTGACGATTGGAAAGAAAAAATGATATGAGATTACTTTTCATAAGGGGTCATTCAAAAAAATCAGACAATAAAAATGCCGTTTTTTGTTAAAAATTGAAAAAAACGGCATTTCTAATGAGGGGGTACAAAACGGTCTAATTGCGTGTCAAAACCTTCGGTAAAACATCTTTTCCAAATAAAATCCCTTCAGGCAATTTCGATACATCGGTATTCAACAACCGAATCCCTGTTGTTTTCACGCCTTCGATGTTCAATGCCGTTTTGTTTTTGCCCACAAAAGTCAGATTGTCAAACGTCAGATTGCGGCTATTGGAGACATTGGCCGCCACTTCATTTTGCGTATTGAATGTAATATTTTTCAATTTAATACCGTCACCTTCAATGCAAACCATACCCGTTTTTGCGCCAAAAATAGAATTTTCAACGTTGATATTTTTGATATTCATTTCGGGCAAACCACGCACCACAATACCCCGTTGTGCGCCTTGACAAGTGATGTTGCGGATAAAAAATGAGCGAAATTGTGGTGTTTCTTCACTCACGGGACGGGCTTCGATAATCGGATTTTTTTCCGCTTCCGAAAAATCTTTTCCATTGTAATACATATCAAACAACAGGGCTTCACCTAAAATATCGGTCATGGTAATATCCGTGGCATAAATATTTTCAACAATCCCCCCGCGTCCGCGTGTTGATTTGAAGCGCAAACCGATGTCCGTTCCCATGAATGTACAGTTGTGAACAAACAAATTGCGTGCGCCGCCCGACATTTCCGAGCCAATCACAAAACCACCGTGCGCCCGATACACAATATTGTTGCGAATAATGCCATTTTCAGTTGGGGCATTGCGTTTGCGTCCTTCGGCATCGCGTCCCGATTTTATGGTAATGCCGTCATCGCCAACGTCAAAAATCGAATTTTCTATGATGAAATTTTTGCAACTTTCTACGTCAATACCATCAGCATTTTGAGCGTAAGACGGTGCTTTGGCTTTTACCCCCCTCAGTGTCAAATGCGTGCAAAGGAGTGGGTGAATTGTCCAAGCGGGCGAATTTTGAAACGTGATATTTTCGAGTAAAATATTTTTACAACGTGTCAAAACAATCAGATTTGGGCGCAAAAACTCTTTGATTTCCAATGATTTAAGTGAATCAAATCCTTCGGCAATCACGCCAGGACGTTTCATTGTGGAGGCTTTCAATGAGCGTTCGGTAGCGTACCACGTATCTTTTGCTTCATTCAAAACACCGCCTTGACTGATGACTTTTTTCCAATCTCCCTCCGTCACTTTGCCTTTTTTCAGTTGTCGCCACGCTTCGCCACCACCGTCAAAAATGCCATTTCCTGTTATCGCTATATTTTCTACATCAATCCCGTAAATCGGTGGTTGCACGCGCCACGCCTCTGAGCCTTCCCAATTGGTACGCACCAAATTGTAGTGGTCATAATCTTTCGTAAATTGTACCAATGCGCCATCTTCTAAATGCAAATGGACATTATTTTTCAGAACAATACCCGCCGTCAACCACAAACCTCGCGGAATAAACACCACGCCCCCACCCGATTGGCTGCACAATTCAATGGCTTGATTAATAGCTTTTGTATTCAAAAAAATACCATCTGCTTTTGCCCCATAACGGACAATATTGTAGGTGTCTTTTTTGAAAACAGGTTGATAAATCTTGGGCATTTCATGACTGTATTTCTCCTCAAAAGGCGATTTTTTAACAAAATTGCGTAGTGGGTGTCCTATGTCGAACAGTCCTTCAACCGCCAAACTTGCCATTAATTCCGCGCCATAACGCGAAAAATGCGTATCGTCTTTTATGCCTTTTGGGTGCTTTTGAAAAATGCCACCGTCATAGTGCATGAACATTTTTTTAGAGCCTTCCACGCCTTCCGATTCAATTGTTTTTTGACTTTTGGCGTGCATATCAATCAAAGGCAGGTTCATTTCCTTCGCCAATGCCCGAACTACTGAGGGGTATTCGCCGTGTTGGTCAACGAATTTTCCATTGGCATCAAATTTACGCCGCATGACGGGTGTTAATAAAATCGGATTGCCGCCTTTCGCTTTTATTTCGTTGATATAACGGGTCAAATTTTGTTTATAATCCGTTTGTGGGGCGGCAAAACGCAAGGAATCGTCCTTTTTTTGGTCATTGTGTCCAAATTGAATCATCACATAATCGCCCGTTTTAAGTTGGTCAATCACGGCTTTCCAATGCCCTAAAGTTCTAAAATTCTTAGTGGAACGCCCATTGACAGCGTGGTTTTGAATTTTGACGGCATCGAAAAAGTATTCTGGAAAGACCATGCCCCACCCTGTTTCGGGCGCGTCAATCGGGGCTTTGTTCGCCATTGTGGAATCACCAATTAAAAAAATGGTGGGACGGTCATCGGCTTTGGTAAAGGCAAATAAACCGATGATAACACTAATAAGTAAGCTATTCTTTATCATTTTTATTGTTTTATAGCGTGAAATTAGATAAAAAACGCACGGCAAGAAGCGATAATTCGCGGCAACGTTTCCGAAAATCTTTTATTCACAAAAAAGAAAAAAGTGGTTTAGGGAATTTGTAAAATATAACTTACCTATTTGTGGCGTTTATAAAACAATCGTAATTACTTAGTCACGCGTTCGCTTCGCTCGCGCGAGGGGGAGATGTGGTTCATTTTTAGGCTTTGCCTAAAAATGAACCACATTCCCCCTTTCTGCGCGAGCGAAGTCTGTTTACATCCGAAAGCCTTCGGGAGAGCGTATGGTAAACAGTTGCAATAAAACTATTTAATAAGAATAACATCACCGCCCAAAATCTCGCTTTCGCCATTGATGTATTCTGCCTCTACCACATACACAAACGTTGCATTGTCTAATAAACGACGATTGAATGTGCCGTCCCACATTTCGAGTGCTTGATTGGGCAAAATCGCCATATCGTTTTTTGAAACAAGCAAATCGCCCCAACGATTGAAAATAGCAAAACGCTTTATCCGCTTCACACAAGCACTTGGATGGAGCATCAAGACATCATTCATGTTGTCGCCGTTTGGCGAAAAAGCGGTGGGTATGTAAAAACTACACGCTGTTTTAGTTCGTACCAAAACACGCCCAATTTGACGGCATTTCGCATCTTTTTCAAAAACTTCTACTTGATATTGCGTTGTGCCGTTCGGTTTTGCCCACGTTGTTGGGCAGGTATCGCAGCGCACGGTGTTTGCAGGTGTCCATTTGAAAGAGGTGGACAAAACAGCCGAAGTAGAAACCGACAAGCGCACACTATCACCCAAATTTATAGTCGTGTCGTTGGGCAAATTCAAATCAAATTTGATGACTTCTAAATGCGTTGTCACCAAACTATCGCACCCCTCAGTAGAACGGATTTTTTTGAGGTATGTACCCGTCGTTTTGTAAACAGTGTCGCCGACCGATACCGACAAACCCGCGCATATTTTGAGTTTTTGTGAAAACGTCACTTCATTGCGCACTGTCAATTTGGTCATTACCACGCTGTCGCAACCGAAAGCGGTGCGCAATGTCCGTTTATAATCGCCTGTTGTTTGATAGACGGTATCGCCGACACTTATTTTTTGATTAGGGCAAATAGTAAAAGTCTGATTCGTTTTTTTGACCGCATTAACCGTGATTGTTGTTGTTACAGTACTATCGCAGCCCGATTTTGTTTGCAACTTTTTGATGTAAACGCCACTTGTTCGGTAGATTGTGTCATTTACCGTTTTACTTTCGCCTTCACAAATACTAAAATTGAGGGTCGTTTTTTGGGCAGAATTCACGGTCAAACGGGTCGTTACGGTACTGTCACAACCATTGAACCCCGTCAAGCGTTTGATGTATTGCCCCGTTGTGCGGTAAACAGTATCACCAACCGTTAGCGATTCGCCTTCTCAAATTGTTTTGTTTTGAGCAAAAACAGACGGATTTTTGACCGTCAAGTTTGTTGTTATCGTACTGTCACACCCCTCAGTAGTTTTGAGTTTTTTGATGTAAATACCTGTCGTTTTGTAGATAGTATCGCCAACTGTCACTGAACCTCCCGCGCAAAACATGACACTACGGTTTATTTGTGGTGTCGGATTGACCGTCAAAGAGGTGTTGATGATACTTGAACAACCATTGAGCGCAACAACCCGCCTTGAATATTGCCCCGTTGTCCGATAAATAGTATCGCCCACTGTAACACTCCCACCCATACAGATTTTGATATTTTGATTTTCAACGGCATTTTTCATTTTTATTACAATAGGCACAACGGGGCTTTCGGTGTCGTACAAAGACTGCGTGACATAAAAAACCGTGTCTCTATTCACAAACGGGTTGATGCTGTCACCCACATAAATCAGTTGGCTTTTTGTGGAATCGGCATACCATCGCAAGTTTTTCCCTGTTGCTCTGATAGCCACATTTTTAGGACTGCAAATAGAGGAATCTGTATAGATTTTAAGACGATAAAGCTCCATTGTGATTGTTTCTGGCTCACAATTTCTTGTTTGAAGGACGCCTGATAATTTTTCAAGCGCAGGGTCATAATCTAATATGCCGAATTTCATACACCAAGTAAACCCAAATGTATCTTGATTGGCTATTAGTGCGACATCCTCAAAATTAAAGACATTGTTATTAACCGTTCCTCTCACACTTTGGACAGCATAAAAGCCTGTGACAACTCCTTTGGTAAAATTAGAGCCTGTTACATTTGAACCAACTTGTTGCAATGTCATCGTACTAACATAATAACGTGTTCTACCTGTTACATTCAGAACGCCCTGCCAAAGTCCCGAAATATCTTGCCCCACAAGCGAAAAAGAAAAAAAGAGGCATAAAAAACTGATTAGTGTGCGCATTTTTATCATTTGTTTAGTATTTTGTAAAGGGAAACATTTAGTCGCGTTCGTAAAAATAGAAAAAGTGTTTCATTTTTCGGGCTTTGCCCGAAAAATGAAACACACACCCTCCCCGTGCGAGCGAAGCGAGCGCGGGAGAGCGTATTTACAAAGATTTGCCATTAATTTGATAAGTTAAACCAAAACGAATCAGTCTTGAAAAATTGCTACGGTCTTGAAAAGGGTCTGGTGTATAGTTGGTTAAACCATACGAATAGCCGCCAAAAATACCCATGCGATTCATTGAAATACCAACTTGCCCTCTTGGGCGTATATCATATTGCGTTGTTTTTACCTCCCCACTAATCGGATAAGATGCCCCACCAATGACAGTAGCTGTTCCTTTTTCAGTCGCTTTTACGTTGTAATGATAGGCTAAATCAGCACCCAAAGTTATATCAATATAAAACTTTTTGGCATCAATTCGGTAGCCCATGTAAGGCGTTAGCGTGAGGAACGTGTGACTCAAAGTACTGTTACCACTAACACTCATAGACGCAAAATCACGGATAGTTGATATTTTTACTTCCGTAATTTGGCCGATAGGTATTTGATTTTTTAGTAATTACTTAGCCCATAGCTCGCTTCGCTCGCAAAAAAGGGGAATGTGGTTCATTTTTCGGGCTTTGCCCGAAAAATGAACCACCTCTCCTCTCTCCGTGCGAGCGAAGCGAGCGCGGGCTAAGTAATTACATTTTTTAAGTATTCTAAACCAAGCTCTAACCCAGAAAGAATATTGCGTTTGCTCACATGGCGAACATCACCGCTAAAGCCGTAGCTTATCGTTTTTTTTGTGCTAAAGTGTGAATTAATCGAAGCTGAATTGCTCCGTTCAAAGGCAAAAGCCATAGTGCCATTAGAAGCACCTGTACCACTGAATGAGTACAAGCCACTGTTTAAAACAAGTTTAAAATCGGTTCTTTGTCCAAACAAAGACATGGACAATACCAAAAGTCCAATAAAAATAGTTATTTTTTTCATGCTTGGTTAATGTTGATTAAGATTTTGATGATGATAAATGTGTAAAAAGCACCCCTCAGTATTTTCGGCTTTTTGGGGCTTAGATACTGAGGGGGTACTTGGCTTACTTGATAAAACTGTTCGTACTGTCGGGCTTGACTGCCAAATAGTGAAAACAAAACGTATCTATACCTATTTTAGGTTGGACTATCAAAAGTGTAGAGTCATTTACGATACTTCCTACTTTTTTAGAAACAAGATAAGCTCCTAATTCAAGACTTGACCATTTGTTAATTTTCAAACGTTGTCCATTTACTTGAAACAATCCCCACGCGTATGGGATAGCTTGGTAAAATTTAAGCCGTTCTTTATCAGTCCAACTCTTTGAGATAGCATAAATATTCCTATCCTTCATAGATTCAGTAAAACCTCCTAAAACTACTCCATTTTCAAAGAAAACAAAGTTAGTATAATCTGTTTTACTATAATAAAACCCTTGTATTTTAAAAGAATTTGGCTTCACATCTTGCTTGGACAAACCCAATTTCGGCAATGAACAAGCTGCGATAGCAGTAAAAAGAGACAATAACATGATTACTTTTTGCATGATTTTTAATTTTTACCAATTAGTATAAGGATTTTTTGAAAAATAGCCACCATATATTAGTGAATATTAACAAAGTTTAATTATAATCCGCGCGAAATTTGTACTTTTGCGCCATGTTAGATTATGATAAAATACGAAGTAATGAACATAAATTTGTGACATTGACTTCATTGAGTACAGTAGAATTTGACTACTTAGTACCTGCATTTGAACGAGAGTTAAAGCGAATCTATCGAAAAACTACTCGTGGAACAGTGCGAATGAATGCTTTTAAGTGGCGTTCTGAATTACCCAGTGCTGCACATCATTTATTTTTTGTGCTTACTTACTTGAAAGAAAACCCTACTCAGGCGTTTCAAGGAGCTATCTTTGACTTATCACAAGAGAGCGTAAGTATCATCATAAAAGATTGTTTATCAGCACTTAATGAAACCATGCGGCTAAAAAAACTGCTTCCTTGTTCTGATGGTTCAGATTACCCTAAATTCTTAGCGGCACTAAAAGGACGCTTTGCGGATAATCCCAATTTCACTATTCAAGATAATTTGATGGATTGTACTGAAATAGAAGTACAACGTCCATCAGACTCAGGAGAACAAGAAGACAATTATAGTGGTAAAAAGAAATATCATACTGTTAAAAAGCTGATAATCAGCTTGTTTTGTGGTTATATAGCCTTTGCTTCGCATCATTTTTCAGGTTCTGTCGCAGATAAAAAAATGGCAGATTTAGAAGAACTAAAATTTCCAAAAGACACCTATTTATGGACAGATTTAGGTTTTGTAGGTTTTAAAAATGACGATATTCACCTCGTTATTCCACATAAAAAACCAAAAAAAGAAGAATTAACTGCTGAACAAAAAGCTGAAAATCAAATAATTGCATCTTTTAGAATACGAAACGAACATAGCATAGGTGGTATGAAGCGTTGCAGAATTGTAAAAGATGTTATTCGTATTCACGATTCGTTAAAGCGTGACATGGTGTTTAATACTTGTGCCGCTTTACAAAACCTAAGAACTATTTTTAGAAACATCTAATAACATTTTTTGTCAATATACACTAATAGTTTCTTTTGATTGCGTCACCCGTTGCCAATTGTCGTAGATGTATTTCTGTTTAATGCCATTGAAACCTATGACTTCATCAATTTGATTAATGCCATTTCCCGAAGCCACATACTTGTTTGTGGTGACACCTTCCGCGCCTGTATGGGTCAATAGTCTGCCAAGAATGTCATAAATCATTGTGTATTGATTGGCATTGGCATCTTTTTGCCATTCAAGTTCGCCGTAGGCATTGTATCTATACTCGGTTGTGCCAGCATTTTTATCGGTTAGTGTTGCTTGTTTTCCTCTGTAATCATAAGTCATTGAAGTAATAACCGCACCCGCTAATCGAACAAACGTTTGATTGCCTCGGCTGTCATACTCAAAAGTAAGTGTTCCGCCATTGTCTTTTGTGCTGATGACTTTTCCCGAAGCATCGGTTACTTTGGAAGACCTTTGCCCCGCCGCATTGGTTACATAACTCGTAGTTTTACCTCCATTATTGTACTCATTGAGATATTTAGTCGTCCCTATCGAATTGACCGTAGAGGTTAACATATTAAATACATTATAAGAATAGGTTGTAATTTGACGATTTGCCCAATCCGTTGCATTTACAGGCGTTGTGGTTGTTGCAACATTACCTCTTACATCGTATTCTGTAACACTGTAAGTACGAACCCACCGAGAGCCTACATCGCCATAGTTTTCAGGCGTTTCAACTGTTTTTCTACCCAATACGTCATAAATATCCCAAGTTTGGGGTTTACCTGGTACTGTTGTAATAATATCATAGCATCGTGAAGGCAAATACGCACCTTCGTAAGACCATGCGTACTCAACCGTGATATTATGACCTTGTGGCGTTAAGGTATTTATCAATTTACCAAAACCATCGTAAGTGTGCGTCGTTTTTAGCCCCGCAATATCCGTTTCGGTAGCAACTGTTCCCCAACGCGGGTCATACGTTTTTGTTCCAAACTGCCCCAGAGGATTGATAACTTTAGTGACGTATCGGTATCTCGTGTCATACTCAAAAGTGCTTGTTTTTGTTTGCAAGGCAGGAGACGTGATTTTTTTGCTCAATGGACTCCCCGTTGCCAGATGATAGGTGTTGGTTGATGTTGTCGTTTCATTCCAAAAGCCGTTGTAGTCATAATCAATGCTCGTCAACACATCACCTTGCGTATTGTAAGTATTGCGCATTTGTTTGTAAACGCGGTTTTGTCCTACCCTTTCCTTGTAAGAATAAATGAATTTAGGACTCCCAAAAGGTGTGAAACCTTCCCCTTGCCAATTGTACCACGTATAGGCATATTCTTCATTGTTTATATTGGCAGAAGTAAAAGTCGCGTTGCCATTTGCGTCATAAGTCGTCGTAGAGCTTGATGTTGCGCCCGTCAGATTATTCGTTGAAGTTGTTGCATCTACCTTCATCCAGTAGCGTGTACCATTGAATGTGGGACTGCTTGTATTTGTCGTTTTCGATACAGGTAGTGTGACGTTACCCAGAACTTGACTGCTCGTTACAGTCTTAACAACAGGGAAATAGTAAGTCACGGGAGATTGATAAGGGGTCAATACTTCGGTTTCTGTGATGACCTGTGCGTATTGAACTGGATTATCAACTTGAAATTTACCAAATCCTAAAAAGCCAAAACCACTACGGTGCAATCGGGCATTTTCGTATTTGTAAGTGCTGGTCGTTGTGCCGCCTATACCATTCGGGGTTGTGAGCGCAGTAACGACTTTGATAGGTGCTTTCGTGACATTGAGTGGATAAGAAGAAGGTTCATTGCACATATAAGGACTTCCAGATTCTGCAATTGACTTATAAGTAACCTGACTTGTTTGCATAAATCCGTTCTGCAAGCAATACGTAACTGAATTGAAGTACAA
>JAXHNU010000011.1:0-114268 GCA_034520175.1 Saprospiraceae bacterium
CAAGTTACGTATTGCTGAATTTTGGGTGCAAACTTGCAAATCGTTTTGGTAACAAACCATCGCGGCTCATGGTCATCCAGATACGCGGTTGACCAATTTGAAAGACCAAAAACACGCTCGCCATTGCAAAAACAGCACTGATTGCCACTATTTTTTCAATCCAAAACAAACCGCGCTCACCAAAAACAAACGCCAACGGGTCGCCCACGCCCAATTTATCGTATTTGACCATGCCCGTCATCACTAAGACCACCGCAACGTACAAAACGGTGCAAATAATCAATGAATAAATCATGGCACGCGGCAAATCGCGTTGCGGATTTTTACATTCTTCGGCGGTTGTTGAAATGGCATCGAAACCAATGTAAGCAAAAAAGACCGATGACACGCCTTTCATTACGTTGCCCCAACCATTAGGCGCAAAAGGCGACCAATTGGACGTATCCACGTAAAATGCACCTATGGCAACGACTAAAAAAACCACGATTAATTTTATAGCAACCATGATATTTGTGGCAATTTTCGACTCTTTAATGCCTCTAATAATCAAAATAGTCACCAAAAAAGTCAAGAGAAGCGTTGGCAAATCAGCGATAAATTTAATGCCCAAAATAGTAGGTGCATCGTTCCAAGCGGCGGCGGCGGCACCTGTGGGGTCACTTATGGCTGCCCTTTTTGCGGTCAAATAATCCATTTCAAGGTAATCGGGGATATTGATATGGAAACCTTTTTCAATTAAATTAGAAAAATAATCCGACCACGAAATCGCCACGGTTATATTGCCAATCGCGTATTCAAAAACCAAATTCCAGCCAATGACCCAAGCAACAATCTCCCCCAAAGTCGTGTAGGCATACGTATAAGCAGAGCCAGAAACAGGGACACGCGACGCAAACTCAGCGTAACACAAAGCCGAAAACAGACAAGCAATTGCCGTAAAAACGTATAAAACGGAAATGGCAGGTCCGCCTTCCGCACAGGCTTTGCCGACAGTACTAAAAATACCCGCACCGATGACTGCCGCAATGCCCATTGCCGTAAGGTCGCGCAAAGTGAGGCTTTTGACCATTGTATCGTCTGCACCGTGTAGATTTTCTGAATTAGCAATGGCATCTGCAATAGATTTTCGCCGAAAAAGAGACTTGATGTCCATAAATACTTGGGTTTTAATTTTGAAAACCATACATAAAATCTAAACTGCTGGTTCTCGCGCTCGCTTCGCTCGCGCGAGGGGGAGAATGTGGTTCATTTTTTGGGCAAAGCCCGAAAAATGAACCACCTCTCTCCTCCTTTTGCGCGAGCGAAGCGGGCGCAAAAGTGCTTTTTTATGCGTATTTTGAATTTATGTATGGTTTCAAAGTTTTAATTAGAATAATTTCAGATTTCAAAGTGCGATTAATTGATTGCCAATATTTTGCAAAATTGCTTAAAATCTGTACTCGCAATTTCCGCTTTGGGATTTACAGGCGGCGTAGCTGCCTAATCTCGGTAATATTTAAAGACAATCTACTAATTTTTATGCGGTGTAACCGCAAAACAGGCGGTTTAGCGGTTACACCGCTTAGTAAACCCCATTTTTTTGTTGAGTATTACCGAGATTAGGCAGCTACGCCGCCTGTAAAAAAGCCAAAGCAGAGACTACTGGCAAAGAAGGGCTAAATGTAATAAGCCATTTGATATTAACCTAAATTTTGTTCCATAAAAACGCAGCTTGTCGCTTTTCACAGGGCAAAAGAAAAGCCGCCTGAATTTGACATTCGAGGCGGCAATCTGAACTATATATGTGGACTGATTAATTAATTTGAAATCTGAAATTCAGACAACTTTATCCGCACAGTTTGACGACGCAAAAGCATCGGGTTTGGCTTTAAAAACGAAACCCATTCCCAAAATATAACCCATTGCTTCGCGTAAGGCAACGTTTGACTGGAAATAAGGGTCGGTGTTAATATCCGCATGAACTTCAAGTGCCACGTCGTATTTATCCAATAAATCGCACAAAGAATACGCAACGTCCACTGATTTACCGACCTCAGTAATCATACGTTCGCGGAGGCTCATTTTCTTTTTTTCTTCCCATTGGTGGATAAACATAAACCCTCCTTTGCGTTCTCGTATGAAAACAATCACCGATGCGAAATGAATAATGTCACCTTTCACCTGTGAGTCGGTGCCGATACACACTTTGAGTTTGTTGCCCAAATTACGTTCTTCAACAATTGTCCGCTCAACGGCTTGTTTTAAGGGCAACTCGATGCGTTGTCCGTTGAGCCTTCGCCATTCTTTTTCCATGATTCGTTTTACTTTTTTAAAGAGTGAAAAATAAGATTATACACTTCGTCTTTATTGCTCGCTTCGCTCGCAAAAAAAGGGAAAAGTGGTTCATTTTTCGGGCTTTGCTCGAAAAATGAACCCCCTCCTTTCTTTTGCCAGCGAAGCGAGCAATAGCGTACAATAATATTGAATATAGAGTTGCGAAAGATTTGTCTTTTTGTTAAGTTGGCATTAATAATACATCAAATATACAATTATTTTACAAATAAAAATTTTTTATTCATTTTTTTTATAAAATTTTATGCTGTTCAATAACACTAACTAATGACTCCTCAACTAAAACTCTTTTCTCTCTAAAAAAGTTCAAAAAAATTAAATGAAACAAAAAATGGTCAAAAATATTGACTTTGAAAATATATTGTTAAAAATTATCACTTAAAAAAACCGCCTCGAGTTACAAGACGGTTCCAAAACAACAAATTATAATCACATGAACTTTCAAAACCTTATTTGGTGACTTGGTAAATGAGGTGGTAATTAATTGTTATTACACCTTATTTAATTTAAGTATGACAAAGTTAACACACGATTTCAATTTTTCAAATGTTTTTTTTTAATTTTATAAAAAAAGTTAAAAAAAAAAAATTTTTTTTTATTATATACATAAATAATTAATAATCAGTATTTTATAAAAATAAAAAAAAATAAAAAAAAATCATTTTTCAGCTTGAAAACCTATCTTTGTGCGTCTTTAAATCGTTTTTTTTACAAAAATACTGAGGGGGTACTTTATGGAATTTCTTGGCTTTTTATTCGAGTTTGTGTTCTTCGGAATCGGGCTATACTTTTTTTTATTGCTATCTGGCAAGGTTCACTTGAAAGGTTCGGCAGGACAACAGTTGGCTTTGTTCAAACAAAATGCGGGGGCGTTGAAAATTCTTTCGCTCGTACTGGCTTTGTTTGGCGGCTGTTCATTGATATTACATCTGATACAAATTTTAGATTAACTAATCTAAGTTTTGTGGTAGTGACTTAAAACGCGCCGCCTTCGGCGGCGCGAGAGATTTTTTTCGGCACGAGGTTCCGCGTTTTTATACCACAAAACTTGGGTTAAGTAGTTAATCATAAATAATCGCTACTTTTCAGCACACGCTTCTCGCGCTCGCTTCTCGCGCTCGCTTCGCTCGCGAAAGGGAGGAGAGGTGGTTCGTTTTTCGGCGAAGCCGAAAAACGAACCACATTCCCCTCCCTCGCGCGAGCGAAGCGAGCGCGAGATGCAAAAAACATTTTTAGGTTATGTCCACTCCTCAACTACTTAGCTTCACTCGCACAAGAGAATAATATTGGATTTTGAAATTTGAAATTTGAAATTTAAAATCTGAAATCTGAAATTTAAAATCTTCCGTATATGACACTTTCCACTTCCCAAACAATTTCTTTCGACGATTTTATGAAAGTCGAAATGCACGTCGGCACTGTTCTCGCCGCCGTCGATTTCCCCAAAGCCCGTAAACCCGCCTATCAACTGACGATTGATTTTGGCGAAAAAATTGGCATCAAACGGTCATCTGCCCAAATCACGACCCTTTACACAAAAGAAAGCCTAATTGGTCGTCAAATCATTGCGGTAACAAATTTCCCGCCCCGCCAAATTGCCAATTTTTTTTCCGAAGTTTTGGTGCTTGGCAGTGTCGATACTGAAGGGGTCGTCACTTTACTGACACCCGAACAAGGCGTGGCAAATGGTGTGCGCATTGCGTAAAGAATCGTAATTACTTAGCCCATAGCTCGCTTCGCTCGCAAAAAAGGAGAATGTGGTTCGTTTTTCGGGCTTTGCCCGAAAAACGAACCACCTCTCCTCCTTCGTGCGAGCGAAACGAGCGCATGACTAAGTAATTACAAAGAATCTAAGTTTTGTGGCAGTCACTCAAAATGCGCTGACTTCGGTGGCACGGAGATTTTTTTCGGAGCGAGCGGTTTTGTTTGTTAACAATTTGGGCAAAGCCCAAATTGTTAACAAACAAAACCGCTCGCTCCATTAGATTTTTTACGTGGCGAAACCGTGTTTTTATACCTTAAAACTCAGGTTTCTAATAAAAAAAACTACTTTTGCGCGATTTTTAAGCAACTATAATAATTTTACTTAGCCTATTGCTCGCTTCGCTCGCAAAAGAGGGGAATGTGGTTCGTTTTTAGGGCTTCACCCTAAAAATGAATCACCTCTCCTTCATTCGCTCGAGCGAAGCGAGCGCGGGCTAAATGATTACAATAATTTTATCATTATGAATTTTATTTCTCTTATTCAGCAAGAAGTCGCTTCGGCTGTCAAAGCCCTATACGGTTTAGACTTGAATCCTACCGATGTGATTTGTAGCCCGACACGTAAGGAATTTGAAGGCGATTATACCATTACCGTTTTTAGTTTTGCCAAATCTGCCCGCAAAGCACCTCCCCAAATTGGTCAAGAATTGGGGGATTATTTGACCAAAAATGTGGCGTCTATTGCCAAATTCAATGTCATTCAAGGCTTCCTTAATTTGGTGGTGGACAATGGATTTTGGACGGATTTTGTCGCGCAAAACGCGCTTAATCAAGACTTTGGCTTATTGCCGAAGAAAGATATACGTGTTATGGTGGAATATTCTTCACCCAATACAAATAAGCCTTTACACTTAGGACATATTCGTAATATTTTATTGGGTTGGTCATGTTCCAAGATTTTGGAAGCGGCGGGTTATGATGTTG
The DNA here is from genome assembly GCA_034520175.1 of Saprospiraceae bacterium. GTDB lineage: Bacteria > Bacteroidota > Bacteroidia > Chitinophagales > Saprospiraceae > JAAFJT01. The sequence goes on from JAXHNU010000011.1 coordinate 5,020, forward strand.
TGCGGACAAAAGTTGTCAATGACAGGGGTATCGCTATTTGCAAATCAATGATTGCTTGGCAGCTTTTTGGCGCAGGTAAAACGCCCGATAGTGCGGAACGTCCCGATGGCTTCGGGAAGGGAGTCAAAGGCGACCATTTTGTGGGTGATTATTACGTGATGTTTGAAGGAAAATTCAAAGAAGAATATAAAAAATGGCAAGAAGAAGTGAGTTTAGATGAAGAAGTATTGACTCTCATCAACAAGAAGAACTTACCCAAAGAAGAATTTTTCAAAGAATTTAAAAACGATTATTTCAACAAACATTCGGCACTTGGCGCACAAGCGCGGGACATGCTCTTGAAATGGGAATCGGGCGACACTGCTACGATGGATTTATGGCGCACGATGAACAACTGGGTGTACGCGGGTTTCAATGAAACCTACAAAAGTCTCGGCGTCCATTTCGATAAAATTTATTACGAATCCAATTCTTATTTGCTCGGCAAAGACATTATTGAAGACGGTTTGAAACGGGAAATTTTCTATCAAAAACCCGATTCTTCGGTCTGGATTGATTTATCAGAAGCCAAATTAGACCAAAAACTGGTACTGCGTTCAGACGGTACTTCTGTTTATATCACACAAGATATTGGTATGGCAAGAGTTCGAGAAGCTGAATTTGCGGCGCGGAAAGTCGTGTATGTCGTTGCCGATGAACAAAACTACCATTTTCAAGTCTTGTTTGAAATTTTGAAAAAACTCGGCGAACCTTATGCCGATGGCTTGCACCATTTGAGTTACGGTATGGTCGAATTACCCACAGGCAAAATGAAAAGCCGCGAAGGAACAGTCGTTGATGCCGATGATTTAATTGCAGAAGTCATCAATGAGGCGAATCGTGAAGTAAAAGAGCGCGGTGCTTTGGAAGGTGTTGAAGTGGGTGCAAAAGCCGAAATTGAACGTAGAATTGGCGTTGGTGCAATGAAATACCAGTTGATAAAAGTCAATCCAAAAAAGAAAATGGTTTTTGACCCAAAAGAATCCGTGGATTTTGAAGGACATACAGGACCTTACATTCAATACGCTTTTGTTCGGTCGTCGGGCGTTGTGCGCGATGCTTTGGTTAGAAACATTGATTTGTCTGCCCAATCCAACTACACCGATTTGAAAGCCGAAGAAAAGGATTTGATTCAACGCATGTACGAATTACCCAAAAATATTGAAGAAGCAGCAGCAAATTATGACCCCTCAGTATTGGCAAACTTTTGCTACGAATTGGCAAAATCCTACAACCGTTTTTGGTATCATTGCTCGATTTTGAAAGAAAATGACCCCGATATTCGGTTATTCCGCTTACAATCCAGCCAATTAGTGGCAACTTGTCTGCAACGAGCTATGGGTTTATTGGGGATAGAAATGCCTGAAAGAATGTAACAGCGCGATTAGTTGTGGCGCGACCTCAAGGTCGCGCTACATGTATAGAAACGCTACCTATCCTATCATACAATCTAACTACCAAGCGAACCACCTCTTTTCTCTCGCGCAAGTGAAGCGAGAAAAAGCCAGTTTGGGGCAATTCTCAGAGTTCCAAATTGAAATTAATATGCTCCGATAAACATTTTTCAAAACGCTTTAAGCCCTCTTTTAACTCTATTTCAGTTGGAAAACCCTGGCTCAATCCATTCTAAGTATTTTTGTTCGGCAAACCACGTTTTAAAGAGCGCGTTCGCTTCGCTCGCAAAAGAGGGGAATGTGGTTCATTTTTCGGGCAAAGCCCGAAAAATGAACCACCTCTCCTTCCTCCGTGCGAGCGAAGCGAGCGGGGACTAAGTAATTACTGATTTTATCACTTCTACAATATCTTTTGCAGCATTGGGTTTACCCAATGACAAAATATTTTTTCTTAATATTTCGGCTTGTGCCTCGTCTTTTAAAATTGCAAAAGCAGTTTGTAACATGGTTTGTGTTGCATCGGCATCTTTGACCAAAACCGCCGCATTTTTGTTGACCAAAGCCATTGCATTTTTGGTTTGGTGGTCGTCGGTCACATTTGGTGAAGGTACTAAAACCGCAGGATTGCCCGACAAACAGAGTTCCGAAATCGTCAAAGCACCCGAACGGGCAATGACCACATCGGCAACCGCATAAGCCAAATCCATTCTATCGACAAAAGGGCGCATCTGAACATTGGGCAAATTCGCCGCTTTACCCGTTTTGAAATCGTCGTCGTACAAACGCCCACACTGCCACAAAATTTGTGTATTCGATTGATTACCAATCAATTCAGCGTTTTGTTCCATGGCAATATTCAAGGTTTTTGCCCCGAGCGAGCCGCCCAAAATGGCTAAAGTCTTTTTATTCGGGTCAAGTCCAAAATATTTGACCCCCTCAGTATATTTGGCTTTTACGTCAATAATATCCGAGCGAACAGGATTTCCCGTAATCATAATTTTTTCAGCAGGAAAAAATTTATTCAAATCTTCGTAAGCCACGCAGATTTTAGCCGCCTTTTCCGCCAGCATCTTGTTGGTCATGCCCGCATACGAATTTTGTTCTTGCAAAATAGTCGGAATACCCAAAGCCGCCGCCGCCCGCAAAGTAGGTGCGGAGGCAAATCCACCAAAACCAATGGCAACATCGGGTTTGAAATCTTTTAAAATGCGGCGCACTTTGAAAAGTGAACGCGCTATTTTGAAAGGCAATTGCAGATTGAGCCAAATATTTTTCAAAGTAATTTTGCGCTGCAAACCCACAATCGGCAAACCTTCAATCGGATAACCCGCTTTAGGCACACGTTCTATTTCCATTTTGCCGATAGCCCCCACAAAAAGGATTTTTACTGAGGGGTCTTGTCGCCGCAATTCGTCGGCTACGGCAATGGCTGGGAAAATATGCCCGCCCGTGCCACCTGCACTGATAATAACGTTCATTGATTTTTATTTTTTAATTGGCTCTACCATAGTTTATTGAGTTTTTTAGGCATTAAACGACGGCTTATCCGCTGTTTTATGACTAAAATATCACGAACTATTGTTAAAATAAGGATGCAAATAACGTAAAAAAATTGTAAGTAGTCGTATATAAATAATCAAGGTTAAATTTTTCCATACTCTTTAGTCGGAGGGCTTAATATTCTTAGCAATAAGAAAAACCCGAAATAATGAAACAAAAGGAACAAAATCAAAAGAAAGTCGTACTTTTGTAGTATAAAATCTTAAATTAGAATATGGCTGCAACAGTAAAAGAGTTAATTAAAAAAGGGTTTAGTGTTCATTCAAAAGGGCTTTCGACGGGCTTTAAGAACAAAATAGAGTTATTTTCAAGTCATTTTGGAAGTATCAACTCTTTTTTGAAGGCAAAACGTGAAGATTTTGAAAAGCTAATCTTTGTAATTGACAACCCGAGTATTAAGCTAACTGACAAGGATTATGAAAAATAAAGACTTTTCAAGAAAGTGGATTTTTGAACTCAAAATTGAGCATACAGCAAAACTTTATCAATATTTTAACTACTGAATTTGGATATCGGCAGTTGGAAATGATTGAAAAATTGGATTTGAGAACTCTAAATGTAAATCCAATTTTAGCGAGTGCACTCAATCTCAACAACGAAAGTGACTTAATTCGCTATTATGCTTACCAAGCCATTTCTCGAAGTGTTGTGACTTCGGTAGGTTTTTTAGTGCAAAATCTCATTTTATATTCAAGTGAATTTGTACATGACGGAAAAGACGATGAATTAGGCGAACAAACGAAATGGGACGTTTTAGTTGAGAAACTTGATGAAATCAAGGCATATTTAGAGATAAAAAGCGGTACTAATGATATAAATAAATCTCAAATTCATCATTATAGACATGAAATAGAACTCATAGAAAAACAGGGTTATCGGGCTTTTATTGCAGAAACTTATGGCAGGCGAGAAGATAAAACAGTATCTCACGGCTTATTAAAACAATATCTGCCCGATTGGGAAAATAGAACTCTTATTGGAAAAGAACTATGGATTTTTCTTACAGATGACGAAAAGTATCATCAAAAGCTGATTGAAATGCTATTAAGTGCCTCTAAACATATCTTGGGAAACGATACGATTATAGATAAAGTAGAGAAACGAATTAAGCTATTAACAGAAGATTTTCGAATAAAATATAAATCTTATAACGAATTCCTTAACTCATTATGGTAGAGAATAATAAATATAATGTGGTTTCCGTCTTTTCGGGAGCAATGGGTTTGGATTTAGGACTTGAAAAAGCAGGTCTTAACATCGCTGTATCAATCGAAATGGATAAACTGGCTTGCCAAACAATAAGAACGAATACCAATATTCCTGTTATTGAAGGCGATATTAACCATATTTCAACAGAAAAAATCTTAGCAACAGCAAAAATATCTTCAAAAGAAGTCTTTGCCGTAGTTGGTGGTCCACCTTGCCAAGCGTTTAGTACAGCAGGGAAAAGACTGTCCTTGCAAGATTTTAGAGGTAATGCTATTATTCGTTACATGGAAATTATCAAGGAAATTTCACCTCAATATTTCATTTTAGAAAATGTAAGAGGTATTTTATCCACGCCGATGAATACTGTACCCGAAGAATACGAAGAAGAATATAGCCACATAGTTGAGTTACAAGGTAGTATGATTTACTTTTTATGGAGCGAGTTTAAAAAACTGGGTTACTCTTTAAGTTTTTCATTATTTAATAGTGCTAATTATGGCGTTCCTCAGGCGAGAGAACGAGTTATCATATTTGGAAGTAAAAAAGGAAGAATTCCTTTGCCAAGTCCCACACATAGTAAAACAGGCTTAGAAACAGGCAAGAAATGGGTTAATATAAAAGAAGCATTTGAAGGTTTAAATGGCGAACAATTATTTTTCGATATTCCACAAAGAATAAAAAAAATATTTAGTTCACTTAACAGAAGGGCAAAATTGGCGAGATTTACCAAACGAAATACAAAAAGAAGCAATGGGTAAATCTTACGAATTGATAGGTGGAAAAACTGGTTTTTTCAGAAGACTATCTTTTGATGAGCCTTCGCCCACCTTATTAACAAGTCCGATAATGAACGCTACATTGTTGGCACATCCAACAGAAATGCGGTCATTATCTGCTCAAGAATATGCAAGAATTCAGCAATTTCCCGATGAATGGAAATTTCAAGGAAAATTAAGCGATATTTTCAAACAAATTGGTAATGCTGTTCCCGTTGATTTGGGTTATGTGGCTGGTAAAACTTTAATTGATTTTCACGAAGGGAAATACGACATGAATCAAGAAAAGACCAACAAAATATCTTATTCAAGATATTTAGATTGTTCTGACTTTGAGTTTATTCCGAAGTTCAATAGTCAAATAGCAGCACAAAAGCATCATCAATATTCATTATTTTAAAACAAATTACGATGAACAAATTAGCAAAATACAAAGAGTTAGTAAGGCTTATCGAACAAATGATTAACGACAAAGTCCATCTTGTTCATGGTGGTCAGATAATTGAGTGGCACGATACACAAATTCTCAATACTATCAGAGAAATCAAAAAAGGCTCTACAAGCAGCGATAAATATGCTAATCTTCCAAGTAATGACAACTGAAATATGCCAAAATACTGAGGGGTCAATATTTTGTTTTATTTTACGAATGTCGTACTATTGCAGAATCATTGAGGAAATTATCTTTTTCAAATCTTAAATCGCACTTAAAAAATGAGTCGTTTGACACCTTTCTCTCGTTTTCTAATTACGTTGCTTATTGTAGGCGGCGTATTTTTCGGCATAAAAAAGTTTATGCCCCAATTATCCGATAAATTCGGTAGCAAATCAACCGAACAAACGGCTTCTCAACCGTCTGGCGATGGTGAAGACCATTCGGCAACGCTGCCTTCAAACAACAGTTCAGCGTCTAATTCATCATCGGGTTCAACGTCGGGTTCATCATCAAGTTCGGCGGGTTCATCGGCAACAGCACCCGTTCGCCGCAGTTTTGACTATACACCAACTGAACCAGTCGGCGGCAAACTCAAAGGTGTTGTCGAATTGGGCGCAAGTGGTTTCAATTCATTTGTGGTGCGCATTGACCCGAAAAAGAATTGGAAACTTGAAAAAGCGGATTACGGCGCAAGTCTCGTTTATGAAAAAATGACGACTGACGATGACGTAAAAATGGGTTTGAAAAACTACATCGCTAAAATGTTGGATTTTGGCGTGAGTGGCAACAATATCCACTTTGTCATCAGTTCGGGTGCGCAAAAAGTGCCTTTGACCACTAAAATCATCGAATACTTGAAGCAAATGGGTTACGTCGTCAATACAGTATCAGCGGAACAAGAAGGCAAATTGGGCTTGAAATGCGTATTGCCGAAAGAATACGAAAATGATGCTTTTGTAACGGATATTGGTTCTGGCAATACAAAAATCACGTATTTTGAAGGCAGTGCGATGAAATCAATTGAAGGTTCTGGCGCAAAATATTTCCAATTGGGACAAACAGATGATGCTGTTTACACGGAAATCAAGCAAAAAGCGGGAAAAGTTCCGAATCAAAAACGTAAAGTGTGTTTTATCATTGGTGGCGCACCGTTTCAAATGGCAAAAGCTGTTCGTCAAGGTAAAGAGCGTTTTACTGTTCTGGGCGCACCCGATAGCTACAAAATGGACGATGCAAAAGCCAAAGCAGGTATCAATATCTACAAAGCCATAGCAGACGGAACAGATTGCCAACAATTCGTTTTTGACTGGGACGCGAATTTTACGATTGGCTTTTTGTTGGGCTTGCCATAGTTTTTAGGTTTTATTGCTCGCTTCGCTCGCAAAAGAGCGAAGCGAGCAATAAGACCTAAACACCAAAAAATTATTTGTAATGTTCTTCCAACAACGCTTGTAACACATCGCCCTGCACATCTAAGATTAATTCCCCTTGATTTGTCATAGACACGCGTCCGCTTTCTTCTGATACCACAAATGCCACCACATTTTCAACTTCCGTCATACCCACCGCCGCCCGATGCCGCAAACCCGCTTCGGGAGGTAATTGGGCATTTTCACTCAATGGCAAAACGCAGCCTGCCGCGAGAATTTTTTGATTGCCAATAACCACAGCCCCGTCATGCAGAGGACTTTCTTTATTGAAAATGCTAATCAACAAAGGACGAGTGATTTTTGCGTCTAAAACCACACCTGTTTCAAGATATTTATCCAAATTCATCGCATTGGCTAAAATGATGAGCGCACCCGTTTTAGACTGGCTCAAAAAGTGAATAGCTTGAAACAACTCGGCAATATCAGCCTGATTGTCTGCTTTTTTTTCAGCCGTTGGTGTTAAAAAACTCAACCGCCCTTTCAAGGTTTGATTACCCAAAAGGAGTAAAAAACGCCGCAATTCGGGTTGAAAAACAATAGCCACTATTATCACCCCGACACTCACAAACTGCCCTAAAATCATGGACAATAAATCCATTTTCAACGTACCTACCAACCACCAAACCACATACAACAGCAGTACGCCGACGAAAATATTGAACGCTACTGACCCCCTCAGTAATCGGTACATTTGATACATCAGATAGCCTACAACGATGATGTCTATGGCATCGGTGAAGCGGAATGAAAGAAAACTAAGGTCTATCAGCATGAAAACAAGGTTTCATTTTTTGCAATTATTTAGTCACGCGCTCGCTTCGCTCGCGCGTGGGAGAGAGGTGGTTCGTTTTTCGGGCTTTGCCCGAAAAACGAACCACTTTTCCCTTTTCTACGGGCGAAGAGAGGTATGGACTAAATAATTACGATTTTTTTATAAAACGTATTTACTGGCTCTTTTCGCTTCGCTCAAAAATCGCCACAAGAGGATTTTTTTAGGGCGAGTGTGTTTTTGAAGTAGAAAAATCATAGATTTTTCGTAACTACTTAGTCACGCGCTCGCTTTGCTCGCGCGAGAGGGAATGTGGTTCGTTTTTGGGCTTTGCCCGAAAACGAACCACACTACCCTTTTTTGCGAGCGAAGCGAGCTATGGGCTAAGTAATTACGATTTTCTACTTCAAAAACACGCTCGCCCCGATAGATTTCTTTCTACACATGCACATCGTCTGAATCACCGATTTCCACAAATTCTGGTCCCGCCAATAACCCCCGATGGTGAAGCGGGTCAAATTCGTATAAATCTTCCAAATTGAGTTTGGTCAGTTCTTGCAAACGGCGTAAAGGGATTTGAAACGTTTTATACTCTTCAAAACCCGTATTACCCACAAAACCGCGCTCAACAACGTCATCTAAATAATCTTTATGGCTCAAAAGATAAGCGGAAATGGAGAGTCTGCCATTGTTTTTAACAACAGCCGCCATTTTCCAAAATTGAAGTGGCAACAAAATACCCCGATAAGCAACGTCTCGTTTTGAAAAAACAGGACCCGTAAAAACCGACACTTTCAAGTCTTCCGACTGCGTGTTTTTGAGGATATAATCTTCCAAACTCTTCCATGCTTCACGGTTGAGTTTCAAATGCTGCGGCGCACAAACCGTAAAATGAAACGTATCGCGGTTGGCTGTCATCGCATCTTTGCCCCAAACAGGGTCGAGTCGGCGCACCAAATGTCCCAAATCTAAATCATTTTGGCGGTAAACTTCCATTCCCAATTGGTCATCTTTATCCAAGCGCGGGTCATATTGCCATTTGCCTGTATCTTTCCCAACTGCGCGGGCTTGCTTGCCGTCAATGTTCACGGCAGTCAATAAAGGCATTTTTCGGACATTGTGCATAGCAACCGAAAAGTGGTGATAGTTCAAAATATGCTTATTTGTACCTTGTGCTTTGAGGAGTGGCGTTAACTTGGTTCGGTGGTTTTTAAGCAAATCATAGAGTTCTATTTTATGTGCGGCTTTCGTACCCAAAAAATTAGGGTCGTAACCCTTTCTATCTGCTAAATCACTTTCTGTTTTATTGTTGGCTTTTTCATCAGCATCGTCGTCGTTTGTGTCTGATTTTGTATCGGGCTTTGTAGTTGTTGTCGGTTTTGTTTTTGTTGATTTGCTCGATTTTTTCTTTGCCTTTTTGCGGTCTTCTACTACCATATAAAACAGTAACGAGACGGCTGCAAGAAATAAAACAATGAGCGTTGATAATTCCATAATTAAGTTCTCTTATAAAAATTGAAAAAAGGTAAATACTTAGCCACGCGCTCGCTTCGCTCGCGCGAGGAGGTGTTTGTGGTTCATTTTTCGGGCGTTGCCCGAAAAATGAACCACCTTCTCTCTTTTTTGCGTGAGCGAAGCAAGGTGCGTAACGTTCGGGGAACTTTTAAGTTCCCCGAACCTTGGCTACTTAGGCACAACATTCATATTATAAAACATAAATGCTAAAATATCTGCTGCTTCTTGAATCACTTTTGCCGTCGGTTTGCCCGCCCCATGACCTGCCGATGTTTCAATCCGAATCAAAGCAGGTTTTTCGCCTGTTTGGGCGGCTTGCAAAGCGGCTGCAAATTTGAACGAATGGGCTGGTACAACGCGGTCATCGTGGTCGCCCGTTGTGACCATCGTTGCGGGATATTTGACACCTTTTTTAATGTTGTGTAAAGGCGAATATTTGTACAAATAATCAAAATCAGTGGCATTTTCCGACAAACCATAATCCGTTCCCCACGCCCGACCAATGGTGAATTTGTCGTACCGCAACATGTCCAACACACCGACTGCGGGCAAGGCAACGCGGAACAAATCGGGTCTTTGCGTCATGCACGCGCCTACCAATAAGCCGCCGTTTGAACCGCCTTGAATCGCCAAAAAACCTTTAGAGGTGTATTTTTTTTGAATCAAAAACTCCGCCGCGCCGATAAAATCATCGAACACGTTTTGTTTGCGTTCTTTCGTTCCCGCTTTGTGCCATGCTTCGCCAAATTCGCCGCCACCCCTGATATTTGCAACGACATAAATGCCGCCCATATCCAATAATGCCGCCCGCGACACCGAAAACTGAGGCAAAGTACTGATATTGAAGCCGCCATAGCCGTACAAAAGCGTTGGGTTTTTGCCATTGAGTTTCGTTCCTTTTTTCATCGTGACAAACATCGGCACTTTAGTACCGTCTTTGGATTTGTACCACAATTGTTTTGTTTCGTACTGAGTGGGGTCGAACGCCATTTTGGGTTCTTTGAAAATCGTGGATTGCATAGTTGCCACGTCCAATTTGTAAATCGTTGTAGGACGTGTAAAACTTGAAAACGAATAAAAGGCTTCATTTTCGCTCTTTTTGCCCGTCAATCCGCCCACTGTTCCAATACCTGGCAATGTTAATTCATTCAAAAATTTGCCCGACAAATTGTAAAAGCGGACGCTACTTGACACATCATGAAGGTAATTGACTGCCAATTTGCCGCCAATAATGCTGCAACTTTGCAAAACATCGGTTTTATTTTCGGGAATAATCTCTTTCCAATCCTTTTCTTCGGGATTTGCAAGATTAATGGCAATGATGCGCGTGTTCGGTGCTTTGTAATTCGTTTGCACCAACAACCAATCGCCGTCATTTTCGATGACATTCCAATCATTTTTGAAATTGTCAACGAGTGTGATAAATTCACCGTTGTTTTTTATATCCTTCACAATCAGCATATTGCCGCTTGTGCCTTCCCAGGGTGTCACTTGCAAAAACCGTTCATCTTCGGTCATACCTGCCCCAAATCCACGTTTTGCATTGTCTTTATCTTCATAAATAAGTTTATCATCGGCTTGCGGTGTACCGACTTTATGGAAATAAACGGATTGAAATTCAGACGCACCTTTGAGTTCATCGCCTTTTTTCGGTTCTGGATAGCGGCTGTAAAAAAAGCCGTCACCTGCCCACGAAATACCCGAAAACTTGACCCATTCGACTTTGTCATCGAGTGTTTTGCCCGTTACTGCGTCTTTTATGTAAATAGTTTGCCAATCTGAACCTGCTTTTGCCAACTGATAAGCTGCCAAATTGCCCGTTTTGTTAAACGCCATCGCACCCAAAGCCACCGTTCCTTCTTTAGATAAGGTGTTGGGGTCGAGAAATACTGAGGGGGGTGCATTGAGGTCATTTTGAACATACAAAACGGCTTGGTTTTGCAAACCACTATTTCTGTAAAAATAGTATTTACTGCCTTCTTTAAAAGGCGAGCCAAACTTTTCAAAATCCCACAATTTTGTCAGTTTGAACTTAATGGCTTCACGAAAAGGTATTTTTTCTAAGTACCCAAACGTCAGTTCATTCTGTTTTTTTACCCAATCTTTCGTTTCGTTGGCGTTGTCGTCTTCGAGCCAACGGTAAGGGTCAGTGACTTTTGTGCCGTGATAGTCGTCTGATACTGAGGGGTCTTGACGTGTGGCAGGATAGGTCGGTGCATTTTTTGTCATAATTTGTGCCGAGATTTGAAGATACAATAGTGTCGCACTAAATATCGTAAGCATTCTTTTAGTATTATTATTCATACGTTATTAAAGTTTACACAAGTTTTATTCAATAAAGGGTATTGGATAAAGTTTTTCTTTACATTTGCCCTATGGAATATTTCCAATAGAAAGTCAAAATTAGCCAAAACTCTAATTTCTCAAAGGTTTCTAATTCTAAATTTTAAAAATAAAAAAATGGCGACGCATTATAAGTTCTTACGTTTACCAATTCTATTATTTCTGGTAGTATTTTTTGCCTTTTTGTCCCCCGTTGTTGCCCAAAATGAAGCTGCTAACACTGAGGAATCAACTGATACACAAGTTAAAAACAAGCGAAAAGATGTGTCGTCAGCAGAAAAAAATGCCAATGACCTCCGAAAAATCAACTTACTTCTTGCCATCGCTCAAGACCGCGACCGACAAGCAGGAGAAACCGTAGAGGAAATGCGCAGCAGACGGATGCGGATGGAAGAAGATTTGACGGAACTTGAAGATAATCCTCAAAAACTATCCAAAAAAGAAAAGAGATACCTTGAAGCACAAGTTAAATCACTTGAAAAAAAAGAAAATTCGGCACAAAAAACACGCGAAACTGCCAATAAATTCTTACTTGAAGTCACACAAGCCATGGCAGCCGAGCCGAGCAAACGCGCAAAGTTTCTTGGTGGCTATGAACGCAAATTCGGTCCAATTACGGACGCTAAACCCATTAAAGAAACTAATTTAGAAACCTACAAAGCCTCAGAAAAAGACAAATCGAAGGCTGTGGCAGTTTCTGAAAAAAATAATACCGAAGGAACGCCCCCCTCAGTATCTACGCCCGTTATGGACGACAATTCGGGTGAAAAAACGAGTGAACCTACCGTTTCTACATCAGTAAAAAAGAAACAATCGAAAGTAAAACAAAATGAAAAGGCGAAAAAAGTTGCTGAAAAAACAACTAAAAAGAAAAAAACAAGGCCCACAAAGGAAGTAAAAAATGATGACACTTTCCCTGTAGCATTGAACGAACCGACACCAGTATTCCCATCAGAAACGGTTGAACCTGTTGTAGAAAAAGCAAACGAAAGGGCAAAAATAGAAAAAAAAGAACCGAAAAAAACAACAAAAAAGAAAGGGAAAAAACAAGCCACAGCCGCAAACAAACTGCCCCAAACAGAGGATTTTCCACTTGTTTTTGCAGAAAACACGCCAACAACGCCTGTTAGTAATAATGAGGAATCTATTGCTGACAATGACAAAACCACCGAGTCTTCCCAAGAAACAGCCTCTGCAAATGAAGTAAAAAACAATGACAAAATAGACGAAACAATAGGCGATACACCCGAAGAAAACGAGAGAAAAACGACAAAAAAAACGAAGAAAAGTGATAAAAAAACCAAGAAAAAGGAAGCTATTAAAAAGTCTCAAGGTTCTCTCGTAAGCTACCGAACTTATGACCGTAGTGCCGATGTTTTTATGAAATCCCCCCCCCCAGAATGTGCCATTGCGTATGACGGACGGGACGAATTTACGGGTAAAAATAAGCGTGAAACTGTCCCAACACAGTTGTTCGCCCACACAGACGAAGCCATGCGAAAAGGCTTGCAAGACAAAGAATTTATAACCTGCGACCTCACAGGAACTAAAGTGGAAAGCAGCCGCTACACGTATCTAAACATGACGTTTACGATTTTATCCAAAGACATTCAACGCACTTTGGGCTTTTTGGATAGAGGAACACCCATTATTTTTGTCTTGGTCAATGGTAAAAAAATCACAATGCGTACCAATAAAACAGATATTGGCGTGGTGGACATTGACAAAAATACAACGACCTACAAAGCACAATTAACCGCCGAAAGCATTACGGATTTGACCGAATCTGAATTGGATTATGTGCGGGTCAATTGGAGTTCGGGCTATGAAGATTATGAGGTGTATGACGTAGATGTATTGAAAAATCTATTTAATTGTTTGTATAAAAAATAACCTCAGCTCGCTTCGCTCGCAAAAGAAAGGGTGGTTCATTTTTCAGCTTTGCCGAAAAATAAACCACATTCCCCTCTCAGCGCGAGCGAAACGAGCGCATTACCTTTGATCATTTGGTATTTTCGTAAAAGTTGTGGGTAATGAAAATTGTAAAAATCACCCCTCAATATTTTACTTACTGATGTTACGCAGAGCCGTAGGCTCGACCAATTTTGTAGCGGCGGATTTCAATCCGCCGAAAACGTATAGACCTTTTCATTAAGAGCCGTAGGCTCGACCCATATGTATATGCACCGAGCCTATGGCTCTTAAATAATCGGGTTTGAAATTTCGGCGGATTGAAATCCGCCGCTACAAAATTGGTCATGCCCACGGCATTTTTAGCACATCGGCGTCATAAGTTACTTAGAAAATACGGCAAAACCCAGATTTAATCTTATACCCACTAAATTTACGAAAGAGCCTATCATTAAGAAGATACAACAATTATTTCTATCTATGAAAAAAACATCGCCTTTCCTCCTTTTCATCCTGTTTTTCACCTCATTTAACGCTTGTATCAAAGCAAATTCGGGTCTAAAAACTGTCGGATTACTTCTGAACCACTCCGATACTGTTGTGCCTACCCCCTCAGTATTAAACTGCTTGAAATGGCGTATGATTGGACCGCACCGTGGCGGCAGAACGGTGGGCGCAGTAGGTGTACCCCAACAGCCAAATGTGTTTTATATAGGTGTGAACAACGGTGGTGTTTGGAAAACAACCGATTATGGACGCACTTGGCTACCGATTTTTGATGAACAACCCACGGGTTCTATCGGCGATGTGGTCGTTGCGCCCTCTAATCCGAATGTGCTGTATGTGGCAAGTGGTGAGGGCTTACAACGCCCCGATTTGTCGGTAGGCGATGGCATTTATAAATCAATTGATGCTGGAAAAACATGGGTAAATACGGGCGTAAAAGACGGACAACAAATTGCGGGTTTGGCAATTGACCCAATGAATGAAAACCGTGTTTTTGCTGCTGTTTTGGGGCGTCCCTACGGCGCAAATACCGAAAGAGGCGTTTTTAGAACACTAAATGGTGGAAAAACATGGGAAAAAATTTTTTATATTGATGAAAATACGGGAGCAGCCCAAGTAAGCATTGACCCTAAAAATCCAGAAATTATTTATGCTGATATGTGGGCGGGGCGGCAAGGTCCGTGGGAAAATGGCGCGTGGAATGGCACAACAAGCGGCTTGTTTAAATCAATCAACGGCGGTAAAACGTGGCGAAAATTGGAAAAAGGATTGCCCACAACCGCGCAAGGTTTGAGTCGCATTGGTTTTTCAATAGCCCCAAGTAATTCCAATCGTTTGTATGCCACAGTAGAAGCCGCACCCGAATACGGTGGCATTTACAGAAGTGATGACGCAGGAGAATCATGGACAAAATTGAGTAGTGATACCCGTTATTACGGTCGTGGAACTGATTTTGCCGAAATAAAAGTTGACCCTAAAAACGCCGATATTGTTTATACTGCCAATGTTGTTACGTGGAAATCAACCGATGGTGGTAAAACATTTAATGCTTTTCGCGGCGCACCGGGTGGCGATGATTATCACCGCATCTGGATTAATCCCGACCATACAAATATCATTTTATTGGCAAGTGACCAAGGCGCGATTATTACAGTCAATGGTGGCGAAACTTTTAGCAGTTGGTACAATCAGCCGACAGCTCAATTTTACCATGTGAGTACCGACAATGCGTTTCCTTACAATGTCTATGGTGGGCAGCAAGAAAGCGGTTCTGTTTGCGTTCCTTCGCGGGGCAATGACGGGCAAATCACTTTTCAAGACTGGCACCCCGTCGGTGTTGAAGAGTATGGTTACATTGCCCCCGACCCTCTTGACCACAATATTATTTACGGTGGAAAAATCACAAAATACGACAAACGTACCCGACAAGTACAGAATATTTCGCCCGAAGTAGTGACAAGCGGCAATTATCGTTTCCTTAGAACTGCCCCTGTTTTATTCTCACCAATTGACCCGAAAACCTTATTTTTTGCAGGCAATGTTTTATTCAAAACCCGCAATGGTGGCAATTCTTGGGACATTATTAGCCCCGATTTGAGCCGCGAAACGTGGCGTGTTCCTAAAAATATCGGCATTTATCAAGATGAAAGTATGGGAAAAATGCCGCGTCGGGGTGTCATTTACACGGTTGCCCCCTCGCCTTTGGACAGCTCTACTATTTGGGTTGGCACAGATGACGGTTTGATGCACATCACAACCAATGGCGGCACAAACTGGAACAATATTACCCCCCCCTCAGTAAATGAATGGTCGAAAGTATCGTTGATGGAAGCCAGTCATTTTGATAAAAATACAGCGTATGCTGCCATTAATCGTATCCGTTTAGATGACCAAAAACCGCATATTTTACGGACAAAAGACGGCGGAAAAACGTGGGTAGAAATTGTGTCGGGCTTACCAAACGATCCCATTAACGTCGTCAGAGAAGACCCCACACGGCAAGGCTTGCTTTTTGCTGGCTCAGAACGCGCCGTTTACGTCTCGCTCAATGACGGAGAAACTTGGCATTCTTTAAGGCTCAATATGCCCGCTACTTCCATTCGGGATTTGGTGATAAAAGACGATGATTTGGTTATCGGCACGCATGGACGCAGCTTTTGGATACTCGACGACATGACGCCTTTGCGCCAAATAGACCCCTCAGTAAAAACACCTTCTTCAACGCTTTTTGCGCCTCAAACTGCCGTGCGTGTGCGTTGGAATATGTGGACAGATACACCGCTTCCGCAAGAAGAACCCGCAGGGCAAAACCCACCTGATGGGGCAATTATCAATTATTTTTTGGCACAACCCGCCAACGAAGTGGCTTTGGAAATTTTTGACAGCCGCAATAAACTCGTGCGCCGCCTATCGAGCAAAGATGCACCTTACAAAATTCCAGCCGTCAATATGCCGTTGTATTGGATTCGTCCGCAACAAATTTTATCGAATCAAGCGGGCGCACACCGTTTTATCTGGGATTTGCATTACACACCTTTAGACGTGCCTCCCTACTATCCGATTGGCGCAACCTACCAAAACACCGCACCTGAACCCACTTCACCCTGGGTTATGACGGGCGATTATACCCTAAAACTGATAGTAGATGGGCAAATCTACGGACAACCATTGAGCGTGAAACTCGACCCGCGTGTAAAAACAAATTGGGCAGACTTGAAATTACAACACGATATTTCTTTAAATTGCTATAAAAATCGCCAACAAATTAGATTAATGCACCAAGCCATTAGCGGTTTTAAAGACAATATTGCCACGGCTTCTATCAATGTGTCTCAACAAAAAGCAGACATTTTAAAAAAGTTCGATACCCAATTAAACGAATTGGAAAATGACCGTTTGAGCCGTTTAGACAACGCTTTTGCAACGCTTTTCAATACGGTTCATGATACAGATATGCCCTCAACGAGCCAAACTATTGCTGCATCAAAAGATTTATCGAACAAATTTGATGAATTACTAACCGAGTGGATGAGTTTGAATCGGGCAATTTCAAAGGCACTTGAAGAGTAATTTTCAAGAAATTTGCCTCCGTACAAAACCGTAGCATTTTCAAACCAAAATTTTGTGGCTTTGTGGCTTTGTGGCTAAAATTTTACCGCCACGAAGACACAAAGGACTGAGTAGTTACAAAATTTCCTAAATCTTATACCCTCTAAATTTACGAAAGTACCCTTTTAGTAAATGTTGTAGAAAATGTCAGTATTACCATGTCAGAGGGTAATTTATCATTCTACTGCATTTGAAACCATACATAAAATCTAAACTGCTGCTTCTCGCGCTCGCTTCGCTCGCGCGAGAAGGGGGAATGGGGGTCATTTTTCGGGCTTTGCCCGAAAAATGACCCCTCCTCCTCCCTTTGCGCGAGCGAAGCGAGCGCAAAGGTGTACTTTTATGCGTTTTAGAATTTTATGTATGGTTTCAAATTCTACTGCATGAAGAACGAAATAAAGAGGTACATTTGTCAAAAAAAATTAAATTTTAAAAAAGTCTCAAAGCACCTTTTTTAACATTTCTTTAACTTAATTTTAATATAATTTCAAGCCGTTACGCGTTTTTGATGAATCCTCTTTTTGAAACCATACATAAAATCTAAACTGCTGGTTTTCGCGCTCGCTTCGCTCGCGCGAAGGGGGAATGTGGTTCATTTTTCGGGCTTTGCCCGAAAAATGAACCACCTTCTCCTTCTTTTGCGCGAGCGAAGCGAGCGCAAAAATGCCTTTTAATGCGTATTTTGAATTTATGTATGGTTTCAAAATCCTCTTTATTTCGTTCTTCATGCAGCAGTCATAATAATCCGTATAATCCGTAAATCCGTAGCTTAAAATCCGTAGTCGTATAAATCCGTAAAATTCGTAAAATTCGTAAATCCGTAGCTTAAAATCCGTAAATCCGTAGTCGTATAAATCCGTAAAATCCGTCAAATCCGTAAACCCGTGGCTGAAAATTCGTAGTCATAAATCAACCTTTTCACAATGAATAAAGTACTTACAACACTCATTGCCCTCACAAGTTTCGTCTCTGTTTCGGCACAAACCAAATTGTCTGTCCTCAAAGAGGGAGAGGTGTATAAATTTGCCGTAAAAGAAACGGGTGTATATCGGCTTGATTATGCTTTTTTGAAAAATGAGTTAAAAATCGCTAATATTGACCAACTCGACCCGCGTACCTTCAAACTCTACGGTAATGGTGGTGGCAGACTTCCCGAATCAAACGCTGCACAACGGGCTGATGACTTGACAGAAAACGCTGTACTCATTGAAGGGGAAGCCGATGGCAAATTTGATGCGGGCGATGCCCTCATTTTCTACGCCGTCGGTGCAGATAAAGCACAATTTAATCCAGCAAATCATACGTTTTCGCGTCCAAAAAATATTTACGCAGACCAAACCTTCTATTTCCTTAAAATTTCGACTGGCAACGGTCTCCGAGTTGTCGCTCAACCTTCTCTTGCAAACACCACTTATACCTCTACCACTTACAACGATTTTGCGCGTTACGAAGAGGACAAACTCAACGTTTTGGCATCTGCAAGCTGCAATTGCACGCAAGGCGGGGGTAAAGATTGGTTCGGTGATTTTATCGGTTCGGGTATTTCAGAAAAAACATACACCGATAAATTTAGTTTCCCCAATCTGACCACCGACTCGATTCTTGTACGCGGACGATTTGCGGGTGCTTCGTTCAATACTGCCCCTTTCGCCATAACACTCGGCACGCAAGCCCTTTCAACGGACGTGTATCCTATTGGCAGCACTGGACCCGACGATACGCAAGCACAAGCTGCGTCTATTTCTGAACGCATCGCGTCTCCTTTCAAAACGGGCGAGAGTTTCAGTTTAAAAGTAAGTTATGGTGGTCAAAAAGGTTGGTTGGATTACGTAGAATTGAACCTACGGCAAAACTTAAAATTCAATGGTACACCTTTTTCGTTCCGTGATGTGCGGACTTTATCCAAATCAGCCACTAATTTTCAGATAGCAAATATTAACGCGAATACTTTAATTTGGGACATCACGAAGCCACAAGTAGCTAAAAATCAGCAGTTTACAAACGCCTCTAATACTGCCAATTTTGGTACCAATACTGAGGGGGTGCTTCGGGAGTTTGTGGTCTTCGACAAAACGGGTGTTTTACTCAAACCGTCGGCTGTGGTCGGTAAAATCGCGAATCAGAATTTACACGGCATTGAAACGACCGATTTACTCATCGTTTATCCTAAGGAATTTGAAGCGGCGACTAAAAAGTTGGCAGAACACCGCCGCCAGAAATCGGGTTTGACGGTCGAAATTGCGGAAATCGGTCAAGTGTATAATGAGTTTTCAAGCGGTGCTTTAGACCCTGCGGCAATTCGCGATTTTGCGCGTGTCTTGCACCGACGTTCTGCAAAATTTCGCTATTTGTTGCTCATGGGTGACGGGTCTTTTGATTATAAACGTGTTTACCCACTTGGCAATTTGCAAGCCACCGATTTTATTCCACCTTACGAAACAGATGATAGTTTTGATGCCATAAACGCTTTTCCAAGTGACGATTTCTACGCTTTGCTCGACGATGCTGAGGGGGTCAATTTGGTGGGAGATTTAGACATTGCAGTTGGTAGAATCCCGTGCAAAACAGCAAGTGAAGCCAATGGTGTTGTTGGGAAAATTATTCGTTATGACAGTCCTTCCGCGCTCGGTGACTGGCGTAATCGCTCTGTTTTTATGGCAGACGATAGTGACGGCAACCTCCATTTTTCCGACACCGACGATATTGCGAATAGAGTTGGTGGACGCACAAAAAATCTGAATCTTGACAAATTATACGTAGATGCCTACAAATTAGACGTGTCTTCGGGCGGTACGCGCGTGCCGCAACTCAATGAAACATTGTTCCAAAACCAATTTAAAGGCATGTTGACTTTGTGTTATTTAGGTCATGGTGGTCCAAAAGGTTTGGCACAAGAACGAATTTTGATGCGCGAAGACCTCGAAAGTTGGCGCAATATTGACAAATTACCTTTGCTCATAACTGCTACTTGTTCATTCACGGGTTTTGACAATCCTAAGGAAGTATCGGCGGGAGAAGCGGCAATTTTGAACCCTTCTGGTGGGGCAATTGCGTCTTTTTCAACCGTTCGCGCCGTTTATGCGTCATCAAATCAACAATTGACAAGTGCTATTTTTGATTCTCTTTTTGTGAAAATCAATAACCGTACTCAAACCATCGGTGATATTTTTATTGAAGCCAAAAACCGCAGTCAAACGGGAGACAATGGGCAGAAGTTTGGTCTATTTGGTGACCCTTCTTTGCACCTTGCTTTGCCTCAATATGACATAACAACCACAAGTATCAACGGAAAAGCGGCAAATACCACCAAAACCGATACTGTACGCGCCTTACAAAAAGTAACGATAGAAGGGACTGTTGTGGACAATAATGGCACAATTCTCAATGATTTCAACGGCACTATTTTTCCAACTGTTTATGACAAAGCAGCAAAACTCAAAACTTTGGGTCAAGCGGCGGGTAGCTTTACACAAGAGTTTACCGTACAACGAAATGTGTTGTTCAAAGGAGCAGCTTCGGTAAAAAGTGGACGTTGGCAATTTTCGTTTGTTGTGCCAAAAGATATTGACTACGAATTTGGGGCAGGAAAAATAAGTTATTATGCGTCCGATGCGGTAAATAGAGATGCCGCAGGCAATTTTGAAAACTTCACAATCGGTGGCAGCACCCCCTCCCTATCTGACAACCAAGCCCCCAAAATTGAGGTGTTTATGAATACATTTGACTGGAAAAGCGGCGGCACAACTACAGCAAACCCTACCCTACTGATTCGATTGAGCGACGATAACGGCATCAATGTTGCAGGTACAAGCATTGGTCACGATTTAACAGCCCTTTTAAATGATTCAAAAACAGCTATTGTTCTGAATAATTTTTACGAAGCGACGAAAGACGACCCAACAAAAGGCTCAGTCAAGTACCCCCTCAGTAATTTGGCAGAAGGCAGCTACACATTGAAAATTAAAGCATGGGATATTGCCAATAATGTGGGCGAAGGCTCAACCGAATTTATCGTAGCAACGACGGCAAAAGGGGCTTTAGATAAAGTATTGACCTATCCTAATCCATTTTCAACGAAAACCAATATTCAATTTGAACACAACCTAAACGGTACAGGATTCACGGCTCAGATTGATATTTTTAACCTCGCAGGTCAATTATTAAAAACAATTAACCAACCCGTTTCACCCAATGGCAACCTCGTAAGCGGCATTGAGTGGCAACCCGAAGGCAACTTGGCAAGTGGGATATATGTGTTTAAAGTCACACTCTCTGCACGCGACGGAAAGGGGAAAATACAAACTGCCGAAAGCCGTTTTGAACGTTTGGTTTTGATAAAATAGTAATAGGTCTTTAACGATTTTAGGTTATGCCCATCCCTCATTTAGGTTTAACTACTTATATGCTAAAAATGCCGTAGGCATGAACAATTTTGTAGCGGCGGATTTCAATCCGCCGAAAGATTAAAACAGATTATTTAAGAGCCGTAGGCTCGGTGCATATAAATAGGGGTCGAGCCTACGGCTCTTAATGAAAAGGGTCTGTACATTTTCGGCGGATTAACATCCGCCACTACAACATCGGTCGAGCCTACGGCTCTGCGTAACATCAATTTCTACTAAAATTGTCAAAAACCCGTTTTTCTTTCTACCATTTTTGCGAGCAATAAAGAAAAGTGTACCGAAAATCAAACAAAAAAATATTTTAGTCAACCAGTGTATTTATAAAAAAGTCATCACAATACGCTGAAATTCAAATTTTTAAATATAAATATTGAAAATATTAAAAATAAATTTTGAAATTTTCGGCTAAACAAGCCTGATTGAGCGTTATGCTTGTTGACTTTATGTGGTAAAGCCCTATTTTTGCACCTTTATTTCTTAATAATCTGGACAACAGTTTTGAAAAATTTTACACGAACATGAAAAAAATTCTTTTCACACTTCTGGCACTAAGCCTATTTTCATCAGCACGCGGTCAACAAGGTGGTTGCGACCCTGCAACGGGCGTTGATGCTGCAGGAAGAAAATGTGGCGGCACAATTCAAACTGCCGTTCCGTTTTTAATGATTAACCCCGATGCGCGTTCGGGTGCAATGGGCGATGTGGGTATTGCTATCAGCCCCGACGCAAATGCTATTAATTTCAACGCGTCGAAATACGCAATGGCAGAATCTAAATTTGGTGTATCTCTTTCTTACACGCCTTGGCTACGTAGTCTTGGTGTCAACGATATTTACCTTGCAAATTTGGCAGGATACTCAAAGTTCGGCAGTGGTTCAAATCAAGCAATTGGCGTGAGTTTACGTTATTTTTCATTGGGTTCTATCCAATGGACTGATTTCAATGCCCAATTACTCGGCGAAGGTTCACCACGCGAGTTTGAAGTAGGTGCTTCTTATTCACGCGAATTGAGTAAAAATTTTGCTATCGGCGTAACGGGAAAATTCATCTATTCAAACCTTGCCACAGGTCAAACGGCAGAGGGAAGTGATAGAATTTCATCAGGACGCGCAGGTGCAGTTGATTTTTCGGCTACTTACAAATCACCGATTTCAATGGCGGCTGGCAAATCAAACTTGATGGTCGGTATGGCTGTACGCAATATCGGTAACAAAATCACCTACCTTCGTTCGGCTGACTTTTTGCCCACTAACTTAGGCATTGGTGCATCTTGGGATATTCCTTTTGACCAATACAACAGCATCGTTATTGCAGCAGATTTCAACAAATTGCTCGTTATCACGCCACAAAGAGACTCTACTGACGGCAATAACAACAAAATTTACGACTGGAAAGAAGTCAGCCCAATCAGTGGTGTTCTAAAGTCTTTTGGTGACGCCCCAGGTGGTGGACAAGAAGAATTGAAAGAAGTCAACTATTCTTTGGGTGTTGAATATTGGTACGACAAACAATTTGCAGTTCGCGCGGGTTATTTCCACGAAAGTGCCGCAAAAGGTGGTCGCCAGTATTTTACAGTCGGTTTGGGCTTGAAATACAATGTACTCGGCATCAATTTGTCATATCTCGTACCTACGGCAAGCCAACGCGGTCCACTTGACAACACGCTTCGTTTTAGCTTGTTGTTCGACGCTGCTTCATTTAGAGACACAGACACAGAAAGTAATTGAGGAGTGGGCATAACCTAAAAACATCGTTTTTTGATTAAAAACAGATGTTTTGCGCGCGCTTCGCTCGCGCAAAAAAAGGGAGGAGACGTGGTTCGTTTTTCGGCTTCGCCGAAAAACGAACCACATTCCCTCTCGCACGAGCGAAGCGCGCGCGAGAACCAGCAGTTTAGTTTTTATGTATGGTTTCAAAAGAAATAAGCTGTCCGCATATTGCGGACAGCTTATTTCTTTGGTACTTTCGTAAAGATAGTGGGTAAAACTACTTTCAAGAGACCTCCTCAGTATTTTCTATCAAAATAGAAAAACATCGGCAATTTCCGCTTTGGGATTTTCGGGCGGCGTAGCTGCTTAATCTCGGTAGTATTTAAAGTCAATCTACTGGTTTTTATGCGGTGTAACCGCAAAACAGGTGGTTTAGCGGTTACACCGCTTAATAAACCCCATTTTTTCATTGTGTATTACCGAGATTAGGCAGCTACGCCGCCCTACGTGGTCGCCAATAGATACAAAGATTACTGTTTTGAAAATTCCTTAATTGCTCAAAACAACATATCCATCGTTAGGCTTCGGCTGACCATTGAACCAGCGTAGGCATTTTGTTCTAAGCCAAAGGTGGTAATCATAGTCAAAAACAGGGCTTTTTTAGTTTCTGTTTGTTCCCGAAAAAGGCTAACCTTTTGCCTCAATTCGGCATCATATTGTTTATCAATTGTGAAAGTATTGAGCGAAAATTTCATTTCACAAAGGTTGATAACATGGTCACGGCGGTCTATCACGAGGTCTATTTGCGCGCCTTTACCGTTCCAAGCACACGTATGGGTCTGAATTCCCGATATACCTAACGCTTTTTTGATAGCGGGAATATGCGCTAAACAGACTTGCTCAAAAGCGTAGCCACTCCAAGCCCGAATACTCGGATTGTCGAGGCTATTTGTCCAAATATTTTCATCATTTAGGCTAATGCCCTTGATAAATCGGAGGTAAAAAAGAGAGTAAAAGTCGGACAATTGAAAGATATTGTTGCTGTTTTTGCCAAAAGCATTGTATTGACGAATAAAACTACTTTCTTCCAATTCGCGTAGGACTCGCGTCACAGTGCCACTATCGGGCATTTTTGTTGCCGCAATTAGTTCAAGGCGTGTCATTCCTTTACCTTTTTTTGCCAGAGCTTCCACAATTGCCAAATGATTTTCTGATTTTTTAAATAGTGATGGATAAAGATTATTAAACTCTTTTCGGAGTAGTCCGTCTTCTTTAAAACACAGATTATTAATGTTTTGTGCAGCACTCAATCCTTGCTGAATGTTATCAAGATAGAAAGGAATACCGCCCATAGCCATATAAATCTGAATCAATTGATAACGGTCGAGAACGATATTTTTAAGTTGAAAAAAGGCTTCACATTCCGACAATGTAAAAGCGTGTAATCTGATGCGGTGCGTCACGCGGTTGTGCAACCCACCATGATTATTGATAAGATTATTGACCATCCAAGCGGCTGCCGAGCCGCACGTAATGAGTAAAATATCGCGGCGGGCACTCGCAAAACTGTTCCAAAAATGTTCTAAAGCAGAAATGAAATTTGACTGAGGGGTATCGAACCACGGAAGTTCGTCCAAAAAAACGATTTTAACGGCACGCTGATCGTTTTCTAAGCAATCGCTTAAATGCAAAAATGCAGCAAACCAGTTTTTAGCTATTGCTTTGTGTTCCATTTGTGGAAAATACTTGACCATCGAGGTATGAAAATTTGCTAATTGAGTCCGAAAACCAACTTTTGCTAAACCAGTGGTTTGAAAACAAAACTGATTGTCAAACACCGTGCGAATTAAATACGTTTTGCCGACGCGCCGACGCCCGTAAACCGCAACAAAGGCGGATTTCTGTACCTTTGTTAAGCCTTCCAACAAAGCTATCTCTTCTTTTCTACCTGCTATCTGCTCCATATTGATTGATTATTTGTAACTGTTTACCACACGCTCGCTTCGCTCGCACAGAAAGAGGGAATGTGGTTCATTTTTCGGCAAGCCGAAAAATGAACCACCTCTTTTCCTGTCGTTGTGCGCGCAAAAGGCACGTAGCTAAATAGTTACGATGATTTACTTTAGCTATTACTTGAGGGATGGGCATAACCTAAAAGCGTTTTTTGCATCTCGCGCCCGCTTCGCTCGCGCGAGGGAGGGGAATGTGGTTCGTTTTTCGGCTTCGCCGAAAAACGAACCACGTCTCCTCCCTTTTTGCGCGAGCGAAGCGCACGCTTAAACATCTGTTTTTAATCAAAAAACGATGTTTTTAGGTTATGCCCACTCCTCGACTAAGTATTTACCCGACTTCTTGAGCCATAAAGATACAAAAAATATTATTCACGGCACTTTGCTATAAGCAAATTGACGGAAATAGGCAAAAAAAGATAATTTCCGTAGCTTTGCTTACAACAAAACTACGGAAATGATGAGCAATAGACTAAGAATTACAAATAATTTTGTCTATGCACGTGTAAAAACAAAAGGACTTTCCGAACAAGTCGGAAAGCCTTTTGCATCGCAATTAACTCTGACAGTAAATTATCTTTTAGGTAATTACTTAGCCTATTGCTCGCTTCGCTCGCAAAGAGGAGAATGTGGTTCATTTTTCGGGCTTTGCCCGAAAAATGAACCACCTCTCCGCCCTTCGCGCGAGCGAAGCGAGCGCGGGCTAAGTAATTACCTTTTAAGTTATAACTCATAATTCATGACTCATAACTTACTTCGTTATTTGCAATTTCCGCATCACTTCCCGTTTGCCTTGTGCTTGAACGCGCATGAGGTACATACCCGTTGTTACCTCACCAAATTCAAGATGGAAAGGTGCAGAAGATGCTTTTTCGATGTGCGCCGTTTGCACAATTTTACCAAATTGATTGTAAAGGGTAATTGTTACTTGCAAGCCGTCGTATTTTTTCAAATCAATATCCACATAGTCATTTGCAGGGTTCGGGAACAAACGGACACCGTCTGTTTTGACAAAAGTGACTGTTTTAATGTCCGACAATTTTATATTTCCTGCGTTTTCTACCGTTTTGATGCGGTAAGAATTGTCGCCGTCTAATGGATTTGCATCGGTGAAAGAGAACGATTCTGCTTCTGTTGTGGCAGTTGCCGCATTGATTGTACCGATTGTTTCAAACTTACCCGCTTCATTCAAGTGTTCTACTTCGTAGTAGTCGTTTTTGTCGCCGCCGTTGCTCACCCATTGCAATTTTGCTTGGTTTACATCTGCTCTTGCTTCAAAAGTGAACACCTCTTTTGACGTTGCTGCAAATACGTTATTCACGCAAGGACGCGCCAAATTTTGTGCTTGAATGATTTGCCAAGTTGTGTTTGTTGGTGTTTTCCAAAAAATATTCCAGCCGTCACCACCGCCAGCTTCAACTTGACGCATTTCAAAATAGTACAATTGCCCAGCCGTCAATGTGATATTTGCTGATGTTTGACTTGAGAATTTAGTATAATCATTTTGCAAAGTCCAACCAGTAATAGAAGCGATGCGCGTCATAGCTGTTGGAGAACTGCTTGGCGATAAGTACAATTCTGTGTTGTCATCACCCGTCACATTGAAGCTGTAAACACCCGTTGTTGTTGGTTTGATATAACCCCGAACCCGCGTCATGTAGTTATCTCCAATGTTCCAAAAGCCTTGTGTGTTGCCTTGTGTTTGCGCAATAGACGGCGTAGTTGTTGGTACACGTACAGGCAATGACCGAACAGTGTTGACATAATTGTTCCAACGCTCGTAAACCACACTACCCGCAATTGAACACGGATTGTTGATTACAGGAGTAGCAGCGCAACCAAAAACTTGAACCTCTGCCAAACTCAAACAACCTGAAGCACCCAATTGAACCCGCACATAACGTCCTGTTCTGTTGACATCAATTGTGGCATTTAAAGCAACTGAAGCAATGTTTATCACGAAAACACCTGCTGTATTGCGCAAAGTCGTCAAACTATTGGTCGCAAAAGGAGTATTTGACACGATTAAATAAACATTTTTTAATCTATCAGCGCAGCAATCCGTTCTGTTCCATAATTTTACTTGCGTGATATTTGCAACCACACCTAAATCCACTTGCCACCAATCCTGTGTGCCGCAAGCCGTGTGCGTAACCGAACCGCTGTTGTAGTTGCCATTTGTATTGCCATCTACGGCTTTTGATGCCGCACCTTGTAGTAATAAATAATTACTCGACTGCGTTGCTGTTTTGTTGAGTGCCAAATTGGTTGGTGTTGCACAAACCGTTGAATTTTGGCAGAAAGGCACGAGATTAGCACCTGGAATAATGACGGGCGTGGTTGTATTTGGCACAACCCAATACACTGCTAAGTTGTCACTGCCACTATTTTCTTGTTGAACACCCTCAATATAATAGTTTTGACCCGCTACTAAAGCCACAATTGCTGATTTTTGGCTCGGATATTTGGTCAATTCATTGTTTTTAGTAAAGCCACTAAGAAAAGCGATACGGGTTTTCGCCGCAGGGGTAGTTGATGTACTGAGGTATAGATCGCTGTTAGCGTCGCCTGTTACGTAGAATGTGTAGTTTCCAGAAACCGTTGGACGTAAAAATCCGCGAACTCGTTGAATGTAACTGTCCGCAACGTTTTGCGGTGCTTCAAAACGTGCCAAGATGCTTGTCGTTGTTGGTGCAGTCGTTGGTACGAGTACGGGCGATGTCGGAACTGTGGCAGTCAATTGGAAAAACTCGCGAGTAATGCCACCCGTTGACGCTGAATTTGCACACGTATTGGTAATTGCGATTGTAACTGTTACCGTAAATGTACAAGTCGCTTTGTTGTTTTTAGCGTCTGTTGCAGTGTAAGTGATAGGTGTTACACCAATTGGGAAGCAAAAACCATTGACATAAGTGCTTGTTACTGAGGGGGTGCCACAGTTATCTGTTGCCGTTGGCGCGTTGAAACCGTATATCACACACGCTCCATTTGAAGACGTTGTTGTTCTATTACTTGGACAAGTCAAACCGAAACTTGGCGGTATCGAGTCGTTTGTACACGCATTGGTGTAAGTTACTGTAAATGAACAAGTAGCCGTCAAACCTTTCAAATCTGTTGCCGTATAAGTCACGGTTGTTGTGCCAAGTGGAAACGATTGACCCGAATTAAAGTTACTCACAACCGTAGGCGTACTGCAATTGTCTGTTGCCACGGGTGCTGTCCAAGTAGCAACACCTGTTGTGGCTGCGCCTGTGTCATTCACGGTGATATTTGCGGGGCAACCCGTGACAGTGGGTCTTGTTGTGTCAGAGAAACAAGCGTTTTTAACCACTACCGCAAATGTACAAGTTGAGCGATTGCCCACATTGTCAGTAGCGGTGTAAGTGACGAATGTTGAATCTAACTCAAATGTGCTGTTTGGTGTACGTGTACCGTTGAGTGTCACACCACACGCATCGGTTGGTGTAGGTACTGTCCAAGTTGCGGTTGCTGTTGCGGTTGTTGTGTTGACGACCACATTTTCAGGACAAACTAAAGTGGGTGCTGTTACGTCATCTGTGCACGGACTTGTTGCCGCTACTACTATGACAAATGTACAAGTTGCTGTATTGTTTTTAGCGTCTGTTGCGGTATAAGTGACGTTAGTTGCACCAACGGGAAAAATTGTACCCGAATTTGCCGTTGATGTCAAGTTAACAAATCCACAATTGTCTGTTACCGAAGGGCTGCGCCAAATTCCGACTGCGCCAACAATTGTGCTATTGGTCGTTGCAAAAATATTTGTTGGACAATTTATAGTAGGCTTTATGGTATCTGTCAAACAAGGGTCAGCACCGCCGCCTATTACTGTAATTGTAAAAGCGCAAGTTGATGTGTTGCCTTTTGCATCTTTAGCCGTGTAAATTACGGGATAACCGCCAGCCGTGTAAAATTGTCCCGGTGCTGCATTTGCGGTTAAAACAATTGGCAAACAAGCGTCTGATACTGAGGGGGGTGTCCAAGCTACTACGAGACCACCGTTTGGCGCGTCAACGCTGATATTAGCAGGGCAATCCGTAAAAACAGGCGGTGTCGTGTCCGCAGCCGTGCATGTACCAGTCGCTACAATTTTTTGAACTGTTACCTTGAAGCGGCAATCACCGTTGTTGCCATACGTATCACTTGCTGTTATGATAACTTCTGTTGTCCCTAACTCGAATACTGAACCACTTGCTTTTGTTGACACAATGTTCACTGTTGGCGAACAATTGTCCGTTGCTGTAATGGTTGCCCAACTGTGGGTTGCTGTATTTTGGTCAGTCAAAATCGTGATATTAGTTGGACAATTTGCCACAACAGGCGGAACACCATCAAAAACGGTGATTGGAACAGTACAAGTCAATGAATCATTGGTGCGCGTCAATAATTTGAAAGGCACAGAAAATGTTTGTCCAACTTTTGAACATGAATACACCGCACGGGTTGTATTGTCCACTGCATATTGAAAATTTGCACATT
This sequence comes from Saprospiraceae bacterium, assembly GCA_034520175.1. Taxonomy (GTDB): domain Bacteria; phylum Bacteroidota; class Bacteroidia; order Chitinophagales; family Saprospiraceae; genus JAAFJT01. The sequence continues at coordinate 34,635 of JAXHNU010000011.1, forward strand.
CGTCAATACCCAAATTAGCCAACAAAGGGTTTTGACCATATACTTTAGCCTCGCCCACAACATCTGTTCCCGCCTGCAAAGAAGTTCGACAAATAGCAGCATCTGATGTTGTACTGTTTTGAACCCAGCCCGTTATAGCCACAATTGCATTGCCTATCAAACTGCCTTTTTGGAACACCAAACCAGTGTTTTCAATGCGTCCTGTATTGCTTAAAGCTGCTCTATTGGAAAAAACTGCGCAATTTGAGTTATATATGGTCTTGGTATTTGTCAACGTTCCCTCATTCACAATCGCGCCTTCGCGGTTTTCAATCACCTCATTATTGGTGAAAGTGCTGCTTAGTTTATTAAGAAAATCACCGATATTCAACACATAAGCATTGTTCGTAAAACCTGCTTCGTTCGTGAAGCGCACATTGTTTGTAAACGTACCGTTGTTTGTGAATGTCGCGTTTGGTTTATTAAAAATATCGTATTTATTGATGATTTTACCGCTGATTCTATTTTCAACTGTACCCGTGTTTGTCCACATTGCACCGTTGTTGTTCTCAATTGTGCCTTCATTTTTCCACGTTCCAGAATTATCAAGAATATTTGCATCTTTGATGAGACCAAAGTTGTTCAGTGTCCCAGAGTTGATGACCTTGCCACCGCCCGCGCTAATGACTGAACCATGATTATCAAATACGCTTGAATTATTGATTTCGCCACTACCACTTGTTGAAGAATTTAAAGCAAATTTCAAATATCCAGCGTTCAATACTTTTGAACCCGCACCCAATGGCATTGTAGCCCCTATTTCGTTGCTGAAAGTACCAGCCAAAGCGATACTTACTTGGTCATTGTTGGTAAACGACGCAAAGTTGGCGACGTAACCCAAAGCCAAAATATTGAATCTAAAACTTGTTCTTACCGATGCCCCTATTTTGTTGTTCATCAGACCCGAAAGATTGAGCGTAGCTGTACTTTCCAATAGACCGCCACTCTCGTTGTTGAAGATACCCGTACAAATATGTGTACTATTGTTGTTAAAAACACCAAAATTCGTTACCGTTGTGTTATTCGTAAATGTACCTAAATTTTGAACAGTACCCGCGTTTGTAAGCGCGCTACCCACCAAGTTTTGGAATGAACCACCGAAGTCAATCACCCATCTTGCACCTAATTTGTTGTCAATTATTTTGTTGTTTGTGATAGCTTGAGGAGATGAAAATAGCCCAGCGAGGTTTGTAATTGTGCCGTCATTTGTCATGGGTGCAAGCTGCATAAAAGTAGCAGAATTGTTCAAAACACCCGTTGGAGCGTTTGTCCACGCCGAATTTGAGTTGACATTGCCCAAGTTATTAAACGTTCCAGAGTTTAACATGCCGCCCGAACTTGTTATACTTCCCGCCGCACTAACGGTCAAAGTGCCTTGGTTTTCCAATGCGCCACCACTCGATATACTACCCGTAGAAACGGTAGTTGTACCAAGATTGATGATAGTACCGAAATTTTGAATGACATAATCAATGGTCAAAGTACCATTGATATTCACTACTGCACCGCCCGTCACTGTCGGTGGATTTGATGAAGAAGGCAAGCCATTGTTCCAGTTAGTAGCTGTTGCCCAATCGCCATTATTAGCACCGATGTACAAAGTTTGACCCCTCAGTATAGAGGCAGTTGAAACGAGTACAAGTACTAAAATAGCAGCAAATGAATTGCGTAAAGCGTAGAAGTGTTGTTGCATGTGTACGTAGTTGTAAAAAAGATAGTGGTCAAAGAGTAATATTCAAAATAGACGCTTGTACAGGGCGCAAAACACCAAGCAAGGGGGAAGCAGACTTGTAATAAAAAATATCAAAGGGAAATTAAAGCAACACGTTATATTCTGGACATCATTTAATGCGTGGGAGGCAATGATTCATTATTCCAAAACGGGGAAAACATGTTGTTTTTGGATTTGTCCCAACTATACCATCGGGTCGGGGGAATTTAATTTTCTGTCAAAAGTTATTTTTTATGTTTTTCATTGAGAAACGACGTTGTTTCCGTCTTTCTATCACAAATGTAGGGGGCTTGAGTGTAGCAAACAAGGCATGTAGGTGCTTATTTTGAAAAATACAAGTTTTAGGTAGTGATTTACATAAGTTTTTTTTGTAACTACTGGTATTGCTTTACAGCTAAAATTCTAACATTAAAGACGTAAATTTCGGTGTTGAAGTTTTTACTGCAACATAAAAAGGGTAGTTTTTACGTTTTTTTTGTGTAAAATAAAAAAGGATAGTATATTCGTTTTACATTGGCACTCGATTTTCATCTGTTGTTCGTTCTTTTAAATAAAAACTGATTAAAATGCACCAACGTTTTCAAACACTGTTATTTTGTTTCCTCTTACTGAGGGGTAGTTTTTTATTCGCCCAAGACCCTATTTTCAGTCAATTCTATGCAGCCCCGTTGCAACTGAATCCTGCATTTACGGGAACAGCGCAAGCACCGTTTATTGCGGCGAATTATCGTATGCAATACCCGAGTTTCGTCAGTGGTGCGGCTTATTCAACCTTTGCCATCAGTTATGACCAAGGGCTGAGGCAATCGAATAGTGCCATTGGTATTTCTATTATGACGGACGATGCGGGGCAAGGTATCTTCAAAAAGACGTATGCCAGTGCTTTGTATTCTTATAAAGTGAATATTCGCGAAGATATTCAAGCTAAAATAGGCGTGGAAGCAGGTTTGATTCAATCAAGTTTGAATTGGGATAAATTGGTTTTTTACGACCAACTTGACCCAATCACAGGTGGTTTTAACCCCGACGGTACACCACGCCCAACGCAAGAAGTGCGCCCAACAGAATTGAATAATAGTCTCTTTGACCTATCAACGGGCTTACTTATCAATGCCCAAAATTTTTACGTGGGCGTATCCGCCAAACATTTAGCAACCCCGAATGAAGGTTTTATAAATGCCAATCAAAACCTTCGTGTAGGTCTGCCAATTCGGTGGTCATTGCACGGCGGGTATGAAATTACGCTTAAAAAAGGCAATCGCAGTCGCCCAAAATCTTTTGTTACGCCCTCTTTATTGGTCGTGAAACAAAGTGATTTTTTGCAGGTTGTGGGTGGCGCGTATGCGGGTTTTGGTTCGATTTTTACAGGATTGTGGTATCGCCAAACGCCTTCAAACTCAGAATCTGTGATTTTTACGGTCGGTTTTAGGCAAGATTATTTCAAAGTTGGTTACAGTTACGATTTTCCTGTTGGCGTCTTTGGGACAAAAACAGGTGGTTCGCACGAATTGTCTTTGACGATAAACCTTGACCCGAACCCACGAAAATACGACTTGAATGATTGTTATCAAATGTTTCGATAACGAGAATTTCAAAGATTTGAAATTTAAAGATGTAGTGTAGATGCGCTCGCTTCGCTCGCGCGAGGAAGGAGAGGTGGTTCGTTTTTCGGGCAAAGCCCGAAAAATGAACCACCTCTCCTCCCTTTGCGCGAGCGAAGCGAGCGCAAAGGCGTGTGATTAAAAGTAGCGATTATTTATAAATAGCTACTTATTTTTTATATTTTAAATCTAATTTATTTTTTTATGGACAATTTTGAACGCTATCTCGTGATGGCGATGGATTGGGCAGTCATTTTTGTGCCTAAAGTCTTGATGGCTGGTATTATATTGTGGGTCGGTTTGCGGGTGATTAGCAAAATCAGTACACTCACCAATATGACTTTAACTTCCCGTAACATTGACCCCACAATCAGACCTTTTTTTGTATCTTTAGTAGATGTGGGTTTAAAGTTTTTCTTATTTGTCATTGTGGCGGGTATTTTTGGCTTTGAAATTTCCTCTATTCTTGCCCTTATTGGCGCATTGGCTTTTGCCGTTGGTTTGGCATTACAAGGCAGTTTAGGGCATTTTGCAAGCGGTATTTTACTCTTGGTTCTGAAACCTTACCGCGTAGGCGATGAAATAAAATCGGGCGATGCCGAAGGTTTTGTTGAGGAAATCCAAGTGTTTAACACTATATTACGTACACGTGACAATCGGCACATCATCATTCCAAACGGAGTTATTACATCAGGCAATATCATCAACCATACAAGTCTTGGACAACGCCGCGTGGATATGTCGTTTATTGTTGATGAACCCAATAGTGTGGACACTGTTTTAAAAGTCTTACAAAAGGCAGTTGCCAGTTGCCCCGATGTGCTGGAAGACCCCGCTACGGAGATTTTTTTAGAAAGTTTTACAGCCGATGAACTACATTTCGCGTGCCGTCCGTGGTGTAAAAGTGAAAAATATTGGGCTGTATGGGGTTTTATGCAAAAAGCCGTAAAAGATGGCTTCGATGAAGCCGATTTGACAGGCAATGTGCATTATATACAAATGGTGCAAGACCGTCTTGATATGATTAAGGCGCGTAAGCATTGATTAGACCTAATCCCCAAAAGACGAATACGGTTAATTTTGGTTAAATTACTATACATTTTTGCTCGCTTCGCTCGCAAAAAAGGGGAATGTGGTTTGTTTTTCGGGCTTTACCCAAAAAACAAACCACCTCTCCTTTCCCGCGCGAGCGAAGCGAGCGCGTGATTAAATAATTACAAAACAGCAATTATAATTAATCTTACACATGAGAAAACTTATACGAGGGGCGTATCGTCTCTTGATACGCAATAAATTTATACGCTGGACGTGGCTTCTCAGCCTTGTTTTGTATGTCGTTAAAGTGGGAACTGACAGAGGCTTGGCTTGGCAAAAAACGCCTTCCGCCAAAACCATTTTTACTATACCGCCCAGTATGCTTGAAAGTTTTATGATTCAAAATTCTGTTGGTGAAGAACTTACTTTTTCGCGCCAAGATACCAATTGGTTGGTGGTCAAAAACAATGTAACACTGCGTTTGCCCGACGATTCGGTGCGTCCGTATTTAAGTCTTTTCAGCAATATGGAGCGTTTAGCAGTCAAAACGGAGGCAAATACTGAGGGGGTAGCTGCTCCTCAATGGCGGGTTAATTTGGTAGGAAAAAATGGTAACAAACACTTTTTTTCGATATATAATAGAGCGTATGACACCCTATCGAATGAAAATTTGACCTTTGTACGCTTGGGCAATGAGCGTTTGCTGAATGGGGTGCGCGGAGATTGGACAAATATTTTGAGCCGCAATTTTGATGATTATCGCAACCGTCGCTTGTTCGATTTTTCGTTGAACCAAGCGGCTGAAATAGCCTTTCAAAGTCCAACCGATACCTTAGTTTTTTTCCGCCGTAGCCTTCGCGATTCTGTATGGCAAAACCGAAATCGTTTTTTTATTGAACCTATTGTGTTTCAAAATTACGTCGAAAACCTCGATTTACTGAGTGGGGGTGTGTTTTACGACAATGACCGTGATTTATTGGCAGACCGTAAAATATCTAACCGTCTTATTATCAAAACACCCACGGATACGGCAATTGTCACGGCGTATAAATTAGATAATTTTTACGTCGTTCACTCGTCTTGCAATCCCGATAATTATTTTAAGATTGATTCTACGTCTTCGATTTTTTTCAAATAAAGAAATTTGTAAAAAATAACGTAATTACTTAGCCTATAGCTCGCTTCGCTCGCAAAAAAAGGAAATGTGGTTCGTTTTTCGGGCAAAGCCCGAAAAACGAACCACCTCTTCTCCCTCGTGCGAGCGAAGCGAGCGCGTGACTAAGTAATTACAAAATAACTTACCCTACACCTTTTGGAAAGTTGCGAACTTTCCAAAAGGTTTTTCAAAAAATAACTTACCTCCTAAACCCTCTCTTCGCTCGCAAAAAAAACAAATGTATAGTATTAATTCTTCATTTTTTGTTCTATGACCTTATCTTTGCACTTTATTTCCTAACCTAAGTTTTGAAACCATACATAAAATCCAAACTGCTGGTTCTCGCGCTCGCTTCGCTCGCGCGAGAGGGGAAATGTTGTTCATTTTTAGGGCAAAGCCCGAAAAATGAACAACCTCTCCTCCTTTTGCGCGAGCGAAGCGAGCGCAAAAGTGCCTTTTAATGCGTATTTTGAATTTATGTATGGTTTCAAAACCTAAGTTTTAAACTTGGGTTTCCTAACCAAATTATTTTTGTAATTACTTAGTCGAGGAGTAGGCATAACCTAAAAACATCGTTTTTTGATTAAAAACAGATGTTTTGCGCGCGCTTCGCTCGCGCAAAAGGGAGGAGACGTGGTTCGTTTTTCGGCTTCGCCGAAAAACGAACCACATTCTCTCCCTCGCGCGAGCGAAGCGAGCGCGAGATGCAAAAAACGCTTTTAGATTATGCGCATCCTCAATTACTTAGTCACGCGCTCGCTTTGCTCGCAAAAAAAGGAGAGGTGGTTCGTTTTTCGGGCAAAGCCCGAAAAACGAACCACATTCCATTTTTTTTGCGGGCGAAGCGAGCTATGGGCTAAGTAATTATTTACTTATTTTTTTTTTACTACTAACCAAATTATTAATGGATCGAATTATCACCCTTGACGAATTCATCATTCGTCGGCAAAACGATTTTGAGCACGCAACAGGCGAACTCACAGGCTTACTTAGAGACATTGGCGTTGCCGCAAAAATTGTCAACCGAGAAGTCAACAAAGCAGGGCTTGTCAATATTTTAGGCAAAGACGGCTCTCAGAATGCTTCTGGCGACACCGTTCAAAAATTGGATATGTATGCCAATGAAAAACTCATTGAATGTCTGAGCAATTCAGGCGAATGTTGCGCGATTGCAAGCGAAGAATTGTCAGAATTTATTGAAATTCCACAAATTAATGCCAAACCCGCAAAATACATCGTCGTTTTTGACCCTTTAGATGGGTCTTCCAATATTGACGTCAATGTATCCGTAGGTACTATTTTCGGTATTTATCACCGCATCAGCGACCCCTCAGTATCGGTGACAATGGAAGACTTTTTGCAAAAAGGAACGGCACTTGTTGCAGCAGGTTACGTCTTGTACGGCACTTCTACTCTTCTCGTTTACACAACAGGCAATGGTGTCAATGGTTTTACACTCGACCCTTCCATTGGTGAGTTTTGTTTAAGTCATCGCAATATTAAAATGCCAAGAACCGGGACATCTTATTCGGTCAATCAAGGTTATTATTTGAAATTCGACGTTGAAATGAGGCGTTATATTGACCATTGTTCAGACATGAATTACAGTCTGCGGTATATTGGTTCGATGGTATCCGATATTCACCGTATTTTATTTCAAGGAGGCATTTTTTTGTATCCCAATACACGAAAATATCCTAAAGGCAAACTTCGTTTGCTTTACGAATGTTCGCCCTTAGCCTTTGTCGTGGAGCAAGCAGGTGGCAAAGCCATTACACTGGGGCGTAATCGAATTATGGATATTCAGCCCAAAAATCTGCACCAAAATATCACAATTGCTATTGGTTCGCCCGATACTTTAACAGAATTGGAAGATTTTTTGGAGAAATATGCTGTAAGACCGCTTTAATTTTTACTTTAGCGGCGTTTGAAGGACGAGTCTTGCCGTAAAAAGAAGTATTGTGGTTCATTTTCGAGCTTTGCCCGAAAATAAACCACAATACTCCCTTCTGCGAGCGAAGCAAGCAATAGACACAAATAAGACTATAACACCCGTTCAATTGTAATAAAATTAAAGATATGACTGATTACAAAGCGCAACCGAATACACCCAAAGTAACCCCTTACGCGCTTCGTGTGAACACACATGAAACATGGACAAGCTATGTTTGGAAAATATTTTGGGGCGGCTTGGGGGCTTTACTCCTAAGTATTCTCCTTTTTTCGCTGTTCACACCTTCTTTCAAAACATTAGAAGATCCCTCACTCAACCTCGCTTCCGAAGTTTTAGCAGAAGGAGACAGCGTAGTTTTAGGACGTCTGTACATCGAAAATCGCGCACCTGTGCGTTTTGCAGATTTGCCTAAACACCTTGTTGCGGCTCTCGTTGCAACGGAAGATAGTCGTTTTTTCAAACATTCGGGCATTGACCCCGAAGCCTTAGCACGGGTGCTGAAAGGTGTCTTCTTATTTCAAAAAGGACAAGGTGGTGGCTCGACAATTTCGATGCAGTTAGCCAAATTGCTGTACAGTGACCGCGATTTTAAAAACATGAATTTCTTAGAAAAAGCGTTGGGTTACTACTATCGAAAACTCAGTGAAATGATTACGGCGGTCAAGTTGGAACGCGCCTACACGAAAGAAGAAATTTTGACCATGTACCTCAATTTCTACGACTTTGGGTACAATGCGCACGGAATTCGTGCTGCGTCGGAAGTATATTTCAACAAATTACCCGAAAAACTATCACTTGAAGAAGCAGCTACACTCGTGGCGATGTGCAACAATTCTTCGCTTTTTAATCCTGTTCGCCGCAATGAACGCACAAGAGTACGCCGTAATGTGGTCTTAAACCGAATGGTAACAGCAGGTTTTTTGAAAGCCGCAGAATGTGAAGCGGCTAAAAAAAGAATTTTAGACATTTCGCGTTTCAAAACCCGCACGCACAACGACGGTTTGGCAACTTATTTCCGCACAACGCTTGCTGATGAAGTCAAACGTATTATAAAAGATAAAAAAATTACAAAAGCAGATGGTTCATTGTATGATGTTTACCGCGACGGTTTGAAAGTACACACCACAATTGACGCCGACATGCAACGCTATGCCGAAGAAGCCATGAAAGAACACATGGCGGCTTTGCAAGCAAAATATTTTAAGGTCTGGAAAGGCAAAGACCCATGGACTTATCGCGATGCCGAAACAACAGAGGATATGATAAGAATTAGGCTTTCAACACTCCAAGGACAAATCCGAAATTCTACCCGTTACCAATTGCAACGCGGCAAGATGATGGACGATATTATTGATGATATTGAAACCGAATTTGATGGTTTTTCCGTCATGGATTCCGATATTCTCAATATGCTCAAAGAAGAACAAAAAGCAGGTTTCTTTGACTCAATGATGAAAACCAATAGTTTATCAGCGAAACGGGCGGAGATGTACCGCAAAATCATGGCAAGCCCAAGTTGGTCAAAACTCAGAATAAATTGGAATACTTTGCAAACATCTATCAAAGCAGATTTCGCAAAACCCGTTAAAATGCGTGTTTTTGCCCATAATGCAACGGGCGAACGCGATACAACAATGTCACCTCTTGACTCGATTCGCTATCACCGTATGCACTTACAATTAGGTGGTTTGGGTATTGACCCTACCAATGGACAAGTCAAGTTTTGGGTAGGTGGCATTGGGCATAAATATTTTCAAGTTGACCACGTGCGCAGTGACCGACAAGTTGGCTCTACATTCAAGGCGTTTGTGTATGGTGCAGCCGTCAATATGGGTGTTTCACCGTGCAAATCTATCCACGATGTGCAACAAACAATTGGTGTAGGTGAAGGTTCTTTTGGTCTGGCTTCTGCGTGGTCGCCCAAAAACTCTGGTGGTTTTTCGGGTAACTGGATTACCCTCTGGAACGCTTTGAAAGAATCAAAAAATACGGCTTCTGTTTCCCTCGTAAAAGAAATGGGTTCAACGCAACCAATCCGCGAAATTGTCCGTGAAATGGGGATTGATGTGGACGCTAAGTCCTCAAATGGTAGTTTCCGTGTACCAAAAAGTCCAGCAATCGTATTGGGAGCTGCCGACTTGACGGTTATGGAAATGACAGGCGCGTTCTCGACTTTTGCCAATCAAGGCATGTTTGTCCGCCCTCGATACATTAAAACAATTACAGACAAATCTGGGCGAATTTTATACACAGGAATCCCCGAAACCCGCCAAGCCTTACCTAAAAATGTAGCGTATGTAATGACTCGCATGTTGGAATACAATACCAAAGCCGCACCAATTATCAAGGATTTGAAAAGCCAAGTAGGTGGTAAAACGGGTACTACTAATGATTATCGTGACGGTTGGTTTATGGGTATTTCACCCAAACTTGTGGTGGGTACTTGGGTAGGTGGTGAAGACCAATTCATTCGTTTTTTACGGATTGAAGACGGTCAAGGGTCAGCCATGGCACGTCCATTTTTTGCAAAAACCTTGCAAAAAATCGAAAAAAACATGCCATTGTTCGATGCGAGTGCAAAATTTGTTGTACCAAATGGTGATTTAGGTATCACCTTAGACTGCGCTCAATATCAAGAATCGGGCGGACCTTCAGGCTTGCCAACAGAGGCAGTGCCGTCTGAATTTGACCCAAATCGTTTCCAAGATGAAGAAACATCGTCACGTTCTCCTGCACCCACAACACCTGCCGCACCAACAGGTACAAAACCAGCAGCCACCACAACACCGACCCCCTCAGTACCCGCGAAGAAAAAACCAAAAGCGGCTGATGATGGGTTTGGAGGGTGATTTTTGATTTTATGTTTGACAATTTTAGTGGTGTTGGCTTTTAAATGGCGTGAAAACACGAAACTAAAACTGTCAAACAGCCAGCAATTTCCGCTTTGGCTTTTCACAGGCGGCGTAGCTGCCTAATCTCGGTAATACTCAACGAAAAAATAGGGTTTACTAAGCGGTGTAACCGCTAAACCGACTGTTTAGCGGTTACACCGCATAAAAATTAGTAAATTGTCTTTAAATATTACCGATATTAGGCAGCTACGCCGCCCGAAAATCCCAAAGCGGAAATTGCTGTCAAACAGCCATTCTATTTTGCAAAAGATTGAAAACTAATTTATTACACTTTTAAATTTGACATTTGAAATCTTCCACCCGCTCTGTATCAAGGCTTTCAGAAAGCCAAGAACGGCATTTAGCAAACTTGAACAACCCATTAAAAATGTGGTTTTTCATGTTGTCAAAACTGCCTGCTGCCTTGTTTATGGGCGTTCGCGTCAAATACATCACGCCTGAACGCGGTCAAACCACCCTACCCTACGGCTGGCGAAGCCAAAACCCGTTCAATTCTATTTACTTCGCTGCACAAGCTGCGGCTGCCGAAATGTCAACGGGTTTGTTGGGTATGCTTGCCATTGAAGGACGCGGTAAAGTCTCGATTTTGGTGAGCCACATCGAAGTACAGTTTACGAAAAAAGCAACATCTTTGACCACTTTCACCTGCGAACAAGGGGCAGAAGTGTTTGAAGTTGTAGAGCGTGCTATTCAAACAAAAACGCCACAATCTATCACAATGACCTCAAAAGGCGTACAAGCAACGGGAGAAACCGTATCAGTAACGAAGGTAACTTGGACGTTTAAAGCTAAGTAATTGAGGAGTGGGCATAACCTAAAAACATCGTTTTTTGATTAAAAACAGATGTTTTGCGCGCGCTTCGCTCGCGCAAAAAGGGAGGAGACGTGGTTCGTTTTTCGGCTTCGCCGAAAAACGAACCACATTCCCCTCCCTCGCGCGAGCGAAGCGAGCGCGAGATGCAAAAAACGCTTTTAGGTTATGCCCATCACTCAGCTAAATAATTACCGTATTTTTGACAAAATCAATCAAAAAATGACTATATATGGGGTTGCCTTACTTGCCACTTGCTACATTGCAGGGCAGTTATTTGGCGAAGGTTTAGGAAAAATATTGGGCATTGATGCCAATGTAGGCGGCGTTGGCTTTGCCATGCTTCTGCTGATTGTGTTGGGCAATTGGCTACAAAAACGGAATTTTCTCGCACCAGAAACCGAAAAAGGTATTAGTTTTTGGAGTCAGATGTACATTCCTGTCATTGTGGCGATGTCTGCCACGCAAAATGTCAATGCAGCAATGTCAGGCGGTTTTGTCGCTCTTCTGGCGGGAATTATTCCTACTGCTGTGGCTTTTGCTGCGATTTCAATCATTTCAAAATCATTTAAGTCGTCAAACAAAAAATAAAATCATGGAAATCATTAGCAATTTTTTAATAAAAAACGGTTTAATCGTTGCTTTTGCAGTAACAGGCGCGATTATGTACGCCTCCAATGTGTTTTCAGATAAGGTACTGAATAAAAAAATACCCGGTGCTGCCATTGCCATTATTGTCGGTTTACTCCTCGCCTACGCGGGAGGACAGATGACAGGTGGTACAAATGGAATTGCTGATGTGAAGATATTTTCGGGTTTTGCCTTATTAGGCGGCTCTATGCTACGCGATTTTACCATCGTCTCTACGGCAATGGGCGCAAGTTTTGTGGTGATGAGACAAACAGGCTTTGCAGGTGTTTTGTCCTTGTGTTTGGGCATTGTTCTGACGTTTGTTGTCGGGGCAGTTATCGCCTATGCGTTTGGTTACACAGATGCCAAAAGCATGACGACAATTGGCGCAGGCGCATGTACTTTTATTATAGGTCCAGTTACAGGGACAGCTATCGGCGCCAGTTCACAAGTCATTGCTTTGAGCATTGCGGCGGGTGTCGTGAAGTCTATTTTAGTGACCATTTTCACGCCTTTCGTAGCTAAATATATTGGTTTGAATAATCCACATACTGCCATGATTTACGGCGGCATGATTGGCACAACAAGCGGCGTCGCCGCAGGTCTGGCAGCAACTGACCCAAAACTCGTGCCTTATGGCGCATTGACGGCTACTTTTTATACAGGTTTGGGCTGTTTGACGTGTCCTTCCATTTTGTATTTTATTATGAGTCGCTTATTTTAAGCTCATTTTTCCAACAACATAATCGCCGCCATCGTTTTGATGCCTTCAAACAAACAGCCAATCCTCAAATTTTCGTTTTCTCCATGCTGATTGTTGTCGTAATTGACAACAGAAACGGTTAATGGCGGCGTATTTGAAATCTGTTCAAACAAAAAAAGTGATAAACTTCCACCCGCCGAAGGCATCAAAATCACCGTTAGTGCCTAAAACTTTCTCCCAAAAACTTCAACGCCTCCCCTATTCCTGTTCGCCAATACGACCAAGTATGTCCGCCGTCGCGCATCCGAAATTCGTGTTTTACTTTTTTTTCTGCCAATTCAACATGCAAAGCCGCATTGCCTCTAAACAAAAAGTCATCATCGCCACAATCAAAATACCAACGGGTTTTGTTGAGGTCTTCTACGGGCGTTTTTTCAATCAGATTGAACACTGAATTTTGTTGCCATTCTTTAGAAATACGTGCTTTCCCTGCCAGATTAGCCCCATAGATAGCCGCAAAATACTGTGACCACACGGCATCTGACCCGTTTTCCATTTCAGCATCTGTAAAATACGCGCCGCTCAATCCAGCCGCCGCAACAAATTTGTCGGTGTGTTTTAAAGCGTAGAGCGTTGCCCCATAACCACCCATTGATAAGCCAACGATAGCGCGATAGCCGCGTTCTGCACGGGTTTGATAGGTTTTATCAATAAAAGGAATAAACTCTTTGAAGAAAAAATCTTCGTAGTCACCCTGCCCAGTTGGTGCATTGACATACCAAGTATTTTCAGCATCGGGCATAACGATGATGCAATCGGGCAATTCACCTGCGGCGATGAGTTTGTCGGCTATCCGATTGACTTCTCCTGATTGAACCCAATCTTCTTCGCCACCCGAGTAACCGTGCAGCAAATAAACAACAGGATATAAGCGTGAAGATGATTCGTAATCGGCAGGAAAATAAATAGAGTATTTTACTTTTTTATTCAAGATTCTACTTGGTGCAGTTGCCCCTTCTATGACTTCTCCGCGCGAGGAATAAGCAACTGGCGTTTGCGCTAAACAGTTGAAAAATAAGAAAATACTGAGAAAAATACTGAGGGGAGGGACAATAAGGTGTTTTTTCATTTCAATGATAAATAATGAGTAAAAGGTAGCCACATTGATTTGGTTAAAATCAGAAACGACTCCGATTTGAGGTGTCAATATCTACGTTGTCATCTATACCAAAAGCATTGTGTGGGTCAATATAAATTTGGTTACGATACTAACGATGTGTAAAATTACATTTAATTTATTAATTGTGTGTCCCAAACTTGAATTTATTTTTTGAAAAACTTGAATAAATGAATTTTGAAGCCCTTACTAAAAATGTAAAAAACGACTACGATTCTAAGCTACGAATATACTAACTGAGGGATGGGCATAACCTAAAAGCGTTTTTTGCATCTCGCGCTCGCTTCGCTCGCGCGAGGGAGGGGAATGTGGTTCGTTTTTCGGCTTCGCCGAAAAACGAACCACCTCTCCTCCCTTTTGCGCGAGCGAAGCGAGCGCAAAAGATACCAAAACCATAGCGTTTTTGTCAAAAAACGTTTAATTTTAGTTATGCCCACCCCTCATTTAAAATAACTTCTACCACTTTTCACAAGGATACGTAAAAATTTCAAACGTATTAAAGTAGCTCTTTGCGCTCGCTTCGCTCGCGCAAAGAGAGGAGAGGTTGTTCATTTTTCGGGCTTTGCCCGAAAAATGAACAACATTCCCCTTCTCGCGCGAGCGAAGCGAGCGCGAGAACCAGCAGTTTAGATTTTATGTATGGTTTCAAAAATTGTTTTACAAAGAGTTTAATAAAACCACAAGCAGTCATTGATAACGTACAACAATAACGTACAACGGTGCATCTCTACTGCCGTTTTGTCAGCCTATTTATCGCTATTTCTGCCAATTTGTTCCTAAAAACGGCAATTATGGCAGAAAAAACAGCATGGCATTTTGTTTGAAGAAAGTCATTGTTTTCAATTATGAAAATTAATAAAAAACAATTTCAAAGCTATTTCAAAAAAGAAATAAAAACGATAGAAATTAATTATCATGGCAAAAATTATTGGCATTGACTTAGGCACTACGAACTCTTGCGTAGCAGTTATGGAAGGCAACGAACCCGTTGTTATCGCGAACGACGAAGGACGCAGAACCACCCCGTCCATTGTGGCATTTTTGCCCAATGGCGAACGTAAAATTGGCGACCCTGCAAAGCGTCAAGCAATTACTAATCCGACTAAAACAGTTGCATCTATAAAGCGTTTTATGGGTCAACGTTATTCGGAAGTGCAAAACAAAAAAGAAATCGAACGTTCGGCTTATAAAGTTGAGCGCGGTGACAATGATACAGTGCGCGTCAAAATTGACGACCGTAGTTATACAGCGCAAGAATTGTCGGCGATGATTTTGCAAAAAATGAAAAAAGTAGCGGAAGACTTTTTGGGTACGGGCGTGACAGAAGCAGTTATCACTGTTCCTGCTTACTTCAACGACTCACAACGTCAAGCGACTAAAGAAGCGGGTGAAATTGCGGGCTTAACGGTTCGTCGTATCATCAACGAACCAACGGCGGCTGCCCTTGCTTATGGCATGGACAAACGCAACAAAGATATGAAAATAGCTGTCTATGACTTAGGCGGTGGTACATTTGACGTGTCTGTTATGGAACTCGGCGACGGCGTTTTTGAAGTAAAATCTACAAACGGTGATACGCACTTGGGCGGTGATGACTTTGATTACGTTATCATGGACTGGTTGGCGAGCGAATTTAAAAATCAAGAAAATATTGACCTTCGTAAAGACCCAATGGCTTTGCAACGCTTGAAAGATGCGTCAGAAAAAGCGAAAATTGAGTTGTCAAGCGGTCAGGAAACAGAAATCAATTTGCCTTATATCACGGCGGTTGACGGTATGCCAAAGCACTTGGTGACTAAATTGACCCGCGCAAAATTCGAGCAAATTGCTGACCAACTCGTTCAACGTACCCTTGAACCTTGCCGTTTGGCATTGAAAGATGCAGGTGTGAAGGCATCAGATATTGACGAAGTGATTTTGGTGGGTGGTTCAACGCGGATTCCTAAAATCCAAGAAGTTGTGGAAGCATTTTTCGGAAAAAAACCGAATAAAGGCGTGAATCCTGACGAAGTTGTGGCTATCGGTGCAGCTATTCAAGGCGGTGTATTGACGGGTGAAGTGAAAGACGTTTTGTTGTTGGACGTTACTCCGTTGTCGCTTGGTATTGAAGTTATGGGCGGTATGTACGACGTGGTGATTGAAGCCAATACGACAATTCCAACCAAAAAATCGAAGACCTATTCAACGGCGGCAGATAACCAACCAAGTTGCGAGATTCACGTTTTGCAAGGCGAACGCCCAATGGCACGCGACAATCGCCCAATCGGACGTTTTGTTTTGGACGGTATTCCACCAGCACCACGCGGTGTACCACAAGTTGAAGTGACATTTGATATTGACTCAAACGGTATGTTGAGCGTTTCAGCAATGGACAAAGGTACGGGCAAGCAACAAACGGTGCGCATCGAAGCGGGTACTGGTTTGTCGAAAGAAGAAGTGGCACGCATGAAGCAAGATGCTGAAATGAACGCTGACTCTGACCGTAAAGCGCGTGAAAAAGCTGAAAAATTGAACCAAGCAGAAAGCCTTGTTTTCCAAACCGACAAGCAATTGAAAGAATATGGCGACAAGATTCCTGCGGACAAAAAAGGCGCAATCGAAACGGCTTTGGGTGATTTGAAATCGGCAAATGCGTCACAAGACGAAGCAGCGATTGATACAGCTATGGCAGCACTCAATACCGCTTGGCAAGCAGCGTCGCAAGACATGTATGCAGCAGCTCAAGATGGTGGTGCTGGTACAGCCCAAAATGACGCACCTACTGAGGGGTCTAACGACAGCAAAGGCGCAACTGTAGAAGATGCAACTTACGAAGAAGTGAAGTAAGTTATGAGTTATAACTCATAACTCAATAAAGATTTTTTAGGGTTAAAGTTTGGTTTTTCATGGGCTAAGCCACTTCTTCGGAAGTGGCTTTTTTGTTTTTTGAAACCATACATAAATTCAAAATACGCATTAAAAGGCATTTTTGCGCTCGCTTCGCTCGCGTAAAAGGAGGAGAGGTGGTTCATTTTTTCGGGCAAAGCCCGAAAAATGAACCACATTCCCCCCTTCGCGCGAGCGAAGCGAGCGCGAAAACCAGCAGTTTAGATTTTATGTATGGTTTCAAATTTTGTTTTGAGAGACCCCTCAGTATAAATGCTTAAAAACGCACTCTTTTTTGTCCATTTAAAAAAATAGATTAATTTTACCGAGAATTTGAAAGTAATGGAACAAGAAAAAAATTTAGAGAGTGCAGACTCAGTTGGCTTGAAGACACATTTGGTTTAGACCAAGTGAAGCATCTTCCAGTTCTTGATAATTGGCTATCAGAAAAAGCGGATATTACACCTTATAAAAAACTTATAAAAAAGACACGCTTACGCACTTACAAGAGATGTTGGAATTTAATGTTCGAGATTGGTACGAATGAGATTTTCGACATTTTTCGGGTGTTAAAAGTTTTAAAAATGATTGTTGCAGAGCGTGTTAAATAAATTAAAACCTCGAAGGTGACACGGACTAAAGTCCGTGCTACCGACACTTTTTCACTTCACAAATCTATTTATTTATGAAACAAACCTATTTATCGCTGTTTACCGCGCTCCTACTCTTTTTTTTTACCTCCATCAGTAGGATGAACGCCCAAACCATCATTTATGCCCAAGATTTTGGCACAAATACATCAGGCGATTGGACTACTGTTGATGTGGCAAGCCCAACTGATATTTGGCGATTTACGAGTGGATATGCCCAAATCAACGGTTTTGGTGACGAAGATGACCAAGATTGGCTCATCTCCCCCGCAATAAACATGAACATTGCCACCAATGAAACCTTTGCGTTTAAGTCTAAAAATCGTTACGCGGGCGCGACAACGGGCGCAGCACCTAACACAAATTTAGAACTCAAATACACCACAAATTATACGGGCGACCCTTCAACAACGACTTGGGTTACACTCACGCTCCCCGCTTCGGTTGCCACAAGCAATAACACAACTTCAACGTTAAGTGCCTCAGCAAGCCATTCGGGAATTGATATTAGTGCAATTGCGGGTACAAATGTGCGGTTCGGATTTCGCTATTATGGCACGGCTGCTGCTTCAAAAGACTGGCAAATTGATGATATTCAAATAGCGGGCGTTGTCCCGTGTGTGACCCCGACAACCCAAGCAACGGCTTTGGTAACGTCTCCTTTGGCAACGAGTGCAAATATATCGTGGACAAAAGGCGATGGGTCAAATACTTTAGTGATTGTCAATACTCAAAACGCGTTTACAACACCCGTAAATGGCACAACTTACACGGCAAATACCGTTTATTCATCGGGTGAACAGATTGTTTATACGGGTATCGGCAGCAATGTTTCGGTAACGGGTTTGACAAATGGCACGACCTATTTTGTACGAGTTTACAATTTTAATCCCTGTACAACGCCCATTACTTACGTTACGACGGCACCACTTTCGGGTAGTTTTACCACCAGCACCAACACCGTTACTTGCGGCACAGCACCCACTGCTGCTCAAATAAATACGTATTATGCTGCCGTTGGTACGTTGACTTGCGCGCCAATGCTCAATGCTTTACGCACGATTATCACCACAAATCATACAGGACGCACCTACACGCAACTTTGGACAGATTACCAATGTTCGGATAAACGCAGCGACGGAAAAGTTTGGGATATGTATTCTGACGTTCCAAATGGCACACCGCCTTATCTGTTCACTTTTGGCACTGACCAAGACAACGGTACACTCGGCACAATCGAAGGACAAAAATACAATCGCGAACACACCATGCCAAAATCGTGGTACGGCGGTAGCACAACTTTGGTTTCTGCCACAATGCCCATACCCGGCACCGACTTGTTTAATGTCTATCCGACGGATAAGAAAGTAAACGGTGTGCGGGGCAATCAGCCTTATGGCGAGACAAATGCCCCTTCATTTACCTCGTTAAACGGTTGCAAATACGGTATTTCAAGTATTTCTGGCATCGCAGGAGAGGTTTTTGAACCCATAAACGCTTACAAAGGCGACTTTGCCCGAAATTATTTCTACATGGCTACCCGCTACAATATTAGTAATTTTGCGACAACAACCGCCGAAGCAGGTATTGCTTTATCGGATAGTTTTTATACGGGTTTTCATTCGGCTTACTTGGCGATGCTCTACCGTTGGCACTTGGCTGACCCCGTTTCTCAAAAAGAAATTGACCGCAATAATGCCGTTTATGCCATTCAAGGCAACCGAAATCCGTATATTGACCGTCCAGAATGGGTGGCACGCGTGTTTGTGTCCAACTGTGGAACAAAAGTGAGTAACGAAGAACGCTATACGATACCCCTCAGTATTTTTCCAAATCCAGCAACAAATAGTCTGCGTTTTGAGTTGACTTCAATGACAAGCCAAGCGATTGAATACCGCATAACTGATGTGTTGGGACAGGTGCGGATTCAAAAAAATATAACTGGCGTGAAAGGCTCTATTGAAGACGAAGTGGCAACTTCGGAGTTACCAAATGGGGTTTATTTTTTCCAAATACAACAAGGCGTTTATCAATCAATCAAACGATTTGTAAAACAATAGGAAATTTGTAAAAAATAACTTACCACACACCTTTTGGAAAGTTTGCAACTTTCCAAAAGGTCTTCACGTGCTACTTAAATTCCTTTCGGTATCGCGTCAATCAATCGTTTGGTATAATCCTTTTGTGGGTGAGCGTAAATGTCATCAGCCGTGCCGATTTCTTCAATTTTACCTTTATTCATCACGACCATTCTATCAGAAATAAATTTGACTACCGACAAGTCATGGCTGATAAAAATACAGGTAAATCCTCTTTTTTTGCGCAAATCAATCAATAAATTCAATACTTGGGCTTGAACAGAGACATCGAGCGCGGATACTGATTCGTCGCAAATAATAAATTTGGGGTCTAAAGCCAATGCACGGGCAATGCAAATCCGTTGCCGTTGCCCGCCACTAAATTCGTGCGGATAACGGTTGAAATGCTCGGCTGACAAACTGACAGTTTCTAACAATTCTATCACTTTTTGCTTGCGCTCTGCATCGTTATTGTGCAAATTATGTACTTGCATCGGCTCAATAATGGCAGAACCAATGGTCATTCTTGGATTGAGGGACGAATAAGGGTCTTGAAAAATGATTTGAATCTCTTTGCGCAATGCCTTCATGTCAACTGCATTGAGTTTGGTGAGGTCTTGCCCTTTGTAAAAAATTGACCCCTCAGTAGCGGGCGACAATTTGAGAATAGCCCGCCCCAGAGTTGTTTTGCCACAACCCGATTCGCCCACTAAACCCAACGTTTCACCTTCATAAACCTCAAAACTCACATCGTCAACTGCTTTCACAAATTCAACGGGTTTGCCCCAAAAATTTCTTTTTGAAGGATAATATGTTTTCAAATGTTCGACCCGTAAAATGGGTTCACCTTGCACCAATGCCGACAATCGAGCATCAATTTCCGACTGAGGAATCCGCACTTCTGCCAGTACTTTACCTACCGAATTGGATTTTTCAATGATACGATTTGAGCCGTCAGCTTGCTTTTCGACTTCCATAAAATCCGACACAACAGGCAGCCTTCTAAGTCGTTCACCAAGCGGCGGACGACAAGCCAGAAGGCTTTTTGTATAAGGATGCTGCGGCGATTTAAAGAGAGTCATCGCATCGCCTTGCTCAACAATTTCGCCTTTGTACATCACCAAAACGCGGTCAGCAATTTCAGCAATAACCCCCAAATCATGAGTAATAAAGACAATTGAGGCGTTCATTTCGCTTTGCAGCTCCTTCATCAGTTCCAAAATAGTCTTTTGGACGGTCACATCAAGGGCAGTTGTGGGCTCATCGGCAATCAATACTGAGGGGTTGTTTGACATCGCCATAGCAATCATCACGCGCTGTTTCTGCCCACCACTCAACTGATGCGGAAAACTTGTAAATGCCCGTTTTGGGTCAGGCAATTTGACTTTTTCAAACAAGGCAATTGTCTGTTTTTCGGCTTCGGCTTTTGAGACGTTTTGATGCGTCAAAATGGCTTCCATTACTTGGTTTCCACAGGTATAAACGGGATTGAGAGAAGTCATGGGTTCTTGAAAAATCATTGCCAACTCATTACCGCGATAACCTTCCATTTCTTTTTCCGTCAATGCCAAAAGGTCAACGGCTGCCCCCCCCTCAGTAAAATAGGTAATTTTACCGCCCGCAATTCGCCCCGGTGGCTCGGCGATTAAACGCATAATAGACAAGGACGTAACCGATTTACCCGACCCCGATTCGCCCACAATACCGACGGTTTCACCACGAAAAAGAGTAAAACTGATATTTTTCACGGCAGTTACCCTGCCATTTTCTGTTTCAAATTGAACGAGAAGATTCTCGACTTGAAGCAATTTCTGCTTTTCCATACTTTTTATTATTTGAGGGATGGGCATAACCTAAAAGCCTTTTTTGCATCTCACGCTCGCTTCGCTCGCGCGAGGGAGGGGAATGTGGTTCGTTTTTCGGCTTCGCCGAAAAACGAACCACGTCTCCTACCTTTTGCGCGAGCGAAGCGCGCGCGAGAACCAGCAGTTTAGATTTTATGTATGGTTTCAAAATATTTAATTGATGTTACGCAGAGCCGTAGGCTCGACCTATTTTGTAGCGGCGGATTTCAATCCGCCGAAAACGTCTATACCTCTTCATTAAGAGCCGTAGGCTCGACCCATATCTATATGCACCGAGCCTACGGCTCTTAAATAGTAGGGTTAACTTTCGGCGGATTAAAATCCGCCGCTACAAAATCGTTCATGCCTACGGCATTTTCAGCATATATGCCTAACATCAGTAATAACAGATTTAAGCCTTTGTATTGACACGTAGCGTCAAAATAATGATTTTAAAAAAACTGTAAGAAAGAACTAATTTCCAAATTTTTGCGCTGCGAAAGGTCAGATATTTAATTCAAATCTCAAACAAAACTACGCAATTTATATCAATTGTTATTACACTGAAAACATATTTTTTTTTACAAATAAATGAGTTTTGATGAGCGTTTTATCGAAAAATTACTGAGGGGTTGGATTATTTGAATTAGGATAGGCAGAATTTTAAACGATGAAAAGGATTTGCATAGGACTTCCGTGCCTAATATTTTCTTGGAACGAAGAAACACATTCAACTCCTCATTCACCCTTTCGCCGCCGAGAATAGGAATTGTAAACAACGTTACTTGCATATACAATTATTTAAAATTCGTGAAAAAAATTTTGGGCTTCGCCCAAGTTGATGCCTGACCACACCTTCGCACATGTAGCCCCTATGCGTTCAGTCGGTCGTCCCTCCCTCCCTCACCGCATAGGTGGCTACATGTTGCTCATTCCTCTTGCTCCGCTCCCCCTTTTTTTGCTCAAAATTAGGGCGGATAGACAAACTGTCTCACTGGAGGGAAGAACACACCCGAAACCCCAAGGCGTTGAAGCGGTACGTCGGCGTACTGTTGCTGCGATACGCAGCGCGGCAATGCACCGAATAGCTGCTCCAGCCACCGCCCCGAATCACGCGGTAAGACCCCGTAGCAGCACCTTTAGGATTTGCTTGAGCAACTGATTGATAATTTCCGAACCAATCGCTACACCATTCCCAAACGTTGCCACTCATATCAAAAATACCTAATTCATTCTTTGCCCTTGTACCTACTGCATGGGTTTTATTGCCCGAATTTGAGCCAGACCAAGCTACTTCATCAAGCGTGTTACTACCACTGTATTTGAAAGTCTTTGATTGAGTGCCGCCTCTTGCTGCAAATTCCCATTCCGCTTCAGTTGGCAAACGGTATTTTTTGCCAGTTTTTCCAGAAAGCCATTGACAATAAGCAGTGGCATCATCCCATGAAACACCAATTATTGGATTGGTCGGATTTTGAAGCGCATCGCCTAATTTTTTATAACCGTCATCTTTTCCAGTTTTGATATTATAATTACTCCCTTTCTCTAACCATTCGGGATAATGCGTTTTTGTTTCCTCTACAAATTGCATATACTGTTGTACTGTCACCTCAAACTGCCCTATATTAAAATCACTAAGAGTCACTTGGTGGGCTGGTTTTTCATAATCGCTACACTCCCCTCCTTGCTCTTTTGTGCAGCCCATAGTAAAAATGCCACCTTTAACAAAAACAGTAGCAGGGGCAATTAGGCTTGTAGATTGAGGATTAGCAGGTGTTTGTTCTGTAGTATTAACAGCATTTTTTGGTCCGGGTACTGAAGGGGTATTAACTTCCGTATTTTGTTTGGAAATATTCGGTTCTTCTTTTGGACGATTCATCACAATTACCACCATCAAAACAAAGGTAGCAACACCACCACCAATGTACCAATTGCGTTTAGGACTTGGCACATCGGGCGTTGTTACGAGCGTAGGTGAAGGCTTTTTATATACCGTTTCTGGCTCTGATACTTTAGGCTTTGGCGGTTCTTTCACCTCCACAACGGGCGGCGGTGTCGGCTTCGGTGCTTTTTTTACAATGTCCTTTACAACTTCTTTCACAACAGGCGGCGGTGTTGGTTCGGGCTTTTTCGGATTCAAAAACAGATTCGCTTCGGCAACGTGCAAGCCATTTTCAAAAGTCTCCAAATAGTCCAACATGCCTGTTTTGGTTTTGGGTGTTTTTGCCCACAACTCATTGTCTTCGGCAATGCCTAACAAACGCCGTGCTTCGCTTCGGTAAATACTTGTCGGATAGTTTTGCCAAAAATCAAGATAGGCTTGTGCGCGATTTTTCTGCTTCACTTTTTCCCAAAGAGCATCATGCGCTTGCTTATCGGCTTCTTTTTGAAGCGCAACGAGGTGTTTTTCGGCAATTTCGACGTTTTTACTGAGGGGGTACTGCGCTTTAAATTTTTTAAAACCGTCCAAAGTATGGACACTTAAAGCGGCTTTCCACGCGGCTATTTCAGGATTTTCCTTTTCAATGGGTTCAAAAATAAATTGTCCGCCTTGATGCCCTTCAATACTGAGGGGGTCGCCAATTGGTTTTTGCAATTTGTTGGTTGCCGCAGGAACGGCTTGCTTGACGACATCGCACAAAGCACTGACATTTATGGGCTTATCAATGTGCCGCAAAGTATCGAGAATGGCTTTTGCAAAGGGGCTATTCGTACCTGCTTTACCGTCGCTGACAATGGTATTACGCCCCGAAGTCAAGCCCCAACGCGAAGGAAAATCATAAGAATCAGAGGTAAACTTGCTTTTACCGTCCAAAAACAGCGAGCCAGAGTAGCAAGAGTCATTTACCAAAAAAGTATGATAACTATTGATTTTGTTCAATACCGTTTGAATCATACTGTTGCTGATGTATTGCTGCTCCTCATGCTGCTTGGCTTCAACGGGAATCCAATAGCCAAGACCCAAAGTATCATCAAACTCGCCGTGTCCAGAGAAATAAATCACGACATTATCCGTCGGTTTCACATCGCGGACAAGGCGTTTGAATTCGTCTAAAATCCGTTTAGACGTGGCTTGTTTATCGTACAAAGTACAGGTATAAGCAGGGTCAAACCCATACTTTTCTTGCAACAACGCCACCACATCTTGCACATCTTTGACGGCATTGTGCAGCTTCGGACAATCATCATACACATTGATGCCGATACCCAAAAAATGGGTGATGCCCTTGGGAAGTCGGGGCGACGTGTCCTTGTTTATACGCCCAATGGCTTTCGTTTCTTCATTCATCATAGGGGAAAAAGAATTTTTGAGAAACACAAATGTAAAAAATACTGTATATTTCCAATAAATCAAGGTAAATTAGGTACACGTTCGCTTCTGGCAGTAGTGGATTTGACAGTGCTATCCTTCCACTACCAACAAATGCTTATTTTTCTTCCCGTTTTCAACCATAATATAGGTATCGTGCAAAAGAAAATCGGGCGTTATAAGTAAAGTCGGGTCTTTTATTTTATCTTTATTGATAGATACCGCGTTGTTTTGAATGGCTTTACGGGCTTCGCTATTCGACGGGGCAACTTTTGTACGCTCCGACATAAGATTCAAAATGCCCACACCTGCTGACAAATCGGCACGCGAAATTGTAGAGGAGCTGATTTCTCCCGCAATTTCCGCTAAATTTGCCGCCGACAAACTCATCAATGTTTCTTTATCGGCTTTGCCAAAAAGAATATCCGACACTTTCAAAACCGCTTGATAATCGGCTTCGGAATGAACACGCTTAGTCAACTCCTCGGCTAAAATACGCTTTAATTGAATCGGATTGTTGGCAAACTCTGCTTCTAAGGCTTCAATTTCAGCGCGTGATTTTAATGAAAAATAGCGCGTGAACTTAGGTAAATCAGCATCATTGGCATTAATCCAAAATTGATAAAATTGGTAAGGTGTAGTCAATCGGGCATCTAACCAAATATTGCCTTTTTCCGATTTACCGAATTTAGTGCCATCGGCTTTTGTCAAAAGTGGTGTCGTTATGGCGTAGGCTTTTTCACCTAAATTGCGGCGAATAAACTCCGTACCCGACACAATATTGCCCCATTGGTCGCTCCCCCCCATTTGAACAATACAGTTTTCTGCTTGAAAAAGGCACTGAAAATCATAACCTTGCAGTAATTGGTAGCTAAATTCGGTAAAAGACATGCCCGTTTCCAAACGATTTTTTACTGAATCTTTTGACAACATGGTATTAATAGACGCCGTTTTTCCAACATCGCGCAAGAAATCCAAAGCGTTCATGTTCTTATAAAAATCATAATTATTGACCACTATTGCCTTGTTATCACCTGTTTCAAAGTCTAAAAATTTGAAAAATTGTTGTTTTTGAAACGATAGATTGTAGTCTAATTCATTGCCCGTTTTAAGTTCGCGCTCTTTGTCCTTCCCCGACGGGTCGCCGATACGCCCCGTCGCGCCCCCCATGAGTACAATGGGTTTGTGTCCACTCAATTGCCAAAACTTCAGCAACATGATTTGGACATAATTACCGATAGTAAGGCTCGGTGCAGTTGGGTCAAAACCAATATAACCCACACACATACCTTTGTCCAATTCGGTTTCAATACCTGCAATTTTTGCGTGCAACATGCCTCGCCATTCAAGTTCTTCTAAAAAATTCATTACTTTTATATTTTATTGTATAATTGAAATTTATTACGGATTTTACGGATTATAACGACTGCTTTTTAAGCTACGGATTTACGAATTATAACGACTGCTTTTTGAAGCTACGGATTTACGGATTTAACGGATTTACGGATTATGACGACTACGGTTTTAGGCTACGGATTTACGGATTTTACGGATTTACGGATTATGACGACTGCTTTCTATTCCGTAAGTTCGTGACCTAACCGTAGTCGTCATAATCCGTAAATCCGTTAAACCCGTAAATCCGTAGCCTAAAACCGTAGTCGTCATAATCCGTAAATTCGTAAAATCCGCAAATCCGTAGCCTAAAACCGTAGTCGTCATAATCCGTAAATCCGTTAAATCCGTAAATCCGTAGCTTCAAAAAGCAGTCGTTATAATCCGTAAATCCGTAGCCTAAAACCGTAGTCGTCATAATCCGTAAATTCGTAAAATCCGTAAATCCGTAGCCTAAAACCGTAGTCGTCATAATCGGTAAATCCGTAGCTTAAAAAAGCAGTCGTCATAATCCGTAAAAAATAGTCGAATCAACCAAGACGCGGCGCAAAAATAGGTTTTTAGACATTAAATTAAAATTAAAAAATGATGGAAGTATTAGAGAAACCCACTTATGGGCAACGTTGGGCGGATAGAATCACAAAATATGGCGGTAGGTGGACATTTATCGGCATTTTTCTGGGCATCATGTTGACGTGGATTGGCGTCAATGTCTTTGAATTGACTCAGCCGTTTAACCCGTATTACACCCTCTGCAATGCGAAATTTTTGATAAAATAAACGTTAAAATTAATGAATTATCTAAAAAATAAGACCCCTCAGTATTTTGCGCGAAAAAAAACATATTTGGCTTTATTTATGTACGTATAAACAACATATAATATTTTTTTTTGTATTAATAACGTTATATTTGCGCTATATTCCTAACCGTCTAAATCTCATAACCAGCATGTTTATTTTCGGCAAAAATACTTTTAGAATTAAGTCTTACACGCCTTTTGAATTGGGTTTATCCAAAAATCCTAATCAAGGTTTTACTATTGAAATTCGCCAAAATTATTTTCATTTATTGGGGTTGCCTTGCTTCGATATGGGTATAACGTGGCATATTCGCAAAGGTCCGACCCTCAGCCTCATGCCCGAACCGTATCGCCAACAAATTGACACCTCAAAATTGCGCGTCAGTACACCCTGGCGAACGTTCACTTTGCCAATCTTAATTATGGTGTGTTTGGTGGCTTATAATGCCAATATGGTGCGGGAAAAACGACAAAATACGCAGCAAACAACGGAAAATGAAGCAAAAAACAAAAAAAAATTGGAGAATCAAAAGCCGTTTATTTCGGATAATAGCAGCTACGAAGTAGAGAAAGTGAAGATGGATTCGTTGAATAATTAACGAAGGTTATTAGTTACGCGCCGCCTTCGGCGGCGCGAGATTTTTTTTTGGAAGTGCCAATTGTTCTTCAATAATACGGTCTTGACTTTTTTGTTGACGCCGTTTCAAGAGGCTTTCGGATTTTGTCAAATCCAAGATATTCCAGACTAAGACTAATTTCCCTTCTTCCCACTCGGCAGAAATAAAGGAGCAATCGTACAGACCACTCAGCGATTCCCCAAGTGTATCAATATTTGGAAAATAAATTTCGGGGCTGTCAAGTTTCAAATTATTTAAAGTAGGCAAGATGCTTGCTAAGAAATGCGACCATTCCGTAAGAGGGCGGTGCCGCTCGACGGCGAAAATTGTGTCAGAACTATCAAGAATAATGCCCTGCATATCCATCAATATTTGCTGACACTTTTGAGGTTTTTTGGACGTATGTAAAGCCTTCATTTATCAATGATTAGCGATGAGCCGTTTGCCAAGTTCAAGAAATAGGGCTTCTACATTTTCGCCCGTTTTTGCGCTGGTTGTAAAATCTATTTTGGTATCCAAACTGCGTACCATTTCTTCAACTTCTGCTTTTGTAACGAGGTCTTTTTTATTCCCAACTACAAGTATAGTGGCATCAGGCAACGTTTTTCTTAAATACTCAACATCAGCTTTCATATTAAAAAACGTAATGGGACGATACAAGTCAACAACATAAATAATGCCACTTGCACCCAAAAAATAAGAGGTGGGTACTTTGTCTTGAGCAACTTCGCCCGCAATATCCCACAACAGTAGAGAGACACTCTGACCGTCAATATCAAGGTCTTTTTTATTGACTTTCACGCCAATAGTGGTCAAATATTTATCGCTAAATTGCTGATGAATAAATTGATTGAAGAGTGATGTTTTGCCTACGCCAAAACTCCCCGTTAGTATTACTTTTTTGCTAATCATTTAATTTTGTTAGTTTTGAGTTGCTTACGCTGTGCTTCAATAAATTGATTATCAAGAGCTTGTGATACGCGCTCTTGTTTTTTACCGTCTAAATCAGGTGAATGTAACACGTCTGTATGTTTAATAAATTCAATAATATCACTTCTCAATTTGCCCGCTTCTGTTGTCGAAATTGACCCACTTATTGCGGCAGCAAAATAATAATACGGAAAATTTTCAATAACAATTTTATACGTACCGTATTGTATCATCTCCAATTCTTCTTTCTCCCGCATAAAAGCGTCTTCTACAAAGGCTTTGATTGCCGTCATCATACCCGCCACAACATCACGGTTCACGGAAGGGTATAAAGTGGCAGACCCAATCAACAAACCCGAATCTCGTTCGATAACAAATATTTCTTCCAACAACGGTTTGTCAATATTTACCAAAATAGCGTCGCTGTCCTTGATACCCAAAAACCGATTGCGCAACCAGAAAACAGGATTGTAATTGTGTTTTAAAGTATTGATTTGCACATCAATACTGTCTTTAAGTTCTTGAAATTTGAAATTGATGAACTTTGTAATCATACCACCTAAAACGGGATAAATAGCTTCTACAATTTCGGCTTGGCTTGATTTTATCTTTTGTTCGACCATTCTGTTGACAATCTGCGCATATTCTTTCGGAAAGTTATGACGCAAAAATTCTAAATGGTCAATAACAATTGGGTTTATTTTCTGCTCTAACAATTCGCGCTCGTTTAAAGTACGCTGCAATTCCAGCAGCGTCGAGCGGTCTTCGCGGAGCAGAATATCTCTGAGTTGGCTCATCAAAGCCAATTCATCGTTAGTAGGAGCTGTCATAGAATTAAGCTATTTTAGATATTGGGGATAATATTACTGTACCCCATTTATTCCTTCAGTTTTTGGCTCATGCCAATCAACAAATCAGCTATCATTGCTTTATCCGACTTGCTTGCGTGTTGCATTTGTTGGGTCAATTTTTCGACATTTTGCATCAAAATCTGCTCTAAACGGTCAAAACGAGCGTTCATTTCACGTTCAAGTGCGTCAAAATGTGCTTTTGTAGCCTCATCATTTTTTTGTATTAACTGGTCAACGTCCACAAAATGCTGGTCATATTCAAGCACTTTAGGTCCCATGATGATGTCCCTAAGCATAGACATGTCCCCAAACATACCCATTGGATTTGGTGCTGGGTTTGGTGTGCTGCTGTTTTCCTTTGCCATAAATTTTATATTAAAAATAGTTAAGTTAGTTTAAAATTTAGTTACTTGCCTCAAATTTCAAGCTAATTTTGAATTTGCGACAAAATACGGCGTAATTTTACAAAAATAAAATAGTCTATTAAATTTACGTAATTAACCTAAGTTTTGTGGTAGTCATTCAAAACGCGCCGCCTTCGGCGGCGCGGGGAGTTTTTTCGGAGCGAGCCGTTTTTTTGTTTAAAATTTGGGCTTTGCCCAAATTTTAAACAAAAAAAACGGCTCGCTCCATTAGATTTTTACGCGGCAAGGTTCCGCGTTTTTATACCACAAAACTTAGATTAATTACTTAGCCCATAGCTCTCCCGAAGGCTTTCGGGATGTAAACAGACTTCGCGCGCAAAAAAGGAGAGGTGGTTCGTTTTTAGGGCAAAGCCCGAAAAACGAACCACCTCTCCTCAGCGCGCGCGAAGCGAGCGCGTGACTAAATAGTTACAAATTTACTTAATTTTAGAAAATCCGACGGGGGGGCAAACGCCTGTCAGATTGGGACTAATTTAAAATTATTCTATGACAACGACTGTTCTTTTTTTTTCCGAGAAAATAACCCCGCGTTTACGTTATACCGTAGCCACAATTATCGGCAATTTGAGTGGTCTGGATTTTATCTTTACGCAAGATAAATCTGCTTTTTTATCGGCAGATTTACCAAAAATCAATTATTCTAAGATGCAAATATGCGGTAAAGAATTAAGAATTTCACCACACCCGCTGCTTTTTGACAATTCTATTCAGCCTTATTTAATTGAATCAGAAAATGATTTTTTTATTAATCCGAATAATAATAATTTAGTAACTGAATTATTTAATTTCGATGTGTTTGCCCGCATTTTTTTCTTAGTAAGTCGTTACGAAGAATACAATTGCCCCACCACCTTATTAGACGCTTATCAACGTTTTAGCTCTACTTTAAGCGTGGCTTCTAAGTTAGGCTTCTTGCAACAACCTATTGTAAATCAATATATTATTCAACTGTCTAAACAATTAAAAAATATTTTTCCTAATCTTAAAACGCAATTTCCGACGTATAAATTTCAACCTACTTTTGATATTGATATGGCTTGGACGTATAAAAATAAAGGGATTTTGCGCAATTCAGGTGGCTTTTTACAAGATATTCTGTCTGGACGATTCAATAGCATTAGAAATAGAGCAAATATACTGAGGGGTATAAATAACGACCCTTACTACACATTTGAGTACATAAAAAAACTGCACCAATCACACGATTTAAAACCCGTAGTGTTTTGGCTTTTGGGCGATTTGGCAAAATATGACAAAAATATTGACTGGACTGTTCCTGAATTTCAAACCTTGATTCAATCTTTTGCTAAAGATTTTCGCGTGGGCATTCACCCTTCTTATCGGTCAAATCAGTCCGTTTCTATTTTAAAAATGGAGGTCGAACGTTTAGAGAACATTCTATCCAGTATTCCCCCTTTGGCGGTTAGGGGACAAAATACTGAGGGGGAGCAAAAAACTTTTCCAAGTCGCCAACATTTTCTAAAACTGCGTTTCCCCGACACATACCGCCGCTTGATTGACGTAGGAATCCGTGAAGATTGGACAATGGGTTATGCTGATGAAACGGGCTTTCGAGCGAGTATTGCTACCCCTTTTCCGTGGTTCGATTTGGAAAAAAATGAAGAAACACCCTTAATCATTCACCCTTTTCAAGCGATGGACGTGACACTCAACAACTATCTGCGCCTCACGCCAGAAGCCGCCTTAGAACGCTTACAAAGCCTTATGGACACAACAAAAAGCGTAGGTGGCACGTTCACAACGCTTTGGCACAATGATAATTTGGCAGAAATGGACGCGTGGAAAGGCTGGCGGGCGGTTTATGAAAAATTGCTCAATACATGACAAAAAATAGAAAAGTGGTTCATTTTTCGAGTTTTGCCCGAAAAATAAACCACCTCCTCTTATTTTACGAGCGAAGCGAGCAACAGCGTCATAGAATTTCTACCCATTAAAATTAAAAAAAATGCTCAGACTACAATAAATATAGAAGTCTATATGTATTTTTGCGGCTCAGGAATATTTTACGTCTTCCTAACAATATTTTCTAATTCATCCAACTACTTCGATTATGTCAGTTTTGGTTAACAAAAAATCACGGGTTATCGTGCAAGGATTCACAGGCAAGGAAGGTACTTTTCATGCTGAACAGTGTATTGCTTATGGCACAAACGTCGTCGGTGGCGTTACGCCCGGCAAAGGCGGTACAAAGCACCTCAATTTACCCGTTTTCAATACCGTAAAAGACGCTGTTGAGCAAGCTAAAGCGGACACAACGCTCATTTTTGTCCCTCCAAAATTTGCAGCAGACGCTATTCTTGAAGCAGCAGAAGGCGGCATCAAAGTAATTATTTGCATCACTGAGGGTATTCCTGTTCAAGATATGATGCAAGTAAAAGCCTATCTTGCCGACAAAGATTGCCGTTTGATTGGACCAAACTGCCCAGGTGTGATTACACCGGGAGAAGCAAAAGTAGGCATTATGCCGGGTTTTGTTTTCAAAAAAGGTAGCGTTGGTATTGTGTCAAAATCAGGAACTTTGACGTATGAAGCGGCTGACCAAGTTGTAAAAGCAGGTCTTGGCATCACAACAGCTATTGGCATCGGCGGCGACCCTATCATTGGTACAACCACCAAAGAAGCCGTTGAAATGTTGATGAAAGACCGTGCAACAAAGGCGATTGTCGTAATTGGTGAAATCGGTGGTGGTATGGAAGCAGAAGCTGCGCGTTGGATTAAAGCAACAGGCAATAAAAAACCTGTTATCGGTTTTATTGCGGGTCAAACTGCACCAAAAGGACGTAAAATGGGTCACGCGGGCGCAATTGTTGGCTCGGCAGAAGATACAGCAGAAGCAAAAATGGCAATTATGACTGAGTGTGGTATCCATGTTGTCAAATCTCCTGCGGATATTGGCGCAATGGTCGCTAAGGTTTTGAAGGGTTAAGGAAAATTACCAGCAATTTCCGCTTCGAGAAAAGCGCAGCTTCGCTGCGCATAGTTCTTTATGGGGCGAGGTGCATTTTTTTGTTAAAAATTGGGGCTTTGCCCCAATTTTTAACAAAAAAATGCACCTCGCCCCGAAAAACCTTCTCACGCCGCCGAAGGCGGCGTATGAAAAAAAGCCAAAGCGGAAATTACTGTAATATTTATTTGCAAATTACTGTACGCTTTTTATATCATATCCTTTTTTGCTCGCTTCCCTTCTTTTGCGAGCGAAGCGAGCAAAAGTGTATAGTAGTTTAATTTAGGCTCTATTACCGTTTCAAGTTGCTGTCAAAAATCCGTTAGTATCTACACGTTTATAGAAAATAAAGGCTTGGTTTTTCATCGAATCCGTTAGGATTCGTACATTTCTTGGACATGTAACGTGCGAATCCTAAGGGATTCGGTGAGAATTAGCTGTCTTATTTTTCTATAAACGTGTAAATCCTAACGGATTTTTGAGAACAACTTGAAACCCTAAGCCTTAATTTATTTGTTTTTAAGTAGCCAATAAAAAAGCCACCTTTCACAAAAGGGTGGCTTTTTTATTGGTGTAATAGTAAGTAGTTAGTCATAAATGATCGCTACTTTTTACAACCCTTCTTGCGCGAGCGAAGCGAGCAATGGGCTAAACAATTACTAATCTAAGTTTTGTGGTATTAAAACGTGGCTTCGCCACGAGGGAAATCTAATGGAGCGAGCCGTTTTTTTTTGTTAAAAATTTGAAACCATACATAAATCCAAAATACGGATTAAAAGGCACTTTTGCGCTCGCTTCGCTCGCGTAAAAGGAGGAGAGGTGGTTCATTTTTCGGGCAAAGCCCGAAAAATGAACCATATTCCCCCTCTCGCGCGAGCGAAGCGAGCGCGAGAACCAGCAGCTTAGATTTTATGTATGGTTTCAAAACAAAAAAAACAGCTCGCTCTAAAAAAAATCCCCCACTACCACAAAACTTCGATTATTTACCGAAAACGTATTGTTAAAGTATCGCCAATCACCAAATTTTCATGTTGCTGTTGAGTTACGAACCCATTGTCTTTACCAATTTGATAACCTGCTGTAGAATCATTATAAAACAATTGTCCGAGTGCGATAAGCATATCTCCTTTCTGAATCACATATCTGATTGAATCTTTTTGAGTTTTCAATAAAAGGGCTTTTTCGTCCAACAACTGCTGAATCGAATCGCGCTGAACAGCAATTTTATGCTCATATACTGAGGAGGGTATTTTTCGGTTACAAACGAATGTAAAAAGCGGTAATAAGAGTAAACTCAACAACATTTTGTACCGACTCCTTCGTTCGATAACAAGTTCAGCTTCTTTTGTGTGTTTCAAAAGCGCAATTTCTCCTTTAAGCTCAAGGCGTTGTTTTAAAAGGTCATTGTAGCGTTGCTCAATTGGCTCGTTGAAGGACATTTTTTTAGTATTCAAATCTAAGTTTTGTGGTACAACATTCCACATAATGACAAAATATTTTTGGCTCTATTACGGGTCAAAAATCCGTTAGGATTTACACGTTTATAGAAAACAAAAGGCTTGGTTTTTCCTCGAATCCGTTGGGATTCGTACATTTCTTGGACATGTAACGTGCGAATCCTGACGGATTCGGTGAGAATTAGCTGTCTTATTTTTCTATAAACGTATAAATCCTAACGGATTTTTGAGAACAACTTGAAACCCTAATTGAGCCTATTTTTATTTGAGAAATTTTATTTTGAAAGCAATAAGTAGTTAGTCATAAATAATCGCTACTTTTTACGATGCTTCTCGCGCTCGCTTCGCTCGCGCGAGAAGGGGGAATGTGGTTCATTTTTCGGGCAAAGCCCGAAAAATGAACCACATCTTTCTCTTTTCGCGAGCGAAGCGAGCGCAAAGGTGCGCGCTGAAAAGTAGCGATTATTTATGAACAGCTACTTAATGGTTTTATTTCTTTTAAAATTAAGTTTTTCAAATGAAAATAGATGCGTGAAATGATCCATAAAAGGTTTTAAAACAGCTTCTTAGGTTATTGCCAAAATCAGCCTTTGATTCTTCTCCAATTTGAGGCAGTCAGAATATGTTTGCGCTGAATAGCCTTATCTTTTAAGGCTTTCCATGCTAATTTTTCGCCAGTAACAGTCAAGGTATAAAGACCAAAACCAGCCATTGTGTCAGGATAATCACCTGTGAGGTCTTTGAATTTCACTTTGCCATCTTCGACAATGTAAGTCCCCCGAACGCTTGTACCACCCGTTGAGATTTCAAAGTTTCCATCTGTTTTAAGAATTAATACTGAGGGGTTGCTCATAAAGTCTTTTTCGCGCTCGTAAATACCCGCAAAAGTTTGAGCTGATGTGCATAGTGGCAACATGAAGCAGCCGAAAATGAGTGCGCAGAGTAGTTTTTTCATTATTGAAGAACGTTTGCTTTTTAGAAAAATATTTTTAAACAATGCGTAATGACTTAGCCCATTGCTCGCTTCACGCGCAAAAAAGGAAAATGTGGTTCGTTTTTCGAGCTTGCCCGAAAAACGAACCTCCTCTGCTAACTCGTGCGAGCGAAGCGAGCGCGTGACTAAGAAATTATAACAAACAAAGATAGGTAATAGCTAAATTAGGAAAGCATAATTTGCGAAATTATTTATAAGAAACGAGAAATAAATGGCTCTCTGAAAATTTTAATTTGAAACCATATATAAAATCTAAACTGCTGGTTCTCGCGCTCGCTTCGCTCGCGAGAGGGGAGAACGTGGTTCATTTTTCGGGCTTTGCCCGAAAAATGAACCACCTCTCCTCCTTTTGCGCGAGCGAAGCGAGCGCAAAAGTGCCTTTTAATGCGCATTTTGAATTTATGTATGGTTTCAAAATTTTTTAGTGACGTTTCTGTGATAATTCGACAGCTACTTTGCACTTGATGATAAGAAAAACTTTTGGAAGCATTGAAACGCACTAAGAGTTATCACTAACTTAAAATTTTCCGTAATTCATCTAAGTTTTGTGGTATTAAAACGCGGAACCTCGCTGCGAGGAAAATCTAATGGGGCGAGCCGTTTTTTTGTTGAAAATTTGGGCGAAGCCCAAATTTTCAACAAAAAAACGGCTCGCTCCCAAAAAATCCACGCGCCGCCGAAGGCGGCGCGTTTTGAGTGACTACCACAAAACTTGGGTTAATTACTTAGTCACGCGCTCGCGTCGTTTACAAAAAGCGAACCACACTCACCTTTTTTGCGAGCGAAGCGAGCTATGGGCTAAGTAAGTAGCTGTTCATAAATAACCGCTACTTTTCAGCGCGCACCTTTGCGCTCGCTTCGCTCGCGAAAAGAGAAAGAAGTGGTTCATTTTTCGGGCTTTGCCCGAAAAATGAACCACATTCCCCTTCTGGCGCGAGCGAAGCGAGCGCGAGATGCATCGTAAAAAGTAGCGATTATTTATGACTAACTACTTAGTTACTATTTTCCTTAATCAAAAAACATCTATTCAAAATGAAAAATTTAGTTCAACAAATAAGTATTTTATTACTGATTGTTTGCACCTCTACTCTGTCATCGGCTCAAGCATGGGTGAAAGACAAAGAAAAAGGGTTTTATAAACTCGATTTTGCAAGTATCCGGGCAACCGATATTGCTGATGCCAAAGGAGCTTTCGTTCCTTTTCGCCCACTCGGTAATTATACTACAAGTTTTTACGGCGAATATGGTATTTCCGACAAATTGACCCTCCTCGGTTACGTACCTTTTTGGGTGCGCAATAGTCTCGATGCCACCAAAAATAGTTCTGGTACGGTCTCAGAACCTGCCCTTGTGAACAATAGTTTTGGTGATGTTGACTTGGGATTTCGGTACAGATTGTACAATAAAAACGGCATTTCTATCAGCGCGAACCTATTCTTGGGCTTACCGACTGGCAATTCGACGCAGAAAGACGGCTTAATCACGGGTGATGGAGAATTCAATCAAATGCTCAAAATTGCCGTTGGAACGGGCAAAACACGTTGGTGGACGCAAGGGGCTTTGGGATTCAACAACCGTACAAAAAGTTTCTCAGATGAAATACGCTACGATTTTGAGTTTGGCTACAAATTTTTAAATGACCGATTTTTAGCCATTTTAAAAATAAACGGCGTTGAAAGTTTGAATAATGGAACTGCAAAAGAATCACCACGCGGCTTATTTTCCAACAACGTTGAATATCTTGGATTAGGTCCCGAATTTTTGTATTACGTCAATAAAAAGAAAAACTTGGGCGTGTCTTTGCGCATAGGAGGAGCTTTGAAAGCACAAAATATATTGGCTGCCCCTTCAATAGCGGTGGGTGTGTTCTCTGAATTTTAATAAATTACCTAAGTTTTGTGGCAGTCATTCAAAACGCGCCGCCGAAGGCGGCGCGGGGAGTTTTTCTCGGAGCGAGCGGTTTTTTTTGTTTAAAATTTGGGCAAAGCCCAAATTTTAAACAAAAAACGAATCGCTCCATTAGATTTTTACGCGGCGAGGTTCCGCGTTTTAATACCACAAAACTTAGATTAAACTACTCAATTTCAATAAAAAATGAACAAACTCATTCAAAATATTCGATATACTTTGATAGAATTAGACAATGCGCTAAGTACTCTGACGGAAGCCCAATTCAGCCAATCGTTGCCTATTTATTCGGGGTCAACTATCGGGATGCACGCACGGCATGTTGTTGAATTTTATCAATGTTTATTGTGTCAACTAAATGAAAATCAATCTATTAACTATGATAAACGTTCCCGCGATTTGCTGTTACAAACCAATCTTGATTATTTTTCTGAGGCGGTCGAATCAGTCATTTCTACTTTAGAAAAACTCGATGAAACGCAGCTAAAGTCCCCCCTCAGTATTTTGACCAATGACATGCAAAATGCCATGACGAGTAGCCTCGACCGTGAATTGCATTACAATTTAGAACATACAATTCACCACGCGGCTTTAATTAAAATTGGCATTTTGACCCTAACACCCAGTAGAAAGCTACCCGATTCTTTTGGCGTTGCACCGTCAACAATACGCTATCGAGAACAAAAAAATACTTAGCCACACTGCGTAAAAAAGGGGAATGTCGTTCATTTTTCGGGCAAAGCCCGAAAAATGAACGACCTCTCCACCTTCCGTGCGAGCGAAGCGAGCGCGGGCTAAGTAATTACAAAAAATCAACACATGTGTACATTAACTTTTTATCCCAAGCCGACTGAAAACGGCAGTTTCATCGTCACTTTCAACCGTGATGAAACCCCAAAACGCTCATCAGTTGAGGTCGTGACGGACGATAAACGCGGGCTTATCTACCCAAAAGACGTTCTGCACGGTGGCACTTGGCTCGCCATGAGTGCGCTTACAGGGCGATTGACTTGCCTATTAAACGGGGCTTTTGAGTCCCACAAGCGGCATTTACCTTACCGCAAAAGTCGAGGTTTGGTGGTTTTAGAAAGTTTTGATTATGCCCACCCGATTGATTTTTGTGAACAATATGATTTCGATAATATTGAGCCTTTTACGATAATTTTGCTTGAAAAATACGTATTTATTGAGTTTCGATGGGACGGTAGCAAGCGACATATTCGCCCTTTATCGCTTTCTATGCCGCAAATGTGGTCAAGTGCAACACTTTACCACCCCTCAGTACAAAAGCGTAGAACAAGCTGGTTTTATGAATTTTTAAGAAAAAAAATGCCGCCCATAACCGCCACCGATATTTGGACATTTCATAAGACACGCAGTACAGTCGAACCTGAAAATGGGCTTATCATGCAACGGGCTTCGGGTGTAGAAACGGTCTCAATGACTCAATTAACAATTTCAAATTTATCGCAAACCATTCAATTTCAGTACAATGAATTGGGAAACAGACACATTTATCACCAAGAAATTAAGTTCGGACACGCAGCAGTCATCGCTTAATTCAATGGACATCAATACCGCTTCCGAGCAAAGCCAAAAAAATGAAACACCTTCCCTTCTTTTGCAAGCGAAGCGAGCGATAGTGGACGCACTAAATCAAAAAGCGTGGTTTATTCGCCTCACCAATAAAGAATATTGGCACTCAAATATCTTTTTTATTCCAGTTTCTCTCTACGTTATTTACTTGGCAATGCGCGCCCGTTCGCCTTTATTTTTTTCAGCGGCAAATCCCTCTATTCCGACGGGTGGAATGATTGGTGAAAACAAAGCTGATATAAGTCGTTGGATACCCCCTAAATACCGTCCGAAAAATACTGTTATCTCTCCTTTAATGTTTGTATCCGAGATAAGCAAATCATTGGACACTGCTGGTTTAGAATTTCCTTTAATTATCAAACCGACGGTGGGCGCACGGGGATTTTTAGTAAAAAAAATACACACGAAACAGGAGATTCTAACGCATATAGAACAGAATCCAACTTTGTTTTTAATAGAAGAATACATTGATTATCCCGTTGAAGCGGCGGTTTTGTATTGGCGCAATCCAGAAACCAAT
Organism: Saprospiraceae bacterium; assembly: GCA_034520175.1. Lineage (GTDB taxonomy): Bacteria > Bacteroidota > Bacteroidia > Chitinophagales > Saprospiraceae > JAAFJT01. Next base: position 73,590 of record JAXHNU010000011.1, read on the forward strand.
GAAAGTGGTATTTCTTCCGTGACCGTTAAAGAGTTTTTACACGTCATTGGCAACGGACAATCTTCGATAAAAGAATTATTAATGCGCAATCAGCGAGGCGTTTTGCAAATACCGCGTTTGCTCGAAGAACAAGCAGATTTGATGGCTTCGATACCCGAATTGGGCAGAAAAATAATCGTTGAACCCATTGGCAACCATTGTCGGGGAACAAAATTCCTAAATTTCAATCATTTAATCACTCCCGATATGGTGGCAGCTTTTGACAAAATTCAAGCCGATTTGCCCGATTGTTACCTCTTTCGACTCGATTTAAAGACCCCCTCAGTATCTGACCTCCAAAAAGGCAAAAACATTAAAATTTTGGAAATCAACGGCGTAGGCTCTGACCCTGCCCATATTTTTGACCCCACATTCCCACTTTGGAGCATGTATGCCGCGTATTTTAGCCTATGGCGCAAAATTTTTGAGATCTCAACGGCAGTGCATCGGCGTGGCGTGCCGTATATGCGGTGGGCAGAATTTCGTCTTTTTTTATAAGTAACCTAAGTTTTGTGGTAGTCATTCAAAACGCGCCGCCTTCGGCGGCGCAGGGAGTTTTTCGGAGCGAGCCGTTTTTTTTGTTTAAAATTTGGGCAAAGCCCAAATTTTAAACAAAAAAAACGGCTCGCTCCATTAGATTTTTACGCGGCGAAGTTCCGCGTTTTTATAGCCCGCTTCGCTCGTAAAACAAGGGAGATGTGTTTCGATTTTGGGCGTCGCCCAAAATCGAAACACCCTTTTTTTGCGAGCGAAGCGAGCTATAAAAATCAAAAGTGAGAATTTGTTATACACTCTAATTTTTCACAACCTACCAAATTTAGCAATGACATTTCAGCTCTTATCGCTCGGCATTATGAGCAGTTTTATGGGTGCTTTACCACTCGGTATGCTCAACTTAACAGTCTTGCAATTGAGTTTAGCGCGTCGAGAACAGCAGGCTATTTTATTCAGTTTGGGGGCTGTTGTAGTAGAGTTTTGTCAAATATTTTTGACTTTCCTATCCATGAATTTCTTGTTAGAAATCCCCCATTTAAGTACTGCTTTGGCTTTACTGTCCATTCCTATTTTGATTTATTTGGGTTATAAAAACCTAAAAAATGGCTCATATACTGAGGGGGGTCAATTGAGCAATAAAAATGCTTTTTTGCACGGTATTTTATTGAGTTTTGGAAATGTTTTGGTCTATCCATTTTGGTTGTTGTGGGGCAATTTATTTATACAAAATGGTTGGTTATCTCCTCAACCTCTTGCCTATTCTATTTTCGCATTTGGCGCGGGTTTGGGGACATTCGGTGCATTTTTAGCGTTTATTTTGCTCGGAAACATTCTTGCAAAGCATTTAAAACGTATCCATACCGTGACAAATCAGTTGGTGGCACTGGCTTTTTGGGGCTTTGCTGCTTTCCAAATTGGAAAAATGATACAATTGTTATAATTTGTCATTCAGAAGGAATCTTTACGTCGCGTTTTGTCGCGTTTTGTCATTCAGAAGGAATCTCTGCGTCGCGTTTTTGTCCCGTTTTGTCATTCAGAAGGAATCTCTGCGTCGCGTTCTTGTCCCGTTTTGTCATTCAGAAGGAATCTCTGCGTCGCGTTTTTGAGCGCGTATCACGCGACGTAGAGATTCCTTCTGAATGACACAACGAGACAAAACGAGACAAAACGCAACAAGAACGCGACGCAGAGATTCCTTCTGAATGACAAAAACGCAACAAAAACGCGACATAGAGATTCCTTCTGAATGACAAAAATAAAAAAGATAAAAATAAATACCTCTTTTTCAAATCAATTAGTACCTTAATGGCTTGATAAGTAAGTGTTCATATTCAAAGCAGACTACTAAAAAATGAAAAATCAACTCAACAGACGTAATTTTTTGAAATCGAGTGCCATTCTTTCGGGCAGTTTTTTTATTGTGCCACGCCATGTCTTGGGCAAAGGCTATGTTGCACCGAGCGACAAACTCAATGTTGCAGCAATTGGGGCAGGTGGAAAAGGAACATCTGACATCTTAAATGCTTCCAACAGTGGCATAAACAACGTGGTTGCCTTGTGCGATGTGGACAAAGCGAGATGCAAAACCAGCCTTAATAGATTTCCCAATGCAAAATTTTACAAAGATTTTCGCGTCATGCTTGAAGAAATGAAAGCCGATATTGACGCAGTGACTATCTCAACGCCCGACCACCAACACGCCGTGGCAGCTATGGCAGCCATGCAATTGGGCAAACACGTATATGTACAAAAACCATTGAGCCATGATATTTTTGAGGCGCGTACCTTGACCGCAAGTGCAAGAAAGTATAAAGTTGTGACTCAAATGGGCAATCAAGGCTCGTCGAATCCGACTCAAAAAGTGATGATGGGTTGGCTCGACAAAGGCAAAATTGGGAAAGTCAGCACCGTACATATTTGGACAAACCGCCCCGTTTGGCCACAAGGTAGTCCTGCCCCAACAGAAAAGCCCAAATTGATTTCGTCAATGGACGCCAAAGATTGGGATTTGTGGGTCGGTACTGCCCCAATGGTGGATTATCATCCTTTGTATCACCCCTTCAAATGGCGGGGTTGGTGGAATTTCGGCACAGGCGCTTTGGGCGATATGGGTTGTCATTTGATTGACCCCGCTTTCCGCGTTTTGGGATTGGGCTACCCTACCGAAGTGGAATGTAGCACAGGGCAAGTGTTTATCAAAGATTGGATACCCGAATACAATCCCGAGGGTTGCCCGCCGTCATCGAGCGTTAAATTAAAATTTCCAGCCACAAAACGGAACAATTCACCCGTGACAATGTACTGGACAGACGGTGGCATCCGCCCCTTTCATCCAGACTGGATTCCCGCAAACGAGCCTCTCGCCGAAGCCGATAGTTCAAATGGCGTAATGATGATTGGCACAAAAGGCATTATGACTTGCGGCACTTATGGCAATGAACCCAAAATGTACTTGAAAAGTGGCGAAAAAATCGAAATGCCAAAACCCGACCCGAATTTTAAATCTTTACCCGACTATGGGCACCAAGTGGCGTGGACAGAAGCCTGCAAAGCAGGTTTCGATAGCCCACAACACAAAGCCTTATCGTCTTCGTTCGACTATTCGGGTCCACTCACGGAGACTGTTTTGATGGGTAATCTGGCTATTCGGAGTTATATGTTGCGCAAACCCAAAGAAAAAAATGGCTTCGATTACGACGGACGTAAAAAACTCCTTTGGGACGGGACAAATATGAAAATTACCAACTTCGATGACGCCAACCAATTTGTGGCGCGGCAATATCGAGAAGGTTGGAAATTGGTTTGATTTAAGATTTCAAGAATTTTATCTCATTGACATTGTGCCGAACAAACGCCAAAATTCAAATTACTATAAAAAAAGCGCGAAGACGGACAGGGGTATTCAAATTGACTTGCTGATTGACCGCAATGGCAAAGTGATAAACCTCTGGATACGGCATAAAAATAACTATTCGGCTACGTGCCTCCTGCTCGGGCAACGAGAGAAAAAGAGGTAGCTCATATTTCAGCAGAGCCGAAAAAAGAACCGTGTTCACCCTTTTTCGAGCAAAGCGAGCAATAAACTAAATCATTTTTAGTACATAATCTAAGTTTTGTGGTATTAAAACGCAGCTTCGCCGCGAGGAAAATCTACTGGGGCGAGCCGTTTTTTTTGTTAAAAATTTGAGCTTCGCCCAAATTTTCAACAAAAAAAAACGGCTCGCCCCAGTCAAAACTCCCCGCCGAAGGCGGCGCGTTTTGACTAACTACCACAAAACTTAAATTACGTAATCAAAAATACAGATGAAACGAAAGAAAATTTTTATAATACATAATTCATTGATAAATGTTCGGAATAGCCCCACGTTCGGGGAACTTTGAAAGTTCCCCGAACGTTACGCACCGTTAAATTAAAATTTTCCAATAGTTTACATATTATGATTATTTTCTTTCGTTCAATATGTCAAAAATATATCGTTAATACATTGTAAATTTTCTACTTAAAAAAGATTAGTGATTAAAAATGTTTATACTTTCACCCGTTGAAAATTTAAAATTACATTACTAAAGCAACAAGAGTATGAAAAATCCTTTACTTAAACTATCCTTACCAAAGTGTATCGTGTGCACACTTTTCCTTGCATTTAGCCAACTATTGACTGCTCAAACAACCGTGAGTGGCAAACTTATTGACGGCACTTCGGGTGAATCCCTCGTGGGTGCAACCGCCCTTATCAAAGGGACAACAACGGGGGCTGCAAGCGACTTTGAAGGCATGTTTTCATTCACAACAAATCAGAAGCAGCCTTTCACGCTTGTTTTTAGTTTCACGGGTTTAGAAACGCTCGAATTGCCTGTAACAGCTGACACAAAATACCCCCTCAGTATAAAATTGGGGTCGAGTGAAAAATTGATTGAAGTTATTGAAATTAAAGGTCAACGCATTTCAGATAAAACAAAGGCTGGTCCATTAACAGTTGAAAGTTTAGATAAGTTAGCCATTAAATCTTCTGCCTCTGTTAGTTTTTATGAAGGTATGGGTACGCTCAAAGGCGTAGATATGACTCAAGCAAGTTTAGGATTTACCATCATTAATACACGTGGCTTTAATTCTACAAGCCCTGTGCGCTCGCTTCAAATCATTGATGGTGTTGACAATCAATCGCCGGGATTAAACTTTTCTCTGGGCAATTTTTTAGGCTCATCAGAACTTGATGTCTTGAAAGCGGATTTAATTGTGGGTGCAAGTTCAGCGTTTTACGGACCTAATGCCTTCAACGGCGTTCTGTCGTTAGAGACTAAAAACCCTTTTTTCCAACAAGGTCTTGCTGCCTCTGTGAAAACTGGCGAGCGCAACTTGAAAGAACTGGCTATTCGGTACGCCCAAGCATTTAAAAATAAAAAAGGACAATTGTGGGCAGCTTATAAACTCAATGGCTTTGTCCTACGTGCCAATGATTGGGAAGCGGACAATTATGACCCCGTTTATGATACAGAATCGGACAAAAGCAATGCAGGTAGATTCGATGCTGTGAATATATATGGTGATGAATATAATTCTACGTTTGACCAACGCGGCAAAGGTATTGCACCGATTACAAACGTGGGTTTGGGTTTATATTATCGAACGGGTTATAAAGAGAGGGATTTGGTGGATTACAATACAAAAAATACCAAAGCCAATGCCGCCGTCCACTTTAGATTGAAGCCTTCAATGGCAGAACAATCCCCTGAATTAATTCTATCAAGTAGTTTTGGTAGCGGTACAACAGTTTACCAAGGGGATAATCGTTTTAGTTTACGCGATATTTTGTTTTTTCAAAATCGCGTAGAAGTGCGCCAACGCGATAAGTTTTTTATTCGTGCTTATGCCACAAATGAAGACGCAGGTAGGTCTTTTGACCCTTATTTCACTGCTTTATTGATGCAACGTGGTTCAAAAGAAAACAATATTTGGGCGGGTGATTATGAAAAATATTGGAGTGATTATGTAAACCCACAAATCAGCAGGTTAGGCTATCCAGAACTCAAAGTTACTTTTGACCCCGTCAAAGGCTTTATTCGTTCTTTTGATACCACAGCAGCTTTAGCATGGTTGAGCAATCCGCGCTTTATTGATTCTTTATTCTCTTGGCATACGCAAGCTGCGAATGTTGCCAACCAACAAGCAGTAACAACGGGTTCAAAAGATTTTTATCTTCCCGGAACACCCCGTTTCGACGCTGAATTAGAGCGTTTGTCGTCCACCAAATCCAATAAGCGGGGTTTAGACGGTGGTACGCGTTTATTTGACCGTTCGGCATTGTATCATCTGCACGGAGAATACCATTTCAAGCCTAAATTTACAGATGACCTTGTTGTGGGTGGTAATTTCAGACAATATGTACCACTTACAGATGGGACTATCTTTTCAGATACCACTATTATAAGAGCAAAAGCAGGGGGTGGCGGCTTCGATACGATTCAAAATCGGATATACAACAGCGAGTTTGGTGTGTATGGTGGGTTTGAAAAACGTTTTGTGAGTAGGCAAAAAGATAACAATCGGTGGGATGTTTGGAAATTGAATGGTACTGTCCGCGTGGACAAAAATCAAAATTTTCAAGCCTTGGTTTCCCCTGCAGCATCTGTGGTTTGGCAACCCACTTTAAAAGATTTTATTCGTCTGTCTTTTTCCTCAGCTGTTCGGAATCCGACATTATCAGACCAGTACTTATTTTTAGATGTTGGTCGCGCCATTCTTTCGGGCAATATCAGCGGGGTTAAAAACTTGATTACGGTGGAGTCTTTCCTTGATAACAGAAAAACTTTAAATAAAGATACGCTACGTCGTTTCAATATTGACCCTGTTGCGCCAGAAAAAGTCAAATCTGTTGAAGTTGGCTATCGAACAACCCTGTTCGACAATACCTACGTAGATATGAGTTACTATTTTAGTGTTTATAATCAATTCATCGGCTATCAAATTGGCTTACAAGCGGATTCTTCTCAAGGTTTTTTGAGAAATATACAGGCTTATCGCTACGCGGCTAATTCTAAAAATACAGTTACAACTCAAGGCTTTTCAATCGGTATCAGTCATTTTTTCGCCAAATACTTCCAAGTTTCAGGCAATTACTCATGGAATGTTTTGAATACTAAATTAGATGACCCAATCATTCCAGCTTACAATACGCCTCCCCACAAATTTAATATTGGGGTTTCGGGACGTGATGTTATCGTGAAACTTGGTAATAAAAAACTTGAAAACTTTGGTTTTAGTGTAAATTACAAGTGGATAAATGGATTTGCTTTTGAAGGCTCTCCTCAATTTACGGGCTATATCCCTACGTATGATTTACTTGATGGACAAATTAATTACAATTTTGTAAAAGCACATACCACACTCAAATTAGGTGGCTCAAATCTACTCAACAATAAGCAATTCCAAGCATACGGCGGTCCGCGTATTGGGCGTATGGCTTATATTTCGTTGGTTTATGACTTTGTTAAAAAGAATAATTAACTTGATACGACATTTGTTAAAAGTGCCGTAGGCATGACCAATTTTGTAGCGGCGGATTTCAATCCGCCGAAAGTTTAAACCCAATTATTTAAGAGCCGTAGGCTCGGCACATATTTGTATGCACCGAGCCTACGGCTCTTAATGAAAAAGAATATGTACGTTTTCGGCGGATTAAAATCCGCCGCTACAAAATTAGTCGAGCCTACGGCTCTGCGTGACACCAGTTATTTAGGCAAGGAATCAAAATAATATATTGAGCAAGTCTTATTTCTGTCATTTTTTTTTTTACAAAAGAGACTTTCTCAATATTATCCCTACATTTGCCAATTCTACCAAATGAACAGGAATATCACAAATAATGCTAACAAGCCAATACAAAGTATTTAATTCAATTTTTTTTTAATCAAATTTTCTAAAATGAAAAAACATTTTTTACTCATTTTTACTGCATTTATGCTATCATCAGTAGCTATTAAAGCCCAAAACGTTCGTTACATTGACTCTGTCATTACTTCTGTAAGCGTTGACTCAAACGTGGTTTATGGAACGAATTACACTATTTTGAATATCATTCTTCAAAGAACAACGCGTACAACGCGACAGCCATTGACGATGAATGTTCATAAACCAACAACGGATACGGAAACGAAACGTCCTTTGGTTATCGTCTTCCATTCGGGCAACTTTTTACCACAAGCACTTACTCAAAACTACAGTGGTTCAAAAGAAGATTCCGTGGTTAGTACGCTTTGCCGTCAGTTTGCCCACCGTGGCTACGTGGCAGCCTCTGCTACTTACCGTATTGGTTGGAATCCAACTGACCCTAATCAAGACAATCGTACATCACTTTTGATAAATGCGTCTTATAAAGGCGTTCAAGATGCACGAACAGCGATTCGTTTCTTCAAAGCAAATGCAACAACTTATGGCATTGATACGACTAAAATTATGCTTTTAGGTGTAGGTACGGGCGGCTATATCACGCTTGGTGCGGCAACATTAAACGAGTACAACCAAATATTAGGCGCAAAATATCCTGCTAATAAGTTTATTAACAGTGCTACAGGTTTGCCTATGGTTATTGAGCGTTTACCGCCTCCGGCTGGTTATGTTCACGGTGATATTGAAGGTAAATTTTTGGGTACTGTACCAGCAGGAACTGTACCTCCAGTAGGAGATACCCTAAATTTGCCTAATCACGTAGCCAATACCTCAGATTTCGCCATGTGCGTTAACTTAGGTGGTGCAGTAGGTGATTTAACATGGGTGGATACCGCAAGAGCAGCAACAGGGACGACGCCTGCAAGACGCGCAACTGTGCCAATCTTAACTTTCCACGCACCTTATGACCAATTTGCACCTTATACAACACTTACGTTACGTGTTGCAACGGGTCCGGGTACATCGCTTCCCGTTGTTGAGGTTCAAGGTGGTCTTCTCGTGCAACGCAGAATGGACTCTTTAGGATTGAATAATGTATTCAAAAGAACAATTGCGGCAAAATACAATCCTTATAAAACAATTTTTGAAACACGCGCAGGTGGGGCAATTACAGGTTTGTTCCCAATATTAGGTGATACAATTTCTGATTCTTCACCTTGGGATTTTGTGGGTCCAACGTCACCATTTGCATCAAGCATTTTGAATGGTGCGCCTCGTTCAAGCCGTGCAAGGGCTTTGCGTTACATTGATACAGTTATGACAGTCGTATTACCACGCGCTTGTCTTGCACTTAAATTGCCTTGTGCAGGTGTTGTTACTTCTACTGAAGAATTGTTGCAAAGCAGCACGACTAAATTGACAGCTTCACCAAACCCTGCACGTACAGCTATCACTTTTGAAAGTGAAGCCGTTAATCCAATGCAAGCCATCCAATTGTTTGACATGGCGGGTCGTCAAGTGATGGCAGTAAAAGTCAATTCGCACAATTATACCCTCTCGCGCAATGGTTTACCTTCAGGTATGTACGTTGCCAAAGTGAAGTTTGAAGGCGGTATTTTGACGAAGAAAATCGTTTTTGAAGAATAAAAGGAATTTCAGATTCCAAATGTCAGATTTCAAGGTGCAATAAATTGATTATCAATAGTTTGAAAACTAATCTTTTACACTTTGAAATCTGAAATTTGAAATTTCTCATACAAGTAAACACGAATCACGATTTAAGTTTTTGTGTTTATCTCGTGTGGAGGTTATCCCCTATGGTGGGTAGCCTCTTTTTTTGTTTATACTAAACCGAAAGTGGTTTTCGGATTTGTCTCAGGAAGCCTCCTTCTGGCTTCCTAAGACTTTGGCTCAATTTCATTAGATTCGACCACAATATTACTGTACAAATTGCTTTTTACGCCCTCTTTCTCGCTTCGCTCGAAAATCGGGCGCATGAAATCTATTGGGGCGAGCGTGTTTTAAATTTAAAAATCGACGATTTTTAAATTTAAAACACGCTCGCCCCTCAAAATCACTCTTAGGGCGATTTTTGAGCGAAGCGAAAAAGAGCCAGTTTTTTGTTTAAAAAGCAATTTGTACAGTAATATTCAATCCTAATTCAAAGATTCTAAAACTTCTGTATTGTCACAGGCAAACAGACTTCCGCAGGGCAACATTCTTCAATAATAACAGTAATGTCGCGGGCATCGTTTGCACAAGGCGCCATGCCTGCAAGATAATAACGAAATACATAAGTGCCAGCCGCTAAACCATTGGTGTTTAGAAAACCAGTTGCAGGGTCAAAACGGCTGCCCGTTGACGTAGAACTGATGTCCGTCCACACACCACCTTCATTTTCGTTAACCATATAATCGTGCAGGTGCAAAATCGGAATATTGCTGCCCGCTTGACAAAAAGCAGTTGGCAAAATGACATAACCACCCGTTACAAATTGGTGAACAGTCATGGCAAAATTAGTCGAAGCACCCGTGCAACCATCTAAAATAGGCGTTACCGTTACCGTTGAGATAGAAGTAGCGGCTACATTGTCCGTTACAAAAACGGGAATATCGCCCGTACCATTGACAACTAAACCTGTTCCTGTATTGTTATTGACCCATTCAAAACTTGTCCCAACAATTGGGCTTGTAAAAACTGTTGCTGCCGATAATGAACCACCACAAAGTGCTTGGTCAACGGGTTGTACCATAGTAGGCGTAGGTTTTACGGTCAAGGCAAAATCTAAAGGAGTACCTACGCAACCATTCAATTCGGGTGTCACTGTAATCGTAGAAACTTGTTGACTTACGACTGCATTTGACGTAAAATCTGCTATATTACCCGTGCCAGATGCTGCCAAACCTGTACCCGCGTTGGTATTTGTCCAAATAAATGTGGCTGCCACATTCGATGTAAATACCGTTGCGGCTACGGAAGTTCCACCGCAAACAATTTGATTCAAAGGCGTTGCAGATACTGAGGGGGTGGGTTTTACCGTCAAAGTAAAGGACTGAGGCGTTCCCGAACAACCATTTAAAGTAGGTGTTACAGTTATATTTGAGACTTGCTCAGTCAACACCGATTGCGCAATGAAAGCGGGAATTGAGCCAATTCCAGATGCTACCAAACCCGTTGCTGTATTGTCATTTGTCCAATCAAAACTTGCATCTGCTGTTCCAGAAAAACCCGTGCCGACAACTGTTGCACCCGAACAAACAGTCTTGTCCGTTGGGTCAGATACAGAGGGGGTCAAGTTGATAATTAGTTTAAAGGCAGTACGGATTGATGTACAGTTTGTTGTTGTATTTCGAGCTTGCGCGTAGTACGTACCTGCTGCCGTTGGCAAATAAGTCAAGGTTGCCGAAGCCAAAAGCGTTCCTCCTGTTACGGCATCGTACCAATCTGCGGTCTCTCCTACCCCAACTGTTACACTAAAATTTGAAATTGCCGCACTTTGACAAATCGTTTGGTTGTCGCCACTCGCTATTGGTGCAGCAACCAAAGAACAGTTACACGTAGGTGCAGCAACGACTTGGACTGTTGTACAACCGCCCAAAGTTGCCGTCAATGTAACATTTGTACCCGATAGGATTCCCGTAACTGTACGTCCCACATTGTCCACCGTTCCTGCCGTACTTGTTACCGTTCCATTGCTGCTAAATGAAATATTGTAAGTGAATAAATCAGCCGAGCAAGTTGCAGACACAAGACTCAAAGTAGGATTAGGATTGACCGTAATCGTAAAATTATTGGGTGTCCCCACACAACCGTTGAGCGTAGGCGTTATTACAACCGTCGAAACTTGTTGTACTGCTACATCTGCTGGCATAAAAGACGTAATATTGCCCGAACCACTTGCGGCAAGTCCCGTCGTAGTATTGTCATTCGACCAATTGAATGTCGCATTAGCTGTGCCATTCAAAGTAATTTCAGAAATCGCAGTATTGGCACACACTTCAATATTTGCAGGGCTGGATACTGAGGGGGTCGGTTTTATCGTCAATTGTACTGCCGTTCTCGACGTACTCGCGCAACTTGACACAATATTTCGCGCTTCGGCATAGAAGATACCTGCTGCCGTTGGCGTATAATTGACATCGCCACTCAACAAAAGCGTACCGCCCGTTGCGGCGTCATACCAATCTGCCGTTTCACCCGCACCGACTGTTACGCTCAATGTTGGAATGGTCTCCCCTTGACAAATGACTTCATCGCCATTATCACTTGGTGCGGCGATAGTCGGACAAGCACAATTTGGCGCGGTAACGCCTTGAACCTTCGTACAACCATTCAAAGTTGCCGTCAAAGTGACGTTTGTTCCAGCAGGAATCCCCGTAACTGTATGCGCAACATTGTCCACAGTTCCCGCCGTACTAACCACCGTACCATCACTTGTGAAAGTGATGTCATAAGTCAATAAATCCACTGAACAAGCCGTTGTGTTGATGTCCAAAACAGGATTGGGCTTGTTTGTTATTGTAAACTTGACGTCTGCACCAACACAGCCCTTCAAAATTGGTGTAATTGTAATCGTTGAGATTTCTTGAACAGTCACATTAGCCGCGTTGAATGTGGCGATATTGCCCGTTCCTGAAGCCACCAAACCCGTGTTGATATTGTCATTTGACCATAAAAGAATTGCCCCCGTTGGTGTACTGACAAAAGTTGTTGCCGATACCGCGCTCCCTGCACAAACCACTTGATTTGAAAGTGAATTGAGCGAAGGAATCGGATTAACCGTGATGGTAAAACTATTGGCAGCACTTGAACAGCCATTTAATGTCGCGTTGACTGTAACGATTGAGCGTTCTTGCGCTGCCACAACTGCCGCACTCAAAGCGGCAATATCACCCATACCCGAAGCCGCCAAACCCGTATTAGTATTGGAATTTGTCCAATTGAAAACCGCACCAACGGGCAAACTGCTGAAATTAATCGCCGCTATTGTTGTTCCAGAACAAACAGTTTGAGACGCAGTTTGAACTGCATTTTGAGGCGCAGATGCCATAGTAATAACAGGACTCGGGTTAATGGTCAACGTAAACACTTGTGGTGTTCCCGTACAACCGTTCAAAACGGGTGTTACAGTAATCGTTGACACTTGTTGGCTTGTTACATTGGGCGCGGTAAATGCGGCAATACTGCCCGTTCCCGATGCTGCCAAACCCGTATTGGTATTAGAATTTGTCCAATTGATGGTTGCACCCGTAGGTAAACTACTAAGCGTGAGCGCGGGAATTGCTACACCCGAACAAAAAGTCTGATTAGAAGGTGTAATTACTGAGGGAGTCGGTTTGACAGTAATATTAAACGCACTCGCTACCGCCGAACAACCATTTAAAGTGGGCGTTACGGTTAGTGAAGATACTTGAGCAGTAGTAACACTTGCCGCTGTAATTGCTGCAATACTACCCGTACCCGACGCTGATAAGCCTGTATTTACGTTGTTATTTATCCAACTAAATGTTGCCCCCTCAGGTGTACTTGTGAAATTAGTAGCCGCAATCGGTGTACCGCCACATACAGTTTGAGTCATCGGGACAATATTAACCACAGGAATTGGACTCACCGTAATCGTAAAATTATTGGGTGTCCCCACACAACCATTTACGGTAGGGGTAATTGTCACGGTTGAAATTTGTTGTGCGGCGATACTTGCTGCCGTAAATGCGCTAATATTACCCGAACCTGATGCCACCAAACCCGTAGCCGTGTTGTTATTCACCCAAGTAAAAGAACCTCCTACGGGTGTACTCACAAAACTTGTTGCCGCTACCGAAGCTCCCGCACATGCTGTTAGATTTGTGGGCGCAACGACTGAGGGCGTTGGTTTTACTGTTATCACAATCTCTTGAACAGGTCGGCAATTCGCGCCTAAGTCTGGGTTCAAAATCGCGTAAACGTAGTAGTTGATATTGCTTGTACCTGCGTTCACAAATGTTGCTGCCGTTGGTGTAAAACTTGCCGTGTAAGGAGCTGCCCCGCCCGTTGCCGTTGTCGTCGAAAGCGTTGTACCACCCGAATAAATGGTTAGTAATTCCGCATCAGTTGGTGTTGCTCCCGCAATTTGGTCACTTGTAAAATAGACAAATTTGATGTTATTCGCGGCATTTGTCGTGGTTTTGACCGTCAAAGTGGTAGGTGTTGCGCCATTACAAGTTGACTGAGCCGCACTCGGCGTGTTGATAGAAGGGCAGACAAATAAACCAAAATCTAAATTGTGGTTCACGTATCCCGTTCCATTTGTTGGAATTGTAAGGGTATCTACCAAATAACCATTGAATGATTTTGAGACATCACTCAACAAAAAAGCGTCGTTGTCATTGAGTTCATTACCACCGTTTGTAGTCGCGTTTTGGGTAGTCAACACGTAGTTAACACCCGTCAAAGACAAAGATTTGTTGGTTGTTGACCATTGACCAGCTTCGCCAATGACGACGAAATACATGCCGCCCAAAGCCAAAGTATCGTAACCTAAACCGTATTCGTAGTAATCTTTAAAATAATATTCTCCGTTCGCGTTGGTTGTTGTTGAGGCAATAGCGGTTGCCGTTCCCATTTTGTACAATTTTACATTGACATTACTGAGGGGGGACTCGCAAGGGTCTTGAACGCCGTCGCGGTCAGTATCAATCCAAACGAAATTACCGATTTCAATGGGTGCAGGTGCGCAAATAGCCTCAATATCACCCAAACCATTACCTTTATTAGCAGCCGCGCCCGATGCAATTAGACGAAATTGGTCGGTCCTTGCGCCTGTTGTAGTATTGAACCACACAAACCCTTGGTCAAATGCGTAATTTGCCCCATTTACAGGGTTGGTATTGATGGACATGACTTCATTTATGCCATGCAAAACAGACAAACCACCCATACTTGTTTCATTGTGGTTGAATGTAGGTGCTTGGTTGGTATCATCAAAACTATCACCGTAGTAAAATTCCCCCGTACCGCTTACACCATCGTTATTCAAGGCACTTTGTGTGGCTGTGTTGTCCGATTCTGTACAACCTGCTGTACCTTCCAAAGCCCATGTGCCATTTATATTACAAACATTAATTATATCACCTGCTGCATTTACGCTAAAAATTCGTGTTGAACCAGCTATTGCCGCATATTGTTGAAAGCCCGCTTGGTGTCCAAATCGGTCAGCAAAAGCAAGAATCATCGAGCCATTGTCCGAAAAATCAATATCTGTCAACATAGGTTGCGGATAGGCTTCCTCTCTGGCTGGTGTTGTGGAAATACCCGTTTGCGCCCAAGTATCCGCCCAAGCACGCCAAGTACCCGCTTCATTAACACTAAAAGTTGGAAAATCACTCACTTTTTCACGTAAATAATTCATATTAAACGTGATTTCTGTTGTAAAAGCTGTTGGATTAGCGGGGTCAAAAGAGACCACATAAGCGACCAAATTGGCAGCTGATTGGCTCGTTGCCGCATCGCAAACTAAACCCAAATAACCACGTCCATTGTGCATTTTCAAACCCCACGGACGCAAAGTACCACTCGTACAAGTCGGCAAACCCGTAAAACTACTGAGGGGGTACTGCTTGACGGTACTTGCATAGCTTGCAGGGTTGCTGATGTCCGCCGCAATCAAAGCACGTTGATTGAGGTTGACGAGCCATAAAGTATTGCCGTCTTGCCCAACTTCCGTTCCACCAAAACCAACTTTACCCACTTTTGCAAAAGCATCTAAGTCAATACTTGGTGTGGTATTGTCATTTGGTAATGTATAATTTGATGAACCCGTGCGAATTACTGAACCTAAATCAATCGCTGCCCCACCATTGGCAGGTACAAGACCTTGCAAATTGAAACTATTGACGAGTGTACCCGTTCCTGCACCCGAAAAATCGAATACATAAACACCTCCAAGACCAAGTGGACCTAAACCCGAGTGTCTTTTCAAAAAAGTAGAAGCAAACAAGCGTCTTGTCGCCGTTTGAAAACCCATACCCCAGACCGTACCAACTTCATTGAGTCCTGCCACGCCTGTAATACCCGTAGGTGTCGCGCCCGAACTATTGTAGGGAATAGTAATTAAACCTTTGTTGGTATTGCCACTTGGCCCGTACACCGCGTTCCCTGGTTCGTAGCACGGCACGGCAATCGGCGGATTCGGCTGGCAGTAGTTGGTCGAATAATTGACACCAAAGTTTGCCGAACATGTAGCAGCAGTTATAAATTGCACGCTCGTTCGGTTGCCCGCTCCGTTGGCAGAAGGATACAAGCCACCCGCAGTTAACGTGTTGGGAATAGCGAATTCGACGCGGTATTTGACGGTCGAAGAAGGCGGCGTGGCTACCGTGACACTCCAATTACCACCCGCATTGGTCGTGGTGGACTGGATAAGCGCACCTGTACAATCATAGACTTTGACTTCAACGCCCGCTTGTGCGCCTTCGTTTATGTCTTTGATACCATTTTCGTTAAAATCAATAAAGGAAACACCACCGATATTATTGGGTGCATTTGTGCAGACCTGCGCGAGAGATAAGGAGAGTAAATTGAACGTTAAAACAATACCAAGAATAAGTTTTCTCATCAAAATAGGAATTAAATATGATTAAAATAGTGCGCTAAAGCGTTTTACATTTATTTTTAGATTTAATTTCCGTGTTTAATTATTTGTAGTTAAACCTTTGTATTGCTCGCTTTGCTCGCAAAAAATGAACCACTTCTCTTTCTTTTGCGAGCGAAGCGAGCCAAAGTTTTTTATTTACATTAATCTAAGTTTTGTGGTATAAAAATGCGGAACTTCGCCGCGTAAAAATCTAATGGAGCGAGCCGTTTTTTTTGTTTAAAATTGGGGCTTTGCCCCAATTTTAAACAAAAAAAACGGCTCGCTCCGAAAAACTCCCCGCGCCGCCGAAGGCGGCGCGTTTTGAATGACTACCACAAAACTTAGGTTACATTATAAAAATAAAGCACAAAACAAAATCTGTGCTACAAATTAAAATGACCATCACAATTCCAATAAATGCTCAAATAGAGCTTACCGAAGTAAGAAAAAATGACACAACACAATTAATTGAGTATTTGAACGACTTAGCTATTTTCAATAATACGCTCATGATTCCTTATCCCTACACGGAAGCAAGTGCGGATTTTTTCTTGAATAAGTGCCGTGAATCAGAGAAAAAACACGGTTTTGTAACCAATTATGCCATTCGCGAACGCGTAACAGGTAAATTGATTGGCGGTTGTGGGCATTTTGTAAAAGATACCTACAAAGATGAAATTGGGTATTGGATAGGCGCACCTTTTAGAAATAAAGGCGTGATGTCAGCAGTAATTCAAGGATTTTGTGACATCTGTTCGATACAAGGAACTTAGTACGGATAGAAGCGCAAGTATTTGTGGAAAATGACGCTTCGGCGCGGGCATTGGAAAAAGCAGGCTTTCAATGCGAAGGGCTTCTGAGAAAATACGTCGCTAAAAATGGAGAAGCAAAGGATATTTTTATGTATTCACGTCTTGCTCATTGAGCGTACGTGCACCAACCATTTGAGCAGCACGATGTCCTAAACCACCGATTATATCGTATTTTTCCGCTTCAACGAGACAAAAAATGAGGCTTTCGACGGTAAACGTATGAGGATATGCAATTACTTAGCCCGCGCTCGCTTCGCCCGCACGGAGGGAGGAGAAGTGGTTCATTTTAAAACTACCATACACTTTGCTCGCTTCGCTCGCAAAAGAAGGGAAAGTGGTTCGTTTTTCGGGCTTTGCCCGAAAAACGAACCACTTTTTTAAACTACCATACACTTTGCTCGCTTCGCTCGCAAAAGAAAGGAGTGGTTCGTTTTTCGGGCAAAGCCCGAAAAACGAACCACTTTTTTCCCTTTTTTGCGAGCGAAGCGAGCAAAAAAAATACGATATAAAAAGTGTATAGTAATTGAGAGGTGGGCATAACCTAAAAGCGGCTTTTGCATCTCGCGCTCGCTTCGCTCGCGCGAGGGAGGGGCATGGTTCGTTTTTCGGCTTCGCCGAAAAACGAACCAGATTGCCCTCCTTTACGCGAGCGAAGCGAGCGTAAAGTGCAAAAACCGCTTTTAGATTACGCCCACCCCTCGTATAATAATTTGCCACATTTTCTCTCTTTAAGCCAACTGTTTTACTTCTCAAAGTTAATATTCAAAGTAATCGGCACAGCAGAAAGGGCTTTTGAAATGGGGCAACCTTCTTTAGCACTATTGGCTAATTCGATAAATTGAGCCTTTTTCATACCTGCGACTTTGCCTACCAAATCGAGCGTAATGCCCGTAATCGCAAAACCACCTTCAACGGCGTCAATCGTTACGGTGGCATCAACATTGAGCGAATCAGCGGAGAATCCTGCCCCTGCGATACCAAAACTCAATGCCATTGCAAAACAACTGGCGTGTGCGGCAGCAATCAATTCTTCTGGATTTGTTCCTAAGATACCATCTTCGTTCTTAAAACGGGTCTTGAAACTGTAAGGTGTTTGGAAAAAGGCGCGGCTTTGGGTATTGAGTACACCCTTGCCTTCTAAACCTGTGCCTTGCCATACGGCAGATGCTCTTCTTTTCATTTTTTTATTTTAAAGTTTTAATTAAAAAAAATCGTAATTACTTAGTCACGCGCTCGCTTCGCTCGCGCGAGGGAGTAGAGGTGGTTCGTTTTTCGGGCAAAGCCCAAAAAACGAACCACATTCCCCTTTTTTGCGAGCGAAGTCTGTTTACATCCCGAATACCTTCGGGAGAGCTATGGGCTAAGTAATTACAAAAAATCGTGAGTTCAATTCGTGAGTACGAATCAGTGCTTATTCAAGCATCTAATTTTATTCGACTTTTACAGCTGCAAATAAAGGTATATTGAAACAAAATATATCTAACAATGAACATAAATTTTAGGTAATTAACCTAAGTTTTGTGGTAGTCATTCAAAACGCGCTGCCTTCGGCGGCGCGGGGAGTTTTTTTCGGAGCGAGCCGTTTTTTTTGTTTAAAATTTGGGCTTTGCCCAAATTTTAAACAAAAAAACGGCTCGCTCCATTAGATTTTTACGCGGCGAGGTTCCGCGTTTTTATACCACAAAACTTAGATTAATTACTTAGCCCATAGCTCTCCCGAAGGTATTCGGGATGTAAACGCGCAAGGGAGCGCGTGACTAAGTAACTCATGTTACGCAGAGCCATAGGCTCGACCGATTTTGTAGCGGCGGATTTCAATCCGCCGAAAACATACATACCTTTTCATTAAGAGCCGTAGGCTCGACCCCTATTTATATGCACCGAGCCTACGGCTCTTAACTAATCGGGTTTAAACTTTCGGCGGATTGAAATCCGCCGCTACAAAATTGTTCATGCCTACGGCATTTTTGGCACACCTGCGTAACATCAGTTTTGAAACCATACATAAAATCTAAACTGCTGGTTCTCGCGCTCGCTTCGCTCGCGCGAGAGGGGGAATGTGGTTCATTTTTCGGGCAAAGCCCGAAAAATGAACCACCTCTCCTACTTTTGCGCGAGCGAAGCGAGCGCAAAAGTGCCTTTTAATGCGTATTCTGAATTTATGTATGGTTTCAAAACATCAGTAAGTACTTGAGGAGTGGGCATAACCTAAAAACATCGTTTTTTGATTAAAAACAGATGTTTTGCGCGCGCTTCGCTCGCGCAAAAGGGAGGAGACGTGGTTCGTTTTTCGGCTTCGCCGAAAAACGAACCATTCCTTCTCCCTCGCGCGAGCGAAGCGAGCGCGAGATGCAAAAAACGCTTTTAGGTTATGCCCATCCCTCAAACAATCACTACATACCTACTGGCTCTTTTTCGCTTCGCTCAAAAAATCGCCCTAAGGAAATTCCTGAGTGTATAACAAATTGTCCTTATTTCGTTTTTATAGCTCGCTTCGCTCGTAAAACAAGGGAGGATGTGTTTCGATTTTGGGCTTCGCCCAAAATCGAAACACCCTTTTTTGTGAGCGAAGCGAGCTATAAAAACGAAATAAGGACAATTTGTTATACACTCAAATTCCTTTGGGGCGAGCGTGTTTTGGAAGAAAATCTTCGATTTTTCTTCCAAAACACACTCACCCCAATAGATTTTTCTGACCACGCCTTAGTGCTTGAAAGGTAAGCGTTTACTGGTAACTTCGGAAATCTCTTGAATCCGTCGGATTCATACGTTTGTAAAATAAAAATTAAGTAGAATATTCCCCGAATCCGTAGGATTCGCAGGTTTTTTAACGATTACAAATGTATGAATCCTACGGATTCAAAGTCCATTTTGCTTTGTATTTTCTACAAACATGTAAATCCTAACGAATTTATGATATTTCCGAAGTTACCAGTATTTACAAAATAATTAATAAAATTAACAAACGAAACTTGACATTCTCAACGTTATTACATCATATTTGAGTTAGCGAAAACAAATTTCAAGAATTTCAACATTTTATAATCGTAATTACTTAGTCACGCGCTCGCTTCGCTCGCAAAAAAGGGAAATGTGGTTCGTTTTTCGGGCTTTGCCCGAAAAACGAACCACCCTCCCCCTCGCGCGAGCGAAGACAGCGCGTGACTAAGTAATTACTTATAATCAATTTTTATGTCTCATCATCCATCGCAAGTTATTCACGACATAGGCATCACGCTTTCAGGCGGCGGTGCAAAAGGCATCGCACATATTGGCGTTTTAAGGGCATTGCTTGAGTGCAACGTACACCCGACAGTTATCAGTGGAACAAGTGCAGGCAGTATTATTGGCGTATTGTACGCGGCTGGTATGAACCCTGACGATATGGAAAAATTTGTTTCCGATTCAAGTTTTATAAAAATTTTCCGCGTAGTTGGGTTGCCGGGTGCGGGTTTTGTACGGCTTGACTACTTGAAGGAACGATTATCTGAGTTTATTAAAACGGATAGTTTTGAAGCCTTAAAATACGAATTGTACATCTGCGCTACTAATCTAAACTACGGGCGTCCTGTACATTTTAGTGAAGGTACTTTGTTTGACAAAATTATGGCATCTTGTTCCGTTCCATGGCTTTTCAAACCCATAGAAATTGCAGGCAATATGTACGCCGACGGTGGTATTACGAACAACTTGCCTGCCCAAGTTATCCGTCCGAAGTGCCGCGTTCTGATTGGGTCAAACGTCAAACCTAAAGTTGTGGTTCAATCCAATGCTGACCTTGATTCTTTTATTGGTATCACGCAAAGATGCGCCGATTTGAGCCTTTGGACGAACTCAAAGCCCAATGTAAAGGCATTAGATGTGTATATTGCACCCGAAAAAATTCACGACTTTAGTTTTTTCAATGTCCGTAAAACGCCTGAATTGGCTATGGTAGGCTATGAAGAAACAATGCGGTTAATGCCGAAGATAAAGGAATTGATAGCTACTAAGGCTGAATCAGATTTGTTCTTAGCGTGATTTTTAGTAAAAAGCCTCTCAAACATGTTGTTTGAAAGGCTTTTTTACTGAGGGGCTGACATTTGAGATTATCTTTATTTTTCAAAAATATTTAGAGCCTCTCTTTTGATTCTCTGCATTTAAAAATCAATCAGCCGACATTTGCAGATATTTCAAAAATTCACTTTTTTTAGCTTCATTCTTGAACGCACCACCGTAATAAGCGGTCACGGTGCTGCTGTTCACATCTTGGACGCCACGCGAAGAAACGCACAAATGTTTGGCGTCAATGACTACCGCTATGTCTTCGGTACCTGTAATGGCGCACAGTTCGTTGGCGATTTGCATTGTTAAACGCTCCTGCACTTGCGGGCGTTTGGCAAAATGTTGAACAATGCGGTTAAGTTTTGACAAGCCGATAACTTTACCGTTAGAAATATAGGCAACGTGCGCCCTACCAATAATCGGCACAAAATGGTGTTCGCAATTGGAATAGAACGTAATGTCTTTTTCCAAAACCATATCATTGTACTGATATTTGTTGTCAAATAAAGCTATTTTAGGTTTATTTGCTGGGTTTAAGCCGCTAAAAATTTCTTTTACGTACATTTTTGCGACTCGGTGAGGCGTACCTCTTAGGCTGTCGTCTGTTAGGTCAAGCCCTAATGTGTGCATAATTTCCGCGAAATGACGCTCAATCTTCGCAATTTTTTCCTCATCGCTTATGCTAAAAGCATCGGCGTGCATGGGTGTCTCTACGGAAGTCATGATGTGGTCATCACCGATTTCGTCGTCCGTAAAAGTTAATGTATCACCGAATTTATATCGGGTATTCAACAAAATTTCGTTCGGTTTCATATAACCTGATTTTTAATTGTAAATGACTGCCCAATTGTTCTCTCAAAATATCGTGAATAACAATGGCGATATTTTCCGCACTGGGATTTAGATTTCTAAATTCTTTTGTATCTATGTTCAAATTTTTGTGGTCAAACCTATCCAAAATGTGTTTTTTGATGAGGTCACTTAGCACTTTCATATCCATCAAATAACCTGTTTCGGGGTCAACAGTACCAATCACTTGTACAATTAATTCGTAATTGTGTCCGTGATAATTCGGGTTGTTGCACTTACCATACACACGCTCATTGCGTTCATCTGACCAATTTGGATTGTGCAGACGGTGCGCGGCGTTAAAGTGCTCCTTACGAAACACCGCCACTTTTCTATTGTCCATTACTGAAAATTTTTACTATTGAATTATTATTACCGTCTTGAGGTGTCGTCAGAAAGTCTGTCTGCAACACGCACCCAATTGTCAAGCCATACGTGCTTTAAGAAGTTATTCAAGTTCCGAAAAAACTACATTCTCGACGATTTAAAATCGTCTCAATGTCATTTTAATCACAAGTTTTCTTTAGTACACAACGAGGCAAGTATAGTTGTCATTTGCCCGTCGTCATGCGTGTAAAGTATATGTACAACAGTAGAGTCTAAATTTTGTTTAAAAGTTGAGAAAAATATTTTTTACTTATTATTTTAAACTACTGATAATCAATATATTAAAATAAGCATTTCCTTAGCATTTTGACTCATTCTTAAACAAAAGTCACTTATAAATTAATGCATAAGGTTTTACCCTATTTTTATACCTATCATAATAGGCTTCGCCGCGTAAAAATCTAATGGAGCGAGCCGTTTTTTTTGTTTAAAATTTGGGCTTTGCCCAAATTCTAAACAAAAAAAACGGCTCGCTCCGAAAAATCTCGCGCCGCCGACGGCGGCGCGTTTTGAATGACTACCACAAAACTTAGGTTAGTAATTGAGGGATGGGCATAACCTAAAAGCGTTTTTTGCATCTCGCGCTCGCTTCGCTCGCGCGAGGAGAGAATGTGGTTCGTTTTTCGGCTTCGCCGAAAAACGAACCACGTCTCCTCCCTTTTGCGCGAGCGAAGCGCGCGCAAAACATCTGTTTTTAATCAAAAAACGATGTTTTTAGGTTATGCCCACTCCTCAGTAATTACCTCAAAGTTTAAATTATTTTTCTATCGTCAGTCGAGCGTTTTGCATTTTCAGCTTTTTGTGTCAAATACCATTGATTAATGGATTTCATCAAAGATTTTAAGGCATTTTCGTTCGCATCACGGGTTTTGAGCGTCGCTTCTGCATTTTTGCCCGTCATTGTCATTTTCATTTCGCCAAATTGCGGATTTTGCAACCCCTCAGTAGTGGCGAATATTTGATTGAAATTGGCATAAACACCCATGATGTTTTTATTCAAAATATCTTTTACATCGGCAGTTACAGAATTGCCTGTTTTAAGACCCGAAACAGTTGTGGCATCGCCCAAGAAAATCACATCGTCCACGATAGCCAATTTGCCGTTATCCACGTAGCCATTTGCAACCATGTCCGCCGCGCCGCTAAAATGATACACATCGCCACCTTCTGCAACAAGTGCTTTTTGAGCGACCAAATAATTGACCAATTTGAGCATTGTCGCTTTGTCCTGCAATTTAAAACCCATCATTCCTGCCCATTTTTTATCCGAAGATTGAGACGTATTAGCAACGTTCGGGGCAGCCGCTACAACCACATCACCGTCAAATGCTTTGAAAATATCGTCAGTTGAAAAAGAGTCACTGCCTTTGCCCAACTCAATTGCGCCTTTCAATTGGGGGCTTGTATTGATGATTTCTTTTATACCTTTCATATCTAAAGCCAAAGTCATCGCAAAGCCTAAGTTATTGCCTTTGAGATATTTAGAAAAATCTGTTTTCACATTATCTTTAAACATCAAACCCCATTCTTTGCGCAAACCCGCGTTGATTTGATAGTCGGATTTGGACACAATCTCACCATTTTCAAAATCTGCATAACCCATTGCATAATTACCTTTTAAATCTTTTGGGTCAATATTCATCGCTCCTGCCCCTGTTTTTATGCTTGCATCATCTGCCAATTTATCGAACGACATGTAGGTATAAACGTCATGTTTTGCAGCAAGAAGTTTACCGAACTGCGCATTTGCAGCCACTGTTTCGCCTGCCTTCAAATTAAAATATTTTCTAAAACCACCCCCCTCAGTAAAATCGCCAATAATTGCCATTTTATCGTTCCAAGCAACCGTTGTTGCGCGCTCTTTATTACGGTCGGCATAGTTAAATCCGTCCTCATTTGTAGGCGCAGTATTCTCCGTTTTCGGCGTAGAAACGATGAACTTAATGCCATCTTTTGATTCGATTTTGACATCTTTACTGCTGTTTTTCAATAAATTTTCAAAGTCACCCGCATTTGATAAAGACATCAAAGCGACTGTACCCGCATCGCTTTTCCCGATTTGATAATCTTGAACGAGATAGATGTTTTTCGTAAAATCAACGCCCGATTTACGCGGGTCGCGGAGAATATCCGCCATCGTCGTATTGTGGCTTGATGCACTATCCACCATTGCTTTATAAAAATCCATCTGTTTAACGGATTCAAAATCAGCTTTTTGGAACATACTTGGTGCATTTATCGCCGTTACCGAAACAGCATCTTTGGGAATAGCTTTAGAAGCATCGTCCAAATTGGCTGTTTTGTTGCAACTTGCCATTAGAAACAAGCCTAAGCCTGCGAAAATAAAATTTTTGATTTGCGCTTTCATAATATTTTAAGACGTTTTAATTTTGTAATTACTTAGCCACGCGCTCGCTTCGCTCGCGCATGGGAGGAGATGTGGTTCGTTTTTCGGGCAAAGCCCGAAAAACGAACCACTTTCCCCTTTTTTGCGAGCGAAGCGAGCAATAGGCTAAGTAATTACTTAATTTTTTATTAAATTGAATAAATATACTTGAGGAGTGGGCATAACCTAAAAACATCGTTTTTTGATTAAAAACAGATGTTTTGCGCGCGCTTCGCTCGCGCAAAAGAGAGGAGACGTGGTTCGTTTTCGGCGAAGCCGAAAACGAACCACATTCCCCTCCCTCGCGCGAGCGAAGCGAGCGCGAGATGCAAAAAACGCTTTTAGGTTATGCCCATCCCTCACATACATAACTCAAAGGTGGGAAGAAAATTCCAGTGCTGCTCACTTGATAGATTAAGACGTGAAAAAGTCCGACAAACGGGTGTGGCTACACGACGTTGCGGGAATTTTTTTTCGATAAATATACTGAGGGGTAGTTTTATCTATTTTTAGAAAATCTGACGCGGGTTTGAAACCCTGTCCATTACCCACATCTTTTTGAATCCGTAGGATTCATACGTTTATAGGAAAAGAGGCAGAAAAACCACACCGAATCCGTAGGATTCGCACGTTAAGATACCGAAAATAAACGTATGAATCCTACGGATTCAATGAAAATCGTTCTTTAGTTTTATCTATAAACGTTCAAATCCTAACGGATTTAGCGCGTTTTAAACAAAAAACAGCTTCTCAAAAAGATGTGGGTAATGGACAGGGTTTGAAACCCGCGTCAGATTGGAACTAATTTAAAATCAATCAATTGTAGGTCAATTTTAATCCTAAAAATATATAAAACGTACTACTGAGGGGTAGTTTTATATATTTGTGCATAACTCTTGGAGGGTTTTAAAACCCTCCAAGAGTTATGTACAAATAGCCTGTCAGTTATCATTTAAAGAAATACTGAGAGATATTTTTCTTGGGTGCAAGGTTGAAATCCTTGAAATTTGAAATTTAAAATCGCCAACTCAAATAGACATTTGCGGGACCTAAGTAGTAGGTTAGGGTATCATTGACCCGTCGAATAACTCTATCGAACTGCGGATTTGCGGTAAATTTCAGCGTTTGCTCACCTTGAAAGTTCAAAAATTGAACATTCATTTCGCTGCCGATGCTCGCACGGTCGGTAAAATCCCACCTAATACCCATCATCAAACCAAATCCTTTTGTAAATCCCGTCGTTTTGTCTGTCACTTGGTCAACGCCCGAATCGGCGAAAAAGCGTTTTTGATTGTTTTGAACAATGGCATCTGCACCAAAAAGCCAGCGAAAATGGTCGCCAATATTGCGCTGAAATTCAAATCCCAAACGACCACTCAATGCCGAAGTATCCACTTGTTTGGTATCTCTCAGATTGCCGATTGTTTCTTCTTGTCGGTCGAAAAAACCACCAAGACCGAGCCGAATAGCCGCCCCTTCCATGCTTTTTGTTGACAATTTGTACTTATAGCCCAATACATAAGGAGAGGCTTTGTAGGGTTCACCGTCTTTGACCAAGCCAAAAACGCGAAAGGCTTGGTTCAAAAATGCACCCGCTTCCAATTGCAATTCGTGGTGATGAGGCACAAGCGGTTTTCTGATTTTGGGTGGTTTAGGCGGTGGTGCTGGCGTTACTTCTGGGCTGTTGTCACCACTTGTCTGTTTGATGTCGCGTTGTATGCTTTCAAGGAGTTCATCACTTGATGTTTTGTTCGTTGCATCTGACTGGCTATCGGTATTATCGTTGCTCAATGCTTTGCTGTTTGTCGGTTTTAGGGTATCGAAGGCAACGACCACTTTTTCAGTCGTTTTTGGGGATGTTTTTTTTGCCGCATCTTTTTTGATTTGGGCATTGAGGCTGTGCGTTGTTCCGAGAGAAACAACAATAAAAAAGGTGGCGGTTAGGATATTTTTCATAAAAAGAGTATTTTGGATTTGTAATCAAAAATGCTTTGTCAGTTCTGTATATACTTTATGCGTCGGTAGCCCCATTATATTTTCATAACTCCCTTCTATCCGTTTTATTTTGCAATGCCCTATCCAATCTTGAACGGCATACGCACCCGCTTTGTCGAAAGGCTTGTAATGCGTGATATAAAAATCAATATCCGCTTCTGTCAGCACGTCGAAATGGACTTTGGCTGTCTCTGAAAAAACCCGTTTTTTATTTCTCGACAGAAGGCAAACCCCCGTAATTACTTTATGAACCTTACCCGACAATTGCCTCAAAATATGCTGTGCATCGGCAAAGTCAACGGGTTTGTTGTAGATTGTATTGTTTAAAACGACGGTTGTATCGGCGGCTAAAATAATTTCTTCGTCATCTGTCAACCATGAGCGGGCGGCTTCGGCTTTCATATCCGCAAGGAAAGCCGCCGCCTTTTCAACGGGATACTGAGGGGGTAATGTTTCATCTGAATCGGTCGGTCTGACAGTAAAATTTGTAAAACCCGATTCTCTAAGCAATTGGCTACGACGCGGTGACTGCGATGCCAAGAGTATTTTATAATTTTCTAAATTCATTTTTATTTTTTAGTCGGCAAAAATAGTTTTTTTCTGGAAAGAAAATGATGTAAATAAATGTAAGTAGTTATAGCTAAATAAACGAGGGATGGGCATAACCTAAAAGCGTTTTTTGCATCTCGCGCTCGCTTCGCTCAAAAATCGCCAAAAAAAGGTTTATTTGGGGCGAGCGTGTTTTTGAAAGAGAAAAAATCGAAGATTTTTCTCTTTCAAAACACGCTCGCCCCGATAGATTTCTTTCCGCACGATTTTCGAGCGAAGCGAGAAAGAGTGCGTTTAAAACAGCGTTTATTTACACACAACTAATTAAGTACGTAAGGCAACCGATTTGTTTGCCTCATTGTATTAGGCAGTATAAAACGTTTTAACAAAATGGCTCTGTGACAATTTTAGCGGTAACTGACGTTCGGGGAACTTTTGAAATTCGCCGAACGTTAGTTTAAATTGTCAAAGAGCCAAAAAAATAATTCAAAAAAAAATAATTATACAGGCAACGTTTTAATTTCACTCTCTGTATTAGTGTTCGTAAAGCATTTTAAAAACATTTACAATAATGGTTTCTTTCTCAAAACAAATTAAATCATGAGGCAACTGTTTAATCATTTATAGTCATTAGTGTCCGGTTAAGAAAAATAAAACCTTCATAAATAATTAAAAATGAGTGAGTTATAAAGGTTTTAGGTTTAAACGATTTGAATTAGTTTAAGAAGAATGACCTTTGTCTTTTTGAGAATTAATCACTTTAAAAGATGAATAAAGGTCAATACGTTTTTTCGCAATTAATGAGTTTGGTAGATGCCAATGAATTTAACCGACACGTTGAACGTTACAAAGGTAACTTTCGAGTACGCAGTTTTAGCTGTTGGCACCAGTTTTTGTGCATGAGTTTTGGTCAATTGGCTAAAAAAGACAGCCTTCGAGATACCGTACTTTGTCTTGAAAGCCATGAAAACAAGCTCTATCACTTAGGCATTACGCATGGCGTTAGTCGTTCAAACCTTGCAGAAGTGAATGAAAAGCGAGATTATCGCATTTATCAAGACTTTGCTCAACATCTAATTTCGGAGTCACGACTCCTATAAAGACGCTGATGATACTGGATTGGGCTTGGCACATAACATTTATGCCATAGATGCTTCCACGATAGACCTTTGTCTGTCGGTATTTTGGTGGGCACCCTTTCGTAAAACCAAAGCGGCTATCAAACTACATACACAAATTGATATTAAATGTGCCATACCGACATTTATTCATATTTCAGACGGTAAGTATCATGAAGTCAATTCATTAGATATTATCGAAATTGAAATAAATGCGTTTTATGTGATGGATAAAGGCTACTTAGATTTTGGACGCTTACATCAAATTCATCAAAAGGGTGCATTTTTCGTCATCCGAGCTAAGTCCAATACCAGCTACTATCGCTTATATTCGCATCAGGCAGATAAAACGACAGGCGTAAAATTTGACCAAACGATAAAATTTAAAACACCAAAATCAAGTAAGGATTATCCTTCTAAACTTCGATTGGTCAAGTATTATGACAAAGAACTGAAGAAAACGTTTTTCTTTCTAACCAATAATTTTGAGATAGAAGCACAGACTGTCGCAGCACTGTACAAAAATCGCTGGAAGATTGAACTTTTTTTCAAATGGATTAAACAACATTTACAGGTACTTACCTTTTGGGGGCAGTCTAAAAATGCGGTTTATACCCAAATTTGGATTGCTGTGTGCAACTATCTCTTGATTGCTATTTTGAGAAAAAAACTCGAAACTCTACATTCTATGTACGAAATATTACAAATTTTGAGCGTGTCGCTTTTTGACAAAACCCCTGTAAATCAATTACTTATGAAAAGGGCATTACAAAATACAGAAACCCCTTCTTCTAATCAATTGATACTGTGGGAGTTATAAGCGGACACTAGTGATCATTAATATAAATTCAATTATTTGACGATTTTTTAATTCGCTCATTTCTCGCAAAATTATCCAATTATTTCTTCAGCAATATTGCTATTCGAGAGTCTTGCCTCTCTTAAATAAGGCTATTATTTTGTCTAATTAATTACCAATAAATTATTATTGAATTAATCTTTTTATCAATCAATTAATCATTTTTCTAAATTTTTAAATCTTAATTTAATGACTATCAACTTGAAAAATTTTATTGGCGTTTTCGCCTTCGCAGCCGTTTTATTTACCGTTGCCTGCACAAAAGAAACTCTTGACACCATTGTAAGCGATGCAAATATCGTTGCAGTTGATGAACTTGTAACTTTTAGCGACCCTACAAACAGCACAAAAAGTAAATTGACAGACGAACCAGTAAGCGGTCCAATGTCACCCGATTCAGTCGGCAATGGTCATGGACATGGACATGGTTGGGGACGTGGACGCGGTAGTCACCCTGGTCGTATTGTTGGTGATAGTATTGCTTTTACGGGTTTGCCTTCGGCTGCACAAACGTACTTACTCGCCAATTCGGATACATCAACGATTGTGCGCATTGCTAAAATCACACTTTCTGACGGTACGATTCAATATAGTGTGCGCTTTAGCACCCGTAAGCACCTTCATTTTGATGCGGCAGGTGTTGTTATCATCACAACTACCCACAACCACGTATTCACTAATATCCTCATCACCGATTTACCTGCGGCGGCACAAACATATTTGGCAGCTAATGTTATTGCTGCGAATATCGTCGGCATTATCAAAGTAACAAGTACTGACGGCACAATCACTTATGGTGTGCGTATGGCGGATAATACACGCTACACGTTTGATACGGCAGGTGCTGTAATTCCTAATCCTAAGGGAGGTCGTAGAGGTCGCCACTAATTTTAAAAATATTAAATGTCCATTGTAGAAAGTTGCAAGTAACGCGGTGCCGTTACTTGCGCTTTTTTTTGAACCCACGTTTCTATTCTCGCGCTCGCTTCGCTCGCAAAATAAAGGGAATGTGGTTCATTTTTCGGGCTTTGCCCGAAAAATGAACCACCTCCCTTTCTCGCACGAGCAAAGCGAGCAAAAGTGGATAGTTATTTTGGGGAATAGTCCTAAAAGAAAAAACCGCAAGCTGTGTCAAAGCACAACATGCGATTTTCGTCCAAAAGCACTATTCTAATATTTTGTAAATTTTAGTTGTTTCTCAATTGTATGTTACGCTTCCGAGCGTCCCCTGCACTAAAAGGATTTCAAATTTCAGACTCCAAATTTTAAAGTACAATTAATTGATTTCCAATTAATTGGAAAATTGAATGGCATACTTTATTTATTTGAGGGATGGGCATAACCTAAAAGCGTTTTTTGCATCTCGCGCTCGCTTCGCTCGCGCGAGGGGAATGTGGTTCGTTTTTCGGGCTTTGCCCGAAAAACGAACCACCTCTCCTCACTCGCACGAGCGAAGCGAGCGCGTGACTAAGTAATTACAAATTCCTTTAACTACACAAAATACTTGCTCATTAGCCTTTGAAAGGCATCTATACTTTTGGTGTTGTCTCCTTCAAAAACGAAGGTTTGCAACGATTTATATTCCATTGTCACTTGCTGATTTTCTGATTCAAGCCGTTCTAATGACACGCGCAGTTCTCGAATTTCATCGTTTAAGTGCGCTATTTCAGTTTGTTGCGCCGTATTTTCCATAAAAATACCATCTGATTTTACAATCAATTGTGCGCGTTCTTCTTGCAAACTGCTCAAAGCGGCGTTTAAAGTGGTATTTTTTCTTTTCAATTCAGCTTTCAAGTTTTGCGCCATCAAATACATCGTTATGTAAGTCAATAAAGCAGCACCTGTCATTAAAAAAAATATGCTATTTGCTCCGACCATTGTCAATTAAGTAATTTTATGGCGTCATAATCCGTATTTCAATCCGTTGATGTACCAATGCGTTATCTGTATTTTCGCTATTTGCGGGTATAGGTTTTATTTTTTTATCTTCAAAAAAAAGTTGATTAATATCGAATTGTTTATTTTTGAGGAATTGAGTTACAAAAGCCAATCTATTTTTACCCATTTCTACCCCCTCAGTATCCAAACCATAAGCAGCAATTTTTAGCTTTACAGTAGGATTTTTAATTAAAAATGCTTGTAAATCCATAAAATATTTCTGCAATTCGGTTGTTTCTGCAAAACGGTATTTATTTGGTTTGAAAAACAAGTTCAATGCTTGAAAACGGGTATCATTGTTATTTACATAGGCTATTTTCACGGCGTCGCAAACCTTATTTTGAGCATCAATCAAATTGTCCTTTTTCTCAGTCCGCAATTCAAGACTATTATTGGGCGCACCAAAGGTTGTCAACGTGGTTTTGATAGCTTCTGCTCGCGCAAAACCAAGATTAATAGACGCATCAACTGCGCGTTCGCGTTTGTCTGACAACCCCGTTAGTATGAGTGATTGATGGTTATTTTTAACCAAATAATCAGCCGTATTGCGTAATTCTGCAAGATTTTCGCTGTAAAAAATGGGTATTGCACTGCCTACACTAAAACAAATAGGACGGGACAATACATTAGTTTGGGTAATAACAGAACTGTTGAATGAGGAAGATTGAGAAACGACACGCATATTGTTATTGTTCAACTGCTGGTCAAACCAAATTGTTCCCCCGATTATCCAACCGATGGTCGCAATGCCGAAAATAGGCGGCAGTATTTTTCTCGTAAGTACGCTCATTTTTATGTTGTTTGCCCTTTGTAGATACAAAATTACAGAATACGGTTGTCATTTCCAAGAAAACGGTAAAATTATTTTTTGAACGCATTGTAATATATTTTTATTTAAAAATTAAAATAGGGCTTTTTAACGGTTTACGACCGTTAAAAAGCCCTATTTTTAAAGAAATTATTAGTACAAATTTTTTTTTTACATATTTGTAATTTCACTTTTGGCTGAACTGTACTACCAAAGTCGCTTTGTCCGCGCTCACAATCTTATCAACCCGCGCTGTAAATCCATCACTGAGGGGCATAGTTTCGCCCAATTTCAAGTCTTTTTTGACTGTTTCAATGGCATCAGCCCAAGCATTGAAGGCAGTCAAAGTTGGGTCTAATTTTGCCAAATCTCTGAAATGCCTTACAGCCAAAGCCTTCCACAATTCGTCATTGGTTTGTTCTGGAAATTTTCCGAACATAATAAAAGAGAATTGTTGCACCACCGCGTTGCAACCCGATTGCTCAATTTCCAGCAATAATTTATTTTCAAATGCCACCATTTCTACGCCTACTTGCTCACCCGAAGCCTCTTTTTTCAATTCAAAATAATGCTTTTTTACTGTTGGCATCGTGTTCGTAAATATGGCTTTGGGCGTGCCACTTTTGCAAGTTTTATCCGCATTTGAGCAACTAAAAGTAAAAAAAACGAAAAAGATAACCCCATATACTGAGGGGGTGTTTTTCAGGTTTATTTTTTTTAAATTAAACATAGACTTTTTCTTTTTGTAACTGTTTAACCACACGCTCTCACTTCGCTCGCGCAGAAAGGGGGAATGTGGTTCATTTTTCGGCTTTGCCGAAAAATGAACCACCTCTTTTCCTGTCGTTGTGCGCGCAAAAGGCATATAGCTAAATAGTTATCTCTTTTTAATGTATTTTTTAAACAGTTGAATGTTAATAATCACTACTAAACAGCGCAGGTTTTAAAGGAAATCTACGCCGTTTGAGTGGTTTTACAGAAACGAATAGGGCGATACCACTTTCAACAAATTAACGACCAATTGTCAAACCCAAACCGCAAATACCCGTTTGCCATTGACTTTTATCCACCCTTTTTTCCAAGTTTTGGTGACTGTTTGTTCAAAAATGACGAGAAAACCTTCGGGCAATTGTTGGCGGTCTAAGTAATTTCCGAGTTGTTTGAGTCCTTTATCGTGAGCGATTTTGCCGCGCCAAATTTTAAGTTCTACGACGTATTTATGCTGGAAAAAACTCACCGCAATATCCATGCGGCGTTCTTCCGAAATTTCAGGTTCTTTGAAAGCATAACCTTTGCCGTTGATAATCGGTTTTAGGAAAGCTAAAAAAATCAGTCGTCCATGTCGTTCTATGAAACTGTCGTCTTTTTTACTGTATTCCAAGCGCATCTGTTCTTGAAATTTTAGCAAAACTTTACGCATATCCAACCCATTGTTTGCCAACATGTAGGGTTCTGAGGTTTCAATATAAAGAGATTTCCTTTCTGTAATGGCTTTAACCGTCATATAATTGAGAATTATTTCGCGGTAAATGCGGTTGTGAATACCCAACACTTGTCCGTTCCGAAGAATACCATGCTGCAACGCCAAACTGATAAGTGGTGCATGGATATTGTGAGGGACAAGCTCATTTTCTATGACTATTCTGTAAATAACATCGTACAATTCGGCATTATTTTCAAGATTTTTAATCAAACTATCAAAATTGGTGTTGCTGATGTCAGATTTAATCATTCGGTCAGCGGCTGTTTCGATGTCAAAAACCGTCCATGTTTGGTCTGCTCGATTCGGTAAAATTTTTTCATCCATAATTTTACACAAAGCACTCACCAAAAAGGGATACCCCTCAGTATAATAAAATAAAGCATCTGCAATGGCTTTAAAATCCATTGTGAGCTGCCGTTCTTGGGCATAATCTTTTAACATTGGCACAATTTCGTCGGGTTGGAGTTCCATAACGACGTCAAAATCGGCGGCAATATTCCACGGTGAATTGTATTTTTGTTCTTCGTTGGGGCTTAGTTTGAACTTCAAAGGTTTGACATCGTGTAACCCTGCCAAAACAACCGAATGAAACGTTTTTGTTTCATCTCTTAGTAAATATTTTTTCCGCAACATTGCCAAAAACTTCACAAACAATTCATTGTTACTACTTTGATCCACTTCATCAATCAAAACCACGATTTTTTTATCCGTTTTCGTTGTGAAATCGGTTATAAAACTTGAAAGGTCGGACATACCCGCGCGTGAAGGTGCTAAAGCAAGAAGTGCCGCAGCAGCATCGGGTTGATAGCTTTGCAGGCTTTCCGCCAATAATTTGACAAACCTTTCAGTAAAATAACTTTCATTTTTGAAATCTACCTCATCAAGTCCTTCAAAACTGGTATTGAAAACGATATAATTTCCTGTTGCTCTAAGGGCGGCTGCCAAGCTAAACAAAGCTGTCGTTTTCCCATATTGACGTGGGCGGTTAATGACAAAATATTTACCTTTTTCAACCATCTTTAATGTCTGTACTAATTTCTTAGACATATCTGCCATATAATGACGGCTTGGAATACATTTCCCTTCGACGTTGAATTCTTTTTCCATTGGATACTTTGTTTTTTATGCCGCAAATATAGCCGAAATAGATGAAAAATAGTTTTTTGTGTCGCGTTTGTGCTTTTCACTAAGGGGGTAAAAACAAAAGGCAGCCCTTCCTTTGCTGAAAAAAATGCCGCCGTCTTTTGGAGATAAGGTGAAATGTACGTTCGGGGAACTTTGAAAGTTCCCCGAACGTGTATGACCACTTTATTCAATTATTCGTTTCAAATTCCTTAATCGCCGAGATAACATCTTGGAAATCGCCTACGGTTTTCACTTGATTAGCTCCTTCTAATTGTTCTACCTCTGAATTAGACAGAAAAATAAACCGCGTTTTGCTTTCGGGATAAAACGCCATCAAAGTCGTTACGCCCAAATCGCCGCCCGTGTGTCCGATTCTACCATTTTTGAAATAGACCCAAAACACGCCGTAATTATCCTCTTTTTCGTCCATATTCGTTGGTTTTTTGCCCTCCAAATAGCTTTTTTGAAACATTAAATCGAAAGAAGATTTCTTCAAAAAAGTAGATTCACCCGAAAAACCTTTTATCATTTCGATGAAAAACTTGGTCAAATCTTCATTACAAGTCACCAGTTCCCCATCAGGATATGTAGCCGACGTGTAATAAGACAAAGGTTCAGATTTTGTAAAGTACAAACGCGCCAATTTTGAGCGATTGTCGGCACCAATTGACCATTGCGTGTTGTTCATACCAAGCGGTTTCAAAACATTGTCCGCGCAATAATCCGCAAAGGATTTGCCCGCTTTCACCTCAATCACATACGCCGCCAATGCCGACGCAATATTACTGTAATTGAACGTTGAACCTGCTTCTCCCTTCGCAAAATTGTCGGCACTGTACAAATTACCCCCCTCAGTAAAATAGGCTTTTAAGTAGTCTTTTAGCGACAAAACACTGCTATTTTGACCAAAACCAAACTCATTGATAAGGCGTTGTGCGAGCGGATTTTGTACATTTTCACCTGCCAAAATGCTGTGACCTTTGAGGTAAGTTTTTTCAACATCCACCAAACCCGATGTGTGATTCACCAAATGTTTGATTTTAATCGGCGTGTTGGGCGAGTTCGGATTTTTGACCACAAATGGCAGCACATCGTTGATATTGGTTTCGAGCGTGAAGAACTCCTGCTCAATCGCTTTCATCATCGCCACCGCAATAAAGGTTTTGCTGATGGAGCAGTGATAAGGCTTAAAAGGAGGACGCAAAACAAAGTCTTTTTCATATTTCTTTTGTTAAGTAAAAAAATTAAGTGTTGTTGATTTGAATACAAATAACCGCACTATCCCATCACCGAACAATCAGACTTTAATGAAACGGGGGAAAAACCCGATGAATACGGGAAAATGGCAGATAGAATTGAAAGGGTATTTTTTGCAAAAAAAAATGCTGCCCTCTACGCACGCGTAAAAGGCAGCATTTTCGCCAAAACAATCATTTCCTACTTCATTTCGTAAGAAATTGTCAACGCATTGGGATTAAAATTTTTGATGAACAAATGCCCATCGGCGGGAATACTCACCGTCAATTTTGAATTTGCCAACAACGACGGATTGACCCATTTTTCGTTGCCGTTGCTCTTGACGTAATAGATTTCGCAAGATTGATTGGGCGACGGATTGACAAGCGTTACTGAAAAACGAGCGTGTGAAACGTCTTTCCACATCCGAAATTCACCTTTCGCGGGAACTTCAAATTTTCCCGTTTTGGGTTCGATGCCTTTGCTGTTAGAAGTAAAACTACACGCTACAAGGCTGGTGATGAATAAGCAGAACAAAAACTTTTTCATTGCAAATAAGAATTTAAAAAATGATGAATTAAAATGAATCTCTAATTGAGAGGTGCTGCGTTGCCGCTTACGAATCAATTACGATGCAAAATTTCATCGAAAAAACACCCTCCGCGCTTCAAAATATAGTTTGACACACTGTTTTTGGAAGAAAAAGTAAAAAAATACTGAGGGGGGTAAAAAATGACTAATTGAGGAAATGAGTAAGCCGTGAGTGAATACTCAATTTTTTACTTACTCATTTACTCAATCCCAATACTGAGGTGGGTAAATTTGAAAAAAAAATGAGCCTAAACGCGTTTCTTGTCATAGGACAAGATTCCTGGTTCGAGACTACCCCAC
This sequence comes from Saprospiraceae bacterium, assembly GCA_034520175.1. GTDB lineage: Bacteria > Bacteroidota > Bacteroidia > Chitinophagales > Saprospiraceae > JAAFJT01. The sequence goes on from JAXHNU010000011.1 coordinate 110,101, forward strand.
CTTTGTATCATTAAAGAACAACGATTCAATAACAATCAAAAAAACTAAAAAAATGGATAAGGCAACTCTAACAATGCTCGAAAGCATGAAAAGCAAAACTGGTCGTTCTTTGGAAGAATGGGCAATTGAAATCACGGCGAACAACATTACCAAAAGTGGTGACATCGTCAAGTTTTTGAAAGAATCCCACGGTGTTGGTCACGGCTATGCTCAGACAATCGCCATGAAAGTATTGGGTACTGATGCCGATTCGGCAAGCGACAAAGACGAACTCATTGTCGCACAATACAAAGGCAAGGAGCATTTAAAAGCCTATTATGACAAAATCATGGCGAAAATCGAGCAATTTGAGGGCGCATTTGAAGTTGCGCCTAAGAAAGCCTACGTCAGTTTGCGCCGTAAAAAACAGTTTATCGTCTTGAATCCCGCGTCTAAAACCCGTTTTGAAATTGGTTTTAACCTCAAAGGTGTCGCACCACAAGGCAAATTGGCAGCCGAAAAACCAGACGGTATCTGCTCGCACAAAATCAGCATCGCCGACATCAACGAGATTGATAAAGAAGTCATTGATTGGATTAAAATGGCTTTTGACAATGCGGGTTAATATGTGTTTCAGCCGCTATTTTTATTCTAAATACAACCAAAAAGCCGTTTTGAGTGCATCAAAACGGCTTTTTTTATTCAAAATACTGAGGGGGGTAAAATTGAGAAAATGAGTAGTTGAGAAAATGAGTACACTGCACGTGCTACTCAATTATTCAATTATTCAATTACTCATTCTAATACTGAGGGGGGTCATTTCAACAATCCCAACGCCTTTTCCAGTATCGCATCTACCTAAGTTTACAAGAAGCTGTTAGCTTTGTAGCAACCAAAAGAGGTAGGCGAACAAAAAAATCGGATCGCCTAAAAATGGCACGTACCGAAACCTAAAATAGTAACAAATTTTTAAGAGAAAAGTCTCGTTCCAAAAATAGCTTTCTGCAAAGAGTCGGCTTCGGTTAACCAAAAACCACCGAAATTCCCCCCCCTCAGTATTGAGCACGGGCTTGGCACTCGTGTGGGGGGGGGGATTGCGGTGGTTTTCCTTAGTGTTCCACGCAATAAAAAAACAACGACTTATTTATGCGAATATTGGGTTAAAAAGTCCTGAAAGGACGACATATTGGTAAAAAAAATGATGACAACATCAAAAAACTTCAAAACCCCGAAGGGGTGACATATTGGTATTGGGATATAGAAACGTTTTTCAAGGCTTCATGCCTTACCGATATGTCACCCCTTCGGGGTTTCGGTAAATTTCCTTTTAATTTTCTACCAATATGTCGTCCTTTCAGGACTTTTTAACCCAATATTGGCGTTTATTTGTACTTTTGTGAATAACTAAAATAAAAAACAATGTTAACACATACAAAATATTGATTTCAAGCTATTTACAAAGTATGAATAATAAAAACATAAAAAAATTTGCCGATTATAAGCAGGATGCTCACAACTGGATTACACTATCAAGTGGCGAATATTACCCAGATATTTTGAAAGATGCTTGTGAACTTTACAAGCCTGTACTTGTATTATTTGGGCAATTAATGAAGACTTCTGAGAGTTCTACTCGATTCTTTTTAAACATATCAGAGATTTCGGACGGTTGGATGCGAATTCAATTAGCAAGAGTTTTTAGGAAATATGTTAGCCCTGAAACACCCGTGGAAATGTTGAAAAAGAAAACAAAAGCTCAAGAAATATGCGACCAATTCGGTAAAGGTTTTAGACCCATTAATCAAGTTCAAGCAGCGTTCAATAGCAGACCGATACCAGATGAAGCCCTTTGCGCTTTACTTTGGGAATATAAAGATAGAGGGAAAAAAGGCTATGATTTAACTGAAAGTTTTTTTATGCTTTTCAAAGAATCCTTTCCTCAATTGACTTTGTTAGGTCCCGAAAGAGCAGGTAGAGATATTCTGATGAAAGAAATCTATTCAGATTATCCGAATCCAAAACGTCCAATAGATTTTGTTATAAAAAAAGATGATACTCTTTTAGCTATTGGTTTAGCCCGATATGACGGAGATAGAGGGGGCGCACAAGAAGATGATAGAACGGGTGGTTATGCCAATTGTGCGAATGAATTTTTAGGTTATGCCCAATCAAAAGGAATTACCCCAAAACTAATATTTCTAAATGATGGATCTGGATTGTTGTTAGGTTCAATGTGGGAAGATTACACCAAATTAGAACAAAGTTGGGAAGGTAAAATTATGGTACTTACACTACGTATGATAGCGGAACGATTAACAACAGATTGGTTAACCTCTAAATCATAACATTATGGCAGTAAGTATTCCTAAAAGTAAATCAAACGGCTCTGTTATGGAGCTAAATGGAAGAGAAAATATCGAATTCGTTGCTAACTATTCAAATGGTGAGAACCGTTTGTATTATGGTGACAACTTAGATGTCTTAAAAAAATTAACTTATGACCCCTCAGTATGCGGCAAAGTAAAATTAATTTATATAGACCCACCATATAGTACAGGGGGCGTATTTCAAACAAGAGACCTTAAAGATGCTTATACAGATGTGCTTTTAGGTAATGAGTATTTAGCATTTATGCAAAAAAGGCTTATTTTATTGCATCAATTACTGAACGAACAAGGGTCTCTTTATGTACATTTAGACAGTAAAATGGTTTTTCATGTAAAAATTATGCTTGATATTATTTTTGGAGAAAGTAATTTTCAGGGTATGATAACCAGAAAAAAATGTAAGCCTAAAAATTATACAAGAAAGACTTTTGGTAATGTTTCAGATTATATTTTGTTTTATACAAAATCGGATAACCCTACTTGGAATAGACCTTATGATGAATGGACTGATGAAAAAATATTGAAAGAATATCCATTTATTGAAGAAAAAACAGGGCGTAGATATAAAAAAGTTCCGATTCATGCCCCTGGTGTCAGAAATGGATTAACAGGACAAGAATGGCGTGGTATGATGCCTCCTGCGGGAAAACATTGGCAATTTGTACCTTCTACTTTGGACGAATTTGACGCAAAAGGAGAAATTTATTGGTCATCTAATGGCAATCCAAGAAGAAAAGTATTTTTAGAGAATAGTAAAGGTATTCCTGTTCAAGATATTTGGTTAGATTATTTAGACATCAATAACCAAAATACAAAGGGTACGGGTTATCCGACAGAGAAAAATCCAGATTTGTTAAAACGGATAATTGAAGCATCGTCAAATCATGGAGATTTAATATTAGATTGTTTTGCAGGTTCAGGCACTACCTTGGCAGTTGCAGACGAATTAAACCGAAAATGGATTGGTATTGATTGTAGTGCAGAAGCTATTAATACTATTTTAGATAGGTTTTACAAGGGTATAGAAGCATTGGGTGACTTTGTAGAAAAAAAAGAAAATCATAATGGCGCACTCAATCTTTTTGATACCCCCTCATTATATACAGCTAAAAATGAGAAAATAATTCACAGTTTTTCGTTTTATACTGAAAAATGTAACACAGAATCATTTGAAGAAAAAATTGAAAAAATAAAAAATAAATAAAATGCGTGGAACAAATAAGCCTGTAGATGACGAATAGTCATCGACAGGCTTATGTTGAACGCAGCCGTCGTCCCCCGAAGCACCAAACCCAAAGCGTTGCTAATCTTATGGGTTTTCAATATTTCCACTTTGTCCTTTCTAAGTCCTTGTTCGGGTGTTCAAATCCCAAACAAGGACTTTTTTCGCTGTACGGCAGCACCCGCAGCTTGCCGCCTTTGGAATTGCGAATCGTGATTTTTGGGTTCGTGCGCTCAAAATCGGAGAGTTTCAGGTAGCCCTGAAAACTTTACAGACACTCGCCAAAGCCGTTTCAAAAACGTCAATGAAGGTACGCATACCGTTCCCAAATTTGGCGAAATATGGACACATACTGAGGGGCGCGTTTTTTCGGGTCGAATCAAAATTAAACTTTAAAAATTAGGTAATTACTTAGTCACGCGCTCGCTTCGCTCGCGCGAGTGAGGAGAGGTGGTTCGTTTTTCGGGCAAAGCCCGAAAAAATGAGCCACCGCTCCTTTTCTCCGAGCGAAGCGAACAGCGCGTATCAAAAAATTGTCATGTAGAGTGGAAAAACACTTAAAACTTGTAACTCAAAGTTG
>JAXHNU010000027.1:0-14116 GCA_034520175.1 Saprospiraceae bacterium
CAATGGTGTAACAACGTACAACCAAGATAAATTGGTGTTGAATCAAGTAGAAGCCTTTAAGAGTACAGGCATGTATTTGTTGCAAGAACTACAACCGACGCCCAAATTATTGGTGTCATTGGGTTTTCGCTACGACGATTTGAACCTAAAAGCTACGGACAATTATTTGACCGACGGCGACCAATCGGGGAGTCGGCATTTTACAAAAGTGAACCCGATGTTGGGCGTGAATTATGCGTTGGCGGAAAAAGTAGCCGTTTATGCCAATTATGCTTCCACTTTTGAAAGCCCAACCCTCAACGAATTATCCAATAATCCAGATAATACAGGTGGTTTTAACCCCAATATTGCCCCGCAACAAGCCAAATCCTATGAAATTGGTTCAAAAGGCAGATATAATACTGAGGGGGGATATTTTGACGTTGCCATCTTTAAAATTGAGACAGAAAACGATTTAGTACCCTATCAAATAACGGGACAGATGGGCAAAATTTTTTTCAGAAATGCAGGAAAAACGGAGCGTAAAGGCTTGGAAATTAGCTTTTCTTATCCAATAACCGCGTGCTTGACTGTTCATTACACCCACACTTTTTCTGATTTCAGATACAAAACGTACTCCGTTAATGCCGCAGTGTTTGATGGCAAATTACTCCCTGCTATTCCTAAAAATAATGCACAATTTGAATTGCGTTATGCAGATACAAACGGTTTTTTTACGTCCATTCAAGGTAGAATTGTGGATAAAGTTTATGCCAATGATGCGAATACGGCTGCTTCTGCCGCTTATTCCATTTTGAATCTGCGTTTGGGACATACTTTCACGCTCAAAGATGTACAAATCGAACCTTTTTTCGGCATCAATAACGTGATGAATACGAACTATATCGCTAATGTTCAAATCAATGCACAAAGTGATAGATTTTTTGAACCCGCAACTTTGAGATATTTTTTTGGTGGTTTGAAAGTGAGACTCAATCCAGTCGTTCAGAACTAAGTTTTGTCGTATCAAAATCCAGTTTTGCCGCGTAAAAAATCCAATGGAGTGAGCCGTTTTTTTTGTTGACAATTTGGGCGAAACCTAAATTGTCCGAGAACCAGCAATTTAGATTTTATGTATGGTTTCAAAAAAATGTATAGTAATTTGGCAAAAAATATACGCTCGCCCTAAAAAAAACTCTGAGGGCGATTTTCGAGCGAAGCGAGAAAGAACTTGTCCCGACCTTCATCGGGAGCCAGTAAATATGCCGCAAAGCAGCGTTTATTTAGGTTTGACTACTTATTTACCGTTTTTTATTACTTTCAAAATAAAATTTCTCAAATAAAAATATGTGCGCAAACTAATCTCAAAAAGGTTTTAAAACAGCTCCCTACCTTCAGTTATTTTTATATAACTTAAAAAAGGTATTTTTAAAAATATAAAATTAATTAATTTTTTAATAATTTATATATAAACAACTGATTATCAATTTTTATATTTTTTAAGGACAACATACTTGACGCCATAATTAGACTTTTGTACAAAAAAATAAAAATTGTGTTAAAAAAAAATAGTGAAAAAATAGTGTTAATACGGAAATGTAAACTATTTTTACTTTCTCAAATAAAACAATTCGTAAATTTTTAATATAACAATTCGTAAATTTTTAGACATGATATGCTGCCAACGGTACTGATTAAGGTTTTTTTTAGCGCGCGATTTATTATTTTCTTAGATTTTGACAAAAACTAACCTTACAAAAAATAAATCACGCACTCATCTTACTTTTTCGGCGAAATAAATTGCCGTTTCACGCGAAAAAATCTTCACGACGTATTGTTAAGTAGTTAGTTATAAATGAGGGATGGGCATAACCCAAAAGCGTTTTTTGCATCTCGCGCGAGCGAAGCGCAAAACATCTGTTTTTAATCAAAAAACGATGTTTTTAGGTTATGCCCACTCCTCATAAATATATCGCTATTTTTTACGACGCTTTTCGCGCGAGCGAAGCGAGCGCGAAAAGGGGGAATGTGGTTCATTTTTCGGGCAAAGACCGAAAAATAAACCATCTCTTCTCCCTTTGCGCGAGCGAAGCGAGCGCAAAGGCGTGTGATGAAAAGTAGCGATTATTTATGAACAGCTACTTATAAGGAACGCATTTTTAATAGAATAACTGTTTAGCGAGTTAAAACAATCGCTAAGTAGTTGTTTATTGTATGTGTTCATCATATTCATACATTTTCGTTCACTTTTAAATTATTTAATAATATGACTTACGAAGATTACCTTTCGTGTAGTGAGTACAGTGGTCAAGCTGCTCATCCATCGGAAGCCAATTTTTCGGCTTTTTTTCATGAGGCAAGTCAACGTTATTTCTTTGCTTTGTTGGACAGTGCCGGAGAGGTGCTTCTGAAAAGTGAAGGCTATCCGCAAGTTGCCGCCAGAGAAAATGGTATTCAGTCGGTTTTAAAAAATCGCACGAATAGAGATTTTTACTCTGTCAAAAATGAAGACGGTAAATATTACATTAGCCTTCGGGCTGCTAACTACCGTGAGATTGCACGCTCGTGCTCCTGTGGTTCGGAAGCGGAAGCCCTCGCTCTTGTAGATTACGCAACGGGCGAAAAAGTACGTGCAGCAGTAGTTGCTGAGGCGGCTGCCACTGCGGAACGCGCAGACAACAAGGTAGATGATGATTACATGATTTGTCGCGAATATGCTGGGCATCCTGGCGTAGGCGAAGATGGTCTTGTGAAATTCACGCACAGCAACGGCAAGCATTATTTTGCTTGGTATGATGACAATGGTGACGTTTTGATGCGTTCAGAAGGTTATCCGACTACCTCAGCTCGGGACAATGGCTACGCATCGGTGCTTAAAAACCGTGACCTTGAGGGACGTTATTCGACCCTTGAGAGAATGGGACGCTATTTTACCATTTTAAAAGCGGGTAATCACCAAGAAATAGCACGCTCATGCCCTCACTCTTCTGAGGCGGCGGCTTTGGCTATTTATCCTGAAGCAAGAGCAAGTAGTAAGAGAGCAAATCTCGCGGCGGAAAGTGTTGCGGCTGCAACTGTTGTTACGACGGTGGTTGAAAGTGCAGCGGAAGAAGTTCCTGCTTCGGCTGTGACAGTTGAAAGTGCGGCGGCTGAAGCCCCTGATGCGGTTGTGACTTCAAGCACGATTAGTACGCATGGTGTTGCGCCTGTTGAAAGTGTAGAGGTAGAAGATGACTATTTACCTTGTCGCGACTATGAAGGACGCAACATCAATGACAAGCAGAATAATGTTGCCATGTTCAAGCACGAAAATGGTCAGTTCTATTTTGCTATCTACAACACTGATGGTGGTGTTTCTTTCCGTAGTGAAGGCTTCCGTACATCGCAAGAGCGTGACAAGGAATTGTCAGGTGCGTTGAAAAACTTGAACACTCCTGAAGCATACTCAACCATTAAACGTGGTGCGTACTCTATCACTATTTTGAAAGACAAAACAGGTCGTGAAGTTGGTCGGAGTTGCCTCAATAAAGCAGTAACTGAGACAACTACAATTGTATCTGTACCAGTAGTAGTTGAAACTGCTGCTGCTGTTGAAGAAACAGTTGAAGAAACAGTTGTAGAAACAGTTGAAGAAACAGTTGTAGAAACAGTTGTAGAAACGCCAGTTGTAGAAGTAGCTGCATTTGCTGCTGCTGCGGCTGCCGTTGCAGAAGCTGCACCAGTTGAAGCTGTTACTGCTGTTACTGAAACTGTTGTCGTTGAAGAAGCTGCCCCTGTCGAAGTTGTTGCAGAGACTGTTGCTGAAACCGTTGTGGCTGAAGCGGCTGCCCCTGTTGATGTTGAAGACGATTATTTGCCATGCGGTCAGTATGAAGGACACAACGTCAATGATAAGCGCAACAATGTTGCTATGTTCAAGCATGAAAATGGACAATTCTATTTTGCGATTTACAATGCTGATGGTAGTGTTCGCCTCCGTAGCGAAGGCTTTTTGACGGCAAAAGACCGCGACCAAGAATTGTCTGGTGCATTGAAAAACTTGACTAATCCAGATATGTATGAAGTCAAGCGTCGTGGTGCTTACTACATCACTGTTTTGAAAGACAAAACGGGTCGTGAAGTCGGTCGTAGCTGTCTCCAAAAAGATGCGCCTGTGATTGCTGAGGTAGTGGCTGCTGCTGCTGTTGAAGAAACAGTTGTAGAAACAGTTGTAGAAACGCCAGTTGTAGAAACGCCAGTTGTAGAAGTAGCTGCATTTGCTGCTGCTGCGGCTGCCGTTGCAGAAGCTGCACCAGTTGAAGCTGTTACTGCTGTTACTGAAACTGTTGTCGTTGAAGAAGCTGCCCCTGTCGAAGTTGTTGCAGAGACTGTTGCTGAAACCGTTGTGGCTGAAGCGGCTGCTCCTGTTGATGTTGAAGACGATTATTTGCCATGCGGTCAGTATGAAGGACACAACGTCAATGATAAGCGCAACAATGTTGCTATGTTCAAGCATGAAAATGGACAATTCTATTTTGCGATTTACAATGCTGATGGTAGTGTTCGCCTCCGTAGCGAAGGCTTTTTGACGGCAAAAGACCGCGACCAAGAATTGTCTGGTGCATTGAAAAACTTGACTAATCCAGATATGTATGAAGTCAAGCGTCGTGGTGCTTACTACATTACTGTTTTGAAAGACAAAACGGGTCGTGAAGTCGGTCGTAGCTGTCTCCAAAAAGATGCGCCTGTGATTGCTGAGGTAGTGGCTGCTGCTGCGCCTGTTGAAGTTGTTACAGAAACGGTTGTTGAAGCACCTGTTGTTGAAACGTCAACTGTTGAAGTGGCATCATTTGCGGCTGTCGCGGCAACTGCTGCGGCTATGACTGTTGTTGAAGCACCTGCACCAGTTGTTGAGACTATCGTAGAAACGGTTGTTGAAGCACCTGTTGTTGAAACGTCAACTGTTGAAGCAGATGTTGAAGACGATTATTTGTCTTGCCACGAATATGAAGGTCATACTGTGACGGATAAAGCCAACAATGTGGCTTTGTTCACGCACGCGAATGGTCAATACTACTTTGCGGTTTACAATGCCGATGGTAGTGTTCGTCTTCGTAGTGAAGGTTTCCGTACAACTGCCGACCGCGATGGCGAATTGGCAAGTGTGTTGAAAAACTTGAACAATGGCGACAAATATGATACTTTGCGTCGCGGTGTTTATTATATCAGCATTTTGAGAGACGATGCGGGTCATGAAGTGGGTCGTAGTTGCCTCCACAAAGAAGCTCCTGTGGTAGTTGCACCGAAAGTTGAAGTCGCTGCGGTTGCCGCAGTTGCTGCAACGGCTGCTGCTGTGGTAGTCGAAACGCCTAAGGTTGAAGCTCCTGTTGTGGTTGAAACAGACGTTGAAGATGATTATTTGCCTTGCCGCGATTACGAAGGACGCAATATCAACGATAAGCAGAACAATGTTGCCATGTTCAAACATGAAAATGGACAATATTACTTCGCTATTTACAACACTGATGGTAGTGTGCGTATTCGTAGCGAAGGCTTCCGTACTTCACAAGAGCGTGATAAGGAATTGTCGGGTGCATTGAAGAACCTTCTTAGTGCAGACATGTACACGACGCTCAGAAGAGGCAAGTACTATATCCACGTTTTGAAGGATAAGACAGGTCGCGAAGTTGGTCGTAGCTGTTTGATGACAGAAGAGCCGAAAGCGATTGTTGCACCTTCTGTTGCAGCCCCAGTTGCTGCTGCCGCCGCTGCTGTTGTGGCTTCCAAACTCGTTGAAACTCAAAAGGTTGAGGTCAAAAAAGAGGTGGTTGCACCGAAAGTTGAAGTTAAGAAAGTTGTTGAAGCTAAACGCGTTGTTGAAGCTGCTGCGCCCGTCGCGGAGGTGGTAGAAGAAGCGGCTACTGGTGGATTCAACTGGTGGTGGTTGTTACTTCCACTTCTTTTGGGCGCATTGTGGTTCTTTAAAGATGGCTGCAACAAACCAGAAGTGGTTGCACCTACTACGGCAGTGGAAGTACCAGTAGATACTGCTGCGAAAGCTGCTGCACCTGTGGTTGCACAAAAAGCAATGGGCTGTACAGTTTGTGCGGGTGGCACAAGTGATGACGACATTTTCACTTCGGTTTGTGAAAATCCGAAGAAATTGAGCCGTCTTGGTACAAATCCAGAATTTGGCAACTCTCATAAGTTGAGTCCTGAAGGGTTCTACAACAAAATCAAAAAGGCGTATGCCGATAATGAAGTAGATAGGGTCTTCTTGGACCGAATCTATAAATCAATGGGCTATGAAGGCTTCAAGGACGCAAAAGCAGACCAGTTCTCTGCTGTTGTTTTGCCTCAAGGTACTTCTGGTAAATTGGGTTATAGCAAGGCGCACAAAACAGGTTGCTATACTTTGCCAGATGATGAGTACCACCGCAAGGCGTTCCACATCAAATCGGCAAACGGTTGCGATTTGCACTTTATGAAAACTTGCGGTAATCATTTCTTCTTCTGCAAAAACTAAACAGTTTGCAATGAAGTGATTTTCTGAGAAATCATAATGTTAATAAATGAGGGGGCGTTTAGCAATTGCTAAACACCCCCTCAGTATTTTTAGAAAAATTTGGGTTACATCACGAGTACCTTCGAGAAAGCGTGTGCTAAACAGTTGCAATAATTCAAAAAATAAAAAATGACTAAAACATTGTTCCGATTCGTTTTTGTGGTTGCCAGTCTAACTATTGGTATCTATCTTTTTAATAAGCCGAAACAGTCAAGTTCGCTTCCTAATACAAATGGATACGATAAGTGGATAGACGGAATGAAATTTGAAAAACCAAACGCTGTCTATAAACAGTTGATGGAGAAGGTCTTGGAGGGTATGAAAACAGACCCTTGCGAAAGCCTTTCAGCCGATTATTTTACAGACGCGGCAAAATTATACGATTTTTTCCTTGATTTTAAAGTACTGCCTTTTGACAACAAGTACCTTTTAGCAAAGAATGGTGGAATGAATGGAAAAGGCACTAATATTTTTGCTATTTTTGATAATGCCCATAAAATTTTGGGATTCAAATATGACAGTTGTGGCTTGGGTTCAGGAGATAATTTTAAGGATATACGTCTTGTAGATTGGAACAAGGACGGTCATCTGGAATTTTTAATTTCAAAAACGCCTACTTATTCAGCCGATGGGCATTTTTTGACAACACAAGTTTATGACATTTATAGTTTTGATAATAAAATCATCAAAATATTTGAATATGAAGAATCCAATACCTTAAATCTTGGGAGTGATTTGGGACTACCTTCTATTTCAACAAACACAGAAGTGAAAATAGATTTTGAAAACCCCAACTATTTCAAGTTAACAAAAAAAATATGGACAAGTAGTGCAGATATAGAGGCAAATGACCCGAAATATGAAAAAGTACAAGACTATTTGAACGAAGTGGGGCGAGACACGGCTACTATGACAACTTACTACAAACAGGACAGTCAAACAAAAATATATAAGTAGTCTTTCATATTAATACTGTCGGATTTGGGATTTAAAGTCTTTCTAACTACTGTTACGGATATGTGCTAAAAATGCCATAGGCATGACCAATTTTGTAGCGGCGGATTTTAATCCGCCGAAAAATTAAAACAGATGAGTTGAGAGCCGTAGGCTCGGCACGTATTTATATGCACCGAGCCTACGGCTCTCAATGAGAAATGTCTGTACATTTTCCGTGGATTGAAATCCGTCGCTACAAAATCGGTCGAGCCTACGGCTCTGCGTAACATCAGTTTCTAAGATATTAAACCCCAAACCCGACAGTATTAATATGAAGTACTACTGAGGGGGGTGTTAAAATCTTTGAACCCATAGATAAAATTTAGGCGATGCTTGTCGCGCTCGCTTTCCAAGTAGCCGCTGCGCGTCTAAGTGTTTACAAACCTAAAACCGATAAGGCTACCGTTTTCTTCGTGTTTTATTTTTCTTGGGCGCACCACCTCCTTCCATCATAGTTAAAAATGCCAGCATTTCCATCAAGTCGTCTTCCGACATATCTTCATTACCATCGTTGTCGTCGCCAAACATACTGAACATATTGTCATCGCCAGACATTGGCATCGTGCCATTTTTCTGTCCTTCCAGAATCATGGGATGCGTACCGTCCACAATTTGATTAAAAGCTATTGGTTTTTTACCCGTTTCAATCCACTCATTAAGTACATTTTTCATTTCTTCTAATAGTTGAAATAAAACCAATGTGCTGTCTGAAAATTCTGAAGAGGTCTGTTCGCCGCGCTTTTGGGCTTTTTTATCTTGGTCAACGAGTTTGCCGAGGTCTGAGTCGCGTATGTTTTTCAGCTCTGTTTTCAATCGCAACATCTGAGTTTCCAATATATTCAACTCACTGCGCTGTCGTAAAATCTGTTCATAGAATCAAATAAATCGTAAGAATCACAGTTCAGACAATGGTGGCTAAGTTTTTTACCACTCATCAAAAAAGCCGTTTCGATAAACATCGAGACGGCTTTTTGGGTTATCATACTTTCCAAGAGTTTTAAACACTTGGAGAATTGTAGCTATTACTTCGCCACTTTCGGTACAGTAGGTTTAGCCAATTTCAATTCTTTGATACGTGCTTTTTTACCAATCATATCCCGTAGATAGTACAATTTAGCGCGACGCACTTTACCGCGTTTTGTTACTTCGACGCTGTCAATATTCGGAGAAGAGATTGGGAATACGCGCTCTACGCCAACACTATTCGAAATTTTACGTACAGTGAACGTTTTGTTCGTTCCATGTCCTTTGATTTGAATGACATCACCGCGATACGCCTGAATCCGTACTTTGTCTCCTTCAATAATTTTATAATTTACGATTACGTTGTCGCCTGATTTGAAGGCTGGCAAATGCGCTGGACGCGCCATTTGACTTTGTACGAAATTAATAGCATCCATTATGCAAGTATTTTTTCTATTTAATTATTCAATTTTACGTTAAAATACCTTCTCTTAACGGAAATATCTGAAAAGGTACGCAAAGATAGATTTTTGCATTCATACGGCAAAGACTTTTCTTGAGAAATGAAATAAAAAAAATCAAAAAAGCCTAAACTTCGCAGGTTTCCTTCAAAATCTGCGAGGTTTAGTAGTAATTCAACTACTTATCGAAACAAGGTCAAAAAATCTCTCTTATTTTTCACTTCATTTTTCGGTGTTGTCCATTCCACTTCATACAGATACACACCTTCGGGTTCGGGTCTGCCCGCGTTGTTTTTCGCGCCATTCCACCCCTCAGTAGGGTCGTGGGTTTCAAATATTTTTTCGCCCCACCGATTCCAGATGGACAAACGAAAGGCTTTCATGCCAAATAAAAAACCTGTTCCTTTAAATTCGTCATTGACAGAATCAAAATTAGGTGAAAAAGCGGTGGGTATGTGGAATGTCATTTCGGGTTCTACGTACAAGGTTTTGAATACCGAATCGCGGCAACCATTTTGATTGAGGACATAGAGTTTTATTTGCTGCACGCCTGTATCTCTGTACGTAAATTGTGGATTTTGTTCAACCGAAGACGCTTTGGAAGAGAAAAACCACCGCCGACTCACAACATCAGATGTGGATTTATCTAAAAAACTAACTTGTGGTTTTAAATTATTCAAGACTTTAGGTGTCCAGTCAAAATCTGCTTTTGGGACGGATTTTACTTTAATCCACGACCTAAATTCTGCTTCTTTGTAACAGCCAATGGGCGACGTGATCATCAATTTTACGGTATAAGTATCGGCTTTTGCAAATAAATGAGTGGGGCTGATGTCTTTCCCAAATGTGCCGTCACCAAAATCCCAAACAATTTTGTAAGTTGTATCAACGGGCGTTGAACGGTTGTTGAAGCGCACTTTTGCGGGCGCGCAACCCGTGAAATTATCAGGTTCGACAATCAAGATGGGTGGTGCGGGTTGCCAATTAAAATTGATGGTCGTATCGCCAACGCAGCCGTAAAGGTCTTTGAGGCTTAATCTTACAGCCTTCGTGCCAGGGGTCGCGTATAAATGCGTCAAACTGACTTTGTTAGAATCTCTCGTATTGTCCCCAAATTCCCACAATGTTCTTTTTATCGGAACGGTGGAAGTGGTGAGGCTTGTAAACGCCACATCACCCGCAAGGCAGGTATCGTATTTAACGGTAAAATTGGGATAAATACGCCCGCCCACTTTTACTGTAACGTAGGCAGTATCCGAACAAGGTGTGCCAGGGTTGAGCAATAACGCGCCTTTATATACGCCAATTTTGGTAAATGTCACCGTCGGACTCCAATCCGCGTAACGAAATGTATCTTGTCCATTGAAAAATTCCCAGCGATAACTTGGAATATTCGACCGTTCGTAACTTTGATTATTAATGGTGAACGCCACATTTTCGCAACCATTCACAAAAAACTCTTTCCCTGCCGTAGAGTCAGACACCAATGCTGACACTACCAATTTTTTACACCGCACTACATTAAATTGAAAATCGCGGAAAATACGCCCAATTACTTGCCCATTTCGGTATTCTTCCACGCAAATCGTCACCACAAATTGCTGATAAGCCGCCCCGTTGATGGAGCGAATGGCATCGGGTGTACCCGTAATGCTGCCCGTATTGGGGTCAATTTTTATTAAAGGATTGCCTTTCATCGGCGCAGATGAAGAATAAGGAACGCTGTAAGGCACTAAATTGAACGGTGGCGGATTGGTAGCCGAAGGCGAATTGCTCGTTGCGCCAGCATAAGCGTTACAGAATCGGTACACCAATTGGTCATTGTTTTCGTCAGTGGCGGCGTGGTCAAAGGTTAAAGGCTCGCCTTCGCAAATAAACGTGGGTGGAAAACTTTTAAAAACTGGGCTACTATTGCTTTCACGTTGTGATTCGGGCGTGATTTCTACGTAGTAAGTGCCACCCGTAGTACCCGGGGCAAGCACATTAGAAATCGTCGAATTGCGGCAACAACGTTGGTAAGATATAAAATATGAGCCGTTTGTATCACGCAAGGTCTGTTCCCATTCGTACAAACCGTCTTCAGCACCCACATTCGTAGGTGTTTCTGAACAAGGAATAACGGGGCGTGGTAAGTCTGTTTTTTTTAATAAAGGTCTGGTTGTTCTCGATACCGATACATACGTCCCGTTCGGTAATTGTTGGTGGGTGGCAATCACGGCATTGGCATCTAACTGAGTAGGGACACCGTTTCCACTTACAGAATACAAATCCCGATAGACGTGCAAGGTGATTTTGTACGTAATCATTTGCGTAGCTGGATTACGCGATACAAACTTGTAAGTCATTTCACCACCAACGATGTGAGATGCCCAAGATACTGAGGGGGTCAAAAAAAAGAGGGATAATAGGCTCAAAAACAAGGAAAGCCGCATTTTTATATATTGTGTCTGCACTTTAAATGGTTTTTTAAACTTAGTCGCGCTCAATTCACTCGTGGAGAGGTGGTTTATTTTTCGGGCAAAGCCCGAAAATAAACCACCTCTCCACTCTTTTGCGAGCGAAGCGAGCAATAGAGCTAAGTCGTTACGTTTTTTTATTGTCGCAACTGTTTACCACACGCCCGCTTTGCTCGCGCAGAAAGGGGAATATGGTTTATTGTTCGGATTTGCCGAAAAATAAACCATATCTTTTCCTGCCGTTGTGAGAGCAAAAGACACATAGCTAAATAGTTATAATTATCAGTAATAGAAAATATAAAACAAAATTACCACAATATTTTAAAATAACAAGTCTTTTAACAAGTCTTTTAGCCTTTACCGAGTCAAACTCCCCTTTGGGGTTGGGGCTTTTCTACCGTACCAAAGTCGCATAAGCCCTCAATTGCCTATCTTCTCCGCGTGGTGTTGTGAATGTGACCAAACACAAATACACGCCTTGTGGTGAAGGTTCGCCTTTATTGTTTTTCTGTCCGTTCCAACCTTCTGTTGGGTTTGTGGTTGAAAAAACGCGCTCGCCCCAACGATTCATAATCTCCATTTTAAAATTAACCATGCCGTCTGTAAAACCTTTGCCTCTAAATTCGTCGTTAGAACCGTCATCGTTAGGCGTGAAAGCATTGGGTAAAAAATAGGTCACTTGCGGAATCACGTCCAATAATTTTGAAATAGAATCCGTGCAACCAAATTGGTTAGTCGTGATTAAGGAAATACGGTACACGCCTGTATCTCGAAATTTATAGCTTGGATTTTGAAGACCTGAATAGCCTTTATTGCCAAAAAACCATTGCCAACGAGTGGCTTCTATGGATTTGTCCGTGAAAGATACCGTGTTAGCAAAGTTCGTCACCGTTTTAGGCGTGAAATCAAAATCAGCTTTTGTACCCGGTTTCACGGTTATCCATTGCGAAAAAGAGCGACTTGTTTTGCAGCCAATCGGCGAAGTAACATCAATAGATACACTGTAAACGCCCGCATTGTTATAGATATGCGTTGGACTAATTGCCGTTCCTGTCGTTGAATCTCCAAAATTCCATTTGATGTTATAAGTCGAGTCAATGGGTTTTGACAGATTATTGAAAAATACTTTTGCGGGTGTACAGCCATTAAAAGTGCTTGGTTCGATGACTAAAAGCGGTGGGACGGGCTGCCAAGTAATGGTTTGGGTGATGTCTCCTTTACAACCGCGCCCATTTTCAGCCGTTAAACTCACATCTTTTCGCCCGGGTGTGTTGTAGAGGTGTTGCGGATTTTTTAGTGCGGAGGTCGTTCCGTCATTAAATGTCCATTTCCACTTCGTAATGGCACTTGTCGATGTTGATTTATCCGTAAAACTAATGGGTCCCGCCACGCAAGTATCGTAAACAAAACTAAAATCAGATTTTACTGAGGGGGCAATGGTGAAGACCAAATAAATAGTATCGGCGCATTGAGTGCCGGGATTGAGCAGCAAATTGCCACGATACACGCCCGTATCTGGAAAAGCAATGGTTGGTTGCCAGGTTTTGAAGGTTTTTATTTGTCCTTGAATGGTGACATTGAATGAAAAATCGTTGATATTAGATTGTTCAAAGCTACGATTGTCTATTTGAACTGCATTATCACCGCAGGCTTTTATAAAATACGTATTATTGGCTACCGAATCAGCCTTCACATTTCCCCTCACGAGTGGTTTACATTGCGCCACATTGAACTGAAAATCGCGCCGTAACACGCTCAACAATTGCCCTTGCCGCTGTTTTTTATTCGCCGGCTGCTTACGCCCACCACAAACTGCCCTAAAACATTAGGTGTACCCGTAATAAGTCCTGTATTTCTATCAATTTTTACAAGTGGGTCACCGCCCATAGGTTTTAGATAATCGTATCCAGTGGCAAAAATAACATCACTGTATGGCGGATTGCACGGCGGATTTGGGGTAACACCACTACATCCATTATTGGGGTCTTTATTACCACCACCAAGCGGTTGACAAAATTCGTACACCATTTGGTGTCCTTCAGTATCTGTTGCCGAATGGTCGAAGTTGAGTGGTTCGCCGCCGCAAATAACCGTTGGTGGAAACTTTTTGAACACAGGCGAATTATTTTTTATCCGTTGGGCTAAACCCGTAATTTCAACCGTGTAACTCGCTCCAACATCGCCGGGATTCCTTACATTATTTATCGTTTCATTGCGGCAGCAACGCTGATACATCACTCAGTAAGTCCCTGAAAATGACGGGTAAATCCTTTGTCCAGACGTACAAACCTTCTTGAACTTTCACATCAGGCGGTACTCAGCAAGGATGGCTTGGTAAGGTAACTTCCGTAATCGTACTGATTTCTTGCCCAAAAGGATTTAATCCAGCGCCCCGTTGTGGCGTTGAATTTGCCAATATTCGCAATAGGGTCAAGTGGTGGCCGCCTTGCGTGTTGCCATATCGATAAATCCGCCATTGTAAATTGATAACGGTTCATGGTAAACCGTCACCGCCGATACATTTATACGTGATTTCACCACCAACAATATGTTTTGCGCATAATACTGAGGGGGTCAAAAAAAACGTTGAGGCTACAGGCCATTGGCTTGGAAGATAGAGATTTATCTTTTTCATGCTGATAATTATGCTTTTAAGTTTGCTTAGTTTAGGGGAAAGATACTCAAAAATACTAAAAAATACTAGCAATACGTAACCC
>JAXHNU010000022.1:0-92872 GCA_034520175.1 Saprospiraceae bacterium
AACGGACAATTGCAACAATACGGCAACTGCGAACCAAGTGATTACAGTTGAAGACAAGACTGCCCCAGTATTAGCGGGTGTACCTGCAAATATCACGGTTGAGTGTTCTGCTATTCCAACTGCTGCGACGGCTACTGCAACGGACAATTGCGATGCGAATGTAGATGTGCGTATGGTTGAAGTTCGCACAAGCGGTTCTTGCCCAGATTCATACATTTTGACCCGCACTTGGACGGCAACGGACAATTGCAACAATACGGCAACTGCGAACCAAGTGATTACAGTTCAAGACCAGACTGCCCCAGTATTGGCGGGTGTACCTGCAAATATCACAATTTCTTGTTCTGATGCTATCCCTGTTGCTGCAAATGTAACAGCTACGGATATTTGCGACCCTAATGTTCGGGTTTCGGTGTCCGATGTGCGTTCTAATGGTTTGTGCGCGAGTGCATTTGTGATTACGCGGACATGGGTTGCTATCGATGCTTGTGGCAACACTGCGACGGCGAGCCAAACGATTACGGCAGATGATAAGGTCATGCCTATCTTTGCAAATGTGCCAACTGATTTGACTTTGGATTGTGGTACAACGATTCCACAAGTTGTTACGCCTTTTGTAACGGACAATTGCGACCAAAATCCAAGAGTGGCGTTTGTCGAGAATCGTCAAAATGGCAATTGCGTTGGCTCATATAAACTCATTAGAATTTGGACAGCAACTGATGCGTGTGGCAACACTTCAACGGCAAGCCAGCAAGTCAATATTAATGACAATACGTCTCCTGTTTTGGTGGGTGTCCCTGTGAATATCACTTTGAGTTGCTCAGATAATTTGCCTTCTGGTGTCTCTGTTACGGCTACTGATGCTTGCGATGCTAATCCGCGTGTCATCATGTCTGACAACACCGTTCGTGGCACTTGCGCGAGTAGTTACACCGTTATTCGTACTTGGATTGCCACTGATGCTTGTGGCAATACATCAACGGCAAGTCAAGAGATTTCTGTTGGTGACAATGCCGCGCCAGTATTTGCGAATGTGCCAACAAACTTGACAGTTAACTGTACGGGTGGTTCAGTTCCGACTGCGATTACCCCCTCAGTATCTGACTTGTGCGACCAGAATCCGCGTGTAACTTTCGTCGAAACTCGTGAAAACGGTACTTGCGTTGGTTCATATAAATTAATTAGAACTTGGACGGCGACTGATGCTTGCGGTAATTCTTCAACGGCAAGCCAAACAATCAGCGTAGGCGATACCGACGGACCAATTTTAGTGGGTGTTCCAACGAATACAACATTAAATTGCAACGAAACTGTCCCAAGTGGTGCGGTTGTAACATCAACTGACGCTTGCGACCCGTCGCCAAGAGTTGTGATGTCCGACAATACAATTCGTGGAAATTGCGTGGGTTCATACAAAATCGTAAGAACTTGGACGGCAACTGATGCTTGTGGCAACACTTCAACGGCAAGTCAAGAGATTTCTGTTGGTGACAATGCCGCGCCAGTATTTGCGAATGTGCCAACCAACTTGACAGTTAACTGTACGGGTGGTTCAGTTCCGACTGCGATTACCCCCTCAGTATCTGACTTGTGCGACCAGAATCCGCGTGTAACTTTCGTCGAAACTCGTGAAAACGGTACTTGCGTTGGTTCATATAAATTAATTAGAACTTGGACGGCGACTGATGCTTGCGGTAATTCTTCAACGGCAAGCCAAACAATCAGCGTAGGCGATACCGACGGACCAATTTTAGTGGGTGTTCCAACAAACACAACATTAAATTGCAACGAAACTGTCCCAAGTGGTGCGGTTGTAACATCAACTGACGCTTGCGACCCGTCGCCAAGAGTTGTGATGTCCGACAATACAATCCGTGGAAATTGCGTGGGTTCATACAAAATCGTAAGAACTTGGACGGCAACTGATGCTTGTGGCAATACATCAACGGCAAGTCAAGAGATTTCTGTTGGTGACAATGCCGCGCCAGTATTTGCGAATGTGCCAACCAACTTGACAGTTAACTGTACGGGTGGTTCAGTTCCGACTGCGATTACCCCCTCAGTATCTGACTTGTGCGACCAGAATCCGCGTGTAACTTTCGTCGAAACTCGTGAAAATGGTACTTGCGTTGGTTCATATAAATTAATTAGAACTTGGACGGCGACTGATGCTTGCGGTAATTCTTCAACGGCAAGCCAAACAATCAGCGTAGGCGATACCGACGGACCAATTTTAGTGGTGTTCCAACGAACACAACATTAAATTGCAACGAAACTGTCTCTGCGTGAAAGCGGTTGTAACATCAACCGACGCTTGCGACCCGTCGCCAAGAGTTGTGATGTCCGACAATACAATTCGTGGAAATTGCGTGGGTTCATACAAAATCGTAAGAACTTGGACGGCAACTGATGCTTGTGGCAACACATCAACGGGCAAGTCAAAGAGATTTCTGTTGGAATGATAATGCCGCGCCAGTATTTGCGAATGTGCCAAACCAACTTGATGACAGTTAACATGTACGGGTGGTTCAGTTCCGACTGCGATTACCCCCTCAGTATCTGACTTTAGGCGGACCCAGAATCCGCGTGTAACTTTCGTCGAAACTCGCAGAAAATGGTATCGTGTTGGTTCATATAAATTAATTAGAACTTGGACGGCGACTGATGCTTGCGGTAATTCTTCAACGGCAAGCCAAACAATCAGCGTAGGCGATACCGACGGACCAATTTTAGTGGGTGTTCCAACAAACACAACATTAAATTGCAACGAAACTGTCCCAAGTGGTGCGGTTGTAACATCAACTGACGCTTGCGACCCGTCGCCAAGAGTTGTGATGTCCGACAATACAATCCGTGGAAATTGCGTGGGTTCATACAAAATCGTAAGAACTTGGACGGCAACTGATGCTTGTGGCAATACATCAACGGCAAGTCAAGAGATTTCTGTTGGTGACAATGCCGCGCCAGTATTTGCGAATGTGCCAACCAACTTGACAGTTAACTGTACGGGTGGTTCAGTTCCGACTGCGATTACCCCCTCAGTATCTGACTTGTGCGACCAGAATCCGCGTGTAACTTTCGTCGAAACTCGTGAAAATGGTACTTGCGTTGGTTCATATAAATTAATTAGAACTTGGACGGCGACTGATGCTTGCGGTAATTCTTCAACGGCAAGCCAAACAATCAGCGTAGGCGATACCGACGGACCAATTTTAGTGGGTGTTCCAACGAACACAACATTAAATTGCAACGAAACTGTTCCAAGTGGTGCGGTTGTAACATCAACTGACGCTTGCGACCCGTCGCCAAGAGTTGTGATGTCCGACAATACAATTCGTGGAAATTGCGTGGGTTCATACAAAATCGTAAGAACTTGGACGGCAACTGATGCTTGTGGCAACACATCAACGGCAAGTCAAGAGATTTCTGTTGGTGACAATGCCGCGCCAGTATTTGCGAATGTGCCAACCAACTTGACAGTTAACTGTACGGGTGGTTCAGTTCCGACTGCGATTACCCCCTCAGTATCTGACTTGTGCGACCAGAATCCGCGTGTAACTTTCGTCGAAACTCGTGAAAATGGTACTTGCGTTGGTTCATATAAATTAATTAGAACTTGGACGGCGACTGATGCTTGCGGTAATTCTTCAACGGCAAGCCAAACAATCAGCGTAGGCGATACCGACGGACCAATTTTAGTGGGTGTTCCAACAAACACAACATTAAATTGCAACGAAACTGTCCCAAGTGGTGCGGTTGTAACATCAACTGACGCTTGCGACCCGTCGCCAAGAGTTGTGATGTCCGACAATACAATTCGTGGAAATTGCGTGGGTTCATACAAAATCGTAAGAACTTGGACGGCAACTGATGCTTGTGGCAATACATCAACGGCAAGTCAAGAGATTTCTGTTGGTGACAATGCCGCGCCAGTATTTGCGAATGTGCCAACCAACTTGACAGTTAACTGTACGGGTGGTTCAGTTCCGACTGCGATTACCCCTCAGTATCTGACTTGTGCGACCAGAATCCGCGTGTAACTTTCGTCGAAACTCGTGAAAATGGCACTTGCGTTGGTTCATATAAATTAATTAGAACTTGGACGGCGACTGATGCTTGCGGTAATTCTTCAACGGCAAGCCAAACAATCAGCGTAGGCGATACCGACGGACCAATTTTAGTGGGTGTTCCAACAAACACAACATTAAATTGCAACGAAACTGTCCCAAGTGGTGCGGTTGTAACATCAACTGACGCTTGCGACCCGTCGCCAAGAGTTGTGATGTCCGACAATACAATCCGTGGAAATTGCGTGGGTTCATACAAAATCGTAAGAACTTGGACGGCAACTGATGCTTGTGGCAATACATCAACGGCAAGTCAAGAGATTTCTGTTGGTGACAATGCCGCGCCAGTATTTGCGAATGTGCCAACCAACTTGACAGTTAACTGTACGGGTGGTTCAGTTCCGACTCCGATTACCCCCTCAGTATCTGACTTGTGCGACCAGAATCCGCGTGTAACTTTCGTCGAAACTCGTGAAAACGGTACTTGCGTTGGTTCATATAAATTAATTAGAACTTGGACGGCGACTGATGCTTGCGGTAATTCTTCAACGGCAAGCCAAACAATCAGCGTAGGCGATACCGACGGACCAATTTTAGTGGGTGTTCCAACGAACACAACATTAAATTGCAACGAAACTGTTCCAAGTGGTGCGGTTGTAACATCAACTGACGCTTGCGACCCGTCGCCAAGAGTTGTGATGTCCGACAATACAATCGTGGAAATTGCGTGGGGTTCATACAAAATCGTAAGAACTTGGACGGCAACTGATGCTTGTGGCAATACATCAACGGCAAGTCAAGAGATTTCTGTTGGTGACAATGCCGCGCCAGTATTTGCGAATGTGCCAACCAACTTGACAGTTAACTGTACGGGTGGTTCAGTTCCGACTGCGATTACCCCCTCAGTATCTGACTTGTGCGACCAGAATCCGCGTGTAACTTTCGTCGAAACTCGTGAAAATGGCACTTGCGTTGGTTCATATAAATTAATTAGAACTTGGACGGCGACTGATGCTTGCGGTAATTCTTCAACGGCAAGCCAAACAATCAGCGTAGGCGATACCGACGGACCAATTTTAGTGGGTGTTCCAACGAATACAACATTAAATTGCAACGAAACTGTCCCAAGTGGTGCGGTTGTAACATCAACTGACGCTTGCGACCCGTCGCCAAGAGTTGTGATGTCCGACAATACAATTCGTGGAAATTGCGTGGGTTCATACAAAATCGTAAGAACTTGGACGGCAACTGATGCTTGTGGCAACACTTCAACGGCAAGTCAAGAGATTTCTGTTGGTGACAATGCCGCGCCAGTATTTGCGAATGTGCCAACCAACTTGACAGTTAACTGTACGGGTGGTTCAGTTCCGACTGCGATTACCCCCTCAGTATCTGACTTGTGCGACCAGAATCCGCGTGTAACTTTCGTCGAAACTCGTGAAAATGGTACTTGCGTTGGTTCATATAAATTAATTAGAACTTGGACGGCGACTGATGCTTGCGGTAATTCTTCAACGGCAAGCCAAACAATCAGCGTAGGCGATACCGACGGACCAATTTTAGTGGGTGTTCCAACAAACACAACATTAAATTGCAACGAAACTGTCCCAAGTGGTGCGGTTGTAACATCAACTGACGCTTGCGACCCGTCGCCAAGAGTTGTGATGTCCGACAATACAATTCGTGGAAATTGCGTGGGTTCATACAAAATCGTAAGAACTTGGACGGCAACTGATGCTTGTGGCAACACTTCAACGGCAAGTCAAGAGATTTCTGTTGGTGACAATGCCGCGCCAGTATTTGCGAATGTGCCAACCAACTTGACAGTTAACTGTACGGGTGGTTCAGTTCCGACTGCGATTACCCCCTCAGTATCTGACTTGTGCGACCAGAATCCGCGTGTAACTTTCGTCGAAACTCGTGAAAATGGTACTTGCGTTGGTTCATATAAATTAATTAGAACTTGGACGGCGACTGATGCTTGCGGTAATTCTTCAACGGCAAGCCAAACAATCAGCGTAGGCGATACCGACGGACCAATTTTAGTGGGTGTTCCAACGAACACAACATTAAATTGCAACGAAACTGTCCCAAGTGGTGCGGTTGTAACATCAACTGACGCTTGCGACCCGTCGCCAAGAGTTGTGATGTCCGACAATACAATTCGTGGAAATTGCGTGGGTTCATACAAAATCGTAAGAACTTGGACGGCAACTGATGCTTGTGGCAATACATCAACGGCAAGTCAAGAGATTTCTGTTGGTGACAATGCCGCGCCAGTATTTGCGAATGTGCCAACCAACTTGACAGTTAACTGTACGGGTGGTTCAGTTCCGACTGCGATTACCCCCTCAGTATCTGACTTGTGCGACCAGAATCCGCGTGTAACTTTCGTCGAAACTCGTGAAAATGGTACTTGCGTTGGTTCATATAAATTAATTAGAACTTGGACGGCGACTGATGCTTGCGGTAATTCTTCAACGGCAAGCCAAACAATCAGCGTAGGCGATACCGACGGACCAATTTTAGTGGGTGTTCCAACAAACACAACATTAAATTGCAACGAAACTGTCCCAAGTGGTGCGGTTGTAACATCAACTGACGCTTGCGACCCGTCGCCAAGAGTTGTGATGTCCGACAATACAATTCGTGGAAATTGCGTGGGTTCATACAAAATCGTAAGAACTTGGACGGCAACTGATGCTTGTGGCAATACATCAACGGCAAGTCAAGAGATTTCTGTTGGTGACAATGCCGCGCCAGTATTTGCGAATGTGCCAACCAACTTGACAGTTAACTGTACGGGTGGTTCAGTTCCGACTGCGATTACCCCCTCAGTATCTGACTTGTGCGACCAGAATCCGCGTGTAACTTTCGTCGAAACTCGTGAAAATGGTACTTGCGTTGGTTCATATAAATTAATTAGAACTTGGACGGCGACTGATGCTTGCGGTAATTCTTCAACGGCAAGCCAAACAATCAGCGTAGGCGATACCGACGGACCAATTTTAGTGGGTGTTCCAACAAACACAACATTAAATTGCAACGAAACTGTCCCAAGTGGTGCGGTTGTAACATCAACTGACGCTTGCGACCCGTCGCCAAGAGTTGTGATGTCCGACAATACAATTCGTGGAAATTGCGTGGGTTCATACAAAATCGTAAGAACTTGGACGGCAACTGATGCTTGTGGCAATACTTCAACGGCAAGTCAAGAGATTTCTGTTGGTGACAATGCCGCGCCAGTATTTGCGAATGTGCCAACCAACTTGACAGTTAACTGTACGGGTGGTTCAGTTCCGACTGCGATTACCCCCTCAGTATCTGACTTGTGCGACCAGAATCCGCGTGTAACTTTCGTCGAAACTCGTGAAAATGGTACTTGCGTTGGTTCATATAAATTAATTAGAACTTGGACGGCGACTGATGCTTGCGGTAATTCTTCAACGGCAAGCCAAACAATCAGCGTAGGCGATACCGACGGACCAATTTTAGTGGGTGTTCCAACAAACACAACATTAAATTGCAACGAAACTGTCCCAAGTGGTGCGGTTGTAACATCAACTGACGCTTGCGACCCGTCGCCAAGAGTTGTGATGTCCGACAATACAATTCGTGGAAATTGCGTGGGTTCATACAAAATCGTAAGAACTTGGACGGCAACTGATGCTTGTGGCAACACTTCAACGGCAAGTCAAGAGATTTCTGTTGGTGACAATGCCGCGCCAGTATTTGCGAATGTGCCAACCAACTTGACAGTTAACTGTACGGGTGGTTCAGTTCCGACTGCGATTACCCCCTCAGTATCTGACTTGTGCGACCAGAATCCGCGTGTAACTTTCGTCGAAACTCGTGAAAATGGTACTTGCGTTGGTTCATATAAATTAATTAGAACTTGGACGGCGACTGATGCTTGCGGTAATTCTTCAACGGCAAGCCAAACAATCAGCGTAGGCGATACCGACGGACCAATTTTAGTGGGTGTTCCAACAAACACAACATTAAATTGCAACGAAACTGTCCCAAGTGGTGCGGTTGTAACATCAACTGACGCTTGCGACCCGTCGCCAAGAGTTGTGATGTCCGACAATACAATCCGTGGAAATTGCGTGGGTTCATACAAAATCGTAAGAACTTGGACGGCAACTGATGCTTGTGGCAATACATCAACGGCAAGTCAAGAGATTTCTGTTGGTGACAATGCCGCGCCAGTATTTGCAAGTGTGCCAATAGATTTGACGGTAGAATGTGGTGGTCTTGTGCCAAACCCACCAACTGTTACGGCAACCGATGTGTGCGATGCCAATCCAAGAGTGACGATGATTGAAACACGCCAAAGTGGAACGTGTGATGATAATTTTGTATTGACACGCACTTGGACTGCCACCGATGCTTGTGGCAACACAAAAAACCAAGCGCAAACAATTACGGTGAAAGACGAAATCAATCCTGAATTGGTGAATGTGCCGCAGGATATTACAATAAATGTATCAACGGGTCAAACTATTCCGACTGCACCGACTTTGCAAGCAACCGACAATTGCGATAACACGGTAGCCGTGATTTACCGTGAAAATCGGGTGGTGGGTGCAGCATGTGGTTATGCTTTGGTGCGGACGTGGATTGCAATCGACAATTGCGGCAACCGCGATGCCATGACGCAAACGATAACAGTTATTGACGGCGTGGACAATGCCCAACCAACGGGTATTGCGGCGGACAATTGTGGTAGAAGTGACGGAAAAGTTAGATTTACGCCGTCAACTTACGGTTATCGTTGGGCAGACGGACGGACAGACGCGGTGCGTACCGACCTCAAAGCGGGTACTTATTCTGTAACGGTGGAAAACCAAACGGGCTGCTCGAAGGTGATTCAAGTGACGATTCCGAGCGCGTGTGCTTGTGAGCCGCCAGTGGTGCAGGTACAGAAAAATGATACTCCGTGTGAAGGGGGTGGCAATGGTTCGGCAACTATCTTGGTATCGAATGGCAATGTGGCGAATTTCAAATTTATTTGGACGCCGAATGTTTCGACGTCCAATATTGGTCAAAACTTGCCAGCAGGGGAATACCGTGTGCGGATTGAGAAAAATGACAATGCGGATTGTTTCTCTGAAAAAACATTCCAAATCAGCGCGCCAAACCGCATCAATTATCCAGAGCCGCAAATCACAAAAGCGAATTGCACGTCGCCAAATGGTGTTTTTGAGTTCTCGATACTGAGGGGTACTGAAAACTACCGTTTCCGTTGGTCAACGGGCGATACTGGGCGGATTCGTCGAAATCTGGCGGCGGGTTCTTATACAGTTACCATTTCGGATACCACTTCGGCGAGCATTTGTCCTTTGGTCAAAACACTCGAAATGCCAAGCACAAATCCTTTGAGAACGGATTACGCGGTTAATCGTGAGCCGTCTTGTAACCAAGCAAATGGTGATGTCACTTTGACAACAACGGGTGGTTCTGGCAATTATATTTACTCGTGGGGTGAAGGCAATCGCCGTTATGTACTCGCTTCGGGTGCGCATACGGTGACAACAACGGACGTTGTGACGGGTTGCCAAACAACCGTGTCTTTCAATCTGATGAATATCGCCGTAACAGTTGATGTTCAATTGGATACATTGGTTTCTGTAAGTTGTAACCGCGTCTCAGACGGTCGCATTAATCTTACTTTGTCGAATTATGGTGCAAACTTCGTGCAACCTGCGGTCATCGAATTCAAAGATGATTTGGGCAATTATTACTCAAATGGCGCATTGCCTGCGGGTCTATATTGGGTTGAAATCAAAGATGCAACGGGTTGTGTGGCAGCGCGTAAATACGTCCGCGTTGCTGAACCTGCGCCTTTGACTGTGACAACTATTGAGAAAAGGAATTTTACGTGCGATACATTGGGTGTCATCAAATTGACGGTGACAGGTGGAAATCGCGGTAATTTGACGTATAAATGGTCTGATTTGGGCAACCAAAACAATCAGCCGCAAGTTCGTGAAGACCTCCTTGCTGGCTTCTATAC
This sequence comes from Saprospiraceae bacterium, assembly GCA_034520175.1. Classification (GTDB taxonomy): domain Bacteria; phylum Bacteroidota; class Bacteroidia; order Chitinophagales; family Saprospiraceae; genus JAAFJT01. The sequence goes on from JAXHNU010000022.1 coordinate 10,090, forward strand.
GGCAACAATCTCTGACGCGGCGGGTTGCCAAACAATTGTGCGGAATATTCAAATCAAGGATTCTTGTATCTGCCGTCCGCCTGTTGTGGATTCTATTGCGGTCACGGCGGCGCGTTGTGGCATCAATAATGGCGCAGCTACTTTGACGCTTGTGGGTGGCAACGAAAGCCGTTATCAGTTTGTGTGGACACCAAGTATAGGTACTGCCAATGCTTTGGGCAATACAAAAACGGGCTTAACAAGTGGTGCTTACAATGTTTTGGTACGTTTGCGTTCCAATCCAACGTGTTTTGCAAATATTACGGTGGGCGTTGGCAATGTTGAAGGACCAAAAAGTGTAACGGCTTCTACAACGGCGGCAACCTGCGAACTGGCAAATGGTACAGCCTTATTGCGCTCAACAGAGCCAGATTTAGAATATTTGTGGATGTTTGACAATTCAACAGCAGCACAACGTTCTGATTTAAAATCTGGTTTCTATCAAGTTCAGGTTACGAAGATTTCCGCGCCTGAATGTCCGTCGGTGATTAGCGTGCGGATTGACAATAAAAATGAGTTGAAAGCAGTTACAACGGTATCGCGTAAGGCAACGTGCAATGGTTCAAATGGTGCGGCGTCTATCACTGTAACGGGTGGTTCGGGCAATTATACCTACGTTTGGGGCAATTCAACGGCAACAACGGCAACGCGCAACGACCTTAGGGCGGGCATTTACAACGTAAAAGTGCTGGATACTGAGGGGGGGTGCCAAGCATCAACAACGTTTGCGGTAGCCAATGAAGTTGTAGGACAAACCACAGTTCAGATTTCTGAACCCGTTGTTTACGTTTCTTGTACGGGCAATCGCAATGGTCATGTCAATTATCAAGTGGTTTATTCGCCTAATTTTGTTGCGCCAGCAAAAATCGAAATTACTGATGCAACGGGGCGCGTATTTGGCAATGACAGTTTGCCAGTGGGTAATTATTGCGTGGTGATTAAAGACGGCAATGGTTGCGTAGTTGTTGGTTCTCAATGCTTTACGGTTCTTGAGCCGCAAAAAATGCTAACAACTATCGTAAAAGCGAACAAAACGTGTACAGTCGGTGGACGTATTTCGGTGATTGCTTCTGGCGGCACGGGTGCGCCATTGTTTACATGGGGTGATGTGAGTGGCGTGAATCAGCTAAATAGTCGGGTCAATTTAGATGCAGGTTCGTACCGCGTCACGGTGTCAGATGCCAAAGGTTGTACGGTTGTTTTGGATTCTATTATCCTTAAAAATGAGTGTACGACACAAAGCAATTGCACATTGGAAGCAACGGCAGCTTCGACTGAACGCACTTGTACTGAGGGGGGGGAAATTAACCTAACTATATCGGGTGGAACAGTGCCTTATCGCTATGATTGGGCGGATTTGGTCGGCACATCAAACGCGCCAAACCGCGACAATTTGGAAGTGGGTATTTACTCGGTCATCATTACCGATGCGGCAAATTGCAAGGATACAGTTTCAGATATTCGGATATCAAATGCTTGTACACAAGATTCTACAAGGGTTTGTACATCGCCGATTATCGCCAATTCTCAAATTGTTGACAGCCGTTGCGGACAGCAAAATGGTGAAATTCGTTTGACTTTATCGCGTACAACGGCAACAACGCAAATTATTTGGACACCGAATGTCGGCAATACCGCACAAGTTTCTGGTTTGGCGGCAGGTGTTTACCGCGTTAAAATCATCAACAACAATCAGCAAAATTGCGCGGTTGAACAGTCATTTGTCATCAGAAATCAAGACGGTGTGCCTGTAACCACGGCTTCTATCACGCCAGCCGTTTGTGGTTTGGCGAATGGTAAAGCGGATTTTGCAAATATTGGAACAGCCTTATCTTATACTTGGAGTGACGGCGGACGCGGCAAAACACGCGCGGATTTGGCAGCAGCGACTTATTTTGTTACTGTAACCGACCCTGCGGGTAATGTTTGTGACCAAATAATGAAAGTTGTGATTCCTGCATCAAATCCGATGACAGCGACGGGGGTTATTGATACACGCGCAACTTGCCGCGAGGCAAACGGCGCGGCAACAATCCGCGTATCGGGTGGTTCTGGAAATTATACGTACAGTTGGGGAACTTCGGCAACTAAAACGGGACTTGCGGCAGGTGCTTACAACGTAACCGTTACGGACAATACAACGGGTTGTACGGCGGTCTCTTCGCTCACAATGACCAACGAATTGGCTGCTTCGGCAACTATCGCCATGCCGCAAACGACGATTTTTGTCTCTTGCGCGGGCAATACTGATGCCTCTCTTCGCTACGATTTGAGTTATTCAACGGGCTTTGCGCAACCTGCACGAGTAGAAATTCGGACTGCAAATACATTGGCGCGTTTGGCGAAAAATGACAGTTTGGCGGCAGGTCGCTATGTTTTGACGGTCTTTGACGGCAATAATTGCGTGGCAGCTTCCCAAAACTTTGAAGTGAAGGAAACACAACCCATTGCGGCACAAGCAACGGCATTGCCACAAACTTGTACAAATCACGGGTCAATTACGCTTCAAGTGTCGGGTGGTTCGGGTGTCTTTACGTACAAATGGTCTGATTTGGGCAACCAATCCAATCAGCCTCAACACCGTCTCGATGTTTTGGCAGGTACTTATGCCGTGACAGTTGTGGATTCGCGGTCTTGTAATATGGTTGTCTCTAACTTGGTTGTCCGCAATGATAGTGTTGGTTGCAATACATGTCAGCGTTTGGCGACTGCCACAAGTTCCAACCGTCAATGTACAGAAATGGGCAAAATCACGGTCTCAACTTTCGGTGGCAATGCGCCTTATCGTTTCGATTGGTTAGATGTGGCGGGTGATGCCAATACGCAAAATCGTATAGGTTTGGGCGAAGGTACTTACACCGTCATCGTGACCGACGCGAGAGGTTGCCGCGATACCTTGAAGGATATTAACATTTTAAATGATTGTAATTCAACGACTTGTAATACAGTCGCGGCTGCAATTGCCTCAGCACGTACTTGTACTGAGGGGGGTAAAATCACGCTTCAAATCAATGGTGGTTCTGCGCCTTATTCATTCGACTGGTCGGATTTGGCGGGTAGTTTCGACCCTCAAAACCGAACAGCATTGGCAGCAGGTACTTACGCCGTCATCGTGACTGATGCCCGCAATTGCCGCGATACGGTCAGAAATATCATTGTAAAAGATGATTGTCCACGTCCTGTTTGCACGTTGGTAGCGACTGATTTGGCTACGCCAAAAACATGTACGGCAACGGGCGGCGTGAATCTAACGGTGAATGGTGGTAGAACGCCTTATAAATTTGTGTGGTCAGATTTGGGTACGCAAGCGAATCAGCCGCAAAATCGCGTGAATTTGCCTGTTGGCACGTACAAAGTAACGATTACAGATGCTTTGGGTTGTGATACAGCATTTACACAAATCATCGTCAAAGATGAAGCGCGGAATTGCGGTGGCACGAATTGCTCGGTTGTGGCTTCTGCAACACCTACGGCGAAGACGTGTACTGAGGGGGGCAAAATTACGCTTGCAGTAAATGGTAGTACAGACGTTGTATTGCAACGTCTCTACACATTCGATTGGTTAGATATGGCTGGAACGTCAAATGTTCAAAACAGAACGGGATTATCAGCAGCAACTTACACGGTTGTGGTACGTGATTCTGCGAATTGCAAGGACACTTTGACTATTGAGATTTTAAATGAATGTACGACTTCGACGACTTGTAATTTAGCGGTTGTTGCGACAGCAAAACCTAAAACGTGTACATCGGCGGGTGCGATTAATTTGACAATAAACGCAAGTACAGACGTTGCAGTGCAACGTCTCTACCACTGGGCGGATTTGACGGGTGCAAATCAACCGCAAAATCGTAATAACTTAGCGGCAGGTGTTTACCGCGTAACGGTGTCAGAATCAACATCTTGTGATACCATTATTCAGCAAATCACGGTCAGAGACGAAGCTCTAAACTGCGGTGGTAACGATACGTGCAAAACAATTTACGCGGGTGCAACCATTCTCAGCGCGCCTGATTGTAACGGTTCTGCCCAGTTGTGTACCCGTTTGGAATACTTAGATTTTGAAAAATACACGATAACCGACAATGGTTACCCGATTGATTTCTCGGTCAATTCTTGTGACCAAGACACCTTACAATCGTACAATTATTTCTCATTGGTGCGTTTCTATCCGTCTGCACCGTGGACGTTGAACGCTTGGACAGTTGACAACCAAACATTTAGTGGTCAAATGCCAACGATTGAAGCACTCGTGGATTCGATGAATCTTTGGGACGCAACGGGCAATTGGACCTTAGAAAAGCCAACAAGACGCATTATTGGTGGGGGCAGTCGCAAGGTGTATGGCTCGATGACATGGACAAAATTGGGTCGCACCATTGCCACTTTGAATCCGAATACGCATTTTGTACCAAATCAATTGAGTGTTAGATTGGATACAGGTATGCACCGTTTGGTCTTTGTTGACACAACAACACAATGCCGCGAAGTGGTGAATGTGGAGGTCAGATGCCCTGCAATTGTGCCTGTAACGACAGTAGTGCCGATTCTTCGCAACAGTCGGATTGACACGACAATTTTGGTGGGTGATGTTTCGACTTTGTGTTTAACGTCGAATGTTCCTGCAAATCAGACAACGATTGTCAACAGTACGCCCAATATTTACAAAGGTTTTGCGGGCTACGACATCAATGACAGAACTGATTGTATTCGTTTACTGGGTGTGGGTGTTGGCAGAGACACAATTAGCTTGAAACGCTGCTATTTGGCGGGACAATGCGATACCACTTTGCTCATCGTGACGGTTAAAAATTTCTTGACCCCAAGCGATACAAGTTGTGTGGGTATCCGCGTTGACCAAACGCAATTTGAGGTAAATTGCGGTGAAAAAGCGGTCATGTGTACCAGTTTATTCGGCAGCGACACGCTCAACTACACGATTTCGGTGGACGGACGACTTTACAGAGACGCGGGTATTGCTTGCCAAATGGATACCATTAGTTGGTACAATTACTTCTCATTGGTGGTGTCAAATCCGCGCAGTCCGTGGCATCTCGACAGTTGGGGCGTGGACGGCAGAACCCATAGCGCGACAATCGGCAGCATGGCAGAATTGGTTGACTCGATGAATGTTTGGGACAATGGCGGTAATTGGCGGCTTATTCGCACCAATTTTACCATTGAAGGCGGTGTGACGGGCAGGTATTACGGCGCTATGAAATGGTCGAAAAATGGGTTCAACATCGCCTCATTTGAGCTGAATATGAACTTCAATATCCGTAAATTGGGTATTTCATTGGATACGGGCAGACACGTTGTGACTTTCTACAACAACCGTTTGGGTTGTGCCGATACGATTCGGGCAGTGGTCAGTTGTAGTGCAAGAATCCCGCAAGCATTGGTCACATCAATTGATACGACGATTCAATTGGGCAAAACGGAGACCTTCTGTTTCGTAGAGCGCAACCGTTCAGCACCTTCTGAAACGTCCGTCGTGATTGGTCGCGCACCAAATGGCAATGTTCATTTTGATGTCAACGACGAGATTGATTGTTCAGTTGTCAGAGCCGTAAAAGTAGGACGTGATACCGTTTGTGCCGTCAGAACCTTAATTGATGGCTCAACAGACAGCTTAACAATCCGCATGAAAGTCGTGAAACCGAATATTTCGCGTATCGGAACGGTCGTGAAAACGATTGTAGTAGGGGAGGAGAGTACTTATTGTGTAGAACAAAATGAAGTCGTGGGACGTCGTTTGACCTTGAAAAACAATTGCGAGCCGAACACCACCGATAACGTGAATTTTGTGTTGAACAATACATGTGTTCAGTATTTTGCGGACGAAGTAGGCTCTGACACGGCTTGCCTGATTCTCACCGACGAATACGGTTACGCCGACACGACCTACTTAATCGTGAATGTTCAACCAAATCCGACGCGGAAAAAGTTGCCAATTGCCATTGCTGACAAAGCTATTACTGCCATTAACACGGCAATGAGCTTTGAAGTAACGAAAAATGACACGACTTACGGCGATGCAAAAGTATTCTTATTGGGTCAACCGAAACACGGTGCAATTGTCGTGAACCCAGCAACGGGCATTGTGAAATACACGCCAAACGCAGGTAATTGCGAACCACGCGATAGTTTCTACTACGCCCTTGTCAACGCGGCAGGTAGCGACACAACGATTGTCCGTATCGAAGTTATTTGCGATGATGTGGTCGTTTTTTCTGGTTTCTCACCAAACGGCGATGGCATCAACGACAATTTCACGATAGTTGGTTTAGACAAATACAAGAAGACGCAGTTATTGGTCTTCAACCGTTTTGGTAATCAAGTCTTAGAATCCAACAATTACCAAAATGATTGGAGTGGTACTTTCGACGGCAAACCATTACCAGACGGCACGTATTTCTGGATGCTGGATTTAGGCGGTGGTAAAACGCTGTCGGGTTATGTGCAGATGCATAGGTAGCACGGACTTAAGTCCGTGCCACCCCACCTATCCTAACTCAATTAAAAAAGCCTTTTGCGGACCGCAAAAGGCTTTTTTTACTGAGGGGTTAATGCGCATCATTCATGCCTGAGCGAGCGCGGGAACTGCGCGTAAGTTGCATTTCTTTGATACGAAGCTCAACTTCTTTAGGTGTTAAATTGACTAAAGACGCAATTTTTTTTGCTGACATGTCTTGCATAAAACAATTTTTTATGACTTCGTTTTCTTTCTGTTTTTTACCCTTTTCAAGACCTTCTACAATGCCACCCCATTGGAAGTAATTGTAGTTTTCTTTAATAAGTTGTTCCATATTTTCTGGTAATTTATTAGTTAATTCAATAAATTGTTCTTTGTCTAATGATTTTACTGCCAGCATATACCGCACTACGGTTAACTTGAAAATAAGTAAATTCATCAGGTGTACTTTTATGTTCAAAAAGAAAAGAAATCAAAATAGCTTGATTACCATATTTGCAAGAATACACCAAATCAGCATAATGGTCATCTAATGAGGCATCAATAAACGAAGTATTTTCTAAGATTAAACTCTCAAAGTCAATTTTAGCACTGAATTTTTCAGGAATTGCTTTTTGAAGCAAATTGACGGTAACTTCTCTGCGTTTTAGCGCGTTGCGGATTAATTTATCGTGTGGATGATGCAAGTCGAAAGTGTCATTTTCCATAGTAATAGAGGCGTTTTGATTAATAATTTTTGCCAAAGGTGAGATATTTGCTTTTGAAAGCAATGAAATTTGGTAACTATTTAGCATTTTTTTATTTCAAATAAATGGAAAACACCATACAAAAGCCACCCTCAGTAAAAAAGCCTTTTGCGGACTGCAAAAGGCTTTTTTTACTCAGGGGGTTAATTCACGTCATTCACGCTTGACCGAGCGCGAGAATTGCGCGTAAGTTGTATTTCCTGGTAACTTCGGAAATCTCATAATTTTCCAAAAATGTGTTGTTGATTTTACTTTTACTTTGTTTTTGCTTTAACTTTGCTGTCAAAAAAGTGATGCTAAATAGTTATTTAAGTGGCGTTTTCGCCTATTTCCGTGATATTCGGGTAAAAAAAACATTGAGTTGTTAGCTCAATTGATTATTTTAAATGGGCATTTACGTATTTACAGTATGTCAAAAGATAAAGCGCAATATGATGTTTTTAAAGGCTTATTGAGTGGTGGACAAGTCCACACTCTGAGCAGCGATGTGCTTCTTGAAGCGATCCGGGACGCGGCTATTGTCAGTTTAGGCGCTGCGACCCGTACTTATGTGTTACACGACGGTAGTGACATTCGTAAGCCTAATGCCCAAGATATGGCGCATTTAGGTAAAGTGATGTCTTTACAAAAGCAAGTCATCAGCGGCTACAAAACGATGAATAGTGTGGCAGTTGACATGACTGGCAAGGAATTGACCTTGATTGACCATACAACTTACAGTACCGCACAGCCCAATTATTTAACACAGGAACTTGTCAACGATTTACGTAAAAATCCTTCAAAAGACCCTGATTTAGCCGACAAAATAGCCAAAGGTGACTATTTAAACAATTCAACAGTTTATTTACAATCCGTTTTAAATAGCCATAATACCGTAAAAAGAGCGCATCTTGATATAAAAATTACGCATATTCAAGACCGTGAATTTGACAGTGAATCTTGTTTTGAATACGTCGATGATTTAGGTGATGAATTTATCACCCGCTTGAAATTATCGCGTTTATCCAATCATACACAACCTATTTTTACGCCCAAAGGTAAACTATCGTGCCGTGTGAGCTATGAAAAACTCATTGACACCGCTTTCAAACACGCCACAGAGTACGCCATAAAACGGGTAACGATTAAAAATAAAACCTATACCAACGTCAAATGTCGTATCGAATGGGACAAATTGGTACTTAATAACCGAAATTATAGTGTTATTCGCATTGCTTTGATGAACGAAAAAGGGCAACCAATCTTTCAGCAACCTATGATGCTTATCACAAATCGCCCCATTCAAACAGCCCAAGACGCCCAACAAGTCTATCAAGCCTATTTATTGAGATTCAAAATTGAGGTCGTTTTTAGATTTTTGAAGACAAATCTAGGTTGGGAAACCTTCCAAGTACGCGATTTTGAAACCATTAAAAACCTCATCGCTTGGGCGTTTTTTTTGGTCGGCTATTTCAAAGAACTAAAAGAAGACATACAAAAACATGAATTTTACGCTTTAATCGCCAAAATTGGCGGTGGAAAAGGCATAATATCAGTCAATTACCTATTAAAAGGCATAGAAAAAATTGCCCATTTTCAACAAATTCAAAAACTCATTGACGATAATATTATCACTAAAGAGGATATCGAAAACGCAATGAGGGACTTTGAACAGAATTAAACGACTTCTCCGAAGTTACCAGAATTTTATTAACAATCGAGGGAGGATTTCAATTGAACTATTGTTCTAATTCAATTGAGAAGGCTTTTTTTACTGAGGGGTTAATACGCATCATTCATGTTTGACCGAGCGCGGGTACTTCTCATAAGTTGCATTTTTTTGATACGAATCTCAACTTTTTTAGGTGTTAAATTGACTAAAGACGCAGTTTTTTTTGACGACATTTTATTTGGCGCATCTACCCACCAAACACTATAAACTGTAAACTACCGAACTGTTTGCCCTGTTAGCCTATTGCTCGCTTCGCTCGCAAAAGAAGAGAATATGGTTCATTTTTCGGGCGAAGCCCGAAAAATGAACCACCTCTCCTCTTTTGAGCGAGCGAAGCGAGCGTGCGCTAAGTAAGTGCTATTACGGGCGCGTGGTTAAATATTTACGAATTGGTATCAGAAAGCAAAAAACGCTAATTGAGTTCTTCTCGGTTGCCGTTTTCTGTGTTAGTCTTTTTTAATTTTTTTCAAAAAAAGCCGTCACATATCTAATTTTTTTTGTAAAGTGGTTTGCTTTTTGTTACTTGCAGTCTGATTTATAAATAAACGACTATTTTTTTTATTTATTAAAAATTTTAATGTATAAAATATTAAAAAATATTATATTAAGTATATATATAGACGAGGGATGGGCATAACCTAAAAGCGTTTTTTGCATCTCGCGCTCGCTTCCCTCGCGCGAGGGAGGGGAATGTGGTTCGTTTTTCGGCGAAGCCGAAAAACGAACCACATTCCTCCCTTTTGCGCGAGCGAAGCGCGCGCAAAACATCTGTTTTTAATCAAAAAACGATGTTTTTAGGTTATGCCCACTCCTCATATATACACATGATGAATCAAAATAGTACATTAGCACGTATAAAGAATCACATTAACTTTTAACTTTTGAAACCGATGTCTCCAAAATCTGGGGTCACAAAATAATAATATAATCAAAGAAGATGAAGAATCTGATTGAAATCTCAAAAATTGTTACAAAGAAGAAAGTCAAGAAAATTGAAATATTCGATGATTACTCCTTAAAAAGTAAAAACTCAAAGTTTAATGAGTTTTACGAAGCACTTATGGCGGGTAAGTTCCGCAATGACCGTGATGCGGCGACATTTTTATACGATTGTAGCCCAACTGATGATAAATACCGCCAACTTAAAAGCCGCTTTCGCAAACGTCTGCTCAATACTTTATTTTTCCTTGATGTCAATTTGCCCGATACATCTGGCTATGATCGTGCCTACTTTACGTGCAACAAAGAATGGACGCTTGTAAAAATTTTGTTGGCGAATGAAGCAACCACAACTGCTGCATCGTTGGCACGTCAAATTTTGACAACTTCGTTGAAATTCAAATTCGCTGATTTAATTGTCAATTGCGCAAGGATTTTGCGGACGTATGCCGCGCAAATGGAGTCGGAAAAGGAATACGAGGAGTATGATGGCTATATCAAACAATACAAGGATATTCTCGACGCTGAAATTCGTTCGGAAGAATTGTATCAGCGTGTGATGATGAATTATTATCATACAGTTAGCGAGAATTTTGATTTGACAGAGCGCGTTGATACTTATTGCGATGCCTTGATTGGCTTATCGGAAGTCTATGATTCGCCCGTTATTTTGTACAATATGTATTTGGTTTGGACATTCCGCTATGAAATGCTGCGCGACCACGAGGCAATGATTGAGGTGTGTACGCAAGCAGAAAACTACATGAAGGAAAACCCGACGTTCTACCAAGAGGAAAAAATGGCAACATTCCAACTCAAAAAAATGTCGGCTTTTTTGCATTTGAAAGATTACAAACGCGGTAAAATGAACGCCGAAAAATGTTTGCAGAGTTTTGAAGAGGGTAGTGAAATGTGGTTTATATTCATGGAATATTACTTCTTACTGGCGATGCACACGGACAATTACATCAATGCGGTGGCAATTATGTCTAAAGCGGCGGCTCACACAAAATTCCGAAAACTCTCGACTGAAGACCGCGAGCGTTGGAAAATCCACGAAACGTATGTCAATTATGTGATTGAGGTATTTGGTGACGAAAACCCGATTTTGCGCCGTCAAAACCGTCGTTTGTTCAAAGTTCAAAAATTCTTGAACGACCCGATTTTATATCCGAAAGACATGCGCTTGTTCACTATCTTTTTGTTGATTGCGCAGGTATTGTTCTTGATTGAACAAAAACAATTCTCACAAGCAACAGAATTGATTGACCGTTTGAAAAATTACGCAAACCGCCAATTGAAACGCGAAGATTTTGTCCGTTTGATAGCCTTTATTCGTTTATTACAACAAGCCGCCAAAGCAGAATTTAAGCGCGAAGAATTGGTCGGTACAGAAAAATACATTCAACGCCTCAATGACACGCCATTCAATTATCGCGGGTTAACTGATGAAATGGAGGTGATTCCGTATGAGCAATTGTGGACAATTGTGACCAAACGATTGAGGTAATTTTTTTTACTACTTATTTGTATTCCTCAGCAAAAACGGCTTTTTTTGCTTAAAAACAGATGTTTTGCGCGCGCTTCGCTCGCGCAAAAGGGAGGGGACGTGGTTCGTTTTTCGGCTTCGCCGAAAAACGAACCCACATTCCCCTCCCTCGCGCGAGCGAAGCGCGCGGGAGAAGCATCATAAAAAGTAGCGATTGTTTATGATGACCTACTGATATCTCATTTAATGCAGAATCTTAAATAAAGATACGTTATTTTTTTTACAAACCTTCATTTTTTACCAATAAATCGTACAAAATACGGCTAAACTTACCTGCTTCAAAACACGTATCATTAACTTGCAGCACGGGGGCAACCCGCTTAGAACTCCCACTCAAAAACACTTCATCGGCGTTTAAAACCTCCGCAACTGTCACATCGCGCTCCTCAACGGGCATAACATCGGCGGCTAATTGCATCAAAAATGTGCGGGTGATACCCCTCAGTATATCCGACTTGGGTGTAATCAAAACACCGTTTTTGACAATAAAAACATTGCTCCGCGACGACTCACTTACCGAATTATTTTTATGGTACAGCACATCATCAAAACCATGTTTTGACAAAGTAAGCATTTGAGAGATGGGATAAGAATAATTCAAGGTTTTAACCTCTGCCATGTCGCGTACATGCTCAAAAAGCATCAACTTCAAGCCCTTTTCAAACGGCGCAATCGTGAAAGGTTTGCCCATAATCAGCACATTCGGCGTAGTAGGTGTGTAGCCGTCGGGCGAATAACCACCCGTTGCAATCAATTTGATGCCGAGTAGGGGAGCGTGGTTGAGTGCCGCAATTTTCAAGATATTTTCCTTCAATTCGGCACGGCTAAACGGCGATTCCATATTCATAAACCGCATAGAGCGTTCAAATCTATCCAAATGGTTCTCCAAATAAATCGTATTTCCGTCAATGGCACGGAAGAAATCGAAGATACCGTACCCCCTCAGTAAACCCAAGTCGGTGATGCCAATTGTTGCTTTTTTTATCGGCATGATGCTACCGTTGATAAATGCATATTCTTTTTTCATTACTCCTCCAATGTTTTCTTTAAAAATTTAAAATATTACACAATAGGTCTTTAATAATTTGTAATTAACTCAAGTTTTGAGGCACTAAGTAGTTAGTGCCTCAAAACGCGCCGCCTTTGGCGGCGCGGGGATTTTTTTTCGGAGCGAGCCGTTTTTTTGTTTAAAATTTGGGCTTTGCCCAAATTTTAAACAAAAAAAACGGCTCGCTCCATTAGATTCCCTTGTTTTTGCCAGTTTGACAAACAAAAAATGCCGCCGACTTCCAAAAAAAATCGGCGGCGGTTTGTGTTTGAAGCGGCTTCTTTATAGTTATAATGTAAATTTTGCGGCAGTCATTCAACACTTAGATTTATACAGAAAATTTCGGTTTTACCCCGTTTCATGCATCATTTATCCTTTACTGAGGTCCAATTTTTGCATTGCCATCAATTCTTTCATTGTTTTTTGCATTCCTTCTGTTGAGCCATCGAGGAAAATGACGTTACCTTTACCTTCTTGGGCAAAGTTTTTGATGGATTCTGTCCACATAGCGAACATCAAAATCGAAGAATCGAGTTTGGCATCTTCCATTTCCTTGGCGGCTTCTGCCATGCCCTTAGCGACTTCTTGACGGAACAAAGCGACGCCTTGACCACGCATTTGAGCAGCCGTTCTTTCTGCTTCGGCGGCAATTTTAATGGCATTACCATCAGCTTCCGCGCCTTTTGTTTTGGTAATCAAGAGGGCTTGACCTTCGTTTTCAGCCGCCGCTTTTAAATTGCTTGATGCCACAACTTTAGCCATTGACCGTGTGATTTCTTCATCGAAACCGATGTCATTCAATTGCAAATCAATCAAATGATAGCCCCAATCTTCCAAAACATGGTCAAGCTGTCCTTTCACATCGTGCGTGATTTCGCGGCGAAGACTCAATATTTCAGATTGTTTGCGGGTCGCAACATAGCCACGCACTGACCCTTCAACCGAGCGAATCAAAGTTTGCATAAAATTGGCATCACTAACAAACTTAAATGCTGCTTTCTTGACCGTTTCTTCCGAATCGTCCATAACAGCATACAGAATCAACGCCTTAAAATGCACATTGGCTTGGTCTTGCGTAATGGCTTGAAATTCAATTTCTACCGAGCGATTCTGGGTAGAAATCGTCCTAAAAACTTGCTCTACAAACGGGAGCTTAAAGTTTAAACCGGGACGCAACATGCGTTGGTACTTGCCGAACATCGTGATGACAGCGAGCGTACCTTGCTGAACTGTTACAAAAGAGCCTAATAAAGCCATTGCAACAAGTCCTAAGAGAATCATTTGAAGAGTCATTTTATCCTTCTTTTTTTAATGAAAAATGGTAAATTTAATGCAATATACTGAGGGAGTATCACTTTTACAAATTTTTAAAAAAATATCTCAATTGTAGCTTCTAAAATCAATAACAATAAAAATTACTCATTAAGTTCCCACAAAAAAAAATTACGATAGACTGAGGTTTTTTCGGAATAAAAGCCGTTGATTTTTCGATGAAAATACGGTTTGGGTTTTCTTAAGGGCGTTAAACCGAAAGGAGGAGAGGTGGTTTATTTTTCGGCAAAGCCGAAAAATAAACCACATTCTCCTCCCTCGCGCGAGCGAAGCGAGCGCGTGACTAAGTAATTACTTACATTTAATCAATAATAATTTTGTTATTCAGCAGTCCTTTGTGTTAATACTGTCAGGTAAAATGCTTAGTATTGCGGCCAGAAAAGTGTGGGAACAAAAATACATCATATTGATTTAAGAATAAGTCAAATCAGTTATTGTCAAACGTATATAATTTTTATTTATGAATAACATACTCATCATCGGTGCAGGCCGTTCTTCCGTAGCTCTTATCAATTATGTTTTAGTGCAAGCCAAACAGCACAATTGGTCTGTTACGGTGGCAGATAGCGACCCTGAAGCGGCTAAAAAACGGGTAGCAGGTCACACAAATGGTCGAGCAACATGGCTCGACGCGCTTAAAGTCAATGACCGCCGCGAGTTGATTGGACGGGCTGATATTGTGGTATCTTTACTCCCTGCACATTTGCACTTGGAGGTTGCACAAGACTGTTTGAAGCTAAAAAAGCATTTAATTACAGCTTCTTATATTTCAAAACAATTATACGCATTAGGTGATGAAGCACGCGAACGTGCTTTGATTTTCATGGGTGAAATGGGGCTTGACCCGGGTATTGACCACATGAGTGGAAAGCAGAAAATAGACCAAATAAAAGCAAAAGGTGGACGTTTGAAGTCATTTAGGTCATATACAGGCGGTTTGGTCGCACCAGAGAGTGATGACAATCCGTGGCATTATAAGTTTTCGTGGTCGCCACGCAACGTCGTTGTAGCAGGTCAAGGCACGGCGCAATATCTGGAAGACGGTAAGCTAAAATACATTCCTTACAATCGAATTTTTTCGCACCCACGTACAGTCACTGTCCCCGGCATGGGCGATTATGATGCCTACGCCAATCGAGATTCATTGCTTTACCGCGAATTGTACGATTTGGGACCTATAACTAATTTACTGAGGGGTACGTTGCGGCACAAAGGTTACTGTAAAGCATGGGACGCTTTGGTTAAAATCGGTTTAACAGACCCGTCTTTTCCTATTTTGGATTCCGAAGAAATTACGTATCACGAACTTATGGACGCTTATGTGTCGGGTTCACCTGCAGCTGGCTCGGTCAAAGACCGTGTGGCAGCTTTGATTGGTGAAGATGTTCACAGCGAGGTGATGAACAAATTAGAATGGTTGGGTTTATTCAGCAAAAAGAAAATTCGGTTGAAAAGTGCCACACCTGCCTTGATTCTTGAAAATCTTTTACTTGAAAAATGGAAACTCAAAGACGGTGAAAAAGATATGGTCATCATGCAGCACGAATTTGAATACGAATTGGCGCGTAGAAACTACCGACTCACTTCTACAATGGTGATGAAAGGAGACGGCGATGAAAAAACAGCCATGTCAAAACTCGTAGGCTTGCCGATTGGTATTTTTGTTAAACTCGTCATGTTGGGTAAAATAAATTCTATTGGCGTTAATATTCCCGTTATGAAAGAAGTCTATGAACCTGTTTTGGAGGAATTGAAAGAATATGGGGTGGTCTTTCACGAAAAAGAAGAGTTGATTAGGAGATAAAAGAATTTCAAAAGAATTTCAAAAGAATTTCATTTAAAACACCAGCATTTTTTTAATTTGCTTGACGCCTCTACCGTGATTTTGAAACCATACATAAAAATTCAAAGCGCATTAAAGTACGCCTTTACGCTCGCTTCGCTCGCGCGAGAAGGGGAATGTGGTTCATTTTTCGGGCTTTGCCCGAAAAATGAACCACATTCCCCTTCTCGCGCGAGCGAAGCGAGCGCGAGAACCAACGCTTGGGTTTTATGTATGGTTTTAAAACCGTGATAACAAGATAATACACTTGATTATTGGGCAGTTGAGCAATATCAATCGGCATGTGGTAGTCACCAATTGAATAGTTTTGATTGGCAATTTGCCTCATTATTTGTCCCGATTGATTGGAGATGTCAACTGAAATATGCCCGCTTTTTTTTACCGAAAAATCCAAATAAGGCATTGCACTAATTTTTACTAAATTTTTGAATCTTTCACCACTAATTACACTAATTCTCTTGGATTTAAAGTGTGTCTGTCCCTAAAAAAATTAGTGAAAATTAGTGTAATTAGTGGGAAAAAACACGACCTATTTTAGCTAAATCAACTACATCATACCGTTTCAAATTGGTTGAATCCAAAGAGAAAAAACTTAACGTGAAATTTTTATTACGAATATGGAGGCTTAATGATTCCGCCGCCGCTTGTAGGTCAGAAAAGGGTACTTCTTCTATTTTAATTACATCATCGGCATATAAATAAATGCCATTGTAATAGCCACTTTTTAGAATAGTGATTTTATTGGTTGTGTTTGTTTCAAAATAGACCCCCTCAGTATAAGTGTCCTTTTTTTCTTTATTTTCTGATAAAACCGCTTTAGAAAAATTAGGAATGAGTTGGACAGATTGTCCGTCGCGTTGTACAATAGCCCAACTAAAAATAGGTAAAGCAAGGTCTAAAATTAAAGGATACTGGTCTAAATGAGTGATGTAAGCGTTTAAAACGCTAACATCTAAGATAGAATTAATGGTTTGTGGGTCGTTCAAATCGCCCGTATTGTATGCCATTAATACACCTTTATCGGCGGGAGGAACACCTGTTTTTTCCTTAAATTTAATTTGGTGCAACCGAATTGTGGAGATGATTTTTTTATTTGTTACTATTTTTAATTGTTTAATCAAATAAAAATATTTATCGCGTGTTTTTTCTGTCCAATCACAATCAATGAGCATTTCTTGGATTTTATTTTTAAAAATAGCCCCCTCAGTATTTTTAGTTAATTTGAGGCTAATTAATGCTGCAAGTGAATCTATTTTATCGCCATTGATTTTTATTAAAGTGCGATTGGTAATAAAAACAGTAGGAATAATTTTATCAAAACTATTTAATTGATTTTGATTTTGAAGGCTATTTAATTCTCCAATAGGCTCTGGAAATTCTTCATTAAAATCAACATCAAAAAAACGCAAATAAAGTGTTCTAACTCCCAATTCAGTGCAATATTGTTGCTCAAAATTGGATATATTTAATTGACTTTTCCAATGGTGAAAAGCGGGTATTAGTGTTCTTTTTTCTTTGTTTTTGCAATTTAAAAAGAATAAAGAAAACAAAAGAAAGACTGAATAAGGACGCATTAAAATTTATAAATCTCTTGAAAAATATTATACCTAAGTGTAGAGACGCGATGCATCGCGTCTAAGTGTAGAGACGCGATGCATCGCGTCTCTACACTATACCACCCAATTATTGTGCAAACGGGCTGCTAAAACGCTCATCTTTCAACAAATTTTCATCTGTCAATGTTTTCAAGAACGCCAACAATGCCGTTTTGTCTTTTGTTGTCAACTGCAACGGGGTGACGTTTGTAGCCGTAGATGTGTTATTGCCCCAGCCGTGAGTACCGCCGCTTGTTGCACCGCCGCCGTTGCCGGGCCACGTAAAGGTTCTGAGTGCTGGAAATAAATTTTCATGATTAGCTATGCCATTGTCGTAGTGGTTGATTACTTTGTCAAGCGATTCAAAACGACCGTCGTGCATGTAAGGTGCAGTCAAGGCAACGTTGCGCAAAGAAGGTATTTTGAAAAAACCATTTTTGAGGCGGCTACCTGTTGCTGTGCCGATGCCGTTGTCTGTATAAACGGTGTTAAGACCAATATTACCTATGCGTTCGCCATCAAGCGCAGTATTGAGGTTGTCGCCACCGTGACAGTTGTTGCAATGCAATTGACGCATGAACAAATCCATTCCGAGTCTCTCTTCGGCATTAAAATTTACAAAATTATTGTTTTTTCCTTGGTCAAATTTAGAATTGTAAGTCACCATTGACCCCAAAAATTGAGCAACTGACTTAGCAATGCGTTCGCCATTGATATCGGCATTGCCAAATGCTTTTTGGAAAAGTGGCGCGTAATACGAAATTTTTGACAATTTGACCGCCAATTTATCCATGTCTTCTATGCCCATCTCTACGTGATTGCGTACAGGACGCGTTGCCAAATCTTCAAGATTCGGTGAGCGCATATCCCAAAACAAGCCTTTTTCCAAAATTGCATTGGTGATAGTTGAAGCATTGCGCGTCGTTTTCTGACCATTGAAACCCGTACTCAATGCCACATTGTCGGCAAAGGCATTCGCTTGGTGGTGGCAAGACGCGCACGCGACTTGATTGTTCAACGATAATTTTTTGTCATAAAACAAAACACGCCCAAGCGTTGCCACATCATTGGTAATCGGGTTAGCCGCCTTCTCGGGGAAAGCAATGCCATTGGCTTCGCCTTTTGATGGTAGTTTATAGTTTAGTGTCGTTGCGGGCAATTTAAGGCTGTCCGCTTCGTAAGTGAGTGAACTGTTGTCGGGTTGACAACTAACAACGATTCCTGCCGCAGCAGCGAATCCAAGCGCGATGAAGATATTTTTTTTCATCTTTTCACTAAATTGAAGGTTAAAAAAATTTGGATTAAGCAGATTTAATTTCAGCTTCTTAATGTCTGAAGTAGAAGGCACGTAATGAATGAAAGAGTTGAACTTGGGAATTACAATTTTGATTTTTTTTATGACGAATATTTGACAAAAATAAGGGTATTTTATTCATATCTGCATATTTTATCACAATAAAAATCACAATAAATCTAAACTTTAACGTTTGAAGGCTTCAATGAGAAAGGTTGAAAATTTGGGGTTGAAAATTACAAAATGCAATAATATGATTTTCAATGTTTTATGAGATAAAATATTGTCACAGACATGCTACTGGACATGAGCGACAAATCCGTTAGGATTTGAACGTTGTTTTGGATTTTTTTCTAAAACTATGAGAAGGATTTCAGATTTCAGATTTCAAGGATTTGAAATCCTTGAGATTTTATTCCTCTTCTTCGTGTTCCGCAGCAGTCTGTTTTGGTATTTCCACGCGCTTATTATTTATCAACTCAGTAAACGTCAATTGTTTTTTGACAAAATATTTCCACACAATTGCCCCCCTCAGTATTCCTGCCTTGTTGGGTGGTGCAATGCGTTCTTTTTCAATGAGTTGCGCCGTTTCTATGCGTTTTTGAATCAAGGTAATCAAGCTGCCATAAAAACTAAAATGGGCTTTTAGAACTGCGATAAAATGCGCCCCACGTTTTTCTGACAAAAATTTAAACGCTGCTACACCATCTAAAACCAACCGTGTAGGCAGTAACCACAACAAGGTGAGTGCGGATTCATTTTTAAAAATCAGGAATAAATTGTTTCTAAAA
Source organism: Saprospiraceae bacterium (assembly GCA_034520175.1). GTDB lineage: Bacteria > Bacteroidota > Bacteroidia > Chitinophagales > Saprospiraceae > JAAFJT01. Next base: position 29,452 of record JAXHNU010000022.1, read on the forward strand.
TTTAAGTAAGCCTTGCGGGGACTCAAATAATCCATTGTACCACCGCCGACGTGCCGAACACTGCCTTTGGGTTGGGCAATCACTTTGTAACCTGCTCGTTTGACGCGCCAACAAAAATCAATTTCTTCCATGTGCGCCCAAAAATCGGCGTCAAAACCGCCAAAACGGTGCCAGACATCGGCGCGAACAACCATCGCTGCACCCGATGCCCAAAATATTTCTTCGACCGAATCGTATTGTTTTTTATCTTTTTCTAAAGTATCAAATACCCGACCACGCGCAAAAGGATAGCCCAAACTGTCTATCCAACCACCTGCCGCACCTGCGTATTCAAAACGTCGTTTTTTTGAGTAATTCAATATTCTGGGCTGGGCAACGGCAATGGAAGGGTCAGAGGACATGGTTGTTATGAGTGGAGACAACCACCCTTGCGACGTGCGGCAATCGGAATTGAGTAGCACGTAGAAATCGTAACCATCTGGGTGTTCGCGGGTTTTAGGTTTGAGCCGTGCGTGTTGCAAAGCCACATTATAGCCTTTGGCAAAACCATGATTTTCTTTGAGTTCTATTACCCGAACGCGGTCAACGCCCATTGCGGCGGGAACACCATCGAGGTTAAAATTTCTGACTGTCTCTATGCTGTTGTCCGTCGAACCATTATCGGCGACAAAAATATCCATATTACCGTATTTAGACCCACAAACAGACGGCAAAAATTGCAATAAATACTGAGGGGTGTTCCAATTAAGAATAACAATGGCAAGTTTCGGAAATATTTGATTTTCAACTATTTGCAAGATTTCTCTACTCTGTCTTTCATCATCAGCCAATTGAACAACAAGGCTTTCAAGGCTATCAAAATTGCGGTCGGGGCGCAAAAACTCAATGAGTTCGACACTCATTTTTTTACCGTAAATATCTTCGTGAAAATCAAAAATATTGATTTCTATCGTCACGTTGTCGTGGTCTTTCAGTACAGGACGGTCGCCACGATAGAGCATACCTCGCAGTTTTCGACCATCTTCCAATTGAACAAAAACGGCGTAGATACCATGCGGTGGCAACAATTTATGGCGGTCGGGAATTTGCAAATTAGCCGTTGGGAAGCCAATTTCTCGCCCAATTTGTTGTCCTTTGACGACAACGCCTGAAAAAATAAACGGATGCCCCAAAAGCCGATTCGCCGATTTGACATCAGATGCTGCCAATGCTCGTCTGATTTTGGTAGAAGACACCGTAATTTCATCAATGGTTTGTTGGGCAATTTCTTCAACGCGGTAGCCATACTTATCTTCCGATTTTTTCAATAAAGCCATATCACCTACCCGTTTTGCGCCAAAACGGTGGTCATAACCCACGACAAGATACGAGGGGTGAAAGTATTTGACTAAGAAATTTTCGATATAATCATCGGGAGATTGTTCGGCAAAGGCAAGGTTGAACGGGACGACAACCACAATGTCAACGCCATATTTTTCTAACAACGCCACTTTTTCGTCGGTCGTAGTGAGCAATGAAAGGGACGCGGCGGTATCAGACGCAAGCAGCAAGCGCGGATGCGGGTGAAATGTTACCACAATAGATTGTGATTCAACGCTTTGTGCTAATTGAGTAACACGCTCTAAGATGCGTTGATGCCCACAATGAACACCATCAAATGACCCAATTGTGACAACGACATTTTTTAATTCGGGTAATTGGTCGAGACTAAAATATACTTTCATAGTGACGCAAAAGTAAGGCTTTATCTCTTTCCGTGTGTGTTTATTTTTTATTTTGATTTTGAAACCATACATAAATTCAAAATACGCATTAAAAGGCACTCTCGCGCGAGCGAAGCGAGCGCGAGAACCAGCAGTTTAGATTTTATGTATGGTTTCAAATAAAAAATTCAAAATTTTGCATGATTTATGAAAAAGTGATAAATTTGAGAAAAATATTTCGCAAATTTGGCAACAATTCTGTTGGTTTAGGCATCTAATAGATTTGCATTTGCGTGGATAAGTCATCATTCACGGTAATTACTTAGCCTATCGCTCGCTTCGCTCGTAAAAGAGAGGAATGGGGTTCATTTTTTGGGCAAAGCCCAAAAAATGAACCCCCTCTTCTCTTTTTCCGCGAGCGAAGCGAGCGTGTCTAAGTAGTTATTATTCACTTTACAATTTGGCAATTATGGTTAATCGTTACTTACACACTGTTTTATTCGTGTTGGGCATCAGCTTAATGCCTAATATACTGAGGGGTAGCCACATTGTTGGTGGTGAGATTTCCTATAAATTTATGGGCAGACAAGGCAAGCAAATCCGTTATCATTTTACGATGCGGATGTATAAAGACGTGATAAATGCCAATGCCAATGCAGATTTTGACAATCCGGGTTTGATTGGTATTTATCTTAATACCAATCAAGGGTATGTTCTATTTGGCGATAATGATAACAGACAAGCCATTGTGCAGCCCATTATTGTCCGTAATCCTGTAAGACCTAATAAAATTGATTGCTTGATACCGCCCTCGAATATCCAAGTGGAAGAGGCATTGTACGAGTGGGACGCGACTTTGATTGACACCACGTTTAGTTATATTATTTCCTACCAAAAGTGTTGCCGCAACCGCACCATTCAAAATATCAGGACACCCAACACAACGGGCGCAACTTACAGTATCGAAATAACGCCAGAAGCCCAACATCTGGGCAATAGTAGCCCTTATTTTAAGGAGTTGCCCCCCATTTTTATTTGTGGTGGTGAGCCGTTGAAATACGACCATTCAGCAGCAGATATGGAAAGCGACCAATTGGTGTATAGTTTTTGTACGGCTTTTACGTCGCCACAAGGTAGTGGCGTTGGCGGAAATCAAGGACGTTTGCCACCGCCACCGCCTTATCAACCCGTCAACTATGCTTTGCCTAATTATACTGAATCAGCACCAATAGGCGGCAACCCAATTGTGAAAATTGACCCTGCAACGGGTATCATCACGGGGACACCCAATGTCTTGAGCCAGTTTGTGGTGACAGTTTGCGTGGAGGAATACCGAAACGGCGTCCTATTGACCCGTATGTTCCGTGATTTTCAGTTTAATGTCGTACAATGTCAAAAATTAGTAGATGCTTTGATTAAAGCAGACTCAGTTGAGGGTAAAGAATTTTATGTGTTTGGCTGCGAAAATGTGAGCTTGGATATTAGCAATCAAAGCTACGAACGTACCCAAATTAATAGCTATTATTGGGAGTTTGATATGAAAAATCAAGGTGGCATCAAGCGTTATTCGGAGTGGAGTCCCTCAGTAACGTTCAGAGATACAGGCGTTTATACGGGCAAATTGGTACTCAATGAGGGGTCAGTGTGCAGCGATTCGGCGTTTTTGACGGTGCGGGTAGGGGGAACGGTGCTTACCGATTTCACGGCAACTTACGATACTTGTGTGCCGGGTCCCGTTTCATTCAAGGGTAATTACACGTCACCGTATCCTGCGACTCAAATTTCTTGGGATTACAACGACAATCTATTCGATGTAGGTATCTTAGAAACCAAGCACCAATACGCGGCACCGGGCGTTAAAAATGTGACGTTGGCGGTTAAAGACAAATATGGCTGCACAGGAAGAACCACAAAACCCGTTGCTTGGCAACCTGCCCCTTCGGTTATTATTGTCGAACCCGATAAGTTTCTGGGTTGTGCGCCTGCCAATGTGTTTTTCAATAACAAGTCTTTTCCATTGGATACCACCTACAACATTACTTGGGATTTTGGTGACGGCAAAACGGGTAAAGACATCAGTCCCACCCATAGGTATCTGAAAGGCGGTACGTACTCCGTTGATTTAAGGATAGTATCGCCTTTAGGCTGTAAAATCGAGGCAAATTTTAGGAATTGGATAAAAATTAAACCTTCGCCAGAAGCCGATTTTGATTATACGCCCGCGAAAATAACGAATTTACAACCAACAGTATTTTTTAGAGATAAATCAATAAACGGTGTAAATTGGGAATGGCTGATTGGCAAAACCGTCGCTTTGCGGCAAAACCCTGTCCATACGTTCAAAGATACGGGCTTTTTTAAGGTCAAATTATCTGTTCGCAACATCGAAGGCTGTACGGATACCATTTCCAAATGGGTGTATGTTGAGCCTGTCGTCACTTTTTATATGCCCAATGCCTTTACCCCTAATGATGATACTAAAAATGATGTGTTTAGAGGTATAGGGTTTACTGTCGGTATGTCCGATTTTCAAATGAAAATAATGAACCGTTGGGGAGAATTAATTTTCAAAACCGACAACCCTCTGGAAGGCTGGAATGGCGAGAAAAACAACGCGGGAGACCCTTCACCACAAGGCGTTTATCTGTACGAAGTGCAGTACTTAACGCCGACAAAACAGCCTGTCGCACTGAGGGGGTATGCAACATTGGTGAGGTGATAAACTATAACGCGACCTTCAGGTTGCGCTTCCATTCGGCAATTTCGGCTTTCATATCTTGTACCGAGCGTTGTTTTAAAAGTGAGGTTCTCCGTTTTGAAGACTGACTCCAGCAGGTAAGTTCGGGGAACTTTAAAAATTCCCCGAAAGTGAACCTGCGTTACCGCTAAAAATTTTTAACGAAAATTTCACACCATAAATGAATAACTTTTGTCAATTTTAACGTTATAGAAAAGTGACAGAGATAACTTTGTTCTAATAAATCAAAATTGACAATGGCATTACCGATTCTACTAAAACGTTCCTTACAAATTGTGGGCGTTGCGCTCGTTCTTTTTATTGCGGCGGCAGTCGCGATTCCTTATTTTTTCAAGGACAAAATACTCATCAAGGTTAAAGAAACCATTAATAAAGACCTCAATGCGACGGTGGATTTTCAAGACATTGATATATCCGCCTTTCGGCATTTCCCTAAAATTTCCGTCGCCCTCAAAGGTTTAGATGTGACAGGCGCGGGCGATTTTGAAGGTGTCAAACTCATTCATACTGAGGGCTTGGATTTGGCTCTCAATTTCTGGTCGGTCTGGAACGGCGGCAATCCGTATGAAGTCAATTCAGTCCACTTGGAGCGTCCGTTTATTCAAGTGATTTCATTGGCAGACGGCACGGCGAATTACAGCATTACCAAACCCAAGCCGCCCTCAGAACCTACTGCATTTAAACTAAGCCTTGAAAAATATACGATTGACAACGGCACATTGATTTACGATGACCGTGGTTTAGGTTTTTATGCGGCATTGAAAGGCGTTAATCACAACGGTAGTGGCGAAATGACCGCCGATGTGTATGACCTAACGACTGAAACTTTAGTGGATTCTTTGTCGGTAAACTATGGAGGCGCAAAATATTTGAGCAACGCAAAAACCAATCTGAAAACGATTGTCAATGCGGATATGAAAAATATGAAATTCACCCTCAAAGAAACGGACGCTAAAATCAATGATTTGAAAATGAATTTAGAAGGTTGGACACAACTCAAAGGCGACGATATTTTGATGAATATGGCGTTCAAAGCACCTTCCAATAATTTTAAAGATTTCTTATCCATTATCCCCGCCGCTTACACCAAAAACTATTCAGATGTAACGGCAAGCGGCACGTTCAACTTCGACGGATTCGTAAAAGGCACGTACAATTCTACGAAAGTACCCCCTCAGTATCCAGCGTTCAAAATCAATCTGGCGGTGCAAAATGCGGCTTTTCAATACCCAAAATTGCCAATGGGTGCATCGGAATTGAATACACAACTGTCCATTAATTTGCCTACGAGCAATTTTAATGATTTGATTTTTGATTTGAATACCTTTCACGCAAAATTGGGGGCGAATCCGATTGATGCTGTATTGCATTTGAGAACACCCGTCAGCGACCCAAATGTGGATTTGAAAGCAAAAGGCACATTAAATTTGGCTGATGTACCAAAATTTTTGCCGTTGGAAGACGTGCAGAATTTGAGTGGTGTGATAAATATGGACATTGTTTTGAAAACATTGATGTCTCATATTGATAAAAAACAGTACGACCAAGTGAATATGAACGGCAATTTGGGCGTCAATAATATGAACGTCAAATTGGCGAATAAACCAGCCGTTTTTATCAATAATTTGGCAATGAAATTCACGCCAAATTACGTTGGTGTGGACAATTTTACGGGTAAAATGGGCAAATCAGATATTCAAGCATCGGGTACGATTGACAATATTTTGGCGTTTTTCTCGACCAATAAAACCATGACGGGCAATGTCAATTTCAACGCCAATCTATTAGATGCCAATGAATGGATAACGCCCGAACCCGCCGCAAAAACAGACGTAAAAACAGACGTAAAAATAGGCGCGGCGACCCCCTCAGTAAAAGAGCCTTCGGCAAAGGCAGAAAAGCCTTTCGACCGCTTTGATTTTAAGGTAAAAGGTGCAATTGGCAAATTGATTTATGAAAAATACGACATTCAAAATTCCGCCGCAAGTGGACATTTTACGCCCAATCGCTTTATTTTAGATAATTTTAAAACGCAAATTGGCAATTCTGACATTGCGGGTAATGGCACATTGACGGGTGTTTTTGATTGGTTGTTCGACGATAAAATGCTCGGTGGTACGGTCAATTTGACATCAAATATGATGGATTTGAACCAATTTATGACCGAAACACCCAAGCCGTCAACCGAAGTTGCCGCCGTCAATGTGGCAACAGAACCGTTCAGAGTACCCGAAAATATAGACGTAGAAGTGAACGCCAAAATGGGGCGCGTGCTTTACACAAACATGGATATGCGCAATGTGGCGGGCAAATTGGAAGTAAAAAACCAAGCCGTCACTTTTGACAATGTGAGTGCCAATACACTCGGTGGCAATGTGAATCTGAAAGGCGGCTACGATGCGAAAGACATTGCGAAACCGCTATTCAAAATGGCAATGGACATGAAAAGTATGGATTTTCAGCAATCGTTCAACACATTCAATACGTTCCAAAAATTCGCGCCGATTGGACAATATCTGAAAGGTAAATTCAATACCACGCTGAATATGGAAGGCGAATTGGGCAAAGACATGTCGCCAAATCTCAATACCTTAAATTTGAGTGGCTTTTTGCAAACATTGGTTGGCGCGTTGTCGGGCATCAAGCCTTTAGAAGAAATTGGTAATAGATTGAATATCAGTGAATTAAAAAATTTAGATATAAAAGATACAAAAAATTGGATTGAAATCAAAAATGGTAGTTTTTCAATTCGTGAATTTGATAAAGTTATTTCTAAAGACATTAATCTGAAAATGGGTGGCACGCACAGCTTGACAAACGACATGAATTATACCGTCAAAGCCCGTGTGCCAAGAAAACGTTTGGAAGCAAACAAAGCAGGTGAGGTTGCGGGTGCAGCCTTCGGGAATTTGGTAACAGAAGCGGCAAAATTGGGCGTTAACATCAAAAATTCTGAATTTGTCAATGTTCTTTTCACCATTACAGGCTCGGCTCTCTCTCCAAAAGTGGCGATGAAAGTATTGGGTGGCGACGGTGAAACGACCTTAAAAGATGCGGCAGTTGCTACTGTCAATGCGGCAGTTGACAAAGCCAAAGACAGCGTTTTCACCCGCGCCAACGAAAAATTGGACGAAGCTAAAAACAAGGCAAAGCAAGTGGCGGATAAAGTCGTGGACTCTGCCACAACGGTTGTAAAAACCAAAGTGAACGAAGCCAAAGATAAAGCCGTAGAAGAAGCAAAAAAACGCGCAGGTGACGAATTGGGCAAAAAGGCAGGGTCAGCAGTTGACAGCGTTTTGCAAAAAGCAGGCGGAAACGATAAAATTAAAAACGAAACGGATAAATTGAAAGATAAATTGGATAAGTGGGACCCGTTTGGGAAGAAGAAAAAAGATAATTGAGCTTAAAATTACTGAGGGGTGCTTTTTATGTCGAAAAGCACCCCTTCTCCTTATTAAGTGTATGGCGTTTAGTTTGCGAGTGCATACTCAACACTCAACTTTGTAAATCCATAGAACGAAACCACACATGTTCCAAAACACCCATAATTACCGCCCGATACATTAGTGCTGGATTATGAATTGTGTTTGATTGTGTTTCTGTAATGAAATACTCTGAATTGTAGGTGGACAAATCGTACTTGGTGTTGATGATGCCGTCAATAAACGGGCGAATCTGCCGTCGTTGCTGCTCTGTCCCTTGAAAATGCGCGATTTGTTTTAGCGTATTTTGTCCCAAAAATTCATCAAAACTAAGGTAACAGATGCCAAAAGTCCATTTATTTGCCGCTACAATGTGTTTTCCAGAAAAAGAACCAATGTAAATCCCACAATCGTCGGACAATAACCCTTTTCCGCGCATGACTTTATCACCGACCCTTAAATTATTCAAATTGTACATCGAATGTATTGATACACTAATTGGTCATAAACCTTTTAGAGTTGAAGATAAATAATAATATATATTATTATTTAATATCAAAAATAGTACCGAAAATTCTATGTATTAATTCAAAATACGCATTAAAAGACACTTTCGCGCTCGCTTCGCTCGTGCAAAAGTAGGAGAGGTGGTTCATTTTTCGGGCAAAGCCCGAAAAATGAACCACATTTCCCCTCTCGCGCGAGCGAAGCGAGCGCGAGAACCAGCAGTTTAGATTTTATGTATGGTTTCAAATGACAAAATAAAGCTACGGACGTAGAATAAGTATATCTTTGAGTTTTTTTAGAATAAAAACAACTTGCAAAAGGTCATCGTTGTCATCAGCATCAAACTCACGGCTTGAACAATAATTTTCGCCAACAAGTGTTGTAAAATACCAATGTGAGCCAATGATATAGCTGCCAAAAAGGGGCAAACCATCATTGTTTTGGTGTTGAGCGATAATCATCGCGGCGAGCATTTGCGCTTCGGGGTCTTTATCATCGCCTTTACTCTTTTTGTATTCTTGTAAGAAAAAATAAGGGCGTTTGGGTTTATTGAATTGCATAGGCGTTGCAGCCATACAATCACAGTTGACGGAAAGCAAAAAATTGTTCAGAACAGTTTTCAAAGGACGCTCAAAAAAGACCCGTATTTTTTTGGGTACATTGATGTCAGCAATCAAAAAAAGTGGACTGATGAGGTGCATCTTCAATTCTTCCTCATTGAAATAATTGACATTGTCTTTTGTTTTTGAAAAAATATTGTCAAACAAAGTTTGTTCAAAAACAGTCAAATCGTACTTCGCAGAAAGCCATTCGTCAAGGTCTTGGCAATCGCCGACTCGTTGAATATTATAGGTTTCTGCCAAAAGGTCGAGGTCTATTGGATGTTTTTCCGCCATTTTTAATTAATTTTTTGACAAAATTACGGTTTTTATTCTAAAAATATAGAGAAGGTAAAATTAAAATTAGCAATCGTGGCGAATCAATACGAAAAAAGTAGGCAAAGCTGCCAGAAAATATAGCTAAAGGGTACAAATCAGTCAGGTGGCACGAAAGAAGTTTTTTATGATACGTAATTCATTAATGAGTAGTTGAATATGTTTTCTTTTTGCAAAGGTGATTGCTTAGTCACGCGCTCGCTTCGCCCGCGAGAGGGAGGGAGTGGTTGGTTTTTCGGGCAAAGCCCGAAAAACGAACCACATTCCCCTTTTTTGCGAGCGAAGCGAGCTATGGGCTAAGTAATTACTACTGATGTTACGCAGAGCCGTAGGCTCGACTGATTTTGTAGCGGCGGATTTCAATCCGCCGAAAACGTATAGACCTTTTGATTAAGAGCCGTAGGCTCGACCCATATCTGTATGCACCGAGCCTACGGCTCTTAAATAATCGGGTTTAAAATTTCGGCGGATTAAAATTCGCCGCTACAAAATTGGTCATGCCTACGGCATTTTTAGCATATATGCCTAACATCAGTTCAATAAGTAGTCGTACGTAAAAAAAAACAGGCGCAATTCTTAAAAATACCCTTTATTTGTCCTTGCCAAGTGGCGATATGTTTAAATTTAAGTTTTAAGTAACATGAAGAATCTTCAATTTTTAATCGTCGTGTTGTTGATGTGGGTCGGCAGCACCAATGCCCAACCAATGAATTTCAATAAAGCGGACTACACAAGTGAGTGGAAAGAAATACAAGCCTTGGAAGATAAAGGTTTACCGAAATCCGCTTTAGAAAAAGTCGAATTACTATTTGCGAAAGCTACTAAAGAGAATAATCCCTCGCAAATCATCAAAACAACCATCTATCGCGCCAAGTACGGCAGTGCTTTGGAGGAGGACGGTTTTGTAAAAGCAGTCGCTAAAATGCGGGCGGATATGGACGTGGCAACCTTTCCGACCAAGCACATTTTAGAGTCTATGCTCGCCCAAATGTACGCGGGCTATTTGGAAAACAATGTCTGGCAATTCCGCAATCGTACCACAACTGTCAATTTCAAAACCGACGATATGCGGACGTGGACGATTGAACAATTGAACGATGAAGCCGCCACGTTGCACCGACTCGCCGTGAATGACGACCGCAGTAAAAACGTCGAAATCACCAATTTCAACGCCATTACGACGGAAGGAACAGACGCTTTGCGCCCTACACTATTCGATTTTTTGGCGCACCGTGCCGTTGATTTTTTCACGAACGACAAGTCTTATTTGGCTAAACCAAGCTATAAATTTGAGCTGGATACGGAGGGGTCTCTTTTGCCCGCCGATGAGTTTGTAAACCAGTCGTTTGAGAGCAAAGATTCAAGTTCTGGCAAGTTGTGGGCATTGCGGTTGTTGCAAGATTTAACCCGTTTTCACCTCACCGACACATCGCCCGAAGCCTTAGTTGACGTGGATTTGAAGCGTTTGGAATTTGTGTATAACAATTCGATTCTGGATATCAAAGATGCTACTTACGTCAAAGCATTGGAGTTTTTGCAAAAAAAATTCACGGATAGCCCAAGTTATGTCGAAATTGCTTTGAAATTGGCGCAATATTATCGTTCAAAAGCGGAGAATTGGACACCCAACGAACCCAATAAAGCACTCAAAAACAGCAATAAATTAGCTTTAGAATTGGCGCGCGCGGCAATTAAAAAATTCCCAAAAGCCTATGGTGTCAAGTCGTGTAAAGATTTGATTAACCAAATTACAGAATCGTCCATTGAATTGCGGCTTGAAGAAGTGGTTGCACCGAACAAACCGATTTTGGCAAATATCAGTTTTAAAAATACGGATTCTGTTTTTTGCAAAGTCATTCGCCTATACGAGCGCGTCGGACGGCGTGAATTTGAAGACGATGACCAACGTTTGAAATATTACAACAATCTGCCTTTCGTTGCCCGTAAAAACGTAAAATTGCCCAATGAAGGCGATTTTAACGGACACGCTACGGAATTTAGAATAGACAAATTGCCACTCGGCATGTACTTGGTCTTAACGGCAGACAATCCTAAATTTACGAATAAAAACGGTGGAAAAGTACATTATGCGACGTTTCATGTGTCGAATATTGCCTATTTTCATCGGTCGGGCGATACCGAAGCCAATCAATTTGTCATTGTTGACCGTTCTACGGGCGAGCCTTTGCCCAGCGTGACAGTTGAATTTTGGGAGAATAAATACGACCAAAAATTGCGGAAAGATGTGCGCTCAAAAATCGGCAATGCCGTATCCGATGCGCAAGGATTTGTGTATCCGCGTATGCCGAAAGAAAAATACTACACTTTGCGGTTTGTTTACGGCAAAGACACGCTGGCAACGGGTGACGGTTATTCCAATTATTTTTACAAACCCGAACAACAAAAGTATCAAGTCACGCAATTTTTCTTGGATAGAGCCATGTATCGCCCATCGCAAACGGTGCATTTCAAAGGTATTTTGATTGAAAGAAATAATGTGGAGTCGGCAAATGACAAAACCACGCCGCGTATTGTGCCAAACGAAGTGGTAGAAGTGACGTTTTCCGATGTCAATCACCAAAAAATCACTTCTTTGTCCTTGAAAACCAATCAATTTGGTACGTTTAATGGCACATTTACCGCGCCTTCGTCAGGTTTGTTGGGCAATATGAGTATTAGGTCCAATAAAAATGGCGCGATTTATTTCAAAGTTGAAGAATACAAACGCCCTAAATTTGAAGTTAAAATTGAGCCGTTGGAAGGGACTTTTGTGTTAGACCAAACCGTGACAGTTGTGGGCAATGCCAAGGCTTTTGCGGGCAATACGATTGACGGCGCAACTGTCAAATACCATGTTGTTCGACAAGCACGTTTCCCGTATTGGTTTTGGGGCAGACGACCCAGTTTTACTGAGGGGGGGCAAGAAATAGCCCACGGCGAAACAAAGACAGACGCAACGGGCAAATTCACGGTTGATTTTAAAGCAATCGCCGACCGACAGATTAAAAAAGAAGACAAACCCGTTTTTGAATACGCAATTACGGCGGACGTGACCGACATCAACGGCGAAACGCATAGCACAACAAGCAGCGTTTCGGTGGGTTACACGGCTTTATTGACAACGGTAGAGGTTGCTGCCGAAATAAGTAAAGAAAAAATGTCGTCCATAAAAATTTCGACTAAAAACCTAAATGGGCAACCGCTTGGCGTAAAAGGCAGGGTAAAGATTGATTTATTGACCTCGCCACGTCGTCCGTACATCAGCCGTTATTGGGCTTTGCCCGATACGCAAATTATTGATGAAGCCATTTTCCGCCGCGATTTTCCGTTATATCCGTTTAAAGAAGAAGACAAAGAGCAAAATTGGGTGGTAAAACGCACTATTATGGACAAAGATTTTGATACAAAACCCTTGCCCGCTATTAATGCAGGTGTGGATTCAAATTTTTTGCCTGCCGCCGAATTTAAAAAATACCAAACGGGTGTTTACCGCATCACCGTCACCACGACTGACCCAACCACGGGCGAGAAAATGGAAGCCGTTAAGCATTTTATGATTTACGATTTGAATGATGATGTTGTGCCTTGCAATAAAACGTTTTTCGCTTGGCAGGACGAAATACAATACAAAATAACCGATATTGCCAATATTACGGTCGGTACGGCAACAGAAATGCTGCACGTTTTGATTGAAGAAGAATTAGACGGCAAATTGATAAAAACAACGTGGATGCACTTAGAGTCCATCAATAATTACGAAGTAAAATTGACGGAAGCCAGTCGCGGCAATCATTTTGTCCACCTCACTTACGCCCTCAACAATCGGGCGGGTTTAACTACAAGAACCATCGTTGTGCCTTACTCGAACAAGGTTTTAAACGTTGAATACCAAACGTTTAAAGATAAATTAGAGCCAGGGAGCGACGAAGAATGGCGCATTAAAATCAGTGGTGAGAAAAAAGAGAAAGTGGCGGCTGAAATCGTGTCGGCAATGTACGATGCCTCACTTGACCAATTTGTACCAAACGCGTGGCATTTGAATTTATACACCAATCGCAACCCACAACGCGGTTTTGACGCGCCAAGTTTCGGTGCAACCGTTTCGACCAATTTTTACAATTATACTGAGGGGTCAAATCTGGGCGCGGACGAGCCGCACAATTACCGTCAATTCAATTGGTTTAATTTTAATTTTGCCGAAGGTGGTGCGCCAAGACCTGTCTATGAACGGGCTATGCCGATGTCAGCAATGTCTGACGCGGTAATGGCTGCTCCAACCGCACCAAGAATGCGGAGTGGCGCACCTGCAAACTATAAAGCAAAGAAAGCATCAGTAGAGATGAGTGGTAAGATTGCAGGTATTCAAGTCAGCCCTACTGTGAAAAATGTTCCACCTGTTCTTTCAGAAGAAAAAGAAAAAGCACCCGATTTGTCCGCCGTCAAAGCGCGTACAAACCTCAATGAAACGGTCTTTTTCTTTCCAGAATTAATGACCGACGCAAACGGAGATGTGGTACTCAAATTTAAGATGAACGAAGCCCTCACGCGGTGGAAACTCATGACTTTGGCGCACACCACGGACTTGAAAGTGGGTTATTCGGAACGGACATTGGTCACACAAAAAGATTTGATGCTATTCCCAAATGCACCGCGTTTTTTGCGTGAAGGTGATGAGATAGAATTGTCGGCAAAAATCAGCAATTTGACGGATAAACCAATGGCAGGTTCAGCGCAATTGCTCTTGTTCGATGCGGTGACGATGAAGCCCGTTGATGATATTCTGGACAATAAAAACAGTACTTTGCCTTTCGATATGGCGGGCGGTTTGTCAACTTCGGTAAATTGGACACTCAAAATTCCACTCGGAAAAGTACAGGCTATTGCGTACAGAATTGTGGCAAAAGCGGGTAATTTTAGCGACGGCGAAGAAAATACCTTGCCCGTATTGACCAATCGCTTGTTGGTGACAGAATCGCTACCCCTCAGTATAAGAGGTGGTGAAAGCAAGAAATTCACGTTCCAATCGCTTAAAACTGCTGACGATTCTAAGTCATTGACGCACCAAGCCTTGACTTTAGAATTTACCCAAAATCCTGCTTGGTATGCCGTGCAAGCCTTGCCGTATTTAATGGAATATCCTTACGAATGTACGGAACAGATTTTCAGTCGCTTTTACGCCAATTCGTTGGCAACAAACGTGGCAAACGCGCACCCGAAAATAAAAGCCGTTTTTGACCGTTGGCGGACTATTGACACGAAGGCGTTACAATCGAATTTGACTAAAAATCAAGAATTAAAATCGGCTTTGTTGGAAGAAACACCGTGGGTTCTTGCTGCGCAAAATGAAGAAGTGCAGAAGAAAAACGTCGGTCTGTTGTTCGATTTGAACAAAATGGCGAACGAATCTGCCAATGCTTTGCGTAAAATGTCGGAGCGTCAACTCGACAATGGCGGTTTTGCGTGGTTTCCCGGTGGACGCGATAGTTGGTTTATTTCACAATATATTTTGGAAGGTTTTGGACATTTGGACGCTCTCGGCGTAAAAAATGCCGACCCAACAAAAGAAAACATGGTCAACAAAACCATCGTTTATTGCGACAATCGGTTTAAAGAAGAATACACCGAATTGGAAAAAAACGTGGCAAAACAACGCGCAAAATGGGAAGATGACAATTTGAGCAGCTTGGCTCTGCACTATTTATACACCAAATCTTTATTTCCCAACAACATAAACGCAAACGCGAACGCAAAAGAAGCGGCGTATTATCTGGGGCAAGCCGAAAAATTTTGGACAAAACGCGGCATATACGAACAAGCCTTAATTGCTTTGGCGATGACACGCAACAACAAAAACGAAGTCACTAAGGCAATTGTCGCCAGTTTGAAAGAACGCGCCATGAACAGCGACGAATTGGGCATGTATTGGAAGTCTTCGTGGGGCTACAATTGGCACGAGCAACCCATTGAAACCCAAGCCCTAATGGTCGAATTGTTCAATGAAGTGGGCGATGCAAAAGCCGTAGAAAATCTAAAAATTTGGTTGTTGAAAAACAAACAAACCAATGCTTGGAAAACCACAAAAGCAACGGCAAGCGCGGTATATGCTTTGTTGAGAACGGGTGATAATTGGTTGCTTGAAAAAGGCGCAATTGACATTACTATCGGCGGTACACAATTTGAGATTGCGGAAAAAGACAAAGAAGCAGGTACGGGCTATTTCAAAACGACGTTTCCAAAAGATAATATTTCGAGCAAACAAGCGGATATTGAGGTAAAAAATCCGAACAAATCCGTTAGTTGGGGCGCGATGTACTGGCAGTATTTTGAAAATTTGGATAAAATCAAAGATTTCAAAGAAACGCCTTTGACCATTGTAAAGCAACTATTCAAACAAGAAAACGCGGATAAAGGCTTGACAATCACGCCGATTGCCAACAATGCACCCCTCAGTATTGGGGACAAAATAAAGGTCAGAATTGAGTTGCGCGTGGACAGAAACATGGAATTTGTCCACATGAAAGACATGCGGGCTGCGGGTTTTGAGCCAACCAATGTGTTGAGCCAATACAAATATCAAGGCGGTTTGGGCTATTACGAAAGCACAAAGGACGCTTCCACCAATTTCTTCTTCGATTATTTGCCCAAAGGCACTTACGTCTTTGAATACGGCTTAATAGTGAACAACAAAGGCGATATGTCGAACGGTATTACAACAATTCAGTGCATGTACGCACCAGATTTTTCTTCCCATTCGGAGGGGATTCGGGTGAAGGTTAAATAATGGCTTTGCAGAAGATGTGGTTTATTTTTCCGCTTCGCCAAAAAATAAACTCCCAATTTCTGCACGCGCTCGCTTCGCTCGCGCGCGTGAGGAGAGGTGGTTCGTTTTTCGGGCTTTGCCCGAAAAACGAACCACATTCCCCTTTTTTGCGAGGGGAGCGAGCTGTGGGCTAAGTAATCACGATTATTTAATAATTACAGTCCTTTAATTAACTCAATATACCCACTCAGTACTTTGGGACTCAGTGCTTCGCCATTTACCCGTTGTTCATAGACTTTACAGGCATAAAAATACGTGCCTTGTGTCAAATCATCGCCTTTTATGTTTTTGCCGTCCCAATTCAATTCTGGTTTTGTGGTTTCAAAAACCAATTGTCCCCAACGATTGAAGACCTTAAATTCAACTTTTGAAATATAGCGCGATTTTATCGGCTTAAATTGCTCATTGTCACCGTCGCCATTTGGTGTAAAAGCGTTTGGTAGGACATAGATTGGGCAGTTATCCAAACAAATGGTATTTGACGGGCGACTTTGATTACCTACTGTATCTATTGCCACCACGTAATAACAACCCGCCACAGCTTTGGTCGCTGGATTTTGGTGTTGCAAAGTGGTGTCTCTTGTGTTCGTCACCGTGCGAATTTTGGAAAATACACCCCCCTCAGTATCTGCGTAAAAAATATCATACTTGGCAACATCTTCCGAGCCGAGACAATTGTTTTTAGGATTTGTCCACCGCAATTGATTAATCAGTAAATCAACCGACGTTTTACCCGTCGAATCGCAATTATTTGTTACTGTCAATACAGGCGGACAGGGCGGAACGGTATCAATCGGCATACCACAAATGCGTTGCGACCAGTTTTCAAGGGGTGCGTTCACGCCTGTAATGCTGTAACTGCCAAATGCTTTGATAAAATAGCAATATTTCACTTTATTTACCAAATTTCTGTCCGTGTAAGTCGAAGCGGTGGTTGTGCCAATGCTGTCATACACGTTGCGAATGGTATCCAAACGGTAAATATCGTAGCGGAAATTTGTCCATGCTACGTCTTTTTGCCACGATAAAATGTTGATTCTATCACTCGATACAATGCCCAAACGGTGCGACGAAGCTACTGCCGAGCTGCCCAAAAGCGTATCGCGTTTGGTGTAAAAATCAATGCGATACGTGTAGGCATTGGCTTCGGTATTGAGGTTGTTGTCAATCCATATTGTATCTTTCAAATCGGCAAAACTCGCGGCTGAAAACGTCCCAATTGGCTGAAAACCCGTGCGGGTAATGCCCGTTGCGCGTTGCACGACATACCGATAAGGCGGCGGATTGAGAATCGTATCCAAATCCTTCGGAACGGGTTTTGTCCAACGCACTAAGATACGCCCCGATGTCAAAGACGTTTCTTCAACGGTAGCGTTGGTAATCAGAGGAATGTCGCGTTGCAATTGCACACAGGCTTGTTCTGAGGGCAAACTTGCTACAATATTGAACGGATTGCCCGATGTTGTGCGCTTCGCAAAATGCCCTAAAATGCGGTAACAATAGGTTTTTCCTCGGTCAACTGTTTTGTCAATGTACTGATAACGCCCCGATACTGAGGGGTATAAAGTATCAAAAGCCAACATCTGATAACCGCGCCCTTCCAATCCTGGCGTGCAGGTATCAAGCGTAAAAGGCGTACTATTTTCTTTTCTCCAGACCGAAAACGCATAAAAATATCGGTCAGCCGCGCTTTCACAGGCGTAGGGCTTTTTCCAACTGACGGTTGCTTGACCATTCAGAGACACTACACGCGGTTCTTCGGGCGGAGGTCCAACTACTTTAATTTGCACGGTTTTCAAATCCACCAAGCCCGTTGAATCCAAGAAATTATCAACGGCTTTGAAGACGACATTGTACGGATATTCGGAAATATGTTCGCAAGTTGTTTGCCAACGGAAGGTATCCAAAACGGGTGGTAAACGGAATCCTGCCGTGTTTTTAAACGTTGCTTTCGACGCTTTGACTTCAAAAGGACCACCCAATGCGGTCAGATTTACTCTTTGCCCTGCATCGGGGTCAGTCGCTTTTACTGCAAATGCGATGTTTTTACCTGCAATTACGCATATTTTATCAATGGTTTCAATCTTAGGCGGCTCATTTTTACAATCTTCAATCAAAATCTGCATATCCCGCGTTGTGGTGTCAATCGCCGTACCGTTTCTATAACTGATGATGTGAAATGCCACATTGTATTCGCCTCTTTGTTGGGGCGTTCGCCACGTAAATTCTCCCGTTCGTTCGTTTAAAGTGGCGACATTATTCACATTGGGGCGTATGCGGTCGGGAAATTCATACAAAGGCACAAAACTGTTTTTATCTTGCTTTGGCACAACGAGACGGTAGGCGATACTATCGCCGTCAGAGTCAAAAGCGTTTAAAGTATGTATAAATACTTTGCCAGTACAGCCTTTGTCAATCGGCGGTTGCAACAAGCGCGGCGTGGTGTTTGTGCCATTAAAATTTGAATTTAAGAACGTATAAGACGTTGAAATATGAAACGGAATAAGGTCGGAATTAGGGAAATTCACGTTTTGAATACCTCCATTTCGATTCGGGTCAGTCATAGAAACAACAAAAGTACCCCGCCCAGGATAGGTGTAGGTGGACACATATTCGTTGTATTTGATGTCGCCATTCAAAATAACACCTCGCCCGTTGCCATTTGTGCGCGGCACTTTTCGGATAGGGCTGCCATCTCCCCAATCCACATCAACTGTATCGCGGTCAGCAGGTACGCTACTCGCTTTTGTATAGGTAATCACGGTTGCCCGAATCGTGAGTGGTCCGAGTTGTTCAATCCATATTTCGCCCGCACGGTTGTGGGTTGCATAAGCCGCGCTCGTCAAAAGCAAAAATGCAAAAATTATGAAATTACGCATGTAAAAAATGTGTCGTGTCATGGATATTTATTTTTTATTACATATTTTGCTCGCTTCGCTCGGAAAAAAGGGGGGAGTGGTTCATTTTTCGGGCAAAGCCCGAAAAATGAACCACCTTCCCTGTTTGCGAGCGAAGCGAGCGATAGAGTAAGCAACTTTTAAACAATCAATAAATTGCAACCGCGCATATCTGAATTATCCAAACGCCCCAAAACCTCAAAACTACCGTCTTCACATACGCGTCCCAAATCATCGGTAGCGATAAAACTGCATGTATCCAAATTACCCAAATCAATAATATTTAATATGCCCAATTTGCCATTTTTGGGCTGAATACTGAGGGGGTCATTTATTTCCCTCGAGAACACCGATAGGGTGGAAGTAGGTTCAAATATACCATTTCTTTTTGAATATGCTTGTGAAAATAATTCTGTCATGCCATATTCTGAATGAATTGTCGAAACACCAAAACCTTCTGACATCAGTTCGTGCAATTCCGTCCGAATCATTTCGCGGCGACGCCCTTTCATGCCGCCCGTTTCCATAACGATTAGTCCAGAATCGTAAATACTTAGTTTCTCGCTCGCTCGAGTAAGGGAGGAATGGTTGATTTTTCGGGCTTTATCTGAAAAATCAACCACCTTTTCGCTCTTTTCGTGCGCTGAATCAGTAGGTTTCGTGGTATAATCTTCAATAAAATCCAATAAACCAAAGCTAACACCAATCAAAAGAGTCGGCAGATGAGCGTTTCGCTGCCCCCTCAGTATATCGGTTAGTTCGGCGTGTTCGTTAAGAAAAAAACCACTTTTTGGGTGCTTGGAAATTTGGATAAAATCGTCCACCATTGCAATCAACGACGACCCCGACCGTTCTAAATACGAAGGTAATAAACCCAACACGCAAAAATTGTCTATCTGCCCGTAAAATTGCTCAAAACCTTGTCGAGCGATTTGTTTATAAAAATAGATGTCGCGGCAAAAATGTTGGCTTGTTGTTGTGCCTGTTGTACCTGAGCTTGAAAAAACAGCTTCTGGTATCCATTCGCCCGTTTTTATTTCTTGATTTTTAAAAAATTGAATGGGTAAAAAAGGAATATCAGAAATTTTCGACACCGATGAAAACTCTTTGCCAATCAATGAACAATATCGCCGATAAAATGCGTTATATTTGTACTGAAACGCGAACACTGCCAAAGCCAATTCATCGAATCGAGCTTGGTTTGTGTCTCCTGCCGATTTGTCGAGACCAATACTCAGTATTTGCGTTTTTAAAGAATCGCGTAAATTATTATCCAAAATTTTAATAATCAGAATATTATAAAATGAAAAATTTATTGTACGTACTATTGGCAATGCTTATCATGGGTTTTACGATGTGCCTACGCCCGCCCGATTACCCGATTATTCCACGTATTGATTTTCTCCGTATGTCGAAAAATACGATGAAACAAGGCAATGGGTCTTCTGATTCGCTGCGTTTGGTCTTTAGTTTTGAGGACGGCAACGGTGACATCGGCAGCAATGACAGCCTCAATGTTTTTTTGACCGATACCCGCCAAGCCAATGCTGCACCCGAACCATTCCGTATGCCTTTTGTGCCAGAACAAGGTGCGAAGAACGGTATTAGTGGCGAGATTTCCTTACTTGTCTATACAACTTGTTGTTTGCCCTCTTGTAACTCTCCGCTAAACAAAGCACAAGACAGTTTGTTTTTCGATGTCTATATAAAAGACCGTTCGGGAAATAAAAGTAACGTGGTAAGAACCCCGTTTATTGGGCTGAAATGTCGGTGATTTCAAAGAATTTCAAAGAATTTCAAATTCTTGTTATAAAATTTTTGAAACCATACATAAATTCAAAATACGGATTAAAAGGCACTTTTGCGCTCGCTTCGCTCGCGCAAAAGTAGGAGAGGTGGTTCATTTTTCGGGCTTTGCCCGAAAAATGAACCACATTCCCCCCTCGCGCGAGCGAAGCGAGCGCGAGAACCAGCAGTTTAGATTTTATGTATGGTTTCAAATAAAATTTGGTAATTACTTAGTCGAGGAGTGGGCATAACCTAAAAACATCGTTTTTTGATTAAAAACAGATGTTTTGCGCTCGCTTCGCTCGCGCAAAAGGGAGGAGACGTGGTTCATTTTTCGGGCTTTACCCGAAAAATGAACCACATCTTCTACTTTTGCGCGAGCGAAGCGAGCGCAAAAGTGCCTTTTAATCCGTATTTTGAATTTATGTATGGTTTCAATAAGATTAAATCTCGGTTGCCGTATTTTCTCACATTCGGGGAACTTTTAAAGTTCCCCGAACGTCAGTTTATGTTAGTTTTATTTAGTACTGAATATAATTCTGAAATGTTGTTTGCAAATACGCTTTTCCTGTTTTGACCGCCGCTGAATCCACCACGCCGCGCTTTTGCCGAATGTACCCCCCCTCAGTATCAAACACAAAACCACCGTTTTTTTGAACAAAACCGAACCCTTGGCGGAAGGCAAAATAAGCAAAAGGCATTTGTTTGCTATCCAATATATTTTTGCTGAATTGAAAAGCAGTATCTTGATTGATGCGGAGTTGTGCCAACAAAGTTGCCGCAATATCGCCTTGTGAGCCGATGGTTTCTATCGTTGTATCGCGCACCGTCAACGCACCACCGAGCCAAAGCATCGGAATATGGAAGCGTTCAAACCAGTCGTCTTTAGGTTCTAAATGTTGGGATGAATGGTCAGCTACGATGATAATCAGCGTGTTTTTCCACCAGTCTTTTTGCTTTGCCGTGCGGATAAATTCACCGAGTGCCGCGTCGCTGTATTGGTGTACACGGATAAATTTATCGTCTAAACTATCCAAAATGGGTTCGTTTTTTTGCTGCCAATCCGTAGGTACTTCAAAAGGTTCGTGGCTGCTGAGGGTCAACAGATTGACGAAAAAGGGTAGGGGTATCTTATCCAAATCGGCATTGACACGCCTAAACGCAACGTGGTCAAAAGCCCCCCATTTGCTGCTCAAATCGGCTTTATTGAAAGCAGTTTTATCCACTATTTTTGAAAATCCACCAGTCATCAAATAAGATTTCATATTGGCAAACTCCGTTTCACCGCCGTAATAAAACGCTGATGAATAACCATTTTTATTGAGATACGCGCTCAAAACAGGCAGTTGTGTTGTTTTTCGAGGTGTTTCCATAATATTTACTTTGGGCATAGCCGGCTGACCACTCAGTACACCGATCAAGCCTTTGTCGGTGCGGTCGCCCGTGGCGTAAATATTGGAAAACAATACACCTTCACGACACAAACTGTCGAAATTGGGTGTGATGCCTTTGTATTGGCTACCCAATCGCTCAATAACTTTTGCCGTGAGGCTTTCGTAAGTGATGATTAAAACATTGGTTTTGGCGTTCGGATTGATTAAAAAAGTTGTTGAATCTGAATTTGCATCTAAATCTGCACCACGATTGAACAATGATTTGACCCGCATTTCGGCTTCTTTTTGCTCATAATAAACAAACGGATTGTGCGTGTCTGCCGATTTTTCAAAGGTTGAAATTATAAAATTCCAAACACAATTTACCGCCGCATGATTGGCAAAGGGGAGGGTAGAAAAATAAACCCGACTCTGGTTTATCGGTGCTAACTGCAAGCCCCCGCGAATGGGAATTATCAAGCTAAAAAACAACAAAATACCGATGGTAAATTGTATGGCTCGCTTCGCTCGCAAAGGAAGGAGATGCGGTTCGTTTTTATCTTTTAGTTGCGTGTAAAGCGAAAAGGTAGTATTGAAAATTTGATTGAATACATAGATAGATAAGCTAACAAATGCGCCAAAACACAAGGTCAGCGTTACGACAGGATATGAACTAATTGTGGCAGCCGCCTCAGTAGGAGAGGAGAGGTACTTTAGAAAAGAATCGTCCAACCGATACCCCCAATTTTTGTACAATTCTAAATCCGTGACGATTAAACCACTCGAAATAAGCACAAAACCAAGCGTAACAAATCGGATTAATTTGAAACAAAAAGGTGCAAATCCTAAAGCTGATATTGCCAGCAATAAAAACGGAATTAAGGAAAAATAACCTGCTACCGAAGCGTCAAGCAAGATGCCGTGTGTGAAGGATTTTAAAACATTCTGTACGCCAATAGCTTGCGCATCTTTGAAATGATATATTATAAAAATCAATCGTGCAACGATGAAGAAGCTAATCCAGAATAAGAAATATTTTATATATTTTGATATAAACATGTTTCAGATGTATGAGATGTAAGAAGTGTAATTTGAAATCGCAACTTGAAATCATAATTGAGCCAAGACATTAAGAAAAAATAGGGGATTATTGCTGAATGACAAAATAGGTCAAAAACGGGAAATCGACTAAACATAAGATAAATTATTTTGTACAAAATAAACGATTGATAACCAATACGGTAGCACGGGCTTTAGCCCGTGATTATACGGTAGCACGGGCTTTAGCCCGTGATTATAAGTAGCACGGGCTTTAGCCACGTGAGCTATAAAGCCCGGTATTATAATCACGGGCTAAAGCCCGTGCTACCTTGCGCAAAACTAAAAAAAATACACGCTCCTACTCTAACAATTTATTACTTTTGCGAATGGAAAATAAAAAAGCATTTATAATCATCTCCTTGACCGTTTTTATTGACCTTTTGGGTTTCGGTCTTGTTATTCCTATTTTGCCCACTTACGCGAAGGAATTGGGCGCGTCTAACACGCAAGTCGGCTTTTTGGCGGGTATTTTTTCAGCTATGAATTTCTTTTTCACGCCTTTTATGGGGTCATACAGCGACCGTGTTGGGCGACGTCCTATTATTTTATTGAGTATTGCGGCAAATGTACTTGGTTATTTAATTTTTGGTGTTGCAGGAACTCTCACGCTTTTTGTCCTGTCGAGAATCGTCAATGGCATTGGTTCGTCCAATATTGCAGCAGCACAAGCCTATATCGCGGATATTACGAAGCCCGAAGACCGCACAAAATATCTCGGTATGATTGGGGCGGCTTTCGGATTGGGTTTTGTGTTTGGTCCTGCGGCGGGTGGTTTCATCAAATCCCACTATGGTTTTGAATGGGTCGGTTTCACGGCGGCGATTCTTTGCGCCCTCAATTTCGTGTCGGCGTATTTGTTTTTACCCGAATCCATTAAAGAAAAAAACGCCTCCTCCCCTATTGACTTCATTCCTTTTGGCGATTATTTCAAAGCCTTGCAAAAACCTTTGTTGCGTGAAATCCTTATACTTTGGATTATCTACATCATGGCATTTACGATGATGCAAACCGTGTCGGCTTTGTTATGGAAAGAACATTACGGCTTAGATGAAAAACACATTGGGTTTGTTTTTGCCATTATAGGTATCGCATCGGCGGCGGCACAAGGCGGTTTGGTGGGTATTTTGAGCAAAAAATTAGGCAGAAATAAAACTATGCTTTTGGGTTGTGTTGCCCTATTTGTGGGACTTGGCATGATTCCATTGATTCCCCAAGAATTGTTTTGGACGGGTACAGTTATAAATATCATGTTTATTGCACTTGGTGGTGCTTGTTTGACTCCAAGTTTGCAGTCATTGGTCTCCACAATATCACCACCGAATGAGCAAGGGCGCATGATGGGTTTGAGCCAATCTCTCGGGTCACTCTCGCGGGTTGTAGGTCCTGCCGTTAGTGGTATTGCTTATGAATTTCATTTTGCAACACCGTATTTTATCGGTTCGGGCTTGATGGTGGTCTGCTTTTTATTGTCGAATGTCGTTATTGGGCTGTTGAACGAAAAAGGAATTTGAGTATGACTGCCACTTTTCAATTTTGGCTTGACCGAGCCGATTGATTTACAAGCCTCTTTTGACGATTTCGCATCAAAGAAAGTAATTGCTCACCTCAATTTGGTAGCAAATGACTCTGATACTTACGAGCGATGCCGTTTTCTCTACGATACTGAGGGGGTAAAAAAAAATAGAAATTGTGCGCACAAATCGGCGAATCATCAACACCTTAAAATTGGTACATGCCAACGATTTTGATTATGCCCATAAATCGGAAATCTTTAGACAAACATTTTGACACTACGTGTCAGTACAAAAATTCAAAATTGTTCGTTGCTATAAACATTTTGACTCTATGAGTCATTCGTATTCGCCCGATTTCTATGACTCGTAGAGTCAATATGTTTATAACAATAGGTATTGTAAGCGTTTCCTAATGACACGTAGTGTCAAAATGTTTATGTTAAGACTTCCGAAGTTATCAGCATATGTTAAATTTCAAGGATTCCAGACTTGAAATCCCTGAAATCCTTGAAATTTTTAAACTGTTGCCGTTGCCCCACCTTCAATCCGTAATTTGCTATTACGCACCATTACTTCAATCGGTGAACTGCCCAAGTTTTCGACTTCAATGCCTGATTTTGAGACTTTAATATCCATACTAGCGCCTCTGAAACGGACTTTGAACGACATTGAATCCCATGCTTCGGGCAAATACGGATTGAAATGAACAACGCCATTTTTGACCCGCATCCCACCAAAACCTTTCACAACCGACATCCAAGTACCTGCCATTGAGGTAATGTGCAAACCGTCTTCGGTATCGTTGTTGTAATCGTCCAAATCCAAACGGCTTGTCCGCAAATACATCTCCATTGCTTTGTCGTAATTGCCAATCAAACACGCCAAAATAACGTGGACGCAAGGCGATAAAGACGATTCGTGGACAGTGCGCGGCTCATAAAATTCAAAATTGCGGCGGTGTGTCTCCACGTCAAAATCGTCTTCAAAGAGGTACAAACCTTGCAAAACGTCGGCTTGTTTGATAAAACACGAGCGCAAAATCCTATCCCACGACCATTTTTGATTAATCGGACGTTGTTCAGGTGTCAAGTCATTGACCGTCAATAATTCTTTATCAAGGTAATTATCTTGCTGCAAGAAAACACCCAACTTTTCGTCAGAAGGTAAGAACAAATTATCGCAAATATCTTTCCACTTTGCCAATTCGGTTTGCGTATTGAAGTTGGTTTTTTCCAAAATCGCATTGTACGCGGCGCGGTGATTTTCCTCCACATAAGCCAAAGATTCTGCCGCATACTGCATACACCAACGGGCAATATAACTTGTGTACCAATTGTTGTTGATATTGTTTTCGTATTCATTCGGGCCCGTTACGCCGTGCATGACGTATTGATTGCGCAGCGTTGAAAAATGTACCCGTTGCGCCCAAAAACGCGCAATCCCAATCAAGACTTCCAAGCCAAATTCCGACAAATACTTTTTGTCATCTGTATAGTTGATGTAATCAAAAATCGCGTAAGCAATTGCCCCGTTTCGGTGAATTTCCTCAAAAGTAATTTCCCATTCATTGTGGCATTCTTCCCCATTGATTGTCACCATCGGATACAAAGCTGCTCCGTGCGTAAATCCCAATTTTTGAGCGTTTTCAATCGCTTTTTGTAGGTGTTTGTAACGATAAACAAGCAAATTACGCGCAACTTTTTCATCAGCATTAACCAAATAAAACGGCAAGCAATACGCTTCTGTATCCCAATAAGTTGAGCCGCCGTACTTCTCGCCTGTAAAGCCTTTTGGTCCAATATTGAGGCGGTCATCTTCGCCCGTGTAGGTTTGATTGAGGTGAAAAATATTGAAACGAATCCCTTGCTGTGCCGCAATATCGCCCGCGATTTCAATGTCCGAAGCGTCCCATTTTGCCAACCACGCATTTTTTTGTTCTGTCAACGCGCCTTCAAATGTTTTCTTTTCAAATTTTTTCAAAACCTCTTGGCAACGTTTCAATAAGGTCTCTTTCGGGTGATTTTCAGAGGATAGAACTGCCGCGTATTTGTACACCACAATTTCAGACCCCTCAGTAATTCCAGCCAAATCTACCGTACAAGCCGCATATTTATCGCGTTTTCTGCGGAAAGACACAAATTCGTCGTTTTCTTTACCGTTCACAAAAATGCGAAATTTCATGCCCGTAGCAACGTGAAAATCCGTTTTTTTAGTAGCAGCAACGACTACAGCTTGGCTGTTTTTAACGAGTTTTGTTACTTCGTTCCAAAATTTTTCGTCCCAATTGGTATCTTTATTCGATACATCTGCATCTACACTATTCGTGATAGATATTTTTCCCGAAAAATTCACGGCAGTCAAGGCATAACGAATTGCACCGCACTCATCGTCCACCAATGAACAAAAGCGTTTTGAATGAATTTTCACGATTTTGCCCGATGCCATTTTGACGGTTGCCGAACGCTCCAAAAAACCGTGCTGCATGTCCAAAATGCGCTGAAAATCCAAGACTTCACCCGTTGCCAAATCCAGTTCTTCGCCGTCAATTTCTATTTGAATTCCAATCCAAGACGGTGCGTTGAGTACTTTAGCAAAATATTCGGGATAGCCGTTTTTCCACCAGCCCACCTTCGTTTTATCTGGATAATAAACACCCGCCACATACGAGCCTTTGAGCGTTTTGCCCGTGTAGGTTTCCTCAAAATTTGCTCGATGCCCCATGCGTCCGTTTCCAATTGCGCAGAGTGATTCAGACACTTCATTGTGTTCGGCGTTCCAGCCATTTTCGACGACGCGCCACGGGTCGTGCGTGATGTAATTTTTCATAACTATAACTGTCGGTAATTAATTGATTTTTTGTAATCGTTTAGTGATTTTTTTTGAAACCATACATAAATTCAAAATACGCATTAAAAGGCACTTTTGCGCTCGCTTCGCTCGCGCAAAAGGAAGAGAGGTGGTTCATTACATAAATTCAAAATACGCATTAAAAGGCACTTTCCCCCTCTCGCGCGAGCGAAGCGAGCGCGAGAACCAGCAGTTTAGATTTTATGTATGGTTTCAAATGATTTTTAACAAAAATACTGAGGGGTCTATTTAAACCGACGTTCGGGGAACTTTTAAAGTTCCCCGAACGTGCGTTACCGCCAAAATTGTCACAGAGCCAAAATTGTCAGAGAGCCGCTATTTTTTAGTCGCCGTAGCCGATAAAGCATCTTCAATATCTTTCAAATCAATGTGTTCAAAATTTGGGATAACGATGTGAGCCAATTCCAAAGGCAGGTTCTTCCCTACCCCGACCGCGTAAAAACCACCCCGTCTGGCTGCTTCCAATCCTTTTTCGGCATCTTCAAAAACGATAGAATTTTTGGGTGAAACGCCGAGCTGTTCAGCACCCATAAGAAACACTTCGGGGTGAGGTTTGCTCTGCGAAGTAGAATTACCGTCAATAATCACTTCAAAATAATGCGTCAGACCGAGACGGTCGAGAATCATACGCGAGTTTTTGGAAGCAGAACCTAACGCAATTTTAATGCCCCGCTTCTGTACATCTCTAAGAAAATGCTCAACGCCGGGGAGAATATCAGATGCTGACATGTGCTGGATAAGTTCCAAATACCAGTCATTTTTTTGCGTGGCAAGTGCTGCTTTTTCTTCTGCGTCATTGATGCGTTTTCCGCCCCAATGGAGAATTAAATTGAGGGATTCTACCCGACTTACGCCTTTCAGTTGCTCATTTTCTTCTTCCGTGAAGTCAAATCCAAGTTCGTTGGCAAGGCGTTTCCAAGCCTTAAAATGGTACTTGGCGGTATCGCAGATAACACCATCGAGGTCAAAAATACATGCGTCAATTTTCTTCATTTCTGATAATTAAGTTCGTTAAAATAATGGCTCTCCGACAATTTTAGCGGTAACTCATGTAACGCGCGTTCGGGGAACTTTTAAAGTTCCCCGAACGTCGGTTTAACGTCGCCACATATAAAGAACGCGCCGTTCACATGTAGCACGACCTTAAGGTTGCGTTACGGCTGCTTTAAAGCGGCGCAAAAATAGCTTTTACCAACAATAGTTTAAAGCGTTTCAAAAAAAATAGTCAAGAATTGTTTGTATAGTGCAAAAAAGTTTCCAAATTTGAACCTATGAAAATTAAAAAAGTCACCAATGAACATATTTTCTGGGTCGGTACTGACCCGCAAACGGATTGGTTGATGTGGAAAAGTATAGCAACAAAATAGCTTGATAAGTAACTTTAGAAGTTTTTTGTACGTTTACTTTTGGATAAAACTCATAATAAACCTAAGTTTTGTGGCAGTGCCTCAAAACGCGCCGCCTTCGGCGGCGCGGGGGGATTCTAATAGAGCGAGGTTCCGCGTTTTTATACCCAAAACTTGGGTTAACAACTCATAACTCATCTCTTATAACTCATAACTCATCATTCAATGCGTTTAAAATTCGACAATTATATTTCTGAAAATAAACTTTTCACGCGCCGTGATAAACTTCTCCTTGCAGTAAGCGGTGGTGCGGATTCTATGGCTTTACTTTGCCTGCTCTGGGAAAACAATTACGATTTTGGCATTGCCCATTGTAATTTTCAGTTGCGTGGAGAAGAATCAGATGCCGATGAAAAATTTGTCGAACGGTTTGCTTCGTTTGTTACGTCCAATTTTCACAAAAGACGCTTTGATACTGAGGGGGTCGCTTTGGCACAAAAAAAAGCAATTCAGGAGACTGCAAGGGATTTGCGCTACGAATGGTTTGAAGAATTGAGACAAAAAGAGGGTTATCAATACATTCTGACGGCACACCACGCTTCGGACTCAGTAGAAACGATGTTGTTTAATCTCTCTCGCGGCACGGGATTGAAAGGATTGACAGGTATCAAACCTAAAAACGGACACTTGATTCGTCCGCTTCTTGGCATGACAAAAGCCGATGTTTTGGCGTATATTGACGACTATAAAATCCCGTTTCGTGAAGACTCGTCGAATGAAAGTGATAAATATTCACGAAATTTTATTCGGCATCAAATCGTACCCAAATTTGGCGAATTGAATCCCGAATTTGAACAAAACGTACTGAATACCATTCATAGATTGGAGGAAGCGCAAAAATTGATTGATTTTTCGATTGCCTCCATTCGGACACAAATCGTAAAAACGTCTGGTACGCAAACCCGTATTGCATTGGAAGATTTGAAGAAAATGCCTGCGAATAAAGCCATTCTATTTGAAATCTTGAAAACGTATGGCTTCAACGGACAGCACGTTTTTGATATTTTGAACGATGCCAAAACAGGCGCAAAATTCTATTCTTCTACCCACGAATTGCTTATTGACCGAAAAGAAATTATCGTACAATTGATTGACAATCAAAGAAATAAAGACATTACCCGCACTTATACTGTGGGGTATCGAAAAGTAATTGCGAAGGAAGGTTATTTCAATATTTCAGAAAAAACCAAAGCCGTCAGTTTCAATGATTGTAGATTGGTGATGACACGGCTCAATGAACCAAAACCGAGTATCAATACGCAAAAAAACACGGCTCAATTGAACTATTCACAACTGATTTTCCCGTTAAAATTGCGGCATTGGCAGACAGCCGACCGCTTTCAACCGCTTGGCATGAATGGCAATAGTCAATTGTTGAGTGATTATTTTCAACAGCAAAAACTATCTGAGTTCGACAAAAAAAGTGTGTGGATTTTAGAAAATGGCGACGGTAGAATTTGTTGGGTCGTCGGTTACAGACTCGCAGAACCGTTTAAGTTGATGGAAAAAACAAAAGAATATTTAGAAATTAAATTTGGGTAAAAGAGAATGAGAAAAAAAGATAAAGCTACACAAATCGCCGCTATTTTGGAAGCCCTGTACCCAGAAACGCCCATTCCTTTAGACCACAAAGACGCTTACACGCTCTTGGTGTCCGTGCTTTTGTCGGCACAATGCACCGATGTTCGGGTGAATCAAGTCACGCCTTTTTTATTTGAAAAAGCCGACAATCCTTACAAAATGGTTCAACTGGAAGTATCTGAAATTCGGGATATCATCAAGCCTTGTGGGTTGTCGCCGCGCAAATCGCAAGCTATTTTTGATTTATCGCAAATTTTAATTGACAAACACAAGGGCAAAGTACCAAGTAATTTTGAAGCATTAGAAGAACTGCCTTGCGTGGGACATAAAACGGCATCGGTCGTGATGTCGCAGTGGTTTGGCGTACCCGCTATGCCAATTGATACGCATATTTTTAGATTGGCAACCCGTTGGGGTTTATCGGACGGAAAGAATGTTGAAAAGACCGAAGCCGACTTAAAAGCCCTTTTCCCTAAAAAATTGTGGAATAAATTGCATTTGCAAATCATCTTTTTTGGTCGAGAATATTGCCCTGCACGCGGACACGATGCGGCAGTCTGTCCTATTTGTTCAAAATTTGGCGTCTAAAAGGATTTCAAATTTCAACGCACAATAAATGTTTGAGACGTGTGTGGAAAATCTATTGGGGCGGGTGTGTTTTAAAAGAAAAATCGTAGATTTTTTTTCAAAACACACTTGCCCCAAAGAAATTCGGTTGTTTGACAATTTTAGTGGAGGCATTAATCATTGCGCTCGCTTCGCTCGCTAAAAGAGGGGAAAGTGGTTCATTTTTCGGGCAAAGCCCGAAAAATGAACCACCTCTCCTCCTTTTCTGCGAGCGAAGCGAGCAGAAAAGCGTTTGTCGAGAAGCCCTCCACTAAAATTGTCAAACAACCAGAAATTCTCTTGGGGCGATTTTTGAGCGAAGCGAAAAAGAGCCAGTAAATATGTAGTAATTATTTCGGAACACCTACTTATCTCATTTATTTATTCACTAATCAAAAAAAAATGAGAAAGTTTGAATCAAGTCCCTATATTTGCCGCACAAAAAAACGTTCCTTCCTATGCTATCAAGACGACATATTCGGATAAAAGTGATGCAACTTTTATATGCCAAAAACCGCGACGCGCAATTGTCACTCAGTGATATACTGCGTCGCTACGAACAATATGGCAAACGCTCAATCGAACTCTATCTTTTCAATCTTCAACACGTTGTTGAGGTGGCGCGGTATGCTGTTCGTGATGATATTCAACGTAAAGCAAAATACCTCCCAACCGAAAAAGACCGTCGTTTTACGGCAAAATTGTACGAAAATGAGGTTTTGCAAGGCTTTTTGGCACACGGAACGTATGAAAAAGCCCTTAAAAAATTCCAAATGTCAGGTCGCACAGACGACGACACAATCTCCAATTTCTACCGCAAATTTCTTGAAACGGAGGTTTATCAAGCATATTTGGCAACGGACGACTCAAGCCAAGAAACCCACCGCAATATCATTGTAGCTTTGTACAAATTTTTGATGCAAAGCGAGATTTTTGAGGAAACAATGGAAGATTTCTCTCCTGCGTGGATTGATGACGACACCTTGATACTCGGCGCAACCAAGAAAACGCTCAAAGCCTTTCCTTCTGACGAAGCGTTTATCTACGATTTTAACGAAGAAGACAAATTGACGTTTGCCTTCGGCGAAGAATTGTTGACTAAAGTCTATAATAACAATAACGAATTGCTCGAATTGATTAAACCCATGTTGCAAAATTGGGAAGCCGACCGCGTTGCCGCGATTGACCTAATTCTAATCAAAATGGCAGTCTGCGAATTGACAGAATTTCCAACAATTCCCACAAAAGTAACCGTCAACGAATACGTGGACATTTCAAAAATGTATTCGACTGACAAAAGCCGCGAATTTGTGAACGGTATCTTGGACAGAATGATGAAGAAATTTAAAGAAGACGGAACGGTGCAAAAAGAAGGGCGCGGATTAGTAGAGTAATTAATCACTATACACTACTGCTCGCTTCGCTCGCAAAAAAGGGAGGTGGTTCATTTTTTGGGCTTCGCCCAAAAAATGAACCACTTTCCCCTTTTTGCGAGCGAAGCGAGCAATAAAATAACGATGAAGATTATCATTATCGGTGGTGGTGCAGCAGGTTTTTTTGCTGCAATCACAGCCGCCGAAGCGAATCCAAAGGCAGACATCATTATTTTGGAACGCGGACAAGACGTGTTGCAAAAAGTAAAAATCAGTGGTGGCGGGCGCTGCAACGTCACCCACGCTTGCTTTGTCCACCAAGACCTTGTGAAAAACTATCCGCGTGGCGAACGTGAACTCATGTCGCCTTTCTCTCGATTTGCCGCAGGTGATACGATGGATTGGTTTGAAAAACGTGGCGTTGACTTGAAAATTGAAGATGACGGGCGCATGTTTCCCGTTACCGATGATTCACAAACAATTGTGGACTGTTTGTACAACACAGCCACGCGTTTGAAAGTCAAAATACTGAGGGGTCTGCGCGTGGACGATTTTACCCAAAGTACAGACGGGAAATGGCAAATCTCGACACCCGAACGCCGTTTTCAAGCCGATAAATTGCTGATAGCCACTGGCAGTTCAACCGCAGTTTGGACAATTTTAGAGCGTTTGGGGCATACCATTATCAAGCCCGTCCCTTCCTTATTCACTTTCAATATAAAAGACACGCGGCTCAAAGATTTGTTTGGTATCAGCGTACCAAATGCCGAAATAAGCGTAGAAAACGAGAAATTAAAAGCCAGTGGACCACTTTTAATCACACATTGGGGCGTTTCTGGTCCTGCTATTTTGCGTTTGTCCGCTTGGGGTGCGAGAATTTTTAACCAACGCAATTACCATTTTACGATTAAAATAAATTGGACAGGTCATTATTCCGTGAAAGAAGTGGAAGCCCATTTGGAAGCCTGTAAAAAAGAATTGCACCCGAAAAAATACGTCAGCAATACCCCTCAGTACGATTTACCTAATCGCCTCTGGCAACACTTGGTAGCTGCTGCTGATATTGGCGAAACAGTTCGCTGGGCTGATATTTCTAAACGACTTGTGCAGCAATTGGCGGCGGAAATCGCACAAGGCAGCTATGAAGTACGCGGAAAAAGTACATTCAAAGAAGAATTTGTTACGGCAGGTGGTGTCCGTTTAGATGAAGTCAATTTCAAAACTTTTGAAAGTAAAATTCTAACCAATCTCTACTTTGCGGGCGAAGTGTTAGATATTGACGCTATTACAGGTGGGTTCAATTTTCAAGCTGCTTGGTCTGGGGCTTGGACGGCAGGTAAGGCAATGTAGGTAGCACGGGCTTTAGCCCGTGCATTATTTAGACACGGGCTAAAGCCAGCGCATTATTTAGACACGGGCTTTAGCCCATTCCTCAATAATAGATGAAAAGTCTTAGTTTTTCACTACTTTTTTCAGTGGCAATAAATTCATAGCATTACGACTCAAACCCGAAATATTAGACCGTGCAAAACGACTACTTTCATCATAAAAAAGGAAAATAACGGGAGCTTCTTCAATTAAAATCCTTTCCATACGCTGATAAATAGCATAGCGTTTTTCGGTATTTTCTTCGCCCAATGCCGCCTCGTACAACCCGTCAAATTCAGCATTTTTGAAGCGCGTATAATTCGGTGGTGCGGGATTTTTAGAATAAAAAACCGTGTAAAAACTTTCTGCTTCGGGATAATCCGCAATCCACGAAGCACGGAAAAAAGGAGCAGTCCCTTTGGTCGTCATTTCGCGCATCGTTGCCGTTTCCATGACATCAATTGTGGTTTTTACACCCAAATCTTCCCATTGCCGCGATATAAAAGTAGCTAAATCAAGGTATTCTTTGTTGGTAATCACGCGGACAGGTGATAGGTTTTTTCCATTTTCAAAACCTGCTTCTTTGAGCAATTTTCTGGCACGTTCGGGCGCGAAATAGTACCCCTCAGTATGTGGGTCAAAACTTGGCAAACCACGCGGTGCAAAACCCGAAGTTGCTGATTTACCCATCGAATTGCGCAATGTTTTGAGCATTAAATCGCGGTCGAAGCCATAATTTAAGGCTTGACGTACTTTTTTGACGCTCAATGCAGACGGTATTTTATCTTTATCATTTTTAGAAAAATCCATATTAATCCCCAAATATTCGGTATTCAAATAGGGCGTTTTTATCAATTGCAATTTGCCCAAATGTTTGGGTTGTAATTCGCCGTCAACCGTCACCAATTCATTCACCACCGAGGATTCCACACCCACCATATAATCTAATTTGCCGCGCATCATTTCCAAATACGCCGTTTTTCTGTCCTGCATAAACGCTACCCGAACGCCGTCTAAATACGGCAAACGCACGCCATTTGCGTCAATATCCCAGAAATTTTCATTTTTCAATAAAAATAAACCTTGATTTTCTAACCATTTTTTAAATCGAAAAGCTCCTGTTCCAACGGGATTTTTACGAAAATCTTTTTTATAAAATTCCACACCTTCACGCGGCACAACTGAGCAATATTGCATGGACAAAATCCCCAACATAGGTCCAAAAGGTTTTGCCAATCGGAGAACAAAAGTGGAGTCATTCGGGGCAGAAAACGGTGGTCGTATCGAGTCAACACGCCCTTTAAACACCCACGAACCGGGTGAATTGACGGTAGAATCTAACAAACGCCCAAAACTATACGCCACATCGGAAGCCGTCATTTTGCGACCTTTGCCGTTTGGAAAACAGGTATTGTCGTGAAAAAACACGTCTTGACGCACGGTAAAAGTATAGGTCAAACCATCGGGCGCAATTGTCCAATTTTTAGCCAAACATGGTTGAATTTTCAACGAATCATCTACGTCCACAAGACAATCATAGAGGTTTTGAATTGCCCACATATTCGTCTGATTACGCGCAAAAGCGGGGTCGAGCGACGAAACAGGTGTCGTTTGATTGTAGCGAAACACTTTTTTTCCCGCCGCCGAATCATCGGTTTTATTGCCACAACTTTGGCTTAAAATGGCGATACATACACCGAATAAGACTGCCAAAAGCGACTTTTTGCCCCCCCACCCTAAAAAAGCACATGGTTCTATTGTAGGAATATTTTTCATTCTCATTATTTTTTTATAATCTTGCTGCGTGAAACCTGTTTATTTACACACAGCTACTTAGACGACTGCAAAAAAAGGAAAAAAATACGAGTCTTAGTATTAAAATTTGTAACTACTTAGTCTTTCTACTTTCAAAGAGAAAATTTTGCCCCATAAAAGCTAAAATACTCATTTATTGAGCGTATTTGCTTAGATTCTGGTGTTATGCAGAGCCGTAGGCTCGACTAATTTTGTAGCGGCGGACTTCAATCTGCCGAAAACGTACATACCCTTTTCATTAAGAGCCGTAGGCTTGGCAAATATTTATATGAACCGAGCCTACGGCTCTTAAGTAATGTGTTTTAATATTTCGGCGGATTGAAATTCGCCGCTACAAAATTATCCATGCCTACGGCATTTTTTAGTACGTATGCGTAACATCAGTTAGATTAGGAACGTGAAATAAATAAAAGCGCGTTTTACTGGCTCTTTCTCGCTTCGCTCGAAAATCGCCCTCAGTGAGTTTTTTTTAGGGCGAGCGTGTATTTTTGGCTTAAAAATCGGAGATTTTTAAGCCAAAAATACACGCTCGCCCTGATAGATTTTTTTTTCGCGAAGCGAAAAGTAAGACATTTAAAAACACGCTTTTATTTATTTCGCGTTACTTATTTTGTGCGAAGCGCGTACATGACTAAGTTTAATTTACTTTTGAACGAAACTACCACGATTCTTAGGTGTTGTAAGTAGTTGTTAAAATCTAAAAAAATCATGTCAACAGAACCAAGACGTTCCGAGAATCAAGGCGGTGGTGGCGGCAATGAAGAAGTAACATTCGGCAAAAAACTACTTTTGTTTACTTTATTGTGTGCCGCAGGCTTTTTATTGTATCAGGCTTTTGGCGATGATATCACCTCACCAAAGGCAAGTAGCATACCGCGTGCCATGCAAATAACGTATGTACCGTCCGATTTTAAAATGAATCTGGACGATGCCAAAACGTTAGAAATTTTGTCAAATCCACAACGGTACAAGACTGAATTTGACCAATTGATTTTGGACTTCAATACCAATTTGGTCGTTCACGTCACCAATAGAATGGGACTCAATAACCAACTCAAATCGGCGGCGATTAGCGAATACCGCAAAATGCACCCTTACGTGCGGCAAATGTATTTCAACGATTTTGTGGGATTAAGCGATACCACGAGCCAAATTTACGCAACTTGGTACGAAAGCGGGTCAACATCGGCGGTTGATTTGCTCAATGAAGTGGCATCAAAATATACCTGTTTTTTTGTCACCAATGTCATTTCAAGCATTTTGAAAACCCAAGATGGCAAACTTTCCGTGAAAGGCAGTAAGGTAGAAACGCCTTGTGGCATTGCGCTTACTGAGGGGGTGCGTCCTATGGTGGCACGCCTGCAAAAAACGGCAGCCGTTCGCGATTTTTCGCAAGCACGCGGTTTGATGCGCGAACGAGTCGCAAAGGCGATAACAGAATTGGCGGTTTTGGAAGTAAAAGACAAAAAAGGCATCAAAGTTAAAAATAATTCAAAACTGATGGGCTACAATGTCTCCTCCACAGAGTTTGATTTGGTAGCCGTGAGTATTATGAAAATTGGCTTCAATCTCCAACAATCTTTCAATGTTACGGCTGATGACCGTAGTAAAACCATTATCATCACGCTGCCACAACCGCAGATTCTGAGCCATGAAGTCTATCCTAAAGTCGAAAATTTAGATATTGGTCTTATGCGCGATTTGACTTCACAAGATTTTAACGACAATATAAATAAACTCCGCCAAGCCTTCCGTGAGGACATTCAGCAAGGCGATGAATTTGAAAAAGCTAAAAAACGCGCCAGTGAGGTCATGCAATTGATGATGCAACCCGCTGTCCGTAATATTGATAAAAGCTATAAGGTTGCCGTGCGTTTCCAACAAGCGCAATCACTTGATTACGATTTGCCCGCCGAACAACAACAGCGCAAGCAACAGCAAGCACCGCAAATCAGGCAGCAAAAACAGCCGCAGAATAAGACACTTGATTGATGGGGAATTTCAAGGATTTCAGATTTCAAAAATTTCAAGGCTCTATTATCGTTTTAAGTTGCAATTTCGATTTTCAATAAATCCGTTAGGATTTACACGTTTATAGATAAAAAACAAAGAATGGCTCTCACTGAATCCGTAGGATTCATACGTAAAATGCGCGAATAAACGTGCGAATCCTACGGATTCGGGGTAAAATCGCTTGTTTCTTGTATCTATAAACGTGTAAATCCTAACAGATTTAGTGAAATTTAAAATCGCAACTTGAAATCATAATTGAGCCAATTTCAAAGCTACAGTTCTTAAAATCATTGAAATCTGAAATCATTCAGACCACCGATAACTCTCCAAATCCAAACCTGCTAAATCCAGCACACGGTCAATCACCGTAGCGGCGAGGGCTTCAAAAGTTGTGGGGCGGCTGTAAAAACTTGGCATAGCGGGACAGATAACGGCACCCGATTCGGTGAGTGTAGTCATATTGCGCAGATGAATAAGGCTAAATGGCGTATCGCGTGGGACGAGAATCAAGCGGCGGCGTTCTTTGAGTATAACATCGGCGGCACGGGTTACAAGGTCATTTGAAACACCCGTGGCAATACGTGCCAACAAACCCATTGAGCAAGGGCAAACAATCATCGTATCGTATTTGGCTGAACCACTCGCAAATGGCGCGAAAAAATCCATTTTATGGTAAAATTTGACCGTCGTACCCTCAGATACTACCCCCTCAGTATTTTGCCCTGTTTGTTCGTATTTTGCTTTATCAAAGGGTTCTCCCAATTCATATTCCCAATTTAAAAAAGCATTATCAGACATGACAATACCGACCGCTTCTATTTGAGAAGATAAAGTTTTGAGCTTGTCTAATAATACTTTAGCGTAAATCGAACCACTTGAACCGCCCAGCGCAATTACTATTTTTTTCTTTTTCATTTTTTGTACATTTGTCGTGAAAACTTAGCCACCATTGTCTGAACTATGATTTTTGTGATTTATTTGATTTCTATGACCAGATTAGGGTTGTGTGTGTTAAAATCACGAAAATCGAACAAATCATAGTTCAGACTAAGTTTTTACCATTTGCCTTTGAAAGACCTTAAAATCGTTTTCACATGAAACAATATTTTAGCGTTTAGGTTTTTAATTTGAAACCATACATAAAATCTAAACTGCTGGTTTTCGCGCTCGCTTCGCTCGCGCGAAGGGGGGAATGTGGTTCATTTTTCGGGCTTTGCCCGAAAAATGAACCACCTCTCCTCCTTTTACGCGAGCGAAGCGAGCGCAAAAATGCCTTTTAATGCGTATTTTGAATTTATGTATGGTTTCAAAGTTTTTAAAACTATGCAAATCGGTTTTCATCAAATCCGCTCAATTATATTTGAGGAGTGGGCATAACCTAAAAACATCGTTTTTTGATTAAAAACAGATGTTTTGGGCGCGCTTCGCTCGCGCAAAAGGGAGGAACGTGGTTCGTTTTTAGGCGAAGCCGAAAAACGAACCACATCTCCTCCCTCGCGCGAGCGAAGCGAGCGCGAGCTGCAAAAAACGCTTTTAGGTTATGCCCACTCCTCAATTATATTTAGCACTTTGAAATCTGAAATCTTTGAAATCTAAAATTCTCTTTATGTACGACCGTATTCAAGCCAATATTAGCCGCCGCATCACTTTAACAGATGCTGAATTTACGCATTTTACCTCTTTTTTGCATCATAAAATGTATAAAAAAAAGGAATTTATGCTAAAAGCGGGCGAAATAGCCAAACACTTAGCTTTTGTCAATGAAGGGTGTTTTAGGACTTTCACAATGGACAAAACGAGTGAAGAACACATTTTGCAATTCAGTTTGGAAGATTGGTGGGTGGGTGACGCTTACAGTGCTTTGACGCATAAACCGTCAATCTATTACATCGAAGCCTTAGAAGATTCGGACGTTTATTTCATTGAGTATCAATACATGGAGCAGTTATTTGCTGAGATTCCTAAGTTTGAACGCTACTTCCGCATCTTGTCTCAAGGTCGTTTTATTGCTTTGGAAGAACGCATCAATGACAAATTGAGTGCCTCTGCCGAAGAACGGTACTTAAACTTATTGACCCGCTACCCTACTTTACCTCAGCGTGTTCCACAACAATACATCGCCTCTTTTTTGGGGATTCAACCGCCGTCTTTGAGTCGAATAAGAAAGCAATTGGCAGAAAAAAATAAGAAAAAAGAATAAGGTAGTCCCACACAACTTGAATTGCCTATGACTTATCAAAAAAGAAGGGGGTGAAACTTAATCTGTTTCAAAGAATTAAATTCCACAGTTGGCAAAGGTATTTTAATGAAATTAATGGTTCTTAGAAGCGTATTAAGTGCTTTAGATTTTGTTTTAATCTTACTTAAATCGAGGTCTAAAGACAGATAAAATTGGCGATAACGCGGAAAATCTTGGTCAGACAATACAAATTCAGGCTTGGCAGTGGGCCACTCATTTTTGTAACCACCATACATATTGTCAGCACCGTAGCCAACAGCAATATTCAGCCAAGCGGGAAAGCGGCTGTTTTTAGCAAAACTTTTGGGATTTAGGGAGAGCCAAAAAGTCAAGGCATTGTAATCTTTAAAAAAAGTTTGAAAATAGCCCACACCATACAAATTGTCCGCGCGTTGGCGCAAACTCGATGTTTTTTGTCCGTCAAGCGAACGAATTGGCGCGTTGGAATATGTGCGCGGCATATTACTGACTTTCAAAACCATGCGTTGTTCGTCCCACACGGCTTGTTGAATACCATACAAAGCACAACCACTTGTATTTGCGGCGATATCCGCCCAAGAAAAGCCCCATTCGGTTGAAAAACCGTCCAAAACCTCCAACGTTCCTTGCAAAAAGGTACCAACTGCCATACCCGTCAGAGCCGCTTTTTTATTTTTCATGCCCGTCCAAAAAAGCGCATTTGCCGCCCATTTTGATTGCGTGTAAGCGGTCAAGACATGCCCTG
This sequence comes from Saprospiraceae bacterium, assembly GCA_034520175.1. Taxonomy (GTDB): domain Bacteria; phylum Bacteroidota; class Bacteroidia; order Chitinophagales; family Saprospiraceae; genus JAAFJT01. Next base: position 70,263 of record JAXHNU010000022.1, read on the forward strand.
CCTTGTCTATTTCCAACCATTCGCGTTGGTCATCGAAAAAATGAAAACGGCTACGTGGATATTGAGCATACCAAACATTATTCAAAACTAAAACAGTTGCCGTGTAGCTTGTTGCCCAAGTACCCATGAGTGTCCAAAAACGTTTTTGGCTGAATGTGTCGGCAGGTTCAATAAGTTTGTACGTAGGTGGTGGTTTAAGGAAAGTGGTGGTTAAAGCAGCATTTGAGGTATTTATACTGGACGTATTTGGGCTTAACAACGCAGCATTAAGCCGTAAATACGGTATTTCATCTGCCAAAATCGTATTTATACTGAGGGAGGGTACTTGAACATTTGTCTCCTTAAATCCCGTAAAATTGGACTCAATTTGAGCGTATAAACCGTTTGAAATGAATAGACTAAAAAGACAAATAAGGGTAACGTTGTTTTTCATAAAACTAAGTTTAATGTGATGATAAATTTGTAGATGAAATATCAAAACACAAAAGTACACCAAACATTTTAACCCTATCAATGTGCGATTGAAAATTAGAATAAATTATTGGTAAAGACTTAGCCACCATTGTCTGAACTATGATAGCTAAGTCTTTAAATTTCCCTAAAATGCCCAGTCCACACGAGCTTGTACATTGCGTGGACCTTCCACCAATCCTGGGCGATACGAATATTCTTCATTTAAAATATTCGCTCCAATCAATGACAATTTTATTTTAGGTGTAAACCTGTAAGCTGCCCGCAAGTCAACCGTTTTAAAACCTGTATCGTGCGCCTTTCGGTACGCTTCTACCCCTTTCAAGAAGTACAGCACACGGTCAACAGCCTCCATATGACTGTTGTAATTTATAGAAAATCCTACAGAAAATTTTAAATGAGTAACTTCTGCATCAAATTTTACGTTATGCCTGAAACGGTATTTCAGAACATTGTAAGTTGCCGTTGATGCGAGGCTATCGCGTTGGGTATAGTCCCGAAATTTGGGGTCAATGTAAGTATAACCGATTAATACTGAGGGGGTCCAATTTCCGATTCTCCCCTGCCCTGCTATGCTCGCTTCAATACCTTTGATACGGGTATTGCCGACATTTTGCGATTGAAACCCGAGAACGCCCGTTCTTTGCGCCAGCTCAGTAGAAAGTAAGAACTCCATCATATTCTGATATTCTGACCAAAACCCAGCAACATCAACAAAACCTTGAAAATCTGACACTTTAAAGCCCTGTTTTACGCCTATTTCGCTTGACCAACCCGTTTCAGAAGTCAAATTAGGACTTGGAAATATCTTCAATGCACCTGCACTCGTGTTGATAAACATTTCGGCAACTGTCGCAAAACGGTAGCCTTGTCCCCAGTTAGCGCGTAAAAAAGTGGCTTGCGCCAATTGATAATTTGCGCCAATACGGAATACTGGTTTCGCTTCTTTTATTGTGCCGCCTTGCTGCGTCGCCTCTTTGTATTTTGGATTAAATGCCACCGAATCAGGTCCGAAAATCGTGTTGCGTTCGTAGCGTACACCACCTGACAGATTGAGTTTGCCGATTTTTTTATCTAATTGGGCATAAGTCGCAACATTGTTTGAGACATAGTTTTGATTGCCGTACAATTGCGCCGTGATTTTTGTACCAACGCCAACAAGCCCTGCCGTTAAAACAAGGTCATTCTCGAACTTTCGCTGAAATTGATATTCCGAGTATAACAACAAAGAACTATTGCTCTGCCCGTTATCAACACCATTATTGACACTGTAAATACGCGATAAAATCTTGTGCCGATTGCCGTGCTTATCAAAATAATTGAGGTAAGGGTCAATCATAAAACGGGTTTTCTTGGAATTAGAATACGTGCCTACTGCGCCGATATACGCACTATCCGTTGCACCTGCGAAGTAAAAAAAGTCATTGGAGTTCCCCGTATTAACGTTCCAATTTACCCCTACACTCAGTCTGTCCGTGATGCGGTAACGGGTTGAGGCAGAAAAACGACCGTATTTATTGTAGTTAAATTTTTGATAACTGCTTTGATTGTAGTAATAAACCGTTCCCGCAAAATCAAATTTGCCAAATTTTTGTTTGTGCGACAAACTTAATCCACCTTCATAAGGCTGTCCGCCGCCGCGTGCCGCCGACCACCAATGTTTTACCGCGTCTTTTGGGGGTAAATAAGCCGTTGCAAAAGTGGCGAACTTGGTCTCAGGGTCAGATTTGGCAAAACCCGTACGGATATTGATGATACCGTTCATCGCTGATGAGCCATAAAGAGCTGATGCCGCACCTTTTACGACTTCAATCTGTTCGATATTTTCAACCGCTACATCTCGCCAATTTGGAAAACCTGCATCGGCTTGCAAGGCTGGAATGTCGTCAACGAGCAACAAAACGCGGCTACCTGCGCCATAACTCCAGCCCGAACCACCACGAATATTGGCTTGTCCGTCAATAATATTCACGCCCGGCACTTTTTGCAAAACATCAGTAACACTTTTTGTATTGATGTTTTCAATGAGTTTTGGGCTAATCACATCTAAGGAAACGGTCACTTCACCGAGTGATTTTTCAAACTTACCCGCCGTCACGGTTGTAGCTGATAGCAGCAAATTACCTTCGTAAAGGGCAAAATCAAGCGTCAGATTAGACCCCTCAGTAAGCGTGATTTTTTTAGATTGGCTGTCATAGCCGACGATGCTGGCTGTGGCTTCATAGTTGCCACCTTTTTGCATCACGATAGAAAACACGCCATTTTCATCTGTTACCGCACCCGCTTCGCCAATTTTGACGATAGCCCCGATGAGTAATTCGTTTGATTTTTGGTCTGTGATTTTTCCCGAAATCGTGATTTGACCAAATAAGGACGCGCTCGTAAGCAATAAAAAGAATAGGAAATGTGCTGTTTTTTTCATACGGATTTCCGTTGACGAGATTGGTTCTGAAAAATAGGTTTCAATTAATTATTGATAACTTAATAAAACTTTGAAGTAAACATTTTGACACTACGTGTCAGTCCATAAGGCTCGGATTTGTTGGTTATTATAAACATTTTGACTCTACGAGTCATTAAATTTCGCACGATTGCTATAAATGTTTGTAATTAATGTGTATTCTTTTGAAACCATACATAAAATTCTAATTTAAAACCATACATAAAATCTAAACTGCTGGTTCTCGCGCTTGCTTCGCTCGCGCGAGGGGGAGAATGTGGTTCATTTTTCGGGCTTTGCCCGAAAAATGAACCACCTCTCCTACTTTTGCGCGAGCGAAGCGAGCGCAAAAGTGCCTTTTAATGCGTATTTTGAATTTATGTATGGTTTCAAAAATTCTAACACTGCTTCTCGCGCTCGCTTCGCTCGCGCGAGGGAGGGGAATGTGGTTCATTTTTCGGGCTTTGCCCGAAAAATGAACCACCTCTCCTACTTTTGCGCGAGCGAAGCGAGCGCAAAAGTGCCTTTTAATGCGTATTTTGAATTTATGTATGGTTTCAAAAATTCTAACACTGCTTCTCGCGCTCGCTTCGCTCGCGCGAGGGAGGGAAATGTGGTTCATTTTTCGGGCTTTGCCCGAAAAATGAACCACCTCTCCTCCTTTTGCGCGAGCGAAGCGAGCGCAAAAGGACATTTTAAGGCGTATTTCGGTTTTATGTATGGTTTCAAATCTATTCTAAGCATTTCTCAATGACACGTAGTGTCAAAATATTTATTTTGAGGATTTTCCAAGTTATCTGTAACCAGAAAGATGTAAAATGTAAAAGAACTGTGAGTTTCTTTTCAGTATTTCGCAAATTAAAATTGCAGGCTTAAATTATTTTAATGGCTCTGTGACAATTTTAGCGGTAACGCACGTTCGGGGAACTTTAAAAGTTCCCCGAACGTGAGTTACCGCGTTTTTTGACGCAAAAATGCTTTATTTGCTGAGGGGTTCTTTTGCTGCCGCTAAAATTGTCAAAGAGCCATTTTAATTTCAAAGGTAAAAAGTCATTCAGATACCCCTCAGTATAAAACGTCTTTTTTTTCGTTTTTTTGAAAAATAAATAGATAAATATTGACCCTATCTTTTTACCTTTGGCTGCCGTCTATAAAAAAGTGTAGTTTTTTGACAATTTTAGCCGTACAACTCTTGGAGGGTTTTAAACCCTCCAAGACTTTTTGAATCTAAATCTTCCTTGACCACAAATTTGAAACCATACATAAATTCAAAATACGCATTAAAAGGCACTTTTGCTCGCTTCGCTCGCGAAAGAGGGTTTTTTGGGCCGAGATGGGGGGGAGGGAGACAGCGTTTGATTTTTGTTGGTTTCAAAAATTATTGTAATACACCGCTCGCTTCGCAACGGGAGGAGAGGTGGTTCATTTTTCGGGCAAAGCCCGAAAAATGAACCACATTCCCCTTTTTTGCGAGCGAAGCGAGCTATGGGCTAAGTAATTACAAATTATTAACAATTAATTTTCTAAAATAGAACGAATGAAAAAAATAATTATGTTTTTTATCCCCCTCAGTATAGCCGTGCTTTTGACGGCTTCGATGTGCAAAAAAAGCACTTTAATTGATGATTGTGTAGAAAAAGCGACAAAACCCGATTGCGTTTGTTACAAAATCTATGAACCCGTCTGCGGGTGCAATGGCAAAACCTATTCTAATGATTGCCATGCACGGTGTCAAAATATTACTAAATTTACTGAGGGGGTCTGTCCAAAATAACTTGAAGCCCCTAACCCCCAAAGGGGAATACTGACAAATCCTGCTTATTTTATTGAATAAATGAACTCTTTTAGCTTTTATCGAGTCAAACACACCCTTTGGGGGTTGAGGGGCTATAATATCTCAACACAATGAAATTACCCATTCTGATTTTATTTTTTTTATTGCGTTTTCTCAACACCACTTTAGCCCAATTAACGCCAATTGAAGGCTTTACAGACTGCGTTTTGTTAAAAAATGGCAGTAAAATATACGGTAAAATCCTGTATTACGCGCCGAATGATACACTTGAATTTCAAATTCTCGGCGGACGCGCCATACGTTACGCGCCAGAAACGGTTGAAAAAGTGGTGATGGCGCAACCCAAATCGGCGCAATCGGCGAAAGAAACGACATTGCCGAGACTTTACGAATTTCGAGAACGCGGCGTTTATGGTTCAGTACTGTACAATATGAGCTTTGGACGCGATAAAAACGGTGGCGGTACACATACAGGCGTTGGATTGCAAGCAACGGCGGGTTATTTGTTTAGGCGAGACATTGGTTTTGGTGGTGGTTTGGGGTACGACGGCTATTATTTGAAAGGCGGCAATGCCAATGTCTGGTCTGGTTTTGGCGAAATACGTGGCTATTTGAGCAAACGTAATTTTTCAGAATTTTTCACCTTAGCAGTTGGCTACGGACAACCAATGAAAACAGACAATGCAGCAATTTCTACGCGAAAAGGTGGTTTGATGCTCCAACCCACTATTGGTTTGCGGCTTGGAGCATCAGCACGGTACAATTTTTTTGTTGATTTTGGCGCAAGATTTCAGCAAGTTCATTACGATTTTAGCAATGAATGGATTGAAAACAAGTACAAAGTCACCTATCAGCGTTGGATACTGAGGGGGGGTATTTTGTTTTAATCCACCAACTCTAAAAAATTCTGAATCAATTGCTGCCCCGCTTTACTTGATTTTTCGGGGTGAAATTGCGCCGCATGAAAATTGTCTTTTCGCAAACATGCGGAAAATTCACCGCCATAATTGGCAGTTGCCGTTGTGTATGCCCCCGTTTCTACGTAATAACTATGGACAAAGTAAAACCACTCATCTTGAAATTGAGCGTTAATTATTGTTGCCTGATTATTTGGCGTAGCGATGTTTAATCTATTCCAACCCACTTGTGGCACTTTTATACCTTTATCTGTCGGAAACTTCACGACTTTTTGAGGAATCACCCCCAAACACGGCGTATCATTTTCTTCCGAATGAGCGCACAACAATTGCATACCCACGCACACCCCCAAAAATGGCTGTTTCAACTCGGGAATCAATTTGTCTAAATTGCGTTCCCGCAAACTCCGCATGGCAGAACTTGCCTCTCCCTGCCCGGGAAAAATAACTTTGTCGGCTGAACGAATGACATCGGCATCTGCCGTCAAGACGGGTTGAACCCCCAATCTTTCAAGCGCGAAAATGACCGAGCGAATATTTCCAGCATCGTAATTGATTATAGCGATTTTCATTTTTTTAAATTTGTTGTTAATGTATCACACCGCGAAAGTAAAACAAAAACCCAATTACCCTTGTTTTCAAAGAAATTTTGCAATAAAATACACTATTTGAATTTAATTAACGTATTAAGACAGACATGAAATGCGAAACTTGCAGCATATTTGAGCGTTCAAGTTGAAGGTTGTCAAAATTTTCTTTTTTTTATATTAAAATTTAAAGAATTGATTACCTTTACGAACTGATATTTGATTACAAAATCTAAAACTCCAAAGGGGTTAAAAATGAATTTGAGACCATAAATAAAATCTAAACTGCTGGTTCTCGCGCTCGCTTCGCTCGCGCGAGAGGGGGAATGTGGTTCATTTTTCGGGCAAAGCCCGAAAAATGAACCACCTTTCCTACTTTTGCGCGAGCGAAGCGAGCGCAAAAGTGACTTTTAATGCGTATTTTGAATTTATGTATGGTTTCAAAAAAATGAATAGCCCCGATTGTACACAGCAGTTTTATATGATATTTTTTCACGAATTTGATAAGAAAATCCGAACTAAAAAGAAGTGATAACGAAAACCACTGTTGACTACACGTTAATTGAAAGTGCTGCCGATTTGCGCCAGTTTTGTGCCGCGCACCGCACCATAGAATGGCTGGCTATTGACACCGAATTTATCGGTGAAAAACGATACGAAGTCCTACTCTGTCTTATACAAGTTGCTTCGCCACTTGGCTATTATTTGATAGACCCCTTTTTTGTGGGGGATTTGACGCCTTTTTTAAAACTCGTGGAAGACGAGAACATCTTGAAAATCAGTCACGCGGGAGAAAATGACTACCGCTTATTGAATGTTTACGACGGGACAATCCCGAAAAATGTGTTCGATACGCAAGTTGCCGCAGGATTTACTGGACACGGATACCCCGTTTCTTACGGCAAATTGGTCGAAAAAGAGGTGCATGTCACGCTTGATAAAGGCTATGCCGCTACCGATTGGGAAGCCCGCCCGTTGAAACGTAAGCAATTGGAATACGCTTTAAGCGATGTCGTGTATTTATACGAATTGTATTCTATTTTAAAGCGTGAGTTGGTGTCAACCAATCGTTTATCGTGGGCGCGGACAGAAATGCAGCGTTGGGAAACCGCCGCGTATTACGAACGCGACCCAAACCGCGAAGCCTTGATGAACACCATGATGCACAATTTGCGTCAGCCGAAACAATTGTTTTTATTGCGGTTGTATGAATGGCGACGCAGCGAAGCACAACGATTGAATCATTCAAAGGAAATGATACTCGGGGCAAAATTTATCGCGCCTATCATAAGAAGTATTGACAATGGGAAACAAGCATTGATGGATAGCCGTATAATACCAGACCGACTTGTTATAAATAATTGGGATACGTTCCAAAAATTGTATCAGAAAAAAGCAACAGATGAGGAATTGGAGATTTTGAAAAAAATACCCCCCCTCAGTAAAGAAGACCCAAAACGCGAGATTTCAATGGAAATGTTACACGGTTTGGTCAAATACAAATGTATGGAAAGTGGCGTTGCACCAAGTTTGGTTTTAAATAAATCTGAACTCACCTACGCCCGAGAAGGAGACGAATTTTTTAGCAGTAAAAACGACTGGAGAAGAGAATTTCTCGGCTCGGCACTCATGAAATGGCTCAATGAACGCCGTGAACTAAGCGTCGTTTTTGAAGATGACGAAGTTATACTAAAAATGAACTGAGTTATGAGTTATGAGTTATAACTCATAACTCCCCCTAATTACATTGCGCTTTATGCGCGTCATTTGAAATACCGATTTATATGTTTTCAACCAAACATCTCAATCGAATGAAGCGAATTTTTACCGCCCTCATTTCCATTGCGCTCCTTGCTACGACCGCAACCGCACAAGCACCTGCGAACGACAATTGTCCCGGAGCGATTCTGTTGACCCCTACGCCGATAGGCACTGCGTGTCCAACAACGATTTATACCAACATTGGTGCAACAAACGCCCCAACTGGTCTCGAAAGAAACCCCGACTGCTTTAATGGCTTGATTGCCTATAAAGATGTCTGGTTTAAATTCAGAACAGGGACAGGCACTAACCTCAATTATCGAATTGCCATAAAAGGCATTGCGGCGGCGGATTCAATCAAAAATCCACAAGTGGCTTTGTACGTCGGCGATTGCACAACGGGCTTAGTCCGCGAATATTGCGCGACGAAAGAAGTAGGCACAGCAGATGGCAACGGTATCACACTCGATGCGGGTTGTATGCGTCCCAACACGGATTATTTTATCCAAGTTGCGGATTTTCAAAGCAATACAATAGGCGGAAAATTTACGGCATGTGTACAGCCGATTGACCCCATTTACCGCCTCACAGCAACGCCACAAACCACAACGGCTTGCATCGGAACACTCTATGATTCGGGTGGACCTTTGGGCAACTATGGCAACAACCAAAACAACTGGACATTCAATATTCGTCCACAAGCAACGGGTTGTATTGAAATCACGGTTGATTCATTCAGCACGGAGGCAAATGTGGATACACTATTGATTTACGACGGACAAACCAACGTTTTGCTCGACAGAATCAGTGGTTTGACCAATCGCCCCGTTGTGTTTCAAGCACCGACAAATTGGGTGCGCGTGGTCTTTAAATCCGATATTTCGGTCAATGCGCGGGGTTTCAAACTCTCGTGGAAATCTTCTTTGGCTTGTTCTGCACCTATTCCAACATCGTGTGCTGCACCAGAGATTATTCCGTCTTTGCCCTTCGTAAAAACGGGGGCTACCAACTGTAATGATGCCATTTCGACCATTACTTCAAGCCCTTGTTCGGCGACTGCCAATTCATTTTTGGGTGGTAAAGACCATGTGTATCGGTTTACTTCCGCAGGAGGACAATGCGTAAGCGTCTTACTGAGTGGTATTCCGCCTTTCAGTGGTGGTAGTGGTACGCAAACGGGCATCAATGTCGGTTTGTACCGCAATTGCCCCTCGGGTGCAAACAGCGAATGTATTGCCGTCGGTAAACTCAATACAGCAAAAGATTCGTCGGTCATCAAAAACGTCTCGTTGACTGTTGCAGGTGACTATTTTTTGGTCGTGTCTTCACGCGAAGCCTGTACAAGTTACAATCTCAAAATGGATACTGTAAGCTGCTTGAACAGTTTGCCAAATGCGGGTTCGTGTGCGCGGGCTTTGCCACTTGGCGATTGCAGCACATCGGGTACTTCGGACGTGATTCTCGACCTTTCTACACCGGGCGATGGTAGTTTTATGAGGTTTGGCTTAAATCCGTCTATCAATACAGGTTGTATTTTGAATTATGGTATCACCACTCCCCCACCTACTAACTTTACGTTCTTGTACTTCAAAGCACAAGCAACGGGGAAATTTGGTTTTACAATTGCGCCCATTACGCCTAATGCCAATACAGACATTGATTTCAACCTTTATGGACCGATTGACAATGTAGGAGATATTTGTAATTATTCAAAAAACAACGCGCCAGCACGGAGTAGCTACGCTGCAGCCAATTCAATTCCGAGTCCGGGTAGTAGTCTGACGGGTATGGCAGATTCTTATCGCGAGGCTTTGACAGGCTTTAATATCCCCGTTTTAGACAATTACGATTGTTCGGGCGGTGGTCTTGGCGATGGCATTGTACGCCGTATGGACGTGGTTCAAGGAAAAATTTATTTATTGTGGATTAATGATTACAGTGGAACTATCGGGCGCGATGGCGTTCGTTTGAATTTTGCAGGTACAACACCGGGCGTTTTAGACTCCGTTGGTCCAACTTCGCAGTTTTTGGCAGGACGCGATACAGCCCTTTGCATTGGTGGGTCAACCCAACTTTTTGCGCAAGGCGGCATCTCTTACAAATGGTCTCCTGCATCGGGTTTGAGCAGCGACACGGCGACACGCCCGACAGCTACCCCCTCAGTATCCACCACTTACAACGTAGCGATTCAAGGTACTTGCCGCGTTGTTGGTAAAAAAGTAGAAGTTACTGTATTTTACGTAAAAGACATACCTAATCAAACTGTTTGCCGCAATGAAGACTTGGTATTCAACGCAGGTGAAACCTATCCAACTACAGCAAACGCGATTTGGTCATGGACATCTTCTACGGGCAATATCAACGAATTGAGTTGCACAAACTGTCCGAACCCGACTTTCCGCGCAATCGGCGCAGCAGGAGCGCATACATTTACCGCGACATTGACCACACCGTCTTGTACATTGACAAAAACGGTGACGATAACAGTAGCCACCGAAGCCGCACCTGTTTACAGCGTCATTACGTCGTTGACACCAAGCAGAGATACGAACGTTTGTTCGGGTCAACCTTTCAATTTGTTGAAAGAAGGCTTTGATAACAGTGCCTCTTACACTTGGACATCTGAACCCAACTCGGTTTTGTTGGGTAACAACCCCTCAGTATCGCCGTCTGTTACGACCAAATATTATGTGTCTGTAACGGGAGGTCTTGGCGGTTGTGCGTTTACGTCGAAAGACTCAGTTATTGTCAATGTCTTTCAAGCACCTATCTTGAATCTGATTTCAGACACCGCACTTTGCCGAGATTTAGTGTTGTCATTGGGCAATTCGCCCGTGCAAGCCAATACAATTTACAGTTGGAGCAATACGGCAGGGTTTGACAATACCACTTCGCCTAATCCAAAGTTAACTGTTCGTCCCGGTGTCAATACCTATACCTTGACAGCAAAGAATATTGGTGGTTGTGAAATTAACAAGACCGTTGTTGTAACGGGTATTGATTTGCGTTTAAGCATTGATACTACGGATATTGTTCGCATTTGTCGAGGTACGCCTTTGACGTTAAAAACGACAATCAACCCAACCAATGCACGGATAAAATGGTCATCAAACCGCGATTTTACGATTCCAATTGACTCCACTACGGCAACAATTACCGTTAATCCGATTACACGGTCGCGGTATTACGCCGAAGTGACAAGCGGCAATTGCTACCGCATAGATTCAGTAGATGTACAAGTGGATTCATTGCCACTCAATCGCGAAATTTTGCCAAAAGACACAACTGTTTGTCAAGGCTCAACCGTTTTGTTGCGCTCACCAGTTTATGAGCCGATTTTCTACCCCAATTTGAAATACAAATGGTCGCCTGCTTTTGGAGCGATTACACCCGATTCGTTCTACAACTTGGTCATTACTGCCGACACAACCCGCACGTATAGTCGGATTGCGACAAACGGCGGGTGTATGGTAACAGATACCGTGCGCGTGAAAGTGAATCCAAATCCTGTTTTGATTCTCGCGCCAAAAGATACCAATATTTGCGAATCGGCAACCAGAATTGATGTGCGTATGACCGTTACCTCTCCAACACCGGGCGTTACGGATTACAAGTGGAAGGTCAATAACCAAGACCAGCCAACAGGAGACAATAAAACCTTTTTGCTCGTCAATCCACAACTTGGGACGACCCAAGTGACCATATCCGCCAAAGTCGGGGATTGTCCGGGGTCGGCATCAACGAATATAATCGTCAATCCATTACCAAGAGTTGTGTTCCCTGTTCCTCCCGCCAATTCAGTTTGTACGGGTGGGTCAATTGTTCTCAATACGCAACCTAATCCAATTGTTACGTATAGTTGGACAGGTCCGAGTTTTACTTCAACGGCGGCTGCCCCCTCAGTAATACCACCTGCCGACAACAGCAAATATGTGGTCTCTATGCGCAATGCGATTACAGGTTGCACAAAAGTGGACTCGACTGTTATTCGCATGGCAACGGGTTCTTTGGCGGCAATTCCGAACGTAGATGCGTGTTCGACCAATCCTAATCCAATAATTACGGCAGTTGGTACGAACAATATTGGCAATGGCAGATACTCTTGGAGTCCGAGTGGTGTGTCAACAAGTGGTGCAAGCATCACGGTTTCTGCGACAACAACCGCGACTTATACCGTCACTTATACCTATGGCAACAACTGTACGACCTCAACAACGGTTAGAGTAACCTCCCTACCGGGTTTCAATTTGCGTATCAATCCAGATACTTTTAGCACCACAAAATTGGTTGACCAGGGTACACCGATTACTTTGACAGCCGTAGGTTCGGGCAATACAGGCACTTTGTCATACATCTGGACGGCAGATGCCAATGCAGCAGGGACAACGCAAGCCATTACGTTCAATGCCTTGACCGATGCGACTTACAAAGTTTCTGCAACATCTTCAACAGGCTGTAAAAAAGATACGTCGGTTCGTTTGACCATTCGCTATCCAAATTACAAGCTACCGAACGCCTTTACACCAAACGGCGATACCATAAACAGTCATTTTGGTTTGATTTTCAACGGTTTATTCCCACCTGCGGCAACAAATCCGCGCCCAGAGTTTTGGAAAGGACGGATTGAAGTGACTTCATTCCAAGTATTCAATCGTTGGGGACAGGAAGTATATGGCGAAACAAGCGCGACCGTTTTGAATGACAAAGCCTACAAAGGCTGGAATGGTAAACGAGGTGGCAAAGAGGACGGTGCAGAAGCCGCTTCTGATGTGTACGTTTATCTGATTAAACTCAAAATGCCCGATGGGACGATACGACCAGAAAGTGGTGAGTTGAATTTAATGCGGTAAAAGTTTCTCTGTTGTTTTTATTAAAAACGCCTATTATCAGTTTGCTGATGATGGGCGTTTTTAGGTACAGATATTTTGTTGGCATATTCCTTACACTAAAGAAACGTGGCAAACCTTTGAACAACTGTTTGAAGGACACACGATTATTCGGGATATAAAACCAACGCAAAAAATACTAAATACTGAGGCGAGTGGGCAAGTCCTTGTCGCCTCAGACAAGTTTATTTCAGACACGTCCATTGAAACCCGAATCATCGCGCAAAGATGCCCTGATAAACCCAACCGTATATTTCTGACAATTCCGCCTAACCGCATTGATTGGAAAACTTATGTGAATCAAGTAGAAGACAGTCAGTATCATACAACAGATAAGGTGTGGAGTATGCCAAGAACAAAAGAATTGTACAAGCAGTTCGTGGCATATTTTGGTGATTCTCTGTATGTAGATACGCAAACACCCATCGTTTTGACAGAAGTTACACTACCTATCACCCCCGCTGAATACCCACGTTCTGGTGGCAAATTAACTATTTTTGAACGAGCCGAGAACACACAAAATTGGTCGATTCACATACCTAAAACTATGATTAATACGCATTTAGACACAATAAAGAATATTAAGGGCAGAAAATGGAACGGCAGACTTTTTCTGTGGGAAGTGCCGAAGACTAAAATGACCCTACGTTTTATTGAGACATATTTGAAAGATAGCGTACATTGGGCGTGTACAGTAAACCATGATTTGCCAGAAGAAGGACTACACACTTCTATTGAAAAAAACGGGCAACAAACTACCCCGAATGACCAAACTCAGCCGAATGTAACCGTAAAATCAGATACCGCTTTAACACCACAACAGACTGCAAAACAACGTTTTACGACCGTTGATTGGGCGGATTTTAATGACGTGAATACAGAAAAAATGACCAAGACAAACGTAAATAAACCTTTTTTGATGGACGATAAAATTGTTGTCCGTTTAGCCGAATTTTGGCAAGGCTATCTGCGGCTCGATTTCAAATACCGCAAAGATTGGATTGAAAAAATAAAACAAATCAACGGCAATCGCTGGCACAAAGAACACAACTGCTGGTCTTTGCCGCACTCGCCTTTAATGATTGATAAACTCAACAAAACGTTCGGCGATACACTACAATACGACTTATCACCTTTAGAAAATAACCAAACCAAGCTGCTTCCAGATATCCGACAGCAAAAATCCGACAGCGAAATACCCCCTCAGTATAACGATGAAGTTTTGAGATTAGAAGAGAAAATGATACTCAAACGGATGAGTATTTCGACGATAAAAACGTACAAAAGTGGATTCTCGCAATTCCTTCGTTTTTACAATGATATTCATCCTCAAAACATTACAAAAGAGCAAATTATACAATACATGCTTTTTAGGATAAAAACGGATAAAATTTCGGAAAGTATCCAAAACAATTTTATCAACGCCATAAAATGCTATTACGAATTTGTGTTAGGACGCGACCGTACCTACTATGACCTTCAACGCCCCAAAAAACCGTTTCAATTGCCCAATGTATTGAGTGAAGCCGAAACCCTTAAACTCCTTGATTCAGTCGGCAATCTAAAGCACAAATGTATTTTATACGCTATTTATTCGGCGGGTTTGCGCCTATCTGAATTAATAAATCTACGACTTACAGATATAAGACGGGATAGTAAAAGTATTTTTGTCAAATCAGGAAAAGGAAATAAAGACCGTTTTACCATACTCTCCGATACTTTTCTCGAAGCTCTTGACCGTTATTTACTTGAATACACCCCTTCCCGATGGCTTTTTGAAGGACAAACGGGCGGACAATATTCCGCACGAAGTGTTCAGTTGATAATGAAATCAGCCGTTGAAAAATCAGGGGTCAACCCAATTGCCACAGTACACACACTTCGACACAGTTTTGCCACACACCTCGTGTTTGCAGATATTGACATCATTACGATTCAAAATTTCTTGGGACACGTAAGCCCAGAAACGACCCAAATTTATATACACCTTTCGGCTGAACACATAAGAAAAATACAGAGCCCGTTGGATAAATTAAAATTATGAGGGTTTTAGTTAGGCATTTCAGTTTTTGTCTATTTTTGATAGAAAATACTGAGGGGGTGATTTTTTACCCACAATTTTTACGAAAGTAACAAAATTATCATGTTTTTATTTGGTGGCTTAACTTTTTTATGTAGATTTGGAAAGGCGTTTAAAGAAAGTTTCGCATGATAATACTTCTTCATAAAACAAACTTCGCATTTAGAAGTTTCTTTATGTGTTTTGAAAGGAGAATTGCAATGGAGTCTTATACTCACGTAGTCCTGCGTGGGTAACAATGTTGAACCGAACCCTACGGGTACTACTGCCGTTCTTCGGTCACAAAATCGTTCTAATTGACTGATATACAGTTGTTTATGACAAATAAGTGCCGTTCCTCATACTACTGGACATGACCCACAAATCCGTTAGGATTTGAACGTTTGTAGAAAAACTAAATGAACATTTTCCTCGAATCCGTAGGATTCGCACGTTTATTTGGAATATTTTAACGTGCGAATCCTACGGATTCGAGGAAAAACCGCTTATTATCATTTTCTATAAACGTGTAAATTCTAACGGATTTAAGTTCATGTCCAGTAGTATGACTCGAAACCGTAAGACTGCAATCCTTCGCTCCATGCTCATTACAAGCACTTCATCACTACTACAATTGCATCCGTCATCCATGCAAACATTGGTAGTATAAGCCTCATAGGTATTGCCTATTTGTGCCGTTCCCTTAGCATTTTGCAAGGACTTCCTGAGTTCCTTAAAAGAGCCTAAATAAGATTCATGCCTGCTCAATTGCGTTTGACCCATAGCCAGTAAACAAGCGCCCGCTATGATTTTTCACTCGAAGCCAAGAATTCGAGTTTTTGTCAAAATGTACCCACTCTCACACAACTTAATCACAGGTTCACTTGCGTTCATCTCTCTTATTCGCACCTGCCCCGATTCACCGGGGCTTTTCTTCCTACCGTTTAACACCCTTCAATTACTATCTGAGCATCGGGAAGTGGTTTGATACCTCCGCTTGTACAACGATACCGATAGACCTACTATCATCTCTCTTAAAGCATTGAAACAACGCTATAACTGTTGTTTCATTCACAGCACACCTTGGCACTCGTGGGGGGGGGGATTGCGGTGGTTTTCCTTAGTGTTCTGCGACATAAAAAAAGCACTCGTTCATTGATTTAACGAAAGTAAGTAAAAAAGAAAAAAATGAGTACGATCAAATCAACTTGAAATAAAAACTCTAAACCAATTTAAGACAATATTTTGACTTTGTTATAAGATGCGGAATAATGTATTTTTCCTTATCTTTGCATCAAAATTTTAAAAATGGCAATGAATTCAAGTAATTTAGTAAGATTTGACTGGGCAATAAAGCGTTTACTTCGAGATAAAGCGAATTATGTCGTTTTAGAGGGATTTCTTTCGGTCTTACTGGAAGAAGAAGTAAAGATTAGACAAATCCTAAGTAGTCAAGGGAATAAGGAAACCAATGACGACAAATATAACGATGTTGATATTTTGGTCGAAAACACGAAGCGAGAACTCATAATAATTGAAGTTCAAAATACGAAAGAGTATGATTACTTTCATCGTATTTTGTATGGCACATCAAAAGTAATATCCGAATACATTAAAGAAGGACGACCTTATGCAGAAGTAAAAAAAGTTATCTCTATTACAATTGCTTACTTTGACTTAGGGCAAGGCGAGGATTATGTATACCACGGAACAACAAGTTTCAGAGGTATTCATAAAGGAGATTTATTGACCTTATCAGAAAAACAAGTCGAAATATACAATAAAGAGAAAGTGTCTGAGATTTATCCCGAATATTGGATAATCAAAGCAGGGATATTTGATGAAGAAAAAGTGAACGATAAACTGGACGAATGGGTTTTCTTTTTCAAAACGGGCGAAGTAAAAGATGAGTTTTCAGCTCCTGGATTGAGTGAAGCAAAAGTAAAATTGAACAAGCTCAAACTAAAGCCGAAAGATAGAAAGGAGTATGAGGCTTATTTAGAGCGATTAAGAAGATTAGCCAGCAGTCAACATACTCAAATGGCTGATGCCCAAGATTTAATAAAACAAGGAGAAGAAAATAAAGAAATCGAAGCAGTGTTAGGATTTTATGAAATTGGTGTATCACCAGAAAATATAGCAAAAGCCTTAAAAATTTCTTTATCAAAAGTTCTTCAAATCATTGAAGATAACAAAAAGTAGTTTACCATAAGGTTTTGGGCAATATTTAAGCAGAATTAGTCGAAAAGTTGACAAAATACTGAGGGGGTAAACCGAATTAGATTTTGACAAAAAAATAAAGAAAAAACAACGTCGCTGAACAATGTGTTTACGGTGTGACATAAAGCTATTTTATAAATTGTAATACTCTTATAATCATTAATTTACAATAGATTATCAGTGATATTACCGCTTGTACGACCAAGCGTTTCCCACTTTGGCGTGCATAACGAGTAATTGTTTTGTACGAAGCCCGAAGAAAAAAGCCTCCCTCCGAAGATGAAAATCAAAGGAGATAAGAACCGAGCCGTGAGGTTAAGTCAAAGCTGCTAATCGTAAGCGGTGGAGGGAAGGGAACGGATAATATGCACAACTTATGTGAACCATTGCATCATCGTTACTTTGGAACAGCGAAAACGATTATACCGCCTTGAAAGAGGCATAAACGCTGTGGACAAAATGTCAAGAGGTGAAGACCCGTAGTTCGTAAGCTCAACGGGCGTCGTTCAAATTCCTTCGGTGTAGAGATGGGTGCTAAGTTATCCAATTTGTTTATAAAGTAGAACATGGCAAGCCCAATAAGGTCTAATATATTGGTTGAAAAATAGATACATTAGTAGAAATAGCGTAAGATATGACAACGCCTTAGTGGGATTAGGAAAACGGAAAAAAGAAAAAGGAAAAAATCTTTCTGTTTTCCGCTTCATCTGTCCCCATAAAAAGACACCAAAAGATTGACGCAAAAGCCAATCCATACACCCCTCAGTATGAACAATACTTTGAGCGCAGATTAGAAGAAAAAATGGCAGAAAAATTTGAAGGCAGACAGTTATTAGATTATCTTTGCAAGCGTCAAGAAGGGAATTGTGCATTTTGTGGCGAACATATTACACCCCAAACAGGGTGGAATATGCACCACATCGTACACAAACATCTTGACGGCAAAGACTCGGACGATAATTTAGTGCTGCTGCATCCAAATTGTCATCACAGTGTCCACCAAATTAACTTTGCCTTCACACAACCACTACCGCGTCGTCCTTATGGCAATCGGAACGGCGTTCAGAGCGTTTGAGCTGTATGAAGCGAAAGTTTCACGTACAGTTCTTTGGGGGAAAAGCCGTGCGAACGGCTTACCTACCCGACCCAACCCGACCCAAGCCAACACAAACGCCAACGCAGGGCGGGTACGCGTGAAAGCAGCCGTTCGCTGAAAGCAGAAAAAAACCGAAGTAAGATAAAAATCCGTTCTTGAAATTGAAAAAAGGATTTGTGAGGGCTATACGCCCAAAAAAGACGAACATTGATAAACAAAAAGAACCCGTGAAGGCTATACGCCGAAAGATTCGTTCATTAATCAAAAAGGTAAAATCCGAGAATAAAAAATAAGTAAAAATTTCCCACTATGGGAAATTTTTACTACCTTTGCACTATGAGAGTAATTACAAAGAAACGATTAAGCGATTTTACCGAACAATACCCCGATGCCAAGACTTCGTTAAAGTTTTGGTACAACACGGTTAGTGAAAATAGCTATTTCACGGTACAGGAAGTTTTAGAACAATTTAGGACGGCAGATTATGTAGGAAATGAGAGATTTGTCTTCAATATTGCTCATAATAAGTACCGATTGATAGTAAAATTTAGGTTTCATCCTCGGGCGCAACGTGTTTACATTCGATTTCTCGGAACGCATAGTGAATATGATAAAATAACAAAGATTGAAAATATATAAAATACAATAAAGATGAAAAAATTTCCAAGATCAAAATATACACTAACCCCTATTATAGATGAACAAACCTACCTAAAATATTGTGATTTGGTAGAAGAGTTGGACGATATAGAGTTTGATGACGAAGTTGAGGAAGACAAAAAATTTGCCTATCTTGATGCTATGACAACATTACTTGTAGCATATGAAGCAAAGAATTTTGAGTTTAATAAAATTGAATTGACACTTGTTCAGGTTATAGAACAATCATTAGAACAATTGAATTTTAGCAGAAAAGATTTAGCCAAGATTTTAGGAGCAAATAGAGTATCTGAAATTTTTAGCGGCAAAAGACAATTAACATTAGCACAAATAAGAATACTTCATAAAGAATTAAGAATTCCAACTGATATACTTGTGGGCGTTTAAAGGATAAAAAATTATAGATAAATCGGTAATTTTGAACGAAAAGTGGTAAAGTTAACGAAAATACTGAGGGGGTCATTAAGCATAATACAAAAATTCTAAAACAATAAGTGCCTTGACAAAATTATTTCTAAACATGTTTTAGACAGGTTACGCACTGTTTTTCGCTACGCTCAAAAGGCGTGCTAGGAGAAAATCTATCGGACCGAAGTTGTTTTTTGAAAGGAAAATCTACGATTTTCCTTTCAAAAAACAACTTCGGTCCTTAAAACCCTTTTTCGCACGCCTTTTTTTGCGTAGCAAAAAAACAGTGCGTAAGTTATTAGCATATGCTTAGAAGTAATTTTGTCCAACCACTTAACTACAAATGTCTAATAAAATAATTGTAATTGTTTTATTGAGTCTCTGCCTTCGGGTACAGGCTCAAATTACCCTTCAACCCATGAGTAAAATCGGCTTTCATGGCTATACATGGATAGACAGACTTGATTTTGAGCCAAACATGGATGCTAATATTCGTTGGCGATATGGTTTATCTTTTCATATACCCGAGTGGCGTTTAGCGATAGATATGAGTTTTAAAACAAAAAAAAATGCGCCTTTTAAGAATATATGGCTCAAAACAGGCAAAAAACCTACGTGGCGTGGAAACTTCGATAATACGTATAATATAGGAGATACTGTAATCAGATCAAAAGGATATAGTAATTGGATAGCCTTCTCAATAAATACCTTTCCTAAAAAATGGAAAAAGCATCGTCTATTGTTGGGTATGGGACTCATAGAAAGAGAAGGGGGTATCGAAATTTTGGAAGGGTATGTAGGTAATCTTCGTGAGCCTATTTTGAAAGGGTATTCATTTAGTCAAAAAAACGATGACTTACAAAGGCGAATATATTTTCATGCCTTTCAAATACTTTTTATTTAGTATCAACTTTGATTATGCTCGATTTAAAATAGCCCCCAAAGATTATTATGGGCTAACAGTTTCCATTGGAAGCTATTTTGATTACGCTATCAAGAAAAAATAAAAACCAAACTATTGCAAATAAAAACTTCAATACATAAATCTGTTGCTTAAACTTATAAACGAACTAAGTTAATAAATAAAAAGAAAAAAAACTATCGAGAACAATGTGTTTACAGTGCGACATGAAGCTATTTTATAAATTGTAATACTTTGATAATCATCAATTTACAATAGATTATCAGTGATATTACCGCTTGTACGACCAAGCGTTTCCCACTTTGGCGTGCATAACGAGTAATTGTTTTGTATGAAGCTCGAAGAAAAAAGCCTCCCTCCGAAGATGAAAGTCAAAGGAGATAAGAACCAAGCCGTGAGGCGAAGTCAAAGCTGCTAATCGTAAGCGGTGGAGGGCAGGGAACGGATAATAAGCACAACTTATGTGAACCATTGCAGCATCGTTACTTTGGAACAGCGAAAACGATTATACCGCCTTGAAAGAGGCATAAACGCTGTGGACAAAACGTCAAGAGGTGAAGACACGTAGTTCGTAAGCTCAACGTGCGTCGTTCGGATTCCTTCGGTGTAGAGATGGGTGCTAAGTTATCCAATGTTTGTAAAGTAGAACATGGCAACCCCAATAAGGTCTAATGTATTGGTTGAGAAATAGATACATTAGTAGAAATATCGTAAGGTATGACAACGCCTTAGTGGGATTAGGAAAACGGAAAAAGCGAAAGGCGTTTTGTAATGAAACGCATAGCGGTTGAACCTTTGAGGTAGGTGTAACTACTGAGGGGGGTACATAACAGCGAGTTGAAAGGCTGCCCACGTCCGTTAAACGCTCTATGCGTGAAGATTTGTAAGAAGATTTTAACGAAAACCAGAAAGTACATGGATACTTCCGTTGCCATACCAGCCTTATATATGCTGACGGGACGTAATGCGTCTGGTGCAGAGAACAATTTGTGGCATTACCTCGACTGGGGGGCTGTCACTCGCTCTGTAAAATCCCTTCAAGTTCGTATCGCAAAGGCGGTGGAAGCCAAACGTTGGCGCAAGGTGAAATCTTTACAATTCCTTGTAAATCATTCACTTGCGGCAAAACTGTTAGCTGTAAAACGAGTGACTGAAAATACTGGAAAACGCTTTAAAGCGTCCACCAAATTAAATTTGCCTTCACGCAACCACTACCGCGTCGTCCTTATGGCAATCGGAACGGCGTTCAGAGCGTTTGAGCTGTATGAAGCGAAAGTTTCACGTACAGTTCTTTGGGGGGAAAAGCCGTGTGAACGGCTTACCTACCCGACAAAATGCCGCCGCCAAAAGCCCACGCACAAAAGCCAACGCAGGCGGCGGGTATGCGTAAACACGAACGTCAGTCTGTGAAAAAAGTCTTTTTCACTCAAAATTGAAAGTATATTATTTTGATAACTTCACTTAATTTAAGAATATTATTCTGAAATAGCCAATAATCTATTTTTGATTAAGAATAATATTTGGTTTTGAAAATTCTGATTTGAGTTTTTTCACAGACTGCGTTCTGCGAAAGCAAAAAAAGAAACCCGAAAAAAATAAACCATTGGAAGTAAAATTTAATCAAAAAAAGTTTCCAATATAAGAAACATTGCCTATCTTTGCAGAAATCAATTATTAACCAAATTCTACTGATTGTGCATAAATTTAGAACAGTTTTTTTACCCGATGTCCTACTTTTCTTTGACGAATTAGATGATAAAGTGAGAGAAAAGATAGTTTACAATATTGACAAAGCCGAACAAGCCAATGACCCAAGATTATTCAAAAAATTGACAGATGATATTTGGGAGTTTAGGTCAAAATATGGCAATTTACAATATCGGTTATTCGCTTTTTGGGATAAACGAGATAACCAAGATACTTTGGTCGTTTGTACACACGGCATTATAAAGAAAACCGACAAAGTACCTGAGAAAGAACTATCAAAAGCAGACAAATTGAGAAAAGAATATTTTGAAAATTAATAAATTAGCTAAATATGGAGACTAACAAGAAGAAATTTTATACGCTTGATGAAGTGAAAAATAAGTACATCGGAGAGCGTGGCACGGACAAAAGAGAAGCCTACGAATATGAACTTCGTATGGAAATCATTGGAGAAATGATAAAAAAAGCAAGACTTGAACGCCAAATGACCCAAGAGGATTTAGGTAAACTTGTAGGTGTACAGAAAGCCCAAATTTCAAAATTAGAGAATAATACGAATAGTGCAACAATAGCAACAATAATCAAAGTTTTCAAAGCCTTGAAAGCTGAGATAAATTTCAGCGTCAAACTTGAAAATCAGACCTTAGAATTGGCTTAAATACTGAGGGGGTATCAAAAGTG
>JAXHNU010000016.1:0-67325 GCA_034520175.1 Saprospiraceae bacterium
AAAATGGACAAACACATTATCCTCCACCCGATTGGATTTGTGAAGTTTTATCGAAGGGTACAGCAAGTCGAGATAAAGGCGTAAAATTTCGTGATTATGCCGCACATGGCGTAACTGAATACTGGATTGTTGACCCTAAAAAACAAACTGTTGAACAATATATTTTATCTGAAACAAGTGGTCAAGGGTATGAATTATTGAAAAAAGTAAGGGTTGGTGACTTTATCGAAAGTATTGTGATGACAGGCTTTAAAATTCCCGTTGCTGCCATTTTTGACGAAGAAATTAACCGTGCTACGTTGAAAACACTGCTCGCAAAATTTTTATAACTGAAATATTATGCAACTTATTTTAGCAACCAATAACGCCCACAAAGTATCAGAAATCAACGAAATACTGAGGGGGTCAAATTTGGGTACAATTGAAGTATCCACGATGAAAAATGCCGTTGGACACACAACAGATTTGCCCGAAACCCACGAAACAATCGTCGAAAATGCGATTGAAAAAGCGAAATTTCTCTATAAAACCTACGGAAGATCGTGTTTTTCAGAAGATTCGGGGCTTGAAATTGACGCGCTTGGCGGTGAGCCGGGTGTTCATTCTGCTCATTATTCAGGCACGCGCGATGCCCAAGACAATATCGCTTTGATTTTGAAAAACATGGGCAATACAGAACTCAGAACTGCCCGTTTCAGAACCGTGATTTGTTTGATTTTGGACGGTGAACAACACCTTTTTGAAGGGGTTTGTGAAGGTAAAATACGCAAAAAACAGGCGGGTACAGAGGGCTTCGGTTATGACCCGATTTTTCAACCAAAAGGATTTAGAACAACCTTTGCCCAAATGGACAACGCCGCAAAAGGGCGCATTTCACATCGTGGAAAAGCGACAACTAAATTGGTGGATTTTTTGTTAAAAATACTGTGATTACTTAGCTACGCGCTCGCTTCGCTCGCGCGTGGTGGGAGGTGTGGTTCATTTTTTGGGCGTTGCCCGAAAAATGAACCACCTTTTGTCTTTTTGCGTGAGCGAAACAACATCAAACGACAAGTCTTTTGAGATACTAAATAAAAAAAATGAGTAACGTAAAAATTGAAGAAAGCTGGAAACGCGCCCTTGCTCCTGAATTTGAGCAGCCCTATTTTCAAGCCCTTACCGCTTTTGTCAGAAAAGAAATGGCAGAAGGAAAAACCTTGTATCCACCGGGCGCATTGATTTTTAATGCGTTTACGCAAACGCCGATTGATAAAGTCAAAGTTGTCATATTGGGACAAGACCCTTATCACAATGTAAATCAAGCAATGGGTTTGTCGTTCAGTGTGCCTCAAGGTGTGCGAACACCGCCTTCATTGGTCAATATTTACAAAGAAATCAATGCCGATTTAGGTTTTCCGATTGCCGCACACGGCGATTTGACAAGCTGGACGCAACAAGGTGTGTTTTTGCTCAATGCCATTTTGACAGTTGAAGCAGGCATTGCAGGTTCTCACCAAAAAAGCGGTTGGCAGGTGTTTACTGATGCCGTAATTAGACGACTATCCGATGAGCGCGAACACCTTGTTTTCATGCTCTGGGGCAATTTTGCCAAACAAAAAGCAGCATTAATTGACAAATCCAAGCATTTGATTTTAGATGCGGCTCATCCGTCGCCTCTGGCGGGCAATGCTTTTTCGGGTTGTCGGCATTTTTCAAAAGCAAACCAATATTTAGAACAACACGCTATTTCACCGATTGATTGGCGAGTTATTTAGGGATAGTAAACGAACTGCCTCTTTCTCGCTTCGCTCGAAAATCGCCCGAAAGTGATTTTTTAGGGGCGAGCGTGTTTTTGAATCACAAAAATCTTCGATTTTTGTGATTCAAAAACACGCTCGCCCCGATAGGTTCTTTTCAAACGCGATGTTTGAGCGAAGCGAAAAAGAGCCAGTTCTAAAGTCATTTAAAATTCAATAAATGAAAAATAAAAATTGGTTAATCACTGCTTTTCTCTTGTGTGGCTTGGCAGTTGCCCTCGGTGCTTTTGGCGCACATGGCTTGAAGACCCGCGTGTCACCGCTTCAAATTGAGACATTTAAGACAGGCGTGCAGTATCATTTTTACCACGCTTTTGCCATTGCTCTGGCGGCTATTGTCTCACAATTTACAGATAGTGTGTATGTTCGGCAGGCTATGCGGCTTTTTCTAATAGGTATCGTTTGCTTTTCAGGCTCGCTTTATGGGTTAATTTTTGTGGAACTAACAAGTACCGAAGGGCTGCGTTGGCTCGGTGCAATCACTCCCATTGGCGGTGTGCTTTTCATGGCTGGTTGGGGGCAACTAACCCGCGCACTTTACCAAGTGGAAAAATAATTATAAGTACTGGTAACTTCGGAAATCTCTTGAATCCATCGGATTCATACGTTTGTAGAATAAAAATCAAGTAACTGTCCCCCGAATCCGTAGGATTCGCACGTTTTTTAACCCTTACAAACGTATGAATCCTACGGATTCAATGTGCGTTTTGCTTTATATTTTCTACAAACATGTAAATCCTAACGGATTTATGAGATTTCCGAAGTTACCAGTAAGTAGTTCGTCATAAATAATCGCTACTTTTACGATGCTTCTCGCGCTCGCTTCGCTCGCGCGAGAAGGGAAGATAGGTGTGTACTAAAAAGTAGCGATTATTTATGAACAACTACTTATTAAAATTTTGAAACCATACATAAAATCTAAACTGCTGGTTTTCGCGCTCGCTTCGCTCGCGCGAGAAGGGGGAATGTGGTTCATTTTTCGGGCGTTGCCCGAAAAATGAACCACCTCTCCTCCTTTTACGCGAGCGAAGCGAGCGCAAAAATGCCTTTTAATGCGTATTTTGAATTTATGTATGGTTTCAAAATTAAAATCTGAGTGATTTTTTGGCGTTTAAAAAAAGCCTTAATTTTATGTTAAAAAATAGGTTTATCTGAATAAACGGAGTTTTGTTGCGTTACATAGCCAGTTGCTGGTTATTACAAAAGTAGTAAAACAAGCAAAAAATTGAAAAAATCTTTATCACTTAAAACTACTGTCTTCTATGCGTTTTACAACAACTCAATTTTCTCTTATTCTAATCCTTCTTTCAGTATTTTTTACACCTGCTTTTGCGGTCATTTCTACACGTCAAACAGCCCCTGCGCTAAGTTCAATGACACAGCCACAAACTCAAGCTATGACTTCCCAGAAGCTGAACCGTACTCAAAAAAAGACACTTAAAATTGAGGACTTTTTAAGAAAGAAAGGGATAGATTTGACACACCCAACGGATAAATGGCTTTGGTTTGGGCTTGGTTTGCTTGGTTTGGCAGCCGTCATGACTGTGTTACCTTTGATTAGACTTTTGGCGGGCTTGGTAGCTCTTGTGGGTGTCGTTTTTATTTTTATTTGGTTTTTTAAAAAATTAGCTTGAACTATTATTCTTTTGATTACTGTGATTACTATGAAACACACGACCCTAAGCTGGTCATAGTAATCAATCTAAGTTTTATAGTAGTCTCTCAAAACGCGCCGCCTTCGGCGGCGCGGGAAGTTTTTTTTTTTGGAGCGAGCCGTTTTTTGTTGAAAATTTGTGCTTTGCCCAAATTTTCAACAAAAAAACGGCTCGCTCCATTAGATTTCTTACACGGCGAAGCCGCGTTTTAATACCATAAACCTTAGATTAATCAGATAAATCAAAAGAATCATAGTTCAGACAATGGTGGCTCTATTTTATTCCAAAAAATACTCATCGCCATTTTCGTTAATAAAACCCGTTTTGTTTTGCGTTGTAATGACCTCAGCAAAACCGTACTTAAAGTATTTGACTTCTCGATAACGCGGAGGAATTGTTTTTTCAGCAGGAATAATATAGTAGCCCATTTGATTGCCGCGCAGTAGTTGAAACCCATTTTCGGTATCACTATCTAAACGAATGTCATCAAACTCGGCTGGGACAACCCATTGCCAGAAGCGTTCTGCCATCACGCCCCATTTATCTGCCTTTCGCACTTTCAAAAACAAGCGGTTGCTGTCTTTATCAATGATATTGAGTGGTTTAAGCCACATAATCTGCACTTCATCAAAATCATAATCCAGTACTACCCTACCATCTTTTAGTGAACTTACGCCCCATTTTCCATTTTTTGTTGCCAAAAAATAAGGTACTGATACTGAATCTATGTCAGTAACTGTCAGAATTTCTGGTTTGATGACATCATAAACCAAAAGAGCAATTGTATCATTTTTAGCACTAATCAATCCCCATTTTCCGTCCGAGCCTTTAGCCAAAAGCGTGTCAAAACCAATTGGTGTGAGGTATTTTAGCTCTTTATACTGAGGGGGTATCGAATAAAGTGTTTCATACTTTAAGACACCTGTTGTTTTGTCAACAATCGTTTTTCGTTTTAATATAAAACCAAATTGCGCACTATCATTTTTTATAAATTGAGGAATAAGCAACTCATTGTACGCCAAAGTACCTATGTTTTTCGGTGCTAAAACGGCTCTCGATTCTGCATAGCGTTTGAAAATAGGGTCTTTTATGACTTCAACGGGGAAATTTTCTTGAACAATGCCATCTTCGTTGATAAAAATCCAATTCTGAGAAGGCGATTTTTGAGCTATAAAACCACCTTTTGTAAGCGCATATACTCTTTGATAAGCGGGCTGAACGATATACTCACCTTCTATATCAATCATACCTTTTAAACCCTCTATGGATACAGTAGAAAATGAATAACTAAAACGCGGGTTTTTATCGAATAAAGTAGCCGAGCCATATTTAGGTGCAATGCAAATTTCACCGATAGCATTGGAGAAACCCCATTTATTGCCTTTTCGATATGGCACAAGTTGGTTCTCTTGGGCTGTAACTAAATCGGGTAAAAACGCCGTTCTTTGTGTCCCCGAATCAACCGTTTTCTCTATCAAACCAAAATGTGGGCGCAAACATTCTGCCATGCCTTGTTCGTCAATGGAAGTAAGGTTCTCGGGCATATTATCCAAACAAGGGATAAAATTGCCCCTCATTTTCAATACATTAAGACGTCGAGGAAGTTTAGAAAATCCAGTTAGTAAATTGTTCCTACAATCTATTTCTCGCAAAGAAGAAGGCAATGAGAACACGACACTTACTTTATTGTTTGAGAACCGTAGAATGGATAAACGCGGTGGAAGCGTTGACAAACTATCTAATTGATTAAAACTAACATCTAAAATTGTCAAATATTCTGGCATATTTGGCAAACGCACTAAATTATTACCCACAACCGAACATTCTTTCAACAAATAAGGCAATTGTGGCAAAAAGAAAAGCCGATTATAGTCAAATACCATTTTAGACAATTGAGCAGGTAGTTTGGGCAATTTCAACAACATATTATTACTGCAATCCAGATAGGTAATATCATCAGGCAAGGTTGGTAGGGCATACAAACTATCATTGACACAAGACAGTTTTTGCAGGTGAATCGGTAACGGAGGAAGCCGTTTAATAGGGTTACTGTTGAGTGTTAACTCAACCAAAGCACGCGGAAAGCCAGTAATAAATCGAATTTTGTTACCACTACAATCAAGCGACAGAAGGGATTCGGGAAAGAGAGGCAAACTCGTCAATTCATTGTTGACACATCGTATTTTTTTCAAATAAGGATTGGGGAAATACGGTAAATTCAGCAATTTATTGTTTGAAACATCTAAACTCATAAGGCTTACAAACCCTTCAATACCTGTAAGGTCACTAATGCCTTTACGATTGAGATTCAGATGTGCTATTTTGCGTGCTGGAGGAAGTAGCTGATTACGGTCGTCAAGACAATCAGCGCACTGCTCGCGAATAGCTTGAGCAAATTTTAAATCCAATAATGTTTGAGAAAACGTAAAATTTGCCTTCAAAATAAGCAATAAGTGTAGTAATAAGTGTATTTTTTTCATAGTGGACGTCCGACTTAACAGGACAATGTTTGTTTATCTAAATAATTTCCGCAAATCTACACGAATTCGTTAATTTAAGGCATAAATTTGACTATTTTTTGGAGCGCAGCTAAAAAGTAGGGCTATACAACTTAGTAGTACGCTGCACCTTGTGAAATAATGCCTATTCTTGTTCTACCAATAAAACGGTGCGCTACCCTAAACAACTCATTAATTTACGACGAGAAAAGCCCACACTTGGGGTAAAAAATAGACGAGCAAGCGAATAAAAACAGTAGCTTCACCCGTAAATGTAAAATTTAAATATCTTAAATTTGAAATCTTCCTAAGATGAAAACTTTTCTTCTCAATTCCCGAATGTGGTATT
This sequence comes from Saprospiraceae bacterium, assembly GCA_034520175.1. Classification (GTDB taxonomy): domain Bacteria; phylum Bacteroidota; class Bacteroidia; order Chitinophagales; family Saprospiraceae; genus JAAFJT01. The sequence goes on from JAXHNU010000016.1 coordinate 6,299, forward strand.
GGCATCTGCTTTTCTGGTCGTGCCTTTTTCTCTACGAATGGCTTTTGCAGGGTAGCCTCAATGATTGCTATGGCGTATCGTTTCGGGCAGCTGTCCTCAACGTGCCTATTATTATGATGGTGACTTATTTCAGTATTTTCATCACGGTTGAACGGTTTTTATTGCAAAAAAAATACCTGTCTTTCGCACTCTGTTTGGTTGGAAGCATGATATTTGCAGGCGTCTTTCGCCGCATCGTTACCTTCGATATTATCTATAAAGTATTGTACCCTGAACGTGCAAAAACACTATTTTTAGTACCTAAAATATTGATAGACGCCGTTTATGTTCAATTGATAGCAGGTTTAGGTTCAATGATTTATGTGATTAGAAAATGGATGGAACAACAACGCATCAACGAAAAATTGACGGCAGAAAAAGTAGCCGCCGAACTTGCGCTGTTGCGGTCACAGGTGCAACCTCATTTCATTTTCAATACATTAAATAATATTTATATGCTTTCGCTCAAAAACTCACCTTTGACGAGCGATATGATTCACCGACTCTCAGCATTGTTGAGTTATATGTTGTATGATTCAAAACGCTCTTTGATTGAGGTTGAAAAAGAGATAAATTACATAAAAGATTATATTAATTTAGAGAAAATCCGCTACGGCACTCGGCTCGATATTCAAATTTCAGGAGCAAATACGACTAAAGGCGTGCAAGTACCGCCGCTTTTATTTCTGCCATTGGTGGAAAATGCGTTCAAGCACGGTGTTTCAAATGCCGTTGAGGATTCTTGGATTCACGTTGATATTTCTTTAAAAAAACAGGTTTTAGTCTTTAAAATTGAAAATAGTTTGTCCGATGACAAAATTGCACCCAACGGTTTTGGCAATGGTTTGGGCTTAGACAACTTAAAAAAACGCCTTGAAATTCTTTATCCAGATAGTTTTGAATTAAAATTTTTGAAAGAAGAAGACTCATATTTGGCGGTATTAAAATTGGATTTTACTGAATATACCGCAAAAAATGATATTTTCACCGACTATACTGAGGGGTCTATTCTAAAGAAAAATAGAAGTGAAAAAGTACCTAAATATGCCTAAAATAAGTAGTTGAGGGATGGGCATAACCTAAAAGCGTTTTTTGCATCTCGCGCTCGCTTCGCTCGCGCGAGGGAGAATGTGGTTCGTTTTTCGGCTTCGCCGAAAAACGAACTCACGTCTCTTCTTCCCTTTTGCGCGAGCGAAGCGCGCGCGAGAAGCGTTGTCTAAATTTTATGTATGATTTCAACAAGTGGGGGATTTTATTAAAATTGTTTTACTTGTCTTATTTGGCTCTGTGACAATTTTAGTGATGGCTCGTTGAAAGATTTTAGAAAATCTTAAAGATTTCGTAAATTTGAGCGCGAATTCAAGCCTCAATTTGTACACTACCACTAAAATTGTCACAGAACCTTTTACCTAAACCTTAACCAATTTTTATATTGTATGAAAATAAAATGTCTCGTCGTGGACGACGAACCCTTAGCTGCCGAATTGGTAGCAAACTACGTTGTCAAAACTCCTAACTTAGAGCTTGTTGCTACATGCTGCAATGCCTTTGAAGCTGCTGCCGTTTTGCAACGCGAGCAGATAGATTTACTGTTTTTGGATATTCAAATGCCGCGTATGACAGGCTGGGAATTACTCAAAAACTTGCCCGTTCGCCCGCTTATTGTCATCACAACGGCATACAGAGATTATGCTTTTGAAAGCTATGAATTCGATGTTTTAGACTTCCTTTTGAAGCCCATAAACTTAGAGCGTTTTCAAAAATCAATTGCTAAATACCACTTACGCCGCGCCATGCCCGTCGAGATACCCCCCTCACTATCAGACACTTATGAACAATCTTATAAGTACTTCAAAGTCAATAGGGAAATGCGTAAAGTGTTTTTAAAGAACATTTTATACATCGAAAGTTTGAAAGATTATGTGCGCATCAAAACGGAAACTGAATCATTAATTACGTACCAACGCATCAGTTATTTGGAAGAAAAACTACCCGAAGACAAGTTTTTGCGGGTACATAAATCGTTTATTGTTGCCGTTGATAAAGTAGCTTCTTTGGCGTCAAATTCGGTGAAAGTTCGTGAAAAAGAAATTCCCATCGGACGCAATTACAAGATGAATGTTGTCAAATTAGTTGGCGCGGCTATCTGATAAAAATAAGGAAAAATACTGAGGGGTGTTTTTTTATTTGGCTATCAACAACAAGCATCGTATATTTGAAGGTCTGAATAAGTAAACAGCTAACTATTTAGCTACGTGCCTTTTGCTCGCACAACGACGGGAAAAGAGGTGGTTCATTTTTCGGCAAAGCCGAAAAATGAACCACATTCCTCGTTTCTGTGCGAGTTAAGCGAGCGTATGGTAAACACAACAGAATAAATAAACGGATACTTGTCCATGTCTAAAGAATCTCAACAATGAAAAATTTATCCTTACTTTTCCTTTTGTGTTGCTCAACAACCGTCCTGTTTAGCCAAAATCGCCTCAAAAACGACACAAAAGGCATATTGTACAATACGGAAAAAGTGTTAGATGCACGTCTCTACTCCTTTGGTTGGGGTTGGTCAGCCAATGTTGCTTTTGGCACAATAAAGTCGTATAATAAAACAACTTATTACACGGCAGGTTTGGGTTTCGACCTCAAACACCCAAAAGAAGTAGGAAAATCAATAGATTTTACATCGAGTTCTTCCAATGCGGGATTTAAAAAATATACTTACGGCAAGCAAAACTATGCCACGGCTCTCCGTTTCGGTTATGGCATAAAACGGTATTATTCTGAAAAAGCGGCAATAAATGGTGTGGGGTTAGCCCTCAATTTTTCAGGCGGCGCGAGTTTAGCATTGGTAACGCCTTACTACTTGGAATTGGGAGTGTCAAGAACAGATTTAACCAAAATAGTTTCCACAAAATACACACCCGAAACCGCCAAAATGTTTCTTGACCCTTATCAAATTCGCGGTAAATCGGGTATTATGAAAGGGATTAGGCAAACAAATATCGTACCTGGCGGTCATGCTAAAGCAGGTGTACATATAGATTGGGGCGCATTTGACGAATACGTGCGAGCTGCCGAAATTGGTATCCAACTCGATGTGTTTGTCAAACCGTTGCCTATTATTGTAGAATCTCCAAATGTCTCTAATCGTCCGTATTTTCTAAACTTGTATGTCTCTTTACATCTTGGTAAACGAAATTAGTCAGCTTATTAGGCACGCTCGCTTCGCTCGCGTTAGGAAGATATATGGTTCATTTTTCGGGCAAAGCCCGAAAAATGAACCACTTTCTCCTCTTTTTGCAAGCGAAGCGAGCAATAGTGTATCGTAATTTTGAGATTAGCTACCCCCTCAGTATCTTTGCATTTTTTACTCATCAGCGACTTCAAAACCGCGTTATTTTATAAGTTATGATAGATTTACCGATAGCTGAACCCAAACCACAACGCCAAGCGCGTCCCGATTGGTTGCGTGTAAAATTGCCAATTGGCGAAGACTATAAACGTGTACGAACATTGGTGGATAAATACAAACTCCACACTATTTGTCAAAGCGGCAATTGTCCAAATATGGGTGAGTGTTGGGGGGAAGGAACGGCTACTTTTATGATTTTGGGCAATACATGCACGCGTTCTTGCTCTTTTTGTGCTGTCAAAACGGGTCGTCCCAATGAATATGATACCGACGAACCACGCCGCGTTGCAGAGGCAATACAACTTATGCAGGTCAAACACGCCGTTATTACGTCCGTCAATCGTGATGAATTGAAAGATAGAGGAGCGGAGATTTGGTATCAAACAATCGTAAATGTTAAGGCTTTTAGCCCAAAAACAACGATAGAAACTTTAATTCCCGATGTAAAAGCCAATTGGGAAGCCTTAGAACGAATGATTGAAGGTGGACAGGAAGTCGTGTCGCACAATATGGAAACTGTTGGTCGCTTGTACCGCAAAGTCCGCCCGCAAGCCCGTTACGAACGCAGTTTAGAGCAAATCAAGCGTACAAAAGCCTTTGGCAAACGGACGAAAACGGGTATTATGTTGGGCTTAGGCGAGCAGAAAGACGAAGTACTAAAAGCTATGGACGATTTGGTAGAAAATGGTTGCGATGTTTTGACACTGGGGCAATATCTGCAACCGACCAAAATGCACATCGAAGTTGCTGAATTTATCCACCCCGATTTGTTTGCAGAATATAAAGAAATAGGTTTGGCAAAAGGGTTTAATTTTGTCGAATCTGGTCCTTTGGTTAGGTCAAGCTATCATGCAGAAAGACATATTTAAAAAAACAAGCCGCGTTCGTCCCAGAAGACAAACGCGGCATTTTTTACTCGTTCAGTGCTTGCCTTATTTTTTGATAAAGCTTGAGATGTACGTAGTAGCGATACCACCGACTGCCGACATAAGCATCGTTTTCCAGTCACCACCGCCCATTGCTGCACCAATAAGTGGCGCAATTAAGCTACCGCCTGCATTGCCACCTACGACACCTGCCACTGCGTTACCGATTTGACCGAAGTTAGAGCCTTTGCCTAACAAACCCATAAGTAAACCACCACCGCCACCAAGTAGCGAATTGATTAAAAATTCCATATTAAAGTAATGTTTAAAGTTGAAAGAATTTGGTTGTCGAATACATCAAAGGTAAGAATATTTGCAAAACAAAAAAATTTTAAGCATAATATTTCTAAATATTTTTTATTTGCCAAATTTATTAAAATGAGGGATGGGCATAACCTAAAAGCGTTTTTTGCATCTCGCGCTCGCTTCGCTCGCGCGAGGGAGGGGAATGTGGTTCGTTTTTCGGCTTCGCCGAAAAACGAACCACCTCTCCCCCTTTGCGCGAGCGAAGCGAGCAATAAAAACACATATTGATTTGAAGCAAGGCATAACATCTATTAAAATGAAACTTCCCAAAAAATCTTTTTTTTAATGTGAAAATGGCTTTTTTTTATACTTTTTATTTTTGAATTAAAACTAAATCTGTATGACACAACTCTCTCCACAAATGATTCTCGGCATTATTGTCGGCTATTTTTTAATGCTCATTGGTATTGCCTTTGTCACAAGTCGTGGTTCTTCCGACAACGAATCGTTTTTTATGGCAAAACGCCAATCTCCGTGGTATCTCATTGCTATTGGCATGATTGGAACTTCTATTTCAGGCATCACGTTTATTTCCGTTCCCGGCTGGGTTGAAGCGCGGTCTATGTCCTATATGCAAACGGTTATGGGCTTTTTAACGGGCTATGCCATTATCGCTTTTGTACTAATGCCGATGTACTACAAGCTCAATTTGATTTCGATTTATACCTATCTCGATAAACGTTTTGGGATTAAAAGCTACAAAACAGGCTCGGCATTTTTCCTTTTATCGCGGACGGTGGGTTCGGGTTTTCGTTTGTATTTGGCAGCTTTGGTCTTGCATCAATTTGTGACCGCGCCTATGGGTGTTCCATTTTGGGTCACTGTTGCCGTCACTATTGGTTTGATTTGGTCTTATACATTCAAAGGAGGGGTAAAAACGATTATTTGGACAGATTTGATTCAAACGTTGTGCCTTTTGGTCACGCTTGTAATGACGATTTCAATGTTGGGTGATAAATTGGGTTTGACCTTTTCAGGCATTGCTGATACCGTTTGGAACAGCCCAAAATCTCAAATTTTTTTCTTTGAACACGGCTGGAGCGATGCCAAAAATTTCTTTAAACAGTTTCTATCGGGCGCATCTATTTGTATTGTTATGTCGGGCTTAGACCAAGATATTATGCAAAAAAACTTGACCGTCAAAACTTTAAAAGGCGCGCAAATCAATATGCTATCCTATGGGGCATTATTGGGTATTATCAATTTTTTATTCCTTTCGCTCGGCATTTTGTTATTTATTTACGCCAAACAAAACAATATTGCGATTCCTATGGTCAATGGCACGCCCCGCACTGACTTACTTTTCCCAACGATTGCTTTGCAGTATTCCACGCCTGTTATTGGCGTTTTGTTTTTTCTTGGCATTTTAGCTTCTACCTATGCCAGTGCCGATTCTGCTTTGACTGCCCTCACTACTGCTTTTTGTATTGATTTTCTCGGCTTTGAAAAACGCGCAGATACAGGTGACAACAAGCGTATCCGCACATTGGTACATCTCGGCTTTTCTGTTGTTTTGTTTTTTATTATTTTATTATTTTATTTTATCAATGATTCATCGGTCATTGAAGCAATTTATAAAGCGGCGAGTTATACCTATGGACCACTTTTGGGCTTATTTACTTTTGGTTTTTTGACCAATCGGGACATCAAAGATAACCTCGCTCCTTATGTTTGTTGTGCATCGCCCATTATTACCTACATCATCAATGCCAATTCACAAGCGTGGTTCAACGGCTACAAATTTGATTTTGAACTGTTGATTCTTAATGGTTTGATTACATTTTTGGGTCTTTGGGCAATTTCTACGAAAGGAAACGGGGATAAAATGGCACAGTATGACTAATTTATTCAGAAATACCAAACTGTTGTTCTGGCACAACCACAGGGGTTTTTCTCACCCTTCTGAGTTTCTTCTTCGGCAAAGTGTCCAATTTTAGACTGTCAACTAAAGGAGGCGTCACGGCAGACGCAGTTGGCGTTTGTGGTTGAACAACAACATTAAGTGCAACGGAAGCAGGTGTAACCACCGTTTTAATTTGTTCGGGTACGGGTTTAGGAGCAAGTATAGGTTCTTCTTTTTTGAAAAAATCTAAATTAAAAGCGATAGCTGCCAATAGAACAAGACCTAAAACAATAAAAACTGCCATTTTCGACCTTCTTTGCATGACGGCAGAAGGTAATTCCGCATCTTCGGGCAAGCGGTTGATAATAGACAACAACAGATACTTTATACGAGCATTTTCTTTATTCGTGGACAATTCATCGGCAAATTCAAGGCTACTTTGTTCCAGATTCGCTTCGTAGCGGGCAGCCACCTGCTCTACCTCATCACGAAGGTTAGATAAGGCGTCTTTTGGAAGCGAACGCAATTGATTAATCACTTCGACGATTTCGTTGTCCGACAATAAGCTGTGGAGTGACTGTTTTAATTTCATAATAAGATAATAGTTGGATAGCAATGAGTCAGAGAATAAAAAACACGCGGTAAAGATGTCATTTTATTTACAATAAAAAAGCCTTTTTTGGCTTGTTTATTAAGCAAAAAAGGCTTTTTTACTGAGGGGTAAAATTTCAGATTTCAAATTTCAAAGCACAATGGATTGACTTACAATATTTTGGAAAATCGAATGAAATACATTGTTTGTTTGTAAGTAATTACTTAGTCACGCGCTCGCTTCGCTCGCGCAAAAAAAGGGGAATGTGGTTCGTTTTTCGGGCAAAGCCCGAAAAACGAACCACATTCCCCCTTTTTTGCGAGCGAAGCGAGCGCGAGAAGCATCGTAAAAATGAGCGATTATTTATGACGAACTACTTATTTATTCAAATCTGTTAAACTAATTTTTTTCAATTGATTGAAATAATTGGCAGGTTCAAAACTAATACCTCCCGCACTTTCAGCAATGATGTAATATTCCATCGCGTCAAACCCTTTTGGCGCAATGGCAATGCCAAAAATCTTATCTCCTGCTTCTACATCGTGGCTTTTTCCATCATCGAACATCTGTACTTCAGTAAATACTGCGGTTGAACCAACAGGACGGTACAATAAACGAACACGACGCGGGAAATTGTCAACTTTGGCTTTAATTTTAAATTCAGTAACGGCTTTAGCAACAAATTTTTGGCGATTGCTGAAATTCACATCTGATATTTTCGGTGGCACATTCAACAAATCGGGGTACTTTTTCAAGAATTTTACCCTTTTGGACATCAATTCCACGATACCGGGTATTTTTGTCACTTTACCGACTGTTTCTAACAAACTGCGTTGGAAATCGGCGGTTTCGTAAGGCTTTTCTGCTGTCGCATCGTAGCTTTTGGCAATGAGTCTTTGGAAGGTTTCAGCACGGGTTTTGTAAGCATCATTTTCAAACCAATCTGCTAAAATTTGACGAATATGTGCCATATACATCTTCCGATGCTCTTGACTTTTGAGAACTTGCGCAATCAAAGGCTTCATTGGGTTGTTTAGTTGTAAAAGTGGGTCGAGGCTAACCAAACCATCAAAATCAAGGTCTGAGCTGCCATTGACATTTTTATAACTGCCAAAATTCAAGTGCATTTCGGTCGGCATAAAATTGAATAGCCCGTTGGCATCGCGGTACAAATAGTAATTACCGCTAAACTGCCCTTCATAACTGCTCAAATTCACTATGACGTTTTGCAAGGCTAAAAACCATAAAGTACGGTCGAGGTTCATCACTTTTCCGATATTTTCAGCATCATTTTGTAATAGGCGGGTGAATTCAATCAAATCGTCCCAACCATCTTTTGAGAGCAATTCAAAATTGCGTAGATAGCATTTTGCATTGGTTTCGTAGCGTAATGCCCCAAAATTTGTGCTATTGCAATCGGGCAAAGGCGTTGCCCGAACATCGGGAACACAACGAAAAAGAGACCCCTCAGTATGATTGAAGTTGCGCTGCAAAAAAGGCTCGTCAATTGCTTCTACGTTGACATATACGCCTTTATTGACATTATTCACAGTCATATTGACGTAGTTGGCACGCGGGGCGGGAATATAACGGCGCATAATTTCGTAGCCCAAAACCTCGCGCACAAGCGACGGGTCGCGTAAAGCCTGTGAAATCATTAAGGTTTTGTAGCCTTGATGTGCTTGCTTTTTATCAATCAAATTCAAACGCAACAACCAGGGATTGCGGGCAGCAGATGTTTGATAACTTGGACTTTTCACATAAGAAATACCCACATTGTTGTAAGTATAACCGTCAATAGTGACCGTTCCGACCAACATATCGTCGCCATTGATGCGATTAGAATCCAATACATTCGCCCAATTTTGTTGGCTAAATGTAATTCTAACGTCGTGAATTGAGGCAACATCGTAAAAATCACCCGAAGACTGCGCTTCAATATGACCCAATACAATGAAAAGACAAATAATAAGGAGTGTTGATATTTTTTTCATATTAGTGCCGTTCGGTAAGGCGTTTTTTAAGTAAGAATATTTCAAATTTTGACGGTAGTGATAACGTTATTGTTCCCTTCACTATCAAAAAAAGAAGGTGATTCATTTTTCAGGCTTGCCCGAAAAATGAACCACTTTTTCCCTTTTGTGCGAGCGAAGCGAGCAATAGAGACAAAGTAGTATATGAGGAGTGGGCATAACCTAAAAACATCGTTTTTTGATTAAAAACAGATGTTTTGCGCGCGCTTCGCTCGCGCAAAAGGGAGAATACGTGGTTCGTTTTTCGGCGAAGCCGAAAAACGAACCACATTCCCGTCCCTCGCGCGAGCGAAGCGAGCGCGAGATGCAAAAAACGCTTTTAGGTTATGCCCATCCCTCAAGTAGTATATCATATTTCTATTGAGATAACGTTTTTCAAAAAAATCTATTGTTTACAAAAGTCTTCAATAACAAAAAATGTAATTACTTAGCCTATTGCGGGCTTCGCTCGCAAAAAAGAATTTGAAACCATACATAAAATCTAAACTGCTGGTTCTCGCGCTCGCTTCGCTCGCGCGAGAGGGGGAATGTGGTTCATTTTTCGGGCTTTGCCCGAAAAATGAACCACCTCTCTTCCTTTTGCGCGAGCGAAGCGAGCGCAAAAGTGCCTTTTAATGCGTATTTTGAATTTATGTATAGTTTCAAAAAAAAGAATACGCTATAAAAAGTGTATAGCAATTTAACAAAAAATACTGAGGGGGTAATACATAGAAAGTAGGTAAATGCACCTCGTCCCGAAGAACCCTATCACGCCACCGAAGGCGGCGTATGGAAAAAAGCCAGAGCGGAAACTGTTGGAAGATTTACTAAGGACAAGTACTTAGACCTGCCCGTACTTCGTCAATAGTCCAAATTTTTTCATTATTTTGCATAGATGTGGACACATAATTCAAAATATTGGCAATTTCAAAATCCGTAAGCGGGTCGTTTGTCAAGCGTTTTATGGGAGGCATTTCTTGATTGCCATATTCAACGCCGTTTACAACAATCTTTCCTTGTTGCCCCCTCAGTAAAATACACGGTAATTCTGCCCGATGCGCCAACAAATAATCCGATTTTGCAAGTGGTGGAATCAACCCCTTCAAACCCGAACCATCTTCCATGTGGCAATTGGCACAATAGCGGTCGTAAAGAATTTTGCCGTGCTTATAAACATTTGTGTCACTATCGCAATTGCTTAAAGTAAAGGCAGCCGCAATGAATACAACGAGAAGCAGGGGATTTTTTAACGTTTTTTTCAAAGTATTTTAAGTTTTATGTGATTACTTAGCCTATTGCTCGCTTCGCTCACAAAAAAGGGGAATGTGCTTCATTTTTCGGCTTCGCCGAAAAATGAAGCACCTCTTCTCTCGGCATTGCGCGAGCAAAATGCACATAAGTAGTTAGTCATAAATAATCGCTACTTTTCAGCACCCGCCTTTGCGCTCGCTTCGCTCGCGCAAAGTGAGGAGAGGTGGTTCATTTTTCGGGCTTTGCCCGAAAAATGAACCAGATTTCCCCCCTTCTCGCGCGAGCGAAGCGAGCGCGAGAAGCATCGTAAAAAGTAGCGATTATTTATGAATACTTACTTAGCTAAGTAATTACGATTTTGTAAAGATTAAAATGCAAAGATAACGCGAACAATTGCAAAAAAATACCCCGAATTTCCTATTTTAGAAATCCAAGGTATTTTTTTTATGCCTTAAAAACGGCTCGGGGACAGGATAACATAATTTGAATGATTGACGAGAGCCAATCCTGTGAATCAATCAAATCATGTTATCCTGTCTATTATTTCAAACCCAATTTTGCTTTTACCAAAGGCGTAACATCATCGCTTTCTGCGGCAAACAAAGCCGAGCCATTGCTGGTATCAAAGATGACTTGGTAGCCGCCCTCTTTTCCCACAACCCGCACTGCTTCATCTAATTTCTCGACAAGCGGTTGCAATAATTGACGGCGCAATGTTCCCAAATCTTCTTCCATTGACCGACCGTAATTTTGTAAAAACTGTTGTGCTTTTTGCAATTCTTCTTGCTTTTTTTGTGCGTTCGCTGCCGACACAGTACCTGCATTGTAGGCTTCCACAAAAGCCTTGTATTCGCGTTCAAATACTTTGCCCATCGAATCTCCTTTCATCATTTTTTCGTTCCGAAAAATGACCAAAACACTGTCCGCTTTTGCTGCTTCTGGCATCAAAGCAAGCAAAGCACCAGCATTTGTATGTCCAACCTTTTGCGCGTTTGCCACGCTCGTTACTGTAAAAAAGAGGGCGCAAAAAAGCGCGATTTTTGTAAATCTCATTATTAACTATTTTGTTTTTTGAATTTTAATCCTAATGCCATATTAAGACGTAAGATGGCGCAAAAGTAATTTTTATAAAAAGAAAAAAAAGCGTTTTTAGAATTAGTGACACATTTAAAATTATTGAATATGCTATTTTCCTATTGATAATCAAAGAGTTGGTGTCAAAGTCATTTTTTTTCGGCGTATTTTTTTAAATAAATTTTAACTACTTAGCTGTAACGCGACCTTAAAGTTTCGCCACTTTAAAATCTTACATTTGAAATTCCCTTATCTAAAATTCAATTGCTTTGTATAAGTTCCCGTTTTCAATTCTTCCAACGACCCATCGTTAAGAAAAAAACCTTTTTTAGAAAACCGATAGCGCGACCCCAAAATCCCCAAAGCCGTTACCCCTGCCCCATCTACGACATTTGAATAAATCGGAATTGTTTGTGAACCTGTGATACCCAAATTTGCCAATCCGACGCTAAGTAAGTCCGCTACTTCTTGTCCGCCGCCTGTAATTTCAATTTCCATATCTTTAAAAATTCTTGATGCACCTGCCGTAACAGGGATATTATTGCCCAAAAACTCATAGAAATCGCGTCCATTTTTAGAAAAATTCTGTTGGTCATAAGTAGGGTCTGGTGTACCTACTCGTTTTTCATTGGACAGCATTTGCCAAACAACATTCTTTTTAGCCGTTGTACCTCCAACAGTTTCTTCGTAATTAAAAATGATACGCGCACTGTAATAACGAGCAGCTATATCAGACCTAAGTGTACCGTCGGTTTTGGTTTCAAAAGAAACGGCAAAAGATGAAGCGACATTCATACCAAGCGGCGATACGATGTCGTAGGTGCTGATAACGCGGGTTGAGGCTTTTGCAAGAGGTTTGGTTTCGCCTTTGCGCTGCACTTCTACGCGCCAATCTTCATTGCCTTTGAGTTGTAAAATGCTGTTCTTTACTTTGTACAGATAATTTGGCGTCGTTGCAAACGCACCCGTGTCGCGGCGATACCCCTCAGTATTACCGTCCACTTTTTGCAAAAGGTAACGTTCATTGCTGCTTGTTCTGATTAAATAGACTTCCACATTGGCAGGATAAGTCAGAGAATCTGCTACTTTTGCCAAATCAGTAGCACTCTTCTGCGTACTCACGAAAGAGCGTTCGACCCGCAAATAAGTGGCGGTATCATTGAGCGACAAAAAGCCGTAGATAACAGGTGTTGCTTCTTTGCTCGGTTCTACGAGGATAAGGTCGTCGTTGCAACTGTTCAAGACGACAAAAAGGCAAGCCAAACTTGCCGCTTTTAGGAGTGGAATCAGCATTTTCATGGGGTAAAAATAAGTATTTCCTTTGTCAGAATGTGAGAAATGAACAGAAAATTTAAAATATTTCGACAATTTGCGGAAAAATGCCAAAACCAAGAAAAAAATGCGTAAAATATTGAGGGGGGTAATTGTTGGAAATCCGATGAATGAACCTACCTTTCACCTTCAAATTTCAAGGATTTCAAAACTTAATGAATTGAAATCTTTGAAATTACTTAGCCGCTTTCGCTTGGTCGTGAAAAAAAGAAAAAGTGGTTCATTTTTCGGGCTTGCCCAAAAAATGAACCACACCCTCTCCCTCGCGCGAGCGAAGCGAGCGCGTGTCTAAGTAATTACAAATCTTTTCTCATCAAAACCACTTTATAATTATGTCAGTTCATTCAGAAGTAAAACGAATCACGACCCATACCTTGCTCAAAATGAAAAGCAATAGCGAGCGTATCGCCATGTTGACTGCCTACGATTTTTCGATGGCACGTATTGTTGACGAAGCAGGAATTGATGTGATTCTGGTAGGCGATTCGGCGAGCAATGTCATGGCAGGTCACGAAACGACCTTACCCATAACGCTCGACCAAATGATTTATCACGCTCAATCGGTCATTAGAGGCGTCAAACGGGCTTTAGTTGTCGTGGATTTGCCGTTCGGTTCTTATCAAGGCAATTCGCTGGTTGCTCTTCAATCTGCCATTCAGATTATGAAAGAATCGGGTGCCCATGCCGTAAAATTAGAAGGTGGCTCGGAAATAGCGGAATCTATTTCGCGGATTTTGTCGGCAGGTATTCCTGTTATGGGACATTTGGGTTTAACCCCTCAAAGTATCTACAAGTTTGGCACATATACTGTCCGCGCAAAGGAAGAAGCAGAAGCCGATAAACTCCGTGAAGACGCCAAATTGCTGCAAGAATTGGGGTGCTTTGGGCTGGTTTTAGAAAAAATCCCCGCAAAACTCGCTACGGAAGTCAGCGAAAGTCTGTCAATTCCAACCATAGGTATTGGTGCAGGAGGCGGCTGTGACGGTCAAGTTTTGGTCTTGCACGATATGTTGGGCATCAATAAGGAATTTCAACCACGCTTTTTGCGCCGTTACGCCAATCTTTTTGACGATATGAAAACAGCAGTAGGGAGTTATGTGGGTGATGTGAAATCACGCGATTTTCCGAACGCCAAAGAACAGTATTAAAAAACTCGCTTCGAGAAAACTCGCGCACCGACGACGTCGGCGCGTTTTGAGGCACTACCACAAAACTTGGGTTAATAATAAAATTTTCGTGAAAAAAATTAGTCAAAATTTTGTAATCTCAAAAGATAATTCTAAATTTACATTAGTTAGGGAATTTGTAAAATATAACTTACCAACTTAGCCACGCTCGCTAAAAAGAGAAAAGGTGGTTCATTTTTCGGGCTTTGCCCGAAAAATGAACCACATTCTCCCTCCTCGCGCGAGCGAAGCGAGCGCGTGACTAACTAATTACGATTGTTTTATAAACGCCACAAATAGGTAAGTTATATTTTACAAATTCCCTTATTTAGTAAATATAACTGAGTTTTTGAACCTAATTTTCTTACCAAAATGTCACGCCAATGAATATTACATTCGACGAACTGCGGCAACTCAAGCACAGCCTTCCGCACGGCAGCGTTAATCGCATTGCAAAAGACCTTAACCGTGAAGAACAAGAAGTGCGCAACTTCTTTGGAGCAGTTAAATTTAAAGGTTCTACCTCCGATTGGCATTACGAACCGGGTCCAAGCGGCGGCATTGTGACCATTCGCGATACGTCTATTTTTGACGCCGCCAAGCGCATTTTGAGAGACACACAGCGAAGCTGACATGATTTTTTAAAACTAAAACAAGAAACGGGAATGAACCAATGAGGTACGTTCCCGTTTTTTGTTGGCAAAAAATTTCAAGAATTTGAAATCCTTGAAATTCACCGCGCTCTTAATGGCAAAAACACTTTTTCATATTTTTTCCACGGCATTTTCTTATGGTTATCGCTACCAAAATAAGTGATAATCATTTCAAAATGTTCGGGATTGCGGTACTGAATCGTTTGAATGAGTGCGCCATTTTCATCTAAAAAGACAAAAGTAGGATACGACATTTGCCCCCTCAGTAATTCGGCGGCTAACTCGTGAAAACCGACGCCACTTTGAGTGACGTATTTGTAGCTGTGGTCTTGAAAAGACACCTCTTCTTTTGTTTCCGCATCAAATTTTATGGTGACGAAATTATCGTTGAGGTATTTAACGATTTGTGGTTGCCCCATGACACTACGCTCTAATTCTTTGTAACCTTCACTCCATTGCGTGTAGATTTGAATGACAACTTTTCGGTGCAGTTTTTTTACCAAAATTTCTGCTTGTTGAATTTGCTGCCAATTAATGCTCTCTTGTGCGTGTAGTGAAGCGAAAAAAGAGTAAATTGTCAGTGTAAGTGTGGTAAGTAAGATTCTAAAAGGTCTCATTTCCTTTATTGTTTTTTGTAAAATTTCATAGATGATGACTGAACATGAAGCAAAATAACAACTATGAGACGGGATTACCTACCATTGGGTGTCGTAAGATAGCTTTTTTAAGAAAAGTTTAACCGCTTATGTTAAAGGACTTTAATTTCTTATTTTAATTTTAAGTCATACGTAAAATTCCAAAATGTGGCTTTCGCGCTCGCTTCGCTCGCGCGAAGTCTGCAACCTCTGGTGTTCAGAAAATTGGTAATCCAAATCCTAAATTCCTTTTGGATATCAACAATGAGTTTTCTTATAAAAATTTCTCAATCAACGCTTTATTTGACATCAAAGAAGGTGGTGACCAATATTCACGCAACCTTGCCGATATACAACGCAATGGTGTAGGTATTGAAACAATAGAAAAAGAACGCTTGAACACAGATCGTAATTTTTTAATGTGTCGTGGTTGTATCTATTTTCTGAATTTCACGCAAAACTGCACTGTACAAACTGTCAAAAACCACAGGTTTCCGTGTGTAAACCGCCAGAGTTGAATCAAAATCGGTTTGAGTTACTTCGTGTTTTTTGAGAATTTGGGCATAATAAATTCTCAAAAGACTGTCTTTTGTGGACGGGAACTCCCCTTCGGCTGCACCTTCGGCAGTGTGCATGTCAGCCAAGATATGCGTAAAAGTGGCTTCAGATATGGGGGCATTATTGCTGTTTCGGCAACAAGTTAAAGCAAAAATTATCGCTATTAAAGCAATTAAATGTTTCATTTTATGTAAATTTTCAGGTAAATGCTGAATTATTTTGCCTAACTCATAACTCATAACTCATCAAATCGTTTTAGGAAACCAAAAGCCTTTCACTTCTGCTGTTTTCGGGTTAAACTTATCCCAAGTCCCCCCCTCAGTATTTTGCTCAATTTGGACGATGCCGCAAGTGGGCAAATTCTCGAAACGAACTTCTTTAGAATAACTATCCGCCACGTAAGTAAACGTTGGGTTATGCCCAAACAGCAATACAGTATAGGATTCATCGGGTAAACTGCGGATAACATTGGCTATATCGCGCTCATCTGCTTCATACACATCTTGCTGGATGTCTATATGTTGCGGGTCAATGCCAAATTCTTTAGCAAAATATTCGGCAGTTGTACGCGCCCGAACTGCTGGACTCGATACAATTAAATCGGGTTTAATGCCCAATTGTTTGAGATATTTTGCCATGCGCGGCGCGTCATTGTGTCCACGCAATTCAAGTGAACGTTCGTGGTCGCGTTGTCCCAAAATTGCCCAACTTGATTTTGCATGACGTACAAGAAAAAGTGTTTTCATAATTAAGTAGATGAGGGATGGGCATAACCTAAAAGCGTTTTTTGCATCTCGCGCTCGCTTCGCTCGCGCGAGGGAGGGGAATGTGGTTCGTTTTTCGGCTTCGCCGAAAAACGAACCACGTCTTCTCCCTTTTGCGCGAGCGAAGCGCGCGCAAAACATCTGTTTTTAATCAAAAAACGATGTTTTTAGGTTATGCCCACTCCTCAATTAAGTAGATTTCAAATTTAAGATTTCACGTAACTATTTAGCTTCGTGCATTTTGCTCGCGCAACGGCAGGAAAAGAGGTGGTTCATTTTTTCGGCTTCGCCGAAAAATGAACCACCTTCCCCTTTTTGGCGAGCGAAGCGAGCAATAGCCTAAGTAATTACAAGATTTTACCAAAAAGCGCATTAACTTTGTCCCTTTTAGCAAACGTGGGGCGAAAATAACCCAAAAAAAATAATAACGATGAAATTTAACTTTCCACTTGATAAATTTGAACTCCATGTAGAGGATACCCTACTCATTGAAGCAGAAAATCTGCTGACTCTAAATGACTTGCCTCAGCTAAAAGAAGTGGAAAAAAACCTATTTTTAGTCCATTTTACTGAGGGGGGGTCAAAAACCGAAAAAATTGAAACCGAAGTGCAACTTGTCGGGGGTAAAGTAAAAACTGCCGCTTGTGAGTGTGACACCTTCAAACTAAACGGTATGTGCGCCCATATCGCCGCCTCACTACTGCAACTCAATGAGCAAAAAAAAGCAAAAGAAGCCGCAAAGAAAGAAATAAAAGTCCAACAAGCCATCGAAGCAAGTACCAATACCCGATTGACGGTTCCTAATATATTAAAAAACATTGATGATGCTCAATTGATTGATTTTATCGCCGATTATGCCCGCACGGATAAACAATTTGCGCTGGCTTTGAAAACGCGGTTTGCGGGTGATTTGGCAGCATCGGGAGACATTGCCGAACATTATAAAACATTGATTGACAATACTTTAAAAAATGCGAAAAATCAAAAAGGAAAATTCACGCCCAAAGGTTGGTTACAGGTGTTTACGCTTTTAGACGAATTGAGACAAAAAGCTGAATCACGTTTTAGAAATGGCGAATTACCCGCAAGTTTTGCTTTGATTGCAATAGTTCTGCCCTTGATTCACAAGTTTATGCGTCCATCTGATGCACCCAAAATAAAATTAGAAAAACGGCAAGTCCAATTAGTCGAAATACTGAGGGGGTTCAATGAACTGCCTATTTCACCCGAATTGTCCAACGAAATGTGGGATTTTTTAAGCCACGAGTGGCAACAAAGTGTGCGGCACCCGTTTTCAGAACGCCTATTCGATTGGCTTTTCAAACAAGCAAAATCGGCAGAAAGAACCGAAAAACTCTTGGCTTTAGTTGACCACCAATTGCACGTTAACCGCAGTTTTTTGGAAGCCAAAGACCGATTATTGACCCAAAAAATCCAGATTTTGCAAAAAGCGGGGCGTATTGACGAAGCCTGTCAATTGATTCTTTCCGCCTCAGAACAGCCCGATGTTTTGTATTTTGCGATTGAAAATGCTTTTGCAAACCGCGATTTTACCTTAGCCAAAAGTCTTTGTAAAAATGGTCTAACCATTTTTGGCAATTCTCCCAATGCCCTTGACCAGATAGAAAGCCTGCTTTTGGACATAGCGGAAGCCGAATATGACCGCGTAGATATTCTGGATTATGCCGAAAAACGGTTCTATAAATCGCTTGATTTAAAATATTTTGAGAAAATAAAAGCAATCGGTTTATCCACTAAAAAGCGCGATGAAATAATCAAAAATCTTGAAAATCAACCACTTAGATTAGAACGCCGCAACGCTTTAGCCGCTATTTACACGTCAGAAAAACAATTTGATAAACTTACCGCCTTGATTTTGCAAGTACAGTCATTGGACTTATTGCGTCGGTTCGGCGTTGATTTGTGGCGGCAAGATACTGAGGGGGCAATTCATTTACACAAAAAAGTAATTTATGAATATTTAATGTCGCACTTAGGTCGCCCACCTGCGCAACGGATTCGACAGGTTTTAGAAGCACATCTTCAACGCGGTGGACTTGAACTCACCACCAAATTGCGCCAAGACTTAATCGGCGATTTCACCGAACGCTATTCTTTGAAAGAAGAATTAAACGATATGATGGAGGAATTTGAAAAGAAAAAAGCATTGGGCTTAGTCTTTTAAGAGGAAAATAAATATGCAGTCAGTCAAGGATTTTTCTTAGACAAAGAAGCGGATATTTATGAGGTCGTAGCTCGAATGAGAGTTTTAAAAAAGATAATTGACAAAAATATCGAATAGATTGCCTAAATCTATCAAGGAACAGAATAAAGAAAGCCGTTCCGAATAACAATTCAGAACGGCTTAATTAGAAGTCGAAAACAAATAAAGAGTCAAATTCGATTGTGCAAAATATTGATAGTCAATTTATTCTATCTTAAAATTTGAAATCTTAAATTTGAAATTATTTCGGAACAGGGAGAAATTACTTAATTTCAACTTGTGCGCCAGCAGCTTCGAGAACAGTTTTGATGTTGTTCGCTTCGTCTTTGCTAACTGCTGATTTCAATGTTGCAGGAGCACCGTCAACCATGTCTTTTGCTTCTTTCAAGCCCAAGCCTAAGATATTTTTAACTTCCTTAACAACGTTAAGTTTGTTAGCACCAGCCGATTGGAGGATTACGTCAAATTCTGTTTTTTCAGCAACTACCTCAGCAACAGCACCACCACCGCCGCCGCCACCAGAAACAACTGCAGCAGCAGCTGGTTCGATACCGTATTCAGATTTCAAAAAACCTGCGAGTTCGTTTACTTCTTTTACTGTCAAGTTGACAAGTTGTTCTGCGAGAGCCTTGATATCAGCCATTGTATTAAAAATTTAAAAATTTACGAAATTGATTAATAATGATAAATTATAAATGATGAATTGTTTGACAATTGTGATTCTCTATTTATAATTGTTTTTGAAAAAAGAATTTTATACTGAGGGGTATCCACATAGGAATTTCCCAATAACTCAATAAAAAATTAATCTTATTTGGAATTTATTAGAATAAATTTAAAAAAATGGTTCTAAAGCTGCTGATAATTAGCCGCTTAGAAACTCATAATTCATAACTTATAACTCATAATTTCCTTAACCGCGTTCTTCAAGTGTTTTAAGCAAGCCAGCGATTTTTTGTCCCGCCGAACCTTGCAAAGCACTGATAACGTTTTTAGCAGGTGACTGCAACAGGCCAATAACTTCGCCGATGAGTTCCTCTCTTGACTTGAGTTTCTTCAACACGTCAAGTTGGTCTTCGCCTAAGAAAGTGGCAGAGTCAATATATGCACCTTTGAAGCCCGGACGCTCGCTCGATGTTTCCTTACGGAAATCTTCGATGAGCTTTGCAGGCGATTTTTGATTTTTGCTAAACAATACCGCCGTTTGTCCTTTGAACGCATCTGTCAAACCATCGTAACCTTTGCCTTCTGACTCACGGAGGAGTTTCAAAGCCAATTTGTTTTTTACGACAATCATCTCGATGTCTTGCTCAAAGCATTTTCTGCGGAATTTGTTGGTCTGAACGGCCGTCATTTGGGTTGGGTCTGCCAAGTAAAAGAACGAGTACTCCTCGAATTTACCTTTCAAATCCTCCAGTACGACTGCTTTATCTTCTCTTGTCATTGTAGAATGAGCAGTTTTAGCGAGTTGAAAAGTTTGAAGTTTGAAGTCTGAAATTTGAAGTCGCCTAAACGTCTAAAAACTAAAAACTCATAACTCATAACTCATAACTCAATTGTTCTTTACTTAATAGATTTTGTATCAACCTTAATGCCCGGTGACATAGTTGCCGCGACTGTCAAAGTTTTCATATAAGTACCTTTCGACGAAGACGGCTTCATTTTCACCAAAGTAGAAAGCAATTCTTGCGCATTTTCCACCAATTTCTCAGGAGAGAATGACACACGCCCAATACCTGCGTGAACGATACCTGTTTTGTCAACACGAAAAGCAATCTTACCTTTTTTCACTTCATTGATAGCCGAAGTGATGTCAGCCGTTACCGTACCCGTTTTAGGGTTTGGCATCAAGCCGCGAGGTCCGAGAACACGCGCTACTTTACCCAATTGAGCCATAACATTAGGTGTTGCAATCACAACGTCCACGTCTGTCCAGCCGCCTTGAATTTTAGCGATGTATTCTTCCAAACCGAAAAAATCGGCACCAGCAGCCAACGCCTCTGCCTCACGGTCAGCCGTTGCCATAACCAATACGCGCTTCGTTTTACCTGTACCGTGTGGCAAAGAAACTGTACCGCGCAAAGCTTGGTCAGCCTTACGAGGGTCAATACCCAAACGAATGTGCAAGTCCACCGAAGAATCGAATTTGGTGGTGTTGATGTCTTTTACCAAAGCCATTGCTTCGGGTAGCAAATAGAGGCGGTTAGCGTCCACTTTTTTGTTCGCTTCTGCTCTCTTTTTAGCAATTTTTGCCATTTTAATTTTCTTTAAAATGTTAGGTAATAACGTCTGATAGGATATTGGTAAATACTTGTCTCGCGCTCGCTTCGCTCGCACAATAGAGAGATGTGTTTCATTTTTCTCTCTTTTGCGTGAGCGAAGCGAACGCAGCTAAATAATTAGAATACACATCAGACTTCCTGTGTGCTTAACGAATTAAGCGAACGGAGACTCTCCTTCAATCGTGATACCCAAGCTACGCGCTGTACCTGCAACCATTTTCATAGCTGACTCAATGGTAAAGCAATTAAGGTCTGGCATTTTGATTTCGGCGATTGACCGAACTTGCTCCCAAGTTACTTTGCCTACTTTAACGCGGTTCGGTTGAGCCGAGCCTTGTTTGATTTTCGCCAACGCAATCAACTGCAAAGCAGCAGGCGGCGTTTTGATAACGAAGTCGAACGATTTGTCTTTGTAAACAGAGATGATAACAGGCAAAACCTGTCCCATTTTGTCTTGAGTAGCGGCGTTGAAACGTTTGCAGAACTCCATGATGTTCACACCTTTCGAACCCAACGCGGGACCAATCGGTGGCGCGGGATTTGCTGCCCCGCCCTTCACCTGGAGTTTAATAAAGACTTCTGCTTCCTTAGCCATACTAAAACAACAGTTTAAAATACGTGATTCGCGCAACGACTTTTGGGAAGCAATGCTGAATTTCTTCTGCATCGGTTTGCATTGCCGCGAAATGAAGTGTAACACCTTTCTTCACAGAGGTCACAGTTTTGTGTCGAAAGCGGCGCAAATGTACTACACCGAATTTTATTGGGCAAATTTTTGGGAATAAAATTTAAAAAATAGATTGAAAAATGGCTTTAAACTGAAAAAAACTTACCTTCGCGAAAAATAGTTTAAAATGTTTAGTAGTTTCACACTTGCTGAATTAAAACGACGGTAACTATCCAGCCGCCTTTGGCAACGGCAAAGCTACCAAATCAGCAATAGCTGTCAAAACATTTTTTTTGTTTTTGATAGCTACAGGTGCAATTGACGACCTTACATCTTTATCTTAAATCGCCAGAAAGTACCAAATGTGGTTTCATATTGACGGAGCTTATAGCGGTTTGGTGTCGTCGCTCGACGTGATTAGAGATGTGGCTGCTAAAATATAATACTTGGAAGTTTAAGCCTTTTAGGGTAGAATCATTGACAGACGGGCTGTCTGATATAAATCCTAATCCATTACCTTCAAGTCGCGCCACATTAATTTATCACGCTTTTGAATCTGAAATTTGAAATTTTCCTTATGAATCATCTTTACGATTGCATTATCGTCGGTGGCGGGTCAATGGGGTCTGCTGCGGCTTATCATTTGTCAAAAAACGGGCAGAAAGTGCTTCTATTGGAGCAATTCGATTTTATTCATGAGCAAGGAGCGCATGGTGGACAATCGCGTTTGATTCGTAAAGCCTATTTTGAACACCCCGATTATGTGCCTTTATTGCTACGAGCCTACAAAAATTGGGCAGCTTTAGAAAAGGAAACGCAAGAACAGGTCTATTTTGAAACGGGTATTTTGTATTTTGGCGAAAAAAATGAACCTTCGTTGGCAAATATAAGACAATCGGCACAACTAAATGACCTCAGATTGACCACTTTGAGCATGACTGATGCCAAGCAAAAATACCCCATGTTTGCTGCCGTGCCTGATGATTGGGAAAGCCTTTTAGAACCAGAAGCGGGTTTTTTGTTGGTAGAAAAGTGTGTACATTTGCATTTGCAACTTGCTATAAAACACGGTGCGCGGCTTTTAGCCCGTGAAAAAGTCATCAAATGGACAGAAAATACTGAGGGGGTGGTGGTAGTGACGGAAAAGCAGGAATACCACGCTAAAAAAGTTATTTTTACAGCAGGAGCTTGGACAGATAAATTATTGACCCATTTGAATGTGCCTTTGAAAGTGACGCGGCAGATTTTAGGGTGGGTAAGTCCCAAAAATTGGGACGATTTTTCATTAGGCAAATTCCCTTGTTGGGGTATTTTTGACAAAGAAAAATCCCTGTATTACGGGATGCCTATCTTGAATACGGAAGGGACTACGGGTGCGCTGGGCTTAAAACTGGGCTGTCATTTTCACGGTGCAGTAGTAAATCCTGATAGCGTGGACAGAGACATTACAGAAGCTGATGAAGCCACTTTTAGGGAAGGACTCAAAAAATATATGCCTGCCGCAAATGGCGATACGTTGGCAATAAAAACCTGTTTATACACCAATTCGCCCGATGAGCATTTTATTATTGATCACTATCCGAAGCATAAAAATGTGATTTTGACGTGTGGATTCAGTGGGCATGGATTCAAATTTGCCTCTGTAATAGGCGAAATTTTGTCGGATTTGGCGATACATGGTAAAACAAAACAGCCTATTGGTTTTCTAAGCCTAAAACGGTTTGGAAAAATGAAAAAAAGTAATTTCTCTAACGCTTAAAATAATATGACTGCCTTCATTCAACCCACCATAAACAAGATATTTAACTGAAAACCAATTAATTACAAACACCAAACGAAAAAATATCAAAATTACCTTCTCACAATTTTGTAATTTCGGTAAAAAAGAAAGTTCTTTGCATTATAATTTAAAAAGAAAAATAATGTCGTATTTAAAAACAAATAATACTTGGTGGCAAGCTAACCCGCACGGCGAGTTAGTTTTATGATTATTTGTGCAAATACGTTTGCATATATATCTAAAAAACGGCTTGTCGTATTGTGCGACAAGCCGTTTTTTCGTTACTGTAAAATTTGTGTAATTACTTCCCCTCTTTTGCTCGCTTCGCTCGCAAAAGAGGGGAATGTGGTTCATTTTTCGGGCTTTGCCCGAAAAATGAACCACCTCTCCTACTTTCGTGCGAGCGAAGCGAGCCTGAGCTAAGTAATTGAGGAGTGGGCATAACCTAAAAACATCGTTTTTTGATTAAAAACAGATGTTTTGCGCGCGCTTCGCTCACGCAAAAGGGAGGGAATGTGGTTCGTTTTTCGGCTTCGCCGAAAAACGAACCACATTCCCCTGCCTCGCGCGAGCGAAGCGCGCGCACTACCTTCAATCATTAAAAAGATACCTTTCAAATATAAAAAATAACCTATGGAATGGGATAACCAAGCCTATATTATTTTCCAAATCTTCGCTGCCTTTTTTCTCGGCGGTTTCATCGGATTTGAGCGCGAAAGACATGGCATTAGTGCGGGTATTCGTACTTATGCGGCGGTGTGTATGGGGTCTGCGATGTTCACGATTGTTGGCATGAATCTCATGGACGAAGAAGGAGCATCGAGACTTATTGCAAATGTCATTACTGGTATCGGTTTCTTGGGTGCAGGTCTTATTTTTAGAGATACTAACCAAATGCGGGCTGTTGGTATGACATCGGCAGCGACTATTTGGGCAACTGCCGCCGTAGGTGTGGCAATTGGTGTTGAATTGTACGCTATTGCCATTATTTCTGCCATTGCTCTGTATTTTCTTTTAGCATTAGATGAGTTTAAGTGGTATAAACGATGGCGTAAGAAAATCAGATACCCCAAAGACCCTAATGAAGCTGAATACGAAGATTAAATTAATTATTACTAAATTATCATTTAATTGTATGTTTAAGATTAAAACTATTACAAAACGCCTTTTGGCGGATACATTTACGCCCGTCAGTATTTATTTGAAGATTCGTGACCAATACAGTGAATCCGTTTTGTTGGAATCAACGGATTTTAGGAGCGTCGAAAACTGTTATTCTTTTATTGGCATTGACCCCATTGCACGGTTTGTGGCACAGGGCAATCAAGTAACAGAAACCTTGATAGATGGGTCGAAAAAGACAAAAAAAGTAGCCAATAATAAAGTTTTACCGCTTTTTAAGAAATTTTTGACCCAATTTAAGGTCAGCGATACCCCCTCAGTAATGAACGGTTTTTTCGGGCATACAAGCTATGATGCAGTGCAATATTTTGATACAATGGTATTGAATAAAGCCAAGCGCAAAATAGATTTACCCGATTTACACTATGCTTTGTACCGTTTTGTTATCGCTATCAATCATTTTAAAGATGAAATGACGATTTTAGAGAACATTCCAACGGGCGAAACCAATCAAATGGATAAATTAGAATCCATTTTGAACAGTCAAAGTATTTCAAGGTTTGATTTCAAACGCAATGGTGAAGAACGAACCAATATGACAGATGAAGATTTCAAAAATTTAGTGACAACAGGCAAACACCATTGTCAAATAGGTGATGTGTTTCAAATTGTTTTATCGCGTAACTTTGAGCAAAGTTTTCTGGGCGACGATTTTCAGGTATATCGGGCATTGCGGAGCGTCAATCCTTCGCCTTATTTGTACTATTTCGATTATGGTTCTTACAAACTATTCGGTTCTTCGCCCGAGCAACAATTGGTCATTAAAGACCGCGTGGCTTGTGTGAATCCAATTGCAGGAACGTATTTGCGTACAGGTGACGATGCCCAAGACGCACAACTCGCCCGAGATTTAGCTAAAGACCCGAAAGAAAACTCTGAACACATCATGTTGGTTGACTTGGCACGCAATGACTTGGGTAAGCATTGTAAGTCGGTGCGTGTTAAAGAACTCAAAGACATTCAATTTTTTAGCCACGTTATTCATATTGTGTCAAAAGTAGAAGGTGAATTGAAAGAAGGTGTCAATCCGATTGATGTGTTTGCCGATACTTTCCCAGCAGGGACTTTGTCGGGTGCGCCAAAATACAAAGCCATTGAGTTAATTGACCAGTATGAGCAACAAAATCGGCATTTTTACGGTGGTGGCATCGGTTTTATCGGTTTTAATGGCGATTTGACACACGCTATCGTGATTCGTACTTTTTTGTCGAAAGACAATGTTTTGTACCGTCAAGCAGGGGCGGGTGTTGTGGTGTCGAGCGTTGAGACGACGGAACTGCAAGAAGTGAATAATAAATTAGGCGCGCTGAAAAAAGCAATGATTGTTGCGGAAGGTATCAATTAGAAATGTCAAATAAATAAGGTTGTTTGACAATTTTAGTGGCGACCACGTTCGGGGAACTTTTAAAGTTCCCCGAACGTCAGTTTTTAACCCCCTCAGTATTTTACGTAAAAAAGTAATTACTTAGTCACGCGCTCGCTTCGCTCGCGCGAGGGAGGAGAGGTGGTTCGTTTTTCGGGCTTTGCCCGAAAACGAACCACATTCTCCTTTTTTGCGAGCGAAGTGAGCTATGGGCTAAGTAGTTACGTAAAAAAAATAAAAATCTATACTTATGTCAATCCTAAAAACAAATCAGTTTTTTTTGTACAGAAGCCTATTTTTGGGGCTATTCATGTTGCTGCACAACGTCCTTTCAGCACAATTGACCGTAAAGCCCGACCGTGCAAACACGCGCTATGAATTGGGTGAGTCCGTAAATTTTCGCGTCATGGGCGCGAGAGTAGGTACAGTCACTTACGAAATAAAGCACACCCTCATTGATACTTTGCGTTTGTGGGGAAGCGGCACAGTAGCGGTTGTAAATGGAGAAGCCACGATTCCGTTTACAGCAACAGAAGCGGGTTATGTGGTCTGCAAAGTTATACAAGATGCCGATACATCTTACACGGGTGCAGCATTTTCACCAGAGAAACTCAAAGTTGCCGAAGAAGAACCCGCCGATTATGATGCATTCTGGGCAGCACAAAAAGCGGCAGTCCAAGCAGTTCCTTTAGATATGCAAATAGCGTTTGCTCGGTCAACGCCCTACGCCGATGTGTATAGTTTTAGCATCGCTATTACTGATAATAAACGTGGGTATGGATATTTGACCGTGCCAAAATCGGCGGCACCGTATCCCGCTATGTTTATTCTGCCTTCATTCGGTCATGTCGCTAATTTGGTGACAGACGACCCGACTCTTGCAGAAAGGGGTGGTGTTTTCTCCATATTTTTATCTCCACACAATAATCCACCAACACAGGACTCACCTTCGGCGGATTATTTGACAAATGGTTTGGCTTCACCCAATAGTTACTATATAAAATATGTGCTTTTGAGTGCCGTAAAAATTATTGATTACCTCCAAACACGCACCGATTTTAATGGTCAAGTGGGGGTTTTGGGTATCAGTCAAGGGGGTGGTTTAGCGGCTTTAGTGGCAGGTCTTGACAATCGAGTAACGCTTTTGGCTCAAGCGTATAGTGGATTTAGTCATCAAGTAGCCGCAAAATACAGTAAACCAAGTGCTTTTCCGTATTTTTATCATGCAGCCAATTCGCCCACGTTGAGCCGAGAAACAATCATTAACACAACAAAATATTATGAACCAGCCTTTGCCTTGCGTCGGTTTAAAGGTGTATCTTGGAATGTTACTTCGCTTAAAGATGATGTGTGTCCGCCGCAATCCGTTATGACGACGTTCAATCAACTCAAAGGGCAACGTATTATTCAGCATATTTTTGAAAAACTGCACGTTCAGGGTCCCGACGAGTTTTATAATTCTGACCCTCCCCTATCCGTTTACGCTTTTTTAAGAAGGCACTTTCCAACTACCCGAACAGCACCCTGGCCCTACAACTTGACTACCACAGGCTACACCGTAGATGCTGGACGAGACACGACTTTTTCGGGTACTACTTTAGTGTTGAGAGGATTGGTGGGTATGAATAATCAGGAATTGACGGCTTTGCCTGCCAAATGGGAGCAAGACGAAGGTCCAAGTGGTGTTACATTTTCTGACCCTACAAGCCGCACGCCTACCGTTACTTTTAGTCAAATAGGCACTTATCGTCTGCGTTTTACGGCAGTTGACTATTCGACAGTAAGTGATAAAAAATATTTTACTTTAATTGATGATATTGTCGTTAAAGTAAATTCACTCGTAGTTCCCGTTGAATTGAACAAGTTTAAAGTTACCCCTATTGATAAAACAAATGAATTGACATGGGAAACAGTAAGCGAAATAAACAATAAAGGTTTTGAGATAGAACGAAGTGCAGACGGCAAACGATGGCAAAGATTGGACTTTGTAGAAGGAAAAGGCAATTCAAGTCAATTGGTGACTTATAGTTTTACGGATATTGCCCCCCTCAGTATCAGCTACTATCGGTTGCGGCAAATTGATATAAATGGCGATTTTAAATACTCAAATATTGTCAGTGCAGTTAGACACAATAGTAAAGAGGTTCTAATTTATCCAAACCCTGCAACTGATATGTTGACAATTAAGATGGAGAATACAGACGATTCAATCATCACGATATACGATATTTTGGGTAGAATGGTTCTGCTTGACCTCACTAAAACCAATGAAACACAACTGAATATCAGTGCTTTAGAAAAAGGTAATTATTGTATCGAAATTAAAAATGGGCAATTAATTACAATGAAAAAATTTATTAAACAATAAAAATATGAAAATTTTAGTGCTTGATAATTACGATAGTTTTACCTATAATTTGGTGCAATACATCACCGAAATTACAGGCGATACCCCCTCAGTATTTCGTAACGACAAAATCACTTTGGACGAAGTTGATGCTTACGATTTCATCGTTTTGTCACCCGGACCGGGCTTGCCGAGTGACGCGGGTATTATGCCCAAATTGATAAAAAGATACGGCGCAACAAAACATATTTTTGGCGTTTGCTTAGGTATGCAAGCCATTGGAGAGGCGTATGGTGGCAGTCTGTACAACTTGCCAAAAGTGTATCATGGCATTGCTACACCCGTACAAATCATTGACCGTCAAGACCTTATTTTCAAGAATATTCCGCAAGAAATCCTTGTCGGTAGGTATCACTCATGGGCAGTTGTACGACAAACATTGCCAACTGATTTGATGGTAACAGCCGAAGACAGCGAAGGTGTTATCATGGCGTTGAGTCACAAACGGCACAATGTCTGCGGTGTTCAGTTTCACCCTGAAAGCATTATGACGGATTATGGCAGGCAGATGTTGCGGAATTTTTTCGCACCTATTTTGGTGCAAGAAAAATCTAATGTGTTGGAATATATTTTTTAACAATCACAAAGCCCCCAACCCCCGAAGGGGCAGTTTGACTCGATAAAAGCTAAAAATATTTGTAATTGAGGAATGGGCATAACCTAAAAACATCGTTTTTTGATTAAAAACAGATGTTTTGCGCGCGCTTCGCTCGCGCAAAAGGGAGGAGACGTGGTTCGTTTTTCGGCGAAGCCGAAAAACGAACCACATTCCCCTCCCTCGCGCGAGCGAAGCGAGCGCGAGATGCAAAAAACGATTTTAGGTTATGCCCATCTCTCAAATATTTGTAATTACTTAGCCCATAGCTCGCCTCGCTCGCAAAAAAGGGGAATGTGGTTCGTTTTTCGGGCTTTGCCCGAAAAACGAACCACTTCTTCTCCCACGCGCGAGCGAAGCGAGCGCGTGGCTAAGTAATTACAAATGTTTATTTACTGAATAAAACTAACAGGATTCGTTCATATTTCCCCTTTGGGGGTTAGGGGCTAAACAATAAAAACTCATGAAAATCATTTTACAAAAATTATTTGAGCATAAAAAACTCAGTAAAACAGAAGCAAAAGAATTATTAGTTAATATCTCAACGGGCAAGTACAATGATGCGCAAATTGCGGCATTTATTACCGTTTATTTGATGCGTCCTATTGTGGTTGAAGAATTGCAAGGTTTTAGAGAAGCCTTATTGGAATTGTGCGTTGCGGTTGATTTGGACAGTATGCCCTCAATTGATGTGTGCGGAACGGGCGGCGATGGCAAAAACACCTTCAATATCTCTACTTTATCGGCTTTTGTGGTGGCAGGTGCGGGTTACAAGGTGTCAAAACATGGCAACGCGGGAGTATCTTCAAATTCGGGTTCGTCAGATGTTTTGCAGCATTTGGGCTATCAGTTTACAAATGATATAGACAAACTAAAACGGCAATTGGACAAGGCAAATATTTGTTATTTCCACGCGCCTCTTTTTCACCCCGCCTTAAAAACTGTTGGTCCGATTCGCAAACAATTGGGTGTTAAAACTTTTTTCAATATACTCGGTCCAATGGTCAATCCTGCACAACCAACGCATCAATTGACGGGTGTTTTTTCTTTAGAATTGGCGCGTTTGTACCAATACATTTTTCAGGAATTGCCCAATAAATCCTACGCTATTGTCCACAGTTTAGATGGCTACGACGAAGTAAGTTTGACGGGCGATTTTAAATTAAAAATGAACGACCGCGAGCAGTTGATTTCACCCGAAAGCATTGGTAAACAGACACTTACACAAGCGTCTTTATTTGGGGGCGACACGGTAGAAGAAGCGGGCGTAATTTTCACAAATATACTGAGGGGGTCGGCAACCACCGCACAACGCGACGCCATTTCCGTCAATGCGGGCATTGCGATTAATTGTTTTAAACCTAAAGTATCGCTTGTGGATTGTATTGCAGAAGCCGATGAAGCCTTGATGAGTGGAAAGGCATTAAAATCTTTTGAAACGTTGATTTCGATGAATTAAGGCATCAGTCAAGAGATTAAATTTTGAGGTAAGTAGGTGTTCATAAATAGTCGCTACTTTTATGTGCTGAGTCGTGTGCGGAAAAATCTATCGGGTCGAGCGTGTTTTGAAAGAAAAATCGTAGATTTTTCTTTCAAAACACGCTCGACCCAAATAAATTCTCTTGGGGCGATTTTTGAGCAAAGCGAAAAAGAGCCAGTTGTGAATAATTCTCAGAGTGCCAAAGTAGAATTACGTTCGGGGAACTTTAAAAGTTCCCCAAACGTCGGTTTAAGCCCATCGAACATTGAAATTCTTAAAATCCCCTTAATCCACAACGCGCAATTTTTCGCCATCACGCACCACTACTTTTGCGTCTTTATAGCCCGTGGCTTGTACTTTCTTTTTCATGTTTTTGGCTTGTTCCAAAGTTTTGAAACCGTCCATTACAAAAACTGTCCATTCGCCTTCTTTGACTGTTTCAACTTTCCAAAGTGTTGCTACTTTTTCATCGTTAAATAAATCGGGCTTTTTCATTGCCGCTATTTTTACCTTAAACGCTTTATCTTCCACTTTAGGCTTAACGGGTGTTTCTACTTTAGGCGCAGGTAGCTCAACCGCTTTTGAACGCGCTGCTACTGTTACATATTGGTCGGGAACAGCTTTCGGTATAACTACTTTTTGAGGTGCTGATTTAGGCACTACTTTGAGCATGTTTTCCGCCACTGCCGCCCCATTTTTTTCTTGGGTGACAAAGACGCCCTCATAACTCAACTCCTTTGCCGCTTTCACTACCGAATCTGCTTCCGCCCGCGTGCGATACACACCTAAACGAATCTTCTGTTTGCCATCTTCTGGTACAACATAGACATTACCAATTTTCTTCAAATTGCTGAATTTGGTCAAACTCAATACATCTTTCGATGTCGAAACGGCTACTTGCACCGCAAAAGCTGGCTCGCCTTTGGTTTGTACAGGTGTTTTATCTTCTGTTGCTTCTGGTACTGAGGGGGTGTCTTTTTTATTTTTAGGCATGGCTTGCGTGCTGTAAATGCTGACAGCAGGGGCAGCCGAGCCTACTTTTACAGGTTTTTTCTTTTCTTCTATCTGTGCGAATTTATCCGTCACATCAGACGGTTTCAACGCTATCTCACCGATGTATTTTGATGTTTGCTCATTTGCTTTCACTATTTTCTGAGCGACCACAAATTTTTGATTGGAAAAAGTCAGCAACAATTGCGCATCTGCCGCCATTGGGAAGCTAAATCGCCCGCGTCCGTTTGTTGTTTTTTCTGTCTGCGTATTCGTCACTTGATTTGTCAAACGCACAACAACCCCTTCAAGCGGCTCACCCGTTGCCCCGTCAATCACCAAACCCGTGTATTCTGGTACTGGTACAGATGCCACAGCAACTGTGGACTGCGATTGGGGAGTATTGCGCTCCATTTCTACTTCCAAAATGCGCTGACCTGCGCCAAATTGTGGGTCAATAACTTGGGTCATTGTTTTAAAACCTTCCTTTTTTATCAAAATTGTCAAAGGTTTTCTATCACTTAGATTAGCTATGTAATTGCCGCCGCGTTGTGCCACAAAATTAGCCGCATTGCCCGAAGTCACTGTTACTTGGGCTTTGTCAATTGGGCGTTTTGCTTCATCAACAATCACCACATTAACTGTTTCGCCCGTTGAAGACAAACGATAAATATCGTATTTGCCCGTGCCACCATTCCGATTTGAGGTCAAAAAGCCCGTCGCTACTGAGGGGGCAAAAACAAATCCAATATCATCATTTGACGAGTTTACACCGATGCCCATATTCGTGATTTCGCCAGCAATCCCTTCCGTTTTGAATACGTCAAAACCGCCAAAACCGATGTGCCAGTCCGAAGAAAAATACAAGGTTTTGCCTTCCACAAAAGGCGTGATTTCATCGCCAGATGTATTGATTGCACCGCCCAGATTGCGTGGTTCGCCCCATGTATTGCCGCGTTTTGTGCTGCTGTACAAGTCAAAACCACCTTGTCCGCCCGTACGAATTGCCGCCATATAAAGCGTCAAGCCATCGGCTGATAAGGCAGGAAAACCCGTTGCTCCGTTATTGAAAGGAAAGGCTCTCACGTTGCTCCAATTGCCTTCGTCATCAACAGTTGCTGTATAAACGCTCATTTCTAAACCCGCAGACGACATAAAACGCTCGTCTTCGGCAAAGTTATTGCGCATAAACGCGACTGTTTTGCCATCGGCAGAAAAAGAAGGTTGGCTTTCATTGAAGAC
Organism: Saprospiraceae bacterium; assembly: GCA_034520175.1. Classification (GTDB taxonomy): domain Bacteria; phylum Bacteroidota; class Bacteroidia; order Chitinophagales; family Saprospiraceae; genus JAAFJT01. The sequence continues at coordinate 39,071 of JAXHNU010000016.1, forward strand.
GTTTTTAAAATCTGATTTCAAAAAACGCAATTTGAAAGGCGCGTTTGAAATTCCCTCAATCGGTGCAGCAAACAACTGATTGGACACACCACCCGACAATTCAGACCGCGTGCTATTATTGTTTTTTGTCCGCTTCATATCTGTCCGCGATGACGACCAAATTAATTGGTCTTTCACAATCACCGCACCAAAATCTGCCGCCGCCGTATTGACTTTTGCCAAAGGCTGAATCTTAAAATCTGAATTGGCATTATCGTTTTCAATGGCAAATTTGCAAGATTTCAAAAAATGTGTACCCGCTACGAGGTTCGTTTTTTGATAAATCGCAAACTGCGTTGAGGCTTCGTCATACCGTCCAAGCATCATCAAAGTACGTCCGAATTGTAAAAAATCCTCGTCTTTTGCCTTGCCATCACCCACCAAACGGGCATAGTGTTGGGCAGCTTTTGCGGGTTCGTTGAGGTGAACATAGCAATCGGCAAGCCGCGAAGTTGCGCCCCATTCATCTTCTCCACGCGCTAAAAGCGATTCGTAGCTCTGCGAAGCAAGGCGATAAGCGTGTAGTTCGTATTGTTTATCGGCTTTTTCGACCAGCGTTTGTGCCGTACCGAAGGTTGTCGCGCCGAAAGCGAGGAGTGCCAAAAGGCAGTATTTAACGAGTTGTCGCATAGCGTTTCACTTAATGTTTGATTGTGAAGTGAGGCTTCGAGGGTTTCAAATTTCAAGAATCTGAAATCTGAAATCTGAAATCTCTAAAATTACGCTACAAATATAATGTAATAAATCGTTTAAACGAAAATATTTATAAGGCTTTTATGTTTTTATTAACCTATTTTTGAACACGTATGCTTGAATGAGGGTTGACAGGATTTTAAAAGATGAAAAGAACTTATACAAGCACGGGGGTAAAGGGCAAATCCTTTTCATCTTTTTTATACTGCTTATCCTAATTCAAATCAATCAAGCCGAAGACGCAATCTAACGCGGGTTAAAAACCCCCATTAAGTTTGGTTTCAATCCAGAATTAGCAGAAAAATATTTAGCGAATATTCGCTAAAATTTGCTTTTTCTCATTTTTTCCCTACATTTGCCCATTCAAAAATACAACAACTTTTTTGACCACATTTGGTTATCATGTAGTGTGTTTTTTGAAACCATACATAAATTCAAAATACGCATTAAAAGGCACTTTTGCGCTCGCTTCGCTCGCGCAAAAGAAGGAGAGGTGGTTCATTTTTCGGGCTTTGCCCGAAAAAATCAACCACATTCCCCCTCTTGCGCGAGCGAAGCGAGCGCGAGAACCAGCAGCTTAGATTTTATGTATGGTTTCAAAGTGTGTTTTATCTACGGATTGTAGCGACTACATTTTATCATTTAAGAAAAAACAATTTTAACGATTAGATAATGAAAATTCTTGTTTGTGTATCAAAAACACCCGATACGACTGCCAAAATCTCCTTTAACGGCGATTCAACTGCCTTCAACGGGGCGGGTGTCCAGTTTATCATGAATCCTTACGATGAGTGGTACGCGCTCGTTCGCGCCATTGATTTGGCAAAAGCAACGGGTGGTAGTGTCACGCTTATTAATGTGGGTTTGGCGGAAAACGACCAAATTATCCGTAAAGGTTTGGCTCTTGATGCCAACGACGCTGTTCGAATTGACCTTGACGCCAAGAGCGCGATGGGTACGGCTTTCCAAATTGCAGCGTATGCCAAAGACAAAGGCTTTGACGTAGTGTTCACGGGCAAGGAAACAATTGATTACAATGGCTCAGAAGTAGGGGCGATGATTGCCGAATACATGGATTTGCCATTTATTTCCTACGCGTCAAAATTGGATATGACTGGCAATACCGCAACAATTGAGCGCGATATTGAAGGTGGTATTGAAGTTTTGGAAGTGGCTACGCCCTTTGTCGTGTCGGCATCAAAAGGTATGGCAGAACAACGGATTCCCAATATGATGGGCATTATGAAAGCCAAATCAAAACCGCTTGCCGTCGTTGCACCACAACCTTTCAATGACCCCTCAGTAGTGAGTTATTTTGAATTGCCGCCAGCAAAAGCAGGTGTCAAAATGCTTGGTGCGGACGATATGGACGAATTAGTACGTCTTTTACACGAAGAAGCTAAAGTTATCTAATAACAGTTCTTAAAAGAGAGAAGATGTGGTTCATTTTTCGGGCTTTGCCCGAAAAATGAACCACACCACTCCCCGCGCGAGCGAAGCGAGCGCGAGATTTAATCAATAAAAAAAATCAATTCTCATGGTCTTAGTTTTTGCTGAAAGCAACAAAGGGAATTTTAAAAAAGCCGCTTTAGAAGCCGTCACTTACGGTACAAAAGTAGCCAATATGCTTGGAACAAAGTGCAGTGCATTGACATTGGGCGCGGTCAATAATGCAGAACAACTCGGTCAGTACGGCGCAACTGCCGTGTATAATGTGTCGGGGGTATCGGCTTTTGATTCGCAAGTTTACACGTCAATCATTGCAGACGCGGCAAAACAAACGGGTGCAAACGTCGTGATTGTGGCAAATACTGCAATGGGCAAAGCATTGGCAGGACGTATCGCCGTCAGATTGAACGCTGGTTTGGTATCGGGTGCGAATGCATTGCCTACGGTTGCGGGTGGTTTTAAAGTCCGTAAAGGCGTTTTTTCGGGTAAAGCGATTGCTGAATTTACGATTTCATCAGATATTAAAGTGATTTCATTGATGGGCAATGCCCTTGCACCTGAAATCACGGGCGGTAATGTTGCTGTTACCCCCCTCAGTATTTCAGCTCCTGCAAGCCGTGTTACGGTCAAAGCGGTGAAAACAGCCGAAGGTATTGTGCCATTGCCAGAAGCAGAATTGGTCGTGTCGGCAGGTCGTGGCATGAAAGACCCATCAAATTGGGGTATTGTTGAGGATTTGGCAACGACTTTAGGCGCGACAACAGCTTGTTCTCGCCCCGTTGCCGATGCCCATTGGCGTCCTCACCACGAACACGTCGGACAAACAGGCGTCGCGATTCGCCCAAATTTGTACATTGCCATTGGTATTTCTGGTGCCATTCAGCATTTGGCGGGTGTCAACAACAGTCGTGTCATTGTGGTGATTAATAAAGACCCTGAAGCTCCGTTTTTCAAGGCGGCAGACTACGGTGTTGTCGGTGATTTGTTTGATGTTGTACCTAAATTGACGGAAGCGGTGAAAACGTATAGAGCAAGTCATTAATTTGCGGGTTATGGCAGTAATGCGACTCGCCACACTCTTTAAATACTTCCCTCTTTTTAAATCCAGTCTATCCTAATTCAATTTAAATTTGAAACCATACATAAAATCTAAACTGCTGGTTCTCGCGCTCGCTTCGCTCGCGCGAGAGGGAAATGTGGTTCATTTTTCGGGCTTTGCCCGAAAAAATGAACCACCCTCTTCTTCCTTTTGCGCGAGCGAAGCGAGCGCAAAAGTGCCTTTTAATGCGTATTTTGAATTTATGTATGGTTTCAAAAATTTAAAAAGGTTCTTTGACAATTTTAGTGGAGGGGTTCTCGACAAACGCTTTTCTGCTCGCTTCGCTCGCAGAAAAGGAGGAGAGGTGGTTCATTTTTCGGGCTTTGCCCGAAAAATGAACCACATTCCCCCCTTCGCACGAGCGAAGCGAGCGCGAAAACCAGCAGTTTAGATTTTATGTATGGTTTCAAAATTTCGCTTATAAAAAATCGTAACTGCTTAGGAATCGCAAATAAATAAAGTACCACACTCGGTTTTACAAACCTTCGGGAGGTGCTAAAACTGAAATTTCGCTATTAATTTATCTGCCAAATAGTAGGACAAATAACTGAAGACAATTGCACCGAAAATATCGTAAGAATAATGAATATGTTGAAACATTATCATAATACCCATAGCGACAGCAGAAGCCAAAAAGACCCAATTAAAACGAATTTTACGGAGGATAAGATAAGGAATAAAAACAGAAGCAAAATGCCCCGAAAAAAATAAATCACGCTTGACAAAGGCTTGATAAACGCCCAATTTTTCTATGAATGGGTCACTCAAAGGTATCAAAGAGGCGGGTTCATTGAACGGTACTAAGGTGATGCAGAGCGCACGGATATAGTACATAAAACCAAAAGTAAATGCAAAAGTGAGCAATATTTTTGGGTCTTGAATAAAATAAAAAGCAGCAAATATGACAGTCCCGTATAGCAACAAAAATATATAAGCAGACATATCTACGGCAGGTAAATAAGTCATAAAAGGGTCGTAAGGGACGAATCCTTCGCGAGTTTCAAAAGTGGACACATACCGAATCGTCAATTGCAAAGAACTCAAAAACAGGGCAAGTCCGATAAAAAAAACAATCGCATAAGTGGGTTTATTTTGCAAATTACGCCACGCTTCCATAAGACAAATAGGTTACAGGTTATTAATGTTTGAAATAAAAGCAAATGTAGATTTTATTCGCAAAGTCGTTGAGTAAACTGCACAAATAAAGTTAATTAATCGTAATTACTTAGCCCATAGCTCGCTTCGCTCGCAAAAAAGGGGAATGTGGTTCATTTTTCGGGCTTTGCCCGAAAAATGAACACCTCTCTCTCTCCGTGCGAGCGAAGCGAGCGCGAGTAAGTAATTACAATTAATCTAAGTTTTCTGGTATAAAAACGCGGCTTCGCTACTATGTCCAATTGAGCAGTTAAAAAAGTAATGGGACAAATGCCTTCTGATTTTTTGAAGGTTTGAAGAAATACCCGCATCGTTAAAACATTATTGGGTTCAGTATGTTCGTATTTCGTGCATTAAGGATAAGCCGAAGGCGGCGCGTTTTGAGGCACTTCTACGAAACTTAGATTAGTTACCTATCTATGCCGAACTACTAAATATCGTTATCTCAAAGAAACAAAAAATGGTTGTCATTATCGGTGCGGGTGTTGCGGGTCTGACCTGCGCAAAATATTTAAAAAACCAAGGTATTGAAGCCTTAATTCTGGAGTCATCAGATGGTATTGGTGGTCGTGTTCGGACGGATACAGTAGAAGGCTTTACTTTAGATAGAGGTTTCCAAGTCATGTTAACGTCTTATCCAGAGGCAATTAAATTGCTGGATTTCAACGCTTTAAACCTAAAGACCTTACCTTCGGGCGCGCGTATTCGTGAGGGTAATCGTTTTATTACTATGCCCAATCCCTTAAAAAACTTGCTGACTGCGCCACAAGCCTTGTACGCGCCAATAGGTAATTTTTTGGATAAGTTGAAAATTTTGACTTTAAATTTGAGTGTTCTAAATGCTACCGACCCCTCAGTAAAAATGTCTCAAAAGCCAGAATCAACACTGTCGTTTTTGAAAACTTACGGCTATTCGGATACGATAATTGAACGTTTTTTTAGACCTTTTTTCCGTGGTGTTTTTCTTGAAAAAAACTTGGAGACAGAGGCAAGCTTTTTCAAATTTTTATTTCATCATTTTTCAAAAGGGGACGTTGTCGTACCTGAAAAGGGTATGCAAGCGATACCAGAACAAATCGCAGGACAACTCGCACAGCATCAAATTCGTTTGAATACGCCAGTTGAAAAAATTGTCGGAAAAACCGTTTTTTTGAAAAATGGTCAAATCATTGAAGCGGAGAAAATCGTGGTGGCAACTGACGCAAATACTGCCGCCCGATTGCTCGGCGAAATACCAAATACCAAATTCAATCAGACCACTTGTTTGTATTTCACGAGTGACACACCCATAAGTATTTCTAATAAAAAAACGACAGAATCCTATCTCTGTGTTAATGCAAACGCGGGCGAATTAATTGCGCACGTACTGGTAATGTCTGATTTTGCACCGACTTACGCGCCTATTGGGAAGCGGTTGATTTCGGTGAGTTTGGTGGGTAAAAACACGCTGTCTGATACTGAATTAATTGAAAAAACAAAGGCAGAATTACCCAATTGGTTTGAAGGAAACCACAATTTCCAACATCTTAAAACTTATCACATTCCAGAAGCATTGCCACAATTCTTCACAACACCCCCTCAGTATAAAGACTTAAAAATCAACGATTTTACCTATCGTTGCGGCGACTACGCGGCGTATCCATCGCTAAACGCGGCTATGAAAACGGGTCGTGAAGTAGCTGAAATGATTGGCATTGACATAAATATTTAGCTATGCGCAAGCGAGGCAAAAAATAAATCTGTCAAGGGCGAGTGCGTTTTTTTGCTTGAAAATCGAAAATTTTTGGGAAGTTTCACTTTGCGTAAAAAGTGCTTTACAACTTCGGAATACAGAATCTAAGTCGCTAAAAATCAGCTAAGTAGTTAGTCATAGATAATCGCTAATTTTACGATGCTTCTCGCGCTCGCTTCGCTCGCGCGAGAAGGGGGAATGTGGTTCATTTTTCGGGCAAAGCCCGAAAAATGAACCACCTCTCCTACTTTCGTGCGAGCGAAGCGAGCCTGAGCTAAGTAATTGAGGAGTGGGCATAACCTAAAAACATCGTTTTTTGATTAAAAACAGATGTTTTGCGCGCGCTTCGCTCGCGCAAAAAGGGAGAGGAATGTGGTTCGTTTTTCGGCTTCGCCGAAAAACGAACCACATTCCCCTCCCTCGCGAGCGAAGCGAGCGCGAGATGCAAAAAACGCTTTTAGGTTATGCCCACTCCTCAATTATAATTAACATAAGTTTGTTCAGTTAAAATGAAACTTCTCAATAATTTGAAACCATACATAAATTCAAAATACGCATTAAAAGGCACTTTTGCGCTCGCTTCGCTCGCGCAAAAGGAGGAGAGGTTGTTCATTTTTCGGGCTTTGCCCGAAAAATGAACAACATTTCCCTCTCGCGCGAGCGAAGCGAGCGCGAGAACCAGCAGTTTGGATTTTATGTATGGTTTCAAACTCAATAATTATCAAATAATATTGTCCTCCCACTTATGTATAAAAAACTACGCCTCATTTTAGGCGACCAACTCAACGCCAGTCATTCTTGGTTTAAAGAAAAAGATGCAGACACACTCTATGTACTGATGGAAGTACTGCCTGAAACACAGTATGTCAAACACCATATCCAAAAGGTTGTGGGCTTTTTCTTAGCGATGCGCAATTTTAGCCAAACGCTTGAAGGTCAAGGTTTTAATGTCCGATATTTTAAATTAGATGATGCCGATAATGCCCAAAGTTTTGAGCAAAATATCAGTAATTTAATTGAAGCAAACGAGATTTCATCATTTGACTATCAATTGCCCGATGAATATAGAGTTGATGAGATTTTAAAAGCATTTACTTTAAAATTACGCGCCAAAAGCATAAAAACGACTGTGTTTGATACCCAACATTTTTTGAGTAAGCGAGAAGATTTAGCCACGCTTTTTGCAGGTAAAAAGACCTATTTGATGGAAACCTTTTACCGAAAAATGCGGGTGAAACATCATATTTTGATGGAAGATGACGGCAAGACACCCCTCAGTAATCGGTGGAATTTTGACGCTGAAAATCGTCAAAAACTACCCAAAAACTTTGTTGTGCCACCCCCTCAGTATTTTAACCAAAATGTGAGTGATTTAGTCGCCATGTTGAACAAAATGGGTGTTGAAACTATCGGGCGCATTGACGAAAAGCACTTTGATTGGTGTGTTACCCGCGCAGAAGCCTTACAATTACTCGACCATTTTATGAAAATACGGCTTATTCATTTCGGCACTTATGAAGATGCGATGACTCAGCGCGACACGCTTTTGTTTCATTCTAAACTCAGTTTTGCGTTAAATATTAAACTCATTTCGCCTTTAGAAGTTGTAGCGCAATGTGTAGAATACTGGAAAAACCACCAAAAAACGATTGATATTGCCCAGATTGAAGGCTTTGTACGCCAAATAATTGGTTGGCGCGAATACATGCGCGGTGTGTATTGGGCGCAAATGCCCAACTTTGCCACACTCAATTTTTTCAATCACCAAGCCGAATTACCGTCGTGGTTTTGGACGGGTGATACGCAGATGAATTGCCTCAAAAATGCCATCGGGCAGTCTTTAGATAAAGCCTACGCCCATCACATTCAACGCCTTATGGTAACGGGTGCTTTCTCCCTCCTTTTGGGTGTACACCCCGACCACGTTGACGCTTGGTATTTGGGTATTTATATGGACGCTTCTGAGTGGGTTGAAATCACCAATACGCGGGGTATGAGTCAATACGCTGATGGTGGTATTGTTGGCACAAAACCTTACGTGGGTTCAGCCAATTACATAGATAAAATGAGTGATTATTGCCAAAATTGTCACTACGATAAAAAACTGCGCTACGGACACAAAGCCTGTCCTTTCAATAGTCTTTATTGGGATTTTTATGACAGACATCGCGATAAATTAGCAAAAAATCCGCGTATTGGCATGATGTATCCGATGCTCAATAAAATGCCTGCGGAGGAATTGGAAGCAATTTTGAAACAAGCGACTTTTTACAAAGAGCATATTGAGCGCGTATAAGAAGCTGTTGAAACGCCGCAGTCATCAATCGAAATAAATTTTTAACCCAAATTTTGTGGTAGCCACCCAGAACGCGCCGCCTTCAGCGGCGCGCGGAGTTTTTTTCGGAGCGAGCCGTTTTTTTTGTTTTGAAACCATACATAAAATCTAAACTGCTGCTTCTCGCGCTCGCTTCGCTCGCGCGAGAAGGGGAAATGGGGTTCATTTTTCGGGCAAAGCCCGAAAAATGAACCCCTCTTCTCCCTTTGCGCGAGCGAAGCGAGCGCAAGGATATACTTTTATGCGTTTTAGAATTTTATGTATGGTTTCAAATTTTTAACAAAAAAAACGGCTCTCTCCATTAGATTTTTACGCGGCGAAGCCGCGTTTTATACTACAAAACTTGTTTTTTTTATTTAAAAACGGTTCAAGCAGACGCATCGGCAAACCCCAAGCGTAAAATTGCTCAATGGCTCGTATTTACACAAAAAAAGTCCCGTATCCGCAGACACGAGACTTCATCAAAAAAACCGATCTAAAACTCAAAACGATATTTTCAAAAGTAATTAGCGAGTATTAAAGTCAAATCGGTTGGTGTGTAAGAAAATGGCTAACTACTTAATTTATTGCATTATAATCATTTTTCTTGCGGCTGTATGCGTTGGCGTTTCCAATCTGTAAAAAACAATGCCCGATGTATTTAATTCGGTTTTTGTTAATGGGACTTCGTTGTAGCCTTTTGCATAGCTGCCTTCTATTACCTTTAAAACCTTGCCAGAAGCATCTGAAACAATAAGTTTTGCTTTAGAATCTGAAGGTAAATAAAAAGCAATTTTTGTATCCTCGTAAAACGGGTTAGGCTGATTTTGATACAAAGCAAAATTTTCTGCATTGTTCTGACCTTTAAAAGACAGTTTTATATCTAAAAGCACGCCTTTAGCATCAAAACCTTCCGAATTTGTCAAGTTTGAACCAATTGTTAAAGCCTCACTTAAATCCATATTCTTTTTTGCTCTAACCACGATAGTCAAAATATCTTCCGTTTTCTCAACAAAATCACCATTCCAGCTCAAAGTTACTGCATTTTTGAATAATCCAAAATTTGTTTCAGACATATCTGGTAAATTTCCGTTTAAAACCTTTAAAATGTCGAGTCCATCAGCAGAATTTAAGGTAAATTGAAGCCCTTGGGCTATAAAATCCGTTGCCCGAATCTTTACCGTGTATTCTTTACCCGCTTCCATTTTTACGTCATCAACTTCAAGTACCTGCACTTTGTTTGCGCCGCGCACCACAGGCATATTACCCTGCGCACCAGCCCAAGCATTACCACTCACGTCACCTATTTTGATGCCGATAAAGTTGGCTTGTGCCACCGCAGGAATACTTGTGAGTATAACCGATTCGGGGAAGTCTTCTGCCAGTGGATTTTCTGGGAAATCAAAAATGTATCTTTTGTCAACAAAACGCCATGTTTTTCCACCCGCAAACTGAGGGGTGACGCGCAAAATAACGCGACGAGTTTGCAACATATCAATACCCGATAATTCGCCGTCTCGATTCACATCGCCCGCAATAATCCGATAAGGATTTGACAGCATTTGAATATCAAGAACGTGTTTCGACATTAAAGCAATGTCTAAAGTCGTTACGCCATTCAAAACGCCATCGGTTTTCTCTGCTCTAATTGCATAATCACCACCCATTGAAACGCCCGTTGCAAAGCTGAAATTACCCGCCGTAGTTGACGTTGCCGTGCCGATAGTTGCCCCATTTGAACTCGCCGTAACGACTACATTTGCGATATCAACGTTTTTATCATTGGTAATTTTTCCGTTAATACTCGCCGTCGGATTTAGCGTGCAAGCACCCAAATTGTCTTGTACCCGTACTTTTACTTCGCAGAAATTGGCATTGTTTGCCGCATCGTAAGTCCACAAACGAATCGGAACATCTTTACCCGCATCTAAGCAATCAAACGTAACGGAAGTATTGATTACTGAGGGGTAGGTATTTGTTGAATTTGCTGTCCTCTCCATCGTCAATTTGCTCTCTAAAAAGGCTCTTGGCGTGCAATTATCCGCCGTTGACATAAATAAATCTGCCAAAGTAGCCACAACCCACGCGCCATTTGTGCCGCGTGCCAATTCTGCATTAATATCGCGGCAAACCAAAGCAGGTGCTTTTACATCTACAAGTTTTGCGAATTGCGTTCCAAAAACCAAATTGCCACAACGGTCATGCACGCGCCAGCCAATTCTGTAGGTTTTACCAAATGGTACATTTTCCAATAAAACGTCGTTTGTCGTACCCGTTTTAACGACCGTATTCGTTGCCACGTCCGTAGCGTCCCAATAGTAAGAAACAAAATCGAGATTTTGTACCCGTTCACCCACGCATTGGTCGGTGGCTTTTATGGACAATCTGATGTTGTCAATACAATCTACTGATGCACTTTTTATAACCGTATCTGCGACATAAGGTAAAATAACGGGTGGTGTATTGTCCAAAATTTTGATAATTTGGGTAAAACGCATCACACCATCTGAAAACGCATCTGGATACGCCCCCGTTCCGCCAAGTCCGTCTGCATCGCGGAAACGACGTTCCTCAGGCACTGCACATGAAGGACGGCTCAGACTTTGCCAAGCCGCTAAATTTTGAGTCAACCACAACGGATTACCGTGTACGTCACCACAAATAGGTTGTCCAAAACCAGCACCATATTGATTCAAGTTGGTGTTGTTGGGGTTGTATTTACACCAATCAATCACCGTAAATTTACGCAAAATCTTGTAACACGCATCAGGCACAGCCGTCAGTGTATCGTCTGTTACTTCCACCATCAAAACACCGCAACCATTGTTGATGATGTGCCCATCTACTGTTGGCGGATTCGATAAAATCGCGGTGCGTGCTTGTTCTTTTGTCATCACCGTCGCAAAACAACCCGCTACAATGTCATCGGGAAAGTCAACCGTAAAATCGCTTTGTCCTTTTACTTCAATCACTTGCTGGCAACTGTCTTTCAAACCCATACGGTCAGAAACGACCCATTTGCGGGTAATTGTCCCAATTCGGCAATTGGTCAAGTCTTCTTTTACTGTATAAAGGGTGTCTTTAATGCCACAATTGTCCGCAAAAGTCGGCGTTCCATAAGTATCAAGGGTATTCAAGTTCAAATCAGCACAATTGATAATCCGACGCGGCAATGGGTAACAAGTAGGTCCCATTTTATCCGTTACGGTCACGTTAGTCATACAATCAGTATAGTTTCCTGCATAATCCCAAACCCGTAGCACAACTTGAATCGTATCCAAAACATCGCAGCAAGAAAACTCCATGTAAGGCGCAAAATTGGTATTTGCCGTGCCACACACCTTCATTCTACGAACTTCTATGCGGCTAATCCCACAATTGTCCGTTGAACTATTGTTGATGGATTCGGCATAAACAAGGGCTGTTCCAATATTATTTAGAGAAACTTGCGCGCCTTTACAACTTGCATTTGGCGATGCGTTGTCCTGAACTGTTACGCGGAATGACTTTTCCAGTAATACCGTTTGGCAAGCGTTCGTTGCCGAAAAAGTAATGGTGTAATCATCATATCTATCCACCTCCAATTCGTACATCGCTATCGTTTCGTAAGTTGTGGGATTATATTGCGGATAACCCGCCATCAAACGCACCCGCGAATCATTCACTCTAAACGTCAACGCCGATTTGACACAACCATTGTCTTTCCCTTTTATGGTAAAACGCGCTTTGCCACCGCAATTGTAAGAATTGCTCAATCCAGAAACGGATTCAACGCCCGCCGTATTAAAATTGACAACGGCATCAACACCCACTAAACCATCGCCTACGCGCTGATATTGCGTAAAATGTGCTGATACTGAGGGGGTCGCTTTGTCGGTAATTGCAATGGTTTGAGTACACGTTTTTGATGAACCACCGCCCGAAGCACAGTCATCGTAAACCGTCCAAGTGCGTACCAATTTTTTTGAACCACCACAAACAGTAAAAGTTTGGTCAGTATAATTAGCTGTCAAACGACAGGCTGATTGCATAATAGTCAGACGGTCGAATGTTGTTGTAAAATCACCGTCCACATCGAGCAAAGGGTAGCCCGATACTGAGGGGTCAATTGTACCCGTAAAATTGGTGCAACTCACTTCAATTGTACTTGGTGGTGCAACAATATTTGCTAAATTACTGCGTCTCACAAAAATATATTGATAGCAATGACCAACGTTATTGTAATAATCTTTTACACTAAATTCTCTCAAAATAATCTGTACAATATCACCCGTTGTGGGGAATGTTGCAGGATAAATTGCCGTCAAGTCAGCAGGTAAAGCCGTGAACGGTGTTTGACAATTGGTAATACGGGTGACATCGTTGTAACTTTGTGTTGTTCCCGAACAGTCACCTACCGTAGGCTGACCTGTTACCGAAGGCAAAATAGTGCCGTCAATCATTTGTGCGCAACTCACAGTTACATTATCAGGACAAGTCAATCTGGGAGGTGTTTTGTCTTCAAACAAAATATTTCCCCAACAACTATTGCCTGAACAAGACTCAGTCACGCGGTATTGAACCGTTCTGCCCAGCAAATTGTACATTCCTGCATCAATTGTTACCGACCCAGTACCCTCGTATAAAACCTGCCCAGAAGCATGAGTAATCTGAATTTTAAACGTGCTGCCACCAATCACACGCCGTCCTAATATATTGTCTGTGGTTAATGTCACTTGGCAATTGTGGTCAACCGACACGTTAAGGCTACCCACACAAGCCATATTCGTTTGCTTAGTACTTACCGCTAAGTTTGTGCCGTGCGAACAATTATTGGCGTTTGTTTCCACTACTCTTACGTCAAAAGGACCTGCACCTGCTGTATTTGTCCACCTAATCGTGACAGAATTGTCACTGCTTGACACAATTGTACCACCGCCCGAAGGCAATGACCACACCCAAGAACTGCCCACTACTGAGGGGGTCGTGTAAGTGACCGTTGAAGCGGGACAAGGAAATAATTCGCCCGAGACGACGGGTAGAGGACGCGGAAAAACGGTGAAATTAGTAGCCGTTCTATCGCTTACGCAGCGTGTGCCACATTCGCATTGCGCATAAAAAACGGTTGTTCCCTCTACCGCAGGGTCAACATAACCTGCCGCCCCAACTGCTAATCTTACAGGTGAGAAGGGACTTCCCTCACCCACTTTTATGCCCCCTACGGCTGCTGTCCACCAAGTGATTTTTGGCAACAAAGCACCTGGGCAAGCATCGCAAGCGGCTGTCATGCCATTCAAACGTGATGTGAGTTCATACCAACAAATATCATCGGCAGTCGTAACGGGCGGATTTATTTTTGCCCCTGCCACGACCGTAGCTGTCAATGTTTCGCCTGTACACGTATTCACGGCAGTTGACCCCGCAATACGTACTTTCAAATTGTATAAACGTGTTTCTAAATTGGTAAAAACATTTGAGGCTTGCCAAGTTACACCATCGTCTTTACTGTATTCTATTGCTGTAACAGGCGTATAAACTGCTGTTATCGTAATTGTTCCGTCAATTTCGCCACTGCATGAAGTGGGCGTAGTTGCTGCCGTCAAAGTTGTTAACCGAGGCGTGACCAAACCAATATCGTAATTATTTTGGGTACAACCCGCCCCAAGTGTTCTTACACGGATGAATGGCAAATCGTTTTCACAGACACCAGCACCTGCATTTGGCAATTCTGCGTCTGAATCGTTTTCGTCGGGGTTTGTGCCAAGACCAAAATCCAAAGGTGAAATAGTGTAAGGAATACCGCCGACGGTCAATTTTTGAGACGCAAAATCGAAACTTCCAGTCGCGCCGAAACGCAAATAATAGTCTGTATTTTCTGCCAATCCACAAAATTCGTAATTGCCATCTTTATCTGTCACCGTTGTTCGTGGCGATGAGCAATCTGAAGCAGTCAACGTAACAGTTACGCCAGAGATACCTACTTCTTCCGCATCTTGTTGCCCATTGGCGTTGCAATCTGCCCACACACGGTTTCCGATACAAATTGGTGCAGGGTCACAAGCGGCGTGAACGTCGCCCAAACCGTTTGCTTGACCCGAATAACCGCGATTTTGGAACGTCGCATTTGTGCTGATAAAGGCTTCGTAGCTGCGCGGACGTTTACCCGTTGTGTTGTCAAACCACGTAAACCCACCCGTTTGCGCTTCCGAAATTGGGTCATGCACCGTCGAAACCACCTGCCCTTTACCCGCAATCATCGTCAAACCACCTTGCGCAATTTCGTTGTGAAACGGAAAAGGAAAGGCAGTCGGCGGATTTTCGTCGCTTAAAAAACCATAAGTCCAGTAATCTGACCAATAATATTCACCACCGTTTGGACCTTGCCCATCAGTTGCACCACCCGTTGTTGAACAACCTGCGGCGGGTGTATTTTCAACTTGATAGACACCACTTCTGAGGCACAAACGCATGATGTCACCGCCTGTCACGCCATTTGCCAAAACAAAAGGAAAAGCAGCCCGAGGCACGTAGTTTCTAAATGCCGATTGACTGCCCATGCGGTCGGTAAAACCGAGAATCATTGAGCCGTCTGTATCGAATTCGATGTCAGACAAAATGGGTTGTGGATATAAAAAATCTATTTGTCCATTTTGCAACATCAATGTATAATCGTCTTCCCACGGTAGCCATTTATTGAACGTAGGACTGTTGCCTTTGACTATTCCACGGATATAATCGAGTGGAAAAGACTTGATTAAGCTAAAATTTGTACCATCGTAGCAATAAACGGAAGCCGATAAATCAGCCGCCATTTTCGATGTTTCTGCCGAACAAACCCCACCAATGTAGAGTTTTCCGTGCCAATATTTGACTGCCCACGGGCGAAAAGCACCCGATGCGCCACAAGGCGCGGGTAAAGCAACCGTCGTGACATTCGCCGCAGTGGGCAAAGTGACGCCATCGTTTTTGAGGGCGGTCATATCAATTTTTACAAGTTCGTTGGTTTGAAGGTTGATTGTGTACAAAGTTTTGTCATCATCGCTAATCGTTGCGCCGCCCAACGACATTTTACCCACTTTCGCGTAGGCTGTAACGTCGTTTGAAGGTAAAGTGGGGTCACTTGGCAATGGCACACCGTCGGTCACACGGGGGTCTATACCCGCCGTTGCGAGCGACAAACTGCCCAATACTGAGGGGTTCATCGGGTCAGAAAAGTCCGTGAAATAGATACCGCCCGTGCCTTGTGGTCCGAAACCAACGTGCCGTTTTAAGGTTGCTGTTGAGACAATTATTTTTCGGCTTCGTTGAAAAGCCACGCCCCAAGTCGAACCGATTTGAGCCGTTTTTAAGAGTTTACTTTGTTGTAAATAGTCAGTACCCGTTGGCACATCATAAGGTATTGCCAAAAGTGTTGTCGAGTCTTTTGCACTACCCGCCGCGATTAAAGGGTCGCCGTTTACGTAAATTGGGGCAATAAGAAAAGGATTGGCTTGGCAATAATCAGCAGGAACTGCCACCGCGACATTAACTGTACAGTTCGATGCAATGACAAATTGCGTGGCAATGCTGCTTTTTAAGCCCGTTGCCGAAAATTTGTAGAGGCTTAAAGCCACTGGAATCTTAAATTCAATGCGATAAGCAGAGCCATTTGTTGCCGCAGGAAACGCATAACTGCCGTCGGCAGCAGTGATAGCCGAACCGACCACACCGCTACCGTCACACAGTTTTACCTCAATGCCACCAACGCCTACCGACCCAATATCGTCGTCTAATCCATTGTAGTTGTAATCTGAAAAGGCTTTGCCCCTAATACCAGAACACGCTTGCGCGAAGGCATTTTGGTCAAATACTGCCAAAATACCAAACAAAACAATAAAAACACGACATTTTAGGTTACTTCGTAAAAGTAAAGTAGGTGTCATTAGTAAATCGGTTTAAAAAAGAAAATGTAGGTTTAAAAGCGCGAAAATTTTATGGTTAATGTATTCCACAGCCTGATTATGACCGTTTCATTAGACTTTCTTTACGACAAAACATAGGGAAAATAATTACTACACACTTTTTTTGCTCGCTTCACTCGCAAAAAAGGAGGAAGATTTGTTCATTTTCAGGCTTTGCCCGAAAATGAACAACCTCCCCTTCTTTTGCGAGCAAAGCGAGCAAAAGTATATAGTAATCATTTTAGGAGATAATCATACTGCAACATGGGGGCTTAAAACCTAATAACTTTTCAAAAAATAGTAAAAGGGTATGTTAGTAACTGATGTTACGCACATGTACTAAAAATGCCGTAGGCATGACCAATTTTGTAGCGGCGGATTTTAATCCGCCGAAAGTTTAAAACCTTTTCATTAAGAGCCGTAGGCTCGGTGCATATAAATATGGGTCGAGCCTACGAATCTTAATGAAAAGGGTATGTACGTTTTCGGCGGATTGAAATCCGCCGCTACAAAATCGGTCGAGCCTACGGCTCTGCGTAACATCTGTTACTAACGCGATTTTCAAGGCGCGAAACGTTCAGAACAAAACATTTATACATCACTTGGCTATTACGCACGAGGCACTTAAAGTTGTCGTAACGTCATTTCTTAAAATACAGGAATAAAGGAAAATAATCACGCCAGAAGCCGATTGCTCGACAGCGTAATGGGTGCGGAAAAGTTTTCTCAGTAATGTTAGCAAATCTGTAATCGTCAAAGTATCGGTAGTTGTAATAGTATGCTATAAATCAAGGTTTTAAAAATTTCAAGAATTTCAAGAATTTCAAATCGTTATCTCTTCCTATTGCTCGCTTCGCTTTTTGCGAGCGAAGCGAGCAATAATTTTATACTTGAGGGATGGGCATAACCTAAAAGCGTTTTTTGCATCTCGCGCTCGCTTCGCTCGCGCGAGGGAGGAATGTGGTTCGTTTTCGGCTTCGCCGAAAAACGAACCATGTCTCCTCCCTTTTGCGCGAGCGAAGCGGACGCAAAACATCTGTTTTTAATCAAAAAACGATGTTTTTAGGTTATGCCCACTCCTCATTTTATACTTATCAAAAATTGGCATTTGAAATCTAATCGTCGAATTGAAAGATAAATACGACAACCATTTAGTCTTTTTAATCGTTTTAGTACGGTATTGGTTGTTTGTATGACTTGAAATCTGAAATTTGAAATCTGAAATTCAAGTCGGTTGTTTGTATGAATTGAAATTTGAAATCTAAAATTTGAAATTAAAAATCATGTTTGAAGTAAAACAAATACAAGTCCAATTTTTAGACCCCTCAGTATAAAGAATAAAAAAATATCAAATTGCAAATTCTAAAGTATAAATTGCAAACTTTCATCTTATTGAAAATCAATATCTTACAAAACATTTTCGGATTTGTATCCTTTTAAATTGCAAAAAAAAATATCTATGAAAAATAATTATTTGACAATATTCGCTATCTTACTTGTTAATTTCATGGCTTGCGATGGACCGAGTTCAGACCTTAAAAAAGTAGCAAGCGTTTCATCAGCTTCGGCATTACCCAATACCGTACAAACAACGGTCAATCCCAATGATTTCAACGCTTATTGGTTTGCGGGAAAAGCCGAACTTGCCAGCTACGATTTAAAAATTGACCGCTACGATGAACCGCGTAAAGGATACGCCGCTTTTGTATTTGTCACGGAAGATTTATCCAAAACCAGACATGTCAAATTAGATAATCCCGACAAAGCAGGGGACGACCGTGTACCCGTCTTGAAACTCAATGCAATTACACGTTTTCAAACGGGTATTTATGATTATTCGCTCATGTCGAGTTTGTTTACGCCGATTGATGTGGTCAAAATGCCTCATTCGTTGAAAGCCACAACAACAGTTCAGGATTGGTGTGGGCATGTATTTACCCAAATGGATTATGTGAAAAACAACACGTACAAAGTCAGTCAATATTCTTATTTTGAAATGGAAGGCGATAAAGTGTTTGATACTGAGGAGCCTGTCCCGCCTTCACGGGGGGTACTTTTGGAAGATGAAATCTTCACTCGATTGCGTATAAACCCCGCAAGTCTGCCCGAAAAAGCGATGATTATCCCAAATTTGACGTTTACGCGCTTGCGCCATAAACCCGTCACGGCCTCTGCCGCCACAATTTCTTTTAAAGACATGGAAGAAGGTTTACGCCTCTGCACGGTCAATTATCCCGATTTAAAACGCCGCGTTGAAATAAGTTTTGAAGCAGCTTTCCCGCATAAAATCAAGAGTTTTGCGGAGTTTGATGGGGATAAAGAAATGAGTCGCGGGACATTGATTAAGTCCATGATGAGCGATTATTGGAACAAACACGACAATCAAAGTGATTATATGCGGGAGATGCTGGGTTTATGACAATTTCAGATTTCAAAATTTCAAAATGGAAACAGCAGCTCTTGATTTCCCGTAAACCTTTTCAAAAATTAAAAACTTTGGCTCTTTGACAATTTTAGCGGCAGCAAAAAAAAAACCTCAGCAAATAAAGCATTTTTGCGTCAAAAACCGCGTAAACCGACGTTCGGGGAACTTTTAAAGTTCCCCGAACGTGAGTTACCGCTAAAATTGTCACAGAGCCAAAACTTTTGAAAAGGTGAGACTATGAAAAATGAACCAGATTCCCCTTCTTGCGCGAGCGAGAGGAGCGAAAATGTGCAATAATTATAAAAATGCCTATCTTTGCAAATAATAAAACTATACAAATTTATGGCAAGGAAAAAATTAAGTATTGGTGTACAGAATATTAAAGATTTCGCGCAAGAAAATATGATTTACGTTGATAAGACGGAAAAAATCTATGAAATGATGCAATTGGGTAAACACAATTTCATCGTGCGCCCACGCCGTTTCGGAAAATCTTTGTTTTTGGATACAGTTGCCGCTATTTACGAAGGTCGTAAAGAGCAGCTTAGGGACACATGGATATATGACAAAATAAATTGGGAGACTGAGAAACGCCCCACTTTACGGATAGATTTTACATCTATTGATTATGATGCTTCTTCATTAGAAGATGGTTTGATGAGTTATTTGTCCTCAATAGCAAGGAAACTGGAACTATCAATCGTTGCACAAACTTCAAAAGATTTGTTTCGAGATATGATTGAAATGTTAGGTAAAGATATGCCTATCGTCATTTTGATAGATGAATATGAAATGCCTGTCACGGATTTTGTCGGTGAGAATGAGACAAAATTGCAAGAAAATATAAGAATCTTGAAAAAATTTTATGGTACAATGAAAGGTTCAAGTGCTTATATTCACAGAAGTTATATCACAGGAGTCAGCAAAATCGGTAAAATTGGTATTTTATCGGACCTAAATATGCTCAATGATTTGACCCTTGACGAGCGATTTACAACTTTATTGGGTTTCACGGAAACGGAATTGCACTATTATTATGCTGAATATATTACAGAAGCAGCACAGCGACATCAGTTGACGGAAGCCGATGTTTTACAACAAATCAAACATCATTACAATGGTTACTCGTGGGACGGTATAGACGAAAATCGGGTATATAACCCGTTTTCAATCGTCAATTTTTTCCAAAGTTTTCAAATTAGAAACTATTGGTTTTCAACTGGCACACCAACAATTTTGACGCGTGGTGCGCGAAAGCAGCAAATCACAATGGCGGATTTAGAAAACCTAAAAACGAGTGGTGATTTGTTGCAAAGTGCCAACTTAAAAGAGTTTTATAGTCTTGCTTTACTGTTTCAAGCGGGCTATTTGACGATTAAGAAAGCTGAACGTCGAGGTATGTCAACGCTTTATAGCTTGGGGTTTCCCAATCAAGAGGTGCGCGAGTCATTTGCATCTTACTTATTGGCAGAATATGTTGGCAAAGATTGGCAAGAGACGGAATATACCATTGCTTTTAAACTGCGCAATCATTTGGAAGATGAAGAACTTAAAGACGCTTTTCAAATTTTCGCACCCGTTATTGCCTCAACAGGCTACGATATTACCAAACATACTGAGGGGTATTTTCATACAATTATGCACGTTTTAATGTATAGCACTGGGCTAACAACTTTTTCAGAATTACAAAATGCGGAAGGTCGTTTGGATACAATTTGCATCGCACCCAATGTCATTTATATTTTTGAATTTAAAATCAACTCAACAGCAGAAGCGGCTTTAGCGCAAATCAAAGAGAAAAACTATGCCGAGCAATTGTTGCTACAAAATAAAACGCTTTATATCGTGGGTGTTAATTTTGTAACCGAAGAAAAGAAAATAAAGCAGATTTTAGTTGAAAAATGGCAGAACGAGCAATTTATTCGTTTAACAGATACATTTACACCCAAAGAAGTTATTATTGAAACGGGAAAAAATACGAAACCGAAGCGGGTTCAGAAGGTAATTAAAGTATTGTAAAAAATAACGTAATTACTTAGCCCATAACTCTCTCAAAGGTATTCGGGATTAAACAGACTTCGCTCGCAAAAAAGGGGAATGTGGTTCGTTTTTCGGGCAAAGCCCGAAAAACGAACCACCTCTCCTCCTTCGCGCGAGCGAAGCGAGCGCGTGACTTACCTTGCATTTTTAAAATTCTAAATTTTTTGTTAAAATAAAATTTTATTCGGCTCAACTATTGCACAATCCATACAAGATGCTTACTTTTGTGCCATAATGAAAAAAATAACGGCTACATATCATTTTCCAACCTTAGAACGACCGACCAGACCGTTCCACCCAAGCCGTATTCCGCCACGCAGCAGCGTGTCGAAATAAATTATACACGGCACAAGCCCTTCAAGGAAGGTCGCCGTACAAGCCCACAGGATTCCTTTTAATTTCAGATTCCAAATTTCAAAAGGTTAATTGACTAATTCATTACCCTTTGAAATCTTAAATTTGATATTGTATTGATTAATCAATAACAATTTTTAATTAAAATCACGTCCACCT
The DNA here is from genome assembly GCA_034520175.1 of Saprospiraceae bacterium. Classification (GTDB taxonomy): domain Bacteria; phylum Bacteroidota; class Bacteroidia; order Chitinophagales; family Saprospiraceae; genus JAAFJT01. Next base: position 60,449 of record JAXHNU010000016.1, read on the forward strand.
ATTCCATCTAATAAAAATTAAAATTATGTTATTTTCTTTATTTGTCCCTTTTATTGGCTGATAAAGGAATGACGAAAACGCTTAATTGCGTCTAATTTATCTAAAGATTTAGCCGTGAGTGCGGCAAAAAGGAGAGGTGGTTCATTTTTCGGGCTTTGCCCGAAAAATGAACCACATTACTCTCTTTTCCGCGAGCGAAGTCTGTTTACATCTCGAATACCTTCGGGAGAGCAATAGTCCAAATCGCTACTAATTTATTTTTGATACAATTGTTTTACACCCCTCAGTATCTGAGGTTAAAATCAGCTTTTATCATCTTTAATTTATCATTGGAATAGAAAAAATGAGTAATCAAGAAAATATGTCTATCAAGAAATTTCAAATTGTCCCGGGAACAGAAGAACATGCTATCCATGCGCAAACTATTTGCGACCTTATCGAAGAATCAGCGCGGGTACGCGGTACAGGCATTGCCAAACGCGATCCTAAATATATTGCTAAAAAATTAATTACGGGTCATGCAGTTATCGCGCTTGACGGTGACCGTGTGATTGGCTTTTGCTACGTCGAAACGTGGAGTCAAGCCAATTATGTTGCCAACTCGGGCTTAATTGTTGACCCCGAATACCGCAAACACGGTTTGGCGCGTTCTATCAAAAAAGCGGCTTTTAATCTTGCCCGCGACCTGTACCCTGCCGCAAAGGTTTTTGGCATCACAACAAGCGGTCCTGTGATGAAAATCAACAGCGAATTGGGCTACATTCCCGTCCCTTTCAGCGAATTGACGCAAGATGACGAGTTTTGGCGCGGTTGCAGCAGTTGCCCAAATTACGATATTTTGCAAGCAAAACAGCGTAAAGTTTGCTTGTGTACGGGTATGCTTGCTCCTTCAAAATTGGAAGAAGAAGCCATGAAATTGGATTTGACGTATTTGGTTTTAAATCAAAAAATTGAAAAAACCAATGGCAATGTCAAAGCACAGGTTGACAGAGAGGCACGGTTTGCAACGGATTTTTTCTGAGCATAATTTAACAGTTTTAACACGAGTTAAAGCGAATTTTATGAATCACACGATTTTTTTTTTAATACCTTATACGTTTTATATGCTTTTAAGAAATCTGACGCGGGTTTAAAACCCGCGTCAGATTTGAACTAATTTAAAATCAATCAATTGTATTTGAATTTTAATTCTAAAAACTTATCAAACGCACTCATCAGTATTTTTTGATTTTTACAACCAATTTAATATCAGACATCAACACGTATGAAGAAAGTGAAAACACTTAAAAAAGTCGTACTTGCTTACTCAGGCGGCTTAGATACCTCTTTTTGTATCAAGTATTTAACGGCTGAAAAGAATTGTGAAATTCATGCTGTTACCGTTGATACAGGTGGTTTTTCGCCTGCGGATTTGGCAATAATGGAGCAAAAAGCCTACAATTTGGGGGCAAAAACCTTTGCGGTTGTAGATGCCGTGAAAGATTATTACGAACAGTGCATCAAATACCTTATTTTTGGCAATGTACTGAGGGGGGGTGTTTATCCGCTCTCGGTGTCTGCCGAACGTATGTTTCAAGCCTTGAGTATTATCGGCTATGCCAATTCAATTGGGGCGACGGCAGTGGCACACGGTTCAACGGGTGCGGGCAATGACCAAGTGCGTTTTGATTTGGTTTTTCAAACACTCGGCAATGACCTTGAAATCATTACTCCGATTCGTGATTTGCGCCTATCACGCCAAGCTGAAATTGAGTTTTTGGCAAAACATGGCGTTGAATATTCGTGGGAAAAAGCCCAATATTCTATCAATAAAGGTTTGTGGGGTACATCAGTAGGTGGAAAAGAAACCTTGACTTCTGATACGGCTTTACCCGATGCCGCTTACCCGTCGCAACTCAAAGAAACAGACCCCTCAGTAATCAGCCTCAAATTTGAGAAAGGAGAACTTGTGGGCATTGGCGACCAACGTTTTGCGCACCCCGTTGAGGCGATTCAAGCCCTTGAAAAATTGGCGACACCTTACGCAATCGGGCGCGATATTCACGTTGGTGATACCATTATTGGCATCAAAGGGCGCGTAGGTTTTGAAGCGGCGGCGGCTTTAATCAGCATCAAAGCGCATCAATTGTTGGAAAAACACACCTTGACCAAATGGCAAACGTATTGGAAAGACCAAATGGCAAATTGGTACGGCATGTTTCTCCATGAAGCCCAATTTCTCGACCCCGTCATGCGCGATATTGAAGCCTTTTTGACAAACTCACAAGCAACAGTTACGGGCAAAGTTCACGTAAAATTACTGCCTTATCGCTTTGAATTGCAAGGTATTACATCAGATTTTGATTTGATGAACGCTGGTTTCGGCACGTATGGCGAGATGAACAACGCATGGTCGGGTGACGATGTGAAAGGATTTACAAAAATTTTGGGCAATCAGACAAAGATTTGGCAGCACGTTAATAAGTCTTAATGGTTGTTTGACAATTTTAGTGGTGACCACGTTCGGGGAACTTTAAAAGTTCCCCGAACGTCAGTTCTTACTTCTTTTTTGATTCAAAAATACCTTACTTACTGAGGGGGTATTTTTGTTTCCACTAAAATTGTCAAAGAACCGTCTTAATTACTGCTGACAACTCCGAAGATTTTTTTAGAATAGAAAAGTCAAAACTTAATGGATCCGTAGGATTCACCCATTTATAGAAGAAAATTAAAAAAAATGTCCCTCGAATCCGTAGGATTAACACGTCTATTATCTGCTCGATTTCTATGACTCGTAGAGTCAAAATGTTTATAATAACCCACTAACTTGAGCTTTCTGTACTGACACGTAGTGTCAAAATGTTTATTTTGAGAGTTCCGAACTTGTTTATAAGATATTTCATTTTCCAATTCTTTGGACTGCGTAGTGTAAGTAGGTCATTATGAACTAAATTAAAATCAATCTAAATAAATATTTTGTCTTGATATCCTATTCTAAAAACAAAGTTTAGCTTATTCTTGTGGTAAAATATTTGAAACCATACATAAATTCAAAATACGCATTAAAAGGCACTTCTGCGCTTGCTTCGCTCGCGCGAGAGGGGAATGTGGTTCATTTTTCGGGCTTTGCCCGAAAAATGAACCACATTCCCCCTCGCGCGAGCGAAGCAAGCGCGAGAACCAGCAGTTTAGATTTTATGTATGGTTTCAAAATAAAATAAAAAAGAGTATTTTCTATGTTAATCATTGATCAAGACATTCTCTCGATGATGAAGGCGCAAGACAATTCAGATGTTTTGAGCCTATCAAATCAACAGCCTACGATGTTGGTCTTCTTGCGGCACTTCGGGTGTCAATTCTGCCGCGAAGCTATGGACGACTTATCTAAGTTGTATCCTAAATTAGTCAAAAAAAATACTGGACTTATCCTTGTACACATGTCTGAAAACGACGTTGCCGAAGAGTATTTTCGCAAATTTAACCTATCAGGTGTCCGCCACATCAGCGACCCCGATTGTCGGTTTTACACAGCTTTTGGCTTGGTAAAAGGTAGCTTCACGCAGCTTTTTGGTTTACAATCATGGATACGAGGTTTTACTGTTCAAGCAAAATATGGAACAGAAATCGGTAAACATTTGGGCGATAGCTTTCAGATGCCGGGCGCGTTCGTGGTTTTTGACGGCGAAATTCGGGACAGTTACATCCACAAAATAGCATCAGACCGACCGGATTATAATAAAATGTTAGATTCGTGCAGTGTCTGATAAATAGAAATAAGGGAATTTGTGAAAAACAGTAACTGTTTATCACACGGTCTCCCAGAGGTATGCGGGATGTAAACAGATTTCTATCGCGCAGATAGTAAAAGAAATAGCAATTACTTAGTCACGCGCGCTCTTCACTCGCGCAACGGAGAGGAGGAGGTTCGTTTTTTTGCGAGCGAAGCGAGCTATGAGCTAAGTAATTACAAGAAGTGGTTCATTTCTCGACAAAGTCGAAAAATGAACCACTCCTTACCTTATTATTGTGCGAGCAAAAGACACAAAACTTAGATTATTTACTACATTTTAGAGAACTTGGTTGGTACATTCCTTGCCATTTTTGTCCGAGGCGTTACAAAATAAACCCCAGTTTCCAACTTATTCACATCTAAATAGACCTTAGTTTGCCCTTTAGTTACGGTAACTTTCTCAATTAGAACTACTTGACCGAGTGTATTTGCCACTTCAAAAGTAATGTCTTCTTCCACAATGCTTTCAACGTCCATAAAAATATCGCCATTGGTTGGATTTGGTGAAATCTGATGCACAACTATTGGAATCAACTGTGTTGGTTTGAACACAGCACGCCCCAAAATACCCCTCTGAGCAGTCAGACTCAGACCAAGTGTCAAATTTGATAAATTGTTCAAAGACAGTACATCAGTCGGTGTCGAAGACAGCAACGATGCAGTAAAATTTGAGGAACTTGCCACATTGTTTGTAACATACAAAGGAATGCTTAACGTAGCCGTTACATTTGGTGGGAAATTAGGAATTCGCCACTCAAAAACCTGAACACCACCTTGCCATTCTTGCCAAGATCCGAGCGTAGAAACAGGTACTCCTCCCGTATTCATCCCCGTAGGATGAGGAAATTTTATCACAACATTTGTGAAAGGTGCAGTACCAGAATTACGTGCCTCAACTGTCAAGGTCGTCACACCAAACTTTGAATAGCTACCACTACTTGCTGTTACTGCCAAACTTATATCTTGATTGGCAACATTCACAGTAATCGGTTGAACAGTGACAGTAAAATTGCAATTTGCCAAATTACCTCTACTATCACTTGCTCGATACGTAACGATGTGTGTGCCAACCACAAAACACGCGCCACTCGGCTGACCTCCCAATTGCAACAAAGTAGGCACGCTACAATTGTCAACTACTGTTGGTGTCGCCCAAGTTGTAGTCGCACAATCTGATGTAGTTGTCAAGATTCTGCTAATAGGACAATTTTGGATAGTTGGCGGTTGCGTATCTGTATCGCAAGTATCAGTATTAGTACCGCCACCTGTCACAACTGTTGTACAAGGAACTATCGTTTCGTTGGTCAATTTCATATTCAAGACCCCTATTCTATTAGGGTCATCGTTGATGCGAAAACGCATATTTAAACCTAAATCAGTCGTTGACTGCTGACTGGCACCCGTACCTACTTGAAAAGGCGTACCTTCGAGCGCAATACGGAGGGGGTTGCTGCTGCCTTCTTGATAAGTTCCCGTCATGGTTGTATAGTAAAACCAATCGGTAACAGGCTGATTCACCATACAAAAAGCCTTTACGGGCGCACCTGCAGGCGGTGTTGATGTGCCACCCGAAAGTGTTAAATCAAGTGTAACCAATCGCCAACTTTCTGTTCTGAACGTTCCTTTAAACGTAGCCGTGCCATTTGCTTTTTGTTCAAAACTAACGCTTCCATTGCCCACTTGAATCAATGTACCCCTGCAGTCGCTACTTCCCAAGGCAGGGTCAAGACGAATGCTATACATATTGAACTGATTCAAAGCGCAACCGCATAAATTATTGACATCAACACCATTGTAAGTCTTACACACATTGGTAGTTGGTGATAGCGGCGTAACAGTTTGCTGAACAACCACGTTAAAAGAACAATTTGATTGATTTCCCCGTGCATCGGTAGCAGTGTAAACAACGGCAGTTGTACCAATTGGAAAGCACGCACCACTTTGAAGGTTGCTGGATACTGAGGGGGTCGAACAATTGTCGCTTGCGGTTGGTGCAATCCAAGTGACTGCTACACAAGCATTAGATGTTTGGCGCACAATAGTTGTAGGACAAGCCACTAAAACTGGGGGTGTCACATCGGCTGCACAAGGATTAGAATTTTCCAAAGCAAAGTTAGCCACTAAAGTGCTATTGCCAGGCAAACGCAGATTCACACTATTTGTTTGAGGCAATGACGCATCTGACCAACCCGTAAAAACATAGCCCGCCGCTGGTGTTGCGACTACTGGAATATCAATCCCCGAAAAATAAGCCCCTGTAAATGGCAAACTACCATTACCCAAACTTAGAGTACTAAATTGCAAAGTACCCGCCCCTGCTGGACTCACATTCAGCGTAACATTTGCCGTTCCAGTCACATCGGGTGTCAATTCATCTAATTGAGTATAGACGAAATTCGGGCGATTATTGTTAAACGCCCTACTTTATCTTGACATTATTCGAGAAAATAATTGGGTTTGGATTACCCCAACGGTTGGCATGTTCGAGCCAATCCAGGCGCGTACAAACTTTGGAAATTAGTCACCTCTTTGGTTTCCTACGGCTTGGTTTGAACATCGGTGTTCATTATATCAGTCAAACGATTGTCAGGCAACCAAAAGCGAAACACAGGGCTTTCCCAGCACTTTCTAAAGAGCAAAGTTGACCATGCTTGTTATTGTTGAAAAATACAAAATTAGAGTCAATTAACGTCTTAAACGCGTTGGGACTTGCGCGTCCCACGCATTGGAATCCACACCGTAGCTTGAAACAAGACCTACCGTAAAATCACAATCAAAACTTAAACCATTTCCACTTGCGCCAGCTTTGGGCAAAAAACGGTGGTTGTTGTTATGCTTTCAGTCTAAATGGTCCAACAAAGACATTGAACGCCATCACATCTATCAATTTTGAACATCTATTTTAGAGGTCAATTCATTTGTAATTAATAATGTCGACGCAAAATACTCTACTCCATACAGATGAGGCTTGAAAAATTTAACCAAACCGTAGAATCTCCGATTTAGCGTTTCCTTTCGTTTTCAACTTCATATCATATTCGGAAGATTTCAGGTTGAAGTGCTGTTCAACAAAAGCCGTTTTCTCGCTCTTTTGAGGCTATAAACACC
>JAXHNU010000004.1:0-470854 GCA_034520175.1 Saprospiraceae bacterium
TTGGGATGTGGAAGTAAAAACTCATTTTTCTCGAAAAATAGCCAATAAACCCTTGTTAGCTTATCGAAAAACCAATAATGAAGTAGTGGTGCTGGACGATGCCTGTTGGCATAGATTAGTGCCTTTATCAAAAGGACATCTAAAAAATGATGAGGTGGTTTGTGCCTATCATGGCTTGGTTTATAATGGCGATGGACGTTGTACGCACATGCCCTCACAAGATACCATTAATCCATCGGCTTGTGTAAAAAGCTATCCTGTCATAGAAAAACACCGTTTTGTGTGGGTGTGGATGGGCGAACCCGCCAAAGCAAATCCTGACTTAGTGCCTGATATGCACTGGAACAAAACCGAAAACTGGGCAGGCGATGGTAAGGTGATTCATGTAAAATGTAATTATAAATTGGTGGTAGATAATTTGATGGATTTGACCCACGAAACCTTCGTTCACGCTGGTACTATTGGCGATATTCATGTGGCGGAATCGCCTTTTGAAACTACTTATAATGAAAAAACAGTTACCGTAACGCGCTGGATGCTTGACATTATGCCACCCTCATTTTGGCAAACCCAACTCAGTAAAAAAACGGATTATGACGGTAAAGTTGACAGATGGCAAATCATTACTTTTCAGCCACCATGCACCGTAAATATTGATGTAGGCGTAGCACCAACGGGTACAGGAGCCCCCGAAGGCAACCGAACAGAAGGCGTAAACGGCTATGTACTCAATACTATTTCGCCCGAAACCGAAGATACTTGTCATTATTTTTGGGCATTTGCCCGCAACTACGCCCTTGACGACCAGAGTGTTACGATAGATACCCGTGAAGGAGTTGCCGCTATTTTTAGGCAAGATGAAGAAGTGCTTGAAGCCCAACAATTAGCCATCAAAGAAAATCCCGATAAGGTTTTTTATAACCTACATATTGATTCTGGGGCGATGTGGTCAAGAAAATTGACGGACAAAATGATTGAACAAGAAAACAACAAAGCCAAACCATGAGATTCAGAAAAGACTGGAATAAAGCTACTGTTGTTGCCACCAAAATAGTAGCCCAAAATGTAATAGAAATAGAATTATTGCCAGCCAACGGAGCTATACCATTTAGCGTCGGCTCACATATTGATGTGCAAGTGTATGTAAATCAAAAACCCGAAATTCGTTCTTATTCGCTCGTTGGTGAATTAAATGATAATGATACTTACAAAATAGCAGTAAAAAAAATACCCAATAGTCGTGGTGGTTCGGCGTATATTTGGCAGCTTTCGCCCGATGATGTGCTTACTATTTCGCAGCCCAACAACCATTTTGAACTCAATCTTTTTCAGAAAAAATATTTATTAATTGCAGGAGGAATAGGCATAACGCCCATGCTGGGAATGGCACAAGTTTTAGCCAAAAGAAACGCCGATTTTAGTTTTTTATACCTCGGCAATGAAGCCAACGAAATGCCGTTTGTTGAAGATTTACAAGCATTAAATCTGAAAAATTTAGAGATTTTTGAAAGTAATCAAAACGGTATTTATGATTTTGAAAAACCTATTGGCAACCTAGACCCTACTACGCAAGTGTGTATATGTGTGAAACCAGGTAGGTATGATGCAGGCAGTACAAAAAAACTGGATTAAGTTTGAAAAACAACCTGCCAACCTCCGTTTTGAGACTTTTGGGGCATCGGGCAATTTTGTAGCTCAGGCCTTTTGAGGTTCTTTTGCCACAATTTGATAAACGTATTTTGGTTGCCCGAAAACTCAATCCTTGTTAGAAGCCTTAGAAACAAACGGTATGGCTACGACTGTCAGATTGCCGAAAAAGGCGAGTGTGGTGCTTTGTTACTGTAAATATTTTAGACTATACAGGCGATATTGACCACCGAGATTATTTTTTTAGCGAAGCCCAAAAGAAAGAAAACAAAAAATTATGTGCCTGTGTATCCAGAGCCGTGAATGGTAGTTTGACAATTGAAACGGCGTATAAGGCACTGTGATGCAAGTTTTAGAACTTTGGTCATAAAATAAAGGTCTATTTTTTAGGGATTTTGACCATAATACACCCGAAATATTGAAATATTAAATTTTAAAAAAAATGACAAAAAAAGCAAATAGATATAAACTAAAACTTGAGCTGTTGGAACTCTTAAAGCCAGATGAAAATGCTTACGGAGCCCATTGAAATTGAGTTTGGCAATCACGATAATATTTTCATGATTATTGATAGAATGAAAAAGCAGAAATCGTTTTAAATACCGAACAAGACTCCGTTGAATTTGCCATTGGATTAAAATTGTTTAGTGAGGTAATGTTAAAAAATAAAGACAATCCACTTTTTGAAGATTTTAGACCTGCCTTTGGAATTTGATGAAAAAAATAAAAAAGTCGCCAGGAGCCGACTGTTACAAGTATTTCGAAATATGAACCCTAAAAATAAAATTTTTATGAAAAAACTCGATTCTTTCATTCTGCAATTTTTGGCCTTTTAAGCTACAGCAATTTGTCAAAATTTGCAAATGCCCAACTACCCTACCTCCAAAAGTCGGCCAACACGACCAAAATGATGGTTGATGGCAAACCATTTATAATTCTAGGAGGAGAACTCCATAACTCTACGGGTACAGACAAAATAGCTCTCAAAAGTGCTTTAGAAGAAGCAAAAACCTATAATCTGAATACCGTTTTGGCCTACGCCTACTGGGAGTTGATGGCGTAACCTATGAAGGCAAATACAATTTTGAATTGATAGATTATTTATTAACCGAAGCGAGGCAAGAAAATTTAAAAGTGATTTTGGTATGGTTTGGTGCTTGGAAAAGTACCTCGTCATCTTATGTACCTGAATGGGTAAAAACCAATCCAAAGCGTTTTGAGAGATATCACCTCGAAAATGGTAAAACACTCGAGATGTTATCGGCATTTAATGAAGAAAATTCGCATATGCTGACACCAAGGCTTATGTGGCCTTAATGAAACACCTCAAGGATTTTGACAAGCAACTATACCGTAATCATGACCCAAGTAGCAAAACGAACCATATTGTTTTGATAATTACCGAGATTTTTCGCCCGCAGCCCAAAAAGCGTGGAAAAGTAAAATGCCGAAGGAAATGGTAGCTTATTTGAAGAAAAACAAAGGAAAGCTTTTTCCTGCTCTCGAAACCGCTTGGGCAGCCAATGGCAACAAAACCAGCGGCACTTGGGAAGAAATATTAGGAAAAAGTACCGACCAAGGAGAATATAAATTCTACACCGAAGAGCTTTTTATGGCTTATAATTACTCAAAATACATCAATTATATGGCCGAAGAAGGCCGAAAAGTGCATAATCTCCCTGCATTTTGTAATGGCTGGTTATATAACAACAGAGGCTTTTATCCACATGGCACCGTCAATCCGCATGTATTGGATGCCTACCGTGCAGGTGGTTCGGCCTTAGATTTTTATTCGCCCAATGTTTATACCATCGAGTATGACGAACTCTACTCAAACTATACCTTGGCTGGAAATACGCTTTTTATTCCCGAAAGTTTATTGCTTCCAGCAGGTGCATTGTATGCCATTGGTGGGTTTAATGCGATAGGTTTTGCCCCATTTGGCATTGATGGCGAGAAGACAAAAAGCAAAGAAAGTGCTAATAATCTGAATCTTTTGAAAGGTACTTACAAAGCCATTGCAGGCATGATGGGTACAATTACGCAAAACTACGGCAGCGAAAAAATGAAAGCTGTGTACTTAAATCCCGTAAAAGAAAGCCAAGACATCATGATGGGCGATTATAAACTGACAGCTACCAGCTCTCGACAAGGTGGTTTCAGCATTGATTTTGGTAAATCATTAGAATTGGCGGGAAAAGCTAAGATGTCGTTTGGCCCGCCGAGCACCGAAACCAAGGAAGACAAAGCAAAAAAAATGCCTGCGGGTCCGTTTGGTCCACTGCCTGAAGACATAAGTTCGGCCATAATTATTCAAAACTCTGCCGATGAATTTTATGTAGTGGGTTATGGCGTAAAATTACATTTTGAATTGAAGGAAGGCGTTAAATTTGAGCATTTGGGCTATTTGTCTATTGACGAAGGTTATTTTGAAAATGATACATTCGTAGCCACCAAACGTTGGAATGGCGACGAGCAAAAATCAAGTTTGCCAGCAAATCAGATAACGACTTTGAAAATTCGACTGTACAGAAATTGATGTTGAAAATCAATAAAAACAAACCATTTTTTATTTAAAACCAATTAAATATTATGAGACATTTTAAAGGATTTTTGATTTTAATAGTCTATTCTATCACTCCGGTCGGTATTTTCAAAGCTCCCACTAAGCCTGTTTATGTACTTGTGCATGGGGCATTGGGGAGGTGCATGGTCTTTTAAAAAAGTGGATTATCTCTTAACAAATGCCGGTAACATAGTTTATCGCCCCAACCCTAACCGGGCAGGGGGAACGGGCCCATTTAGCAACCCTTAGATGTAGGCTTAGATACTCACATTAAGGATGTTGTAAACACAATTCTGTATACGAAGACCTCCATGATGTTATTCTGGTTGGACACTGTTATGGGGGCATGGTGGTTACTGGTGTTGGCCGATAGTATTCCAGGGTAGAATCAAAAATATGATATATCATAGACGCATTTATTGCTGAAGACAATGAAAGCCTAAATGATATTGAGAACTAAAATAACATCACACGTTTTGAAATCAAAAATGGCTATGTGATACCACCTTGGGTACGTAGCGGACAAATGCCACCGATGGGATGTGCCGCACCCTCACAAAACACTGTCAGACAAGATTGTGCTTAAAAACCCTTTGAGGCTCACACTCCCCAACGGCTATATCCATAGCGGTAGACAAAGGCAAAAGCACCAAAAGTTGTTGAATTTGCTGCCCAAGCCGAACGAGCAAAACAAAAGGGATGGACGGGTTTTGGTTTTAGAAGCTAATTATAATCCGCAAAGGTCTATTCCGGAGGAATTGGTTAGATTACTGATGGGGTACTGAAAAATAAAAAGTAGCATAGCTGAATATTTTGAAAGATTGCGTTTACGAAGCCTTTGAGGCTTCGTAAACGTTTTTCTGCTATCCTGCTTTATGCTTCAATGCGATAAAGGATGTATCTTTACAAGCCGCTCAACATGACGAATAAGTCAATATTCATCAACCACATCCGCGACCTTATAGCCAAAGATGATTTTAAGGTCTGTGCTTTATAAACAAAAATTGGGTGTAATTCAAGAAAAATATACTTTTTACATTTTGGAATCATTACTTATCAATAATAATGGACGACTTAGATTAAAACTATACACAAAGGCAAAATCGCTTATTGAAGTAGATAATGCCGTCCGATTTGACGTTCCGATAACGCCAGACCATGAATTTTATACAGATTTCTCGGATGTTCGCGGCGATTTTGAAGATAGAATGTTGTACAAAACGCTAATGTCAATTCAAAAACCTTCATTTTTAATCGAGAAGTTAATCGAGGTAATAAAATTACTCTTTTTCTGGCGGGTATGCGAGGTTCGGGGAAAACATCTGAATTGGAGAAGATTGCCCAAAAACTGCACAATAAAGATTGTTTCTTTTGTGTGACTTGCAACCTCGATGAAGGGCACGATAAGAACGATTTGGAATATATGGATATTTTGATTTTCAATTGAAGAAACTTTCAAAGAATTAGAAAAACATAGTATTGATATTGACAAAGATATAATCGGTGTTTTGCAAAGTTGGTTTGGAGAGCGGGTAAAAGAAGTAAACAAAGTCATCAAAAAAAGGAGGTGGTTTTGAATTAGAAGTTGAGACTAAATCACCCAGTTTTTCAGCTTTTTGACTATTGCCGCCAAATTGAAAGCCAATATTTCGAACTGATAAAGAAAATGCTGATAAAATCAAGAACCGTTTTTAGAAGTAATTTCACGACTTTTTCACAAAAAACGTAGGTTTATTGAATATGTCAATATGGAATTGAGAAAAAGAGGCATTGCCCAAGAAATTCTCTTCATCATTGATGGACTTGAAAGTGCAACGGTTGATATTCGGAGAAAAATAATTTTAGAAGGCAGCGAAAGAATTAGGCAAATCCGGCCCATACCATTTCCACATTACCTATTGAACAAATGGCTTTGCGTGAAAATTAGAAGAATTTGCCACGGTTACAGCTTTTCCTTATGTTAAAATAATCGAAAAAGACGGAACTATTATCGAAGCAGTGAGTCGGTTCAATGATTTTTTTGTCTATAAACGCATTGATAGTAGCCTTTTGACAGTCCTGCAACCGTGCGTAAAACATTCTAATGGGTGGTGGTTCGCCGAGAGAATTGTTACGTATTTTTAGAATATGCCAATATGTATGCCGATGAAGATGAGAATGTGATTACAATCAAAGATTTAGATAAAGGACGTGAAAAAAATCTGGCGGCTCAATCATCGCAATCTTAACAACGGTAGATTTGACCAATCTTAAAACGCTGAAAGATACAACGATGCAGAAAAAGCAAACGCCTTTTGATGAAAAATGGCAAGATTTGCTCGAAAGATTTGATTGTTTTTGCAAGAATACAACGATGGCACTTACAAACGCGTGAACCCTATTGTCGCAGAATCAGCTATCTACAAACAGTATGTTGGATAACAGTAATTATATTTGAAGAAAACAAAGCCTCTGTTTAATTATTTAAAACAGAGGCTTTTCGTTTTGTGGTTGTCCGCTACAATCACTATTCTTTTGTGCAGCAATTACAAAAAAGATTTAAGAATGCTCTTTTCCGACCGACCTTGCCATATTGCCAATGCAAAAGACATTGATTATACGGAATTGATGAAAGACTACCTCGGCTTGGGTCGCGGTTTTTATCTTGGAAGGTTTTGATGATGTACTGAAAGAAGATAAAGTTGATAAAAACAGGCCGCCCCGAAGTTGCCGCCAATAATTACCGCCGAAAAGATATTACAATAGGACTCAACCTAAGACGGGATAAATTGGCGCAACATCCTATCGCCCTCATTGTCTGTGTTCCCGCCTCTCTGCAGATGCCTTGTACGCCAAGATAATGATGAAAAAAATGCCCGATTTGTGGTCTTTTGCGCTTCTTGGATGCCTCGATATTGAAGGCGAAATAACGCAAGAGAACCGGCCAAAAATGCCCTTCAATACTGAGGGGGTATCTTCTTATTGCCCAAAGAGAGCAATTGAGATTGAATTAGACGCTGATTTTTTAACTCAAAAAGCAAAAAGAACTTACCCGCATACGTACTTCTCTGGCGAATAAGCACCCGACAATGAGATAGAATATCAACCTAACGCTTTACCACGCAAATAGTGGATGTTGGAATTCAAATTGGTGATTATCACAGTGCTTTGGATACTTTTGGATCGCTTGGGAAACAGTGGCTTTTGAAGACAATAAAGGCATTATTTGGCTACAAAAAGGTGATGTTTTGACCACAATTGGTAAAATAGAACAGGCTTTTGCTTCTGTTTGAAAAAGCGAAAGATGCCTACACAAAAAGCTGATAATAAAGAAAATTTGGACTGTCTCTTTAGAGCCGACTCGGCAATCGGCCACGCGGCATTCGGCAATTTGGACCCAAAGGCTTTGCAATTTTACGAAGACGATTCTGAAATTAGCAGAAACAACTCTATGAGAGCTACCCCAATAATGTGGAATTTAAAAACGGCTTGGCGATTTCGTATTCAAAACTCGGGGAGACCCACGCGGCACTCGGCAATTTGGACAAGGCTTTGCAATTTTACGAAGAACGCTCACATTAGGCAAAACAACTCTATGAGAGCTACCCCAATAATGTGGACTTTAAAAACGGCTTGGCGATTTCGTATGCAAAACTCGGGCGAGACCCACGCGGCACTCGGCAATTTGGACAAGGCTTTGCAATTTTACGAAGAACTGTTAAACCTACATTTAGTGAAACAACTCTATGAGAGCTACCCCAATAATGTGTCCTTTAAAAACGGCTTGGCGATTTCGTATTCAAAACTCGGGGAGACCCACGCGGCACTCGGCAATTTGGACAAGGCTTTGCAATTTTACGAAGAAAGTTCAAAATTGATGAAACAACTCTATGAGAGCTACCCCAATAATGTGGAATTTAAGAATAATTTGGCGATTTCGTATTCAAAACTCGGGGAGACCCACGCGGCACTCGGCAATTTGGACAAGGCTTTGCAATTTTACGAAGACGATGCTAAGTTAGAGAAACAACTCTATGAGAGCTACCCCAATAATGTGTCCTTTAAAAACGGCTTGGCGATTTCGTATTCAAAACTCGGGTCGACCCACGCGGCACTCGGCAATTTGGACAAGGCTTTGCAATTTTACGAAGACGATGCTGAATTAACAAAACAACTCTATGAGAGCTACCCCAATAATGTGTCCTTTAAAAACGGCTTGGCGATTTCGTATGCCAAATTGGGTGTTTTTAGTAGAGATGAAATAAAAAACAAAACCAAAGCCCGCCTTTATTTCAAACAAGCGGAAACGCTTTGGCTCGAATTAGTGCGGGATGCGCCGCAGTATGTGCAGTTTCAGAAGTTTTTGGGTATGGTGCAAAAGGATTTGAAGGCTTTGTAGTGCTTTTCCTTTGCATTAGGATGAAAAGGATTTTGAAGGATGATAAGGATTGGTATGGCACGCATCCTTATCATGGGGATATATGGTATCAAAAGAGAATTAGGGGGAGATATGGGATGATAAAAAATAAGGGAATAAGGGAGTCTAAAGGGTTCTGGATTATAATTTGGCATACAAAATCCTTATAATCTTAATTCAAGTTAACCGACGTTCGAGAAACTTTAAAAGTTCCCCGAACATCAGTTACCGCTAAAATTATCACAGAGCCACAATTAATATCAATTAAATAATCAATAAAGGATAAAAAAAACATGAAAATACTAACAGTTCTATCTGTCTTTTTGCTGTCATATACTTTCTTTTCAAAAAGGATTCTCTCAAACAAACTTTAAAAACAGGGTCATTATTCTTTCTGATATTGAAGCAGACCCAGACGACGCACAATCTTTTTGACCTGGCGGCTGTTATTTTGTGGCATCTTAATAGGATTTGCCATAAAATACAGGCAGAATAACGGATGATATTGCAAGGAAAAATAAAAAATAGCAAAAAACAGATGCTTCTAATCAATAATTTTGTATTTACAGTGTATGCCACTTGAGTTAATTTTGTAAACGTTATCAGTTGTCTCTGCAGTTTTTCTTTTACTAGATACTCTTGGCAATTTCAACTGCATAAACTTGCTTTTACCTTCAAATTTGCTCTAAAAATTACCCATTTTCCATCAGGAGAAAAATGCACATTTGGCTCAAATTCATAACCGTGGTGCTGCATATTTACAAGTTTTTCAGACTTTAATCTGTCGCCATCTGGACGAAATAAATAAATCCATTGACCATTTATTGCCCTGGCAACTTGCCCAACATCGCCGCCATCACCGCAAAATTGTTTGGTCGGGGGAAATGTGCCAAATGAATCGACCACTCATTTCGTTTCATTTAGTAGCGTTTCTGTTCGCAGTTTCAATGTTTGTTCTGCCAAATAGAAAGTTTCACCCTTCGGAATTTGTAAGTCGAACCAAATTGTTTCCATCCCAACTCGGAAACTCATGCCCGCTATTTCCATATCAATAGCTGCGTTTGTGCATCATTTTTACGACTGAAGCTCTGATATCAACCGTCCAGATTCTATCTACTTTGTGCCAGAATGACAAAACATCAAAATATTTGGATTTTTAGGCACAAATTGAACGTGTCCGAGCCATGTATTTTCTTGGTGAATTTGCTTTAATTCGCCAGATTCGATATTGATTGTAAAGAGCGTATTTTTTATTTTTGCTTCAAAGATTCTATCAAAAAAGTCCTTTTTGTCTGGATAGTTTTTCACAATTTCTTTTTCAGTATCACCTTCTTTGTGAATACCCGCCAAGATCTTTTCGTCAGCCTTAATAGTAAGTTATTTTTCCTTTAAAATCGGCAGGAAAGACATAAACCAAACGGGTTTGCCGAGTAATAATTGAGGCAGCAAAAACACTATCCTCTCTTTTGAAAAAACAATTCTCCACGTTTCGGAGTAATATTTCACCACCAATTCTACTGCGGTTGGTAAGTGGTTTGTTTTCCAAAGTTTTCAGATCGACTGGAAAGAGTAAAGTTGATTGCCTTCAGGCGTATTATTATAAAATACCATTAGGTCGCCATTTTTGCTTGTCATAAAAGGATTATTATGAAAGTAAAAAACTTGAATTATTGCCTTCTATATTCGACAAACGCACAATTTTATGTCTTGTATCTTTGTCAATCCAACAATTTGGCATTGGCGAAAACAGGCCAGTTTCAAGAGGTATGAATTTCCTTTGCCCGTATAATGATCATTTTTCCAGTGAATATAAATTTGTTTAATTTACATTTTTTCAAGGTTCTTACACCCTCAATCACGGAGGCTGCATTGAGTTTTGCACCAGCATAATTGGTGTGGGTGTGGTCAATAAGGAAAAGAAATCAGCTTTGAGTTTTGCTTCGGTTGAAAGTTCGCCATTGTTGATGAAACCAATTCGTTTAGGTGCACAGAAAAAGCACCTGTTGTTTGAGCTGATTAAGCTGCCCATTTGGTGTAACCATCTCTCCGGAATTTTCCCATCTTTCCAGACATTGCGAGGCACTGGCGAAAACACAATGGCTGTGGGGCTTTTTTCTTATGGTTTCAGTAATATATTTTCGCATATACCAACCATACGAATGTACAATTTCGTGCTTTTTGGTAAGCAAATTGTCCATTTCTTGGGTATCCTCGCCTGTACCTTTAATGCTCCCTCTGGCACGAGTGGTATCATTAATTGCTCCGCCCGTCATTATGCCCAAATTGCATCATCACAAAATCGCCCTTTTTGAGCGTTTTTAAAATCTTCTCCCAGCGTCCTTCCGTCAAAAACGTACGGCTGCTTCTCCGCCAATAGCGTGGTTTTCAATATGGATTTTGCTTCGTATCAAATGCTCATGGATGAGTGTTCCCCAGCCAAATTGTCCGTCTGAGCCTTTTCAGAACCATTTTTTACTGTCGAATCGCCGATGATGTAAAGTGTAGGTTTTGGTTTTTGGGTAAAAGCCAAAGAGAAAAAGAATGATGCCTAATAAAAGTAATATTTTTTCATGTGTTTATTTTATTACCGCTAAGACGCAAAGAAATAATCATTCCCTTGTGTGTCTAAAATCTTAGTCATGGATGATTTATTTAAAATTTACAACTAATTGGTAATCAATAAGTTTTAATCACACCTAGCTTGTCTAAAATTTAGTTATAAATGTTTCATTTGTATTTGTTTGAAATCTATCGATTTTAATTATTACCACAGAACTGTCCTCCTACGCAGTTTTCCGTTCTTTTCATGAAAAGTGTATTTTATATCACAGTATGAAACTCCTTGCTTAAGCTCAGCGTAACTTCACATTAAAAATTATTATTTTAATGTGTCAAGTATCTAATACAAAGATACACAATAACTGTGTGAAGTGCAAGAAAACAAATGAACAAAAATCGAAGAAAGCGAATCGGAAAATTAAATCAGTTGTCATCAGTGAAATTTATGAGCGGCGATGGCATAGCATTACCGAAAAATATTTTATAAAAAAGGCTTATTTCACAAGAAATAAGCCCTTTTTTACTGTACTAATATGATTTATTTACTCCACAATCTTAGTAGCCAAAACTGTCTTTTTATCAGCTTTTAGCACTTCGTAAGCTACCAAAACTTTACCGTTGAATAACAAAGTGCTGGCATTCTGTCCGTAATCCGAATCTGCAACTTTCTGGCTATCAAGCAATTTTCCGTTTACGATTTTGCTGTAAAACACATTACTTACGCCACTTTCGGCAGTTTGTTCCCAAACCCAAACGGCTGTTTTATCATCGGATGTGATGTAGGTATTTTTTGCCGAAGCATCTAAAACTTTTAATAGTTTTCCCGATGAATTGGCCAAACGAAAACCTGACTGACCGTTTTGAGTTCCCGAAAACCATGTAGCATACTGCTCATTTTTAACTGAAACCGTTGTTGCTCCTGCGTGTGGGCAACCTTTGATTTCCCATTTATCAGCATATACAGTTACTGGACTTGAAAAAGTTGCTCCATTATCTTTCGATACAATGTGCGACATATCACGAATGTCATTGTTATTATCACGATAAACTACATGTAAAGCACCCGATTCATCAACCACCATACTGATATTACAACAATCACACACCACCGCATCAATGAGTTTCTCATCTTGAAAAACACCGTTTTTTGTAACTGCCATTCGCAAATCACGCTCTTCGTGCTTGGTGCTTCCTTTTACGTCTTTCAGATAAGCGACCGCAATTTCATCATTTGCCAATAAAACTGCATCAAAAAAACCACGAGTCAATTTGGTTGTGTCCGTATCGGTTGATGTTGGGGTTGTCCAAGTGTTTCCGCCATCTTTTGAAACCGAAAATCTGATTTCTGAACTACGCTTTGGACGACCTTGCGGTGCTTGTTGAGGTGCAGGAGCTGCATTAGCACCTTGCTTTGGAGCAGCTGGACGTTCTCCTCTCGGTGGCATTGCCGCACTCGTACGATACGAGAAAACCGCTACCATTTCACCGTTTTTCTTGAATAATAACTTCGGACGCATCAACCGACCGCTACTAATGCCTGCATCAGCAATAACTGTCTTTTTCTCGCCGTAAGTTTTACCGTCTTTCGAGCTTGCAAAACAAAGAGAAACTACATTTTGAGGGTCTTTCTCGGTCCAATACAAAACTACTTCGCCTTTGCTATTTTTTGTCAAAGTAGGCAAAGTATAAGATTTGTTTGGGTCGGTTTCGATGGGCGAATCTATGAACGGCATCACGCAAACCTACATTTGACGTTATATGCTCATCGAAATTTGTTTGGCAGATTGTCATTGGCTGTTTTTCTGTTTCCGATTTCGTGAAAAAACCGAAGAAACTTATAAAAAACAGATTAATCGTAATGATTACTTTTAGCATTTTGTAATTGTTTTAAATTGACTTACAAATATACGCTTAAAACTTATAACTCAAAGTAGTAGCAAACTGACGTGGAGCAATCGGATTGATGCTATAACGGTCGTGAACAACGTAATTAAGGGTATCAAAAATATTCGAAACCTTAGCAAGTATCGAAATATTTCTAAAATTATAACCCGCTGAAATATCCGTTGTAGAAAAGCCAGTCAAAGGAATGAGTGCATTGTAGGCACTTAAAGCAGCCGTTGTATTGTTTAGTCCGCCATTTAAACCAACTGCGTTTTGGTTTCCTGCAAAACGTTTTCCTGTATAGAAAGCAGCAATTCCCAATTTCAAGCCTTTTAGTTTAGTTTTATCGAAAGTATAAAATATCGAGCCGTTGGCTGTACTTCTTGGGTTTCTGATTAGCTGTTCGCCTTCAACTTGCCCTCCAATAGAACCATTGGTATTGGTAAAACGCATAAAATTATAACCATAACCGAGCATGAAATAAAAGTTTCTTGACAGCACACCGTTAAAATCAACTTCAAAACCATCGCTTGTAGTTTCACCCGATAATTCTCTAACTGTTCTATCGGTATTTGGATTTCCATTTTTATCAAAAAGGGCAGTTTGTACCCAATTGCTATTGATTATTTTATAAACACTGACATTTGCAGATAATTTGCCATCTAAAAATTCATTTTTTACGCCAATTTCATATTGATCGGTAATGGCAGGTTTTAGAGCTTCACCATAAATATCAGTTCCTGAATAGAAGTTAAAGTTATTGCTATATGAGGTATAAATTGAAGTATTTTGAACTGGCTGATAAATCAAAGAAAATCTTGGCGAAAACGCACCATCAGAATTGTCAGCTGTTGTACCACGACGTTCTGTATTTTTTTCAAGATTTTTGATAGTTGACTGAAAAACCGTTTGGTACGAATATCTCAAACCCGCCAACACCTTAAATTTAGGTGTAATACTTATTAAATCTTGCACATAAACCCCATAACGATTCTGTGGAGTGGTAGTACGAGTAGTATCAGCAATGGTAGGAATATCGGTACGAGCAACGAATTTCGCTAAATCAAGAATATTGATTTTGTCATAAGCTGTTCCAACTTTACCATCAGCAGCCGTAAATTTAAAAGAATGGTTCGTGTTAAAAATTCTAAGAAAATCAGCCCCGAGCAATAATTGATGGCTTAATTTTCCTGTTTTCATAAGTCCATTCAAATTCACCTGAGCAGTACCATTTTTTTCGCCACTATGAACCGCACTCAATGTACGGGTATAATCGCCATTGTCAAGAATAGCATTTGGTACACCAGCACCAAAACCTTTTATACCAGTCTCTTGTACTGAACCTATGGCGGTAAGTTTCCAGTCAGCATTAAACTTGTGATTGATTGTCAAATAACCTGCTGCTTGATTATTATTGCTATATGCCCAGTCTGTATTAATAAAACGATTTCTTGGAGCTTCTGGCAATTCAGTGATTGTAATTCTTCTGTTTGGTGCACCCACACCGGCATCAGGCACGATATCACTTTTCAAATAATCGGCTTGTAATAAAATGTCTGTTTTATCGCTGATTTTATACAATAATGAAGGCGTAATGTAGGTTCGGTCAGTTTTAACTATATCACGAAAGCTTTCGGCATTTTCGTAAGTGCCTATAACTCTGAAAGCCAATTTTTTGCTAATCGGTCCATACACATCAACCGTTGGTTTGTACTGATTGTAACTACCCAAGAGCATCGAAACCTGTCCACCCCAATCGAAACGAGGCTTTTTTGTAACCATATTGATAATCACACCGCCCGATACATTACCGTATAATAATGCCGAACTTCCTTTCATCACCTCCACAGATTCTAAGGTACTGGCATCAGGAAAACCCGATGTGTTGCTTACTGCTCCATTTTTAAAAACACTACCACTTCCACCTGCAATGCCAATGCTGTATCCACGAGCTGAAAATGTCTGATTTACGCCTCCACGGGTTTCGGTAAGCGAAACGCCAGATACATTTTTCACAACATCACCCAATAAAACGGCTTGCTGGTCGGCGATGACTGTGCTACTTACCACACCCGTACTTTGTGGCAAATCGAGCGAACGGATGTTGGCTTTGCCCAATGTGGGCGTGCGGTTTGCTGTGTAAGTACCCGACACCACGATTTCTTTCAAAGTCGCGGCATTTTCAAACAATTCGAGCGAAAGATTTAAAGTTTTGTCTTCCTCAACCTTCACTTTTTGTTCCAGTGTTTTGTAACCCACAAACGAGGCTACCAAGGTGTAGTTTCCTTTCGTAAGATTTGAAATTGCAAATTCACCATTTGCATTTGAAGTTGTTCCCTTGTTTGTTTCTTTCAACTGAACCGACACAAGTTCTGCGGCTATGCCTTCGCTGTTTGTTACTTTTCCTTTGATTTGACCCGTTTGGGCAAAAACTACACTACTTAAAAGTAGTAAAGCAGATAAAATTGTACTTTTCATTTTTCTATTATTTTATTACTATTTAGACTTATTAAAAATAACAGTGCAAAAGTAATTTTGAGCTTTGATAGCACCAAATTTAATTTAGACTAATTTTAATTAATTTATAAATTTTGAAAGTTGCGTCAACATCCGATTAAGTTCTGAACCTTATTTATTTGTTGGGTTTAGAAGTGATATTAAATTATTTGCCTATAGTATAATGAGCCAAAGTTCATCGAGCGTCGTTCGATTGGTTAGGTTGTTTGAGGCTTGATTCTCGAATCAAAATTTCGGATTGAAGAATGATTTTCTTTGTGTCAAAAATGTTAGACACACCTTTCAAATGATTGATAAGCTGGGTTGCTGCCATTTCGCCCATATGTGAAGCAGGGTAATTAACCGTGGTGATATTGGGCTCGGATAAGCGTGAAATGGGGTCGTTGTTAAAACCCACAATAGCAATATCTTGTGGTATTTTAATGCCATTTTGCTTTAAAATGAGCATGCAACTGGCAGCACAAAGGTCGTTACTAAAAAAAATGGCATCGGGTAAAACCTTTTTTTCTAAAATTTTTTCAGCCGCCTCTATACCCGCCACTTCATTCAATTCGCCGACGATGAGTTGCTCGTCGTTGAATTCAAGTCCTGCTGTTTTTAGCGCTTTTTTGTAGCCTTCAAATCGGTCTCGATAAACATTTCTTTTGAGGTTTCCTGTAACGTGCATGATGTGCTTGCAGCCCTGCTCTATGAGGTGTTGTGTCAAATCATAACCATTTTTAAAATTATCAATCACAATACTGGCAACATCTGGGCTTTCGTAAATTCTATCAAAAAAGATAATAGGTGTGCCTTTTTTAGCAAATTTTTTAAAATGTTCTATATTGGTAGTGTTGTAAGCCAGGGAAACCAAAAGCCCATCTACACGATAATCAAACATGGTTTGGGCATTCAAAATTTCTTTATTAACGGATTCGATGGATTGACTGATGATGACATTATAACCAAACTCATTGGCAATTTTTTCAACAGCCGCCAAAACAGTAGAAACAAAATTACTATTCATACGCGGTATAATAACGCCGATAGTATTGGTCTCCTTCTTACGCAAATTACTGGCAAAAGGATTTGAACGGTAGCCCAACTCTTTTGCTTTTTCAATAATTCTTTGTTTTGTGGTACTGCTAATTGCTTTGTGGTTGTTTAAGGCTCTACTGATAGTAGCCCCCGATAAGTTCAACGCCTTAGCAATATCGTAAATGGTAATATCTTTTTCTTCACTCATGATGCTATTATAATGATAACTGTGGGACAAAATTAGATTTTTTTTTCACAATCTTTTTTTTTTGAAAAAAAATTATGCAATCGGTTACATTTTCAAAAAGATATTTTATATTTGTCATAAATATAAAAATATGCTTTTGTATATGGGTAAGTGTCTTGTTTACAATTATTAATTTTTATTTATCGGGAAGCCGTTTTAAACCTTTTTTTGAAGGTCGTCTTCTTGTTATTTAGCTTTTAACTTGATGGGGCATATTGGATTTCAATCTCTATTTCTCTTCCGAAAAGAAGCGGCTTTTTTATGCGGTATCAAATAAGTGTCATATTGACACTTGTAACATCGGTTTTGAAACCATACATAAAAACTAAACTGCTGGTTCTCGCGCTCGCTTCGCTCGCGCGAGCGAAGCGAGCGCAAAAGTGCCTTTTAATGCGTATTTTAAATTTATGTATGGTTTCAAAACATCGGTCATTATTATTTTATCGGTTATTAGCAATCGAAGTTGTATGGCGTTTTTTGGAAAGGCTTTTTTTTGCGAGCGAAGCGAGCGCAATTTCTCTAAATTCGGAAACTCTAAACAACTTCATTGTCATTTTATCATTCTTACTAATTTTAATTAATTGTAAAAACTTAGGAGCCGTAAAAACGACTGTTTTGTTGTAAAAATATCGATTAAGTTTTGAAAAACATTCATACCGTGTTTTCTGGAAGTAGAAACAAAAGACTGAATGCGTGCATAATATTGAGCGCCTTTAAAAGTACGGAAAGAAGTAGCGACTTTTTGTTTTGTTTTCAAACAACGAATATCTCTTTCCGCTTGATTATTGGTAAAAGGAATCCCATGGTAAAAGCAAAAGCGATTACCCCGTCTTGGTGCAAGACCAAACGGTTAAGGAGATTACGCCCTTTTGAGTTTTTGGTCTTCCTCGACTCCCTTTTTTGGGTAGCGGTTCTTCTTTATTGCTTTTTGGCAAATAGTATCGTATTTTTAAACCAAACAGCTTTATTAGGGAAATACTTGTGGCTTTTTGGCTCACATCGAATAATTCGAGTAAAAATTGGTGCATAGAACTGCCCAATTTGACCCATTTTCTTTCAAGGCTTGAAGTTCTCGTAAAATATGAGCGATACAAATGGCATGTAAACAGTTGTCAAAGTCAAAATAACTTTTCCAACAATCGTGCATTGCCAATTTTTGAAGTATTGAGCAAGGAATAAGGAGACATTGGGCTTCTTTACCCCGTTTGGATGGACAAATAGATAGGTGTAGCTGTTGATGCACATGAAACAATGAAGTTTGCCTCAACGGCATTGTTCATAAAATGCACTAATTGAGAATTTAAGAGTGCTGTCCACTCGATAGGTGCTAGGATTAAAAAGCTTATATTGGCACTTATGGCGGTACATTGAAAGAGCAACATAGATGTGCTAATAATGTATAAACGGGATTTTATAATCCGTACTAAGCAAGACACTGAGGGCTTTGATTTTGCTGCATATTGAACAGGTTGGCTTACAGAATAGGGAAATTACTCTATGTGCCCGCAGCACGTAATAACCCCTATTTGATGTTCTGTAACTTCTAAACGAGGGGCGGGAATATCAAAAACTGACGTTTTGTCCGATTTGATGCACATCTGTCAAGCTAAATGATTTTAAGCAACAGGTACACGAATTGGCATGATGAACAATAACGAGGTCGGGTTGAGCGACCATTTTTAACGTTTTTCCTGTATGCCCTAATTGTCCGCCTGTTTTTTTGCCTTGCGATTGGGGTAAAGCTGGCTTTTTCGTTAAACCACCACTCGACGGCGGTTTATGGCTGTTTTGACTGTTTTGATTCAAACGATTCCGTAATTCAGCATTTTCCACTTTAAGTGCGCTGTTTTCCGTTTTCAATACACTATTTTCCAACTTAACCGTCGTAAGCTCACCTTCTATCCGTGTAATGCGGCTAAGAAGTTCTAAGACTAAGTCTTGTAATAATAATATATCGTTCGGTAGAACCATTTTTTTAATCAATTTACTTTGTTCCTAAAACAACTATTTCAATACAGTTGTTCATGGCTAAGTTTTTACATTCAATTAACAATGAGATTAAATCAACCTTACTGGAATCGCATTGGAAAACACTTCGCTTTTAGCAGCATAATACTGCTTTTGAGTTGCGGGTTTTCCATGTTACAAGCTCAAAATGTATCCGTGACGGGTATCATTAAAGATGAATCAGGAGAGGGTCTGCCGGGTGCATCTGTCGTTATTAAAGGTACTACTCAAGGTGCAATAACTGACACGAACGGCAGTTTTGTGCTTGACGCACCCAAGGGTGGAACATTGCTTATCTCTTATGTTGGCTATGACAGCCAAGAGATTATTGTCAATAACAATACCCCCCTCAGTATTCAGCTCCAAACGGACGGTAAATCTTTATCGGAAGTTGTTGTTGTGGGCTACGGTACGCAGAAGAAAGCTGACGTGACGGGCGCAGTTTCGAGCGTCAACCTTGAAACTTTGCGTAATGCCCCTAACACGAACATCGGTCAGTATCTACAAGGCACTGTACCCGGTTTGAACGTAGGGCTTTCGACAAGTGCAGGGGGTACACCACCCATTTCTATTCGAGGACGTGTCACCTTGAGTGGTAGCCAAAGTGTATTGATTATCCTTGATGGGATTCAATATACGGGGTCATTGTCGTCAATTAATCCTGACGATATTGCCTCTATTGATGTTCTAAAAGATGCCAGCTCGACGGCTGTTTATGGGGCGCAGGGAGCTAATGGTGTTATCCTCATCACTTCGAGGAAAGGCAAATTCAATCAGCGTCCAAGTATTTCGTTTTCAAGTGCTTATACGTCACAAACGCCGACTGTTGGCAACTTAAAACCTTGGGATAGAGACGGTTACATCAATCAATTGACAGAGTCGAATTGGGATAAATCCTATCTTGCACCAAATTACACGGAAAAAAATCCAGCTTTTAAGGTTCAAGATGTTGCAGATGCAACAATGCGCGATGGAGCGGGTAATTTACTTCCAAACAATTATAATTGGTTTGAAGAAGCCACGAATACGGGTTCTATTCAAGAAAACAATTTGAGTATTTCGGGTGGTTCCGATAAAGTGAACTATTTGCTATCGGGGTCTTTGGTTGGTCAAAAAGGATTTATTTTGAATGATATTTTCAAAAGAAAATCTATTCGTGCCAATCTTGAAGTTCAACCTTTGGACTGGTTGAAAGTGGGTTTGGTTTCTTCGGGTTCTTTTGTCAATCAAGATGGACAAGAACCGTCGTTTGGTAACATTCTGAATATTTCGCCCCTTTTAGTACCTTACAACGCGGATGGAAGTTTGATTCCGTTTCCAACAAATACTTTGACCCCAAGTCCGTTCACGACTAATCTCGTAGATGATAAGGAAAGGCATATGTATCTTTTTGCCAATATTTATACTGATATCAATATCCCTTTTATTAAAGGATTAAGCTATCGTTTAAATTATGGCAATAACTATCGCCTCGACCAACGATTTAACTCAAGTATTTTTGCAGCGGGTTTAACAGGACAGGCTTATAAAAATAATGCCGATTACTACGATTATACCCTCGATAATATTGTCACTTATAATAGAGCTTTTGGCAAGCACGAAGTGACAGGTACGCTTTTGTATGGTGCGATTGAAAGGGACTTCAACTCCGTCAATGCAAGGGCAGAAGGTTTTACGCGTTTGACGTTGAGTTACAATAATTTGAATCTTGGAACGAATAAATTCTCGGAATCTGATGCGTGGCATGAGGCTTTGAATTACCAGATGGCACGGGTCAACTACAAATTTAACGACAGATACCTTTTTACGGGGACTGTGCGTCGTGATGGTTTTTCAGGTTTTGCTAAAAACAATAAATCAGCAATATTTCCTGTTGCAGCCCTCGGTTGGATTGTTTCGGAAGAGGGTTTTATGAAAAATATCAAAGCGATTGAGTTCTTGAAATTGCGGGCAGGTTATGGTTCAATTGGCAACCAAACCTCTCGCTACACGTCCATTGCGCGGGTTTCAACAAATGCAGCTTATGTATTTGGCGACGGTGGTACAACTGCTTTTGGACAACAAGTTACTTCTTTGGGCAATGACGACCTAAAATGGGAACGCACAACTGGTTTGAATTTGGGTGCAGATTTTACATTGCTCAACAGCAAATTAAGCGGCTCAATTGAATATTATAACAACAATACAACCGACCTATTGTACAGTGTGGCAATTCCTTCGGTGACAGGTTTTGGTAGTATCAGTACGAACTTGGGTAAAATCAATAACACGGGATTAGAAGCTGCAATAAATTATAGAGTTTTGAATTTGGGTGGGTTCAAATGGAATACAACTTTGAATTTCTCGCAAAACAACAATAAAATCGTGACACTCACGGGTGTAGATGCGGATAAAGACGGTAAAGAAGATGACTTAATATCAAGTAATCTCTTTATTGGAAAACCCATTAGCACGATATACCATTACCAAACCAATGGTATTAATGGGCTTACAGACACGCGTTTACCGAGTTTTCCAGTCGGTACTGTTAAAATTGTTGACCAAAACGGTGACAATGACATCACGCCTGAAAAAGATAGAATTTTCTTAGGTAGAGCAGACCCTGCTTATCGGGCGAGTTGGATAAATACTTTTGAATTTAAAGGCTTGACTTTGAGCGTATTGCTCAATTCAATACAAGGAGGTAAAGACGGATACCTTGCGAATAACAATCCTTCGTACTTCCGCGAAGACAACAGCATCCGAAATAATTACCTACAAGCAATTGACTTTTGGTCGCCGAACAATCCAACGGGCAAATATTCAAGAAATATTTCGGGCAGTCGTCCTAAAGTTGCTCCAAATGTGTATCAAAGCAGAAGTTTTATCAGATTACAAGACATATCCCTTTCTTATAATTTGGCTAATTTGATAAAAGGCAATAAACTCAAAGCTTTCTCCATTTATGCAAGTGCGAAAAACCTCAAAACTTGGACAAACTGGGAAGGCTGGGACCCTGAAACAGGCGAAGGGTTGACTGCAGGAGGAAGACCTGTATTACGCGCCTATACAGTCGGCATAAACATCACTTACTAATCCACCTTATCAATCACTTATTAAAAATAAGAAAATGAAAAAAATAGGTATTTTATCAATATTTACGCTCCTCTTATTTGCAATATCCTGTAAGGAGGATTTTTTGGACGAAACACCGTCTGCTTTCCTCAGTACAAGCAATGCTTTTAAAACGGCGGACGATTTTAACGCCTCTATCAATAGGCTTTACGGTCAAGTTAGAGAAGAATTTTATTCACGAAGCGATTGGCAGCCCATGCAATATCTGTACAGAACAGATTTGGGTATTGAGGTTGCGGTTGGTAGTAATCCCAATTTATCGGGCGATTTTAGCCCAACGGGCGGGCTTTCTAACAATCACTGGTCGCAGCTATTCAAAATAGTAGCCGATGCAAATACCATTCTCAGCCGCATACCAACTTCTTCTTTGAGTGCTGCTGATAAAATTTCTTTTGAAGCCAAAGCAAAGTTTTTCAGGGGTTTAGCGTACCGCACAATTGTTTACCTATGGGGTGGTGTGCCTATCGTAAAAGAAGAAATTGTCGCTGAGAAAACAGATTTTGTAAGAGCGACAAAGAAGGAGGTCTTGACGTTCATTATCGAGGATTTGAAGTTTGCCGCCGCCAATCTTCCTGCTATAACGGCTGTTAAAGATGGTGAAATCGCCAATCTCGTGGCGCAACATCTCTTGTCGGAGGTATATCTCGCAGACGGTCAATTCAAAAACGCTGCTGATGCGGCTACTACGGTTATCAGTAATCCTGCGATGGGTTTGATGACTGCCCGATTTGGCGCACGCTCAACAGTCACGCCGGGTGATGTTTATTGGGACTTGTTTCAAATTAAAAATCAGAATAGAAAATCGGCTAATAACAAAGAAGCTCTTTGGGTTATTCAGTTCGAGACAGACATTCAAGGAGGAGGTGCCACATCAACGGCTATGGCAGGCTCTTTTCTAATGGAAAGGGTACACGTTCCCCTTTTCCGTGATATGCGGGTTAATGGCGTTTCAGTATTCCGGTGGCCTATTGGTGACTATACGGGTGGTCGTGGCGTAGGATTCCTACAACCCACGCGGCATTTTGCGGATTCTGTTTGGAAAAGTGATTTCACGAATGACATCAGAAATGCCAACCACAATTTTGTAAGAGAATTTGTGGGAACCAATCCCGGCAGTCCATTTTTTGGTAAAACTATTTCGGTAAGCAATCCACCTCCGGGTTCGGGCATTACTTATCCATCGCGGGTTTTTTATGCTTATCAGTCAAAAGCCACCCAGCCGTTTAATCACCCTGCGGGTCTGTACGTTAATCCAGGTTCGACTGACCCCATTAAGAAGTTTGAAGTAAAATCCTCCGCAGGCGGTACTTATGCCGACCAGTATATGTTCAGATTGGCTGAAACGTATCTGTTGCGGGCAGAAGCAAATCTTGGCTTAAACAATGCCGCCGCCGCAGCAGCGGACATCAATCTTGTACGGGCAAGAGCAAAAGCATCGCCCGTATTACCCGCAAACGTCACGCTTGATTATATCCTCGATGAAAGATTACGCGAGCTGGGTGTAGAAGAAAAACGGATGCTCACTTTAATGCGGATGGATAAATTAGTTGACAGGGTCACGCGGTTCAACTCTTTTTACGCACCCAATATGAAGCCACATTTCAACCTATGGGCTATCCCACAAGGCGAAATTGAAAGAAACAGAAGCGCGGTATTGGCACAAAATCCAGGTTATTAATAATCGTTTCGTTTGTTAGTAAAATAGAAGGGGTAAATAAACTTACCTCTTCTATTTTATTTTTTTGAAACCATACATAAATTCAAAATACGCATTAAAAGGCACTTTTGCGCTCGCTTCGCTCGCGCAAAAGGAGGAGAGGTGGTTCATTTTTCGGGCAAAGCCCGAAAAATGAACCACATTCTCCCCCTCGCGCGAGCGAAGCGAGCGCGAGAACCAGCAGTTTAGATTTTATGTATGGTTTCAAATTTATTTTTAGGGCTTTTTCATCAGTAACATTAAAACACCCCCCTCAGTATTTAAGCCTTTGAGAGGCTTAATTTTTAAATCCCACCTACTTTTCCCTAATCTAAAGTTTGAGATATAAAATGAAAATGAAAAAAATATTCACACCCTTTATTTATTCATTGATAGGCTTTTTGGCATTTTCTGCTTGTAAAAAAGACAATACAGGCGGTACAGTTATTCCCACAAAAGCAAATCCGACAAAAATTACCATCAATCCACAAACTACCTACCAAACTATTTCAGGTTTTGGCGGGGCAAACCGTATGTGGGGAACACAATCCCTCAAACCTACGGAAGCCACTAAAGCATTTGGTCTAAATGACGGCGAATTGGGTTTAAGTATTTTCAGAGTGCGTTTATCTTCCAATAAAACGGAATGGTCTATCATCACCGAAGCCGTAAAAGAGGCAAATAAAAATGGCGTGAAAGTATTGGCAAGCCCGTGGTCGCCACCGCCAGCCCTTAAAAACAATAACAGCGATATCAGAGGTGTCCTATTGCCTCAAAACTACAAGGCTTTTAAAGATTATATCAATGAATTTATAGCCTATCAAGCCGCAAATGGCGCAAAAATAGATGTTGTTTCTATCCAAAATGAACCCGATTGGAAACCTACCTATGAGTCTTGTGACTACACAGCAGATGATTTTATCAATTTTTTAAAAGCCCCTGGTCAAATTGTCGGCGCAAAACTTGCTGCACCTGAATCCTTGAATTTCAATCAAAACATGACAAATGCCATCTTGTCAAATGATGAAGCGGCGGCAAAAATTGACATCGTAGCAGGGCATATTTATGGTGGTGGTTTAGCCAAATTTCCTTTGGCAGAACAAAAAAAGAAAGAAATTTGGATGACCGAATATCTCTTAAATCTGAATTCTGGAAATACAGGCGCAGCCGAATGGAAAACCTATTCCGAAGCCGCAATCTGGGCTGAATCCATAAAAATGCTCGGGACAGTTCATGACGCTATGACGAATAATTGGAACGCCTATATCTGGTGGTATTTACAACGTTTTTACTCTTTCATTGGTGACGGTGAGCAAAATACGACAAACGGCTCGGTGCTAAAACGGGGTTACGCATTTTCTCATTTTTCAAAATATGTCCGTCCGGGTTTCGTTCGGATTGGTGTTGACGTACCCACTACAACGCCTTTGAAAATCACAGCCTACAAAAAAGATGCTCAAACAGTCGTGGTTATTATCAATCCAGAAACATTTCCCGTCAATAATACCCAATTGAGTGGTTTAACATCTAAATCAGTTACTTCTTATACCACCTCTGGAACAACGACCATCACTAAGAAAACACCAACCGTAACGGATAATGTTATTGAACTTGATATGGCACCGTTTAGTGTGACGACACTTGTGATAAATAATTAGAACTACATCCAATTTATTACCAAAATTTTATGCAATGAACAACAAGATTTACACCTTTCTGATTTTCCTCTTTTTTACCGTTAAAATAACAGCGCAAGGGCAATTTCAACCCAATCCCTTTTCGGGAACAAAAGAACCCAACGCATTCCCTTTGGCAGATGCCAATGGCGCAACGGCTATTTATGTGGATGAAAACGACTTAAATACCGTTAAAAAAGCTGTCTCGTGGTTGCAGCACGACGTAGAATTGGTGTCGGGTAAAAAACCGAACATCATCAATTCGATGAAAACACCCCCTCAGTATCTCGTCATTGTGGGCAGTTTAGAAAACTCAAAATTGATAAAACAACTCATCGTTGATGGTAAAATCAAAGCGGATAGCCTCAAAAATCAGTGGGAAGCCTACCAAATTCAAGTGGTTGATAAGCCCATGCAAGGCATTGAAAAAGCCTTAGTAATTGTGGGGAGCGATAGGCGCGGTACGGCTTTTGGCGTGTTCGATGTGTCGCAGATGATGGGCGTGTCGCCGTGGTATTGGTGGGCAGATGTACCCGTTTTGAAGCGTAAAGAAGTTTATGTGAGGGGCAATTTCTACAAATTTGATAAGCCTATGGTCAAATATCGGGGCTTTTTTATCAACGATGAAGCACCCGCTTTGTCCAATTGGTCAAGAGAAAAATTTGGTGGTTTCAACGCTAAATTTTACGAACACGTCTTTGAATTGACACTTCGCTTAAAAGGAAACTATCATTGGCCCGCCATGTGGGGCAACGCTTTTTACGATGATGACAAAAAAAACGGGGCATTGGCTGATGAGTACGGTATCGTCATGGGGAGTTCACACCACGAGCCTTTGGGTCGAGCGCACGATGAATGGCGGCGATATGGTAAAGGCGGAAAATGGAATTACGTAACGAATGATTCGAGTCTTCGCAGTTTTTGGCGAGAAGGCGTAGAAAGGTCTAAAAATTACGATAAAATTCTTTCCGTCGGTATGCGCGGCGACGGTGACGAACCGATGTCGAGGGAAACAGCTACCACTTTGCTGGAAAACATAGTCACCGACCAACGCAAAATCATCAGCGATGTAACGGGTAAAAATCCTGCTCAAACCCCTCAATTGTGGGCACTTTACAAAGAAGTTCAAGATTATTATGACAAAGGAATGAGGGTGGATGATGACATCACTTTGTTGCTTTGCGATGACAATTGGGGCAATATCCGCAAACTGCCCAAACTCGACGCACCAAAGCGGGCGGGTGGCTACGGCATTTATTACCATTTCGATTATGTCGGCGGTCCGCGCAATTATAAATGGTTGAATACCAACAATATCTCTCGAATTTGGGAACAAATGCACTTAGCTCATCGCTACGGGGCAAACCAAATTTGGATAGTGAACGTGGGCGATATTAAACCCATGGAATTTCCCCTAAATTTCTTCATGGACTATGCTTGGAATCCTCAACGAATACCTGCCCAAAACTTGCGTTTTTACACCGAACTTTGGGTGACACAACAATTTGGTGCTAAAAATGCGCCTCAAATTGCCGAAATACTGAGGGGGTATGCGAACATCAATGCCCGCCGAAAACCCGAATTGTTAAGCCCCGAAACGTATAGTTTGGTTCACTATCGGGAAGCGGAAAGCCTTGTGGAGGAGTACCGTGATTTGGAAAAACAAGCAGAAACCATCTATGCAGATTTGGCGACGGAATACAAAGATGCGTTTTATCAACTCGTTTTGTTTCCCGTAAAAGCCTGTGCAAATGTGAATGATTTGTACGTAAACACGGCTAAAAATCGCCTTTATGCCCAACAAGGACGGGTTTTAACCAACGATTTAGCCAAACGTTCGGAAGATTTGTATAAAAAAGATGCTGAACTAACCGACGCATTTCACAAGGTTTTGGCGGGTGGCAAATGGAATCACATGATGTCGCAAACGCACATCGGCTACACCTATTGGCAGCAGCCCAACGTCCAAAAAATGCCCGAACAAAAGACGATAACACCTCTCGTAAAAGCCAAAGCGGGTATATCGGTCGAGGGTCTGAATGTTCAAAACGAGTTGCCCGAAATCAATACAGCGATGCCCCAAAGCCGTTATATCGAAATTTTTAATAAAGGCACAAAACCGTTTAATTTTACCATTAAAACGAGTGAAAAAGCGTTAAAAATATCGCTTTTAAAAGGTTCTATTACCACCGAACAGCGCATTGAAATAGGTGTAAATGCCGACAAATTGGCAAAAGGCAAGCACCGCATACCCCTCAGTATAAAGACCAATTCGGGGCAAAATTTTACGGTTTTTGTCAATATTCTAAAACCCGCAATTGATGATTTTTACGGTTTTATGGAAGTTGATAAAACGATTTCGATTGAAGCGGAACATTTTACGAATAAGGTTGAAAAAGACAATATTCGTTGGCAAATCATACCCGATATTGGTCGCAAAGGTTCGGGCGTGACGACGATGCCCGTGACCGCCGCCAGGCAAATGCCTTCCGAAAACACGCCTCATTTAGACTACAAAGTTTGGGTTGCCGATGCAGGAGAGGCGACAGTTACGGCTTACTTGTCGCCAAGTTTGAATTTTAATGAATCAAAAAGCCTACAATATGCTATTTCAATTGATGACGAAATACCGCAAATCATGGACTTAACGCCTGATTTGTCTAATAAAGCGTGGGAAAAAATGGTGGCTGATAACGCTGCCATTATCAAATCCAAGCATAATTTTAAAACGGCTGGTACGCATATTTTAAAATATTGGCGCGTTGATGCGGGTGTTGTTTTACAAAAAATAACGGTGACACGCGGCGAAGAAAAACCAAGTTATTTGGGTGCGCCCGAAACGCGGGTCTATGTTCAAAATAACAATGAAAAAGGGCTGAAAGATTATTATAAAAACTACTTCCCAATTGGAGTTGCTGTATCGCCACAATTGTTTGACGATACACAAACGGCGAGTATTGTTAAGAAACAATTTAGCAGCATGACACCCGAAAATGTTATGAAAATGGGTCCAATTCACCCCGAAGAGAACCGTTATAATTGGACTCCTGCCGATAAAATCGCTGATTTTGCCCAGAAAAATGGCATTTTACTGAGGGGGCATACTTTGTGTTGGCACAATCAAACACCCAATTGGTTTTTTAAAAAAGAAGGCAGAACGGTGACAAAAGAAGAGCTTTTAGCCCGTCTGAAAACGCATATCACAGATGTTGTTACCCGCTATAAAGGTAAAGTTTATGCTTGGGATGTGGTCAATGAAGCCATCAATGACGGCGGAGATAAAGCCATGCGCGAGTCTGATTTTTATAAAATAATCGGTGAAGAATACATCGAACGCGCTTTTGAATACGCCCACGCTGCCGACCCCAAAGCGAAGCTGTTTTACAACGATTACAACACTGAAAATGCCGTAAAACGAGAGCGTATTTATCAATTATTGAAAAAATTAAAGGCGAAAGGCGTGCCGATTCACGGGGTAGGTTTGCAAGGGCATTGGTCTATTTATGAGCCTTCGGCGGCTGAATTAGAGGAATCTATCACTAAATTCTCGTCTTTGGGATTGGAAGTGCAATTTACTGAAGTAGATGTATCGGTTTATGTCAAAAAGCACGACATGAGTGACGAAATATTCAGAGGAAAAGCGGAATACACGCCCGAAACGGAAGAAAAACAAGCGGCGCAATACAAAATGCTTTTCGATATTTTCAGAAAACATAAAGATAAAATCACAAGCGTTACTTTTTGGAATTTATCGGATAAATACTCTTGGTTGGATAATTTCCCCGTGCGTGGGCGCAAGGATTTTCCGCTGCTTTTTGACGTAAATCATCAGCCCAAAAAGGCGTATTGGGAGGTCGTAAAGTTTTAAATAAATCAATAATTTCACTTAAAAATGAAACAATACACGCTCTTTTTGCTCTTTTTTTTTACAAAAACATTTGGTTTTAGTCAAATACGCCTTCCGCGCCTTATCAGTGACGGCATGGTTTTGCAATGCGAAAAACCCCTTAAAATATGGGGTTGGGCTTCACCAAATGAAACCATAACGCTCAATTTTAATAAACAAACGTTTAAAACGAAAGCCGATGCGTTGGGCAAATGGTCGATTCCGTTGCCGCCCCAAAAAGCAAATGTGAATGGCGATATGGTTTTTAAAGGTAAAAATGAAGTAAAAATCAGTGATATTGTGTTTGGCGACGTATGGCTGTGCAGTGGTCAATCGAATATGGTGACACCGATGGAGCGGGTCAAAGAAAAATATCCCGATGAAATCACGGGTGCGAACAACCCTAAAATCCGCTTTTTTTTCATTCCCACTTTGACCAATCTGAGTAGTCCGCAAATGGACTTGCCCGCAGGCGAGTGGAAAAAAGCGAATCCAAAAGACATTTTAACCTTTTCGGCGGTCGCTTATTTTTTTGCGAAAGCGACTTATGAAAGATATAAAATACCGATTGGGTTAATCAATTCGAGTGTTGGCGGTACGCCGATTGAAGCATGGATAAGTGAAGATGGGCTGAATAATTTTGAAGACTTAACCACAATTATTCAAAGAAATAAAGATACAACTTCAACAAGGCGCAGAAGCACCCCCTCAGTATCACAGCCAAAAACGGAAGATATTGGCTTAAAAGAGCGTTGGTTTGACCCCAATTACACGCCGAAAGGCTGGCGCAACATCCATATTCCGGGTTATTGGGAAGACCAAGGCATTAAGGATTTGAACGGGGTTGTGTGGTATCGTCGAGAGATTGACGTGCCGACGAGCATGACGGGCGTTCCCGCCAAACTGTTTATGGGACGCATTATTGACGCTGATTTTACGTACATAAATGGCGTTCAAGTCGGCAATATTACCTATCAATATCCGCCACGACGCTACGAAGTACCCGCCAATCTTTTAAAAGTGGGTAAAAATACGGTGGTTATTCGGGTCATCAATACGGGCGGAAAAGGTGGTTTTGTGCCCGACAAAAACTATGTTTTAACGGCTAATGGACAAAATATTGATTTAAAAGGCGACTGGCAATATAAAGTTGGCGAGGTTTACGAACCGATGCGGGGCTTTGGTGGAGCCAATTTTTCTGCCCAAAATCAGCCAACGGCTCTGTTCAATGCCATGACTGCGCCCGTTGTGCCGTTCCCGATAAAAGGCGTTTTGTGGTATCAAGGCGAAAGCAATGCGGGCAATCCCGCGCCTTACGGCAGCTATTTAAAAGCCCTGATAAATGATTACCGCAAGCGGTGGCAAGAGCCGAATCTGCCGTTTTTGTACGTGCAATTGCCCAATTATATGGAGGTCAATTATTCGACAACTGAAAGTCAATGGGCAGAAATGCGGGAAGCACAGCGTTTGGCGTTGTCTGTCCCGAATACGGGCATGGTGGTGACAACCGACTTGGGCGAATGGAATGACATCCACCCCCTCAGTAAAAAACCGATTGGCGAGCGTTTGGCGTTGGCAGCGCAGCATATTGTTTATGGTGATAAAACAGTTGTGCCTTCTGGTCCTATTTTTAAAACGGCAATCATCGAAAACAGCAAAATTCGCTTAAAATTTGACCATATTGGCGGTGGCTTGGTGTCAAATGATGGTGAAGATTTGCGGTGGTTTTCGATAGCGGGTTGGGATAAAAAATTCGTGTGGGCAAAAGCCGCGATTCAAGGCGATGAAATAGTTGTTTCAAGTGAGAAAATAACGACCCCTCAGTATGTGCGGTATGCGTGGCAAGACAATCCCGACGGGGCAAATTTGTACAATAAAGAAGGCTTACCTGCCTCGCCTTTTACGACTGAAATCTATGATTTGCAACCCGACAAAACGTGGAAAGGTAAAAAAACGGCGGTTGTATTAACCTACGACGATGCCTTAAATGTCCACCTCGATAATGCCATTCCAATTTTAGATTCGCTACAATTAAAAGCCAGTTTTTACCTATCGGGGGCTTTTGATGGTTGCAAAAAACGCTTGCGAGATTGGCGCAAAGCGGCTCAAAACGGGCATGAATTGGGCAATCACACCTTATTCCACCCCTGCGATGGCTCAAAATCGGGGCGCAGTTGGCTCACCGCCGAGCGCGACATGAGCAAATACAGCGTGCAACGCATGACCGACGAAATCAAAGCCACCAATATTTTATTGGAAGCAATTGATGGTAAAAACAAGCGCACTTTCGCCTACACCTGTGGCGATATGACAATTGACGGTAAAAGTTTTATGGACAGTTTGCACAATGATTTTGTCGCTGCAAGGGCTGTTCGCCACGAGATGCACTCACTCAGTGAAGTAGATTTATACAACGTGGATTGTTACGCTATCAATGGTGAAACGGGCGCGCAAATGATTGATTTGGTTAAAAAATCAATGGAATCGGGCAAATTATTAGTCTTTTTATTCCACGGCGTAGGTGGCGAACATGGCTTAAATGTGGACTTACAGGCGCATCGTGAATTGCTTTATTTTTTAAAAAATAATGAGAAAGACGTGTGGGTCGCCCCGATGTTGGAAGTGGCAGAGCATATCAGAAAGATGCAAGCAAAAGCAAAATAAGTAACAAAAGAAGGCTATTTTTCGCATTTTGAAAAGTCTAAAAAAATTACCAGTATTCAATTTTCAACTAAAAAAAATGAAAAATTTACATTTATTCATCCTCATTCTATTCCTTTTTTTTAATATCCAAAATACGTTTTCTCAAAATACGCTGCCGCATTTGACTAAAAAAGGTAATACCACCCAACTTATCGTGGACGGAAAACCCTTTATCATTCTCGGTGGCGAATTGGGAAATTCCTCCGCAACGACCCCTCAGTATATGCAGCCAATTTGGGGAAAATTGAAAAATATGAACCTCAACACGGTGTTGGTGCCTGTTTATTGGGAGTTGATAGAGGCGCAAGAAGGTAAATTTGACTTCACACTTTACCAAGATTTGATAACAGAATCGCGTAAAAATGGCTTAAAAATCGTCTTTTTATGGTTTGGTTCTTGGAAAAACAGTATGTCGAGCCATGCCCCTGCGTGGGTGAAACGCAATCAAGATAAATACCCGCGCGTGAAAGACAACACGGGCAGAAGCCAAGAGATTTTGAGTTCTTTCAGTGAAAATGTGCTGCAAGCGGACTTACGGGCTTTTGAAAACCTCATGCGTTTCATAAAAGATTTTGACAGCAAAGACCGCACGGTTATCATGGTGCAGGTAGAAAATGAAATCGGTATGTTGCCCTCAGCGAGAGATTATCAAGACTTGGCAGAAGCTGCTTTCAAACAGCCTGTCCCGTCGGAATTGATAAACTATATGCAACGCAATAAGGACAAACTTGTACCTGAATTTTTAGATGTATGGCGTAAGAATGGCTATAAAACGGTAGGTAATTGGGAAGATATTTTTGGAAAGGGTTTGCACACCGACGAGATTTTTATGGCATATTACTATTCTAAGTTTACGAATAAAATTACTGAGGGGGGTAAAAAAATCTACAATCTACCGATGTTCGTCAATGCCGCATTGAATAGAGTTGGGAAAGAGCCAGGGGCATATCCGAGTGCGGGACCTTTGCCACATTTGATGGACGTTTGGAAAGCGGCTGGCAAGGCAATTGATATACTCGTTCCCGATTTTTACAACCCCGATTTTAAGCATTGGTGCGACCTTTACACCCGTCAAGGCGACCCGCTTTTTGTGCCTGAACACGCTTTTGATAATACCATTGCGGCTAAATCCCTGTTTGCCATTGGCAATTATGAAGCCCTCGGTTTTTGCCCTTTTTCAATTGAAAGCACTGAAAAATCGCAGGACGAGCCTTTGGGTAAAATGTATGGCTTGATAAAAGAACTCACGCCCTTAATCACCGAAAACCAAGGAAAAGGCAGTATAAAAGGCGTTTTATTATCAAAATCGAACCCCGAAACGATTGTTCGCTTGGGCAAATACGAGCTTACTTGCAAGCACGATTATACACTCAGTTGGACACCTGGCGCAAAGACGGAAGACTGGACAATGAGCAGTGCCATTATCATTCAAACGGGCGAAGATGAATTTTAT
The DNA here is from genome assembly GCA_034520175.1 of Saprospiraceae bacterium. GTDB lineage: Bacteria > Bacteroidota > Bacteroidia > Chitinophagales > Saprospiraceae > JAAFJT01. Next base: position 33,369 of record JAXHNU010000004.1, read on the forward strand.
GTAGCTGGCACGGGTGTCGTTATTACTTTCAAACACCGTGAAAATAAAGACCTCAATGTGGGTTTACTAAAGGTAGATGAAGGTAAATTTGAGAACAATAAATGGACAGTCAAACGCCATTTAAACGGCGACCAAACGCACCAAGGGCGACATGTCAACATCTCCGTTGGGGAATTTGGCTCGCAACGGGTAGAATTGTATCTCTACAAATGAATTGATATTCGTTTTACCAATTTTCCAAAGTTATTGCCATAAGTTATAACAAAAATATAACGCAATTGAAAATCTATCCCAATCCGACAGATGCAGATATTGACATAACGGGGATATATGATGAGACGTTTATTCAAATTTACAATGAATTAGGGCAATTGGTCAAAACGATACATGCCACAAACGAGCAAGTTGCGGTTTCACTTGATGATTTTAAGGCCGGTTTGTATTTTGTAAAACTCATTCGGGAAGACGATTTGAGTGTTGTTGAAACTTTAAAATTCATTAAAAAATAACACCCCTCAGTAAATCGTATAAAATATGGATTTGAAACCATACATAAAATCTAAACTGCTGGTTCTCGCGCTCGCTTCGCTCGCGAGAGGGGGAGAATGTGGTTCATTTTTAGGGCAAAGCCCGAAAAATTAACCACCTCTCCTCCTTTTGCGCGAGCGAAGCGAGCGCAAAAGTGCCTTTTAATGCGCATTTTGAATTTATGTATGGTTTCAAAAATATGGACAATAATATTCAAAATTACAGACAACCGATGGTCACATCTATCGGTATTATCTTGGGCTTCGTGTTGGGCTTTTCGGGCAAATGGGCAAGCGAAGATGCAGGCCATTATTATCAAAAAACCTTGAAAATATTCATTTTAGGTTTGTGCCTTGCTTTTTCAGGCATTTTAATCTCTATTTTTCAAGCTATTTTAATTCATTAAAAAATGGTAATTACTTAGCCACGCGCTCGCTTCGCTCGCGCGAGGGAGAAGAGGTGGTTCGTTTTTCGGGCAAAGCCCGAAAAACGAACCACATTCCCCTTTTTGCGAGCGAAGCGAGCTATAGACAACTAATTACTTTATCTTTAACCTAAGTTGTGTGGTATTAAAAAGTATCAAAATGACAGGAGCGTGAGATAAATTTGGGTTGCTAAAATCCATTTTATTCACCTCACAGCTCTTGTCACAAAAATGCGTTGTAATAGTGCCTTAACAGAAGAAAATAATCGTTTAAACGAGTACGCCGATGTTTTTATCTATTGTTTTATTGACGATTTTCTGCAACTGAGTGGTCATCTTGAAACAGGTTTTGCTGCTTCGCTGGACGCACCTAAAATGAGTGATGCTGAAATTCTTTTTGTTTTCATCTTAGCTTGCCGCGAACATGGCGGCAATCAAGAAAAAAGCTTTAAAATCAGCTGTTCGGCATAAACTCATTCGCGTACGCCTGTCAAAGTCTCAATTTAATAGACGACTCAAAAAATTGACAGATTGTGCTTTTGCGATTCTGATGTTTTTAGGCGAGTTAGCCAAAAAAACGCAAAAAGCATTCTCTTTAGATTCTTTTCCATTACCTGTTTGCAAAAACATTCGTATTAAACGGTGCAAAATTGTCAAAGGTGAAGAACATCGCGGACGCTGTGAATCCAAAAAAGAATGGTATTACGGCTATAAAGCGCATTTGATTACTGCCAAAGATGGTCGTATCATCGAAATTGAATTTACGCCCGGTGCATGGAGTGACCAAGCTGCTTTTGATTTACTCAATTTTGACCTTCCTGAAAAAGCACGCATTTTTGCTGATAAGGCTTACAATGTGTATCTTAAAGAAGACGAATTAAATGAAGCAGGCTACTCTTTTGAGCCAATTCGCAAGAAAAATTCAAAAAAAGACGACAATAAATATGTTATTAACAGACTCCGACAAATTCAAAGAAAACACATTGAATCCAATATCAGTGTTATTCAACAAGCATTTCCAAAAACCATTCACGCTGTCACAAGTCAAGGGTTTTTGTTGAAAGCTGTTGGCTTTTGCATCGTATTCGGTCTCAATTTTTACTTATAAAATGGATACCACACAACTTAGGTTATCTTTAATAAAATTTTTTGAAACCCTACATAAAATTTTGAAACTCATTGAAATGCGCCTTTGCGCTCGCTTCGCTCGCGCAAAGAGAGGAGAGGTGGTTCATTTTTCGCGCCGCAGCGCGAAAATGAACCACCTTCTCTCTTTGCGCGAGCGAAGCGAGTGCGAAAAGTATAGATTGAATTTTATGTAGGGTTTCAAATAAAATTTAGTGCTTCAAAAATCCTAAAAGTGTTCTCAACTCTATTTCCTCTCTAATGATTTTTCGGCTTTTATTAGTGCATCATCATAAGCCTCGCGGTGGGCTGCGGCTAAAAATCCAGTACTTTGTTGCATGATTTCGTCCTTTAATATTGGTGAAAAGATATCAAGTAATAATTCTTCTAATTCCTGTGCGTTAAAGTTGCTATGTCCTAATAGGTAGGTCACATTGCCGACCCTATTTATTGAACCGAAATACGTCGTACAATACGAAACCCAACGTCTTCATCACGACATGTGGGTGCTTGTCGTTCCCGAAAAGCGGTTCTGATACTTTCGGGGTCTCCATTCCATGAACCTCCTTTGACTATCCGGAATATACCACTGTCATTGGCAACTGGATTGATGGTGTTATTCGATTTTTTATAAAAATTTTCGTCATAATAGTCTTGACACCATTCATTTACGTTACCAGACATATCATACAAGCCGTTTTTATTTAAACCAGAATGCTTTACGGGTTTTGTGGAGGTAAAAAGCGTTTCACAAGTTGTAGAGTATTTTGTTTTTTCTTGTTCGGAACAATTGAAAACTATGGTATCTGGATTTATTGTATTTGAATGATTTCCGAACCGATACTTCGTATTTGACGTGATTTCCACCGAGGCGGCATATTCCCATTCAGCTTCGGTAGGCAACCTAAAACCATTGGCGTTCATATTGCAAGTCGTTTTTATGACTAAACCGTTTTTGTCTCGTTCGGTAGAATAAACGGACTCTAATTTTGCGCGCCGACTCAACCAATTACAAAAGTCGGTTGCCTCATACCAATCCAACATAATAACAGGACGGTCATTGCGTCCCCAACCTAAATCTTCTTTCAGAGGAATCTGATTATCCAAGCAATATTGGTCAAATAAATTGAATGTGATTTCTGTTTCACTCATTTCAAAGTTATCTACGGTTACTGAATGCAATGGAAGCTCATCAGAATAACCACTTGCATCACTATCCCCAAATGAATCTCCCATTTTGTAAGTACCTCCTTTGATTGAAATCATTTTGGGTAAAACAATCGTCAAGATAGGCTTTCTGTTGATGAACCAAAAAATGAGAATAAGTGTAGCCAAAAGAAGTAAGAAAATTCCGATGAAGATTTTCAAATGGCGAATCTGCTTTTGGAGTTTTTCAATAGTTTCTAATGATTGTTTATGTGCGGTATCTGGTACGGGACTAAGACTATCGGATATGCCCTGTTTTTCCAAAAATGTAGCATAAAAATCGCCAAAGTTTTCACTTTGATAAACAGCATCTACTTCTTCTTTAGTTTTTCCCAAAATATAAGCGGCTAAAAAACCCAGTAGTGGTCTTTGGGGCTTGCTTGTCTCTCCGTCTAAAAACCTTTTAATAGTTTTAGCAACAGGTAACGTACTTTCTGGGTAAGCATCTTTCAAAACAGCTAACATAGACGCAGCATCGCGTTCTATGTTGGCTTTTTCTGTAAATGCGACTATAAGTTTTTCGTATAATTCATTCATTTTTGGGAATTTATATCTTAAAATTTGATTGGACAAAGTTCTGACAGATTAGACAAAGTTTTGTCCACGCAGGACATTTTTTTGCTCAAAATATTTTCGCCAAAATAACCTCATAAACAAATCAAATCTTTTAAAATTACAGAATTTTTGTAGCTATTACATTTTTGCATATCGCTCACGCCTCAAATATGCTTGTTCTTCTTTGACCATTATGTACAATAATGCCCCTTGTTTGGTGAGTACACAACCTTTTGATTGTTGTTTATGAAGCGGCAAATTTAAGAATTTTTCCAAAAAATTTGAGCTTTGGGGGAGATAAATTGAGTGTGTTAGGTGAGTTTGGAAGTGCTTCACTGTTTCAATATTAAATAAATTTTTTATTCACTTTTTAAATCAAACAATTATGAAAATTTTTCTTCGATTAACATTTTTTACTCTTTTTTTATTTAAAGGGTTTACTGAACTATTTGCTCAATCAACTCGAACTTGTTATTCAGGTCTTCAATGTGTTACGATTTGTAATTACACAAGAGATGCCAGAGATACGATAGATGTTTGTAAAGGAGATACGATAAAATTTCAGGGAACCTCATCGCCTTTTGATTGCGCAGGCGAGCGAGAAAATATATCTATTTATTCAGGATTACTAATCAGCTCTACCACAGATAGAAATCGTGTCTGTACTGTTGATGGGGGAGGCAGCTCCACGCTTGACGGGTCCTAATATTATTAGTCAAGAAATTGAGATCGTTCGTAGAAATAGTACTGGTTGTCCAGATTATGACTATAATATAAGTGCGAAAGCAGTTATCACAGAAAGTGGTCTGTATTCTATCGAATGGGAACGAACTACAAGGTCGTGGAATTGGGGAACAGAATCTTATGACGTATCTACAATCAGAGTTATTTCGTCCAGATACTACCGTGTAAAAGGTGGCGGAGTTGTTCCTTCTTTCACGGTTTCAAAAAAGCACGCAAATATAGGAGAAGCAATAATTATTACCCCTTCTGTAAACTATACTGACCCTAATTCACAATCTAATGAATTCTTACTAACAACAATTACAACTAATTGTGGTATTACTGATAGTTTTACGGAACGTAATCACTGGCTGAATGCGTCGACTCCTTTTACTTATCAAAGCTCACGTAGTAAAGTCAATTTATATGCAAGTGCGATTGATAATGGTTGTCCACCTGTCAAGGGTAATTCACAAGAAGTCTTTTTTTAGACCTTGTGGAAGAGAGAGTTTTGGCTTTTTCGATGCCGCTTTGGAAGCAGAGGTGAGAGAAGTTGAAGCGAGAGCATGTAATGATCAAGTGAATAAAGATCGTAAAGATTATCATTTTAGGCTTGATGAGAAAAATTTATGTGATAGTTGTCCTATAAACGATGTTTGGTCACTTTATAAAAGTAAAATATCTAACCAAATTCCTATTCTTGAAGACTTTGAACCTCAATCAGATTCTAAATTAATTGCTTCTAATACTTTTAAACCACCGTATAATCCAAATACTCCTATAGTTAGTGGAACAAAAATAAATTTGTTTGATCCGCCTTCGACTGAAATGCTTACAGCCGTTGTAAATAATACTCCTTTTTACGTTTTTTTGAATGGTTATACACCAGTCTATAATTACAGTAATCCAGTTACTGTATTTGTTGATGAACAAAACAGGTGTGTAACGAATTACACTTTAAAGGGACACAGGCTATATCCAGGTAAGGTGACAAGATGTTTAGTTGAAGATTGTGGTCAGATAAAAATTAAAACATTTAGTGAAGGAATATCAGAATGGGGCGATATTAATTCCAAAGTGGGTGCTTTAGTAAAAGAAATAAATATGTCGGAAGGGAAAAAATTATTTGACAATGTTGATAATAGGTTTGCAGCCCTTGTAAGACAACGTTATCCTCAAAGAGTAGTTCAAGATTTGAATACAGCAACACTTACTAATTTAGGTATTGAAAACAAAAATTGGATAGTTAGAGGATTTAGGATTAAGCACCCAAGTAATGATGAAATAACCCTTTTTGCACGCGGAGATACAGGTGTTTTTAAAGTCATGAATGATGTGAAAATGAATTTTTCTACAAATGGTACATATTCGGGTATCAGTGTTAAAAACCAAGCGGCAAATGGAACATGGTCAACTGATGGCAATACTGCTATTACTATTGATGGTGCAAATGCTCAAATCAGTTCAATAACAGCCGATTCCTTTGTGATAAAAGGAAAAATGAAATCTTTTGTAGATACAGTTTTGGTAGATGCGGACTACACAATGGTTTTTCAAAAAACTTCTTGTCCTGTTACTGCAGTTCTTAACCCCTCCGTAACATACATTTCTTCAAATATTGTTAGAATAAATTGGACTTCATCGGGAAGTGGCGTAAGTTATTTAGTTGAATATAAACCTTCAACAAGTTCAACTTGGATTCCACTGCCTAAAAGTACAAGTGCGCACAATTTTATACAAAGCTTGACTCTCTCAACTACTTATAATGTTAGAGTAATAGCAGATTGTGGGGCTGGTTCTTTTGAAACAATCAATTTTACTACGCCTTCGCCTTGTAATGTGCCTAATGCTCCCGTATTATCAAATATTACAGCAACTTCAGCAAGACTCGATTGGAGTGCTTCAGGCACTGGTTCTTACTCCATCGAATATGGGCTTTTGAATGGTTCGCCGAACTACTTTATAACAAGTGGGACATTTTCTTTTTTAACAAGATTAATGCCCTCAACGACATATCAAGTACAAATATCTACTTTTTGCAATGATACCCCTTCAAGTTACGTCAATTTCACAACAGCTTCTGGTGGCACACGTCCTTTCCCTATTGGACTGCCCACATGTTTAGAAGATGACTTCCGCGAATTGGAAAAACTCTACGATGCCACAGGTGGAAACAGTTGGACAAACAAAACCAATTGGTTTACAAGTCCTAATATGGCAACTTGGACAGGTATCACATTACTGGCTTCGGGTTGTGATGTGGCAACTATAAATCTCGGTAACAATAATTTAGTTGGAACTTTACCGAACATAAACTTACCCAATTTGACAGGTTTGTATGTCAATCAAAATAAATTGACGGGTGTCATACCTAATTTTAATTTACCAAAATTAGGTGGATTGGCGTTACAACAGAACCAATTTACAGGTGGTGACACCTAATTTTAATTTTCCACTTTTAACGTATATTGATATTAGTGACAACCCCAATTTGGGTGGTAATGTGCCAAGTTTGGCGAGTAGTACAAATCTTCAAATTTGTTATGCTATTAGAAGTGCCTTAACTGGTAGTATTCCTAATTTCAGTCAACAAAATTTAAGAATTTTGTGGCTTTCGTCTAATCAATTAACGGGTACTATTCCTAATTTCAATATGCCTATTTTACAGCAGTTACGCTTAAACAATAATCAATTAACGGGTACTATTCCTAATTTTAATTTGCCTAATTTGGCGTACTTGTATATAAATGTTAATCAACTTACAGGAGGCATTCCCAATTTCACAGGAATGCCGGTTCTTGTTGAGTTTTTTGCGGCGGCAAATCAGTTAAGTGGCAACATTCCGAATTTTGCAAACATGCCGAATTTAAAAACGATTTCATTAAGTGTCAATCAACTGACAGGCAGTATTCCAGATTTCAATTTACCAAGTCTATCAACTTTGTTTCTACGGAAGAATCAGTTGAGTGGCAATATCCCTAATTTCAGCAACACAAGTTTGATTGCAGCACCACCTGCCTTTACGCAACTATGGTTGTATGATAACAAATTTGTTTTTGGTGATATTGAAGGGAAGACATGGCTAAATACCACTGACGTAGAATATGAACCACAAGCAAAAATACCCATTGTGCTTAATGGAACAAGTCTTTCCGTCAATACAGGTTCAGCCAACAATGTACAACAATTTACGTGGTACAAAGACGATGTCGTTGTGGCAACAAATCAAAATAACACTTTCACCCCCACATCAAGTGGCAAGTATTACTGCAAAATTTCACATAATACAATAACCACTACGAGTGATACACTGAGAAATTTAATTTTGCAAAGTGACGACTATAATGCGGCAATCCTCCCCGTGGAGCTACTCAATTTCCAAGTCACCCCCCTCAGTAAAACCGCTTATTTGACATGGCAAACCGCTTCCGAAAGAAACGCAAGCCATTTTGACGTGCAACGCAGCCGCGACGGAAAAACGTTTGAAAAATTAGGTCAAGTAAAAGCCCACGGCAATAGTGCGACATTGCAGAGTTATGCGTTTACAGATGAAACACCCGCAGTAGGCACCTATTACTACCGCCTCCAACAAGTAGATTTTGATGGTACAACAGCACTATCTAATATTGTTTCCGTTGAATTTGGCTCAAAACATAAGTTGCAAGTTTTTCCAAATCCAACAAAGGATAAATTGACAATCGTATCAAAATCAAAGGGCGAATACGCTATTTTTGATATGATTGGACACGAAATACGGAGGGGGGGACTTTTGAATAACGCAACAGATGTTACTGTCTCTGATTTGCCAATAGGTTTTTATGTGGTGAAAGTAGCAGAAGAATCCGTCAAATTTTTTAAAAATTAGTAGGTACTTAGCCGCGTCTCACTTCGCTCGCACGAAGCGAGCGCGGCTAAGCTAATTAATTAGGGATGGGCATAACCTAAAAGCGTTTTTTGCATCTCGCGCTCGCTTCGCTCGCGCGAGGAGAAGAGGTGGTTCGTTTTTCGGGCAAAGCCCGAAAAAACGAACCACATTCCCCTTTTTTGCGAGCGAAGCGAGCTATGGCTAAGTAATTGAGGAGTGGGCATAACCTAAAAACATCGTTTTTTGATTAAAAACAGATGTTTTGCGCGCGCTTCGCTCGCGCAAAAGGGAGGAGACGTGGTTCGTTTTTCGGCGAAGCCGAAAAACGAACCACATTCCCCTCCCTCGCGCGAGCGAAGCGAGCGCGAGATGCAAAAACGCTTTTAGGTTATGCCCATCCCTCGGCTAAGTAATTAAAAAATTAGTTACAAATTTTAAGTACTTAGCTCATCTGAATAATATTTTTAGATTAGTCTAAAAATATTATTCGGATAATTTTATTTTGCTTAGCTTTGCACTACAAAATGAAATAAAGTATGGTAAAGTACAAACTAAGTATCATCGCAACCGTTGTTCTTCTTGGAATCTTCTTGTTAGGGTCATGTGAAAAAATACTGCCCCCTTCACCCGAAGACAATACCTTACTTGACGGTCCTCTGGAAGGATTGACAGGCGGACAGAACAGCCAATTTCTGAAAGGCGATGTCGCCTTTAATGATGAAATTTTCACAACCCAAACAGGCTTAGGTCCGCTATTTGTGGCAACTTCTTGCGGCAGTTGCCATGCAGGAGACGGCAAAGGTACGCCTTTCACAACGCTCACACGTTTTGGTCAAACCGACAGTACAGGCAATCCTTTTGAGCATCTGGGCGCACCACAATTGCAACATCGGGCTATTGCAGGGTTTCAACCCGAAACGCTACCAAATGGTGTAGTGTCTTCAAAATTTACGCCACCTGCCAATACAGGCTTGGGATTTTTAGAAGCCGTTACTGATGCCGATATTTTATCTATGGCTGATGAAAAAGATGCCGATAATGACGGTATTTCAGGCGTTCCCAATTGGGTAAAAGCACCTGATTATGTATCAATTCGCCTTAATTCAGCTGTTAAAAATGGTAGATATATAGGGCGTTTTGGCAAAAAAGCGAGTGTTTATGACTTGTTGCAGCAAACCGCCACTGCCTACAATCAAGACATGGGCATTACCTCCGATTTTGAACCGATTGACACCTATTCGGGGCTTCCGATTGACCCCGAAGTGTCGAATCAAACGATTCATAATGTTGTGGCTTACTTGCAAACCCTCAAAGCACCGATTCCGCGTGATACGGAAGAACCCGAAGTGATAGCGGGAAAACAGGTCTTTAATCAAATCAAATGCGGTGCTTGTCATCGTCCTGAATTGAAAACAGGGCAAAGCTCTATCGAGGCTTTATCCAATAAAACATTCTATCCCTACACCGATTTGTTGTTGCACGACATGGGCAAGGGCTTAGACGACGGTTATACTGAGGGGGTCGCCAAAACCTCAGAATGGCGCACGCCGCCGCTTTGGGGCTTGGGCTTGTCCAAAGATTCGCAAGGTGGACGCTATTTTTTGCTTCACGATGGCAGGGCAAAAAGCATCGAAGAAGCAATTTTATTGCATGGTGGCGAAGCTGAAAAAAGCCGCAATCAGTACAAAGCGTTGAGTTCATCGGATAAACAACAATTAGTCAATTTTTTAGAAAGCCTTTAAAATGGAAAGACGACAATTCGTAAAAAATACGTGCTTAACGTGCATCAGTGCAGGACTTTCAAGTGTTTTATTGCAAAGTTGCCAATCGGTTCACATGGTTTCAAGCGCGCTTGACAATGATAGATTGAGCTTGAAAAAAGCCGATTTTGTTTTTCTTAAAAAAGACAAACAGATGCTCAGACAATGGGTATTGGTAAAAACAGAAAAACTGCCTTTACCGATTGGCGTTTTTCGTTTTGATGATAACAATTACGCCGCTTCTTACTTGGAATGTGCGCACCAACAATGCGAAGTTGAACCCGAAGGCGACCATTTGCAATGCCCTTGTCATGGTTCGGAATACACCAATACGGGCAAATTGCAAAAAGGACCCGCCGAAGCAGATTTAAAGCAATTCAAAGTTTCAACAGACCAAACTAACATTTATATTCTCTTAAAATGAAAAAAATAATTACTATAACTATTTGTTTTTCAATACTTTGCAGCTATAAAATAGCGGCTCAAGCGGATTCCTCTTTTTTGAAACGCATCGGTACGGATACGTCCAAAATACAGTTAAATATGGACGCTGTGTACAATCGTCCGTTTTTGCAAGCGGGAAAAATACCCGTTGCGGTGGGCGGCTATGTGGAAAGCAAGGTGGAATATATGCAAACGGACGGTGTTAATGAGGGGTATAATTTTCAGATGCAGCGCATGACTTTGTTTGTATCGTCTTCGATTCACCGTAAAATCAAGTTTCTATCGGAAATTGAATTTGAAGAAGGCACGAAAGAAATCAATATTGAATTTGCGTCTTTGGATTTGCAATTTAACCCCTTGTTCAATCTGCGTGGGGGCGTTTTGATGAATCCGATTGGGGCTTTCAATCAAAATCATGACGGACCGAAATGGGAATTTAACGACCGTCCTATTTCCGCTACCCAACTTTTACCCGCTACATTTAGCAATGTCGGCATGGGTTTTTGGGGTAAATATGCCAAAAAACAATGGGTTTTTGCCTACGAAACTTATTTGACAAATGGTTTTGACGACCAAATTATCAACAACACAGAAAACAAAACCTTTTTAGCTGCCTCAAAAACAAACCCCGACCGATTTGAAGAAAGTCCAAACGGCGTTCCGCTTTTTACAGGAAAAATAGCCGTAAAAAACAGAAAATGGGGCGAAATTGGCTTATCCACTATGCAAGGGATTTACAATAAATTTCAAGAAGATGGTTTGACATTGGATAAAAAACGGGCGGTGAAAGTTTGGGCAGTTGATTTCAATACGACTGTTCCAAAATTCAACACTTTTATCAATGGCGAGTGGGCATGGGTGTCGGTTGATGTGCCTGAAACTTTCACGCAACAATTTGGCAAGCGTCAGCAAGGTGGTTTTCTGGACATCGTGCAACCCATTTTGAAACGGAAAATACTGGGTTTTGACAATGCCGTTTTGAATATTGCTTGTCGTTTAGAGTACGTAGATTGGAATGTTGGACAGTTTAAAGAGACAGGTGATACGATAGGCGATGCACTGTGGGCAATAGTTCCCGCAATCAGTTTTCGCCCGTCTGCCCAAACCGTTTTGAGGTTCAATTATCGGTATCAAGCACAAAAAGATATTTTAAACAATCCGTCCGCTTTAACGGGAGGTTTTCAATTTGGTTTAGCCTCTTATTTTTAAAAAAGAGAGCATAAACCTAAAAATATCTTCTCAATATTTTTTACTTAAAACTGTTCGTAAAATGAGATTTTATTGGAAAATGCCAACAGGTTTAAGACCTTATTATCAGTCAGAACTAATTGAATATCAATCAAATATGCACGCTAATAATTTGCATAAGGCTTGGTATCATCTTGAACGAGCGCATATTTTAGGGCAACCTTGGGCGGTTGAACATTCTGCGGTACATTGGTTGATGCTGCGTTTTGGTTTCAAAATCAAAAGTTGGAAAGAAGTCAGAGGGCAGATTTTGCGCTTGATTTTTGGTGGGGTAAAATCTTTTGTCGGCAAAGTTCCGACAGGCAATACCGGCGGTGCAAACGTACCACCACTCTTAGTCATGGATTTACCCGATGATTTGGAAGCAAAAATGCGTCCTTATCGCTAAACAAATTTTAAACAACCCCTTAGTAAAACGTTGAAAATCAATGTTTTACTGAGGGGGTAAATTTTATCATAAAATGGAAAAACCACACGTCCATACCTACGACAAAGACGGCTAACAACTTTGTTGTACCCTCGAAGAAAAAATTTATACCCAAGCGAGTGCAAAAAACTTGCTAAAAGATTTCATCAATAAAACTGCCCCGCCAAAGAGGACGGCGGCGACACCCGCTATGAAGTGGGTGAGTCCGATATTGTCTCCATAAAGTGTATTCATGTTTTTTATTTTCAAACGTGATTAGATAATTGAGGGGTGGGCAGTTCAAATCGCTTTAACGACTCCTCCCTCCCTCGCGAGCGAAGTGAGCGAAAAACAGCGTTTTTCAGTATAATTGTGCCCACCCCTCAGATAAGCGCAATTGTCGGTTTACATCAAAGAAAGCAACTGCCAAGCACCCAACACCGATGCCACCGTTCCCAAAATTTTGTACAAGCCTCTTTTTTCGGTCAAAAAAAGGCTGCCCGCTATCATCAACAACAGGAATAATACAAAAGTGACAAGCCCAATATTGTTAGCATAAAAGGCAGCAAAGGCGGCGGGAAACCGTGCGATGTATTGGGTTTTTAGGTCGTTAAATGCCAAATTGCCATTATTGACACTGAAAACAACCCAATCTAAAGTGGCAGTCAAACCGATTAAGAGCGATGCAAAGGCGATGATGATTTTTGGTTTCATAAACAAGGTTTTAAGCGTGATAAATTGTTGAGATAGGAAGCTATTATTTTAGGTGTCATATAATAAATGGTCTTATGAAATAACTCTTTTGAACCCAAATTTGAATAATCATCAATAAAAGGCTTTTTTAATTTCGCCGTAACGCTGTCCTTCGCTTATGTATTCTGTAATTAATTTAGAAATGCCATAGACCATGCGGTGAAAATAGTCATCTTCATCGTCATATTGCACTTCAATGAGCATCAGTTCTTTACGGACATTTTGTCATTGCCCTTGACAAAGCGGCGGTATAAGGCGAATTACTGCCCGAACCATCCATGCGGCGTTCTTCCGAAATTTCAGGCTCTTTGAAAGCGTAACCTTTGTCGAACGTTGAATTCTTTTTCCATCGGATACTTTGTTTTTTATGCCGCAAATATAGCCAAAATAGATGATTTTTTTTGTACAGATTAAGCCCCATTTTGATTTATTTCAAACAAATATTTAATAAAATTCCTGTCTAATCCGTGTTGAGGAACGCGAAATAAATAAAAGCGCATTTTACTGACTCCCGATGAAGGTCGGGACAAATTCTTTCTCGCTTCGCTCGAAAATCGCCTTGAGAGAGTTTTTTAGAGCGAGCGTGTATTTTTTGCTTAAAAATCTTCGATTTTTAAGCAAAAAATACACGCTCGCCCTAATAGATTTATTTTTCGCTTCGCGAAAAGAGGACGTACAAAAATGCGTTTTTATTTATTTCGCGTTCCTAATCTGTGAACATCTAAGTTTTTTAAAAACTTTTTATTTTAATTTAAGAAAAATAAAACGACATTTGCGCTCTCAAACGTACAGTTAAAACGTAGGGAGATAATCATTATGTCAAATTATTTAGATCAACTTAACGATGTGCAACGGGCGGCCGTGACAACTACCGACGGTCCTGTTCTGGTCGTTGCGGGTCCGGGTTCGGGCAAAACGCGGGTTTTGACTTATCGCATCGCGCATTTAATCGAAAAAGGGGTAAAACCGTGGGAAATATTGGCGTTGACGTTTACTAACAAAGCGGCTAAAGCAATGAAAGACCGCATTGAAGATGTTGTCGGTGTTCGCGCTCAAAAGGTGTGGGCGGGTACTTTTCACTCCATTTTTGCTCGATTACTGAGGGGTGATGCGTCGCGTATTGGCTTTGAATCGAACTTCACGATTTATGACAGCGACGACTCTAAAAGTTTGATTAAAAACATTATCAAAGAATTGAATTTGTCGAAAGACCAATACAATGAAAACGCACTTTTGACACGCATTTCAAGTGCCAAATCGAACCTTATTTCGCCTACTGCATACGAGCAGAATGTGGCGTTGATAGCAGAAGACAAGCAAACAAAACGTCCGTTTATTCATAAGATTTATGCGGAATATGCCATGCGGTGTAAGCGGGCTGGTGCTATGGATTTCGACGATTTGTTGTACCAACTCTACGTGCTTTTGCACCAAAATCCAGACGTTGCGGATAAATACAGAGCGCGTTTTAAATATGTATTAGTAGATGAGTTTCAAGATACTAACTTCTTGCAATACCAAATAGTACGCAAATTGGTGGTGTATCCCCACTCACCCGGCAATGTTTGTGTGGTGGGTGATGATGCCCAATCTATTTACGCATTTCGCGGAGCAACGATTGAAAATATCTTGGATTTTCAGAAGGATTTTAAAGATTTGCAGACGTTCAAATTGGAACAAAATTATCGCTCAACTCAGCACATCGTGGACGCTGCGAATACCGTCATCAACCGCAACAAACGGCAAATTCCAAAAAAGATTTGGACGGACAAGGGAGACGGACAAAAAATTAAAATACTGAAAACACAAAGCGACCAAGAAGAAGCCAAACGCATTGCGGATTTGATTCTGGAGCAAAAAAATCGTTACCATTTTAAAAATGGCGATTTTGCAATTTTGTACCGTACTAATGCCCAAAGTCGTCCTTTTGAAGAGGCTTTACGGCGGATAAATATCCCGTATCGTGTTTTTGGTGGACAGTCTTTTTATGCGCGAAAAGAGGTAAAAGATGTCATTGCTTACCTCCGTTTGGTGGTCAATCAAAACGATGATGAGGCTTTGCGGCGCATTATCAACTACCCAACACGCGGCATTGGCGATGCTTCCATAGAAAAAATCGCGACTTTGGCACGTCAAAATGGCGAAACTTTATGGCGCACTTTACCCAAATACATCGGTTCAAGCCGTGAAAACAATGCCTTGCAAAATTTTGTGGCGATGTTTTCGATGTTTATCCAACGAGCGCAAAAAGCCAATGCTTACGAAATTGCCAATTATATTTACAAACAATCGGGTTTGCAAGACAAACTCAAACAAGATACCACTTTGGAAGGTGTCGGACGGATTGAAAATGTGAACGCTTTAATTAATGCGATTTCAGAGTTTGTTGATAATGACGAAGAAACAGATGATATAATTCAACCAGATAAGTCACTTTCAACGTATTTACAAAACATCGCCCTCGTAACCGAAGCCGACAATTCAGACCCCAATGCCGATGTCATCACGCTGATGTCGGTACACTCAGCAAAAGGATTGGAATACAAATCGGTAATTGTGGGTGGTATGGAATCGGATTTATTTCCCTCATTTATGTCCAAAGATTCACCCGACGGCATGGACGAAGAACGGCGTCTGTTTTACGTTGCGATTACCCGTGCAGAAGAGTTTTTGACATTGGCGTATGCCACGAGTCGTTACCGACACGGGCAGATGAAATATTCAGACCCAAGTATGTTTTTAGAAGAAATCCCCGTTGATGCCACCGATAGTCTTGGCGGATTAGCGGGCGGACGCCAAGTAACTTTACCCACCCAAACGGCAAAAATTACGGGCAATTTTAGTCGCCCTGTCACCGCCCAAACCGCCAATTTACTGAGGGGGGTTGACCCCGCCGCTTTTGTCGCGTCGGATTCCGCAAAAATTGAAATCGGCGATAAAGTTTTGCATTTGAAGTTCGGTGAAGGCAAAGTGACGGCAATTGAAGGCGCAAAAGACAATCGAGTAGCGACAATTGTTTTTAAAGAATTGACAGACCAGCCACAAAGAAAGATTATGCTGAAATTTGCAAAATTACAGATAGTTCCTTAGGTAGTCCTTCACATTAATACTAAGTACTTGTACCTAAATAAACGGGTTCTTTGACAATTTTAGTGGAGGGCTTCTCGACAAACGCTTTTCTGCTCGCTTCGCTCGCAGAAAAGGAGGAAAAAGTGGTTCATTTTTCGGGCTTTGCCCGAAAAATGAACCACTTTCCCCTCTTTTCGCGAGCGAAGCGAGCGCAATTATTAATGCCTACCGAACTATTGTTAATTTCCGTGCTTGTAACTGCTCACAATATCAGCCCATTACACAAAATACAATCATTTAGACATGGTAGAATTACAAAAAAACAACCCACTTCACGGCAAGACATTAGAATATATCGTGACTTATCTGCAAGTAGAATACGGTTGGGAGGGCTTGCACGATAGGATTCCTGTCAAGTGTTTTAAAGACAATCCGAGTATCAAATCAAGTTTGACTTTTTTGAGAAAAACCCCGTGGGCGCGGGGGAAGGTAGAGACTTTGTTTGTAAATACATGTTTATAACATACGCTAAAAAAAAAGCGGTCGTAAACGACCGCTTTACACAAGGATATGTTCAATCTACACAAAATTTACAATGAATTACAATGGTTGAAATGATTTCACCACCGCTTGGAAGTCGGCATTTTCTGCCAAAGTAGGCTGCCAAGTCAAGACTGTTTCGTACTTATCAAAATCCGTTTGTAAGGCTTCTGTAAGACGATACATGGCTTCACTTCTGCGTCCCATAGAAAATAAACAAGCAATACGACAGTACTCAATTTCCGCGCCGAAAGTGTAAATTTCGGCATTTTCCAACACTTTCAGTGCTTTTTTTTCTTGTCCGACCTTCAACCAGAAACCCGCATAACGCAACCAATAGTCCACATCATCGGGGGCAATAAACGCCGCTTTTCGGTAGCTTGCCACCGCCTTACTATAATTTTCTAAATGATAATACGCATCACCAAGTGCCGCAAAATAGGCTTCATTTTTACTGTTCAACACCGTGGCTCGTAGATAGAAATTGACCGCTTGTGCGTATTTTCCATCAAGTGCTGCACATTCACCGAGTCTAAAATGGGTTTCATGGTCGTTTCCGTCCAATTCAAGCGCACGATTGAGCGCGACCTTAGCAGATTTCAAATCACCTATTTTCTGATAGCACAAACCAATACGTTGCAAAAGAGTAGCATCTTCTTCGGTGTTGAAAATAGCATTTTCATAAACATACAAAGCCCTCAAATAGTTACCTTTTTGGACATGCAATTCTCCTGCTTCCATATACGCCGCCCGACATTTTTCATCAATCGCAAAAGCAAATTCAAAAGCCGTGATGGCTTCGTCAAGTTGTCCTTTTGCTTCGTGTGCAAAACCAATATTGAGCCACGCCCGCCAATTGTAGGCGTCGCGGTCAAGCAATTGGTTGTGTAAAACAATGCTTTGGTCAAATTTTAGCGAATACTCAGTTGCCCAGAGTATTTTTTCATACCCCTCAGTATTTGAAGAATCAGCAAGCAAGGCGCGTTTTACAGACTCAAACATTTCTTTGAATCGCCCTAAATCACCGAAAATTTGCGCCTCCACCAAATGAATCTCTGAAAGCTCAGAGCGTGACACATGACTTTTGCCATCTTCTAAAAGAAGCAGTGCCGCATCAGTTTGCCCTTTAACTGCCAATAACTCAGCGTGCAACAACCGAATGTTAACGTTCATAGGTGCGAAGATTTCCGCTTGTTCGATTGTGACAAGGCTTTCTGCAATTTTGTTCTGATTGAGCAACAATTGAGCTTTGCGTAGGTACAAGTCCGCACAAAACGGATGCTGGGTAATACCCTCCGTGGCGAAACGCAATGCACGCCGCCAATTGCCTTCTTCGTTGCTAAGGTCAACCATTTGTAGGAAAACCGTTTCCTCAATGAAAGGGGCCGTTCCTTTTTGTGACAATTCCAGATAGCTGGATACGAGTAATTTAACACTCATTTGTTGGTCTGAATTAACGTGTTTCATGCGTGGTAAAGATGCTTTGTTTCTATAAAGATAAGGAATAGTCGTTCGTTATGCACCTTTTTTTATTCGTTTTTTATTGAAAAAAGTTTTATAAAATGAAAGAAAAAAATTATTTATTGACACAAAAATCTATTTATCAATGATTTGTAAAATTTTTATTTTTTAATTTATAAAAAAATAAATATAAAATATAACAAAGCGATATTTCTTAATATGGCTATTTTATTTCAATTCTATGTGTAGGGATAAGCTATTAAACCAATGTTCTTGTGACATTATTTTTACTTAAATAACCTAAATTTTGTGGTAGTCATTCAAAACGCACCGCCTTCGTCATTACAAATCTTTTAAAAATAAAAACAGGGTTACTCCAACGTGTGGAATCAACCCTGTTTTATCTCAATCGTTTGATATTTTCTCTGCTTTTTATTCTCGGCGCAGCCGTTTTCGGTTCTGTTTCATCTCCCGCATGTCTTGGAGTTGCCTTTCCAATTCTACCCTAAAATCTTTTTCTGCTCGATAGAGTTTGGCAATTTTTTTAACTGAAATAACGGCTTTGAGTTTTTGAAAATACTCTTTTTTGAACTCCAATTCGCGTGTCTGACGGTCGAATTGCCCGAGTATCATTTTCTCAACATCAGCGTTTTCTAATTCGTCCATTGGTTTTTCCAATTTAGGCTGCTTTCTAATTTGCTGCAACTTCTGCGTATAGTCATTGTAGATGGGCCAAAACTGTTGTGCCTCTATTTCTGTCAAAGACAAACGTTGAGTAATAAAAGCAATCCGCTGAATTTTGATTTTATCTGCCACTTTATCCCGCGCATTTTGGGCAAAAGTAGAGAGGCTAATCATAAAAATTAAAAACAATAACGCGCTCTTTTTCATAGGAAATTATTTTAAAGTGATAAATTATAAGTTGTTGTCGGAACTGTCGTCATCTATTTCTTCTGTATTTTCTTCCAAATACAAGGCTAATTCTGCTTCTGTCAAACCAGATTCTGGGTGTGTCAATAAGTCCCCTGCCACTTTGTCTTGCTCTTTATTTTCATTAATACTTATGTCATTTGGCAGTGTCGTAGAGACATCATCAAGCTGTGTCTTCAACTTAATAGTATTTTTGTGTTCGTTATTGGGCATTTTATTGTCCACAATAGGGTTTACAGCACCACTTATTGGCTCATCTACGCTTAAAGGCTGCTCAATACTTATTGAAGGTTTTGCGGACACCGTAGCCCCGTCAATAGTCATTACTGGCTTTTTGGAGGACAATATAAACCAAGCCGCTACCACTACCAGCAAAGACGCCCCAAAACCTAAGACCAACTGAGGGCGTAACAAACCGCTAAACCAGCTCTCTAAACGCGCAAAAACAGTTGCTTTTTTAACACTTGTCTCTATTTTTTCTGATTTTTTTGCCTGTTTGATAACTTTATCGGCAAGCGTATCAAAATAAAATTTTGGGACTTTAAACGCATCGCCTTCTTGTTCTTTTTTCAAATAAGCAATCAAAGGTGATAACTCACGTAATTCTTTGTCAAATTCTTCTTTCATGCACTGTATATTTAATGTTTTATTTTTGACCCTCGCGCTCGCCTCGCTCGCAATAGGAGTATGTGGTTGATTTTTCGGCAAAGCCGAAAAATCAACCACCCTCCTTATCTTCACATAAATTCCACGCCTTTAAAAAACGTTTCTACCTTTTTGACCGCGTGATGATAAGATGCTTTCAAAGCACCTACTGATGTACTTAGCACTTCCGACATTTCTTCATAAGGCATTTCTTCATAATACCGGAGATTGAATACTGTCCGTTGCTTATCGGGTAAAATTGAGATGGCTTCTTGCAATTTTATTTGAACTTCATTGCCGTCAAAAAAAGTATCTGCCCGCAATTGACTGGTTAGATGCGTATTTTCAATAGTATCAATCGTATCTGTTTCTTTTCGATTACGTGTATTCAAAAATGTTATTGCCTCGTTCGTGGCAATTCGGTACAACCATGTGTACAATTTTGACTTCCCTTCAAACCGTTCTACGCTTTTAAAAACCTTGATAAACGTATTCTGAATAATATCGTTTGCATCATCGTGGTCATACACCATACGCCGAATATGCCGATAAAGCGGCTCTTGATAGCACGACATAAGCAGACGAAAACCACGCTCATGCGTAGCTGCCGAGGCTAATAAAGCTAAAATATGGTCGTCTGAAGTCTCTTCTTTCACATGTGTGGTGTTTGATTGTATGACTTAATTTTATTGCTGAGGTTTAAAGCGTCATTAAAAAATTTGATTTTTTGTAAAATTTAAAATTTTAGACAAAAAAAACAACAAAACACCACCCTTCACGTTTGTCTCAAAATAAAATATAATAAAAATTAATATTGGAAAATGATATATTTTTGTACCTATCTTTGTCCAAATCAATCAACACCTTACACTCTATCCTCTAACATTTCAAAATGTATTTATGAAAACTTCTAAAACAAGGTTTATACAAACTGTTTTTTCGACAATTCTTTGTTTTTTCGTATTTTCACCAACAAGCACAGCACAACTTGAAGCAGGTGTTTACGCTGGTGCTACCAATTATCAAGGCGACCTTGCCGATGGCACCATTATCTGGCGTGAAACACAATTAAGTTATGGTGCTTTATTGCGTTATACAGCCAATCGGTTTGTATCTCTACGCGCTCATTTTATTCAAGGCAACTTACAGGCAAGTGATTACAACTCATCGAGAGTGGGTGTTCGGCAACGCGGTTTTAGGCTAAGGTCTGTTATACGCGAAATCTCGACTATTGGAGAATTTACTTTTCTGGGAATAGAAAATAATACTGCCAACGACTTCTCCTTCATGGTCACTCCTTATTTATTTGGTGGTCTTGGCATTGCCATTACAAGCAATTCACCAATAGCACCACCTGACAGGAATCCTTATCCCTTTCCAGAAGTCGGGGCTAAGAACACATTTTTGACTGTACCATTAGGCATCGGTGTTAAAATACAACCTTCACCTTCTTTTTCATTGGGGCTTGAATGGGGTGCAAGAACTGTTTTTTCTGATAGATTAGATGGGGTAAGTAATGTCTCTCTGGGTGGTGGTTCTATTGGTAATGACTGGTATATGTTCGGAGGACTTACTTTTACGTATATTTTCAACAGTCAAAATTAATAGCCTGTTTATGTGTGCAATTGTTGGTGAACCCTTTAGGCGTGATACACCACCTGCGACAGCACAAGGATTCTAACGGAGTGAGACGTTTTTTTGTTGAAAATTTGGGTTTCGCTCAAATTTTTAACAAAAAAAAACGTCTCGCTCCATTAGAATTTCTACGCGGCAAAGCCACAAATAAGCGTATTAAAATGGCAAACCATCTTCACCAACAGGTTCTGCAACCGCCACATTTGCACTCTCGGTAACTGATGGCGCAATCACATCAAAAGGTACAGCTTGTGTCATCGGATTGTCTAATGAAGGTTTTACCGCCTCTGGGGTTGCACTCGTATATTGTGTACCATGCGGTTCTTGTGAAGGAAAATAACCGCCAACACCGTCACTTTTAGTCCGTTCAAGATTTCTGACCATTGCAGCAACAATTTCTGTTGTATAACGGTCAATCCCATTTTTATCGGTCCATTTGCGATGGGTTAATTTACCTTCAAGGTAAACCAATGACCCTTTTTTTAGGGTTTTCTCTGCTTGTTCAGCCTGTACACGCCAAACAACAATGTCATGCCATTCGGTTTGGCTTTGCCATTCGTTATTGGCGTCTTTATAGCTTTCGCTTGTAGCAATACTGAATTTACCAACGGGAGTTCCGTTTTCAAGGCGACGAACCTCTGGGTCTTTCCCTAAATGACCAACAAGGGTAACACGATTAAGCATGTCTTCAATTTTTTAAAGTTTTGTAAAAAAGTTTCCTCTAAAAAGAGCAAAAATTTGAATTGTAAATATAAAACTAAAAGTTTAAAATAAAGATTAAAATAAAACTTTTTATTGAGGCAAATGTAGAAAACTTGTTACTACTTTTGCAACTTTCTTTCACTTAAATTTGAAAAAATGTTTGTTTCGGAAAATATTATTGATGGTGTCGTCTATAAATTGGAAACGGCAGACTTTGAGGCAGAAGTAACGCTTTTGGGTTCAGAACAACCTGCTTTATTGGCTTATATCCTGTCAGAAGATTTTGAATTGCTCACAAATGACGAGCGCGAATGGTTGCTGTACATCGTTTTGGTCTTGTGGCAGTCCGTAGAACGAGTACACGGAAAACTTGACCCCCTCAGTAAAAATGCCCTTGAAACCGCCGAAGAAGCCAATTGGGAACGCCTTGAAACCGTCACTACCAAACGTTTCCGCGACCGCATGACACCTTTTTTTGAAGGCTATGACCAAGAAGATTTGCTGGCTTTTGTCGAAGATAGCCTTACAGAAGATGAAGAAAATACTGAAAATGTGATAACAAAAGAAGGACGTGAACCTATGTTTGTCGCCTTGAAATCTGTAATTGATGCTCTAACGAAAATCAGACACTAATTTTTTAGCTACGGATTTACGAATTTTACGGATTAACGGATTTTTACGACTACATCTTATCTACGGATTTAACGGATTTTTACGACTACATTTTAGCTACGGATTCACGAATTTAACGGATTTAACGGAGTAGGACAACTACGTTTGAATCCGTAAAATTCGTAGCTAAAATGTAGTCGTAAAAATCCGTTAAATCCGTAGCTAAAATGTAGTCGTAAAAATCCGTTAAATTCGTAAATCCGTAGATAAAATGTAGTCGTAAAAATCCGTTAAATTCGTAAATCCGTAGATAAAACGTAGTCGTAAAAATCCGTTAAATCCGTTAAATTCGTAAATCCGTAGCTAAAACGTAGTCGTAAAAATCCGTTAAATCCGTAGATAAGATGTAGTCGTAAAAATCCGTTAATCCGTAAAATTCGTAAATTCGTAGATAAAACGTAGTCGTAAAAATCCGTTAAATTCGTAAATCCGTAGCTAAAACGTAGTCGTAAAAATCCGTTAAAATCCGTAAAATCCGTAGATAAAAAATCAGTCAAATCTGTGGTCTATTTGTCGTTCGTATAAAAAACAACCTAACACCATCAAATACTCCACTGCCACTAAAATAAAACTTTCCGTGTGTTTTGAAGACCCCTCAGTATAACCATGATAAGTCAAGAAAATAGTGAACGTCCACACCATCGGAAAACGCCAACGGGTCAACGCAGAACACGCCAAAGGCAATGCTGCATACCACGGATGCACGGTCGTCGCACAAGCAAAATACACCATTAAAACAAATAAACAAGATTCAAAAAATAACTCTGTATTAAAAAGAATTAAAGGTTTATTAAAATTAATTAATTCTTTAATTGTATTTCTATTTAGAAATTTTAAATAAATAGAGTATTTAATTTGATTTTTCAAAATATTGAAACTCAATTTTTTCCACTTTGAAATTTGAAATTTGAAATTTGAAATCTCTTTTATTTCATTTAAAAAGGCTGTTTTTAAAATAAATAAAATAACAAAACCTGTCAAATAAGGTGTAATATATTGAATTTTATTCCAACCCGTTTGCCATGAAAAAAAGCCTTGAATAATATAGAACAAACTCGCGTTAAATTCAAATTTATTGCTGTATAATTTTAAGCTCGTTAGAATATTGGGGATAAATAAATCCGTATAAATCGGTACAAATAAAAGCAATGATGTTACCAGAACCAATACCCAAAAGGTAATACTGCGCTGCCAACCTAATGCCCGCCACAACAAAGGTAAAAGCATGATTGTCAATAGTTTAGTAGAAATAGAGAGCGACCAAGCGGTAGCCGCGAAGAGTGTCCCCCACGTTCCCCAAGTTCGGGAAAGTTCCCACGTTCGGAAAACTTTAAAAGTTTCCCGAACGTTAACGTTATCCCGAATCTTGTCTTGAATTGCATTTACCGATTTCTCTAAAATAAAAACCGATAATAAAAAAAAGAAAATCATTGCCGCTTCAAAATGCACATTGCCCACTAATTCAAGGATAATTAAAGGATTTAAAGCATAAACTAAGGGTGATTTGTATTGCCATTCAGAATTACTTTTCTTTTTTGCTCGCTTCGCTCGCAAAAAAGGGAAAAAGTGGTTCATTTTTCGGGCTTTGCCCGAAAAATGAACCACCTCTTCTTTTTGCGAGCGAAGCGAGCAAAAGTGTATCAGAATTTTGTGTTTGATATTTTACATCTAAGATTTGACATTTGACATTTGACATCTTTTTTAGTAAAAATAATGTCCCAATTTCACACAAAAAAAGAAACATTTTAATCACAATACACGCGCCATAAATGCTTTTTGGAAAAATACTGACCGCCACAAAAAAAACACCTTGACAGACACTTGGATAAACGGAAAAATAATTTTGAGAATTTAATTGGGCAAATAATTCAGGAGTCAAGACATCAGTAAACAATTGATTCTCAATATAATAACCTGGCAAATGACTGAATGGATTTTCACCCAAAGCCAGCAAATGTCCGTCCCAAATAAACCGATAAATATCATCGGATAAATTCGGAAAAGCGAATAAAATACCCCCCCTCAGTATAATTGCCAATTTTAGGAACATATCAAGGTCTGCTTCATTTTTTGTTTGTTTCATTGCCATTAAGTAGGCACAAAACGAAACGGCATAAGTTGCAAACAAAGTCGCAAACTCATGCCGTTGACACAGATAAGCCATAAATAAAAAGCTTATTGCTAAAATAAATGAAGTTAGTTTTTTCAAGTGGTAGAAAATTGTTTTTCGTTCTGCTTTATATTTATTTGAAACCATACATAAAATCTAAACTGCTGGTTCTCGCGCTCGCTTCGCTCGCGCGAGAGGGGGAATGTGGTTCATTTTTCGGGCTTTGCCCGAAAAATGAACCACCTCTCTTCCTTTTAATGCGTATTTTCAATTTATGTATGGTTTCAAATATATTTATAGTGTGATTTTATTTGCGGATTATAACGACTGCTTTTAAGCTACGGATTTACGCATTTTGGGCAATCATGTGGTGACGAATTGAGTAGAAGCAAATTGCGCCAAAACCAAAAGCCAACATACCATGAAAAATTTGGAATTCGTGAACACCCGTAACGATGCTTGCGTACAAACCAAAAATGAAATACAAAGACATAAAGCCTTCAACAATTGTTGATGTAGGCAAATTGCGGGGCATGTATAAACCCTTTGAAAACGCGCCTTTTACACCATCTAAACCCACTTTTGGTGTCCGAACAAACGGTGATTTGCGACCCGAATAGCCTTCCCAAACCGCAATTGCATTGTGCAAACTCATACCCATAGACATAGACAAAAATATCGGGAATATCAAAATCATACTCACTGCTTTCTCCAATCTGGTTTTTCCACCAAGATTATAGTCCTGCATATTTGCCACCATGCTCAACGAAATAATCGAGAATAAACCTGCGAGAGAAACAAAAAATAATTTGGTGTCGAATGTTAAGTTATCAATCAAATACACCAAAGGCACACTCACAATCGCCGAAATCAAGACGGCAAAGAACAAACCACTTGCCATTAAGTGCTGTGTAGCGTGTACTTTTTGCGGTGTACTGAGGGGTGCGTCCCAAACGAGTTTCAACAATTTGCGGGCATTTTCAGCACCACCTTTCATCCAACGAAATTGTTGTGCTTTGAGGGCGTTCATTTCAGCAGGTAATTCAGACGGCGTACCAACGTGTTCCAAGAACTCAATTTTCCAACCTTTCAACTGCGCACGGTAGCTCAAATCCAAGTCTTCTGTCAATGTATCTGAGTGCCAGCCACCGGCATCTTCAATCGTTTCGCGACGCCATACACCTGCCGTTCCATTAAATTGCAACCAAAAACCGCCGCGTTGACGACCCGCTTGTTCCACCGTAAAATGGACGTTGAGTTGCATCGCTTGCAATTTTGTAATCAATGAATAATCTTCGTTCAAATGTTCCCAACGGGTTTGAACAACACCAATCTTCGGGTCTTTGAAAAAATGAGGAATAGTTTCTTTCAAAAAATCAGCTTTTGGTAAGAAATCGGCGTCAAAAATAGCCACAAATTCACTATTTGTCATTGTCAAACCATCGCGCAAAGCACCTGCTTTGAAGCCCGAACGGTCGGGGCGACGAACGTGTACAATGTTGACACCTTTTGACTGATATTCCGCAACTTTCGCCGCAACAATACCGACTGTTTCGTCATTTGAGTCATCAAGAACTTGAATTTCGAGTTTGTCAGCAGGGTAATCCAACTTGACAATATTGTCTATGAGACGTTCAGATACGTAAGCCTCGTTATATAGTGGCAACTGAATCGTTACCGTCGGGAAATTAGCGAGAGAAGGGAGGATTTCTTTTTTAGGTTTGCGGTACCAAAAAAGCAAGTCCAACTGCATGATACAGTAAAATGTGGTGAATAAGATGCAAATGCAATAAACAGCGAGCAACAGATAACCAACCATGATTTTTTTTTGATTTTTAATTGTTTCCTTCAGGAAAACTCAGTAAAATTTCAAAATTTGAAATAACCCTTAGATTTCCACGTTTAAAAAAATTCTTTTTTTTAGCGATAATGTCTGTCTTGAACAGTAATCCATTAGACGATATTAGAGACGGACTGCCTAAAAAGCGTCACACCTCTCACCGAACAATAATTTGTTAATAGTGAGTAAACACACTAAAAATCAAACTTAATTTGGTTCGGGTATAATTTTCGATTGCAAAACTTCCGTTATTGCCTAAAAACGTATTTTATACTGAGGGGTCTCTGCGTGCATTAGAAGGCTTCACAAAATATAATTTTATAAAGATGTGAATATTTTAATAATGATTTTGCGAAGAAAAAAAGAGACAAAGAATTGTCATTAAATTGTCATGGGAAAAAGAAAGGCAAAATGCTTGGGATTTTGAGAAAAAATTGTATTTTTGTTCTTAGTACAGGGCAAAAAAGGGTGCGCCACTAATTACACTAATTTTCACTAACTTTTTTAGATTCACACGTTTAAAATCCAAAAAGATTAGTGAAAATTAGTGTAATTGGTGGCAAAATAATTTAAAATTTTCCTAAAACATTAAACGATGATACAAAATTTAAGCATCTATGATGAAGTTGCCTCATTTATGGCATCTATGAATCCTGCAAAAGTTATTGCTTTTAAAGCATCAGCCGCACACCAAAAGCGACTTGACACCCTTTTGGATAAGCAAAAAGACGAAGGCTTAACACCCGATGAAAAAAGTGAAATTGAACATTATTTGATGCTCAATCGCATTATTGGACTTGCCAAAGCTCGTGCTATCAACCTTTTAGATGCTGAACATTTAGTTCGGTTTTTCAATCCAAGAAAAGACAATTGGCATGAACATTTTGAACTTCAAGAAGGCGTCATTTATGGAAAAACCGAAATTGGAGAATCAACAATTCGGACTTTCAAATTTAACGATGTTGATAGAATTATTTTTAGACAACAATTAATTATGCTTGGGCATTATGCCAATAAATAGTTAGAACTTTATGAAAGTCAACAAACAAAATAATTACAGCGATATTATCCTCATTGGTACGGGTATTATGAGCGCAACTCTGGGAACTTTTTTCAAAAAATTAGCCCCGCAATGGTCTATCAATATTTTTGAAAGAATGGATAAAGTAGCAATGGAATCATCGGAAGCGTGGAATAATGCAGGAACAGGACACTCCGCTTTTTGCGAACTCAACTACACAAGCGAAAAAGAAAACGGTACAATGGACATTAAAAAAGCCATAAAAATCGCCGATTCGTTTGAAGTATCCAAAGAATTTTGGTCAACATTGGCTTTAGAAGGCATCATTGAACCCGCCAATATTATCCAACATACGCCGCACATCAGTTTTGTGTGGGGAGAGAAAAATTGTGCGTTTCTACGCAAAAGATACGCCGCTATGTCCGTGCATCCTCTATTTGAAGGAATGGAATTTTCCGATGATTTTGACACGCTCCAATCGTGGATGCCTTTGGTGATGGAAGGGCGCGACCCGTCGCAAGAAGTCGCAGGAACACGCATGGATATTGGCACAGATGTTAATTTTGGCACTTTATCGCGGTCGATGATGGATTATTTGCAAAAAGATGAGACCGTTGAATTGCGCTTGCACCACGAAGTAGAAAACATAAAACGCCGCCCAGATGGTTTGTGGGAATTGACTATCAACGACTTAGACACCGACGAAGAAAAAGTCTATTCTGCCCAATTTGTCTTTATCGGTGCAGGAGGCGGCTCATTGCCTTTGCTCGAAAAAGCCGATATTCCCGAAGGACATGGCTACGGCGGTTTTCCGATTAGCGGGCAATGGTTGGTCTGCAAGAACCCCGATGTGATTGCCCGACACGACGCAAAAGTCTATGGGAAAGCCAATGTTGGTTCACCACCGATGTCCGTTCCGCATTTGGATACACGCTTGATTGATGGTAAAAATGCACTGCTTTTTGGTCCTTTTGCGGGTTTTTCAACCAAATTTTTGAAACATGGGTCGTATATGGATTTGGCTTTGTCGGTCAAATGGAGCAATATTATTCCATTGGTGTCGGCGGGTGTCCATAATATTCCATTAACAAAATACCTCATCAGTCAAGTAACACAATCGCAAGACGACCGTATGGAAGCCCTTTTGGAATATTTCCCAAATGCCCACAAAGAAGATTGGAAATTGCAAGATGCAGGTCAACGCGTACAAGTCATCAAAAAAGATGACGAAGAAGGCGGCGTTTTGGAATTCGGCACGGAGGTCGTTTACGCAAGTGATGGCTCATTGGCAACCCTTTTGGGCGCGTCTCCAGGCGCATCAACGTCGGTTTCCATAATGATTGACGTGCTGAATAAATGTTTCCCCGAATTGTGCGCAACCGAACAATGGCAAACGGCATTAAAAAAAATGATACCTTCTTATGGCTCTTCTTTGGCGAAAGATGGAGAATTGTGCGCGGCAACACGTAAGAGAACATCTGAGATTTTAAGACTGACACTGTAACAACTTAGCAATTTTTCACCAAAATACTTGCACTTTTCTAATTTTTCTTTATTTTTGTCAAAAAATATAATGCAATGAAAAAATTAATAGAAACTGCCACAATGACCGTCGAAGAATACATTGCCTTCGAGGAAAAGTCGGAAACACGACACGAATTTATTAATGGACAACTCTATGAAATGCCAGGTACAACTGACCTACACAACGATCTTTGCTTCAATATCACTGCACTTTTAAAGCGGTTGATACGCACAACTTCGCTTCGTGCTTATATGGAAAGCGTGAAAGTGCGTATTAAAAACGATAAGGATTATACTTATCCTGACGTTTTCCTTACTGATGACCGTGATGCCAGTTCTCCTTTCATCAAACGCTACCCCTCAGTAATTATTGAAGTTTTGAGCGAAGGAACGCGGGTTTATGATAAAACAGATAAATTTATCCGTTATCAAAAAATAGACTCATTAAAACATTATTTAACCGTCGAACCCGATAAAACACTTGTCGAATGTTATACAAAACAAGCTAATGGGTCTTGGGAAGTCGAAACATTTACCGATATTTCTGAAACGATTGTGCTGTCGGCGTTGAATATTCAACTGCCCTTGCGTGATATTTATGCATAATTTTTTATCGAAAAACATTTCTAAATGCTAAAAAGCACCAAAATACTGAGGGGTCTATTTTTTGATAAAATTCCTTATTTATGCTTGATTTTCACTTCTATTTTCATGGCTTGCGAACAACCTAAGAAAGGCTGTACGGATATTCGCGCCACCAATTTTGATGTCACCGCAGCGGAGTCCGACAAGACGGCTTGCATATTTCCTCAACTTGTTTTTCAAGTGTCCTATACCGTTGGTGACAGCAATTATATTGAAACGAGTAGCTATAAAAACACGTTGGGACAATCCTTTAAAATTGTTCGTGCAGCAACCTACCTGTCTGATTTTCAATTGATTCAAACAGATAATACAATCGCAAAACCCATTGATAGTATATTTTTGTACCGTCAAACTGACACCATTAAAGCACTCAATTCTTTTGCCATGATTGGACGTAACAATGGCTTTGAATTTCCTATTGGCACGTTCGATGCCGTTGGTAAATCCTACGCAAAATGTCGTTTTTCTATCGGTTTGTCCTCTGAAGTCAATAAGACAGA
Source organism: Saprospiraceae bacterium (assembly GCA_034520175.1). Lineage (GTDB taxonomy): Bacteria > Bacteroidota > Bacteroidia > Chitinophagales > Saprospiraceae > JAAFJT01. The sequence goes on from JAXHNU010000004.1 coordinate 63,700, forward strand.
TGCCGCAAAAATGCAATCGGGACACCCCCTCAGTACAAGACCTGATTCGATGTATAATCGGGCAACAAAAAGCTATATTTTCAATAAAATTGTGCTGGCAAGTGGCATCAATTTTAAAGACACTTTGCAGGTGGACATGACGAGTTTAAGCCCCGTTGAATTGACAAAAAATATACTAACAACGGAAGGGCAAAACGCGGTTGTTAAACTAAAAGTCAACTATTTGCTGATGTTAAAAGATGTAAATTTTACAGAAGCAAAAAACATTTCAACGCAAAAAATCGTTGATAATGCTACGAAAGTCTTCTCACTTTGACGACTGCTTTTAGGCTACGAATTTGACGGATTTACGGATTGTGACGGATTTACGGATTGTGACGGATTTACGGATTATGACGACTACTTTTAGGCTACGGATTTACGGATTTAACGGATTTACGGATTATAACGACTACTTTTAGGCTACGGATTTACGGATTATGACGACTACTTTTAATTCGTCACTATAATCTATATAGCTCGTAAATCCGTAGATAAAAAATAGTCGTTATAATCCGTAAATCCGTTAAATCCGTAAATCCGTAGCCTAAAAGTAGTCGCTATAATCCGTCAAATCCGTAAATCCGTAGCCTAAAAGTAGTCGTCACAATCCGTAAATCCGTCAAATCCGTAAATCCGTAGCCTAAAAGTAGTCGCTATAATCCGTAAATCCGTAGCCTGAAAGTAGTCGCTATAATCCGTAAATCCGTAGCCTGAAAGTAGTCGCTATAATCCGTAAATCCGTAGCCCAAAAGTAGTCGTCATAATTCGCAAATCCGTAGATAAAAAAGTAGTCGCTATAATTCGCTAAATCAAAATAAATGAAAAAAATAGTTCCCTTTTTAGCTGGCATTGCCATTGTAGCTTTGGCATTTCAGTGTGAAAAACCAGAGCCCGTTGACCCAGTTGTGACGAACCCTGTTGCTGGCGTACTCGACATGAATTTTAAGGCTATGTATGCCAATAAACCATTAGTTATCAATAGAGTATATGACTACAATGGGAAAAAAATAATGTTTGAAAAACTACAATTCTTCATTGCTTACGACCCAAGTAGTTTTGACGCAGCCGTTGGTACAAGTCTGCCTAAAACAGCTTTATTGAAGTTCAGTGCTTTGCAAGATGACGCTTCCGCCGCCGCAGGTGTATCGTTTGAATTGCCTCTCGCAAACAAAACGTGGACATCTGCTAATTTCGGGATTGGTATTCCTAAAAATCTTAATGCTCAATTGCCAAAAGACTTCTCATTTCCCGATGGTATGGCAGACAGTGGCAATTTTTGGGACAGTTGGCAAAGCTATATTTTCACTAAATTGGAAGGAAAAATTGACAAAGACGGTGACGGTGTTTTTGAAACAGGTATTACTTTGCATACGGGCGGCGATGACGTGTTTACACCCATGAAATTTGTTAAAAGTTTCGACATAAAGGACAATACAACTACCAAACTAAATTTTGAATTGGGCATTGAAGCGTTGGTCAAAAATATTGATTTAACAACAGTGAATTCAACGCACCAATCAGGAGCTTCGCCAACTATGAAGGTAATGATGGGGAATTTCCCGACGGCTTTGACAATAAAGTAATCAAAAAAGCTAACCGCCTTCGCTGATTGGGGATACGGCTATCCACTCAGTATTTTGCTTCGTTTTCATGAAGATTGTAAAATTCAGCTTAAAAAGACGTTTGTTTTACAAATTTTTTTTGAAACCATACATAAATTCAAAATACGCATTAAAAGGCACTTTTGCGCTCGCTTCGCTCGCGCAAATGGTGGAGAGGTGGTTCATTTTTCGGGCAAAGCCCGAAAAATGAACCACATTCTCCCTCTCGCGCGAGCGAAGCGAGCGCGAGAACCAGCAGTTTAGATTTTATGTATGGTTTCAAATTAAAAAAAATAAATTCTCCCAATTGATATGCAAAAAGCAATTTTACCTATATTTTCTTTAGCTTTTTTAATGATAAGTTGCAATGGAAAAGAAGAGGATGTTATCGCTTCAATCACGTATAATCCAACGCCTTATGATTTAAAATACGCGGCAGCCTTTCCAAAAATGATTATTCCTGCCGATAATCCATTGACTACTGAGGGGGTCGAATTGGGACGCTTTTTGTTTTACGACAAACTGCTTTCGGCTAACGGCACGATGTCGTGTGCCAGTTGTCATTTGACGGAAAGCAGTTTTACGGACAATCAAGCTGTTAGCAAAGGCATTGATGGTATTGCGGGTAAGCGGAGTTCGATGTCGTTGGCAAATATTGGGTTTGTCAATACGGGATTATTTTGGAATGGCAGCGTAAAAACATTGGAAGAACAGGCACTTTTACCCATAGAAGACCCCGTAGAATTGCACAATAAATGGGAGAAAGTTATAGAAAGGCTACAAGCCCACCCCGACTATCCTACCCGATTCAGAAAGGCTTTCGGCATTGCCAAAACAACTGATATTACCAAAGAATTAGCCATAAAAGCGATTGCTCAATTTGAACGTACTTTGATTAGCGACAATGCAAAAGTTGACCAAATTGCGAGAAATCGGGATATAAAATTTTCAGATGAAGAATTCGATGGCTTCCAATTCTTTTTCAATGATATTGCTATTGCCGATGCTCAATGTGGACATTGCCACACTTCCCCTTTTTACGGCTCAAACGATTATTTCAACAATGGTTTGGACAGTGCCACCACGCTTGATGATTTTAAAGACAAAGGACGCGGGCAATTTACTAAAATACCTTCTGATAACGGCAAATTTAGAACACCAAGCCTCCGAAACATCGAATTGACTGCCCCATACATGCACGACGGACGGTTCAAAACATTGGAAGAAGTGTTAGACCATTACGCTTCGGGCGGGCATTACGCGCCGAATGTTGACCCGTTTATTCCACAAATCAAGTTAATTAATTTGACAAAAAAGCAAAAAGGGAAAATTATCGCCTTCTTAAAAACATTCACGGATACCACGTTTACAAATAATCCGAAGTTTAAAAGTCCATTTTAGGTCATAAAATAATCTTAAACGACAAACGCGGATTCAACACTTGTTTCCAATTCTCCTTTGTCAATTCATTGCCCCATCGGTAGTAAAATGCGCCACCAATACCGATGTTTGAAAAGTTCACATAATTGAGTGTCAATAAGTTATCTAAAATCAATCCGCTTTCGAGAATCGGTTTTGTCGGTGTTTGAAACGTAATGCCTTGATGCGATTCTGGATTGGATAGCCGCCCAACAGCGACTTTTTGAGCGATACTCAATTGCGGTGAAGACCATTTGGAACGGTACAAAATATTGCCAAAAGACTGTTGAAAATAAACATTCAAGAACTTATCGGAGAGCCAAATACTGTCTTTCAAAGTCTGAAAAGTATTCGGCAAAGCGATGAAAGCCGTGCTGCCATCACCGCTTTGATTGAGCGTAAAAAGTTTTGAAAATGGGACATTTCCAGTGACTTTTCCACCTTCTACACGCCAAATTGCTCGACCCAATCGGCGTATCAACACGGATTGATGAATGGCAAATATCCATTTTTCATAAGCGTATTCCCCCCTCAGTATTTCGTTCTTAAAACCGCGTGTGTACCCAATTTCAATGACAGGAATTTTATTGATTTCATTGGTAGGCTCACCAAAAAGAACGTTATTTTGTTCATTATAGACGTATTTTACGTAAGTTGCGACTTCCGCAAAGCGAAAATCCTTTGCCACTTCGCCGTTGCTTTTAACAAAATTATACGCATAATTAGGTTTAAAATCGGCTTGTTGGAGAGCTATTTTAGCATAAATTCGTTTACCAAGCCGACTACCAAGCGTGGCAGATATTTCTTTGTAACTGTCAAAATATTTAGCATAAAAACTACGCGACGCAAAGCCTGTTGCGTCTAATTCGGACACTGCACCGGGTTCTCTAATGTCATTGGCGTAGCTTAATTGTAGTGTCGTTTCAGAGCCTTGCGCGAGCCTCAGTTTAGCATAGCCGCCATATTTCCAAGCCGAATCTTGAACGCCATAACCGACGTAAGTGCCTAATTCCCAGCGTTTTGGACGGCTCAACATCCGCGTTTGGGCTGTCGTAAAACCAAGCCCCAAACGGATACTTTCGTAATTATTCAAACGAATCAAGCGCGTCAAATCAACATTGACACCACTATTTCTCAAAGGCAAAGCACCTGAACCTAAGATTTGAAAAACATTGACCCACGCGCCAAAATGCTTTTTCTCGGCGAGGCTGTCCAAGAATTTATAGGTCTGCAACTCGCGCATACTGAGGGGTGCTATTTTTCGATACGGCAACCACGCAATATCAGGCTGATTGTAGGCAGAATCTTCGATAATCAAAGGAAGTTCGGGATTGAAATCGCGCTGTTTCAAAGGTGGATTCACCGAAACATCAGAAATATAACTGCGTCCTGTAATCCGCAAACCCACCAACGGACTCGGATATTTTGGCAACGTCCATTCAAAATTCAATTGGTCGGGAAACCATTGCGTCGAAAGCGTATCAAATTTGTATTGTTGCTCAATTTTAAGCATGGATTGCGCGGCATTTGACGGCTTCGCTTGCACATTTTGCACTGCCCAATGCCGCGAATTGACGTGCAGAAGCCCCGTCAAACCTTCAAAAACTTTCCCTTTCTTTGGGTGAAAAGAAACCAGAAAAACAGTATCAACGCCTTTGTAAAGCGTGTCTTCGATATTGAAAAAATACAGCGATGGACTACCAATGCTGACAGGATTCACGTAGTCTTTATCCAAAATCCTTAGAAAATCGCCATAAAATGAGAAAGGCTGTACCATATTCGCCAGCGCGACAATGCCCATATTCGGAAATCCACTCACACGATTGAGAATAACCCGTTCAAAATTATCGTTCGGAAAACGAAAACGACGTTCGGTAACAGTTTCCATTAAAAAAGACTGCTGCTGCTTGGCAATACTGTCGCGGTGGCGGTAATATTTAATTTGATTTTTAGTAATGTTGCGCGTTGTATCACGTTTGAGTATAAAACGGGCGTAAGCCGAGTCGTTCGGGACAAAATCGAACGTCATTTTATTGTAGGTTTTGCATTGAAACGTCTTCAATTTTTCGGGATTGTTTCTATCTCGATGCGCAATAACGCGCCGCATCAGACGGTCAGCAGGGTTTTCTCCTGCGGAAAAAGTAAACTCAGATATCAGATTATCCGCTTTTTTGAGCTTTATACTGAGGGGTTTCTTTTCCGATAAATTCTCCGCCGAAAGTGTTAAAGTTTGCAAACCTATTGCCCTAAAAGTCAATGACTCAATGCGTGTTTTAGAGGCAATAGAAAAACGCCCTTCAATGTCCGACAATACGCCTTTTGAGACATCACCGTTGGGAATAACAGCGACAAAAGCCAAGTTCTCCCCTTCGCTATCGGTTATTTTTCCGCTAAATGAGTAAGCGGTTTGCGCCCATGTACGCGGCGTTGAAAAGAGGATAAGTATCAAAAAGTAGTATTTCATCAAGCTAATTCTTTACATTTTATTGTAATTAAGTAATTGAGGGATGGGCATAACTCCAAAGCGATTTTTGGACTTTACGCTCGCTTCGCTCGCGTAAAGGAAGGGAATGTGGTTCGTTTTTCGGCGAAGCCGAAAAACGAACCACCTCTCCTCCCTTTTGCGCGAGCGAAGCGAGCGCAAAAGATACCAAAACCATAGCGTTTTTGTCAAAAAACGTTTAATTTTAGTTATGCCCACCCCTCAATTAAGTAATTAACCTAAGTTTTGTGGTAGTCATTCAAAACACGCCGCCTTCGGCGGCGCGGGAGTTTTTTCGGAGCGAGCCGTTTTTTGTTTAAAATTTGGGCTTTGCCCAAATTTTAAACAAAAAAACGGCTCGCTCCATTAGATTCTTACGCGGCGAGGTTCCGCGTTTTTATACCACAAAACTTAGATTAATTACTTAGGTATCCACAGATTAACACGGATCAGAAAGAAATATTGTATCTTTATAATTATTTAGCCACGCGCTCGCTTCGCTCGCGCGTGGGAAAAGAGTGGTTCGTTTTTCAGGCAAAGCCCGAAAAACGAACCACCTCTCCTCCCTTTTGCGCGAGCGAAGCGAGCGCAAAAAATGTCAAAACCGTAGCTTTTTTGTCAAAAAATGTTGAATTTGGGTTACGCCCACCCCTCACTTAGATTAATTACCAGCTTTCAATCATTTTTTAATATATTTTTTTTATCCATGCAAAATTGAAATTATATTTGGTTAGATTTAATGTTAGATTTTTTTTATTTTTTTCACTAATTTATATCGTAATTACGAAAAATTATTTTCACCTTTGAGATGAAATACAAATCAATAAAATTGGTTACATTTAAAAAAAACAACACCACGAATCTCTATTTTATGTTATTTTATGCTTCAACCAAACACTTTCAACACATCTATTCCAAAAATCAGCAATTAAAATAATGGATTTGGTTTACTTATCTAATGAACTCTTTCTTAGGTATGTATGTGAGGAGTGGGCATAACCTAAAAGCGTTTTTTGCATCTCGCGCTCGCTTCGCTCGCGCGAGGGAGGGAATGTGGTTCGTTTTTCGGCTTCGCCGAAAAACGAACCACACTCCCCTCCCTTTTGCGCGAGCGAAGCGAGCGCAAAACATCTGTTTTTAATCAAAAAACGATGTTTTTAGGTTATGCCCACTCCTCAGATATGTATGTATTTATTTTTTGATTAATTGATATTAATGCACAACGAACAAACATAGGCTAAATCTTTAAACACGTAATCAACTAAAGTCATTATTTTAATGAAAAATCCGATTCCTATGCTTGCTCTGCTATTAGCAGGGTGGATAGCTGGTATGTCCTACTACACACGCCAATCATGTGGTGACTGTTCTAATCCAAGTTCTTTGACGCCTGCTGTGTCGAGTGCTCAGAACTTAGGTAAGCGTTTATTAATTGCTGACAATGCCAACAGCTTTTCTGCAACAACAGATGATAACTTGACATTCAACGCGTCAAATTTTGCTTTTCAACCGCTTTCTGCGAAGTTGCAAAGTACATTCAAAGAAGTAGCTGCTTATTTGAAAGGACATCCTGATAGGTCTATTTCTATCAATGGTTTGTATGGTGAAGCAGAAAAAAATACGTCTATTTTTCCCAATTTAGGCATTGCACGCGCTCAAAGCGTTAAGAAACTATTGGAGGAATATGGTTGCCCAGATAATCAAGTTAGTATAGCTTCATCACTGTCTCCTTTGACAAATGATAGCTTGATGATTGGTGGATTCAATTATGCTTTTATGGATACACCAAAGACGGATACAGGAGCTGATTTGGAGAAAAAGTTGATGGATAAGAAAATTACGCTATATTTTGAAACAAACGCGAACACACTCACACTCTCAGATGAACAACGGGCGTATTTTGCTGACCTAATCAGTTATTTGAATAAAAACCCTAAAGCAACAATTTCGGTAGTAGGTCATACAGATAACAAAGGTAGTGCGGACAAAAACATTGTGTTGAGTCAAGATCGTGCGGCATTTGTCAAAAAATATTTAGCTGATAATAATATTGACGCTAACCAAATTGTCCCAACTGGAAAAGGGTCAATTGTACCGATTGCGGATAATGGTACATTGGAAGGTAGAGCAAAAAATCGTCGTGTAGAAATAAGTTTGAACAAACAGTAATTATTAATCTTAAAAATAACAGTTATGAATCTTTGTACTCTACTGCCATGGATTATTGGCTTGGGTTCGGCAGCTTTAGGCGGACTCATTGGGTGGTACCTCAAAAATTCTAAAGCGTCTGATGAAGATGTTTTAGAGTCGCCTACTTACTTAGGCTTAAATGAACAATATCAAACGGCTTTGTCGGGGCATAAGACACTGCAATCAAGCTACACGTCATTGCGGGCAGATTATGAACAGTTTCAATCTAAGTATGCAGCGAAAGAAACTGAACTGAGTGAGTGGTCAAGCAGATACCGTAGTTTGGAAGCAAAACACACGGCATCAGAAGCATTGCTTGCTGAGAAAGAAACTGCAATAAAGCAGTATGCAAGTATTCAATCGTCATTTGATGCAAAAACAAAAGCTAAAGAAGCACTTTTTGTTCAGTTGGAAAACACGCTTGAAGCTGTTTCTGCGGAAAAAGAAGCTGTTTCTAAGAAAGTAATGGAATTGCAAACATCTTACGAAACCCAACAAGTGGCGCATCAAAGCTTGATGGCGGTTGCACCTACAATCATTGAGAAAATTGTCAATGTTGAAGTTCCTGTTGAACGTATCGTTGAAGTTGAGAAAATCGTTAATGTTGAGCGCATTGTCGAAGTTGAGCGTATCGTTAATGTTGAAGTGCCTGTTGAGCGTATCGTCGAAGTTGAGAAAATCGTCGAAGTTGAGCACATCGTCAATGTTGAAGTTCCTGTTGAACGTATCGTTGAAGTTGAGAAAATTGTTAATGTTGAGCGCATTGTCGAAGTTGAGCGCATCGTCAATGTTGAAGTGCCTGTTGAACGTATCGTTGAGGTTGAAAAGATTGTCAATTTTGAAGTGCCTGTCGAGCGTATTGTTGAAGTTGAAAAAATCGTCAATGTTGAAGTAGTTCGTGAAGTCCCTTACGAAGTGGTGAAGGAATTGGCTATGACAGCACTGATGTCTGAACAAGTTCAAAGCATTCGCGAAGTAGAAGTTGAGCGGATTGTTGAGGTTATTCGCGAGGTTGAAGTTGAGCGGATTGTCAACGTAGAAGTACCCGTTGAAGTTATCCGCGAAGTTGAAGTTGAGCGTATTGTAAACGTAGAAGTACCCGTTGAAGTTATCCGCGAAGTTGAAATTGAACGCATTGTCAACGTTGAAGTACCCGTTGAAGTTATTCGCGAAGTTGAAGTTGAGCGTATTGTAAACGTAGAAGTACCCGTTGAAGTTATTCGCGAAGTTGAAGTTGAGCGTATTGTCAACGTAGAAGTTCCCGTTGAAGTTATTCGCGAAGTTGAAGTTGAGCGTATTGTAAACGTAGAAGTACCCGTTGAAGTTATCCGCGAAGTTGAAATTGAACGCATTGTCAACGTTGAAGTACCCGTTGAAGTTATTCGCGAAGTTGAAGTTGAGCGTATTGTAAACGTAGAAGTACCCGTTGAAGTTATTCGTGAAGTTGAAGTTGAGCGCATTGTCAACGTGGAAGTACCCGTTGAAGTTATTCGCGAAGTTGAAGTTGAGCGCATTGTCAATGTGGAAGTACCCGTTGAAGTTATTCGCGAAGTTGAAGTTGAGCGTATTGTAAACGTAGAAGTTATCCGTGAAGTACCTGTTCAAGTCGTTAAAGAATTGACGATGAGAGCGATTACATCTTCTGCTGTTGAATCAATCCGTGAAGTTGAAGTTGAGCGTATTGTAAACGTAGAAGTTCCCGTTGAAGTTATTCGTGAAGTTGAAGTTGAGCGCATTGTCAACGTGGAAGTACCCGTTGAAGTTATTCGCGAAGTTGAAGTTGAGCGCATTGTCAATGTGGAAGTACCCGTTGAAGTTATTCGCGAAGTTGAAGTTGAGCGTATTGTAAACGTAGAAGTACCCGTTGAAGTTATTCGTGAAGTTGAAGTTGAGCGTATTGTCAACGTAGAAGTTCCCGTTGAAGTTATCCGCGAAGTTGAAGTTGAACGTATCGTCAACGTAGAAGTTCCCGTTGAAGTTATCCGCGAAGTTGAAGTTGAACGTATCGTCAACGTGGAAGTTGTTCGTGAAGTTCCAGTTGAAGTCGTTAAAGAGTTGACAATGACAGCAATTTCTTCTTCAGCAGTTGAGTCAATCCGTGAAGTTGAACGTATTGTCAATGTGGAAATTCCTGTTGAGGTTATCCATGAAATTGAAGTTGAACGTATTGTCAATGTGGAAGTTCCCGTTGAAGTTATTCGTGAAGTTGAAATTGAGCGCATTGTCAATGTGGAAGTTCCCGTTGAAGTTATTCGTGAAGTTGAAGTTGAGCGTATTGTCAACGTAGAAGTTCCCGTTGAAGTTATTCGCGAAGTTGAAGTTGAGCGTATTGTCAACGTAGAAGTTCCCGTTGAAGTTATCCGCGAAGTTGAAGTTGAACGTATCGTCAACGTGGAAGTTGTTCGTGAAGTTCCAGTTGAAGTCGTTAAAGAGTTGACAATGACAGCAATTTCTTCTTCAGCAGTTGAGTCAATCCGTGAAGTTGAACGTATTGTCAATGTGGAAATTCCTGTTGAGGTTATCCATGAAGTTGAAGTTGAGCGCATTGTCAATGTGGAAGTTCCCGTTGAAGTTATTCGTGAAGTTGAAGTTGAGCGTATTGTCAATGTGGAAGTTCCCGTTGAAGTTATCCGCGAAGTTGAAGTTGAGCGTATTGTCAATGTGGAAGTTCCCGTTGAAGTTATCCGCGAAGTTGAAGTTGAGCGTATTGTCAATGTGGAAGTTCCCGTTGAAGTTATCCGCGAAGTTGAAGTTGAGCGTATTGTCAACGTAGATGTTATTCGCGAAGTTGAAGTCATCAAGGAGATTGAGCGTATTGTGAGCGTCGAAGTTCCTGTCGAGGTTATTCGTGAAGTTGAAGTTGAGCGTATTGTAAACGTGGAAGTTCCCGTTGAAGTTATCCGCGAGGTTGAAGTTGAGCGTATTGTCAACGTAGATGTTATTCGCGAAGTTGAAGTCATCAAGGAGATTGAGCGTATTGTGAGCGTCGAAGTTCCTGTCGAGGTTATTCGTGAAGTTGAAGTTGAGCGTATTGTAAACGTAGAAGTTCCTGTTGAGGTTATTCGCGAAGTGACTGTTGAAGCTCCTGCTACTACTACTTACTCGGTGTCATCTTCACAACGTCGGTCTTACCGTTCTTCAATGATTGGTGAAGATGCAACTACCAACAATTATAGCTATGCTTACCTGAATTCTGGTGGTTATTTGAATTTCAGTTACCATTATTGGATGGACGATGATAATCTTTATTATTTCTATTTTGCTGACGAAAATGGCAATATTTTCTTGCAAAGTGAAGGTTTTGAAACAGTTGAAGAATGTAGTGCTGCAATCAATTACATTGTCGAACATGCCAACGACACGGACTATTACACGCATGTCAACTTGGGTAATCGCTACTATTTCTACTATTTCAAAAATAGTGATGGTTTGATTTTGGCAACAAGCCCGCGTTATCGTTCTTATGGCGATATGTCAGCGCGTCTGTTGATGTTGATGGGTGGTAAACCACGCCGCGACGACTTGAAAATCGTTGAAGGTATCGGTCCAAAAATCGAAGGTTTGTTCAACGATGCAGGTATCTACACTTGGCGTCAATTGTCAAGAACTGAGCCTTCTGTGTTGAAATCTATCTTAGAAGCAGCAGGTTCACGTTACAAAATGCACAACCCGACAACTTGGCCTCGCCAAGCAGGTTATGCTGCCGACGGTTTGTTCGCAGAACTCAAGGTTTGGCAAGAAGCCATGTCAGGTGGTAAAGATGCCGAGGCGGAAGGATAAATAAGTTATGAGTTATGAGTTATGAATAATCGCTACTTTTCATTACACGCCTTTGCGCTCGCTTCGCTCGCGCAAAGGGAGGGAATGTGGTTCATTTTTCGGGCTTTGCCCGAAAAATGAACCACATTCCCCCTTCTCGCGCGAGCGAAGCGAGCGCGAGAAGCATTGTAAAAGTAGCGATTATTTATGATTACCTACTTACTCAATTTTTCAAAATTAAATTTAAAAATTTTATAAACATTCTTAGTTATGATTTTATTACATAAAGAAAGCATCGTTAACCAAGAGATTCCAGACCGTGGCGGTCTTACTGACTCTATTCACATTCACCACAACGTTGAAATCGTTGCTTTGCGCGTGGGTCTTGACATTGAACACCCATTTATCGGCGACCTTAAAGTTGTTTTGACGTCTCCTTCGGGTACAACAGCAACTTTGCACAACCGTGCAGGTGGCAACGCAGACAATATCAAGCACGTTTACGAAGGTAAAGTAGTGGCAGGTTTCGTAGGTCAAAGTGTGGCAGGTGAGTGGAAATTGACGGTTCAAGATTTTGCACCACGCGATTCGGGTAGCTTGAAATCTTGGCGCTTGGAAGTAGATTGTGCGCAAGGCAACGCTTCAGAAGTCTTTATTCCAGAAGGTTCTGACGCATGGTTGGTAAGCGAGCAAGTTTGTAATCAATCGGGTATTATTGAAGATGTTCATGTTCATGTCAATATTGAACATCCATTTATCAATGACATCGTTGCCAAACTTGTTTCACCGTCAGGAGAAGCGTTTTTGTTGCACAACCGTCAAGGTGGTTCGGCTGATAATATTGATAAAATTTACGGATTGGAAGTGTTGGGCGGACTTAAAGGCACAAACACTCAAGGTACATGGGCACTTCATGTTAAGGACTTTGCACCACGCGACAGTGGTACATTGAAAGCATGGAAAATTGCATTCTCTTACCAACAAATTGACAATTTGGCAGCAGTTGTTTCAGCAGAACAAGCAGCAATTTTGAACAGCAATGGTATCCATTCTTTCAACAAATTGTCAACGCTTGGTACGGCTGATTTGCGGGCTTTGTTGGCAGGTACGGAAGGAGACCACAGCATTGCAGGACTCAATGGTATCTTAGATGCGGCTAAAACAGCTTAGGAAGATTTCAAATCGCAATAAATTGATTTTCAATATTTTGCAAAATAAAATTTGATACTTTATTTATTTCGCGTTCCTTAATATTTTAAAAAATAAGTGAAAAGCATTACCCGAATTTTCTAATAAGAAAATTCGGGTTTTTTGTTATTTAATCTAAGTTTTGTGGTATTAAAACGAGCCTTCGCCACGAGGTAAATCTAATGGAGCGAGCCGTTTTTTTTTGTTAAAAATTTGGGCAAAGCCCAAATTTTAAAAAAAAAAAAACGGCTCACTCGTTTGAGGCACTACCACAAAACTTGGATTAGTTACTAAATAGCCTTGTTTTTACGGTAAATTCTATCGCTTTTCAGTTTAGGTATCAAAATATTAAGTTATAATTTATGATAAATCAATAAAATTTCGTTCATTTGTCCTTTCAAATTTCTAATTATTAACAAGTATTTTACTTTTTAAATCAAACAAGGATTGTATGAAAATTCTACTAAAACTCAGTTTCACAGTGTTAGCTTTGTTTTTTTGCTTACAGGTCAATGCTCAACGCATCATATCAGGCAAAGTCAATGACGCCAATGGCGAGCCGCTTATCGGGGCATCTATTATTGTAAAAGGAACAAGAGCAGGCGCAATTACTGATATCAACGGTCAGTACACACTTAGCGTTCCAGCCGATGCAACAACATTACAGATTAGCTTCGTCGGTTATACGACCCGTGATATTGCTATTGGCAATGCTTCCACCTTAGATGCGACTATGGAAGAAGGGACAAGTTTTTCAAGTGTGGTCGTCATCGGCTCACGCTCAACGGCTGCCCGCACAAAAACAGAAACGGCTGTGCCGATTGATGTACTCACATCAAAAGAGTTGCAATCAACGGGTCAAACAGAACCAACTCAAATGTTGCACTATGTTGTACCTTCTTTCAATTCAGGACGGCAGACGGTGGCAGATGGTACAGACCATATTGACCCCTCTACTTTGCGCGGTTTAGGACCAGACCAAGTTTTGACGCTTCTAAATGGCAAACGTCGCCACAATCAAGCTCTTATGAATATCAATGGTACTATCGGACGGGGTTCGGTGGGTACGGATATGAACGCTATTCCTGCGGCGGCAATTGACCGTTTGGAAGTTATGCGTGATGGTGCATCTTCGCAATACGGGTCAGACGCTATTGCAGGTGTTATCAATGTAGTGATGAAAGATGCGCCGGGTACGAGCGTCACAGGACACGTTGGTACTTACAACACTCAATATGAGTACAAATTTGGCAGCACAGACAAGCGTAAAATGAATGATGGCGAAATGCTCCAATTAAGTGTCTATCACGGTATGGCAGTTGGTAAGGGTAAATTAGGTATTGCCTTAGAATACCGTGACCGCCAAGCCTCTAATCGGACAGGCGATTTTAGAGGTACTGTTTACAATGGTACAAAAGCCGTAGATGATTCTATCATTGCAGCAAGAGGCGGTTTCGACCGAACTTTCAATATGCAAGTGGGTAATGCGTCATCACGCAATCTTTTGGGTTTTCTTAATTTTAATATGCCCGTTGGCGAGCGTTCAGAGTTTTATTTGACGGCTGGCGGTGCATCTCGTAAGGGTGCAGGTAAAGGTTTTTACCGCTATCCAAAACAAATAACACAGGTGATTCCAGAATTGTATCCAAACGGTTTTTTACCTGAAATCCATTCTACAATTGGTGACTTCTCGGCTTTAGTAGGTATCAAAGGCACTACCGCAAGTGAATGGCGTTGGGATTTTAGCAATGTTTTTGGCACAAATAGGTTTGGCTATGATGTAAAAAATTCAAACAACGCCTCTCAATTCGCGCTAAAAGCATCTGCACCAACCGAATTTTATGCAGGAACGATGCAATTTTCACAAAACACAACCAATTTTGATGTCGCAAAAACGTTGAAAACAACGGCGGTTAAATCCTTGAATCTGGGTTTGGGTGCAGAATTTAGATTCGACAATTTCAAAATCGAAGCAGGAGAAGAAGCATCTTGGAAGAATTATGACTTAACGGCAAAACCACTTCGCGTAGGTGGTTCGCAAGTATTCCCAGGCTTTCAGCCAAGCAATGAGATAAACAAAGGACGCAGTGTATTGGGCGCTTATGTAGATTTGGAATCTGATATTACGGACAAATTTTTGGTAGATGTTGCGGCACGAGTTGAAAATTACAGTGATTTTGGCACAAACGCAGCCGCAAAATTGGCAGCACGCTACAAGTTTGCTGATGAGTTTGTGGTACGCGGTGCTATCAGCAATGGCTTCCGCGCCCCCTCAGTACACCAGCGTTATTTTAGCAATACGAGTACACAGTTTGTTGTTAATGCGGCTACTGGACAAACCGTTCCTAACAACGTTGGTACATATCGCAACGACAGTGAAATTGCTCAGGCTTTGGGTATTCCTTCTTTGAAAGCGGAAACTTCGGTGAGTAAAAGTTTAGGCGTTACCTCAAAATTAGCAAGTATCGTGAGCATTACAGTTGATGCTTACCAAATTGACATCAAAGACCGTATCGTTATTACGGGCAATATGTCACGTACTAACGCTTTGATTAATTCACTTTTGACGGCTGGCGGTGCGGCGGCTGATGTAACACAGGTGGCGTTTGCCACCAATGCCATCAATACAATAACAAAAGGTATTGATATAGTGTTGGGCGCAAGTCCAAAATTAGGTAAAGGGGTTTTTGATGCGACAATTGCGGCAAATTTCACAGAAAACAAAATTGATGGCGCAACTAAAACGACGGACAAACTTCCTGCCGACCAATTTGGAAAAACCTTTTTCGGGCGTTTGGAAGAGTCTCGTATTGTAGTAGGTCAACCACGCAGCAAAATTGCGGTGTCATTGGGCTATCGCATTAGCGGTGTCAATGTCAATCTTCGGGCAACACAATTTGGTGAAGTGGCTGTTTGGGATAACACTAATACCGCTTTAGATGAAACATTTACGCCTAAAACCATTACAGACCTTACCGTGAGCTACAAATATAAAATTGGTACTTTGACTTTGGGTGCTAACAACCTTTTAGATGTTTATCCTGATAAAATCAAAAATGTAGGTAATACTTCTGACGGACGTTTTATTTATAGCCGCAACGTATCGCAATTTGGTTTTGGCGGTCGCTACATTTATGCCGCTATGCGCGTAGATTTGAAATAAGGATTATATTACCCATAGGTTTTTAGAGGGTGAAAAAATAAACGTTTTGACACTACGTGTCATCTGAAAATGCTTGACGTTCGTTTTTATTATAAACATTTTGACACTACGTGTCAGTAAAAGCCAAAAGTTTAATGACACGTAGTGTCAAAATGTTTATAATAATGCACTGTTTTGAGGTTTTTAGATGACACGTAGTGCCAAAATATTTATTTTAGTATCTGTAAGTTATTTCATTTTTCGGGTTGTTTCATTTCTGGGTTTACAACTTTTAACCGTGCGAGACTCACATCTATCATCTTGAAACCCGTCGTTTTAACGACGGGATTGCTTAACACCCACCTCTCACATCTATCATCTTTGCAAAAACATCACATTTACGGCGTTTGATGCGGCTTTTTTGTAAAGATGATAGATGTGAGACGAGGTATGTCTAAAACCCCAGATTGAAATCTGGAGTTTCAAGATGATAGATGTTTGTCCCGCAAAATTAAAAGTTGTAAAGCCATTTAAGCCTAAAATGAAACTTCCCCATTTTTCCAAATTTTAGGACTGTGTAATGTCAGCTATTTACAAATGTTCTTTTATAAAAATCCCAAATTGGTTAACAGCTTTTTGCAAATTGGGCAAATATTTAATGAAATCGCTTGCTCCATTTTGGCGGTACACATTCAAAACATTTTGCGCTTTTTCATCGGTTTCCATATCTAAAAAACTGGACGATAGGCGCAAACTCAACACAGAAGGCGCACAGCCAAAAGCACTGCTGGGCAAAGTGGCAATTTGATATTTTTCTAATAAATACGTGGCTAAATCTTCCGAAGTCCGAACGCCTTTTTCTGCCAAGCCTTTTTTCAAAAAATCAAAATTAGGGAATAAATAAAATGCACCTTGTGGTTTTGGACACAAGACGCCCTGTTGCGTCAAACCCGACCAAATATAGGTAGAGCGCAACGCATGAATATCCGTAGCTTCTTTTACATAATCTATAAGTTCTTGATTATTAAATACTTCTGACAATGCCCACTGAATAGGGGCTGCCACAGCCGACCACGTTTCACTTGCCACAGTACCCAATACTTTTGTTACCTCGGGTATGTTTTTAGGGACAATGACATAACCCATACGCCAACCACCAAGCGATAAATTTTTACTCACCCCGCTAAAAATAATTGTGCCTTCTGGGTAAAATTCCGCAACTGAACGCTGTTTTTGCCCTTCAAACGTAACCATTCCATATATTTCATCACTTAAAATAATAATTTTTTCTTGGCGACAATATGTTGCTATCTCTTGCAACACGGCTGTTTCTATCATTGTTCCTGCGGGATTATTTGGGCTATTCAGTAGCAATAAACCACGCTTATGTCCTTTTTTTTGCGCTAAAACCCATGCTTTTTTCACGCCTTCAAGCGTCAATTGGTAGCCATTTTGGGCATCTGTCTGTATCCAAAAAGCTTTTTTTCGCAATATTTTAGCTTGTGGCTCATAAGATACCCAAGAAGGCGTTGGCAGTAACAAAGCACCGTCTAAAATCATTTGTACAGCATAGAGCAATAATTTACTACCCGGTGCAATGCTCACTTGAGCAGCTACACAAGGAATATTAAACTCTTTTTGATAAAATTGCGCTACAACTGTCCGCAATTGTGGTAATCCATGCGTAGGCAGATATTCTTTGCGGTGTACATTTCGAGTCAAAGCAGTTTGTAAAAGAGGGTGTACTGGAAACCGAGATTCACCAAAACCTAAGTGAAAGACTTCTTGCCCCTGCGCCCACATTTCTTTTACGCGCTCATTGATAGCCAATGTGGGAGAGTCTTTAAAATGTTTTTCAAATAATGGATTAAGCATTTTAAGGATTTTGATAAAAAATGGTGAAAACTTAGTCTGAACTATGATTTGTTTGATTTTTGTGATTTTTGTGATTTTATGATACACACAACCCTAATCTTGTCACGTTCAATCCCTTCGGGATTTGTGGGCAATAACTAATTAGAAGCCGTTTGCGCCCGTTCATAAATCTCTTTTAATATGTCTTGTGCTATGTCTTGTTCATTGCTTTCTTGATAAATAATAATATCGGCTTGCTCGTAAAACACTTCTCTTGCTTCCACTCTTTCTTCAATAAAAGCCAGCAATTCAGCA
Organism: Saprospiraceae bacterium; assembly: GCA_034520175.1. GTDB lineage: Bacteria > Bacteroidota > Bacteroidia > Chitinophagales > Saprospiraceae > JAAFJT01. Next base: position 81,692 of record JAXHNU010000004.1, read on the forward strand.
TCCTTTCGTCCGCCTAACACAGGGCGATGTTCGGTTTCACATGCTAATCTTTGGCGTAATAAATGAGGATTTGTTTTGAGGTAAACGGTAATACCCGCCTTGTTGATTACCGTCATATTGTCATGAAAACAGGGTGCGCCGCCGCCCGTTGCCACAATCACATTGTCCCATTTTGATAGCCCTTGTAAACGTTCACTTTCTATTTTACGGAAGGCAGTTTCTCCCCGTGTTTCAAACAATTGCGCCACTGTTACCCCCTCAGTATTTTCAATCAAACTATCGGTATCAATAAATAAATAATCCAATAATTGTGCAAGTCGCTTGCCAACATAGGTTTTTCCAGAACCCATAAAACCTATCAAATAAACTTTCATCTCTTATCGGAACTTATTTTTTAATTTAAGAAAATATTTTTCAAAGAATTCGTAAGAAAGAACTGCAAAACCAACGGATAAAAATGTGGCAAGAAGCGGATACATCACTAAATAAGACAAGGAAAGAATATCAATATCCAGACTCAAAAGTATTTTTTCAGATAGTCTGATGGCAAATAAATGAAAAATATAAATACCAAATGAAATTTTACCTAAATACTTTAACCATGCTTGTTCGAGTCTAAAAATGGAGTTTGGGTGAATAGCAACTGCCACAAAACCAACCGCCAATAAACCATTGATAAACCAATCTGCACCGTGAAAAAAGACCCAACGAAAGAGAAAAAATAGGGTTGGCACAACAAAAGCCAATTGCAGGGCGTAATCTGCCCGTTTGGGTAATGGATACTGAGGGGTCAGTTTTTGACTATGTTGAAGCCAAGCAAACAAACCGCCAAGCCCAAAATAAAAGAACCGATTGATAGTAAAGTTGTAAAAAGAATCGTTGAGTTTTGTGGCATCTAAATCTAATTTCAGTATGTCATTTGCCAATTCTACCCAAAAATAACTGGATAAAAATCCGACTACAATCAATCCCAAAAACAGCCAAGCCATTTTGTTTTTTGCCCACCGCAAAAGAGGCGCAAGTGCCAAATAAAATTGCTCTTCTACACCCAATGACCAAAAATGCCCCAACATTAGTGAACCACCGCCGTTCATCCAGCCAAATAAAGTTTCAAAATTGAGGGTAAATGTGAACAAACACAACAGATTGATGAGCATATCCCGCGTTGTCCCTTGTCCGTAGCCCATATTAAACCAATTTATAAAAAAATTGGCGGTTAAAATACCAATGACGCCTACCAAGAAATAGAGCGGCCACAACCTCAATGCCCGTCGAATATAAAAACGTTTGACTTGAAGTGTGCCTGTTTTATTGATTTCCTCAATCAGCATGTAAGCGATAAGAAAACCACTCAAAACAAAGAAAAAATCAACCCCAAAAACGGCGAGTTTATTTGCGTAAGGTTGGTAAGGGACAACAAGTTTGTTTTTTTGATACACCTCACCCACAATGTTTTGGCAATGCCCAATAATAACAAAAAAAGCCGCGATAAACCGTAAGCCATCGAGGTTTTTGAAATAAACGGGTATTTTTTTATCGTCTGTCATAAGGCAAAGGTACTGATTTGATAGTTACCTATGAAAAAATAAAGCATTGACAATCTCTACGGAAATTAAAATAATAACAATCCATTCCAAAAATGTCCCTTCGCGGTGATTCAATACATCAGTAAACAGGCGTAAATTATTTTCCACAATTTGCAGGCGGTAATCTAAGTCTTTAAACCGGGCGAAGGTATCAAAATTAGTTTTAAGATTGCGGTTAAGGTAGTTCAATTCTTCATCGTCCCATGCCAAATTAGGGTCATCAAGAATGTAGAGATTATCCACAATAGAATTTTTGATGTTCAAGGTTTTGCCAATAAAACGCAAAAGCTGTTTTTTAGTCACGCTCAATTTACCTTTTTGCTCCAATTCAGTTGTGAATTTTCTTGACGATTCTAACAAGCCCTCCGTTAGCAATTCATAGAATTCAAACGCCACGGATTGCCCAACATTGAGCATCACAATGCGGCATACTGAGGGGGTCACTTGTGGTACAAGCACCACATTGTTTTTCACCGAAGAGCGACTGACTTTATCATCTGTTTCTAACAAATAGGTCTCAGTAATGTCCGTTTCTAAAGCGTTCTCGGCAAAATTTTTGGCAAAACGGATGAAATCACTTTTGTGCGTTTCATCATAATTGCCAAAGACGACGACACCATAATCGAAAATGGACAAGTACCGATTGTCCCCTTCAAAGAAATAAAACAACTCCGAGTTGTTGCCCGAATGTACTTCGGCACGAAATTCAGCCCGCAGTTTTTTCATGTTAAATGACTCTGCCACTTGGAAGGCTTCAATTTTTACTTGCATATCCGTTTTTATTTTCGTAAATAATCTAAGTTTTGTGGTATTTGAAACCATACATAAAATCTAAACTGCTGGTTTTCGCGCTCGCTTCGCTCGCGCGAAGGGAATGTGGTTCATTTTTCGGGCAAAGCCCGAAAAATGAACCACCTCTCCTCCTTTTACGCGAGCGAAGCGAGCGCAAAAATGCCTTTTAATGCGTATTTTGAATTTATGTATGGTTTCAAATTGTGGTATAAAAACGCGGAACCTCGTCGCGTAAAATCTAATGGAGCGAGCCGTTTTTGTTTAAAATTTGGGCAAAGCCCAAATTTTAAACAAAAAACGGCTCGCTCCGAAAAGACTCCCCACGCCGCCGAAGGCGGCGCGTTTTGAATGACTACCACAAAACTTAGGTTAAATACTTAGTTGTGGCGTTAAGGTCGCGTTACAGATAAGTCGTTACTAATTTTCAGCGTAAAATTCCAAATTTGAAATTTGAAATTCTTAATAATTCACAAAATACCTTTCAAAACTCCCATCATCATAATAGTCCAAAACGGCATAAGCGGGTGCAAAATCTTGATAATTTCCTCTCCACCAACCGCCACAAACTGCCCCATCACAATAGTATTTGATACCCAAATAATCCACCGAATCTTGTAAATGAACATGCCCAGACAAACACAATTTGATATTAGCGTGGTTTTTAAATAAATTTTTAATTTTGAAAAAATCGCGGTGCATAATGTTGTTTTTAGTCAAAAGGTCGCCATTTGCTTCTGTTTTACCAAAAAATAAACCTGAACACATAGACAAAATAGGAATGTGGCTAACAATGCAAATATGCTTGGTTGCGACTGTTCCCGTTAATTGCATTTTGAGCCATTCAAATTGTTCGCCATCAATGTAAGCAGTGTAACCACCACTTGGATTGATTTGAGTAGAGTCCAAGACGATGAATTTCCAACCCGAACGCTCAAAACTATAATACCGTTTGGACATTTTTAATTCATCTACTACCCATGCTTTGCCGTAGAGTTTATCGTTTTTTAGCGCGTCCGACGATTTAGACAACCAACCCCAAACATCATGGTTGCCGATAACATGCGTTACAGGAATTGAGTTTTCGGCTTTCATAATTGACTTGTACAAAGCCCATTGCGTTTTGACTTCATCTTTAGTTTTGTAAAGCGCGTCCATGATAGAATCACCACCGTTGAGAATAAAATCGGGTTTAGGATTCAAGTTTTGAACACTTTTTAAGGCTTTTGCCAAACCTTCTTCCGCGATTTTATCAGGTTTTAGGTGAATATCGGTCAAGTGGGCAACGCGAATCACACGCTTGCGCGGCAAAATCGGCGAAATTACTGAGGGGGAGTCCTCCCCAATAGTTGAAAACGGTAGAGTGGCGGCAGAAGCCGACAAGAGTGTATTGGACAAAAAATTCCTGCGATTCATTGCGTATGGTGAATTTTAAATTTTCTTATTAGATAAACCTAAGTTTAAAACTTAGATTAAATGAGTAGTTATCTACGAGGAGTGGGCATAATCTAAAAACATCGTTTTTTGATTAAAAACAGATGTTTTGCGCGCGCTTCGCTCGCGCAAAAGGGAGGAGACGTGGTTCGTTTTTCGGCGAAGCCGAAAAACGAACCACATTCCCTCCCTCGCGCGAGCGAAGCGAGCGCGAGATGCAAAAAACGCTTTTAGGTTATGCCCATTCCTCAAATAATAACTACTTTGTAATTATTTATGACGAACTACTTAAACGCTATTTTAGAGAAAAAATTGAAAACTAAAACCACGCTTTTAGCTAAAGGCTAAAATTATTGGGACATTTCATTTTAACTGAACAAACTTATGTTAATCAGTAATTACTTAGCCCATAGCTCTCCCAAAGGTATTCGGGATGTAAACAGACTTCGCTCGCAAAAAACGAACCACCTATCCTCCCTCGTGGCAGCAAAGCGAGGGCGTGATTAAGTAATTACGTTAATTATTGAAAAAAGCATAGTGATATTTCAGTACAAATAGCTGATTTTTAGCAACTTAGCTTTGCAACATAGATTTGCGAAATCTTAAAGATTTCGCAAATCTGTATTCCAAAATTCTAAAGCACTTTTTATGGAAAATGAAACTTCCCAAATTATTCGTAAATTATGAACTGATGTTACGCAGAGCCATAGCATCGACCTATTTTATAGTGGCTGATTTCAATCCGCCGAAAACGTATATACTTTTTCATTAAGAGCCGTAGGCTCGACCCGTATCTACTATCCTTTTATTCATAAGTAAATAGAGGTATATTTGATATTTATTATTATCCAATAAGCTAGTTTCATTTATATTTGTAATTATAAAATATAATATTTTTAATTATGTTTTTAAGTGTTTTATATACTTTTAAGCATATAAATTATTATTTTTTTATTAATTACAGTAAAATTTTCGTTCTATTCAAAGTAAATATTAATGAACATATAAAATAAAATATCATTGGTAAATTATTATTTTGTTTTGGAAAATTAAAAATTAAACCCCATATTTGCATCAATATATGAAGTGTTAAAATTGTACATCAATTTATTTATAAGCATTTTTAAATTAGAGCAATCTTACTTGCACTCAAAGGTAACTATTATGAACAACTTAATTAAAACGGTCAAATGTATAACTATTAATAAAAAATGCTTAATTTTTTTATTAATTCCCTTGTTAATCCCCTCCTCATTAAATGCCCAAAATCAAATATCACAACTAATGAAATATGCCAGTCAACCACCTTCGCAAGGAAAAATGACTGTGGGTTTTAACATAGGTATTGTGGCTGGTATTGGTATAGATGCCACTTATCAAGTTGCACCGAATTGGCATGTACGCGCAGCAGTCAATGTTTCTGATATACTTATAAATAATTATCAATATAAATTTAAACTAAAAGGAAGTGACGTATTAGCTGCAACACCACAGACCCTTTCTTTCGACTTAGCCGTGCGATTTAGTCATTTGAATCTGGGTATTGACCGCGCTTTAGACATTAAAAATCGCTTTAGGTTATTGGCAGGTGTCAATATATACCCTAAAAACTTTCTCTCTTTCGGTGGAGAATTGGCAAGCATTATCAAATTGAACGATGTCAAGCTAAATGGTAACGACCTTGGTAGTGGTTCAATCAAAATGGGGTTTAAATCACCCATTTCTCCGTATCTTGGTTTAGGTATTGTTTTTTTTCAGCCACATAAGCGCGTAAATGTCAGTTTTAATACTAAAATAATATACAAAGGAGATTACAAGTTCAATATTTTTGTAAAAGATGGACTAATAGCAAAAATGAAGAAGCTGAAAAAAATGCAGCTATTTGAGATAAAAATTATTATAATGCCAAATGGAACTGATAAATTCTGGCCGAAGTGTTCTTGTTCTACATATTGTTTTACCAAATACAAAATTACTGTACATTCCCCCATTCGAAATGTAAAAAACAAATACTGATACTTATTCCGTATTTTTCATAACGATTTAGCACGCGCTATCGGAAGTTCGGAGATAAATAGACTTCGCTCGCGAAGAAAAAGGGACACTTTTTCTATCGTTGCGCGAACAAAAGGCACGTAGCTAAAAAGTTACTATTTTTTACATTAAAATTTATACACTTTTTAAACAATTTCACTATGAAATTTTCTTTTCAAAAAACCCTTGCCGTGTTGGCAAGTACCATTATCCTCGCTTTGTGCGTTGTAGCTTGTTCTACAAGTGATTTAACGAAAGACCTTACATTAGACGTTGGTAGCGACGTTTTAGTGAACTCTTTTTCAGTTCAAATCAATGATGTAGCCAATGAAAGCCTGATTCCCCCCGACGCTACTGTGACCATCGAAGGACGCGATAAAGACAAAATTTTCTCTATTCTTGGAAGCAAGTCAATTCCAGTTGTGGCTGGTATCATTGCTCTGGCAACTAAGAAAGTAGATGCCCCTTCTGCAAGTCAGACGTTAGAGTTCACGGTTGTTGTAAACGCGCCAAATTACGCTGAATCAAGAAAGTCTTACGTGCTAAATGGAGTTGAAAACGAAGAACTCCAAGCCAACCGCATTGCCATGCTCAACAAAACGGCTTTACCTGCGGGCGCATCTACCAACAACACATCGTTTGCAAGCACTGCAGGTTCAGGAACGGTCAAAACAGTCACATTTAGTTCTGACTTAACGAATGGTAAAACAGAAAAAGCAGACGCGAAAATCTATGCAGGCACAAAGATATTTGCAAAAGATGGCTCTGAGATTGTTGGCGAGGTAAAGAGTAGCATGGTTCACTTCGACAGCAAAAACGAATCTTCCTTCGAAATGTTCCCAGGTGGTCTTATGCCCTCTTCGGTCAAAGACGCCGCAACAGGTCAAGATTTGGGTGCTGGCGTTATAATGCCCCTATCGTGGTACAGCCTCGATATGAACGTGGGTGATAAGACGGTTGACCATTTTGGAAAAGCCCTTGATATGTCAACAAATATCAATCTTAACACAATGAACCCGTTTGAGGGACGTAAAGTACAAGCAGGTGATGAGGTGACGATTATGAGCCGCGATAAAGATGGAGACCAGTGGGTCAAAGAGTCGGTAGCGACCGTTCAAAACATCAATGGTCAGTTGCGCGTTAATTATAAGCAAAGCCATTTGTCTTTTTGGTGCGTAACGTTTTTTCAAAAAGCGCAATGCTACACAGATATCAAAGTCATTTCCAGCCTACCCAATTATAATATTGGTTCAGCTTGCGCCGTACCCTGCACATATTTTAATTATACTTTAGTTAGTGCAACCGATATAAACAGGGTATTGGCAAGGGGTTCTTCAAATTTTGGTAACGGAACATCTCTATTCCGAGGTAGAATATCTCAAGGTCTTTCAATTAGAGCGCGCGTCAGACTACCAAACGGTTCAATCATTACGACCGATCCGTTCAATCCTTGCGTCAATCCTACTATCAATCTATCTGGTAAATTGCCTCAGCCTAATTCCATTGCAGTTAGCATCAATGTTGGCAGTTACTGTCGGGGCAACATCAATACGCGATTAGTACCAACAGGCATATTGTTTTTCATGGACGTTGATAAACCCAACGATAAATGGAAACCTTTGGTGTATGTTAGAAATGGTAAAGGCTGCGCCAGAGGCTTAATTGTTGGACGCCGTTACGACTTTGCTATTGCGCTTCCTTCAAAAGATAGTAAACATACGCTTGATATTCTGTCAATGACAAGATGCTTCAACACTACCGCTTTAAAAATTCCTCAAGGCGACACAAGCGTTACTGTGACAAGTACGTTCTGGGAACACAACGAAACATACTCTGTTAAAAAAGAAAATAACAGCCAGTATAGCATGAATTTTCCGAACGTCAGCGTTTCTGATAAAATATGCGCAGAAATTAATAGTAAATACTCTATTTTCTTTCCAGATTTGAAAAAATGATAAAATAATATAGCAGTTTATACCCCTCAGTAAAAAGCCTTTTGCACCCACAAAAGGCTTTTTTTTTGCAAAAAATCGTCGAAATACTAAGGGGGTCTTGATTTGTTAATTTGTAATTACTTAGCAAATAAGGGAAAAATAACTTCTACCACTTTTGACACCGACACATAAAAATTTCAAACGTATTAAAGTAGCTATTTGCGCTCTTTACGCTCGCTTCGCTCGTGCAAAGAGAGGAGAGGTGGTTCATTTTTCGGGCAAAGCCCGAAAAATGAACCACATTCCTCCTCCTCGCGCAAGCGAAGCGAAAAAAAGCCAGTCTCTTGTCTAAAAAGGAATTTGTACAGTAATATTATCGAGGAGTGGGCATAACCTAAAAACATCGTTTTTTGATTAAAAACAGATGTTTTGCGCTCGCTTCGCTCGCGCAAAAGGGAGGAGACGTGGTTCGTTTTTCGGCGAAGCCGAAAAACGAACCACATTTCCCCTCCCTCGCGCGAGCGAAGCGAGCGCGAGATGCAAAAAACGCTTTTAGGTTATGCCCATCCCTCAGTAATATTATCGTATTCTTTTTGCTCGCTTCGCTCGCAAAAGTGTATAGTAGTTTAAAAAAAAAGATAAAAAGATAAAAAATTCACGCAAATTATTACTTTTGCAACTATAACCACCATTATAGCAGCACAATTGTTCTCAAACGTTTTTTAACAAAAAGAAAGACATAGTGGATAACGAGAGAAATTCGCGGCACTTTGAAAGTGTGTATTCCCAAAAAGTCCGTGCAGGCAAACGACGCACCTACTTTTTTGATGTTCGTCGCACAAAAGGGGAAGATTACTACCTTACCCTTACCGAAAGCAGTCGCCGTATGGACGGTGGCTACGACAGGCACAAAATATTCCTGTACAAGGAAGACTTAAACCGCTTTGTGGCAACTTTAGAAGAGACCGTTAATTATATCAAGACGGAACTCATGCCACAATACGATTACGATGAGTTCACACGCCGCCAAGACGAGTATGAAGCCCGTATGCTTGAAGAAAGGGAAGCTACTGCCGCTGAAAAAACCGACATTAACGGCGGTACTGAAGAAGCAGAAGAAATACCTGTTCCTGTGAAAACGGAACTTAAAACCATTGTCACGGTTGTACCAAGACCCATTGTCACAACAACTTACGAAGCGCCAAAAGCCTCTCCGCCAATTGACGACGAGGAGGACATGGCTTGGTAGCCATGTGCATTTTGCTCGCGCAACGACAGCAAAAGAGATAGTTCATTTTTAGACTTCGCCGAAAAATGAACAACACCCCCTGCACATACGCGAGCAAAACGAGCGCGTGACTAAGTATTTGCGATTACCATTTAAAAAAACGTCAAAGTTTATGACTAAGAGCACAGACCCAAATCAAGTCAATATTGAATTGCCCGAAGACATTGCCGAAGGTATTTATTCAAATTTGGCAATTATTTCGCACTCAAGTAGCGAATTTGTGGTGGATTTTGTCCGCATGATGCCCAATGTGCCACAGGCAAAGGTAAAAAGCCGCATTATCCTTACACCCGAACACGCCAAGCGTTTGTTGAGTGCTTTGGCTGATAATGTACGGAAGTATGAACAACAGTTTGGTCACGTCCAAGAAAATGATGTGCCACCGTTTCCGATGAATTTTAATACGCCTACGGCTATGGCGTAGTAGAATTTCAAGGATTTCAACATTTCGACATACGTGCCCTGCAAAAATGCTTGAATCGGGTTTTATTATAAACATTTTGACACTACGTGTCATTGAATTTGAACTTTTACTGACACGTAGTGTCAAAATGTTTATAATAAAAGCGCAAGCCAAGCATTTTCGCAGGGCACGTAGTGTCACATGGCTCACCCCCACTGCAATTCACCCCCAATTTTCGTCAAAATCAGCGTTTTGTTTTCTGCTTCAAACGCCTTTTTTGCCGCGTCGTGGTCAATTTCCAAAGGTTTCCACGTATCAAAATGACAGCCGATTATGGTATCACATTGAATAAAATCCGCTGCAACAACGGCATCTGCATAGTCCATTGTCACGAGGTCGCCAAGTGGTAAAATCGCAAAGCCCAATGGTGGACAAATCATCGGAATCAACTGCATATCGAGGGTTAAAGCCGTGTCTCCCGCAAAATAAAAGCACCCCTCAGTAGAATCCACCACAAAACCCATTGCCGCACCGCCGTAACTACCATCGGGCAAGCACGAAGAATGTTGTGCTGTAACGGATTTCACACGCCCAAAATCAAATTTTGCACTGCCGCCAATATTGGTGCGGTGTATGTTTTGAACACCTTTTTTCTCCAACCAATCACCAATTTCCAACGCACAAATCACGGTGCAATTTGTCCGTTTTGCAATGGCTTCGGCGTCGCCGATATGGTCAAAGTGACCATGTGAAATCAACATAAAATCGCAAGGAATCTCGTCTATCTTGATGTCAGATGCGAGCGAATTGCCCGAAATAAACGGGTCAAAAAGCAAATTGTGGTCGCCAATTTCGATGCCGAAGCACGAGTGACCGTAATATTTTATTGTCATTTTAGTTGTTTTTTTGTAACTAATATCTATTGCTCGCTTCGCTCGCAAAAAAAGGGAATGTGGTTCATTTTTCAGGCTTTGCCCGAAAAATGAACCACTCCTCCCTCTCCACACGAGCGAAGCGAGCGCGTTTTAAAATCCTACCGCATCATCATCGCTCCGATTATCCGCTACACCTTCCAATTTTCCATTTGGCAGCACCAAAACCGTTTCTACTAAGCCAATATAAGTGCGTGATTGAAATTTGTGTCCCATTGCTTGCAGTTTTTCCATCACCTCCGTTGGCAAACCATCGGTTTCCACAAATACCACATCGGGTAGCCATTGACTGTGAAAACGTTTGGCGTGCGTGGCTGCCGTGCCTGTCATTTTAAAATCAATGACATTGATAATAGTTTGAAAAACAGAAGTGATAATCGTTGTGCCACCGGGTGTGCCGACAACCATAAAAAGTTTACCATCTTTCGCCACAATCGTCGGTGTCATACTAGACAAAGGGCGTTTTTGCGCTTTAATTGCATTGGCTTCACCACCAATTGCCCCGTACAAATTGGGTACACCCGCTTTGACGCTAAAATCGTCCATTTCATTGTTCAACAAAAAACCTGCTCCGCCAACCACCGTTCGGCAACCGTAATTGTCATTCAAAGTAGTGGTGACACTCACGGCAGACCCCTCAGTATCCACGATACTCAGATGTGTTGTTTGCTCACTAACGGCTGCTAAATCACCGTGTTTGACCGTTTGACTGGGACTGGCTTTTGAAGTATTAAAATCCGTCATTCGCGATTTTATATAATTGGGACTCAATAATTTAGACGTCGGGACTTGCCAAAAATCGGGGTCTCCGAGGAACTCAGCACGGTCGGCATACGCCCGTCTTTCGGCTTCTATGATTAAATGTGTGGCTTCAACCGAATGAAAGCCGTAATTACTGAGGGGGTAGTTTTCCATTGTGCCGAGCAATTGCAAAAGAGCAATACCGCCACTTGAAGGGGGTGGCATCGTAATAATTTCATGCCCGCGATATTTGCCAACCAAAGGTTTTCGCCACGAAGATTCGTAGTTTTTAAGGTCTTCTTTTGTTATCCAACCATTGCCGCGTTGCATTTCAGCGACAATCAAATCTGCCGTTTTGCCTTCATAAAAACCAGCTTCGCCATTGTCTCTGATACGTTCAAGCGTGGCACCGAGGTCTGTTTGTTTTAAAATATCACCTTTTTTCCAACGCATTGTCGTGTCTTTTTTCACAAAAACGACGGGTTGTGTGTTGAATTTGATAAAGCTCGCTTTTGCGTTATTCAACCGATTCGCTTCGGCTTCGGTGATACCAAAACCATTTTTTGCCAAGTCAACGGCAGGTTGAACGAGTTTTTTCCAATCTTTGAGTTTAGAATATTTTTCAAACATCTTGCGGCAACCATCAACCGTTCCCGGCACGCCCGACGCCAAATGTCCGCGCTGGCTTTTACCTTCAATGACATTTTTTTTATCATCTAAATACATATCGGCAAATGCTTTTGCGGGAGCTTTTTCTCTAAAGTCGAGCGTCGAAATGTCTTTTCCATCGCCACTCCGATAGACCATAAAACCGCCACCACCGAGGTTTCCCGCACGCGGATACACCACCGCAAGCGCAAACTGAACCGCAATAGCCGCATCTACCGCATTGCCCCCTTTCCGAATAATCGCCAGACCCACCTGCGATGCCAAAGGGTGTGCCGCCGACACCACTGCCTTATCTGCAATCACCGTTTTGTGCGACACATAATCCGTAATCGGCTTGTTTATTTTGCAAGAACTAAGCGAAAATGCTGCTATAATAACCACAATTAGTAAAAAAGCCGATTTATGGGCATTTATACTGAGGGGGTATCTACTACCGAGTTTTGGAGAGGCAAGGTCAGAAATCTGTTGCCGAAATCCAAAATTCCAATTCTGAAATATACTTGGGTTTGTCATAATCTTAAATGTTTAAAATTTTATAATATTACTGCTCGCTTCGCTCGAAAAAAAGGAGAGAGTGGTTCATTTTTCGGGCTTTGCCCGAAAAATGAACCACAATCCCTTACTTACTTAACTGTGCTTCCTTTCGCTCACGCAAAAAATAAAAGGTGGTTCGTTTTTCGGGCTTTGCCCGAAAAACGAACCATAATCTCCTCCCACGCGCGAGCGAAGCGAGCGCGTGCCTAACTATCTAATCTAAGTTTTGTTGTATAAATAACGCGGAACTTCGCCGCGTAAAACTCTAATGGAGCGAGCAGTTTTTTTTGTTGAAAATTTGAGCCTTGCCCAAATTTTTAACAAAAAAAACGGCTCGCTCCGAAAAAAATCCCCGCGCCGCCGAAGGCGGCGCGTTTTGAGACACGACCACAAAACTTGAGTTATCTAGCAATAATTCTAAATTTTATATAAAAAAAATTATAAATTGTTTTTATAATTTTTGTGACCGATTTTTATATTATAAAAATCTGACAATCAAACGATTATCACACACAAATCAATAAATTCAGATTTAAAACTAAAGGTGTTTATGAGATTTTTTTTCTTTTTTGTGAAAAAAAATCGGTGCCTAAACACATAACGATTTTTTTGGCAATGTTTTTGGAATATATTAAGAAGTTTGGTTAATTATTTTCATGGTTATGTTTATGCCGTCGGTTCGCCGTTCGGCATTTTTTTTTGCCTATAAATTTTTCTTTTTCATTTCCTTAACTGCATAATCAACCGCCCGCGCAGTAAACGCCATGAGCGTCAATTCTTGCGCGATAATTGTGAAAAGCAACGTATTTTCCCATTAAACCATTGTCATTGCCCAAGCCGTTTGGAAAGCGATTGGAAGTAGAATTCAAGAAAATCAAATTGAAATTGAAGGCAGCCGCATTGACAAAAGTGATTTTTGCGTAAAACTCAATCATTTCTTTCGTTTCCGAATCAAATACCCGCACACCCGTCGCTTAATGATAGTATCCACAATTTCAGCCAAAAGCGCATCATTATTAGCTAAGAATGAACTACTTACAAATATAGAAGATTGCCAACTTGATGCCCAAGCAGGCAAACTAATCAAACTACCAAGTGATAGACCTAATGTTTTAATGGCGTTTTGTCTTTCCATATTTTTTAAAAGTATTATTTAAGATGTCCAATTAATTGGTAAATAAAGTAATTATTCAGTAATTTGTGGCTCTAAATTACGAAAAATTATAAAAATTCTATACACTTTTGCTCGCTTCGCTCGCAAAAGAAAGGGAGGTGGGTCATTTTTGCCTTTTACGAAAGCGAGTAATCAAGAAAAATTGATAGTCGTGGACAAAAATATTGGATAGTTAGTGGCTCTTTCTCGCTTTGCTCGAAAATCGCCCTCAGAGAGTTTTGTAGGGCGAGCGTGCGTTTTTTGTTGAAAAATCTTCGATTTTTCAACAAAAAACGCACGCTCGCCCTAATAGATTTTTTTCGTACTTTGAAATCTGAAATTTGAAATTCTCTTTTATAGCAACGCCCATTCCTTGATGCGAACACTCAGATTTATCCTCCAAAAGGAGTTTATTCAAATATTGCGTGACCCAGCTATTCTGCGGGTTATTTTGACGATGCCCATCATTCAACTCGTTATTTTGCCTTTTGCGGCGGATTATGAGGTAAAAAACATCAATTTAGCCATAGTTGACCAAGACCGTTCGGCTTATTCTCGCCAATTGGTGTCGAAGATGACTGCTTCGGGCTATTTTCGTTTGGTGGAATTTTCCGATTCTTATAACGCCGCTTTGACTAGTATTGAACAAGATAAATCAGATTTGGTCGTCGTGATACCCCCTCAGTTTGAACGACAATTGGTAAGAGAAAATACGGGGAAATTGCAGTTGGCGGTCAATGCCGTAAATGGCGTAAAAGCGGGACTTGGTGGCGCGTATGCCGTGAGCATTATCCGCGATTTCAATGCCGATATTCGCTTAGACTGGCTACCACCCACCAAAACAAATGCCTTGCCGACGATAGAAACCATACCTGTTTTGTGGTACAATCCACACATGAATTACCGTATTTTTATGGTGCCGGGTATTTTGGTCGTACTTGTTTCAATGATAGGCATATTTCTTTCAGCATTGAATATTGTGCGCGAAAAAGAAATTGGCACAATCGAACAATTGAACGTGACACCTATCAAAAAATGGGAATTTGTACTGGGCAAATTGATTCCATTTTGGGTATTGGGTATCTTCGTTTTGACGATAGGTTTGGGAATTTCCCGCTTTGTTTTTGGCATTATTCCAATGGGCAGTTTGGGCTTGATTTATGGTTTTGCCGCCGTCTATTTATTGGCTTGTTTGGGCTTAGGTTTGCTCATTTCGACCTTTGCGGATACGCAACAACAGGCAATGTTCATCGCCTTTTTCTTTATGATGATTTTCATTTTGCTCGGCGGCTTGTACACCAATATTGATTCTATGCCCAAATGGGCGCAAACTGTCACCAAATTCAATCCCGTTTCTTACTTTATTGAGGTTATTCGCATGGTCATTTTGAAGGGGAGTCGGTTTTCAGATGTGCAAACGCAATTTTTCACGATGTGCGGTTTTGCCGTCGCTTTCAATGCTTTGGCGGTGTGGAATTATAGGAAAAGGTCGTAATTCCCCTTTCTATGCAAGCAAAGTCTGTTACATATCGAATAACTTCGGGAGAGCGTGTGGTGAATACTTACAAACTTTCACACAAAACAGCCGCTTGGAGTCATCGAAGCGGCTGTTTTGTGGTACGCACTCAAAACGCGCCGCCTTCGGCGGCGCGGGGAGTTTTTTTGGAGCGAGCCGTTTTTTTTGTTGAAAATTGGGGCTTCGCCCCAATTTTCAACAAAAAAAACGGCTCGCTCCATTAGAATTTTTAGGCGGCGAGGTTCGTTTTTCGGCGAAGCCGAAAAACGAACCACATTCCCCTCCCCCGCGCGAGCGAAGCGAGCGCGAGATGCAAAAAACGCTTTTAGGTTATGCCCATCCCTCAATGTATAATTACCGAAAAACTAAAAAATTAAGTTAAAAAAAGAAAAAATTAAAAAAACCGTTCTACTTTCGCTTATATCTTTTTGAAACCATACATAAAATCTAAACTGCTGGTTCTCGCGCTCGCTTCGCTCGCGCGAGAGGGGGAATGTGGTTCATTTTTCGGGCAAAGCCCGAAAAAAGAACCACCTCTCCTACTTTTGCGCGAGCGAAGCGAGCCGCAAAAGTGCCTTTTAATGCGTATTTTGAATTTATGTATGGTTTCAAATATGTCTTTAGTATTAAGTAGCGATTATTTATGACGAACTACTTAACTATCAAGATTTATCAAACGACTTCTATACTGAGGGGTCTAATTTCACCAATTAATTCACTAACCAACTTTAATTTATCAAACATTATGGAAGAAGTAGCTTTATTAGCTAAAAACCAAGCAGAACTTACCCATGCGGTGGACACTGTTTGGGTCGCGCTTTGTGCCGCGCTCATTTTTCAAATGGAAGGCGGATTCGCCTTATTGGAAGCGGGTTTCGTCCGCTCAAAAAATGCCGTCAGTATCATTGCAAAGGTGATGATTGACATTATCTTCGGCGGTGTTGCTTTCTACGCCGTTGGTTTTGGCATCGCTTACGGGGTGTCAAACGGTTGGTGGGCGTTCGGTATGGGCATCAGTGACCAAGATTTAGGTTTAGGTCTCACCATTTCTAATTCCCTGTTTTGGTTCATTCAATTAGGTTTTGCCGTTGCTGCTATTTCGATTGTATCGGGGGCAATGGCTGAACGCGTGAATATTTGGACTTACACGGCTTTTGTCGTCATTTTCTGCGCTTTTATGTATCCTCTCGCCGCCAATTGGGTCTGGAACCCAAAAGGTTGGCTGGCTGTTATGGGCTTCAATGACTTTGCAGGCTCGGCGGCTGTACATGCTATGGGTGGTTTTGCAGCTTTGGCAGGGGCGATTGTTTTAGGTCCGCGCCTCGGCAAATACAATGCCGATGGGTCTATCAACGCTATTCCGGGACACAATTTGCCTTTGGCGGCAGTTGGTGCGTTTATCCTCTGGTTTGGTTGGTTTGGCTTCAATCCCGGCTCAACTTTGGCAGCTGTGGGCAAATGGGAGTTGATTGGTACGGTAGCAACTAACACGTTTTTGGCTTCAGCAATGGGCGGCATTTCCACGATGATTTACACGCAAGTTCGTCATGGCAAAGTGGATATTACGATGGTTATCAATGGCATTTTGGCAGGTTTGGTAGCCGTTACTGCGGGTTGCAATGTCGTTTCTCACAATGCCGCTTTGATTATCGGCTTGGTAGCAGGTATCTTAGTAGATATTGCGGTGATTACGATTGACCGTATGAAAATTGACGACCCCGTCGGTGCAATTGCCGTACATGGTGTCAATGGCATGTTTGGCACATTGGCAGTTGGTTTGTTTTCAGCAAAAAATGGACTGTTCACAACGGGTAGTTTAGAAGGTTTGAAAGTACAAGCACTGGGTGTATTTACGATTGCCCTATTCTCATTCGCAGTGAGTTACGCTGTTTTAACACTCATCAATAAAATCAAACCGATGCGTATTTCGCGTATCGAAGAACAAGCGGGTATTGACACCGCCGAATATGGTGTGGAAGCGTATTCAACTTTTGAATAATTGTAAAGGCTTAGTCGCACGCGCTTCACTTGCGTAAAAGAGAAAAGAGGATTTATCTTCCTTCACTCGCGTAAAAAAGAGAAAAGGTTGTTCATTTTTCGGGCTTTGCCCGAAAAATGAACAACACAGCCACTTCACGCGAGCGAAGCGAGCGTTTGACTCAGTATTTGAGGAGTGGGCATAACCTAAAAACATCGTTTTTTGATTAAAAACAGATGTTTGCGCGCGCTTCGCTCGCGCAAAAAGGGAGGAGACGTGGTTCTTTTTTCGGCTTCGCCGAAAAAGAACCACATTCCCCTCCCTCGCGCGAGCGAAGCGAGCGCGAGATGCAAAAAACGCTTTTAGGTTATGCCCATTCCTCACTCAGTATTTACACAACTTTAATCTTTTAAATCAAAATAGAATGAAAAAAATAGAAGCCATAGTAAAACCGTCCAAATTAAAAGCAATTCAAGCGGGTCTGATTGCCGCCGGTATTCCTTGTATGACGGTAATGCCCGTGAAAGGAGCTGGTTTACAAAAAGGATACGCAGAAATCTATCGCGGTACAGAACGCCCTTTGATTTTATTACCCAAAGTAATGATTTTCTGCGTCGTTAGTGAAGAAAATGTCGAAAAGTGCATCAATGTTATTCTCGATAATGCCTCCGAAGAAAATGTTGGCGATGGCAAAATCTTCGTCTATGATGTCATGGAAGCCATTAGAATTCGTAACCGCGTGCGGGGAAATGACGCGATTCGGTAATTTTAAGAATTTCAACAGTAATTTCCGCTTTGGGATTTTCGGGGCGGCGTAGCTACCTAATCTTGGTAATATTCAACGAAAAAAGTATTTTCAAAGCGGTGTAACCGCTAAAGTGTCCGTTTTACGGTTACACCGCATCACAAAGTAGTGGCTTGCTTTTAAATATTACCAAGATTAGACAGCTACGCCGCCCGAAAATCCCAAAGCGAAAATTGCTGAAAGTATCTGATTTTATTTTGCAAAATATTGAAAATCAATTTATTGCACTTTTAAATTTGAAATTCTCCTAAAAACGTGTTTCGATATAATACGGCAACATTTTACGCCACGTATCCCAATCGTGCGGCATATCATGTCCCCAAATATCGAGTTCGTGAGGAATCTCTTTTTGGCGTAAAATCGTTGAAAAATGCCGACTCAATTCGGGTTTTTCCCACTGACCTGCACCTGCCGAAATAATGATTTTCCTTGCCGAACGGATACGACTCAAATACCTATCATCGTGGAGATTGGGCATGTAATGGAACGGAGAATTGAAATAAACTGTATCATCAAAATAATCATCGGTATAAGCTGAAAGGTCGTAGCAACCACTCATAGCAATCACGCCGTTGAGCAAATCGGGACGTTTTAGAAATAAATTCATGGAGTGCAATGCGCCAAAACTTGCGCCACACACCACAATTTCCGTTTCTTCACTCGTGTGCGTTTTGATGTACGGAATAACCTCGTTATACACATAATCGTTGAACTCTTGGTGGCGAATCGCTTTGTGAGGCGGGTACATTTCTTTATTCATCCAACTTTCTCGGTTGATACTGTTGATGCTGAATACTTTGATTTTACCTTCATTTATGGGTTTTTCTAAAACTTTTAGCAATAAAAAACGCTCATATTCGAGGTAATCCGCCGCCGCCGTTGGTATCAGCAACAGGGCAAAACCATAATGCCCATAAGTGGCAATTTCCATGTATTTGTTGAGTCGTGGGCTGTGCCAACCGTCTATTTTTCTTTGCATTTTTTAAGAATTTAGTCAATAATAATTTCATCGGCGAATAGCCATGCCGCATTGCCTTCCCCTGCGTGTCCTTGCGGGCAAACACCCAAATTTTTAGCATAAACTTTCAAATATCGCTTGGGTTTGGTGAATTCTGAAAACCTTAATTTTGCTTCACGGATACTCGTTTTTTCTAAACTTCGACTATGCGCAAAATCGGCGCGGTCAATATCGAGCCACTCTTTACCGTCATTTGAGACGCTGACTGTAACAAAATCGGGTAAGAAAATCCACGCTGAGGGTTTGTTCAAAAACTGAATTTTAACCTCTTTGAAGGGGCGATTTGACCCAAAATCAATCGTCATTTCCATGTCTTTTCCTTCAAAACCTGTCCATTGCGCGAAATTCTCTTCTTTACCCCGCATACCATTTGTCAAGCCTTGTCTGCCAGAAGCGTAGGTATTTTTGGCGGCTTGCTTCAAAGTATATTTTACGCCCATAGCCGAATGAGGATAAAATGTTGTACTTGTTGATTTGCCGTAAGGTTTACCATTTTGAAAGACAGTAGCTTTTATCGTCGTGATTTTATTTATAACAATGGGTTTTGTGTAAATGGGCGACGTGATTTTAGGCTCATAACCGTCAATTGAGTAGCGAATATCCCCTTTTTGAGCCGCCGAAGCCAAAGATACTGAGGGGGTCAATTTTTCAACATTGAGCGTTGCGGTCACGTCAAAAAGTCGCTTGGCATAGTTCACATTCAGCACATCAAGCCGTTTGAAATGGGGCGATAAACGGCTGATAAAATTCGTATAATCACGAGAAGATTTGGGCGACCACAACACTTCTGACAAGGCAATGGCACGCGGATAGGTCATGTATTCAACATAATTGGTTGATGCCATGTATTCCGTCCACACATTGCCTTGCGCACCGAGAATGTGCTTGGCTTGTTCGGCTGTTAAAACATCGGGCGTTGGTTCGTAGCTGTACGCTTTTTCTAAAGTCGTCAATCCGCCAATAGCGAGAGGTTCGCTTTCGGGTTCAGCTTGGTAGTGGTCGAGATAACAATGTGAACCTGGTGTCATAATCACATCGTGGTCTTGTTTTGCGGCAGTAATGCCCCCCTCAGTACCTCGCCATGACATCACGGTTGCATCGGGTGCAAGCCCACCCTCGAGTATTTCGTCCCAACCAATAATGCGTTTGCCTTTGCTGTTGACAAATTTTTCGATGCGGCGAATAAAATAACTTTGTAATTCATGCTCGTCTTTCAAGCCTTCTTTTTTTATCAATTCTTGGCAAAACGCGCTTTTCTTCCACGCCGTTTTAGGGCATTCGTCGCCGCCAATGTGAATGTATTTAGACGGGAACAAAGGCATTACTTCGGTCAAAACATCTTCCAAAAAGTTGAACGTTGTTTCCGAAGGGCAAAATACATCGTCAAAAATACCCCAACGGGTTGCCGCTTGGTAATCTTTTGTGGGTTCGCAACCCAATTCGGGGTAAGCAGAAAGAGCAGCGAGGGCGTGTCCCGGCATTTCAATTTCAGGAATCACCGTTACATAACGCGCCGTCGCGTAAGCCACAACTTCTTTTATTTCGGCTTGGGTATAAAAACCACCGTAGCGTTGTCGGTCGTATCTTGTGGGCGGGGTATTGTTGTGTCCGATAATGGTTTCACGGCGAAAACCACCAATTTCGGTCAATTTCGGGTATTTTTTTATCTCAATCCGCCAGCCTTGGTCATCTGTCAAGTGCCAATGAAAGGTGTTCATTTTGTGCATTGCCAGCATGTCAATATATTTTTTGACAAACCAAACAGGGAAAAAATGGCGCGACACATCTAAGTGTAAACCGCGATAAGGGTAACGCGGGCTGTCCTCAATGTCCACGCAAGGCACACGCCAATTCACCTTTCGCAGGGTTGTTTTCGACGCATAAATGTCAGTGGGCAACAATTGAAACAAACTTTGTAAAGCATAAAACGCCCCCTGTTCGGTGGCAGTCGACACATTGATTTGCTCCTTTGAAACAGTTAGTTTATACCCCTCAGTACCAACGCTACCGTCATTAACTTTTATAAAAAAAATGACATTATTCGTTGATTTCACCGCATCTAAATCAATAATAGACACTTTTGTACCGTCCGTTTTAAGACGGTCAACGAGCAATTGAGCAATGCGCCGAAAACCTGCATCACCATTGGGTACGATGATTTGCGTGCGGTTTGTGATAGAAAAAGAACCGTCCGTCTCAATCATTTGTGCAGGTAGTGGCACAATACTGAGGGGTGTCTTTTGGGCGGTAATGGTAAAGGTCAAAAGGCAAAAAAGCAAAGACAGTAGTTTCATCTTATCTTTCAGATTTTTAAGAAAAATTGTAGTTACTCAATAATAACTGAGGAATGGGCATAACCTAAAAGCGTTTTTTGCATCTCGCGCTCGCTTCGCTCGCGCGAGGGAGGGGAATGTGGTTCGTTTTTCGGCTTCGCCAAAAAACGACCCACGTCTCCTCCCTTTTGCGCGAGCGAAGCGCGCGCAAAACATCTGTTTTTAATCAAAAAACGATGTTTTTAGGTTATGCCCACTCCTCAATAATAACTTGAAAATTAAAGTGCCAAAGTAAATTTAATTTAGCTAATTCAAACGCATATTTGCTGCAATATTACTGTATGAATTACTTTTTTGTGTAAAACTGGCTCTTTTTCGCTGCGCTCAAAAATCGCCCAAAAGGAATTTTAAGGGGCGAGCGTGTTTTAAATTTAAAAATCTTCGATTTTTAAATTTAAAACACGCTCGCCCCAATAGATTTTATGCTGCCCGATTTTCAAGCGAAGCGAGAAAGAGGGCGAAAAAAGCAATTTGTACAGTAATATTGTCGTACTCATAAAAATTTTAAACGAATGCAATTCAAAACGAAAGATATATAATTATCCTTCAATCAACTAACGATTGATTTGACGGTGATTGAAAATTTAGACGAACTTTTTGAAGCTCTCGTCAATAAAGGCAGCGACCACCCCGACGTGGTTGACGAACGGATACCGTATTGGGCTGATTTGTGGGCATCTGCCATTGGGCTGAGTCAATATTTGGCTGACCACGCAATGCTTGTAGAAGGCAAAAAAGTCTTAGAAATTGGCTGCGGCTTGGGTTTGCCTGCGATTTTTGCGGGAAAATTAGGCGCAACAAAAACAATAGCTACCGATTATCTGCCCGAAGCCTTAGATTTTGCCCAACTTAATTGGACACGCAATTTGGCACTCGATACCGCCCAATTTGACATTTTAGATTGGCGCAATATCCCTGAATTTAAAAAAAATACCCCCCCTCAGTACAAACCCGATATTTTGCTCGCCGCCGATGTTGCCTACGAAAAACGAGCTTTCTCTCCTTTGCTTAACGCTTTTGAGCATTTGGTAAAGCCCGAAGGGACAATTTTAATTGCCGAACCCAATCGGTATATTTCTAAAGGACTCTTTAAAGAATTAAGAAATTTTGGCTTCTCCGTAAAGAAAACGAGGCGAGAAGTGGAAAGACGCGAGGATGTTTTCACCGTGAATATTTTTGAATTGAAACGGGTTTAGCTTTTTTTGTGAAAATAATTATATATTGCACCCTCGCGCAAAAAAGAGAAAAAGTGGTTCATTTTTCGGGCTTTGCCCGAAAAATGAACCACACCCCTCCATCGCGCGAGCGAAGCGAGCGCGTAGCTAATTACTTACCTATTTTCTAAACCATTTTAAATAAATAAATTCTTATGGACTTTAAGAACGCCTACAAAAGTGTTACTTTTTGGATATTCGTTGCCCTTTTTGCGGGTATTGCCCTTGGTATTGCCGCGCCCGAAGTGGCTAAAGAAATGGATATTCTCAGTAAAGTATTTCTAAAACTTATCAAAACCATTGTTGCACCCTTGCTTTTGTCAACGCTTGTGATAGGTATTGCGGGACACGCCGACATGAAACAAGTCGGGCGCATGGGCTGGAAATCTCTCCTTTATTTTGAAGTGGCAACCACCATTGCCCTTGCTTTTGGCTTGATTGCAGCCAATACAATCCGCCCCGGCGATGGCATTGATTTGAGTTCAGTGGATAAAAGCAGCGCGATTACCGTAGCAAAACAGGATTGGAAAGACATTATTTTGCATATTTTTCCCGAAAACATCGCTAAATCCATTGCCGAAGGGCAGGTTTTGCAAGTCGTGGTATTCAGCATTTTGTTTGCCATTGGCTTGTCTATGGTGACAAATCAAAAACACAAAGCAACGATGCTCTCCGCAATGGAAAGCCTTGCGGAAGTGATGTTCAAATTTACAAAAATCGTTATGTATTTTGCACCACTCGGCGTTTTTGGTGCAATGGCTTACGCAGTCGGTAAAATGGGTCCCGATGTATTGTATTCATTGGCAAAATTACTTTTGACGGTCTATGCCTCATTGATAGGTTTTGTTTTGTTGGTTTTACTGCCCGTGGCTTTATTTTTCAAAATCAAAATTGGCAAATTCTTAAAAGCCATTGCCGAACCCGTAACCATTGCTTTTGGTACGGCAAGTTCGGAAGCAGCCCTCGCCCCTGCCATGCAACGCCTTGAAGAATACGGTGTGCCGCGCAAATTCGTCTCTTTCGTATTGCCAACGGGCATGTCATTTAACTTAGACGGTTCTACGCTCTATTTGTCGGCGGCGGCTATTTTTGTCGCACAAGCGCAAGGCGTTGAATTGAGCATGGGACAACAAATCATTATGATGCTGACCCTCATGTTGACATCAAAAGGGGTTGCAGGGGTTGCCCGCGCAAGTTTGGTTATTTTGATGGGGACTATTGCCACTTTTGGCTTATCGGACACACCTATTTACATCATTCTCGCCGTTGACGTTTTGATGGATATGGCACGTACTTCAGTCAATATGTTGGGCAATTGCTTGGCGACGGTTGTGGTGGCGAAGTGGGAAAATGAGTTTGAAGATTAAGTGAGAATAGTTATTGGCTCTTTCTCGCTTCGCTCGAAAATCGCCACATAGAGTTTTTTAGGGTGAGCGTGTTTTTCCCGTTTAAAAATCTTCGATTTTTAAACGGGAAAAACTACGCTCACCCTGATAGATTTTTTTCGGTTACTTAATTCGTTTTAAACACGCCTTTTCCCACACCAATTTTTCCTGTTTTGTCCAAGCCTTCAACCTGTACTGTACCCCAAAAACTAGACAGAAAAAGGGCAAAAAGATAATTGAGGAATGGGCATAACCTAAAAGCGTTTTTTGCATCTCGCGCTCGCTTCGCTCGCGCGAGGGAGAGAATGTGGTTCGTTTTTCGGCGAAGCCGAAAACGAACCACGTCTCCTCCCTTTTGCGCGCGCGAAGCGAGCGCAAAACATCTGTTTTTAACCAAAAAACGATGTTTTTAGGTTATGCCCACTCCTCAACAATTTAATTGAACAGCATTTAACAAGAAATAAATTTTAAATTCAACTTTTTACTGAGGGGTAAAAATGACTAAGCCTGTTGTTGAACGGTCATCAGTTCTTGACGCACAGTTGCCACAAATGCTTCATTCGCCTCTAATGCCTTTGCAATTTGGGAATTAGTGAAAGTTGAGGTTTGCAGGAGTAAAACAATTGCTTTACGAAGCATTTTAGCTTCTCCTCTTGCTTCAGCTCTTTCTTCAGCGACTTCAAAGGTTGTTTTAAAAATTCTTTTTGTTGCCATGTCTTCTTCTAAATTTTGTTCAACAATATTATCAAATTCTTCTTTTTCCATTTTGGATCGCCTTTGCATGTATTCCAAAAGCATTTTGAAAAACTCTTGAAACAAATACTCGGTGGGTATTTCTTGCACAAATTTAAACACTTTTTTCATATCATGCTTAAAAAAATCTTCTTCGTGTGCATGTTTTAAGGCAATAAATGCCGCACGTAATTCTTTTAGGTCTATTAAATCTTCAATTTCTTGCTCGCTCATGGCTTGCAAATCAATCTCAATATACTTTGGGTGAGGCACATATTCCAACAAATCGGGCGGCAAAAATGCTTTAACCAACTCGTAAAGCAATTTTTTATCCCATTTTTCTGCCCCATGATACAATAAAAGAGGAATCACGATGCTTGGTATTTGCTGATTTCTCAAATCAGACCTTATAATACCTTGCCGATAACTCTCTACTTGAAACTCTATCGGCTCGTCGGGTTTGCTACTTTTGTGTTCCCATAAAAAACAAAAGCGAAAAATCGGCAATTTGTCTTGTTGACGAATATCTTCGGGCAATTCCGACACATTCATAGCACATTCATGGATACTGTCTGCTTGAACTAACTTCAATTTATTGTTGACTTGCGTATCATTGAAGATTTTTAAAGTCGAAAAATCCATGTAGGGCTGAATCTTCTTAGGAATAAAATGCAGCAAAATTTTAAGCACCAATGAATTGATACCCAAAATACCCCTCACAAAGGTATCGTGGTCTTTATTTCGCCTTAATTTTGATTTAGCAGATTTAGGTATTGACGGCTTGCGCGGTTTAACGGTCTTAATGGTTTTTTCCATAGTGGTTTACATTTGACATGAAAAATAATGTTCCTTGCAAGAGCAAATCTAAGCATTTTGTTTGTTTAATTAGTATTTTTAAAACATAAAGTTTTTAAAAATTAACAATTTTATGACAAAACCTCTGAGAAAAAACCGTATTTTTGTACAAGAATCAAGATTAAACACAAAATATAACTTTAAAAACCGTTTTTTTAGAGTCTATTCGTATCTTTTTAATGATTCAAGGCAAATATTGAGCTTCCGTGCATTTTGCTCGCGCGACGACAGGAAAAGAGGTGGTTCATTTTTTCGGCTTCGCCGAAAAATGAACCACATTCCCCCTCCCTGCGCAAGCGAAGCGAGCGCATTACCTTAAATCATTAAAAAGATACGTCTATTCACTCATTTTTCACATTTAAAAATACCTACAATGACAAGAAATTATTTTAAAAAATGCTTCAGTTCTTGTACTGCCTTACTCCTTTTTTTGTGTACCACAACTACCGCACAATCAATCACTTATACCGTTACGGGTAGTCTTTGCGCAGGTTCGCACACCCTCACATTGAGTGGTACTGCCAATGGGAAAAATACATATTCTGGTAGCATATTAGGCTATACCGCTACAATAGCTTGGAATGGTTCGACGTGGGCAATTACAGCTCCTGCTACTGCTGGCGTACTGTTCACAAACAATAGTGAAACGGCTTCAAACCCACCTTGTCACACGGTGGGTACGTTCGTCGCGCTGGGTGCTTGCGCGGGTGCAACGGTAACTGCGTCAAGTGGCGCGTGTGCTGTTTCTACGATTCCGATTGAATTGGTCAATTTTACGGCAAATACGCGCACAAATTGGGTAGAATTGGCTTGGTTAACCGCCTCAGAAACCAATAATAAAGGTTTTCAAATTGAACGTAGTGACGACGGTTTCTACTTTTCCGCGCTTGATTTCGTCAAAAGTAAAGGTGATTCAAAAGGCTTTGTAAACTATACTTTTGTTGACCAGACTGCGCTCACGGGCATCAATTATTACTACCGTTTGCGCCAAATGGATAGAGACGGTACGGAAAGTTTGTCGAAAGTCATTGGTGTTAAAACAAGCCAAAAAGATAAAATGTATTTCACGCCCAACCCCGCAAATAATGAGCTAACACTGCATTTTTCAAGCGAAAACGCTACAATTCAGGTCTATGATTTATTAGGAAGGCTCGTTTTAGACAAAAAAAGTGTAAAAACAGGCAATACGACTTTAGATATTTCAAGTCTAAAAACGGGCAATTATATCGTTGAAATGCAAGTGAATGGGGGTGTTTCACGAGAAAAACTAATAAAGTATTAGCCCACGTTCGGGGAACTTTGAAAGTTCCCCGAACGTTACGCAACCTAAATATCCATTATCAAATGTCAAAACTTTATTCGTTTTCTATTCCATAGAGAAACATTCAAATCTATCACACGTTTTATCATTAGTGGTGCTTTCGTAAATTTAGTGGGTATAAGATTAAATCTGGGCTTTGCCGTATTTTCTAACTAACTTACGACGCTGATGTCTAAAAATGCCGTAGGCATGACCAATTTTGTAGCGGCGGATTTTAATCCGCCGAAAAATTAAAGCAGACTATTTAAGAGCCGTAGGCTCGGCACATATTTATATGCCCTGAGCCTACGGCTCTCAATGAAAAGGGTAGGTACATTTATTTTTGGCGGATTAAAATCCGCCGCTACAAAATCAGTCGAGCCTATGGCTCTGCGTAACATCAATAATTAATTCTAATTTCGCACTTTGAAATTTGACATCTTTCTTATTCATTATTAAATTGTAATTACTTAGCCATGTGCCTATTGCTCGCACAACGACGAGAGAAGAGGTGGTTCATTTTTCGGCTTCGCGGAAAAATGAACCACATTTTCCTCTTTTGCGAGCGAAGCGAGCTGTGGGCTAAGTAATTACATTAAATTAAACTAAAAAATCCTTTTATGAATTTCAACATGAAAAAAATCTTATTCTTTGCTTTGACGCTTTCTTTATTTTCGTGCGTAAGCAAAAAAGAATTCCAAGTAGCACAAAACAATTTGGCACTTGCCAATGCACAACTCGGCAAATGCGGCGAAAGTTTGAATGACTACATGAAAAAATTAGCGGCAGCAGAACAAGAAAAAGAACGCCTCAAAGGAGAAATCAAAGCGAGCCAGGGCAATGCTCAAATGCGCGATGAACAAATCAAGGATTTGAAAGACCAGATTACTGATGCCCGCAAACAACGCGATAAAACAGTGGAACAAGTGGGTGATTTGACGGTTTTGTCGCAATCAGCAAGCAACAATATCAAGGCAACTTTGTCGCAATTAGAAGGTAAAGATAAGTACATCAAATTGTTGCAAGCCGCAAAATCGAAGTCCGATTCGATTAATTTGGCATTAGCTGTCAATTTGAAAAGCGTTTTGAACGACGGGGTTGCCGACAAAGATGTGGAGATAAAAGTAGATAAAACAGTCGTTTTTATCAATTTGTCCGATAATATGCTATTTTTAAGCGGTAGTGCGAGCATTACGACCAAGGCAAATGAAGTATTGGGCAAAATTGCAAAAATCGTGGAATCAAGACCCGATTTGGAAGTCATGGTAGAAGGCTACACCGACAATCAACCGATTAACAAAGTTTGTTTTGACGACAATTGGGATTTGAGCGTGAAAAGAGCGACTTCGGTTGTCCGCGTGTTGCAAAAAACATTTAAAATTGACCCCAATCGTTTGATTGCCGCAGGTCGAGGCGAATACAACACTTTGGCAGGTAACGAAACTGCCGAAGGACGCGCCACAAATCGCCGCACCCGCATTATTATTTTGCCAAAATTAAATCAGTTCTATGATTTATTGAATCCTTCAAATGTACCTGATTAAATATTGATTGATTGTAAATACTTAGTTGAGGAATGGGCATAACCTAAAAGCGTTTTTTGCATCTCGCGCTTGCTTCGCTCGCGCGAGGGAGGGGAATGTGGTTCGTTTTTCGGCTTCACCGAAAAACGAACGACGTCTCCTCCATTTTGCGCGAGCGAAGCGCGCGCAAAACATCTGTTTTTAATCAAAAAACGATGTTTTTAGGTTATGCCCACTCCTCAAATACTTAGTTAGGCGCTCGCTTCGCTCGCGCGGAAGGAGGAGAGGTGGTTCATTTTCAGGCAAAGCCCGAAAATGAACCATATTACCCTCTTTTGAGAGTAAAGCGAGCGCGTGACTAAGTGATTACGATTTTAAAATTAGTTACAACTCTTGGAGGATTTGAAACCCTCCGAAAGTTTTCCTAAACCTACAAAAATGAAAATAGGCTTCGACGCAAAACGTGCTTTCCACAATTTCACGGGTTTGGGCAATTACAGCCGAACCTTACTTCAAACCCTTGCCACTTATTCGCCAAATGATGAACTGCATCTATTTTCACCCAAACAAAACGATGCGCCCCGCATAAAATCACTCACGGACACCCCCTCAGTATATTGCCACTTTCCGACGGGTTTTTGGCGAAAAATGCACCCGATTTGGCGTTCTTACGGCATTTCAGACGCTATTGCAGCATCAGGTGTACAAGTTTTTCACGGCTTGTCCAACGAGTTACCGCTTAAACTACCGCCCAAAGTTGCGGCTATTGTAACGATTCACGATTTAATTTTTGAACGTTATCCGCAATTTTATCCAAGATTTGACCGCTTTGTTTATCGCCAAAAATTCCGTCGCGCTTGCCAACAAGCCGATGTTGTTGTGGCTATTTCGGAACAAACAAAACGAGATATAATAGACTTTTATAAAATACAAGAATCAAAAATACAAGTCATTTATCAGTCCTGCGACCGACAATTTTATTTGCAAAACAAACCTAATGAAACCCGAAAAAAAAACGTTTTGATGCAGTACAATTTGCCCGAAAATTTCTTTTTATACGTCGGTACGGTCAATGAAAGGAAGAATTTACTAGGCATTATGAAGGCATTAAAACAATTGAAACAGCCCATCAAATTGGTCGTTATCGGCAATGGTGGGGCGTATTTGAAACAAGTAAAAGACTATGTTTCGGCAAATAATTTAACCCACCAAATCTATTGGCTATCCCAAATTAATTTTGCTGATTTGCCCGCTATTTACGCCGCCGCAAAAGCGCTTATTCTTCCTTCTTTTTTTGAAGGCTTTGGTATCCCTGTCATTGAAGCCTTGTGGGTAGGAACACCCGTGATTACGAGTGTAGATTCGTGTTTGGCGGAAGCAGGTGGAGACGGTGCATTGTACGTCAATCCTTCGGATTCAGAGGCAATTGGCGCGGCTATTTTGAAAATCAATGGTGATGAAAGACTTAGAAATGACTTGATACTGAGGGGAGGGAATCATGTTCAAAAGTTTCACGAGCGCGTTATTGCCCAACAATGGGGAAATCTTTATGGCAAAATTATGTAAAGAACTATTTTTTTGTGTGACGGGATTACGAGTACTTGAATCAAGCCGATTGAACCACCAATAAACATTAAATCGTTGATTATCAATTTTTAAATAAATTTCGTGGGAATAAAAGAAGCGGGAAAAGTTTCATTAAAGAATTTGCATATCTGTTATTTTGACAATTTTTTAGCCCTTTTTTATCAAAAAAGCCTCTGCGGAATTTTTCCACTCCAATAAAAATTTAAACTCATATTTTTGATTGATTAATCACTTAACAATCAATTTTTTAAGAAAAAATAACCAATATATTTTTTTAACTATGCGCCTTTTTGCGTGTCACAACTTAGCTTCAAAAAGTCATTATGTCGGTAAATCCAAGAACTACATTAGCGTAACATTCAAAATAACGATGTACAAAACAAATAAAAATTTATGAACAAATTCGCGTTTTATCTCTTAAAATAAAGCAGCCCAAGCAAATAACGCAAAAAAGAAAAACTACTTAGCCGCTCTCACTTCGCTCGCGCAAAAGGTAGAGAGGTAGTTTATTTTTGGGCTTCGCCTCAGAATAAACCACATTCCCCTCTTTTGCGAGCAAAGCGAGCAATAGCCTGAATAGTTACAGGCAAATAATAAAAAATCAAGACTTTTACTCTAACTTAGGAAATAATTGTAAGCAAATTAGATGTTTCGACGTGAGAAATGGTGTTTATTACATTCCTCGTTTTAAACACCGTTCCTCTCAACAAAGTATTAAAAGACTATTCACAAACTATGAGAAAACAAGTGTATAGACTGTTCCACTACTAAAAATTCAACAATCCGAAGTCTAAAGCTGCCTAAAGTAACATTTAGGTAGCTTTTTTTGAAGTTATGAGTTATAACTCATAACTCAAATAATTCCCATTTTTTTCATTAGAAACGCGGCACTCATTTGTTGACAAACGCCTGTTCTGAGTTTGTAATCAAAATGCAATTCATCATTGGTAATTTCGGCTTCAAAACAATGATTGGCTAAATAATAAGGGTAGTCTTTTTTCATATCGCTGATAACCAAATCGTGCGTGGCAATAATGCCAATGGCATCTTTTTGAATTAAATTTTTAATCAACCCTTGCGTTCCTGCGCGTTTATCATTGGAATTAGTACCCCTCAGTATTTCGTCCAAAATAATGAACGTGCGGTGAGGTTTGTCCAATTCTGCTATTATTTTTTGTAAGCGTTTTAATTCTGCAAAAAAGAAAGATTCGTCATTTTGTAAAGAATCATTGACGCGCATAGTCACAAACAACTGGAATGGGTGAAAAACAAAACGGTCGGCACACACGGGCGAACCCATCTTTGCCAGTATCAAATTGACACCCAAAGTACGTAAAAAAGTGCTTTTCCCCGACATATTTGAGCCCGTTAGAACCACAAATTTGGTTTCTCTAAACACAATATCATTGCCAATGCGCTTGCCAAAAGGAATCAACGGATGACCCATATTTACCCCGTCTAATTCAACAACATCAGACACAATCGGCATGGTGAAATCGGGGTGATTGTAGGCAAAATTGGCAATACTCGCCAATGCTTCAAATTCGCCTATTGTCGAAAACCAGTGCATCATAAGACCGCCAAAATCTTTTTTCCATCGTTCCAAAGCGAATAAAGCATGAATATGGTATTGAAATAAACCATTCATAATAATAGCCGCAAATGGATTTAAAATGGTATCGAATTGATTTAAAATACGCGCCAATTTGCCAATTGCCGCACTTGGCGTAATGGCTTTATCAATGGTTTGATGAATTATTTTAGTTTTTAATTCCTTTAATTTTTCAGAATTAAATTGTTCATTTTCAATTATTTGTAATAAAGCACTGTATTTTTTCAAGGCTTCATCACGCGCCGTTAATAATTGGTGTTCTTCTTTAATTCTATTTTTTTGCGTTGCCACAATAATTATGTTTACAAAGAAAAAGACCTTAAATAAAGTAAAAAATAGAGGATTGTCGCTCACAAAATTCGCGACAATGATTAACAGCGTAATAATTGGTAAAATAAAAGAAATGAATTTTAAAAATGGTTTATTCAGATAATTTAAAGGCATATCCAACCATTTTTGAAACCCATTTAAAGCCGTTTTTTCGTCAATAAATAACTGCCCCGATGCCAAATAATGTTGCCGCCAATTGAGTTTTAAACCCAATTCGCGAACAGCTTTTTGTTGTTTTGGAATGTCAATAATATCCGCATTTCTGAGCCAATTTGCCAATTGTTCTTCGCCAAGCGGCGTTGTGGTACGGTTGACATGTTGGAAAATGGACATTTCGCCAAAAATATCCAAATCGTGCGAGTAAGGGTGGTCGGTCTGAATGTAGTCTTCTCCCGTTTTGAAAGGTGTTAAATCTCCATTCAAATACGCTATTTCATTGGTATTAATTGTTTTTAAAAAACCCAATAATTGCGCTTTTTGCTTGTATCTGAGATGCGTAATCAACAATCTAAAAAAAACAATTAAAGCGATAAATGCCGCCAAAGGAAACCAAATTATTTGCGTAACGTAGGTCTGATAACCACAAAACGCCAAAACGCCCATACTCACCAACCTTAGAGTAGCGATTGTATTGATTTTTTTGTCAAATACGGATTGTTCGTTTTCGTATTTCTTTTCTAATTTTTTATAATGTTCTAATATCATGTTCTGATTAAGTTGAGCTAAAATTTATGCGACTACGGATTTACGGATTTAACGGATTTACGGATTACACGACTACTGATTTTAAGCTACGGATTTACGGATTTTACGGATTTTACGGATTTTACGGATTTACGGATTACACGACTACTGATTTTAGGCTACGGATTTAACGGATTTAACGGACTACACGACTACGGATTTTAGGCTACGGATTTACGGATTTAACGGATTACACGACTACGGATTTTTAGCTACGGATTTACACGACTACTGATTTTAGGCTACGGATTTACGGATTTAACGGATTTACGGATTTTACGGATTTAGACGACTACATAAAAATAGCTTAAAATCCGTAGCCTAAAATCAGTAGTCGTGTAAATCCGTAAAATTCGTAAATCCGTAGTCATGTAATCCGTAAATCCGTTAAATCCGTAAATCCGTAGCCTAAAATCCGTAGTCGTGTAATCCGTAAATCCGTTAAATCCGTAAATCCGTAGCCTAAAATCAGTAGTCGTGTAAATCCGTAGCCTAAAATCAGTAGTCGTGTAAATCCGTAAATCCGTTAAATCCGTAAATCCGTAGCTAAAAATCCGTAGTCGTGTAATCCGTAAATTCGTAGCTTAAAATCTGTTATTGGTATTTTATTTTCACAAAAAACTTTGCGTCTTTTGCCGCCAATAACTTCGCTACTGAGGGAGCTACCACCACGACAGTTTCATGTCCATACACATTTTTAGGCATCGGTCCGATTACTTTAGCAAAAACCGTTTTTTGATTCATCGTATTTTGTATCGCCACCACAGTACCGACTTTGGCTGTTCGGTGCAAACAATACAAATCTGTTTTGGTATTGCCTTTTATTTGCCAAAATGCTGCCCCACTCTCCTCTCTGCCTTTTTTCTGTTTTGAATAAGAGGACGCCAACATTTTTGAGCGAATCTCCGCCGCCCCGACTTTTCGCACCGAACGAATACTGTCTGGCACGCCGTCGAGCGACATCCAACCCACTTGCAAACGCTGCCCAACAGAGACAGTTTGGTCGGGCATATTGTTCCATTTCATCACCGAGTCAACGGGCATACGAAACATTCTTTTGGCAATATTGAATACATTATCGCCTTTTTTGACGATAATCACGATGGGTGCATATTTCCACCGCTTGAAATTATCACCTTTAAACCGCTTAATCGCAGCGTTCGGGATAGGAATACGTATCACCTGCCCGATGCTTACCACATTGCTTTTCAAAGTCGGATTGTAAGGATACAATTCTTCCTCGTTCAAGCCGTAAAAACGGGCTAAACGGTACAAGTTCTGCTTGGCAGTAATGTAGTGGTCAAATATTTTTTCGCCCGTTCGTTCGTCAAGGCTAATGAATAACGTATCTTTCGCCGTCAAATATTTAACAGTATCGGCAGGTTGCGCAAAAGTCTGCGTGAAGATGGACAAAAAAAGAAACAATACCGTCAGCATCGGCGAAAAAGCACCCCAAATACTAAGGGGGTGACGTGCAGCGAAAACAAAGCACTTTACGCGCTTTGAGACATTAAACTTTATGGTGTTCATAGCTTCAAAGATTTAGCTGTTTTAAATTTCAAATTACAATGAATTAATTTGTAATGCGAATAAGCAAATTAAGACAAATCATTTTATAAACATGTTGACACTACGTGTCAATGGAAAACACTTGATTAAGTATTTGATTGAGGGACGGGCATAACCTAAAAGCGTTTTTTGCATCTCGCGCTCGCTTCGCTCGCGCGAGGGAGGGGAATGTGGTTCGTTTTTCGGCTTCGCCGAAAAACGAACCACGTCTCCTCCCTTTTGCGCGAGCGAAGCGCGCGCAAAACATCTGTTTTAATCAAAAAACGATGTTTTTAGGTTATGCCCACTCCTCAGTATTTGATTATAAATATGTTGACACTACGTGTCATTAAAAATTAAATTCCAATGACACGTAGTGTCAAAATGTTTATAAAAAGACTTAGTTTGGCTCATTATTCACGTAAAACATAATTGAATAACTCATTTGTTTTCAATTCTTAGGCTGCAAAGGAAAGGTTTTATTAAGGTTTAGAATAAAGAAGCATCATTTTTTTCACGATTTTCTAAAAAATCAACAAATTAATCTATGAAAATACTCGGCGTCATTCCCGCCCGTTATGCCTCAACCCGATTTTTGGGTAAACCTTTGGTGGACATCAACGGAAAAAGCATGATTCAGTGTGTATATGAACAAGCTAAATGCTGCAAAAGTCTTGCCCGTGTTGTGGTGGCAACCGACGATGAACGCATCTTCAAACACGTCGAATCCTTCGGTGGTGATGTTGTTATGACGGCTGATACCCACCAAAGCGGTACCGACCGTTGCGCAGAAGTGGTAGAAAATGTTAATTTTGAGATTCAATCTGCCTTTCTCAATAGCAACGACGCACCCGTTATTGGCAAAATCACACCGCGTTTTGAGGGCATTTTCACAGCAGTTATCAATATTCAAGGCGATGAACCCTTTATTCAGCCCGAACAAATCGAAAAAATTGCCGATATACTGAGGGGGGGTAAAAGCATCGCAACTTTGGCAAAACGCTTGACCACACAAAAAGATATTGATAATCCGAATATTGTAAAAGTCGTTTTTGATGCCCAGGGCAAAGCCTTGTATTTCAGCCGAAGCCCGATTCCATTTATCAGACATTTGGATAAAAAACTATGGGCAAAATCGGGTCTATTTTTCAAACATATTGGCTTGTATGGCTATAAAACCAGCGTTTTATTGGATATTGCACGCCTCGCACCAAGCAACCTTGAACAAACTGAATCGTTGGAACAATTGCGTTGGCTTGAAAATGGTTATGATATTGGCGTTATTGAAACAGATTTAGAAACAATTGGAATTGATACGCCCGAAGATTTGAAGAAAATAAAGAAAAGCCCCCCGACCCCCAAAGGGGGAGTTTGACTCGATAAAAGATAAAAACACTCACTTAGTAAGCGAAATTGGCAGTCTTAGTGCGTATTCCCCCTTTGGGGGTTAGGGGACTAAAGTAATTATAAAAAACATAATAATCAATGAATTTCTGCTCAAACTGCGCTCATCCGATTAGTTTCGGACCCATAGAAGGCGAGCATTTGCCCCGCTTTCATTGCGAAAGCTGTTCGACAATTCACTACCAAAATCCGAGAATTATCGTTTCTTGCATACCCATTTGGGAGGACAAAATCATGCTGTGTCGGCGTGGTATTGAGCCGCAATTAGGTTTCTGGAATATCCCAGGCGGTTTTTTAGAAAATCAAGAAGCCATTGAAAAAGGCGCATTGCGCGAAATGTTTGAAGAAACGGGCTGTGAAGGGACGATTATTCGCCTTCATTCTGTGTATTCGGTACTGCCTGTTCAGCAAGTTCATACCTGCTTTTTGGTGCGTATGAATAACCTAAACTATCACTTGACGCCCGAAAGCACCGAAATTAAAATGTTCGCCGAAACCGATATTCCGTGGAAAGAGGTGGCTTTTATTTCCAATAAATTTGCCCTCAAACGCTTTTTTGAAGACCGCCGCACAGGTAGTTCAGCAACACATTTGGGGGAATTTGCCCCTTTCATCGCTTAATTTTACGAACTAATCTAAAAAATACAAAATGATTATTGATGACACACTAATTTTACGATTAGAAAATCTGGCACGACTTGAATTAAGTGCCGCCGAAAGAACAAAATTACAAGGCAGTTTGACCAATATTCTCACAATGGTAGAGCAACTCAACACGCTCGATACTGAGGGGGTCGAGCCGCTTATTTACATCAACGAAGATGTGAACGTCTGGCGCGAAGATGTGGTCAATCACCAACTAAGCCGCCACGACGCGCTCAAAAATGCACCCGATTCAGACGGTGCGTTTTTTAAAGTTCCGAAGGTTATTGATATTCAGTAAAAAATTACTGTACTTTATTGCTCGCTTCGCTCGCAAAAAAAGGGAGGTTGTTCATTTTTGGGGCAAAGCCCGAAAAATGAACAACTTTCTCTCTTTTTTGCAAGCGAAGCGAAATAAATCTATGAGGGCGACCGCGTATTTTGCTTAAAAATCAAAGATTTTTAAGCAAAATACGCGGTCGCCCTAAAAAACTATCAAGGGCGATTCTTGAGCGAAGCGAAAAAGAGCCAGTAAATAGAGATAAAAAAATAAGCGATGAAAAGTATCATTTCTATCCGAAATCTTCGGAAAACCTACGTCATTGGTTCAGAAATCATCAACGCATTGAAAGATGTATCGTTGGATATTAGCAAAAACGAATACGTTGCGCTGATGGGTCCGTCTGGTTCGGGCAAATCCACATTGATGAATTTGTTGGGCTGTCTCGACACACCCTCAGAAGGTACTTACACGCTCAATGGTACGGACGTTAGCCGCATGGACGACTCTGCACTTGCCGAAGTACGGAATAAAGAAATCGGTTTTGTTTTCCAAACCTTCAATCTTTTGCCGCGCATGACAAGCCTTGAAAATGTCGCTTTGCCCCTCGTTTACGCGGGCATGAAGGCAAGTGAACGCATCGAACGGGCTGAATTTGCGCTTGAATCGGTTGGTTTGAAAGACCGTATGCTTCACAGACCCAATGAATTGTCGGGTGGTCAGCGGCAACGGGTGGCGGTGGCAAGGGCTTTGGTCAACAAACCCGCGATTATTCTTGCCGATGAACCAACGGGTAATTTGGATACTAAAACAAGTATCGAAATCATGGGCTTGTTCCAACAAATTCACCAAGCGGGTAATACGGTTATCATCGTGACGCACGAACCCGATATTGCTTTACACGCCCACCGCATCGTGCGTCTGCGCGATGGTTTGGTAGAATTTGATAAGAAGAACGAAAATATAATCAGTGCCTTTGACCCGAATCATCCGTTTTTAGCGGTGAAAGAGGTTTTTTAATTGTAAATAATCGCGCAAAAAAAGAGAGAAAAGGTGTTTCATTTTTCGGCTCTGCCGAAAAATGAAACACAATCCTCCCAAATCGCGCGAGCGAAGCGAGCGCACTTTAATTCTACACTATGCTAAACTTCAATCCAGCTATAAAAACCCTTGTTTTTGACTTAGGTAACGTCATTATTGACCTCGATATTGAGAGAACTTGGTCTTCCCTACAACATCATTTGGGCGATGATTTCTTTGAAAAAATCAAACACATTTACCCCAATGGTGATGTGTTTATTGATTTTGAAATCGGCATTATTTCAGAAAAAACC
This sequence comes from Saprospiraceae bacterium, assembly GCA_034520175.1. Classification (GTDB taxonomy): domain Bacteria; phylum Bacteroidota; class Bacteroidia; order Chitinophagales; family Saprospiraceae; genus JAAFJT01. Next base: position 119,329 of record JAXHNU010000004.1, read on the forward strand.
TTTTTTGATACCCTCCGTGCGGCATCAGAACACCCCCTCAGTATTCGGACACTTATGGAGGCTTGGAACGCTATGTTGCTGACTATCAATCCAGAACGCTTTAAAATGTTGGCGCGATTGAAAGAAAAATACAACGTTTTTTTACTCAGCAATACCAACGAAACACACGTCAATTTTGTAGATGGCTACCTGCGCACTGTGCATGGGTTTTCGATTCAAGAATTTGAGACACGCTATTTTCATAGGTCGTATTATTCTCATCTAATTCATTTGAGAAAACCGAATCTCAATATCTATAATTTTGTGATTCAAGACGCTGGTATCAACCCTTCTGAAACTTTGTTTATTGACGATAACTTAGAAAATATTGGAGGAGTAATAAAAGCAGGTTGGCATGGATATTTGCACCGCATTGGCGATGAAATTGTAGATGTGATGCAAGTTTATTAATAGGTGTACACAGATTTTCACAAAATAACACAGATTAGAAAAGGATTTTATTTGTAAACTATTGCTCGCTTCGCTCGCAAAAGTGGGAGGTGGTTTGTTTTTTCGGGCTTTGCCCGAAAAAAACAAACCACTTTCTCCCTTTTTTGCGAGCGAAGCGAGCAATACATATATACTTAAAAAATGAAAATATTAAGTTACAACGTCAATGGTATCCGTTCGGCGATTTCCAAAGGCTGGGTAGAATTTTTAGCCGAAGGCGGCTTCGATATTGTCTGCGTTCAAGAGACAAAAGCAATGCAAGAGCAGGTCAATACTGAGGGGGTCGAAAAATTGGGCTACCATCATTATTGGTTTTCGGCGGAGAAAAAAGGCTACTCTGGTGTGGCTATTTTTACCAAAACCAAGCCCGATAGTGTTGTTTTGGGCATGGGACACCCGTTTTATGACGGTGAAGGGCGGGTCATTCGCGCCGATTTTGGTGATTGGTCATTGCTCAATTGTTATTTTCCTTCGGGAACAAGTGGCGAAGAACGCCAAAATGTAAAGATGGATTTCTTAAAAGATTTTCAAAATTACATCAATGAATTGAAAAAAACACGCCCTAAATTAATCGTTGTGGGCGATTACAATATTGCCCACAATGAGTTAGACCTTCATAGCCCAAAGACCAACAACAAAACACCAGGTTTTTTGCCAGAAGAACGGCAATGGATGACGGAATGGTTGGCAAGTGGTTTTGTAGATGCTTTTCGTTTAAAACACCCCGATATGAAAGAATATTCGTGGTGGTCAACGCGCTTCAATTCACGGGCATCAAACAAAGGCTGGCGCATTGATTACCAATCAGTTACAGAAAATATGCAAGATAAAATTGTGGATTGTCGGCAATTGAATGATGTTGTTCACTCAGACCATTGCCCCGTTTTATTAACGATTGATTTATAATATTTTAAGTAATTACTTAGCCTACTGCTCGCTTCGCTCGCAAAAGAGGGGAATGTGATTCATTTTTCGGGCAAAGCTCGAAAAATGAATCACCGTGTATCAAGATTATTCAAATGATTCTAAAAATAATAAAAAAGGCAGAAAAAATGGAAGCATCAAGAGCATTTTTAGACACACATAGACCTTTTTTTGGAAAAGCAATGGACGAAGTAAGACAAGAAGGCATTGAAGAAGGACGTAGAAATGCACGAACCTAACCATTGTTTAAGCGATAGCCATTTAAAAAATCCTTAATACCCATTCGTTTTCTGCCTTCTAACTGCACATCAATCAAGTTGATGCAACCATCGTTTGTCGTTATTTTTAGGTAACTTTTACCATCTGTAAAAAATTTTCCCGTTTGGATTGTTCCAAAATCGGTTTTATATTGAGGGGGTACATTTTCGGCGTTTTCTTCTTTTGATGCCTTAAAAATCTTCAATTTCAACCCATCTAAACTTGTCCAAGCAGTTGGAAAAGGAGACAAACCACGTATAAAATTATGAACTTCGGCGGTGGTTTTATTGAAATCAATCGTGCAGGTTTCTTGAAATATTTTTGGTGCGTGGGTCGCTGCTGTATCCAATTGTGGCAAAGGCACAACTGCTTTATTTTCAATGGCTTGTACAGTTTCCAATACTGTTTTTGCGCCCAATTCCATGATTCTATCATGCACTTGTCCCACACTTTCGTTTTCACCAATAGGCAAAGCAGCACGGAAAATAATGTCGCCCGTATCAATTTCGTGTTTGAGGAAAAACGTTGTGACACCTGTTTCTTTTTCACCATTTATCACTGCCCAATTAATCGGGGCAGCACCTCGGTATTTTGGCAATAAAGAACCATGCAAATTGAATGTGCCAAGCGGCGGCATCGTCCAAACAATTTCGGGCAACATTCTAAACGCCACGACGATAAATAAGTCCGCATTGATACCCCTCAGTATTTCGATGAATTCAGGGTTCTTCAATTTTTCGGGTTGCAAGACCCACAAATTATTATCCACCGCATATTTTTTTACCGCCGATTGCAGAACTTGCTTGCCCCCTCGTCCGCCCATTTTGTCGGTTGCCGTGATGACCGCCGCAATATCGTACCCATTCTTGACCAAAATATCGAGTGAAGGGACGGCAAAATCAGGCGTTCCCATAAATATTATCCTCATTTGTTTACTTTTTTTAAAATTTTACAAAATAAGGACGCAAAAATACTTGATTAAAATTTAGTTTTACCACCAATCTTATAAAACTAATTGAAAATTGTCTGAACTATGATTTTTTTGATTTTTACGATTTCCATGATTCATGAAACACACATCGTAGTAATCATAAAAATCAAACAAATCATAGTTCAGACAATGGTGGCAAAACTTTTATTTGAAAACTATAATTTGCAGACAACAACTCATTACTAATACAGCATTCATTTTCAATAACGAACAAGATTCCAGTATGTCAAGAACTAAATTCAAACGCCGTTTAAACCTTTCAGATGCCACGATGCTCGTCATGGGTTCAATGATTGGTAGCGGTATTTTCATCCTTCCCGCCAGTGTTGCCCTTCAATTGGGTTCTCCTTTTTATATTTTACTTGCTTGGCTTTTAGCAGGTGTATTGACCGTCATTGCCGCATTGAGTTATGGCGAATTGGCAGGTATGATGCCCAAATCGGGTGGTCAATACGTTTATTTGCGCGAGGCTTATGGCTCATTAGTGGGTTTTCTTTTTGGTTGGACAACCTTTTTAGTCATCGAAACAGGTTTAATTGCTGCCGTTTCCATAGCATTTGCCAAGTTTGCCGCCGTTTTGCTGCCTTCTCTTTTTGAACCGTATGAATTGTTTACCATTGGTACATTCACGTTTACAACTATTCAATTGACCGCTTTTTTAGTCCTAAATTTCTTAACTTTTATTAATTTACAAGGTATTGAAGCAGGTAAATTTGTACAAAATGTATTTACGCTCACAAAAATCACCGCTTTAGGCATGTTGATTTTGATGGGTTCATACATAGGTTATAACAGCTTTTATTGGCGTGTCAATATGAGCGATTTTATCCAACCTTTCAAAACAGTGGTCGAAAACGGTGTTCCTACCCAAATACCCCTTAGCGGATTTACCTTAATTTCAGCGATTGGATTAGCCATGATTGGACCTATTTTTAGTTCTTCTGCTTGGAACACAATCACTTATACGGCAGGAGAAATCATAGAACCCGAAAAAAATATTCCGCGCAGCTTGTTTCTGGGAACGCTCGGAGTTGCCATTTTATATGCCCTTGCAAATTTGTGTTACCTTGCTCTTCTGCCCGCAGTTGGTGTACCAACGGGTTCAGATGTAGCGGCACACGGTATCGCTTTTGCTGACGAAGAACAAGTAGGCACTGCTGCAGCCCAAATTCTTTTCGAGGATTTGGGTACATCTGCTATGGCTATTTTCATTATGATTTCAACTTTTGGGTGCGTCAACGGTATTATTCTCGCAGGTGCAAGGGTGTATCACGCTATGGCAAAAGACGGTTTATTTTTCAAACGTGCTGGCGAATTAGATAAAACAACCCGCGTACCCCGTTTTGCGCTGATTATCCAAGCTATTTGGGCGAGTGTCTTGTGTTTATCGGGTACTTATTCAGATGTATTGAAGTACGTTACGTTTGCGACCCTGCTTTTTTATATTCTTACCATTGGTGGCATTTTTATTTTAAGACGCAGAGCACCCGATGCTAAACGTCCGTACAAAGTGTGGGGTTATCCTATTTTGCCCACGCTTTACATAGTCATCACCTCCGCTATTTGCATCAATCTGTTGATTTTTGAACCCTCTATTCAGTTGTTCGGTTTTTCAGCCAAACCAAGTTGGGTGGGTTTGAGCATTATTTTGTTGGGGATACCTGTCTATTTTTTGAGTTCAATTGGGAAAAGCGATGAAAAATCTGATAGCGTTAAATAAATTTTTAGTCGAAAAAGTGTTCGTGTACGAAATACACGATTAACTTTGCCCGACTTTAAAATCAATGTAATTACTTGAGGAATGGGCATAACCTAAAAGCGTTTTTTGCATCTCGCGCTCGCTTCGCTCGCGCGAGGGAGGGGGAATGTGGTTCGTTTTTCGGCGAAGCCGAAAAACGAACCACGTCTCCTCCCTTTTGCGCGAGCGAAGCGCGCGCAAAACATCTGTTTTTAGGTTATGCCCACTCCTCAATAAGTAATTACACATCATCAAACTGTTTCGACATGTTAATAATCGTAGATAGCGGCTCAACTAAAGCCGATTGGCAAATTATATATGCAGATGGTAGCCGCGAATTGCAAACCACAATGGGTTTTAATCCCTTTTTTCACGATGAATACCGTGTAGAGTCTGAATTGAAAAAAGAATTCGTTCACAATGTCCCTGTTGAAGAAGCAGAAGCTGTCTATTTTTACGGGGCAGGTTGCTCGGACAAAATGCGGTGCGACATCATCAAACGCGGTTTGGAACGCATCTTCCCCAACGCAAAAGTGGCAGTTGAACACGATTTATTGGCATCGGCACGGGCGGCTTGTGGCTCTAAAGAAGGCATTGCGTGCATCATCGGAACGGGGTCGAATACCTGTTTGTACGATGGCAAAAACGTGATTGATAATGTATCCAATCTCGGTTTTTTGCTCGGTGATGAAGGTTCAGGGTCGCATCTTGGTAAGTTATTGATTCGTGCTTATTTTTATCGCGAATTGCCCGATGATGTTCAAGAAAAATTTATTGCAGAATATGGTGCAGAAAAACGGGCTTTTCTGAATCACATCTACGCAGATGGCGCAAATGTTTATTTAGCCTCGTTTGCCAAATTCTTTTCTGCCAATCGCCACCATTTTTACATTCAAAAATTAGCTGCTCAGGCATTCACCGAATTAACAGAACGCCACATTCTGAAATATGAGAGCTGCCACCATTTACCGATTAATTTCGTTGGCTCGGTTGCACATCATTTCCAAGATATTTTGAAAGTCGTTTTAGATGAGCATGACCTAAATTTAGGCATTATCATCAAAAAACCGATTGATAAACTTGTGGCGTATCATTTAGAGAATATTAATACGAGTTATTAATTTGTAGCTACTTGGGTAAAATTCTATTGCTCGCTTCACTCGCAAAGGGGGGAATGTGGTTCGTTTTTCGGGCTTTGCCCGAAAAACGAACCACCCTTCTCCCTTTTTGCGAGCGAAGCGAGCAATAAAACTCATTTCACCGCTACATTTAGCGTCCTTACATAACCAATTTCATCAAATATTCCCCTCAGTATCTTATCTTTAACTATGACAAAAGACATCAAAAGAATCGCTGTTTTTACTTCTGGAGGCGATGCGCCCGGCATGAACGCGGCAATTAGAGCAGTTGTTAGAACGGCTATTTATCACGATTTACACGTATTTGGTATTGAACGCGGCTACCAAGGCATGATTGAAGGCAAACTCAAACGCCTTGAAACAAGCGATGTCGGCAATATCATTCAACGCGGTGGCACAATCCTGAAAACAGCGCGGTCAATGGAATTTATGACACCCGAAGGGCGGGCAAAGGCACACGATTCGCTCGTGGCGTATGACATTGATGCGTGCGTGGCAATTGGTGGCAATGGCACTTTTACGGGTGCAAAAATCTTTTCACAGGAATACGACATTCCGTTCATCGGCGTTCCCGGCACAATTGACAATGATTTGTATGGCTCAGATTTGACCATTGGTTTTGATACGGCTATCAATACGGCGATGGAAGCGGCGGATAAAATTAGAGACACGGCGTACTCCCACAATCGTTTGTTCTTTGTGGAAGTTATGGGTCGTCATTCGGGTTTTATTGCCCTTCATTCGGCAATCGGTTCGGGTGCAGGTGGTGTTTTGATTCCAGAAGAAAATTCGACAATTGAAGACTTGATTCTCCAATTAAAAAAAGCCGCAAAACGAGGTAAGCCATTTGGTATCATTATCATCGCCGAAGGCAATAAATACGGGGGCGCAGAGGCAGTCGCCAAATTAGTACAAGAACAAATCAGCTATTACGACACTAAAGTTACGATTATTGGACATTTACAACGCGGAGGTTCTCCTACTTGTATTGACCGAGTTTTGGCAAGTCGCCTCGGTTATGAAGCAGTTGAGGCTTTACTGAGAGGCGAATCGAATGTCATGGTAGGCATCAAAAATAATGAATTATCCTTCACTACCTTTGATGATGCCATTACAAAAGAGAAAAAAGTGAGCCAAAATATGATGAAAATGGCGCAAATTTTGGCATTGTAACGCAAATATTACCACCTGTCCATTGCCACATCTTTTTTTAATCCGTTAGGAGTCATACGTTTGTAGAGGATATAACTAAACATCTCCATTTTCCGAATCCGTTAGGATTCACACGTTTGTAAACTATGAGAAAACGTGCGAATCCTAACGGATTCGGAAAAAATGATGCTTGCTTTTTTTTCTATAAACGTTCAAATCCTAACGGATTTGAGATTTATAATGCCAAAACACCTTTCCAAAAAGATATGGGTAATAGACAGGATTTTGAACCCTCCAAGAGTTGTAACGCCTACTCCTTATCATTTTTTTCGTTTCAACAAAACCCATTGCCTATAATCCCATTCTTTTACCACGTCATATTTAGCTTTCAAAAGCGGCACTTCGTCTTGAACCGTGTAATAAAAATCATACACATTCACCGTGTCAATTTGTGAATGGTATTTAATTTTTTCCATATAATTGGCTTCTGCTTTGGCTTGATGATAGGTGAAAGAAGGACAGAAAAACCAGTAAGTTGTGAATTTAATGGGTTGTTTCGGGTCAGACTTGGCGTATTCTTGTTGCATCATATCCATGATTTCGTAAGTATGCACATCGTACCACCATTCTCGGTAAGAAGTCAAAGTATTGGTGCGCTTGATGTGATTAACTGAAAAAGCAATAAATAGTATGGCGACAAATGTACTTACTCCTTGCTTAAATCGCCCAAAAAAAAGCGGCACAATGGGCATCAACATCGCCAAAAGTGGGTAAAAAAACAAGGCAGTTCTATCCACCACATACTGATTACCCAACAAATGAAATTGCGCAATCACGCTGAAAGCAGTCGAAAAGAACAAAATTGACGCAAATACTGAGGGGTATGTTTTTTCTAATTTTTCGACCGTTTTCTCCCCAAAACTGTAAGCAATAAAAGCAGTTAATAGAAAAAATAGAACAATGGTTAAAAACTTAAAAATAGGAATGGTTTGTTCATTTCTAAAATAGGTTTCAGAATACAATGACCCTTTAATGAGGGAAGCTAAGGTGCTGCCCCAAAAACCCTCAGTCCCGTAATAAGCAATTTGGTTGTCTCTGATAATGGCTTTTATTGGTAAATAAATTAATGCGGTCAATAACAATACACCTAAAAATTGCACACCAATACCATAAAAAAACGCTTTATTTCCTTTGTTTTGGCTATCACTATACTTTTTTGCTTGGTTTGCTCGCAAAAGAGAGGGTGGTGTTTCGTTTTTAGGGCTTTGCCCAAAAAACGAAATACTTTCCACGTTTTTTTGCGATTGAATATAATTTTTAATTAAACGCAATACAATGAGCAAATTAATCCCCAGATAAAAATGCAAAGTAGCAAATTGGGCATAAACAGATAAAACACTCAACAAAACACTGATTGTCAAACCTTTAGCGTAATTATCCAATACATAACGCGCCGCAAAATAAATGCTGCCCATCATCAAACCAATTGACAAACCATATCCACGAATCAAGGCAAAAAAATCTAATAAATAAGGATTGCAACACATCACCGCAACGAACATCAAACTTACCCAATTATCGGTAATATATCTCTGCGAAAAACGCAAACAATAGTAGAAATAAGCGACAAAAGCCAAAATATTAGGCAAACGGGCTAAAGAATGGTCAAAACTATTGAACGCCCAAAACAGAAATTTCACCAATAAAGTATTTAAAATATGGTTGTTGGTGTAAGAACTTTTGTAGGTTATTAAGTCCCGAACGGGTACTTTCGTCAGAATTTCAACCGTATAAGATTCATCGCAAGTGATTTGCATTTTTAAAGATTTGGCGATTAAAAACACCAAAATTCCTGCACCCAATGCAAGCGGCAATACCCAACGCAATAAGAAGGGCAAATACGGAAGAGCAAATGATTTATTTTCTACTGAGTTCATAGTTAAGAATTGAATGACTACTTTGGAAAAATTTGAAACCATACATAAATTCAAAATACGCATTAAAAGGCATTTTTGCGCTCGCTTCGCTCGCGTAAATGGAGGAGAGGTGGTTCATTTTTCGGGCTTTGCCCGAAAAATGAACCACATTCCCCCCTTCGCGCGAGCGAAGCGAGCGCGAAAACCAGCAGTTTAGATTTTATGTATGGTTTCAAATGGAAAAAATCCATCGGGGCGAGCGTGTTTTTGAATCATAAAAATCGAAGATTTTTATGATTCAAAAACACGCTCGCCCCAAAAAACTCTCTTAAGGCAATTTTCGAGCAAAGCGAGAAAGAGACAGTTCAAAGTGCCAAAGTAGAATTAGATATGCGCAATAAAATAATAATTTTTTCCTTTATAGAATTGGTCTTCAAAAGCCGTTTGTGACAGCGAGGCTTTTCCATGTAACCAATGGCGCATAATCGAAATACGCAAGCCACACTTGTCAAAAAATTGAAAAATCTGGCGCGGCGTTGTCCCATAAATATCCGAAGCACCTAAACCGTGTTCAAAAATCACAATCGGCTTACAACGTGCAATTGTCTTTTTTGCTCCCTCCAAAACGAGCATTTCCGCGCCTTCGACATCAATTTTGATAAAGTCAATCGTCAAATTCTCGGGAATAACATTGTCCAACAAATCCATTTTTACCTTAATTGTCGTGTCCTCCTCCCCTACTCTATCATAATTTCGACGCAAAATACCACTGTACGAAGGGTTTGAAATAACATAATTGAAGGTCGTCTCTCCTTTTTCACGGCTCAAAGCAAGGTCATAAAAATGACAATTTTGAGGATATTTTTTGGCAACCAAACCTTGAAACAAATCGGGTAAAGGCTCAAAACAATAGTGTTGTCCTTTAGGCGCATGGTTCAAAATAATGTCCAAAACTTCCCCTTTGTGGCAACCCACATCAATACAATTGGCATCGGGACGCGCTATTTTTTTCAAAATTTTCACCGTTTGCGCATCATATTGCTGATTGCGCGTAAAGGCAACAGGCAATTTTTTTATTAATCTTTTTAAGACTTTTATCATTAAGAAAAATTTAAAATTTAAGATTTCACAGCAATTCCGCGTATGATTTTTTGTAATTATTTACCACGCGCTCGCTTCGCTCGCGCGAAGGGGGGAATGTGGTTCATTTTCCGGGCAAAGCCCGAAAAATGAACCACCTCTCCTCCTTTTACGCGAGCGAAGCGAGCGCAAAAATGCCTTTTAATGCGTATTTTGAATTTATGTATGGTTTCAAAAAAATTAAAATGACAAAATGGCAAAAAGAGTAAAAAATACAGAATCTTCGGAGCGCACACAAGTCTTGGCGTGAATGCGGAGGCTTTTTTACTGAAAATCAACCTACACTTACAATCCGTATTTATCAATCAAACAGACCAAAGCCGTCATTGCTGCCGACCCCAATTCCAATTCACGGCGATTGACATATTCAATTTTATCGAACTCTGTGTGGTGAAAATCAAAATAACGTTGTGAATCGGGACGTAAGCCGCCGAGTAAGAATTTTTGCGGTTTCATAGGTCCAATATCCGCTCCACTACTGCCTTTTGTGAGTTCGATACCATAAGGTTTTAACAAGTCTTCCCACGCCCCAACTTTCTTAAATTTTTCGACAAATACTGAGGGGTCTGCCTCGAACGAAATACCGCGCGGTGTAAAGCCTCCAGCGTCAGATTCGACGGCGAAAATGTGTTTTTCTCGCAATTTTACGGCATCTGCCGCGTACTGTACGCCCCCTTTCAAGCCATTTTCTTCATTCATAAACAAGACACAACGGATAGTGCGTTTGGGTTTGTAGCCCATTTGTTTCATCAAGTTCAATACGTCCATGCTTTGCACGCAACCTGCACCGTCATCATGCGCTCCTTGTGCGACGTCCCAACTGTCCAAATGCCCACCAATAACGATGATTTCATCAGGAAATTCCGAGCCACGAATCTCACCAATAACATTAAAACTTGGTGCATCGGGCAATACTTCGCAAGTTGTTCGGATAAAGACTTTTTGCCCCCCCTGAGTATGTGGGGGTTGTGATAGGGTTTTTGAGAGCATTTCAGCGTCATTTGTAGAGATACAAACTGCCGCAATTTTCGGGTATTTTTCATCATACACCAACGAACCCGTGTGTGGTCGGTCGTCCAATTCCGTAGAAAGAGAGCGTACCAAAACCGCCAACGCGCCGTATTTTGCCGCCCGCGATGCACCCGACCGCCTTTGGTCGCCCGCACCACCATACGCCGCAAACGTATTGATTTGCTTTCTGTTCATTGGGCGGTTGTAAAAAACAATTTTACCTTTCACTTTTTCGCCCAAAGCGTCCACTTCATCGAGTGATTTTACTTCAATCACTTCAGCTTCTACACCTTTTTTACCCGTTCCGACCGAGTTGCCAATTGCCAAACAGCGTAAAGCAATATCGCCTTTTTTCGCTTTTATTTTGACCACTTCTTTATCGCCGCGCTTCCAATTTGTAACCAAACAAGGCTGCAAACGGGTGGTAAAACCACTTGAATCGAGCATTTTTTTCGTCCATTCCACTGCTTTTGCCGCACCCGCAGAACCACTCAAACGTCCGCCGATTTGCGTACACATCGTTGACAACCACGGATAAGCACGGCTTTCAGTGAGTGCTGCATCATAAATCTTTCGGATAAAAAGCGCGTCTTCATCTGTTACGGGCGTATTTTGCGCCGATATACTGAGGGGGTACGAAAAAGCAAAAACCCAAGCACAAAGTGCAATAATTTTAATTTTCATGATAGAGAATATGAATGGGTGAACGCAATTCACCCATATTGTTAGAAAGACCGTGAGCAACTGAAGTAAGCCCACGTTTTGACGCGGCGAAGTTTGCTATTTTTTTGAAAATCAAGATGATTTTTTCAAATTATCGAACTTTTCTACGCAAATAAAAAAGAGGTAGCACGACGCGCCACCTCCAGCTCTAACCAAATAAAACCAAATTATAAATTTTTGTTTTGACGCGCATGTCAAAATTGAATAGTACTTTGTGTTAAATTTTAATAATTAATTGATTCTCATCGGAGACGACGCAAAGATAGTGCTTAACTTTATATTCAAACTATCCTTTGTGTTTTTTTTACACGAATACAAAAAATTAAATTATGAACCACTTTTTTCCCTTCTTTTGCGAGCAAAGCGAGCAGAAGTGTATGGCAGTTTATTCGGGAGTTTGAAACCATACATAAAATCTAAACTGCTGGTTCTCGCGCTCGCTTCGTTCGCGCGAGAGGGGGAATGTGGTTCATTTTTCGGGCAAAGCCCGAAAAATGAACCACATTCCCCTTTTCGCGCGAGCGAAGCGAGCGCAAAAGGGGCGTAAAAAATAGCGATTATTTATAACTAACTACTTATATCCGCATAAATTATCAGAGAATCATTTACATTTGTAAATCATTACGATAATCTTGAAGGTACAAAGTACCGAGAAACAATATAGATATTTCAAAATTGTAATTACTTATTGAGGGATGGGCATAACCTAAAAGCGTTTTTTGCATCTCGCGCTCGCTTCGCTCGCAAAAAGGGAGGGGAATGTGGTTCGTTTTTCGGCTTCGCCGAAAAACGAACCACGTCCCCTCCCTTTTGCGCGAGCGAACGCGCGCAAAACATCTGTTTTTAATCAAAAAACGATGTTTTTAGGTTATGCCCACTCCTCAAATAATGATTTAAAAAAAAACTGGTAATTACTTAGCCTATTGCTCGCTTCGCTCGCAAAAGAGGAAAATGTGGTTTATTTTTCGGGCAAAGCCCGAAAAATAAACCACCCCTCCTCCTTCCGTGCGAGCGAAACGAGCGCGGGCTAAGTAATTACAATCAAACTATGACTTTATTCCAAGAAATTACCTTTTTAATTCAAAAGGAAATACGCCTTGAATGGCGGCAGAAATACGCAATTGGCGGCATTTTGCTGTATGTGACCTCCACGGTATTTGTTATTTTTCTCTCCTTCGTCAAGGTATTGCCTGATGTTTGGAATGCTTTGTTTTGGATAGTGGCTTTGTTTGCGTCGGTGAATGCGGTGGTCAAAAGCTTCATTCAAGAAAATTCAGGACGGCAACTCTACTACTATCAATTGGCAAATCCGACGGCGATTATTGTCTCAAAAATTTTGTACAATATTTTTATTTTATTGCTAATCAATGGTTTAACGTATTTTATGATGGGTTTAATGGTTGGAAACCCGACACAAGACCCCCCTCAGTATTGGACGGCAATTGTGCTTGGTAGCATCGGTTTTTCGATAACTTTTACGTTTATTTCAGCTATTGCTGCCAAAGCGAATAACTCGGCTGCATTGATGGCAATCCTCAGTTTTCCAGTCGTACTACCGATACTGATAACCTTAGTTCGGCTATCCAAAAACGCTTTGAAATTGGCAGAAACAACTGTGGCGAATGAGATTCAAACTTTGTTGTCTATTGATGCAATTTTGCTGGCTTTGTGTTTTATTTTGTTCCCTTATTTGTGGCGCGATTGAAAATATTTTGTCGTCATGCCTTTTTCTTTTATTTTTGGTAAATACTTAGCCCATAGCTCGCTTCGCTCGCAAAAAAGGGGAATGTGGTTCGTTTTTCGGGCAAAGCCCGAAAAACGAACCACCTCTCCTCACTCGCGAGAGTAAAGCGAGCGCAAAAAAACTCACCCCTCACTATTCAAAGAAATCAATTTGCTTCGATAATTTGAAAAAATAGCCGATTTAGAAATAAACCCAACATACACACCCGATTCGTCCACAACGGGCAAATTCCACGCGTGGGTATCGTCAAATTTTTTCATAACCGTTCCCATGTCTTCATTGAGCCTTACTACTGAGGGGGGCATTTTCATGAGGTTTTCTACTTTTATCGTCTCATATAAAGACACATCGAACATCACTGCACGCACATCGTCGAGCGTTAAAATGCCTTCAAAATGCTCATTCTCTCCCACAACTGCAAATAAATTGCGTTTAGAAATTTTGATGGTTTCTATCAATTCGCCAAGAGAATCCGTGATTTTTGTGGTTTTAAAGTCGGTTTCTATCAAATTATTGGCTTGCAGCAACAGTAAAATATTGCGGTCTTTGTCTTGGCTAAATACTTCACCGCGTTCAATCATCGCTTTGGTTTCGATGGAGATAGGTTCAAAATGACGCATAAAAACGCTTGAAATGGTGGAGACAATCATCAAAGGAATAATCAAATCGTAACCACCTGCAACTTCGGCAATCAAAAATATGGCAGTCAGAGGGGCGTACATAACACCACTCAAAATGCCCGCCATGCCGACAATCGTAAAGTTGGATTCCGTCAATTTCGTATCAAAAAGCGTGTTCAGTAAGCGTGCAAAAAAGAAACCAACGTAAGAACCCACAAACAAAGAAGGGGCAAAATTACCACCGTTGCCACCCGCACCAAGCGTGACAGACGTTGCAATGGCTTTTATAAAAATCGTTGCACCCAAAAAAATCAATAAAATGACCCCCTCAGTATTAAACGCCTTTGCCGATAAATTGTGCTTAAATAAATCAAAAAAAGCACTTTTTTCAAACAGTACATCGGCTTTTCCGTCCGCCAAAAGACGAATGCTTGAATAGCCTTCACCGAATAAAGAAGGAAAAAAAGCTATCAGCAAAGCTAAAATCACGCCTCCCAATACTGCTTTTTCGTAAGGATTTAAGGCGGCTTTTCTGAAAAATGTAGAAACAATATGTGCAGTTTTGACAAAATAAAGCGAGACAAAAGCACATAAAATGCCCAAAATAATGTAAAATGGTGTGTTTACCCAATTGAAAGGTTGCTGCAATTTGAAGCTGAATAGGGTGTCTTCATTCAAAACGGCTCTGGAAAACAATGCACCACAGGCGGCTGAAATAATCAAAGGAATAAAAGCAGAAAGCGTTACATCGGCTAATAAAACCTCCATAGCAAACATCACACCCGCAATCGGTGCGTTAAATACAGCAGCTATACCTGCGGCTGCCCCACAACCGAGTAACAAAGTACGTTCTCGATAACTATGCCCCAAAGCTGTTGCCAGATTAGAACCGACTGCCGAGCCTGTCACCACAATCGGGGCTTCCAAACCCGCCGAGCCGCCAAAACCTGCCGTGACTGCACTGGTAAAAATGTGAGAATAGAGTTTGTGTCGCTTGACATGTGCCGATTTTCGCGCAATTTCAAATAGAATATTCGACACGCCGCGCCCCAAATCACCCCTCAGTATTTTTTCGACAAAAAGCACACAAATCAATATACCGATGGTGGGCAAAACCAAGTAATAGGGCTGTTTTACCGGCGCAAACAGTTGTATCGTATTGAATAAGTGCTGAATGGTATGCACCATGAGCTTGAGGCAAATAGCGAGAATACCTGCGAAAACACCCACAAAAGTAGCGGAAAATACCAGATATTGTTGCGCCGATAAGCGCGATTTGAGTCGTTTAAAACGAGAAAATAGTTGTTTCATATTTCGTGCGGAAAGATGTCAAATTTAAGATGTCAAATTGTGATTGTACAAACTTACGGTTTTATTTTAATTTATTTTACCACTAATTGCGCTAATTTTCACTAATCTTTAGACTCAAACGCTTTCAATCTCAAAGTATTAGTGAAAATTGGTGCAATTAGTGGCAAAATAAATTAAAATTGAAACGTAATTATTTTAATTTCGTTAAAATAGAGTAAAAAATAAAATAAACGCCTTGAAAAGTGTTGGACATCTTTAGTTTTGCGGTGCAGGAAGATTTTAGATTTTCCTTACGAACTAAAAAAATAACGCAAATTAAATTATATGGATATTTCAGTTATCGTTCCTTTACTCAATGAAGCAGACTCTTTGCCAGAATTGGAAGCATGGATTCGGCGTGTGATGGAGGAAAACAAGTACAGCTATGAGATACTGTTTGTGGACGATGGTAGCCGCGACAATTCTTGGCAAGTTATTGAACAATTAGCCGCCGCAAACCCTGCCGTGCATGGCATCAAATTTCGGCGCAATTATGGCAAATCTGCGGCTTTGAACACAGGTTTTGTCGCCTCAAAAGGCAATGTCGTCATCACAATGGACGCCGATTTGCAGGATTCACCCGATGAAATTCCTGACTTGTACCGCCTCATTGCGGTAGAAGGTTACGACCTCATCAGTGGGTGGAAACAAAAACGATTCGACCCCCTCAGTAAAACAGTCCCTACGAAGGTATTTAACTGGGCAACCCGAAAAGTGAGTGGCATCAACAACCTGCACGATTTCAACTGCGGTTTGAAAGCCTACAAAAAAGACGTGGTGAAAAGCATCGAAGTCTATGGGGAAATGCACCGTTACATTCCCGTTTTGGCAAAATGGTCGGGTTTTGAAAAAATTGGTGAAAAAATTGTTCAACACCAAGCCCGAAAATACGGTGTGACGAAATTTGGTTGGGAACGCTTCGTCAATGGTTTGCTGGATTTGCTTTCAATTTCGTTCGTTGGCAAATTTAGTCGCCGCCCGATGCACTTTTTCGGTATGATTGGCTTGCTGATGCTGTTTATTGGCTTTTGTTCAACGGTTTTTGTCGGATTTTCCAAACTTTACCGCTTGGCAAATGATATGCCGACAGTTTTAGTCACCCGAAATCCTTTTTTCTATATCGCGCTTACTATGATGATTCTTGGGACTATGTTGTTCGTGACGGGTTTTCTCGCCGAAATGATTGCCCGAAATTCGCCTACACGCAATTGGTATGTGGTTGAAAAAGAAGTGTAACAAGAAATCTATTAAACAACTCAATAATGCACTTAGCCCAACTCAACATTGCCCAGATGAAGGGGGAAAATATTGAAGACCCAGTTATGTCAAGTTTTGTGGCACAACTTGACGAAATAAATGGTTTAGCCGAAGCCAGTTCTGGTTTTCTTTGGCGGTTGAAAGATGATTCCGACGACCGAAGAAGCAAAGGAACGCTTAGATTTTTTGCAAAAAAATGGGGCAACACCTTATGCGTTTACATTTCGGCAAAAATTTAATTGGGAATGAATATCTTTGTGCATGATTTTTCAGATACAACCACACGAGCGCGAAATATTCCGCATCATCACCAAAACGGCAACTGAATTGGGTTTTCCAACTTATGTTATTGGCGGCTACGTCCGCGACCGACTGTTGGGACGCCCATCAAAAGATATGGATATTGTTTGCTTAGGTTCGGGGATTCAATTGGCGGAAGCGGTGGCGCAAAAAATGCGCCCACAGCCGCGTGTCGTGACCTATGCGCGGTTTGGAACGGCGATGTTTCGGTATAAAAACGTAGAAATTGAGTTCGTGGGCGCGAGAAAAGAAAGTTATCGAACAGACAGTCGAAAACCAACGGTCGAAACTGGTTCGTTGGAAGATGACCAAAACCGCCGCGATTTTACCATAAATGCCTTAGCTGTCAGCTTAAATGAAGAAAATTTTGGCGAAATTGTTGACCCTTTTGACGGTATCCGCGACCTTGAAAACAAAATTCTGCGCACACCACTTGAAGCAGGGCGCACTTTTAGCGATGACCCTTTACGTATGCTGCGCGCTGTTCGTTTTGCCACACAATTGGGTTTTCAAATCGAAGCAAGCACTCAAAAAGCCTTGTTTGATTACCGTGAACGCTTAAAAATCATTTCAAAAGAGCGCATTGTGTCCGAATTAGAGAAAATAATGAAAACAGCGACCCCCTCAGTAGGTTATCGTTATTTGTTCAATTCGAGCATTTTGCAAGTCATTTTCCCCGAAATGGTTGCTTTAAAAGGGGCGGAAACACGGGAAGGCATTGGGCATAAAGACAATTTTTGGCACACACTCCAAGTTCTCGACAATATCAGTCGGCATACTGACAATTTGTATTTACGGTGGGCGGCGGTTTTTCACGACATCGGCAAACCTGCCACAAAACGATTTGACAAAGCCGAAGGCTGGACATTTCACGGGCATCAAGAAGTGGGCGCGGCAATGATTCCGCGTTTGTTTCGCAATTTGGGTTTACCACTCGACGACCGCATGAAATATGTGCAGAAACTCGTCAAATTGCACCACCGTCCCGTTTCTTTGACCAACGAAAACATAACAGATTCTGCCATTCGCCGCTTACTTTTTGATGCAGGTGAAGAATTGGAAGACTTGTTTTTGTTGTGCGAGGCGGATATTACTTCCAAAAATGCGGAGCGTGTGAAACGGTATTTGGCAAATTACGAAGTCGTAAAACAAAAATGCGTCGAAGTGGAAGCCAAAGACCAAATCCGCAATTGGCAACCGCCGATTACTGGTGAAATCATTATGAAAACCTTCAATATTCAACCTTCACGCGAGGTCGGTATCATCAAAACAGCCATTAGAGAAGCGATTTTGGACGGATTGATTGCAAGCGATTATGACGCGGCTTTTAAAATGATGTTGGAAGAAGGAGAGAAATTAGGATTGAAAGAGCAATAGCTCTCACGGTAATTCCGTAGGATAAAAATCATTCAATTTTGCCTAATCTGCGCCGTTCGGAGCGCAAAAGAGTACAGTAATTTAGGTATTTCGCTACAAATTTCAGAATAATAGGGTCTGAAGATACAATAAATACCTACTTTTGCGTTGAACTTAAAAAACAACTGTGAATTTCTTAGCTGCCAAATCCTTTATTCTCAACGAATTAGATGCTTTATCTCCCGCGTTGACCTATCATGGCAAACATCATACGCTTGATGTCTATGCCGTTTCTGAGCAATTATGTCTTTCAGAAAAAGTATCAGAACCCGACACGCTGCTCGTTCTGACCGCCGCCTTGTGGCATGACAGTGGTTTTTTGCGCCATTACCGCGACCATGAAGCACATAGTTGCCGTTTTGCCAAAGAAATCTTACCAAAATTCGGTTATACTGAGGGGTCTATCAAAACGATTTGTGGGCTTATCATGGCGACTAAAATCCCGCAATCGCCCAAAAGCCCGTTAGAAAAAATATTGTGCGATGCTGATTTAGACTATCTCGGTCGCATGGATTTTTACGATATTGGACAGACTTTATTCAAGGAAATGCAGGTCTTAAAAATGATTCACTCGGAAGAAGATTGGAATAAATTGCAAATCAATTTTTTGGAAAAACATCAGTTTTTTACAGAAACAAATCAGCAAGAAAGAACGGCTTTGAAGCAAAAACATTTGCAACAATTGAAGCGGTTTTATTAATTTCAAGGATTTCAAATTTCAAAGATGTGGTATAGAATCTGAAATTCTTGAAATCGTCATAATCCGTAAAATCCGTAAATCCGTAGCTTAAAAGCAGTCGCCCTAATCCGTAGCTTTAACTCACAAAATAAAAATAATGAAAAATTTTTTTTTATTAGTTACGTTTTCTTTTTATATTCAATTTATAAACGCCCAAAAGCCTTATTTTCAGCAAGAAGCCAATTATAAAATAAATGCCACGCTTGATGATAAAAAGCATTTGCTCAATGCAGATGTTGAATTAACATATAAAAACAATTCAAGTGACCCCCTACCTATTTTATACCTTTTATTGCCCGCCAATGCGTACAGTTCGCAACGGTCTGCTTATGCCAAACAAGAATTGGCGAAAGGCAAAACCCGTTTTTATTTTGCGGATACAAAAGAAATGGGCAATTTTTCAAACCTTAATATTCAAATAAATAACAAAAGAGTAGAGGTAGAAATAGACAGAAATAACCCCGATGTGGCAAAGGTAAAACTTGAACGCCCAATTTTAGCGGGTGATTCAATAAAAATAACGACGCCTTTTGTGTATAAAATTCCGTCCATTTTTTCACGCGGTGGACACATCGGGCAGCAATATCTGATGACGCAGTGGTATCCTCGCGTGGCTGTTTATGACCGCGACGGTTGGCACCCGCAACCGTATTTAGACCAAGGGGAATTTTACGCCGAATTTGGGCATTTTGACGTGACTTTAACCTTGCCCGATAACTACGTCGTTGGGGCAACGGGCAATTTAGAAACTGCTTCGGAACGCGATTTTTTAGCAAAAAAAGCGGCGGATACTGAGGGGGTGCTATCGAAGGTTTTAGACGATAAATTCCCAATCAATAAGATAGATACATTTCCTAAATCGTCTGAACGCTTAAAAACGATTCGTTACACCGCCGACAATGTGATAGATTTTGCGTGGTTTGCCGACAAACGCTTTATGGTGACAAAAGGAGACACAGCTTTAAAATCGGGTAGAAATGTCGAAACTTACACCTATTTTGCGCCAAAATTTGCAAAAATCTGGCAAAAATCCAATTTTTATGTCAAACGTGCCATTGGTTTTTATTCCGAACACGTTGGCGAATATCCGCATCCGCACGCCTCGGCAGTCATGGCAGATGAAGGTTTTGGAGGGGGCATGGAATACCCAATGATTACCGTTTTGAGTGGTGGTTTTGACGCAAAAGGCGTTGATGGTACAATTGCCCACGAGGTCGGACACAATTGGTTTCAAGGCATTTTGGCTTCCAATGAACGCGACCATGCGTGGCTCGATGAAGGCTTAAATTCGTACTATGACCACCTGTATTCTACTGAATATTACGGTCAAGAATCATTTGAAGACTATGGTATTCCGCGTTTTATAGCCAAAGGAACAGACATCAAACCTATGAGTTTATTTACCCAAAGCCTGTTTTTTCAACACAAAGACCAAGCTCCCGAAACGACTTCCAACGACTTAATCCCCGCCAATTACATGCTTGGGGCTTACGAAAAACCTGCAATGTCTTTGGCAATTTTGGCAAAACAGGTCGGGCAGGATAAGTTTGAAGAATTGATGCAACAATATTTTACGGTCTGGAAATTCAAGCACCCACAACCCACCGATTTTAAAAAAATATGGACAGATGATTCGCTCAATATCGGGGCAGTCAGTTGGTTTTTTGACGGTATGATAAATTCGACGGGAAAGGTGGACTATAAAATCACGCATTTAGACCAAAATGATACGCATTGGAAAGCCACGGTTAAAAATATTGGCGCAGTAGCCACGCCATTTACGGTATCGGGCGTTGTATCGGGTGATTCTGCCGTTTTTACTGTTCGCCTTGCGGGTTTGGCTACGGGTGAACAAACGGTCGTTTTTATCCCCAAAAAAGAAGGCATTTCGATGATTACAATAGATTTTCGTCAATTGACACCCGACGTAAATCGAGCGAATAACAACATAAAAACACGCGGCTTGCTGCCAAAATTAGAGCCTTTGCGGGTAAAGTTTTTAGCAGGTTTAGACAATTCAAAAAGGACAAATATCTATGCCACACCGCTACTCGCCGCCAATGTTTATGACCAATTGATGCTTGGTGCGTGGATTCACAACGGAGCTTTGCCACTCAAATCTTTTGAATGGTCAGTTGCCCCAATGTACAGCATCGGGACTAAATCCTTAGCAGGTGTGGGCAATGTGAATTACGCTTTTTTTGCGGGAAAAAACAAGATAAATGTGGGTGTAAATGCCCGACGTTTTGCCTTTGATTACAATACATTATACAAAACAACGCGCATCTATGACCGTGTGACCCCCTCAGTATCCATTGAGTTTGGAGAGAATCCCATGCGTAATTTTAGCTCAAAATTACAATTGCGCCATTTATTAATCGGTGAACAAGCGTTTACTTATGATAAAAATAATAAATATGAAGGTAAAGAACGCAACACAAGCGGCATAACAGAATTGACCTATTCGGGCGCAATTAAAAACGCATTGGGCAATACGAGTTTTAAAACAGCATTAGAACAACAAAATTACGTGGATATTGCGGATAAAAAACAAAGCTACTTGCGATTGACGGCTGAGGTCAAAAAAGATTTTATGTACCAATATAAAAAACGGGTTTATCTACGTCTATTTATGGGCGGTTTTTTAAACAATACCCGCCGCAACGGTGCAAATGTATATGGTGACAATCGAGGTAGTATTGGTTTGGTCAACAATGGTGGTTTTGATTACCGCTACGACGGCTTGTGGTTGGGAAGAAATGAAAGGCAGGGTGCAGCAAGCCAACAAATTGACCCAAATACTGAGGGGGGTATGAAATACGTTTTGGCATCGGGTTCAGCTACTCAATTGGGTGCGAGCAATGATTTTGTTGCCGCCTTGAATTTTAAAATGGATTTACCAGTTAAGTTACCCCAGTTTTTGCAACTGAAACCGTATTTCGACATGGGCTATTTTACGGATAAACGCGCCGTTGCCTCTGACCAAAAACTGCTTATGAGTGGCGGCATCGCGTGGGAAATATTTGGCGATGCAGCAGCGATTTATTTTCCCGTTTACTTCAATGGCGCATCAGACGACCCCAATAGTCTTCATGCTTACGCCGTTACGCAACGCGGAAAATACATTAATCGAGTTACTTTTAGCTTAAATTTGAAAAAAATGAATCCGTTAGGGTTGATGAAAGGAGTTTTGAATTTTTAGATTGTAACTATTTACCACATAGACACAATAGAAGGTTTTTACATAGAAAACATAGTTTAATCCCGCGATAATCTCTATGTTTGCTATGTAAAAACCTTCTGTTGTGTCTATGTGGTAAATGGTTACTTTAGATAATATACAGCACGACTTACTAAGGGGTATGTAATCTGAGCCGCCGCGCCCACTCATAACTCATAATTCATAACTCCTTATCTAAGCCGCCGCGCTCGCAGGCGTATTCTTTTCACGCGCCAACGCCTCCAAGCGGTCTTGTTCAATCATTTTTGCGATGTCGTCTCTATGTTCGAGAACGCCCATCATTTCCATTGAATAAGCCTCTCCTGCAAACATAGCAAGCATCATCATTTTATCGGGTGTATTACGCGGATTTATTCTAACAGATGCGCCATGTTCATCGTTGATATAAAGTTTCCAACCATCTTCCATAAACGTTTTACGATACCCTAAACGTAATAAAGCATCTTCAAACTCTTTATACGAAACGACCAAATCTTTATAAATACCAATTCTTTCCATGTTAGTTGTTTTTAATTTTTCGTAATTTTTGAACCGTTTCTTCCGTGAATATATTTTCGGAAGGCATGTAAAGCCTTACAAATTTATTAACTTTTTTCAATTTCTCTTTATTTATTTTGAAATAATCTTGCAAATCAACCCAATAAGCCATTTTTTTCAACGCATCATACACAATGAAAATAAAGAGTTCGTTACTGGTGAGCCACAATTCTAAATCTCGTTTATCCAAATCAAACAAGATTGCTTTTTTTGCTGCCGAATATTTTAAATTATCAGTAGATTTTAGTTGAATTTCGATGCGTCCATTTTCGTACTCTCCATTTTCATTGTATGTATTAATAAACCCGTCGTATCCGTAATCATAACGATAACGTTCTATCGTACAACCTCCTGAAAGAATATGAAACTCAATATGGTTCATACCAAAATCTTCGATGAAATGTTGGCGTGTTCGTTGTTTCCTCATGATACAGATATTGAAAATAATTTTGTTATTGGATAATTTCACCGCAAGGTAAGCATTTGTAGTTTGTTTATAACATTTTTTGTTTGTTATTTCATAATTTTATTTTAATTATAAAACAAAAAATGTATATTTTTTAATTTTTTGTAAATGATTTATGCTTTTTAATGAACAAATCATTTAGGTTCTTTGACAATTTTAGTTGAAGTCAAAAAATGAAAGCCGCAGTCGTTTACAACTTCCATGAAGTTGTGCCAAAATTGTCAGAGAACCATCATTTACAGAAAGAATTTTTATGAAAAAATACTGAGGGGTGCTAAATATCCGAGAACGCCAAAATTCTTGAAATTTGAAATTCTTGGAATTTGAAATCAAAGCAGATGCCCCATTTCCATTTTTTTTGTTTTCAAATAGCCTCTATTTTCGGGTTTTGGTTCAATCAAAATGGGTAAACGTTCAATGACAGTAATCCCTAAATCTTGTAAAGCGTTTATTTTTAATGGATTATTGGTCATTAAAGCGACTGATTGAACGCCTAATTCTTTCAAAATAGTTGCTGCATCTTCATACGTCCGTGCATCTGCCGCAAAGCCGAGATGTAGGTTTGCTTCTCGCGTATTTAAGCCCGTATCTTGTAAACGGTAGGCTTTTAGTTTATTGATTAAGCCAATGCCGCGCCCTTCTTGACGCAAATACACCACAATACCGCCCGAAAGCGCGGCTTGTTTCATCGCAAAATCCAATTGCTCGCCACAATCGCAACGATGCGAATGAAAGACATCACCCGTCATACATTCCGAATGAATCCGTACTACTGTTGGCGCATTTTTAGGGTCAAAACCTTCAGCAACCATCGCCAAATGTGGCGATGGGTCATTCTTCTTTCGGCTATACGCTATTATTTGAAACGCCCCCCAATCAGTAGGTAAAACAGCGTCTGCTTGTCTTTTTAAAATTTTTGTCATGTATGTGGTGAAGATTCCAAATTTCAAGATTTCAAATTTCAAGGTGCAATAAATTGATTGTCAAGAGGTTGCAAATTGCGCCATGTTTTTTCCAGCAGTTTCTTTTTTTCTAATGTCGTGTAAAGCGTCTATCTGCGCTTTTTTTAGACCCCTCAGTATGACGAGCAATTTTCCGTGCAAAATTACAATGAAGTCGTGATAAATAAGCTATAAAAACGTGATTAATTACTATATGCTGGTAACTTCGGAAATCTCATAAATCCGTTAGGATTTACATGTTTGTAGAAAATATAAAGCAAAACGCACATTGAATCCGTAGGATTCATACGTTTGTAAGGGTTAAAAAACGTGCGAATCCTACGGATTCGGGGTACAGTTACTTGATTTTTATTCTACAAACGTATGAATCCGATGGATTCAAGAGATTTCCGAAGTTACCAGTATATGGTAAATAGTTACCCAAAATTATTTTTATCTTTGTCTAACTTCAATTTCTTAAATCTATGGACTACGAAAACCAAGACAAGACAATAGGCTGGCTGCGGCAAAATACCCCCTCAGTAAAACCGTTTAAAACGTTGCTGAAATGGGTTGATTTAGTTACTTTTGCGTTGTAAAATAAAAGATGAGTCAATGAGGAAAAAATTTACGGTTACTGGAAAATGTATTCCTGCACAAGATTACATGGCAGATGTGTCTAAAAAATTAGCGCAAACGCTGCGTATGGTAGAAATGGGTGACTATTTTATCATCAATCGCCCACGTCAGTATGGCAAGACAACGACACTCTACACGCTGGCGCGGACGCTTAGAGCAACTGCCGACTACATTGTGTTTAACACAAGTTTTGAAGGCATTGATGAAGTGAACTTTGAGGAAGAACAGCAGTTTGCATCGGGTTTTGTCCGTTTATTGGGTAAAAGTATGCAGGTTTTTGACCCTGAAAATGCACTCAAACTCCTTGCATTAGCACCTACGATAAAGGGCATGAACGCGCTTTCAGATTTTATAACAGATTTTACGTCAAAGACGGATAAAAAAGTTGTTTTATTTATAGATGAAGTGGATCAGAGTAGCAACAATGAATTATTTGTTAGGTTTTTAGCTCTACTAATGAGTAAATATTTGGCGCGTGATGAGGTAAAAACGTTTCACTCCATTGTATTAGCGGGTCTGCATGATGTGAAATCGTTGAAACTCAAATTGCGCCGCAACGAACAACAAAAATACAATTCGCCGTGGAATATTGCCGCCGATTTTAAGATAAATATGAACTTGCAACCGTCGGAAATCAAATCAATGCTTGAAGATTACACCCAAGACAGTAGCATCAAAATGGATACCGAATGGTTTGCGAACCGCCTGTTTTACTTTACGTCAGGCTATCCTTATTTGGTCAGTAAGTTATGTAAGGTTATTGATGAGGAGATTTTACCTGAAAAGACAGTTCAAGAATGGACAGAAGATGACCTCAACGAAGCCTTTAACCTCATTTTTAGGGAAGCCAATAATACCAATTTTGATACGCTGGTGAAAAATCTTGAACATTACCCCGACCTTTATCAATTGGTTTTTTCACTTATTTTTGACAGTGAAAAAGTGGAATATAGTCAACATGATGCGCTTGTTAACTTGGGTACTTTGCATGGCATCTTGGGGCGTTCGGAATCAGGTCATCTGATAATTCATAATCGGGTCTATCGGGAATTGATTGCAAATATGATGGTGTCAAAATGGCGGACAAGCAATATTGGCAAGTTTAACCCGATGTCGGCAGCTTCAGATTTTAGAGGCTCTTACCGTTTGCCGAATGGTGGCTTGGATATGGAAAAGGTGATGTACAATTTCCAAGTTTTTATGCGCGAAAACCACAGCGACAAAGACCGTAAATTTTTGGAGCGCGACGGGCGCATTATCTTTTTGGCTTTTCTGAAACCGATTTTGAACGGTTCAGGCTTTGAGTTCAAAGAACCTCAAATTTCCGACGAAAGGCGTTTAGACATCGTTATCACGTACAATCAATTCAAATACGTCGTCGAACTCAAAGTCTGGTACGGGGAAGTTGCTCACGAAAAAGGCTTGATTCAATTGACCGATTATCTTGAACGCCAAGGTTTGGATACAGGTTATTTGGTTATTTTTGACCATTCAAAAAAGAAAACGTGGAAGAAAGAATGGATTGAAGTAGAAGGGAAGCGCATTTTGTGGGCGCGGGTGTAAATTAGAGGAACGGATTATTTGTAAGTAATTACTTTATTGCTCGCTTCGCTCGCAAAAGAAGAGAGTGTGGTTCATTTTTCGGGCAAAGCCCGAAAAATGGAACCACCTCTCCTCTTTTTTCACGAGCAAAGCGAGCGCATCTAAGCACTTGCAAAAAAGTTTACGCCAAAACAGCTTCTTTTTTTCCTTTCAGCACTTCCTCAGGTTTATTCATCACGATTGTCTGACGGCGGATTGATTCTTGGTGAACGGCTGTCAATAATGAAATAACGAATTCGTCCGACAAACCGCGTTGACGTCCTCTTTCTACGGCTGAATTCAAGATTTCATTCCAACGATTGGTTTGTAAAATAGAGATATTGTTGCGTTTTTTGTACGTCCCAATGTCTTCAGCAAAACCCATACGCTTACCCAAAAGGCTTAAAATATCGTTGTCAACTTCGTCAATACGGACGCGCAATGCCTCAATTGAATTCAAGAAACCAGCGTCTTGTTCCGAGCGAATTTCAAGATTAGCAATGAGTTGTGCATATACATCGGGCGTAATTTGTTGTTTGGCATCTGACCATGCTTCATCTGGATTGCAATGTACTTCTGTAATCAAACCCTCGAAGTTCAAGTCCATCATTTGTTGTGCTACTTCTGCCAACATGTGACGATTGCCGCAAATATGTGAATTGTCACCAATAATCGGCAAATTGGGCATCCGACGCATCAATTCAATGGCGATTTCAAAATGTGGAACATTGCGGTACTGTGTTTTTGCGGCAGTAGAAAAGCCCCGATGAATAGCCGCCAAACGGGTAATACCTACTTTGTGCAAGCGTTCAAACGCGCCCATCCACAATTCTAAATCGGGATTAATCGGGTTTTTAACCATAACGGGAATATCGCAACCACGCAAAGCATCAGCAATTTCTTGAACAGAAAACGGGTTTACCGTTGTCCGCGCACCAATCCACAATACGTCAACACCAAATTTTAGAGCTTCATAAACATGGTGGGCATTGGCAACTTCTACGGTTGTTTTCAAGCCTGTTTCTTCTTTCACGCGCTTCAACCAACGCAAACCTTCGCTGCCTACACCTTCAAACATGCCGGGGCGGGTGCGGGGTTTCCAGATACCACTGCGAAAAAGGTCAACATTGCCTTGTGCCGCAAGGTCGCGGGCGATACTCATAACTTGCCCTTCTGTTTCAGCAGAACAAGGACCTGCAATCAAAAACGGACGTTTATTGTCAGGTATGAATGATTTTAATTCCATTGTTAAATTTTTTTCCTTTTTTGATAATAATAATAGGTAATTCGATTTTTAGAAAATCTGACGCGGGTTTCAAACCCAAGTCAGATTGGAACTAATCTAAAATCAATCAATTGTATTTCAATTTTAATTCTAAAGATATATAAATTAGACCCCTCAGTATTTGTCCTTTATGGGTGCAAATTTATGAAAATTAGTTGAAGGAATAAGATTTTAGTTTTTTAAAATTACAATATTGAAAATGTTTTTTTGACTCTTTGACAATTTTAGCGACAGCAAAAGCCCCCTTAGTAGTCTTTTATATTAATACTGTCGGGTTCAATATTTTTGTAACTCTTTACGACCCGCTCTCCCGAAGGTATTCGGGATGTAAACAGACTTCGCTCGCGCAGAGGGAGGAGAGGTGGTTCATTTTTGAATCAAGAAACGACATTAAGCCAGCGTTTGGGGAACTTTAACAGTTCCCCAAACGTGAGTTACCGCTAAAATTGTCACAGAGCCTGAATAAATAGTTAGTTTTGTCAGCTATTTATTGTTTTTTTGCACGATGAAAAAATAACAGATAGAAAATATAAGAGATTTTAACCGATTTTACGCAAAATTGATTGGACTCTTGGATAAAACTTGTGTGAACAATTAAGTTAATACACTTTTTATAATCGTATTCTTTTTTGCTCGCTTCGCTCGCAAAAAAGGGGAATGTGGTTCGTTTTTCGGGCTTTGCTCGAAAAACGAACCACCTCTCCTCCCTCGCGCGAGCGAAGCGAGCGCGTGGCTAAGTAATTACGATTAATCACCAATAAATTCATTATCATTATTTTACAAATTAGCAATTTTAAATAAAAAAATATGACAGAAGTAAAAACACCCGTCAAAACGATGCAAATAGAGATGAAGCGCGTGGACAATGCTTTTCATTTTGAAGCATTTGGCGGCGATAGAGTGGCAGTACAGATTGACGCGGCGGCAGCAATTGGTGGCTCAAATAGCGGGACAAGACCAATGGAATTGATTTTAATGGGCTTGGGCAGTTGTGCCGTGATTGATGTCATTCTCATTCTCAAAAAGATGAAACAAGAGGTGGACGATATTCGCATAGTTGTCGAAGGCGACCGCGAAGAAAGGGCAACACCTGCGCCTTTTGTGGGCTTACGCTTGCGGTTTATACTGAGGGGGGGTAATTTGGTGCAAAAAAAAGTAGAACAAGCCGTGAGTTTGTCAATGGAAAAATATTGCTCAGTTTCCGTCATGTTGGAAAAATCAGCGACAATTGATTGGGTTGTAGAAATTGAAATTTGAAATCACCTTATGATTGAATATTTAGCATCGGCGCACGCTGATATGGGCAAAGAACGGTTGCCAAAAAATCAAAAATGGCAACAACACTTAGCTCAAATGTTTTTTAAAACCTTTGGAAGGCTCTTTCCGCGTTCAACGGCACAGTTCGCACATAAAATTTTTGGTACACCACGTTGGCGGGCGCGACACAAACGCCCCGATGCTCTAATTCTATCCGCAAAACTTGTTGATTTTCCTTTTCAAAATGAGACAATTAAATGCTACGAATGGGGCGATGATAAAGCGACAAAACTCGTTTTGCTCGCACATGGTTGGGAATCGCGTGGTACGGCTTTGCGTATGTATGTACCCAATTTGATACAAAAAGGCTATAAAGTTATTGCTTTTGATAGCTTGGCACACGGTGATTCGACGGGCAAACGCAATAATTTATTGAAAAATGCGCAAACTATCGTCGCTTTGAATCGTCATTACGGCGGTTTTCACGGCGCAGTCGGACACTCATTCGGTTGTTCAAGCATTGTCTATGCCATGCAGTTTTTAGATAAAAATATGGCTATCAACCGCTTAGTTTTTCTCGCTGTGCCACCCCGTTTGCGCCAAATAGCGGAAAATGTCTTCAAAATATTGGCACTTCCAAAGAGTGTTCAAAGAGAATTTATCGCCCATATTGAGAAAATTACGGGGCACTCGATTGAGCTATCAGATGTGGCTACCGCAGAAAAAGAAGTGAAAGTTGGACAACTTTTATTGATTCACGATGAACAAGACGATGTAACGCCTATTGACGCTGCAAAACGAGTTGAAGCAGCTTGGGACAATGCCCTGCTACTGGTCACTTCGGGTTATGGGCATTTTAGAATTGCGAAAAATCCAGATGTGATTAAACGGATAATTAGGTTTATTGAAGAATAAAGTTGGAAGATAGGTGGTTTCTTTTTCGGGCTTTGCCCGAAAAAGAAACCACATTCTCCCCTATGAACGTGAAATAAATAAAAGCGCGCTTTACGGGCTCTTTCTCGCTTCGCTCGAAAATCGCCCTCAGTGAGCTTTTTTAGAGCGAGCGTGTATTTTTGGCTTAAAAATCTTCGATTTTTAAGCCAAAAATACACGCTCGCCCTGGTAGATTTTTTTTGTGATTTCTGTATCAATTTCTATCTTAGAATTGCAATACGCGAATTTGGATAAAATCACTCGTTAAACCCATACCAGCCAGCTCTTTTTTAATATCATTCCCTTTTTGGTTAGCAGCGTTCAAGTCGTTGAAAAAATCGCCGTAATAGACACAATAACCGGGTGTCGTGGCATTGGTCGTACAAGTCAACAATATAGCATTACCAACCAAATCTTGTGTTTTAAGCTGCTGAATGCGACGGCGAGCGTCGTCAAATGTGGGATAAACGTGGTCTTGCACCACATATTTTGTACCACGCATGTCAATTCTCGCACAATCATAAGTCAAATAACCATCGCTCAGTGTATAAACGTACAAACCTACCTCCGCTTCCGACTCTTTTGGCGGATTACTAATTACCGCAGGCTGTGGGTCATAAGGTTGAGGTGTGGTACGTTTTTCAATATCTTCTGGATTATAGACCATTCCCGTAGGTTCGCTTACCATCATTGTAGCCTTTCGCGCCATAGAATCTTGATACATTCTTTCATTTGTCACATAATCCACTGGGCGTAAAGTCCACGAACGGTAAAACAAACCACTTAACAAAACAATCGAGCCGCACGTCATCGCTAATTGACGCAAATAAGGTTGTTGGTAGCGTTCCAAATTTTGCGGTGCAAGGCGTTTGGTATCCGAAATCGCGTTTGATACTGAGGGGGTGTCTGCAAACTTCAACGTGTGCCGTTTTTTGCCAAACACCTCTTCTCGGGCGGGTGTAATCAATAAATTTACGTGTTCGTCACCATCAACTGTCACCAAACCGAAACCGTTTTTCACGCATTGGTCGCGCAATTCCGCAAAATCAGCTTCACTTGTATTGTCAAAAACATCTTTCCCCAGAGCAATCCATTGTTCGTCAGCGTGGTATTGTTTAAATTGCTCAATCGCGTATATGTAACGGTAGCGTTCCGCACCACGAAACACCATTTGATAAGCAATAACACTCAAAAATGTCAACAACAAAGGCAGAGCAATACTAAAAAGCCAGCCCGTTTGCGACAAATCCCAAATGTTCAATAACCAAGCAGCCAGCATTAAGACAGTTGCCA
This sequence comes from Saprospiraceae bacterium, assembly GCA_034520175.1. Lineage (GTDB taxonomy): Bacteria > Bacteroidota > Bacteroidia > Chitinophagales > Saprospiraceae > JAAFJT01. Next base: position 150,409 of record JAXHNU010000004.1, read on the forward strand.
AAAGGCTTCCCATTGCAAGGGCGTCCCAAACAAGCTGCTTCTGTTGGAGACGAAAGCGCACCTCTGCTGCTGTTGCGGCTGAAGTTGCTTCAAAAGTAGCAATAAAAGGCTTACCGTTTTCTTTCAAAAACGTCAAATAGCCATCCACAACTACGCCAGACGGGTGAATCATATCGTAGCTAATAGCTGTTTCCCCAGCACGAGGGCGAAACTTATAATACGTTTTCATAAACGTCAAAGTTGCCCGTTTTATCGTATCTTCACTTAGATGTTCCAAAATCTGATATTTAGTAGCTGTTGTAAAGTATGTTACGCCACTCGGAACGGAAAGATAAAAATCAAAGTGTATGAAGGCTCAATAACGTAGGTATTCTGGTTAATATTCCTTCACAATCGTTCATTTCACCAACCGATTATCTATTAAAACGTAACGCCATATAAAAATTGTAATTACTTAGGCTGTCGTTTGCTTCGTTCGCAAAAAAAAGGGAGTAGATTTGATTCTTGAACAAAACCTAAAAAAAGAATCGCCTCTCCTCTTTTGCGAGTGAAGCGAACACGGCTAAATATTTACGTAAAATCAAAAAATATTTGTACAATTTTTAAATTTTTTCTCAGAAGATTACTTGACCTAAATAGATTTGGAAAAGAATATAGAGCAGTATGTTTAGTAGTTGCTTAATCTATTGCTCGCAGTAGAGCAAATAGCTACGAATAAATTAGGGTAGTATGCTTTATAAAAAAATTAGATATATGTGCTTTTCAATGCTACGATTGTTAATTGAAAGCATAAAAGTAAGTTCTCTTTTTGATTTAAACAATTATATACAAGATTAAATGTTGGATTTTTTTATTGTTAATACATTAAAACATTGATATTACGTAAAATAAAATTGCAAAAATAAATTTAATAAAAATATAATATATAACGAAAAAAAGTTCAACTGGATTCACTATAAGCCGTATAAATTTTAATCGTTTCAACGGCTTCTTTGACATCGTGTACTCTTAAAATTTTTGCGCCGTTTGAGAGCGCCAACATGTTCACTGCTGTTGTCCCATTCAAAGACAGTTCTGGTGTAATGTCTAATAGTTTCCAAATCATTGTTTTACGACTTGCCCCGACAAGCATGGGACATTCCAACATTTTAAAAACAGATAATTTTCTCAATAATTCATAATTTTGAGAAACCGTTTTTCCGAATCCAAATCCCGCATCAATCACAATATCTTTTACGCCAAGCCCTCTCAGTACCCCTATTTTTTCTATAAAAAAATCAAGAATTTCGTGCGTCATATCGTCATAGACAGCTGCTTTTTGCATCGTTTTGGGTGTGTCTTTCATGTGCATTAAAATATAAGGAACGCCCAATTCAGCAATTGTGACAAACATTTTCTCATCTAAATTACCTGCCGAAATATCATTTACAAGCATTGCACCAGCCTCAACTGCTGCCCTTGCTACATTCGCCCGAATGGTATCTACGGAAATAATTGTCGAAGGGAAATATTTAATTACTGCCTCAATTGCGGGCAACACGCGCTGCATTTCTTCTGCTTCCTCAATAATTGCAGCCCCGGGACGGCTTGACATACCGCCAATATCCAAAATAGAGACCCCCTCAGTAATCATGCGTTCGGCAAGTTGCAAAACCATTTTTTTATCTGAAACGCGGCTGTCTTTAAAAAAAGAATCGGGTGTTGTGTTCAATATGCCCATGACAACAGGCTTGCTGATGTCAAGTAATCTACCACCGCAATTAAGGGTTGTTTGTTCGTAAAACATAAGTTGTAGTTAATCTAAGTTTTGTGATAAGTAGTTCGTCATAAATAATCACTACTTTTTACGATGCTTCTCGCACTCGCTTCGCTCGCGCGAGAAACATCGTAAAAAGTAGTGTAAAAGTCAGCAGTTTCCGCTTTGAGAAAAACGCAGCTTCGCTGCGCATAGTTCTTTATGGGGCGAGGTGCATTTTCTTGTTAAAAATTGGGGCTTTGCCCCAATTTTTAACAAGAAAATGCACCTCGCCCCGAAAAATCCTCTCACGACGCCGAAGGCGGCGTATGGAAAAAAGCCAAAGCGGAAACTGCTGGTAAAAAGTAGTGATTATTTATAAATACCTATTTATCAATTTTTTATACAAAAATATTTTAAAGATAAAAAAAATACAATTACCAAGAACTACTCTTTAGAGTTATTGAAAATTAGATTTTTTACTTGCACCTTTGCGGTATAAGTTTTACCCATTATTTGAAACCATACATAAATTCAAAATACGCATTAAAAGGCACTTCTGCGCTCGCCTCGCTCGCGCAAAAGTAAGAGAGGTGGTTCATTTTTCGGGCAAAGCCCGAAAAATGAACCACATTCCCGTCTCGCGCGAGCGAAGCGAGCGCGAGAGCCAGCAGTTTAGATTTTATGTATGGTTTCAAAACCCATTAAAATCCAGGAGCAAATGTCTATTAAAAAACCGAATTTTACAATCAATTAATAAACTACTATGAAACAACTCTTATCAGAATATGCCCGCTATAACGCGTGGGCGAATGAAAATTTTGTCAACTTATTTCGCTCTGTTGACGAAACACTTATTAACCAAGAGGTTGTAAGTAGTTTTACGTCTATACGTGCCACGCTTTTGCATATCTGGGACGCAGAATCCCTGTGGCTTGAACGACTCAACAGCAAGTCTCCGACACAATTGCCTTCTAAAAATTTTCACGGCACGCACGAGGAGCTTTTTTCCAACCTCATCAAAACATCTAATCAGTTTATTGAGTTTATTGAAACCCGTCCTGCCCCATTTTTTCGCGACCGTTTGGCGTTCAAAACGATTAGTCCACCGCGTGATTTTAAAGAATCGGTTACGGACATGGCGCATCATTGCTTGAATCATTCAACGTTTCATCGAGGACAATTGGTCATGATGTGTCGGCAACTCAACATTATACCTATTCCCTCATCAGACTATATTATGTATGTTCGTCAACATGGATTAGCTGTTCGCAAATAAACGTGAATACTCAGTTAGCCACGCTCGCTTCGCTCGCGAAAAAAGAGGGGAATGTGTTTCATTTTTCGGGCTTTGCCCGAAAAATGAAACACATCGCCCTTCTTTGCGAGCGAAACGAGCAATAGGCTAATTAATAACAACTTTGATGCGCGTTTTCTCTGCTTTTCTAAATCATTTTTAAAGGTATTTTAAGCCATTATTGATGATTTAGAAAAGCATTTTATCTCCCCTACTCTAATTCCTACCCCCTCAGTATAAAATCTTTTTTGGTCCTTTTTAAGGTGAAAAAATGATTTAATTCTGGAAATAATACTTTTACAAATAATTAATAATCAATTATTTGCAATTAAAAAAATATATTAATTATATATTTAAAAAATATTTTAATATATAATTAAATATTTTTTAAATAATCACATTTACTTTTTTAATATAAAATTAAATAAATTTTAATGGTATAAATATTAATAAATATATTATAATTTAAAAAAATTCTTAAATTATTTATATGAAAAATAATATACAAATTAAAATAATTCTTATTTTCTTTACAGCCGTGAATTAATTTATTTCGTAATTTTTGAAACCATACATAAATTCAAAATACGCATTAAAAGGCATTTTTGCGCTCGCTTCGCTCGCGTAAAAGGAGGAGAGGTGGTTCATTTTTCGGGCAAAGCCCGAAAAATGAACCACATTCCCCCCTTCGCGCGAGCGAAGCAAGCGGGTACTATATTTAGAACAAACAAAATTTTGTTTTTACACTTAACAACTTAACTATTTGCAATGAAAAATTTACTAATCTCCACACTATTTGTATGCTCGTGCTTATTCGCTATTGAAGGACAAGCGCAAAATCAACCCTCCCCTAAACCCGTCGCAAAAAGTGTGACAAATGATGATATTGTGGTAACATCTAAATCAACCCTACAACCCGCACGAACGGTTGAAGAAGCCCGTAATCGGTTCATGTCTTTATTTAATCTTTACCGTGATTATAGTGTTAGTATTGATACAACCACATCAATTAACGAAAAAGTAACAAGTAAAAACCCACAACAAGACATTACTGTGACGAATTTTGGTAATTATTTGACTAAGATAGCGGGTATTTTGACAAAAAAAATGGATAAAGTAACGGCTAATACGACTGAAGCACGTGCCGAACGAAGCCATTATTTGTCAGGCTTAAACACTTTAAAAAGTGCCAAATGCCTTGAATCTGATGAGCAAAAAAGAGTGCTTGCAACAACAAAAGACGCAAATGGCAATTCTTTAATGGCGTTTGACCTCAATGACTTAAACGGAAATAGTCGCTACGGTTTGATTGAAAATTATCATGAAGGCTTTGCAAGAATTCGGAAAGATCAAGTTTATGGCTACTTGAATCTATGCGGCGATGAAATCATTACTTGCCAATACGAACGGGCTGAACCCTTCAATGCGGGTCGTGCGCTCGTAAAAAGAGTAGATTGGTTTTTTGTAGATGGCGAAGGTAATGAAACAGAAGCACTCGAAAACATTGCCGAAGTAAAAGCCTTAAAACAAGGTGTTTATTTGGTGCGCACATTGACTGGCAAACAAGCATTTATTGACAATAATTATGATGTAACAAAAGTCTCTTTGTCACAATTTTACGATGGTATTGATTCATTCTACAAAAAAGAAGTGTTTAAAGTCCGCAATAATAAAAAATTAGGCTTGATAAGTTTGAATGGTAAAACCGTTTTTGATGCCATTTATGACAATGTGGAGTCCACAAACTTGTCGGGTATTTACCGTATTTACCAGAACAAAGGCGTTGGCTTGTTGGACACAACTTGGGCAATTCGTACAAGCCCGACGTATGATTTTATATCTGATTTTAATAGTTATGGTTTAGCAACGGCAAAAAATGTAAAAGGCACGGCAATTCTTAGAGCAAAAGACTATAAAATGAGCAAATTTTATCAGTCCGTGAGTGATTACAACGAATTTGGTGTGTCAACCGTGAAAAATGAAGGCAATTTATACGGTTTGGTTGATTCTAATTTGAACGTTATCGTCGCACCTAAATACAGTTCAATTGGTTTTTTCAACGAAATTGGGTTAGCTCCTGCTTGTTATCCCGATGGCAAATGTGGTTTTATCAAATACGATGGCACGGAACAAATTAAAGCGAATTACGAAGCTGTGGGCAATTTCAACACGTTTGGTTTGATGGTGGCACGCACGGCGGTTGAAAACTGCGGTCAACCAAACAATCTTGTCTGCAAAGCCGATGTAATTCTCGACCGCACGGGCAATGTCATCGTTCCAGTTAATGATGAAAGCATCAAAAATAAGTTTCATTACGAATTGACGGATTCTCTACGCGATAAACGGTTTATTGTCGTCAATGTCAAAGAAGACAAAAGCAATGTGACTAAAGGTTTTTTATTGATTCATAAAGACAATTTTCAATTAATTACCTCTACTGCTTATCAAGAAATCCGTCCTATGGACGTACTGGGCAATATTCGGGTTCAAAAAGGAGGTAAATGGGGTATTATTGACTCAATGGGACGGACGCTTTCTAAGCCTTTGTACAAAGACATCAAACGTATAAATGACAGTTATTATCCTGCACAACACGAAAATGGTAAATGGGGCTACTTAAACAAAAAAGGCAAACCACAGATTCCATTTGAATACGATGAAGTCCGCAATTACCGTTTTGGCTTCGCACCTGTATCAAAAGGCAAAGGTCAATGGGGTCTGATTAATCGTTTCAATGCCAAACTTGTGCCTTGTGCTTTCCGTTCTGTCAATTTGAACGCCAACGAAACAAAATTTGAAATCGTTGATGAAGACAATACCGTGTTTGTTATAAATGACCAAGGCGACTGCGAAACAAATTGCCCGAAATTTGAAGATTTGCGCTCAAAAGCTAATAAAGCAGCTGAGACACCTACGACACAGAAGAAATAGTGTGATAGCTTTTTTGGCTCTGTGACAATTTTAGCAGTAACGCACGTTCGGGAAACTTTAAAAGTTCCCCGAACGTCGGTTTAACGTCGGTTTAACGTCGGTTTAACGTCGGTTTACGCAGTTTTTGATTCAAAAATGCTTTATTTACTGAGTAGTCTTTCAAGTCATGGTTGTCGAGTAAAATTTTCGGAAAGTTAAAAACTTTCCGAAAGTTGAGCAGAGGTGGTTCATTTTTCGGGCAAAGTCCGAAAAATGAACCACATTCCTCTTTTTTGCAAGCGAAGTCTGTTTACATCCCGAATACCTTCGGGAGAGTGATGGGCTAAATAATTACGATTTTTCAACAAAAAAGACACGCTCTCCCTGATAAATTTCTTAACGCCAAAAGCGTATCCTTGAAAAAAGGATACGCTTTTTGACTTTAAGGTAAAAATAATAGTAGCTTTGCCACATGAAAATTAATAATCAAATTAAAATCATCTAACGTATTATGAAACAATTAATTTTTGCATCTTTTCTTACCCTTTACCTCCCTATTTTTGCACAAACTGTCGTGCCGAAAGACAATTTGGACAAAATAATCAGTGCTTTAATTGAACAATACAAAATTCCCAATGCGGTTGTTGCCATTACCAATAAAACGGGTCTTGTTTATACATTTTCTACGCCGACAAATGGCATCAATGATGTCTTTTTGATTGGGTCAAATACCAAGTCATTTACTGCCCTATCTATCCTTCAATTGGCAGATAAAGGCTTGATAAACATTGACAAACCTGTTAGTTATTATCTTAATTGGTTTTCCTTTGCCAATGAAAATCAAGCACAAAAAATCACGGTGCGACATCTTTTAAATCAAACGAGTGGTATTCCAACTTGGGGTGGATTTTATGACGAAAGAACCAATGACCCTACCGCATTTCAGAAAGGTTTTGGCAACTATTTGAAAACCCTGCCCTCTGCCCATACAATCGGTACAGCTTTTCAATATTCCAATGCGAATTACACGCTTTTGGGTTTAATTATTGAACGCGTAAGCGGTAAATCGTATGCACAATACCTAAATGAAGCCATTTTAACACCTTTAAAAATGTCTCATTCCTTCGCAAATTACAAAACAGCCGTTGCCAATGGTTTGATAAATAGCTACCAATACGCTTTTATAAAACCTGTACCGTCAAGCAATAAAGAATATTCCGATTTTCAAGTCGCAGAAGGTCGTTTGGCGAGTACTGCCGACGATATGTGCCGTTATTTGCGTGGCGTGATGTACAATACTGAGGGGGTCGGTTTGAAAGACAGCACTTATAAGTTGATGCTAACACCGCAAAAAGACGGCTATGCAATGGGCTGGGGCGAAACGCATTATTTTAGCCAACGAGTGATTCAACATTTGGGTTTGAATGAGAATTTTAATGCCGCTCTGTTTTTTATGCCGCAACAAGATTACGGCGTGATTGTTTTATCAAACACAAACAGCATGGAATTTAGTGGCGTAGCAAAAGAAGCAATCGTAAAAACATTGCTGAATAAGCCTTACGCAATGGCAGCATTTTCTTTTGAAAATATACAAAGAATTTTGGTTTTAGTGTTTGCTTTGATAGCCTTATTTTTCTGTATCTTTAATCTGATTAAATGGAAAAATCTAAATTTTATCATACCCAAACCTAAAGTTTTGAGTTTAATACGCTGCTTATTTTTTACTGTATTGAGTCTGCTGCCTATTTTAATTTTACCGAAAATAGGCAATATTACAGGTGCAGCTTTGATGCGTCACGCGCCCGATTATGCGTATGGTGCGTGGGTAATTGCTATTTTTGGGACATTAACGGCAGTCATTCGTATGCTGCGGGTGAGTACCCCTCAGTATAAAAAACTTATTGTCACCTAAATGGCGTTTCTTTGCTCGCTTCGCTCGCAAGGAAACTTTATTGGAGCGAGCCGTTTTTTTGTTAAAAATTTGGGCAAAGCCAAATTTTTAACAAAAAAACGGCTCGCTCCGAAAAATCCCCGCGCCGCCGAAGGCGGCGCGTTTTTCAGTAGAGACGCACGGCCGTGCGTCTCTGCGACCCAACACTTAGATTAGTCAACTAAATAAAATGAAAAAAAAGACACCTTACGAGTTCCTTTTAGATGGACACGAATACATAGAACTCAATCAATTGCTGAAAGTAGTGGGTTTGGTCAATTCGGGTGGAGAAGCCAATGCGTTTATCTCAAACGGCGAAGTACGCGTGAATGATACAATTGAAACCCGTAAACGAAATAAAATAAAAACGGGTTTTAAAGTAGAATTTGATGGGCAAATTTTGTTGGTCAAGTAAAATAAAAAATCTTTAACGTTGTATTTACATTTAATTTAATAGAAAATAAAAAACCACTTATTACATTTGACGTCTCTATAAAATATCTGTTAAAAACAACGCCTAATGTTCTACAAACCAACAATTTCAGCTTTAGTGTTTATCCATTTTTGCCTGTGTCAAACCACGATAACCGCGCAAAATCTTATCAAAAATCCTGATTGTGAACTGCCTGTGGTTGGTAATTCTATTCCTTTTTGGACAAGCGTAGTGGGCAATCTTTGGAACGCACGGCAGATTGACCCGCTTCCTCAAAGTGGAGCGTCTTATTTTTCACCTGGGCAGGTGCGTAATGCCGAATTGAGTCAAACTGTAGATGTATCGGATTATGCGTGTTCGATTGATGCAGGGATTCAACGCTTCCTATTCAGTGGCTACGTGTATTCTTTCAATCAAGAACCTTTGGATATTGCCCGCATCGTTGTTCAATATTTGAGTGCGACGGGTACAATTTTAACGGCTTACGATTCGGGCGATAAAACGCCGCTTGGAATTTGGGAAAAATTGACCAATTCAACGCTTGCTCCCGTGGGTACGCGCAATATTCGCATACGACTCATTAGCAGTCGGCAATCGGGAACGGACAATGATGCGAATTATGACAATTTTGCACTCACGCCTTCCCCTACCAAGGTGACGATTGATTCTGTTCTAATTGTAGGCGCAAAATGCGGTAAGCCCAATGGAAAACTGACCGTAAAAACAAGTGGCGGGTCAAATCTGAGTTTTAATATCACAAACGGCATTGCCTCGCCCGATAGTGTTTTTAGCAATCTCAATGGTGGTAATTATACCGTTTCGGTCACATCTGGCACTTGCACCGTCACCAAATCGGTTATTTTACCGACAACGCTACCACCCGATATTGATTCTGTCAAATTGACCCCCTCAGTATGCAGCCGTCCAAATGGTAAAATTACGGTATTTGCACGCTCTAATTACGCGAATTTAGCCTATTCGTTAGACAGTGCAAAATTTAGGGACGGTCGTCTTTTCGATAGCCTCACGGCAAATACGTACAAAGTCACCCTACGCGATTCGCTCAATTGCACGACTCAACAAACGGTAACGCTGGTTGACAACCCGCCGCCGACAATCAGTGGCTTCAAAGAGACCCCCTCAGTATGCGGCGAAAATAATGGCACATTGACGGGTATTGTTGTTATCGGCGGCTCTTCGCCACTCAATTTTAGCATTGACAGCATTCGTTTTTCGTCCATTAGCACCTTCGATTCTTTAAAAAGCGGCAATTACAAACTGGTTATTCGCGATTCAAACGGTTGTACGGCGAGTAAGGCGTTTGTGATACAATACTTCGATATAGCTAAAATTACATCAGTTGACATTACGCCACCAAGTTGTAAAGGCGGCGATGGCTTGCTTAAAGTTAACGCCACAAGTAATGCCTTACCGCTTATTTTCAGCATCGATTCCGTCCGTTTCACATCTCAAGACATGTTTTCTAACCTCGCGAGCGGTATTTATAGTGTTTTGGTACGCGATACTTTTGGCTGTGTTACTAAACAAAACGTAGTTGTACCCGACCCCAAATTGCCCATTATTGAGGAGATTCGCAGTTCCATTAGTGAATGTGGTCAAGCCACTGCAAGCATTAGCGTAAAAGCCAAAAGCCCCGTTAGTACCGTCAAATACGGTCTTGATTCAAGTGCTTTGCAAGTGGAAAACACGTTTAGAAATCTGAAAAAAGGGAAATATACAGTCGTTGTGTCAGACGAAAAAGGCTGTGAAGTAACGGCTGATTACACCGTTCAATCAAATTGCGACCTATTCATTCCCAATGCTTTTTCGCCAAATGGCGATGGGCAAAACGATTATCTTAGTATTTTTGGCAATGAAGCTGACATTGAAAAAATCCTTAGTTTTCGGATATTTAACCGTTGGGGTAACATCGTGTACAACGACCCCAATATCCGATTAAATGACCCAACAAGTGGCTGGAATGGCAAGTTTCAAGACCGAGAACTGCCCAATGATGTATTTATTTATGTCATTGTGGCACAAATGAAAAAAGGAGAAATATTGGAGAAAAAAGGAGAGGTGCTGTTGACAAAATAAGAAGGTTTCAGATTTCTAACATAAGTTTTAGATGAGATAAAGTGGATCGCACTGTTAGTAAAAATGGCGTTTATACTGTACAATATATTTTATACGAAATATTAAAAGCCTAAAAAGGTTTTTGATTCCCTTTTTAAATAATTTATTCTATCTTCATAGCGTGGGAAGATTCACCTTAATTTCCACGCTTTTTTGTCCGATTTTTGGGTCGTATCATATAGTAACGATTATTTACGTCAACCTATTTATCAAACTCATAAAATGAATAAAATCGCCTACTTTTTCCTAATAATCGCTCTTTTTTCCTGTAAAAAAGACAAGAATGTTAACGTGCAAGAGCCACCATCCGAGATACCCACCCAAGCCGAAGGTTGGTCAAAAGAAAGCCACACCAACGATGTTGCGCCCAATTATGGGCAAGTCGTGCCCGAATCGGAGGTGAGAAGCGTCACGATTCACTTGGGTAAAACCAATTGGGCGAATATTTCTTACGATATGCTCAACCGAACGGCGCGGTATTTTGGCAGCCGAACGGCTGTCGTGGGCATCACACCGCCTGCGGGCAATGGCAGTTTGGATGCCGTACCCGGCGACCCGATTTGGGTGGATGCGACGATTGAACAAGCCAATAAAAAATGGGTTCACGTCGGTTTTCGGCTCAAAGGCAATGCGTCTTTGTCGAGTTCTTGGCAAAGTGGGATTTATAAATTGCCTTTCAAACTCAAATTTGACGAGTATGAAGACAAATTTAAGGACACTGAAAATCAACGTTTTTTTGGCTTCAAAGAATTGAGTTTTGCGCCTTGTTTTGGCGACAATACCTTTATGAAGGACAAATTGGTAGGTGAATTGTTCCGCGAAGGTGGCATTCCGACAGCTAAATCGGCGTTTTACAAAGTCTATATTGACTTTGGGAAGGGTATCAAATACTGCGGCGTGTACAACATGATTGAGGTCATTGACGATACCTTTATTGAAGACCAATACAGTTCCAAAAATGCTAATGTGTACAAGCCCGAAACCGACCTGTTGACGTTTCATACTAATCTTTTTGAAAAAACAAAACAACAAAACAACACCCGATTACAGCGATGCGAAGGGTTTTATTGAGACTCTAAACAGCCCAAAACGCTTGACCGATGTTCAAAACTGGAAAGAAGAGTTAGAATCTAAGTTCAATGTTGACCATTTTTTGCGGTATTTGGCGATTAACAATACCATTGCTAATTGGGATTCTTACGGCGTTTTGAAGCACAACTATTATTTGGTCAATAAAAAAAATCGCTTTCATTGGGTGCCTTATGACTTGAACTTGTCCATGCAATTGCAAGGTGGTTTGAACAATTCGCGGTTTGCATTGGGTTTTGAAATGAAAGAAATCACCAGTGCTTGGCCTCTCATTCGATACATCATTGACCAACCCGATTATTACGCGCGGTATAAAATGTATGTCAAGGAATTTGCGACCAATGTGTACATTCCACTAAAAATTGAGGCGAAAATTGACAAATATTACGCGCTCATCAAGCCGTTTGTGAATGGGACAGAACCCGAGCAACCATTTCACACGCACCTCAGTTCGCCTGCAAATTTTGAGAATTCGATTGCGAGTATGAAGGCTTTTATAAGAACGAGAACCGTGACGGTGGGAGAATTTATAAAATAATGCGTCATTTTACCCCCCTCAGTATTTTCACTCATTTTTCATGAAAACAACCGTTTTTTTTACCGCTTGTGCGGGGTATTCCAGCTCGTCGTGAGTCTTCAAATTTTGAATCAAAGCACGAGTCTGCTCGTGAGGGTCTCCAGACCCGACATGTATTATATTTTAGGTCTCTGACCTATTTGAGTATCAAGAAGTGTACAAGTTGATTGACAAGGCTAAAATACTAGGGGTTAAGGTCTTCATTTGAATCAAGTTACAAAGTAGTTAAAGAGGTCAGAGACCTAAAATATAATACATGTCGGGGCTGGAGACCCTCACGAGCAGTACCGTTCTTTGGTTTAGGTTTGTGGGTAGTTTTGAGAAGACTGTGAGCGAGCGGAACTGATTTATTCAAAGGGCTGTCACAATATTTCGATTTCTACAATAATCGCAGGTTACATCAATCCTATTAAATCCATACAAATCCTTAAAATCCTAATTCTATGAAACGCGCACTCGAACGCATAGCACTCGAAAAAATACAACGCACAGGAAGACTCGACCTCGGCAACTGCGGGCTGACCGAACTGCCCGACGCGCTCTTTGAACTCACCGATTTGGAGGTGTTGATTCTCAGCCATAGATATTGGTACTATGATTTAGAAAAAAAGCAAGGCAAATGGATTGATTCTGAAAACACAGGCGAAGCCAATAACCTAAAATCGCTCTCCCCACAGCTCAAATTACTGAGGGGGGTAAAAACGCTCTTTCTCAACGGACAAAAAGACCTCAGCGATTTAAGTCCCTTGAAAGATTTAGCCAACTTGCAACTGCTTTACGTTTCCTCGACCCAAGTGAGCGATTTAAGTCCCTTGAAAGATTTAGCCAACTTGCAACTGCTTTACGTTTCCTCGACCCAAGTGAGCGATTTAAGTCCCTTGAAAGATTTAGCCAACTTGCAACTGCTTAACGTTTACTCGACCCAAGTGAGCGATTTAAGTCCCTTGAAAGATTTAGCCAACTTGCAACTGCTTTACGTTTCCTCGACCCAAGTGAGCGATTTAAGTCCCTTGAAAGATTTAGCCAACTTGCAACTGCTTTACGTTTCCTCGACCCAAGTGAGCGATTTAAGTCCCTTGAAAGATTTAGCCAACTTGCAACAGCTTTACGTTTCCTCGACCCAAGTGAGCGATTTAAGTCCCTTGAAAGATTTAGCCAACTTGCAACTGCTTTACGTTTCCTCGACCCAAGTGAGCGATTTAAGTCCCTTGAAAGATTTAGCCAACTTGCAACGGCTTTCCGTTTCCGAGACCCAAGTGAGCGATTTAAGTCCCTTGAAAGATTTAGCCAACTTGCAACAGCTTTACGTTTCCTCGACCCAAGTGAGCGATTTAAGTCCCTTGAAAGATTTAGCCAACTTGCAACAGCTTGTACGTTTACTCGACCCAAGTGAGCGATTTAAGTCCCTTGAAAGATTTAGCCAACTTGCAACAGCTTTACGTTTCCTCGACCCAAGTGAGCGATTTAAGTCCCTTGAAAGATTTAGCCAACTTGCAACTGCTTTCCGTTTACTCGACCCAAGTGAGCGATTTAAGTCCCTTGAAAGATTTAGCCAACTTGCAACTGCTTGTAGTGCACTCGACCCAAGTGAGCGATTTAAGTCCCTTGAAAGATTTAGCCAACTTGCAACGGCTCGATATTGATAAGACAAACGTTGTTGACCTAAAGTCTTTAGAAAATCTATTAAATTTAGAGAAAATTGACCTTTCAGGCTGTCAAATTAACGATTTAAGTCCCTTGAAAGCCCTAATAGAAAAAGGGATAGCCCTCAAATGGGAGGATTGGAAAGACGAACCGGGTATTTATGTCAAAGATTGCCCCTTAGACAAACCCCTGATAGCCGCTATCAAAAAAGGCAACCCAGCCGTTCTCAACTATCTGAATAAACCCAAAGAACGGCTTTTTGAAGCGCGGGTCTTGGTCTTAGGTGAGCCACGAGCGGGCAAAACGACCTTGCGCCGCAAACTGAAAAGCCCGAGTGCGGCGATGCCCGCGCAAAGCGAAAGCACCAAAGCCTTCGAGATAGAAATCGAGCCGTATAAATGCGACATTGAAAAAGACGGCGAACGCCATAAAATGATATACAACCTCTGGGATTTTGGCGGTCAGGACTATTACCGCCTCTTGCACCAACTGTTTGTGGCAGAACAATCGGTGTATGTCATCGTGACCGATACCGACCGCAACAAAAATGAAGAAGAAATAGACTTTTGGCTACAAACCATACAACGGCAAGGCAGAGACAAACAGGGCAACTACGGACCCGTGGTCTTGGTTCAGAACCCCAAAACCAACCGCGAAGGCAGCGATTTCATTGACTTGAAAAAACGCTACCCGTTTTGGCGACAAAATGAGTCGTTTCTTATCAATCTCAATGCCTTAGATGAAAAAGCGGACACCTTCGACCGCAAAGAATTGGAGCGTTTCCGCCGCTTCAAGGCACATTTGGAAGCCAGTTTTTGCCAACTCAACCATGTCGGCAGAGAAATGCCGCGCCAATGGGTGAATGTGCGCCGCGCCTTAGCTAAACTCGAAAAAAACAACCATATCTCAGTAGAAGACTTCTATACTGTCTGCAAAAAGAAAGGCATTGTCCAAATCACGGAACAAACTGACCTCTTGGACATCTTTCATACCTTGGGTTATCTATTGCATTACAAAGACAGCGACCTCCAAAGCATGGTCATACTCAACCGCGAATGGGTGACCGATGCCCTTTATCGGGTGTTGGACGATGCGATTGTTAGAGAAAACAAGGGTTGGTTTAGAAAAGAAGATGCTCAAAAAATCTGGTACGAACCCCAATACACCAACCGCACCACCGAATTGTTGGCATTGATGCAAGAGTTCAAACTCAGTTATTTCAATACAGCTTCGCAAAAACACATCGTTCCTGCCAAACTGCCCGAAAATACGGACGGCATGCCTGAGTGGAATACCGAACACAATGTCCGTTTGCACCTGAAATACGATTGGTTGCCCCGCGTTGTGCCGATACAGCTTATCGTGTCGTTGCACAATTACCTTGTGCCGTTGGACAAAGGCGAACAGTGGATTTGGCGCAATGGCTGTGTTTTGAATGGCAAAGCATTGGACATCACGGACGCAGAAGTGAAAATAGAAGATGATTGGCGCAACAACCGCATCGAAATCAGCGCACGCGGCGAACAAAGCGAACTGCTCATTCGGACACTGATGAAGCACTGGCGGGAGGTCAATCAACCGTTTGAAGACAAGGTCGAGGTGGATAAAAGTATCCTCTGCCATTGTGAAAAATGCCAAACGGCGGCGCGTCCTTTTGAGTTTGAATACGAAGATGTCTTAGATGCACGCGCTGCGAATGAGACCTTGAAGTGCAATAAATCGCGCAAAGACTTTCAAGCCGCCGCTATACTGAGGGGTCTGTTTGATGAAGCTACCGCCAGCTTAGATGCGTTCACCCGCAAAGGTGGACGGATGGATGAGGCGATTAAAAAGCTCTTGGAAGAAGGAAAATTAGGAGAAGCTCTTGACAAATTGCACAATTATGACTTTGCCACAGGCTTGAAAGCCCGTTATAGCGATTCAAAACGGTCTTATGACTTAGGCTTGGTGTCAAGAGAGGATTGGAACGTTGAAAAAGCGAGACTTGTCAACACGCTGTTGAGTTATTTGTCTGAGTACAACGAGAAACAGTTTTTGGGGGGACAATATTTGAAAGGAAAATTCCGCGAAGGCTTTGGCGCGGGTAAAATGGATATTCCGTTTGCGTATGACAGCGTTGAGTCACCGTCTCAAATCCATCACCATACCTACCACAACAGCCAAGTCTATCAATCGGAGCACATCGGCAAAATTGAACACACGCACAATATTGGCATCAGCAAAGAAGAATTGGACAGTTTGAGACAACAAATTGCCGCTTTCACAACAACGCAACAAACAGAACTGAAAGCCATCGTTGCGGAAGCCGCCCCGACCGAAGCTGCTAAAATGAGTATCGGACAAAAAGCAATGGATTGGCTGAATAAAAACGCGGAAGGCATCGTGGGCAATGTGGCAGCTTCGGTGTATTACGATGCTTTGAAGGGGTTGTTGGGGCTTTAATTTGTCGTGAATAAATAACTTTTGGAGAGTTTGAAAACTCTCCAAAAGTTGCGAACGATAAAAACTAATTTTGTCTAAGCTGTATAAAGTATCGGCAAGATTGGAAGATGTACTCGTTCGAGACGTAAAAAGGACTTTGGAGTTGACCGCACCAACGATTTTATACTCAAATAAAGGTGGTTTGGTGTAAGGAAAATTACGTGTTAAACCTTGGAAAATTCGCCATCGTGTCCACAATACTGGCATTTACCCCATCTGGACTTTTCCAAAGTTCATAAACGGTATCGTTGCGACGAACAGAGAAAAAAAGCTGATTCTGCATCACAGTTGGCTTCATTTGTCCATTCAAACGGGCATAATTGTTCACATCTAACGGCACAACTTGGGGTTGCGCGTTGCCGTTGTCCATGCGAAACAGTCGCCGATTGCTGTAAGGGTCATTGAAATCGCCTTCCGCTAAAAAGTACAGTTTATTTGTTGCTGTAAAAAATTCGTGCAAAGATAAAAGGTTGAGGGGCTATTGTCGGCGTGACTCAAAGTCACGCCGACAATATGACTGCTTTCTCATTCTCAATGCACAGATTTTTTACAACAACGTTTATTTTGAAAAGTCGTTAGTGACCGATTCGGCTGGACGATGTACCAGAGAAAATGTCTTTGACAAGCGCGGGTTTGTTGTTTTGGCTAATGCCCATGAAGACTGTTCCTCAAACGAGGAGAAGTATATACTGAGGGGTGACTATCGTTGTTTATTTGCGTTTTGGTTGAAAATAGCAAACAGTATAAATAGCGATGGCATAGATTATGACGAAAATGACGATTATGATGATGACGAAGACGACGATGATAGCTTAGAAATGCCGCCCTTCAAGAAAATTGACCCTTTTTTGACAAAATTCCAAGGTATCGTAGAGTTATATAAAGCCTCGAAGGCAAAGATTGACCGCACGAAAAAAGCTGGTTTGCCTTTAGATAAATTGAACGATATTTGACCCCCTCAGTATTTTGGCTCTTTTTGTCATTTAGTAGGCATCTCTTCTGCCGTTTTTTACTAAAGGAATTTGTAAAATATAACTTACCACACCTTTTGGAAAGGTTTTCAACTTTCCAAAAGGTTTTCAAAACCAAATTAGATACTTTATTTGTTTTCAATGTCTAATTGTCTGTAACTATTTCACCTAAAATTTGCGGCACACAACCAATTGGCAGAAATTTTGACTTTTATTTAACGATTCAATTCATCACAAAGGTTTACTTTTGCGGCGTTTTACAGAAATTTTATTTCAATTCAAGCAACTCATTTCAAAAATGAAAAAAATTATGTTGACTTTTGCGGCGGCAATCACGCTGATTGCTGACGTTTTTTCACAAAATCCAACGACTCAAAAAATGGATTCAGTTAGTTACAGTTTGGGTGTTTTATTCGCTCAAAATTTCAAAACAGTAGATAGTCTTAATATTGACGCGGCTACTATGAGTAAAGGCTTCCAAGATGCCCTCAAAAACAAAGAAGCGATTGATGCACAAACTGCCAATCAGATTTTTAGCAACCACATGTCTGCTATCAACTCTAAAAAATTCGCGGTGAACATTGGCGCAGGTAAAGCATTTTTAGACGAAAATGGCAAACGTGCAGGTGTGACCACAACGGCAAGTGGCTTGCAATATGAAATTGTTGAAGCAGGTACAGGTCCAAAACCAGCAGCTACGGACAAAGTAACTGTTCATTACGAAGGTAAATTGTTGAACGGAAAAGTTTTTGACAGCTCTATTAAGCGTGGTCAACCGATTGATTTTCCAGTGAATGGTGTTATTCAAGGCTGGCAAGAAGCCCTCCAATTGATGCCCGTAGGTTCAAAATGGAAACTCTTTATCCCATCAGGTTTGGCTTACGGCGAACGTGGTGCAGGTGGCGATATTGGACCACACGAAACGTTGATTTTTGACGTTGAGCTAATCAAAATCAACCAGTAAGTTAGTTATGAGTTATAACTGAGGGATGGGCATAACCTAAAAGCGTTTTTTGCATCTCGCGCTCGCTTCGCTTGCGCGAGGAGAGAATGTGGTTCGTTTTTCGGCTTCGCCGAAAAACGAACCACATTCCCTCCCTTTGCGCGAGCGAAGCGCGCGCAAAACATCTGTTTTTAATCAAAAAACGATGTTTTTAGGTTATCCCCACTCCTCAGTTATAACTTTGATGACGACATTGTAAGGTTGTTAAATTATTTTGTAAATAATTGATGTTCAAATATTTGTAAAAATGTTTCACAAATTTGTCAGCAATTTCCGCTTTGGGATTTTCTGGCGGCGTAGCTGCCTAATCTTGGTAATATTTAAAGACAATCTAATTTTTATGCGGTGTAACCGCAAAACAGTCGGTTTAGCGGTTGCACCGCTTAGTAAAACCCATTTTTTCGTTGTGTATTACCGAGATTAGGCAGCTACGCCGCCTGTGAAAAAGCCAAAGCGGAAATTGCTGACAAATTTTCAATGTCGTTATCAAACTTATAACTCGTAATTACTTACTGATGTTACGCAGGTGTGCCAAAAATGCCGCAGGCATGAACAATTTTGTAGCGGCGGATTTCAATCCGCCGAAAATTTAAACCCGATTATTTAAGAGCCGTAGGCTCGGTGCATATAAATAGGGGTCGAACCTACGGCTCTTGATGAAAAGGTACGTATGTTTTCAGCGGATTGAAATCCGCCGCTACAAAATCGGTCGAGCCTATAGCTCTACATAACATCAGTTACTTAGTCACGCGCTCTCCCGAAGGTATTCGGGAGAGCTATGGGCTAAGTAATTGCCATAACTCACAACTCCATAAAATGCGTATTGACATCATTTCTGCTGTTCCCGACCTATTGGTGAGTCCTTTTAGTCATTCGATTATGAAAAGGGCGCAAGAAAAAGGCTTGTTTGAAGTAGTTGTCCACAATCTACGCGACTATGGTATTGGCAAAAGTAAGCAACTCGACGATTACCAGTTTGGTGGCGGCGCAGGAATGGTGATGCTCATTGAACCAATTGCTTTGTGTATCAATGCTTTGAAAGCGGAACGTACTTACGATGATATTATTTACATGACACCTGACGGGAAACGATTTGACCAAACAACTGCCAACAATCTGTCCATGAAAAAAAATTTGATGCTGCTTTGCGGACACTATAAAGGTGTGGACGAACGCATCAGAGAACTGTTTATTACGCGAGAAATATCTATTGGCGACTATGTATTATCGGGTGGTGAATTAGCCGCCGCCGTTGTTGCAGACGCCATCGGGCGACTGATTCCAGGAGTATTGGGTGATGAAACATCTGCTTTATTCGATTCTTTTCAAGACAATTTGCTCGCCCCACCTGTTTATACGCGCCCTGCCGATTATAAAGGTTTGAAAGTACCCGAAGTTTTACTGTCTGGACATGAAGCCAAAATCCAAGATTGGCGGTACGAAAAAGCTATTGAACGGACTAAAGAACGGCGTCCCGACTTACTTTAGGCTTTTCAAAAAAAATTGACGTTTTGATTAGATTTTTTAACAAAAAAACGACAAATATTTGCCGAAAATCTACAAACTTTGCCCTTATATTTAATTAGAAATGAGGCGTACCTTGTCCCCACAACCACAAAATTTAGATTGATTATAACATTTTGAAGCGTTTGACGTTTAAATGAAGGTGTTTTGCTGAAGGAATGAAATAATTGTAATTATTTAGCCCATAGCTCTCCCGAAGGTACTCAGGATGTAAACAGACTTCGGTGGCAAAAAGGGGAATGTGGTTCGTTTTTCGGGCAAAACCCGAAAAACGAACCACCTCTCCTCACTCGGGCGAGCGAAGTCTGTTTACCTCCCGAATACCTTCGGGAGAGCGCGTGACTAAGTAATTAGAAACAATTAACAACAAACTACTTTTTGCCCCGCTTTTGAAAAATACTGAGCGGTCTAATCTCTGGAAAAAATTTATTAAAAAACTAAAAATCAAAAATTTAGAAGCAATGAAAAATGTAATTAAAAGTTTTGCTTTTGCCTCAATGTTTTTCTTTTTTGCTGCTTGCAAAAATGAAAAACCTGCTGCTGATACTGCTACCGCTATCGCAGCGACAACTACTGATGCCGCAACTGCTACGGCTGCTGCCACAACTGTCGCAAATACTGCGGCGACTGCTGCCACAACTACGGCTGCCGTAACAGAAGTTGCTAAAGCTGTCCCTGCTGCTGCCGCAGCAGTAAAAAGTGCAGTTGCTTCAGCTACTGATCCAACCACAACTAAAGTTGAGCCAAGTACGGCAAACGTCACACCAGCTCCACCAGTCGTTGCGGGTGGCAAAACCACATCTGCAAAATTTGATGAAACGAGTCACGATTGGGGTACAATCGCTGAAGGTGAAAAAATGATACACATTTTCAAATTTAAGAACACAGGTGGAAACGACATGATTATCAGCGATGCTCACGGCTCTTGCGGTTGTACTGTTCCTGAGTGGCCTAAAGAACCCATCAAACCGGGTAAATCAAGCCAAATCAAAGTTATTTTTGACTCAAAAGGCAAGCCGGGTGACCAAAGCAAGTCTGTTACAATTACAGCAAACACAGAGCCATCAAACATGGTTTTGATGATTAAAGGCAAGGTAACACCGAAGGAAGAGAAGAAATAATTAATACGCGCCGCCTTCGGCGGCGCGAGGAGTTTTTTCGGAGCGAGCCGTTTTTTTTGTTAAAAACGGCTCGCTATTAGCTTTTTACGCGGCAAAGTTCCGCGTCTTTACACCACAAAACTTAGATTAATTACTTTCTTTGGTAAAAAACAAACCCGTTTTTATCGTACAAATATCGGAGCGTTTGTACAGTATCTAATTCAGGTTTTGAATTGAATTTAGTGACAAAATAAGTAGGTTTATCTACATTGCCATATTTTAGCCAGTTGCCTTCGTTATGATTTGGGTTTGTCGGTACACGTTTTTGACTGTAAAACAAATGAGCATAACTTTTAAAACCGTGTGTTTGAATATAACAATCTTCGTTGATTTTACTTTCATAAAATTCAATTGCTGCATTTTGAGAAATGCCTTCAATTTTGTTGATAAAAACAATCAGAATAGCGTTTAGAAACACCGCCGTTGCCGTAAACAACAAAACAGTACCCCTCAGTATAAATCGTTTTTCAAACTTAAAATAGACTAAAATCAAGGCGATGACAAAACCCAAACCGACCATTGATTCCCACCAATGCCAAATAATAGCAGCATCTAAATTTTTCAATGCAAATATGTCTTTTTGAAAAAGAGGCTTCAAAAGCGCGATGTTTTGACCGACAAAAGGTAGGGCAGCAATTAATAAACCAATGAAAATACCAATGCTTAAAATAATGATTTTCAAGTATTTAGGCACTTTATCTTCTGCAACCAACACTTTTAACGTCAAAGCGGACAGGAAAGTAAGCGGCAAATAACACATCGAAGAATAATGTACTATCTTGGATTGAACAAGACTAAAAACAATTAAAACCACCCAGAATAAGGTCTTCATCCATCGCGAAAAATCAATGTTTTCGGTGCCAAAATTTTTACGGAAGTAAAGGCTACGCAAGGCAAAAATAGACGCTGGAAAACAGCCTAAGAATAAAACCACAAAATGATAACCGACAAAACCGCCGTGTCCTGCGTCTTCAGTTCGCGCGAGTCTGATGGTGTATTCAATAAAAGTCTTGACAAACCACGTCCCATTTTTCGCTGTTTCAACGCCAAACCAAAGGCTCGTAATAAGTAGGGCAACGAAAGAAAAAATGAAAATGTGTATCCAATTTCTAAATCTTAGTTCTTTGAAAATCAATAACTTAAAAAACCATGTCAAACCAACGAGCAATAATCCCACAGGTCCTTTTGTCAAAATAGCAAAGCCCGAAAATATCCCGCCAATAATTAAATTTCGGACTGGCGATGTCTGATTTGGGCTACTGCCCTCTATCAGAAAAATAAGTGAAAGAAAAATAAATAGATTAAAAAACGGGTCAATTATTCCACTTCGGAAGTACAAATGAGGCAAAATAGACCCACCATAAGCCATGAACCATAGCCAACCAAAGGTTTTGTCGTAACGTTTTTTTCCTATATGATAGATAATCAAAAGCGTCAGAATACCACACGCTGCGTTCGGAAAACGAGCTGCGTATTCGTTAACCCCAAAAAGATACATACTTACGCTTTGAAACCACATAAAAAGCGGTGGTTTCTCCCAAAATGGCATAAAATTGATATGTGGACGTAGGTATTCACCCCTCAGTAGCATCTCGCGGCTACACTCCGCAAAGTTGATTTCGTCCCAATCGAATAGGTGTACACCACCCAAAAATGGAAGGAAAAAAAAGCCACCTAAAAACGCGATAAACAGATAATTCCAGTCCAATTTGCTTAATGCCATCTATAAAATTGATTTAAAGGTTTGATGCGATTAATCGGAAAAATTTTGTGTTGCAAAAGTGATGAGTACCAACGCTCTCAATGATGTGTTGTTGCTCATTTCACACGGGCATAAGGCAATCTTTTCACCATTTCAGCTTTGTGATACGTGTCCAAACCACTTACCGCAACTGTTCCAGCACGGTTTAAATCTAAGTTACCTTGTTCATCTAAACAGCTATCAGGAAGAATCAATTCGACGACTTTTCCAATAATCATCACGGTTTGATTGGCTTTGATGAAGTAGTCTTCGACGTATTCCAAACCCATTTTTATTGGACTTTCCAACACATAAGGTACGCCTTTCAAGCCCAAATACTGAGGGGTCAAACCAACAGCTTCAAATTCAGAAACACCATCGGGATAACTGGCAGAGGTTTGGTGTGCCTTGTCAATTATATCCACGCTGACATGATTGAGGGTAAAAAACCTCGTGGCTTTGATATTATCATAGGTGTGGCGCGACGTTTTACCATCAGGAACAATCGGGCGCGTGACAATACCAATCAAAGGTGGGTCAGAGCCGATATGCACGGCAGAGGAAAATATAGCGGCATTTGTAATACCTTCGGCATTGACCGTGCCTACCAAATTACCGCTTTTAAATCCAGTAATGCTATTAATAAGCGTCAAACGAGGAATGCGTGCCATTTGTTGAATGGCATTAAGTGAAAATACAGGCATGTAAATAAACTTTAATTCTTAGGTTCTAAATTCATCAATTTTCGTAATTACTTAGTCACGCGCTCGCTTTGCTCGCGCGAGGGAGAAGAGGTGGTTCGTTTTTCGGACTTTGCCCGAAAAACGAACCACCTCTCCCCTTCTTTGCGCGCGAAGCGAGCTATGGGCTAAATAATTACCAATCTTATAAACCTAAAAGGACAAGTAAAGTTTTGAAATTAGGTATCAAAGACATCGCTGCGTCTCCGTGATTTTATAAAAATTGGAAACCATATATAAAATTCTAAAACGCATAAAAGTACGCCTTTGCGCTCGCTTCGCTCGGAAAAAAGGGAATGTAGTTCATTTTTTGCGAGCGAAGCGAGCAATAGGCTAAGTAATTAATCGAGGAGTGGGCATAACCTAAAAACATCGTTTTTTAATTAAAAACAGATGTTTTGCGCTCGCTTCCGCTCGCGCGCGAGGGAGGAGACGTGGTTCGTTTTTCGGCTTCGCCGAAAAACGAACCACGTCTCCTCCCTCGCGCGAGCGAAGCGAGCGCGAGATGCAAAAAACGCTTTTAGGTTATGCCCATCCCTCAAGTAATTAATCTAAGTTTTGTGGTAGTGCCTCAAAACGCGCCGCCTTCGGCGGCGCGGGAGATTTTTTTCGGAGCGAGCCGTTTTTTTTGTTAAAAATTTGGGCTTTGCCCAGATTTTTAACAACAAAAACGGCTCGCTCTATTAGGTTTCCCTCGTGGCGAAGCCCGTTTTAATACCACAAAACTTAGATTAATTATAGAACGAATAAGTAGTTATTCATAAACAATAGCTACTTTTGTACACACTGCTTCTCACAGCCTCCTTTGATATAGCAAAAATAATGGTTCTTTGATAATTTGTAATTATTTAGTCACGCGCTCGCTTCGCTCGCGCGAGTGAGGGAATGTGGTTCGTTTTTCGGGCAAAGCCCGAAAAACGAACCATTCCCCTTTTTTTGCGAGCGAAGCGAGCTATGGGCTAAGTAGTTACGATAATTTTAGTAGCAACCACATTCGGAGAATTTGAAAAGTTCCCCAAACATCAATTTTTACCTCTTTTTTGATTCAAATATACCTTGTTTACTGAGTGGTATTTTTGTTCCTACTAAAATTGTCAAAGAACCGAAATAGTTACATTTATTCAAAAAATAAAACAATGAAAAACCTTTTAAATTGCCTAATTTTGGTATTATTTGTCGTCAGTTGCAAGCCGTCACCGCCCACTTTGAGACAAGAAGAAACCACTGGCTTGCCCCCCGATTTTATCGCGTTTTATGAGAAATTCCACGCCGATAGTACCTTTCAAATGGCGCATATTTCTTTTCCGCTTGAAGGCTACCCAATGTCACCCGATAGTGCTACTTTAGCAAATAATTTTCGTTGGACAGCCGATAAGTGGGTCATGCACCGTGGGTCTATGTTTGTTGATTCGCTTTACACACGACGGTTTGACAGTCCTTTGCCAACAGTTATTACGGAGATTATTATGCAAAAAGCAGAAAATTTTGGGACTTATCGGCGGTTTTTGAAGCGCGATGATTCTTGGTATTTGATTTTTTATAGTGATATGAATCGGATTGATTCTAATAATTAATCTAAGTTTTGTGGTAGTCACCCAAAACGCGCAGCCTTCGGCGGCGGGGAGAGTTTTTTTCGGAGTGAGCCGTTTTTTTGTTAAAAATTTGGACTTTGCCCAAATTTTTAACAAAAAAACGGCTCGCTCCATTAGATTTTTACGCGGCGAAGCCGCGTTTTTATCCCACAAAACTTGGGTTGATTAGATGAATAAAAATGGGCAATCTAATCGAATGAGCGCAATTTGTTGCTTAGACGGGAAGCGCGTAAATATCAAAATGTTTCCATTTTTCCATATCGTCTTGCGTGATTTTTATTGTTTCAGTTGTTCTATCAATATCTCTAAAATAATATAAATCGTAGCCGTGTCTGGCTATGGTATTGAACAAATCAATGCGCTCGGTTTTAGTCAATTTGGGGAAACATTCGGCAATAATCACGGGTTTGTATTGGGCAATAACGGGCGAAATGGATTTTAAAATCTCCTTGTCATACCCCTCAGTATCCACCTTAATCAAGCGCAATTGGGGCAAATCGTGTTCAAAGTTTTGGTGCAAAAACGTATTCAAATTCACGCCTTTTATTTTCTGTTCCAATTGAAATTTACCGTGATTGTTCAGCTTCGCCATCGAAATGCCACCATTTGAAAACGAAGCTTCCGACGAATTGTAATAATATTCACTGTCTGTTTCGCTGACAGCACAATTGAACGGTTTTATATTTGTCAATTGCGGATTTAATTCAGAATTAACTTTCAAAATATTAAAAACAATCGGATTTGGGTCAAATGATACCACAACGCCCGACTTGCCCACCGCCAAAGCCATAGAAACGCTGTGTTCCCCGATATTGGCACCAATGTCAATGCACATACTCCCTTCTGGCGCGAGTTTTTTGAAAAAATCTACTTTTTCCTGCGTAATATCTTTGGACAAAACCAACGGATTCGACCAATTAGCGAACTCGACCGCCCCCGTTTCACTCAGATTGAAGGTTGTGACAAGACTTGGATAGCGTTTGAAATACCGCCGCGCCATTTTTCTTTTAAAAGAATTGATAAAATAATTGAACATAAATTTCGATTGTTTAATATGAATGTAGCACGACCTTGAATATCAAGCCACGTAAAAAAGACACAAAGAGTTAGCCGCCAAAGAAAAAATAGCCGCGAAAAAATTTACAAAATCTTGTAATCACTTAATCACGCGCTCGCTTTGCTCGCGCGGGGAAGGAGAGGTGGTTCATTTTTCGGGCAAAGCCCGAAAAATGAACCACCTCTCCTCTCTTTGCGCGAGCGAAGCGAGCGCGTAACTAAGTAATTACAAAATTGTTTTACTAAGTAACGTGCAAAGAATAAGCTATAACAAATAGGGCTGTTTTGTCCCGAAAACTGTTATTAGTTATTGTTTTAGCGTTCCTAAGCGTATCTAAGCGTAAATCTCTTTATTCTTTCGTCGTGGTAAAATAATCCCAAGCCGCTTTTGTTATATCTGCAATTATTTTTTCATTTGTTTGAGGATTTTCTGTTGAATTTGTAATAAAAACACTGATAAAAAAATGTTTTCTACTGGGCAGAAAAACAACGCCCATATCGTTTACTGCCGCCATCAAACCTACTTTACTTGTCCACTCGCGCGAGTACAGCCAATGCAATGTGGAACTTAAAAACACTTTGTAGTGGAAAATGCTCGACTCCGTTGACAGATATTGTATCTTTTCCGCCATTACTCGCAATAGCAACGCCCACTACGGCGTTTTTTGACGCTATAATTTATTGTATTTTCTCGCGTAAATCGTCAGTCGTTTGAGCAAATGTATGGCAACTTCCTGATAAAAAAACTAAAATGATTAAGAACAGCTTTGTCATATTTTTTTTATTTTAAATATTTCTGCTTTTTTGCAAAATTTGTGATTGGTTAGCGTTTTTACTTACTGTATTTGAAACCATACATAAAATCTAAACTGCTGGTTCTCGCGCTCGCTTCGCTCGCGCGAGGGGGGAGGATGTGGTTCATTTTTCGGGCAAAGCCCGAAAAATGAACCACCTTCCTCCTTTTGCGCGAGCGAAGCGAGCGCAAAAGTGCCTTTTAATGCGTATTTTGAATTTATGTATGGTTTCAAAACTGTAAATAATTTGTGCAATTCTAACAAACAACGGGTTAAAACCCGTTGGATACTATGGTTTTGTAATTTTCCAGTGAGTTTTAACCCACCGTTATTCATAAATGAGGGATGGGCATAACCTAAAAGCGTTTTTTGCATCTCGCGCTCGCTTCGCTCGCGCGAGGGAGGGGAATGTGGTTCGTTTTTCGGCGAAGCCGAAAAACGAACCACGTCTCTCCCTTTTGCGCGAGCGAAGCGCGCGCAAAACATCTGTTTTTAATCAAAAAACGGTGTTTTTAGGTTATGCCCACTCCTCAAACAATAACTTATAACAGTTTTGGGACAAAACAGCTCTATTCGTTATAGCTTATTTTTTGCACGTTCCTTAATTACTTTTTTTGAAAAAAATACATCGCAATTTTTCAATTTATATACCCCCAAAATGTTAGAAAAAACCATAAAAATGACCTTTTTATCGTCATTTAGCACATTTTATAAAAATGTGGAAAACTTTTTTTATTAAAAAAGTGGTAAAATGTGGTAAAATGTGGAGAGTTTGTCTTACTTTTGACCTAACAAGATAGTCAAGGGCAAACCAAACTAACTCATCTTTGAATTTTTTGAACAAATGCTTAACCTACGCGGAGAATACGACTGCACGATGGACGCCAAAGGGCGAATCAGACTTCCTTCCGCTTTAATCAGGCGGCTTGGGGAGCGAGAATCGTATAATTTTGTTCTAAACAAAGGCTTTGAGAAACATTTGACCCTTTTTCCCTTGGAAGTTTGGGAGACTACGGTAAAAGAGTTCGAGAAACTTAATCCTTATGACAATGAAACGCGCAATTTCCTACGCCGTTTTCACAATGGTACAACGGATATTGAATTAGATGACCAATCGCGAATACTTGTACCAAAGCGTTTGGCGGAATACGCCAACTTAGAGAAAGAAGTCATATTGAGTGCCTACGGTGATAAAATAGAAATATGGGACGCCAAAGAGTACGAACGTATGATGAATGACGAAACTATGACAATGACTGATTTGGCACAACGGGTTTTGGGCAACCGAAGCGAATGAATGTAAATTGACGACATTCAAAATTCTACAACCAAAATTTTTTAGTTACACACACACATTAATTTTTTTTTAGTTTTTTACACACACAACATTTTTTAGGAACTAAACAAAAATAAGATATGCCATTCAATTTTGCAAACTATTGAAATTCAATTTATTGCACTTTTAAATTTGAAATCTTAAATTTGAAATCTTCCTTAGTCGTACACCTTTACACTTTGTAACACTTATTTTTTTGTTTTTTGCAACACACAAATTGTTCTCTCAACACAACTTACGATTTAGCACACCACTCACACGGTGAAACACTTAAAAATTCTTACAATTATTTTGTGATTCTTTGTTCCAAGTTCTTTTGATTGCTGACTTTTAACAAAAATTTAGGTCAAAGAATTTGGAACATTAAGAAGCTGTTTTAAAATTTTTTATGAATTATTTCACGTATCTGTTTTCATTTGAAAAACTTAATTTTAAAAGAAATAGAACCATTATTACTTTCAAAATAAAATTTCCTCAAATAAAACAATATACCCAGATTAATCTCACAAAAAGGTTTTAAAACAGCTTCTAAGAATTTCTCGTCTAATGAATTATCACACAACAGTTTTACTCAATGAAGCGGTCGAGGCGTTAAGTCTGCGACCTTCTGGCATTTATATAGATGCTACGTTTGGCGGCGGTGGTCACAGTCGTTTGATTATAAGTCAGTTAGATAACGACGGCAAACTCTACGGCTTCGACCAAGATGCCGATGCACGCCGTAATTTACCCACCGATGAACCACGTTTTCACTTCATTAATCACAATTTTAGGGATATAAAACGCTTGATGAGGCTTGAAGGGGTACGGTCAGTTGATGGTATTTTAGCCGATTTGGGTGTGTCGTCACATCAATTAGACGATGCCGAACGCGGCTTTTCTTACCGATTCGACGCGGCACTCGACATGCGGATGAACCAAAGTGACGGCAGAACAGCAGCAGATATTCTCAACAAAGAATCAGCAGAAGAACTACAACGCCTATTCAGTGAATACGGTGAAGTTCGCAATTCACGCACCCTCGCACAGGCAATTGTACAAGCCCGCACCAACAAACGTTTTAAAAATATCAATGATTTATTAGCCATTTCTGACCCCCTCAGTATGGGCGAGAAAATGCGCCATCGGTCGCAAGTTTTTCAAGCATTGCGCATGGAAGTAAACGATGAAATTGGGGCATTGAAGGATTTTTTACAGCAGTCGCTTGCCGTTTTAAAACCCGGTGGACGTTTGTCTGTCATTACTTTTCACTCCATTGAAGACCGTTTGGTTAAAAATTTTATGAAATCGGGGAATTTTGACGGCACTTTAGAGACCGATTTTTATGGCAATATCTCTCGTCCTTTTAAAGTGATTACTAAAAAACCAATTGAACCAACGGCAGAAGAAACGCGGATAAATCCACGGTCAAGGTCAGCTAAATTGAGGATTGCAGAAAAAATATAACGACTCAGGTCTCCATAGATTTATCTCGACTTGATAAAACTTTAATGATTTCGCTGATAATACTGTACAAATACTGATGGGTGCCTGTCAATGCTAATTGCCTAATCGCAAAATTTACTTTGCTGTTGTCAACCAACAAACCCGTTTTTTGCTCAACAATAGAGATATTTTCTGTCACCGATTTAGCAAAAACACTTTCTGTAAATGATTGACCAATCTTATCAATATTTTCAACAGTCCTGCGCTTGATTTTTCTAAAAATCGCGCCGACCACGACGATATTTTGGGCGATGCTTACGAGTATTTGATGCAGCATTTTGCCCAAGAAAGCGGCAAAAGTAAAGGGCAATTCTACACGCCTTCGGAAGTAAGTCGCATTTTGGCAAAAGTCATTGGCATCAATGCTCAAAATTCGGTGGCGGCAACGACGGTTTATGACCCGACTTGTGGTTCGGGTTCGCTTTTGCTCAAAGTGGCTGCCGAAGCGGGCAAATCCATCACGCTCGAAGGGCAGGAAATGGACGTGACGACCGCAGGTTTGACAAGAATGAACATGATTTTGCACAATTTTCCGACGGCGACCATTAATGGCGGGGAACACCTTGATTGGTCAAAATGCGGAATTTGAAGCCTTGCAACGCCAAAATATGCAATTGTTTGCAGGGTGGCAGACGCAGGTTTTACCGAAGTTGTCGGGTTTTGATAAGGACGATTTGCCAAAGTTGTTGATTGCCGAACTCGCGGAATCGTTGTTAAATACCTTCCGTAAAGACGTTGCATGCAACGTCTCTACACACACCGACCAAATTTCAATTACCCATAAATTATCGTAAATTACCCCAATATTACCATTATTTTGTTCTACTATTGCCTATATATTACCTGCCGTAGAAGACGTTGCATGCAACGTCTCTACACACACCGTACCACAAACCACAACAATTACATTATTTAATCAAACACCGACACCAATGGAAAAATTTAAAAACAAATACCGCATACCCTCAACCCGTTTGGAAGGATATGATTATGGTCAAAATGGTGCGTATTTCATTACGATATGCACCAAAAACCGGGAATATAATTTCGGAGAAATAAAAAACGGAAAAATGATATTATCACCTTGTGGTGTATTGGCAGATGTGTTTTGGCACGAAATCCTTCACCATACTGAGGGGGTGGAGTTAGGCGCGTTTCAGGTTATGCCTAATCATATTCATGGGATATTGATTTTGAATAGGGACGAATTCTTGCCTGTTTTACCCGAATCGTCCGCTGAATTATCCGACACCGTCGTAGCCGACACGGTAGAGACGTTGCATGCAACGTCTCTACAATCGCCACAATCAACCGAATCGTCTGAAAAAAAACAAAAAATGTCGGATATATCGCCCAATGCAGGTTCGGTATCTACCATTCTCCGTTCCTACAAATCGGCAGTCACAAAACACGCGAACCGTTTGGAATTGCCTAACGGTTGGCAAACCCGTTTTCACGACCACATCATCAGAAACGAGGCAGAATATCAACGCATTGACTATTATATTGAAAATAATGTGCTGAATTGGGAAAAAGATTGTTTTCACCCCACGCAACCCCCACCACCAAACATAGAATGACCGTTGACCGTATAAATGACTGTTGACCGTATAAATGACTGTTGACCGTATAAATGACCGTTGACCGTAGAGACGTTGCATGCAACGTCTCTACCCCACGTAACAAATAAAATAAACGATAAAAATGCGAACAGAACGCGCAACACAAAATAGGGTCATCGCCCTTTTTACGCAGCAATTGGGCTATACCAATCTTGGCAATTGGGAAAAACGAGAGAACAATCGCCCGATTGAAACCGATTTGTTGAAAAATAACCTCCGCAAACGGGGTTATACTGAGGCGGTCATTTCTGCCGCAATTTTGCAATTGGAAACGGTTGCGGGGCGCGTAGAGACGTTGCATGCAACGTCTCTACATGCAACGTCATGCAACGTCTCTACATGCAACGTCTCTATATGAAACAAACAGGCAGACCTACAACCTTTTGCGCTACCCAATAGCCGTCAAAACCCAGATTGACAAGCCCCACGAAAACGTGTTTCTCATACGTGATGAACACCGTTTATGGTGTGCGTAAATATTTTTTATAAGTGCGTGGGTAAAATTATCGGAAAGATATTAGCCTAAATAGTTAGTCATAAATAATCGCTACTTTTAAGCACACACCTTTGCGCTCGCTTCGCTCGCGCAAAGTGAGGCTCTTTATATGGAGGTGTAAAGATTTAGGGTATCTTTTTAATGATTCAAGGTAATGCGCTCGCTTCGCTCGCGCAGAGAGGGGAATGTGGTTCATTTTTCGGCAAAGCCGAAAAATGAACCACCTCTTATCCTGTCGTTGCGCGAGCAAAAGGCATGGTGCTAAATATTTACCTTGATTCATTAAAAAGATACGATTTAGGGGCTGCTTAAATCTTAACTTATCCTTTAAATCCCACATATTCTAATTCAAAAAACGGACGCATCGGGGTCCAAAAGATACCCCTCAGTATTTTTCTTACCTCAACAAAGTAATATCCCCCGAAAGTACAGCTTTTTTTTCTGTTCCTTTAAAATCTTTATAAGTCAATTTTACCATATACACAAATACGCCGTTGTCAATCTCTTGATTACGATGAGTGCCATTCCAAGCGGCATTTTTATCATTGGTTGAGAAAACCAAGCCACCCCAACGGTCGTAGATTTGGAACAAATAATTGTCCGTTATTTGGAACTCGTTTTGGAAAAAAGGCTTAACATCGTCATTCGCACCATCATTGTTTGGACTAAAAACATTGGGTACATACGGACGGAAAGGAATACAATTATCCACGATGATTTTGATAGAATCTCTGTGTGTACAGCCTTCTTTCGATACCACATCTGCCCAATAAGTGCCTTCTTCCGTAATCGTCTCAATATTTTTCTTCGATTGATTGTACCAACTGATGTTTGTATTTGGCACATTGATACGCAACGTCACCGTGTCGTAGCGGCAAATAGAGGTGTCTGCACCGAGCGAATACTGAGGGGGTGTACTGAATGTTATTTTGATGGTATCTCGGAAAATACAGCCCGAATAATTGGCTTCGGCGGTGTAACGATTGCTTTTTGTAACAACAATGCTGTTGGCAGTCGAATTATTAGACCATTTGAGCGTCCCACGTTGAAGGTTTGCTTTCAAAGTCACCGCTTTTCCGCCGCATACGAGCGTGTCATTGCCCAGTTCAAAAGTCGGTACTTCTTTGATAGCGACTTGTACCGTATCCATTTTTGAACACCCGTTTAGCGTGGCTTCTACCGCGTATTGCCCCGATTGTGTTGCCCGATAATTGGCTTGTGTTGAGCCGTCTTGCCATTTGAAAGTAGTCGCATTACTCCGCGATTTTAGCAGATAAGTAATTGCCCCACAAACAGTTGTGTCATTGCCCAAGTTTAAAGTTGGGATAGGATTAAAACCGATGTTGATGCTGTCCGTCTGCGTGCAACCATTCAATGAAACAGTGACTTTATACTTGCCTTTTGACTGCACAAGGCAATAAGAACTCGTCATATTATTGTCCCAACGATAGGTTGCACCTGCTTCGGCTTCGGCTTTGAGCAGGAGTGTATTGCCTTCGCACAAAGTGGTGTCATTACCCAAATTAATGTTTGGCGATGGTTTGTAGCCAACTATGACCGTATCTGCCGCACGGCACGTACCAATTGACGCAACAACAGTGTAAACCCCCGCTTGGCTCACTTCAAATGTTTCAGATGTAGAGCCATCTTGCCACTGAAACCGCGCATTGGGAACTGAGGCTTTTAGCATAGTGGTTTCGCCTTCACACAAAGTTTTGTCTGGTCCGATGTCAAAATTAACGGTGTTACCAAAATTAACCCGTATAGAATCGCGGATTTTGCAATTATTACTGCCTATTTCTACCCAATATAAACCCGCTTGGGTGATAGAATACTGAGGGGTACGGTTGCCGTCTTGCCAAAGATAAGTCACGCCGCCAAGCGTCACATTGAGCGCGAGGGCTTGTCCTTCGCACAAAGTGGTGTCTTGTCCCAAGTTTAAAGCACCTACTTCTACAAACTCAACAGCCACTTCATCGCTCACTTTGCAGCCTTTTACTGTTATTTCACCTTTGTAAACCCCCGCTTTTGATGCGCTATACTGAGGGGTCGTTTTACCGTCTTGCCACGAGTAAGTCGCGTTGGGAACGAAGGGCATTTGTAAAGTCACTTTTTCATTTTGGCACAAAAGCGTGTCCGCGCCTAAAGCAAAGGGAGCTAAATTGACCTGTTCAATGAGAATAGTATCTCGGATAACACAATTATTGGTATAGGTCACTTCTGCACGGTATTCACCCGGTGTGGTGACATATATTGAAGATGTCGTGGCGTTTGTACTCCATTTGTACGTGGCAATATTGGAGGTTAGAGCTTTCAATTCAAGCGCAGTCGCATTACAAAAAACAGTATCACGTCCCAAAAAGCCTATCTCTTTAAGATTGAAAGGGCTTTCAAAACGCCAACCATTGTTTGTTGTACCAATATTAGTAGAGTGTGCGCCCGCAAAAAATTGAATCGTTCCATCTGTTTTTTGGTCGCTCATTTGCACAAAATCAGAGGCAATAACGCCCGAATTCATACGAACAGTGGCTTTTACACCCGATGTCAAAGATTGCAAACGGATTGATAGGCAGTTGTTGCCAATCATTTCAAAATATTTATAAACAGTTTGTAGATTCGTTGCGGAAATGCTGTACGTTTTACCCGCCGAAAAAATCAGCGAATCCATTTCGTTTACGTTCCACAATTCGCCGTCACCCGCAAAAAATAATTTATTGAAAAAGAAATTTGTGTTCACGCTGAAAGTGCGCCCCATACCTGTCGGGCTGGTGAAAACAACGTTGTGAAACCGATATTTTTGCGTTAAGGTAGAAGGATTAAAGCTATTGATACCACCAGCATCGGTTTCTATTTTGAAAGTAGAACGACCTGCATCAAAGCTGATTTTATCGCCATTAAAATTCACGTTGTCGTGGTATCTGCTTGGGCGTACCGTTGAAACAAGCCGAATAAGTGAATTTTGTAAGCGCATATAAACAGAATCTTGCGTGAAATTATTGAAATCAATGGTGAAAGAAACCGTCAAATCATGGCTATTTGTGGTCAAACCACCGCCCGAAACGGCAAAATAATCAGCAACCATTTGGCTTTGAAAAGTCCCAATGCCTTTACCTGCCATATCCACCGAATGGATTTTATGGTCCTCTGTTTGAACCGTGTAAGAGTTATCGGATAACAGGGTTAAATATTCTGCCTCGGTGGTCATTTGTGGCGTTGGCAAAAATTTGATATTGCCAAAAACGTACAAATTCATAAAATGGAATTTGGGCGATAACCGCGCACCTGTCCAATCCATATTGCGGCAGGCTTGCACGTAATCCGTTAAAAGACCGTTTGGACCGCGCGACAAACCGACAAGTTGGTTGCTATCTGAGAAAGAACGGGCATCAAAAAAGACATCATCTTCGTCGGTCGGGATACATTCACCACCCGTGCCGCCGCTTGCCAATGACCAATGCCGCTTGTCGAACCATTGCCCACCGTTTCCTACCCAATACAATTGTCTGCCTCTGCCTCTATTAATCGTCCAGCCCGTTGTAACGCCCAAACCGCGCCCATCATTCACAATCATATTGCCTTCTGCCAAAATGTTTTTGATAATGCAACCCGTCAAAACCACTGAGGGTCTATTGGCGACAAATGTTACATTTTTACGCAGATTTGCCTTGCGCAACACGGTTTTAGCCACTTCGCAACCTATGGGCGTAATGACTGTTTTGACCGTGATTTTAGTATCTGTTGTAATTGTCTCACCATTCGCGTCGTTTTTAAAACCTTCATCAAAAATATTGTCCGAACCTGCTGCCACAATCAACGTATCTATTGTCACGCTGCCTCTTGTGACGGAGTGGGTAGAAGTGAATTCAACTTTATTGAAACTCAATTTTACTTCTTCGCGCTCATTACTGAGGGTTTCGTAGGTATTGAAAAAGGTCAGATTGTAAAACTTCAAATTGCCACTGCCAAAAATATAAATCTTTGAAAAATCTTTAAGCATTCTCAAATGCGAACGTCCAGCGTCAACGCTTAAGCTGTCTGCAAAGAGTATCATACCCGTATAAATAGGTGCAATAGTGGCAACATTGATGTCGGAATTGCCCATAATCCATTTTCTATTCAGCTTGGTTTCACTTCTGAAAAACATGCAAGAGACGGTGTGGCTATTGGTATTCCACGTTCCTTTTAAAAAATAAATGCCTAACTGCGTCTGCAAATTATCCTGTTGAATCCACCCGCCGTCACCATTAAAAGTAATGTGGTTGAGCATTTCTTTACCCGCCATTTTGACTTCTTGCCCTGCTGCTTCGCTTTCAAATAAAAGCCTGCCTTCAAACGCCCAAATCATGGTAGGAGAGAGATAAAAAGAGCCAAAAATATGCAAATTCTGCGCACGAAGCCCCCCAATTCCTGCATTTTCTCGTGTATTGTCCCAAGTCATATTTTTACAAAAAGCATCTTCCACGTTGATAATTGCCTTTTGGTAGGCTGCACTAAACGAATATTGGTCAAATACCACATCGTCTTTTGCAGTCGGTACACACGCGCCACTTGCGCCGCCACTTGAAGTTGACCAATGGTTTATGTCGTCCCAATTACCGTTTCCATTGACCCAATACAATCTTTGTGGAGTTCTTTCCACGACAGTCCAACCTGTTGTTGTACCCAGTTTAATGGCATTAGTGGCAGTAAAACGTCCTGTTGTTATAAGGTCTTGAATCGTTACATAATCGGCGGTAATGGCGTTAATACTTGATAATTTGGCGATTTCACCCGTATTTGTACTTTTCATCAGAATCGCGGAGACGCAAGTGCCATCGGCATCGAGGGCATCAATTTTAAATAGTTTACCGCTTTCAAACTCCGTACTTTTTCCTCTCGCGAGGGTCAATCGGCGAATATTCATATCGCTGTTCAACAATTTGCCGTTGGAACTAAATTTGATGGAATTAAAATTGGGTGTGCCTAAGTAATAACTTAGTAAATTGCCGCAACCACTTGTATTTGAAAAGTGTAAAGCGTTGATATACACTGGATTAACGTTCGTTAGTCGGTAAGTAGCTTCACCAATCCATACATAAGCTGTTGCTGACGTACAGTCAATTGTGTGGCTGCCGCCTAAAACGGTTTTGGTGTGGAGCGGTTCAAGCAATAGCGTATAAGTCACTGAACTATGACCTTGAAAAAAACCACCCCTCAGTATAACCGACGAATTTGCCAAATCGAGCGTACCCGATGTTTCGCAATTGGCATAAAGCCGATTAGCGTCAAGGGCTTGGCTATTTGTTTTGAGTGTACCATTTTTAAGCGTAACCGTGCTATCCACCACTATTGGGCTTTGACATGTCCATTCACCCGTTGCATTATCGAAATTAAGGTTTTTGAAGAACTTTTTGCCCGCCATCGTAATAGTATTGCCCGTAGTTGCCCCTTGAAAAGTGACATCACCCAGAAAATCAAATTGCATGGAAGGAACTAAAGTGAGTGAGCCATACACCACGAGATGGCATGTTGCAGACCCCCTCAGTATAGGCGTGTTTGTAACACCTGTCCAAGTAAAACTGCGGCAAAAAGCCGTTGGCACATTCACATTGACGACTTGATTACCCGCCGAAAAGGAGTTGGCATCAAATATTACATCATCAGCAGCCGTAGGGATTTGAGAATGTCGAACAGCCCCACCCGAAGTAGTTGCCCAGTGATCGAGTACTGCCCAGTTACCTGCACCGCCGACCCAATAATAGTTCGCGGCAGAGAGTTGTGTTGTTGAGAGTTGTGTTAACAAAAAAAGGAGGGGGAGTAACACGAAACGAGATGTACATGATGTCATATCACATGTCAGAGTTAGTTAATTATAAGTTTTGGTAACAGTTTATATATTTATTTGCTTACATATTTAAAATAACTAAAAAATAGTACAGATAAAATAATGCCAATTATTGAGAAACGATTTTTGATACAATTTTGGCTCTATTATGATTTCACGTTGCGATTCTATTTGTTAACAAATCCGTTAGGATTTGAACGTTTATAGAAAAATCGAACAAGTAAATTCTCTCCGAATCCGTTAGGATTCGCACGTTTATCTCGGTATTTTACGTGCGAATCCTAACGGACTCGGGAAAAAACTACTTATTTTTATTTTCTATAAACGTGTAAATCCTAACGGATTTATAAAGCAACTTGAAACCGTAATTGAGCCACAATTTTTAGCATAAAATTATTGTAACTGTTTACCACCTCTCCTCCTTTTGCGCGAGCGAAGCGAGCGCGTGACTAAGTAATTACCGATTATCTATGATTGAGGGATGGGCATAACCTAAAAGCGTTTTTTGCATCTCGCGCTCGCTTCGCTCGCGCGAGGGAGGGAATGTGGTTCGTTTTTCGGCTTCGCCGAAAAACGAACCACGTTTCCTCCCTTTTGCGCGAGCGAAGCGCGCGCAAAACATCTGTTTTTAATCAAAAAACGATGTTTTTAGGTTATGCCCACTCCTCAACTACTTACCTACTTACTTATGGTATAGTAAGGTAAACTTATGGTATAGTAAGGTAAAATAAAAGTATCGGAATTTGTGACAGAATTAGGTGATTGACGGGCAATAGTGTTTACTGTTTCAATGCAGAGGAAATATAGTTTATTTTACGGGGTGAATTGTGGCTAAATATTTGCTTACAAAAATAAAAAAAGGCAGTACGCTCGTACCGCCTCCAACTAAAAACCAATTAATTATCAAACATTAAATCTTTTATGTCTTTTTTGTTTTGACGAAATGGATAAAAAAGGTAACTGCTTAGGAAAAATCCTATTGCTCGTTTCGCTCGCAAAAAAGAGGAGAGGTGGTTTATTTTTCGGGCAAAGCCCGAAAAATAAACCACCTCTCCTCTTTTTGCGAGCAATAGCGTTCCTAATGCGTACTTTTTAACCTGTCTTTAAACGCCAATCTAAATTTTTTCATTTTGGGTGAAATCACATATTGACAATACGGCTCGTATCCATGCAATTTGTAATAGTCTTGGTGATACCCTTCAGCCGAATAGAACAAAGCAAATTTACTAACTTCTGTGATAATTTTATCATCCCATAGTTTATTTTTTTCAAATTCGTTAATTATTTTTTTAGCACTGCTTTCTTGAACGTCATTGTGGAAGAATATTGCTGAACGGTATTGTGTACCAATATCATTGCCTTGTCGGTTGAGGGTTGTGGGGTCGTGAACGTGAAAAAAGACGCGCAAAATATCTTCAAACGAGATAACTTTTGGGTCAAAATAAACATTTATGACTTCTGCATGTCCTGTTTTACCATAGCACACTTCTTTGTATGTTGGGTCTTTTGTCGCACCGCCCGTGTAGCCACTCACCACTTTGGCCACGCCTTGAAGTTCTGCGAAAACAGCTTCTATGCACCAAAAGCAACCTCCACCGAGGGTTGCCACTTCCAATTCGTCAGTTTTTAATGAATCTTTCATATTTTTTACGCTTTTTTGGGGTTCAGAAGCCGTTTGTACTGGAGGGGTCTCTTTTGCTTGTTGACAAGCAATTAAACACCACAAACCAATAGCTAACAACTGAACGCCTATTTTTAAATTTTTTATTAGCATGTAATTGAGGAATTAATATTACTGTACACTACTGCTCGCTTCGCTCGGAAAAGAGAAGGAGGTGGTTCACCACTTTTCCCCTTTTTGAAAGGACAAAGTGTACAAGTAGTATTTGAACGATTATCTATAACACCGCAAGATAGGGGAACAAACATCACAATTGTATAACGCTTTGAAAGTAATTTTTAGCATAAAAAAGCGTGGTGAGTTTGCTCACCACGCTTCAAAATTTACTCTTTTTTTGTAATCACTTAGCCTTTTGCTCGCTTCGCTCGCAAAAATGAAATACCTCCACTATTTTGCGAGCGAAGCGAGCAAAAGATTGTCTTTTATCATCTTAAAACGGCACATCAGTTGAATCTTCTGAATTCATCTTTGAAGGTCGGGTAATGATATTCGCTTGCGGGCTATTGAAATCTAAAGCCACATCGTTGAAATGGAAATCTTCGGGGTCA
This sequence comes from Saprospiraceae bacterium, assembly GCA_034520175.1. Classification (GTDB taxonomy): domain Bacteria; phylum Bacteroidota; class Bacteroidia; order Chitinophagales; family Saprospiraceae; genus JAAFJT01. The sequence continues at coordinate 190,214 of JAXHNU010000004.1, forward strand.
GCGAATTTTGAGAATTCACCCAAAAACCGCAACCGCACTTCACCCAAAGCACCATTACGGTGTTTGGAGACGATAATATCCGCCATTCCTTTGGTTGAGTTGCCATTCTCATCTTCCAAAATTTGATAATATTCTGGACGATAAATAAAGGAAACGATGTCCGCATCCTGTTCGATTGCACCTGATTCACGTAAGTCAGAAAGTTGCGGTTTTTTATTGCCTCCGCGTGTCTCTACTGCACGGCTTAACTGCGACAAGGCAATAACAGGCACATTCAATTCCTTCGCCAAACCTTTCAAGGCACGAGAAATTGCTGAAATTTCTTGTTCACGATTACCGCCTTTGCTGCTGTCACCTCCTCCCGTCATCAACTGCAAATAGTCAATAATAATCAATTGGATATCGTGTTGTGCTTTCAAGCGGCGGCATTTTGCGCGGAGTTCAAAGACATTGATACCGGGTGTATCGTCAATAAAAATTGGTGCTTTCGATATTTTTTCAATGGCTGTATGCAATTGTTGCCATTCGTGCGCTTCTAACTGTCCTGTTCTCAACTTTGCACCGCCTACTTCCGATTCCATCGAAACAAGACGCTGAACCAACTGCAAATTTGACATTTCTAACGAGAAAAAAGCAACGCCTTTGTTGAAATCCATTGCCGCATTGCGGGCTAAAGACAGCGTAAATGCAGTTTTACCCATCGAAGGGCGTGCCGCCACAATGACTAAATCACTCGGTTGCCAGCCCGAAGTGAGGCGGTCGAGGTTCGTAAAACCAGTAGGTACACCCGTCAAGCCATCTTTTTTCTGGGACAATAATTCGATTTGCTTCAACAATTTGCCCGCCAACGTGTTCATACCTTCAAACGAACGGCTAAGGTTTGTTTCTGTAATGGCAAAAAGATTTTGTTCGGCTTTGTCCAAAAGGTCAAAAACGTCGGTTGTGTCTTCATAAGCGTCCCGAATAATGAGTGTCGAGACTTTAATCAGTTCGCGTTGAATGTGCTTTTGGGCGATTATGCGGGCGTGGTATTCAATATTGGCAGCAGAACCGACGCGGTTTGTCAATTCTACTAAGTAATACGCGCCACCAATAGCATCAAGCAATGCCAAACGCCGCAATTCTTCCGTGACTGTCAACAAGTCAATAGGTTTTGAGCCGCGGAAAAGTTCCAAAATCGCTTTATAAATGGATTGATGCGCCTCGGAGTAAAATGATTCCGTGCGTAGAATATCCAAAACAGACGGCAGAGCGTCCTTATCGAGCATCAACGCACCCAATACAGCTTCTTCTAAGGACAAGGCTTGCGGTTGCACCTTGCCAAACACGAACGAACTGAGGTCGTTAGTGCGGTTGCGGTCGGTATTACCCTTTGGATTCGGATTACCTTTATATTGTCCTTTACCTTGTGTATTTTCTTCCATTTTATTTACTGAGGGATTGTTTTGAAACGAGGTTCTGTTTACCTAACGAAGATTTCAAATTTCAGATTCCAAATTTCAAAGTGCAATGAATTCACTTCCAATATTTTGCAAAATTGAATGGAATACTTTATTTGTAATTACTTAGCCACGCGCTCGCTTCGCTCGCGAGAGGGAGAAGATGTGGTTCGTTTTTTGGGCAAAGCCCGAAAAACGAACCACATTCCCCTTTTTTGCGAGCGAAGCGAACTATGGAGTAATTACAAAATTCCTATATTTACTAACTTAGAGGATTTATACAAAATATTGGAAATCAATTCATGGCAATTTGAAATTTGAAATCCTAAATTTGACATCCTTTCATCGCTCAAATTTACAACAATTGTTTTAAACATAATCTATTTTATTCAATATTTTGTTTTAACAAAGTTAGAAAAAAAATCTGATACGGCAGCTAAAAGTTTTCCCTTGCCTTTGTGGACAAGCATAAGTCTCTGTGGAAGAATTGTGGACAAGTCGTTTGACGTTTGTGGAGAAGCACACCTTCTTTTTTTTCAGCTTTGACCCTCAGCTTTTTACGTAAAAACGTCGTTAAATACTGAGGGGATATAAAAATAATAGTCAGGCGCAAATTTAACTATTTTTAATGAAATTTGGGTAAAATGTGGATAAAAAATTGAGATAAACCAAGATTGGGATATATCAATATATCTCTTTTACTTTGCGTCAGATTAGAAAAGCGTTTTGATAATACTGTACACTTTTTCTTTTTTGCTCGCTTCGCTCGCAAAAGAGAAAAAGTGTGGTTCATTTTTCGACTTCGCCGAAAAATGAACCACCTCTTTTCCTATCGTTGCGCGAGCAAAATGAACGAAGCTAAATAGTTACCCATAAGTTTAATAAAACGCCTTTAAAATCTGTGTTAATCTATTTGAAACCATACATAAATTCAAAATACGCATTAAAAGGCACTTTTGCGCTCGCTTCGCTCGCGCAAAAGGAGGAGAGGTTGTTCATTTTTCGGGCTTTGCCCGAAAAATGAACAACATTTCCCCTCTCGCGCGAGCGAAGCGAGCGCGAGAACCAGCAGTTTGGATTTTATGTATGGTTTCAAATTAATCTATAGGAAACTTATAACTTATAACTTATAACTCAACAAAAATGTACATTTTACTGATTTCAATAGTCTGGGGTATTTTTGCTGCGATGCTTTTTTTGAACATCTATATACGTGTCAAAGCATTCAAATACTACCGAAAACTCGTTGATGCCCGCGTAGAGTTCGGTGCGGCACACATTTTCAATCAAGAGAAAATGGAAAAAGAAGTCTATCCCAAATACCCCAATAGCCGTGCAGACATTGATGCTTTTGTGCATCATGTCCGACGAAGTATGCGTATTGCGACAATTTTGATTGCTTTGATTACGCTCTTTGGGGGTATTTTGATGTGGTACAGACACGAATAAAAAATAAGTGTATAGTATTTAGTTTTCGAGTGTTTAGAATTTCACAAAAAATTGATTGTCAAATTCTTACGCTGTTTTGTAAAAACTAAAAACTATACACTAAATACTTAATATAAATGTACGATATTGAACCACATTACCGTTGGCGTGAAGAATATGCCGTTGAAGAAGATGAATCGTCGCCTTTTTTTGGGGAAACCTATGCGCAACCACGCCAAGTTTACAATTATCTTCTGAATCCGCATTGGGACGATTTTGAATCAGAAACTTTGTATTTAAAAATTCTTTTCGCTGATTATGAGGCAGGCTATGCCATCATTGAATTTATCGGTGAATGGAACGATACGCTGCACAATGACATCGCTATCTTGAAGCGCAATGTCTTAGAGTTGATGCTGGATAGAGGTATTTCGCGCTTTATCTTAATTCTTGAAAATGTCTTAAATTTTCATGGTTCAGATGAATTGTACTACGAAGAATGGGCGGAAGAATGCCAAGATGCCTTCAACGGCGGCTGGATAGTTGCCCTCAACACATTCGACCACGTAGCTGATGAAATGCACCAAACCCGCTTAGACAATTACGTACATTTTGGCGCACAGTTCAATGATTTTAATTGGCGACAGTTGCAACCTGCGGGCGTTTTGCGCGGTGTTGAAATGTTGTTGAGTGCGGGTAAACGACAGATAAGATAGAATATGAAAGTTTAAAATTTTCATTTAAAGCCATTGCTACTAACCCAAGTTTTGTGGAAAATGGAGCAAAATACTGAGGGGTAAAATTCGGTCTTAAACCGACTGACGATTTGGCAATAAGGGAATTTGTAAAAAATATTTTAATACGCACGCCACAAGACCCCCTCAGTATAAACCCCTTATTTTGACGCTTTTCAATTAATTTAACATAAATTCCTGCAATTCCTTTTTTTCCTCAATCCAAAAAGCTACTTTTGCGCGTCTTTTTCAGGGAAAGACCTTTTTTTAATATTTTTTTCAATTTTTCAAGCTATCAATTCGATGGAAAGTGTAAAAATTAACGGCGGAACACGCGCAGGTTTGGGTAAGGCGGCAACAAAAGTTGACCGTAAAAGCGATGCGATTCCGTGCGTTTTGTATGGTGGTAATGAAAATGTACATTTCACGACAACGTGGAACGACGTACGCCACCTTATCTATACAGGAGATTTTAAAACAGCAGATATTACAGCTGATGGTAAAAATTATTCTGCTATTGTCAAAGATGTGCAATTTCACCCAGTGAGTGAAAAAATCTTGCACATTGACTTTTTGAGGTTGACGCCCGGCACACCCGTTAAGGTAAGCCTTCCATTGCGTCTTGTGGACCAATCACCGGGCGTGAAAGCAGGTGGTAAATTACTACAAGGTATTCGTAAAATCAAAGTGAAAGCATTGCCAGAAAATTTGGTGGACGAAGTAACTTTGAGCATCGCAAAGTTGGATTTGGGTCAATCAGCGCGTGTACGTGACATCATTCCTGTAAACGGTATTGAAATCACTATGTCGCCAAGTATCCCAGTTGTTACTGTCGAAATTCCGCGTGCATTGCGTGCAGCAGCAGCAGCAGAAGCCAAAGCAAAAGCAGCTCCAGCAAAGAAAAAGTAATCATTGCTCTTTTTCAAAAATACGAAAGCTGGTCGGTATCAGCTTTCACACAAAGCGACTTTGGTTTACACCAAAGTCGCTTTTTAGTTACGTAGGTTTTGAAACCATACATAAAATCTAAACTGCTGTAGTTCTCGCGCTCGCTTCGCTCGCGCGAGAGGGGAATGTGGTTCATTTTTCGGGCTTTGCCCGAAAAATGAACCACCTCTCCTCCTTTTGCGCGAGCGAAGCGAGCGCAAAAGTGCCTTTTAATGCGTATTTTGAATTTATGTATGAAAACGTAGGTCAAAAAAATAAAGCCGTAGTCGTTTAAAACTTTCGTGAAGTCCTTGAAAAATTGGTCAAAAAAAACGGATAAAGGTTTTTTTGACCAATTTTTCAAAGACTTCACGGAAATGGTGCCATAGACAATAAGACTGTCAAAGTGCTTACACTAAAATTATCAGAGAGCCGAAATTTTAAGAAGCAACTTTTTTGATAGGACACAATTGTTCCAACGCCCGCATCATCACGTAAAATACCAAAGACTCGTGCTTACCTGTCAGTCCAAGCCGTTTGTTGGTGGCTTTTACAAACTCTGCATAAATTTCCCAAATGGCTGAGAAACGTGGTTCTGTTTGCAAACGCCGTGTGCGGAAAGTGAGCCGAATATCTTCGGTGGCTAAGTAGCATTGTTCCAACCAGCGATTAAAATATTTTTCTTCAAATAAATCACCTGTTTTGAGTGCAGACCACGTTTTTTTGTGGTAAGAGAACAATCCTTCTTCGTGGCGTTTGAAAATATATTCAAACAATTGAGGTGAAAAATGTTCATCAGCGTAGTGGGTGAGGTAAAATTCGCAAAACTGCGCTGCGTCAGCCGTATCCAAACCTGCAGAATCCAAGAAACCCAATTGCATTTGAATCGCGATGGCGGCTGTTTCAATAGACGTCCAATTATCGTGTTTGACGGATAGAAAAGTCAATACCGCATCACTCGATGCCTGCTCAAAACGCTCAAAAATCGGTTGCCCAATATCACCGCCGACCCCCTCAGTATTGGGCTTGTATTCTTGGGTTTGAATAGAATTATTGGGTTCAAAATCAACACGGTCAACGGCACGGCGGGAGGGTTTATCACCTACGTACCGTAAAAAATGTTCACCAAGGTTAGGCAATACCAATTCACTCAGCGTTTGGGCATTGCCGCGCATAGCAACAATGATGTGTGCGCCACCCGTTGTACCACGTTGCCAAAAATAGCGGTCAACAATACCCGCTTGAACGATACTATTGACGTAAGGCTTGACGGATTTGACGAGAAAAACTTCTAAAGGTTCAGCATAATTGAGCCGTGCGACGACCCATTCAGTGGGAGACGTGAAAGATTTCAATGGTTCAAAATTCATGGTTAATGCAAAAAATGTGTTTTGGTAATTACTTAGTCACACTCGCTCAAAAGATAGAAAGGGTGGTTCATTTTTCAGATAAAGCCTAAAGAATGAACCACATTCTCCTTCCTCATAGGAGCGAAGCGGGCGTAGCTAAATATCTACGTATTCTGTAAAATTCAATTATTTAACGTGTACAGGGCAAGTTGGCAAATTTTTAGCCAAATCTGCGTAAAATACTAAGGAGATGTGACATATTTATTTAGCTAATCTAAGTTTTATGGTACTAATAACATGGCTTCACCACGAGGGAAATCTAATGACGTGAGCCATTGTTTTGTTAAAAATTTGGACTTCGCCCAAATTTTTAACAAAACAATGGCTCACTCCGAAAAACTACCCACGCTGCCTGCGGCGGCGCAGGGAGTTTTTATATCACGAAAATTAGGTTAAATAGTACGGTATTTTGTATTTTTGCGCTTCGATTAATACTAAGTTTTTGCTCACACTTAAAATATTTATTCTCATGATTAACTGGCATAAAATAACGGCAATCAGCCAACTTGACACGATAGCCGAACGCTCAAATGACGTACCTTGTTTGATTCTAAAACACTCCACAACTTGCTCCATTTCCGCTATGGCTAAAGCAAGACTTGAGAGGAGTTGGGATTTCGACGCTGCTGATATTGAGCCATACTACCTTGACTTACTGTCTTTTCGCCCTATTTCGGCGGCAATTGCCGAACGTTTTCAAGTACACCACGAATCTCCACAAGTGCTTTTGATTCGCAACGGAGAATGCATATATGATGCTTCTCATCTTGATATTTCAGTTGAAGAATTACATGATGTTTATGCTTAAAAACCCTTTTACCAAAAGTGGAAACAGCTTTGGGTGTGCCAGTTGGAGCTTACGGTCTAACAATTATGACGATTCTTCTAACAGCACTCAATCATTGGAAAACTGTTCCACAAAAGACTTTTCAATGGGACTTTCTCAGTGCAATTTTATTTGTTGTTTCTGACAGCATTTTGGCGATTGATAAGTTTGTGCCCATCCCTCAAATAAGATATTTTTGAATCAAAAACCGCGTAAACCGACGTTAAACCGACGTTCGGGGAACTTTTAAAGTTCCCCGAACGTGAGTTACCGCTAAAATTGTCACAGAGCCAATTTTGTCAATCAAATTTAAAAATTGTATTATATATTATTCGCGCAATTATCAATCACTATTTTACAAACCATTTAATAATTTCATGCAGATGAAAAAACTATTTTTTCTTTTGTTCATGCCCTCACTGTGTCCTATTTCCAACATCGCTGCCCAAGACACGGTAACAGTCCACACTGTCAAGTTGTGGAACGTTGGTACAGTCTTCAAAGTTGACGACAAAATCGTTACCGCCGATGCGTATAAAAAATATGCAGACGAACAAAAAGTCTTTATGCAAAAATGTACGGGCGACAAACCTTGTTGGATTAACTTCAAACGAGGCAATACAACCACAGAAGAAGGTATTTTTTGCAAAATGACGCCTGTTGGTACACATTTCAAATACGATGACAAAGGAAAAGTCGTTTACAAAAAAATCTATTCAAAACCCGCTAAAAATCTATCTTGTTCAAAACTTGACTACGCGGGTTCAGAAGCCACCGAAGAAGTTTTTGATAAAAACGGGTTCAAAATTTTTGGCACATATAAAGATGGCTTAAAACAAGGACGTTGGTTGTACTACGACAACACAAACAATATTATTGGCTACGAAGATTTTGAAAAAGGCATTTCCCAACGCCGCAAAGGAAGAGTTTTAACAACAAAAACCGATGGCAGCTTTGACATCGCCATCGTTAGAAATTAATTTATTATGAAAAACATCATTCTCCCTGCCCTTTTTGCGGCATGTGTGTTCCACTTTCAATGTTCAACTGTTAGAAAAGCCTTGATGCCCAATATTTCGCAAGATGCAGCAATGGGCAAACAAGTCAACGCCGAAATTCTGTCAAAATCGGGTGAATATCCGATTTTGCCCGAACAAGGCAACCAAGAAGTCTATGCTTATGTGCGTAATATCACGCAAAAAATCCTCAACAGTGGTAATGTCGAACATGCTAAAGATTTTGCGTGGGAAGTCAAAATTATCAATGACTCTAAAACTTTAAACGCTTTTTGCACGCCCGGCGGCTACATTTACGTTTACACGGGTTTGATAAAATATCTTGATTCGGAAGACCAATTGGCAGGTGTTATGGGTCACGAAATTGCCCACGCCGATAAGCGTCATTCGATGCAACAAATGGTGGATTTATATGGTGTGCAACTCGTGGCAGCAATTGCAGCAGGGGCAGCAACTGCCAATAAAAGCCAACAAACCCAAGAATCGGCGCAAAAAATGGCGCAAATGGGGTCGGCAGTAGTTGGTTTAAAATTCAGCCGAAACCATGAAAAAGAAGCGGACAATATGAGTGTGGCTTACTTGTGTGGCACTGAATACAATTCGGCAGGTGCGGCAGGTTTTTTCAAAAAAATGGGCAATCAAGCAGGTACGCCAGAATTCTTGAGTACGCACCCAAGCCCGCCTAATCGCGTTCAAAATATTGAAGCACAAGCAGCAGCTAAAAATTGCGCAGGGCGTTCAACAAATGAAGGGCAATACCAAAGGATTAAGAGTTTATTGCGTTAGACAGAACAACAACTTGACGCAAGTTTGAAACTTGCGTCAAGTTCGTAGCGATTATTTATGACGACCTACTTACAATTTATCGCTTGAATTTCTTTTGGGCTTATGTCTCCCCCAAGAATAGCCAAATTTCAAATTTACTTGACCATACATACCAGAAAAATCCTTATCTGCCAAGCCCACAAAAGTAGAATTCATTACTGCACGATAACCTATTTGGGCATCTAAATGACACCACCGCGTAATATTGAGTTCAGCACCGACAGCAGGATGCAACATAAAAACGTTGTTGTCAACTGTAGTGCCGTCCGTTCTCAAACGAATCGTTGAGCCACCTACGCCCAAACTAAACATAGGGTGAACAGGCATGTACGCCTTGGGCGTAAAACCCAACAAAAGATTGTTGGAATTCATAGAATACGTTTTAGTCGTATTGCCAAGAAGTTGCGACCCAAGACTATAATGCGTACCGCCAATAAAAAAACGTTTGCCAAATTCTAAAGCCCACATACTGCCTTGATAGCCCGCATATTTGCCATTGAATTGCCCAACATTTGTCGTAAAGCCGCCCCAAGCTCCCGAAAACCCGAAGCCTGTGCTGCCCATTAAAGTTTCTTCGCGTTGTGCGAAAGTAGAGGTTGCTGTCGCAACTAAAATAAAAAGGAGTGCCAATAGGCTTTTGCTATTCTTTTTCATGACCATTGATTTTTAAAATTGTGAAACTGTAATTAAGACAAACAAGTTTTACTGTACCCCTATGCAGTTAGAAAATAAAAAATGTGTAATTCTTTAGTCACGCGCTCGCTTCGCTCGCAAAAAAGGGGAATGTGGTTCATTTTTCGGGCTTTGCCCGAAAAATGAACCACATTCCCTTTTTTGCGAGCGAAGCGAGCTATGGGCTAAGTAATTACAAATTACAATTTATCTATCTAATCTGTACAAAAATATGAATTTTTATTGTCAAAACATCATAATTCCATTCTCTTTAACCTAATCTTGTCGCTTCTTTAAGAATTATTTAAGAGGCTTTAAAGCATCAAAAAAGCCTTGTTTGATGACCAAACAAGGCTTTTTTTATGCTTTATACTGAGGGGTAGTTATGTGCGAAATTGCTGGAAGGATTTACTTCTAACCCATAATTTTTTGAAAATCAATATCTTCGCATCGAAAAGACGCCTCACCAAAAGCGTCTAAAAAGGCAATTTTTATTTTAAAGCCATTATCCTCTTGTTTAATTGTGATGGCATCTAAATTGATGGATATTTGCTCGATAAACGTATCAATACTGTTTTTTTTATGTGGAAAAGCAGCCACATTTTTGCGTTTTAAAAGGTTGACATTGCGAAAAACATACTCGTGCAATGAGTCAGCCCCCTCCTCAGTATTTGGGTTCAAAACGGCGGTAATACGGTCTAACACGTAATTGCACGTTAGTTTTAATTGCTTTTCATTTTTGTCATAATCAAATACCAACAACTCACTGTCAAAAAAGTCGTGGGTATGAAAATGTTTAATTGGGTCAAGTTTCATTTTAAATGGTGGATTTATTTTCATAACTAATCTAAGTTTTGTGGTAGTGCCTCAAACCGCGCCGCCTTCGGCGGCGCGGTTTTTTTTTCGGAGCGAGCCGTTTTTTTTATTAAAAATTTGAGCAAAGCCCAAATTTTCAACAAAAAAACGGCTCACTCCATTAGATTTTTACGCGGCGAAGCCGCATTTTTATACCATACAACATAGATCACTATTTATTTTCGTAATTACTTAGTCACGCGCTCGCTTCGCTCGCGCGAGGGAGGAGGTGGTTCGTTTTTCGGGCAAAGCCCGAAAAACGAACCACATTCCCCTTTTTTGCGAGCGAAGTCTGTTTACATCCCGAAAGCCTTAGGGAGAGCTATGGGCTAAGTAATTAATTATTTTCAATAACCCATAACAGGCGCATTTGACGATTTTTCAATGGGTTCTATATTTTCAATCGCCAATTCGATAAAAAAGTCAGTGCCTACATTTTCAACGGTTTCAAAATAAATTTTACCATTGACAGACTGAATGATGTTTTTCGTAATTAATAAACCAATGCCATTGCCATAGGGTTTTGTGGTGAAATTGGGACTAAAAATTTTATCTTGAATATCAAGCGGAATTCCTGTTCCATTGTCACTAATTCGGACAATAGCGACGTTGTTTTCACGGTACAATTTAATGTGAATCATGCCTTTGTAATCCTTCGGAATGGCTTGAATGGCATTTCTAACCAAATTATTGAACGCGCCTGTCAGTAAAATACGGTCGGCATACACCGAAAACCGTTCTTTAGGAAGCGTTATGGACACGTCAACATGGGCATTTTCTTCCGTTTTTTGAGCAAATAAATCGCCCACATTTTGCACCAAATCATTGAGCGAAAACAGTTCATTGTGGGCTTTTTGCGGCATCCGTGCGAAGTTGTGGAATTCATCTACAATACGTTCCAAATTGCCAATCTGTTCCAATAAAACCTTGTGCGAGCGAACAGCATATTTTTCCAAATTCGGGTCGTTTTGAGCGCGGAGCATTTCAACGTGTTGCACCACCAACTTCATAGGTGTCAACGGATTACGAATTTCATGCGCCACTTGTCGCGCCATATCTCGCCATGCCGATTCGCGTTCTGCTTCTGCCAAACGAACAACCGTTTCTTCCAATTCTTCTACTTTTGTGTTGTAAGCAGAAATCAATTCGCCAATTTCATCTTGTCGGTGCCATGTTGTAATCAGTTCATTTTTGGTTTTGTTGCCAAGCCTAAACTGCCTCAATTTTTGCGCCACATCTTGAATCGGGCTGATGTTTCGCGATGTCCAAATATAAACCAAAGACACACAAATCAATAACAACAGAATCAAAATCACGCCTACATAACCCGATAAGTCAATCGTTCCCGTCCTAATCCGACGGTCGCGGGAATAAAAAGGCAACTCCAAAAAGCCTATCAACTGTCCCTGTGTGTCTCTGATAGTTTGAAATTTAGTACGATACGGAAACCCACCAATTTTCACATCTGTAATAAACACACGGTCTTCGTTGCTCCTCAGTTTCATGTACGCCGAAGGGTTCATACGGCGAGCAAGGAAGCCGTGGTCGAATATATTGTCTTCAGTAGTGGCAAATAGGTCGCCTTTTTTGTCAAAAAAATGAATCGCTGTTTGGTATTGTTCCGATTGTTTGCTGAGCTTTTTACTCACTTCTTTTGGGTCTTCCATAAATGCCGAGCCGAAAGAAAGCATATCACGAAATTCTTTTTCCAGGTCAATGCTAATCGTATTGCTTTTATTTTCAAAGTCGTCGTTGTAGTATTTGATACCCAATTTTTTGAAATAATTTAAGGTAAATCCAAAAATCGCAATGTAAGAAAACATCAACATAGCCAGAACGGGAATGAACAAGCGATTGCGCAGCGACGTGTCAAACGAGACCACAAACGACAAACTCAAGGCATCGGGCAAAAACAAAAAAACATGATTGGCAGCCGTCAAAATCAACAAAACACCAATGGTCACAACAAAAAACAATATCCACAAATTAAAAAACTGCGAGGCAATGGGAATGAATTTGCCAATCACGACAAAAACATCATTTGGGCTTCGGTACGACAATTCCATATAGCTATTGTCTTCTTTCAACATGGCATCGCTGTATCGATTGCGGGGTGGCAAATCCTCTCTGTTGACTACATTGCCGTAGATTCCTTTCTGATTGCGTTCGCGCAATTCACCATCTGGACGGTAAATAGCATAACTGTATTCGTTGAGATATGGCAAACCTTTGTAATAATTGTCCGCCAAAATTTCTGTAAAAACCCTGCTTGAAGTCATGTCAGAGCGCGTCATCTGAACGCCCACTTCCAACGGATTATCGGGTAGCAATGGAAGCTGCATCAACGCCAAATACGCTGTATTTCCTTCTTTTGTTTGCCACAAACGCACACGACGGTCGGGTGAAATGGGTGCTGCTTTGTCAAAATTCAAACCGAATTTCAAACGGTCTAAACTGTCTCGACTGTCCACTATTTCACTTGTTCTTTTGGAACTAAACGTTTTCAACGTATAGTGATTACTCAAATATTCATCATTGTCATAGACTTCTCTAATCCGTAAAGAAACACTTTGTGAGTCGGCAGGTCTGAGCAACAAAGCTGTTTTTGATTTTAAAATCGGGTCTTTTGCTACCGTATCCACCAGCATTTTCACCCGCGATTCTGCAATAATATCACGATCATTTGCCAGTGTTGTGGCGTATATTCTCAGGCGTCTAAATTCTTTTTCTTCATTAAATTGAGAAATAAAAAACGCTTGTATGGTCGAAAAAGCCAAAATCCATTGAATCAGCCACATCAACCCGGGTTTTGTAGTGCGTATGTATTGGATAAAAATGCCGATGTAAACCAACAACACAAGTACATAAATAAATACGGGCAAACTCGCTGAAAAACCATATAAAGAATATAAAAACGCACCAATCGCAACAGCACAATCAATAACAATAAAATGTTGGATATTACTCAAGTCCAAAGCATTTGCTGACGTTATAAGCCTATGACTGAGTAAAAATACGGACAATTGCATAATCGCCAGAGCCATTAAAGTAAGAAAACTTTGTAGATTAAAATCGGATAGTTTGTCAAAAAGCAATAAATTATCCATGTGATTGACGATGTCGTTGAAAATTCCTATCATCAAAATATTGAATATCGCCACCAACGTGTAGCTCGAAAACGCAAGCACAAGCCGCATCGAGAGTCCCGCTTTGCGGTAATCAGGTAATCTAAATTCTTTATTGAAAAACACCGAAAACCAAAAGAAAAACGTCGTATTGATGACCAAAGCCGAAAGAGAACGAATAAAAGTGGTAGCTTCTAAATCGTTGAGGCTGGCGTTCATGTTGAACGTTGGCAAAAGCGTACTTCCATTCACTTCCACAAGCCAAACACACCCCCTCAGTATAACGAGCGAACCAACAAAAAAACAGATACCCAACATGGGCGATTTATTTTGCACCAACATTTGTTTGGCTAAACGGTCGCCAAAAAAACCCAACAGGAAAAAACCACAAGTCAATAACATCAATACCCCCACATCATGCACACGGTCTCTTTCTTCATCTGATATAAATGAGCCAATTACGCGGTTATCATAAGTTATTAATTTATCATTAAAACGGCTGTTGTTTGTTATATTTAGGCTTAATGGAATATAAGAAGAAGCGACATAATGGCTTTGCAATTCTTTACTTTCAAATGGCGTAAATATTTTTTTAATCGGTAATAAAAGTGCAACAGTAAATATATTCTCATTACGGTCTAAATATTTTTTATAGCGCAACTCGTATTGAGATTGCTTAATACCCACCAATTTCACTTGTTTTAATCCGATAGAAAGAGTATCTTCAAACTCAGATTGAAGGGCAAGTGCATCGTTTTTTGTCCAGTAAACCAATGAATCTTTACCATTTTCGTCGGGTCGAAAGATGCACACATTAAAATCCGCCTCTTTCAATGACTCAATTATGGCTGCATCTGCTTTCAAAGCAGCACGGTCAGTACGTCCCTCCAATCGGCGAATCAGAAAGCTGTCTTGTTGTAAAATAGTATCTGCGGCAATTTCTTGCGCGTGAAGATGCTCCTCAATGGCCAATTTATACCGTTGAATATTGCGTTCACCCGAAAAGTAATTGTCCCAACCAAAAGCGGCAAGGAACAAGCACAGACCAATCCACAAAGTCCATAGCTGTTTTCTTTCTAAAATCATGTTGTATTATTATGTTGTTTTGAGTTACAATAATTCGGCAGTTTTTAGTTTATAGTGTTGGGTGTGTAGATACACCAAATAAAATATGGAAAATAAGTTTTAAATAAATTTATTTTACACGTATATTTTGTCTTTTAAGAAAATTGCAAAATTTTTACAATGCGGTTCTATACACTAATACATCAAAAACTAAAAAATACCGAACTATTGGAGTTATGGGATGCGTGTTTATTTCTTTCTAATTATTTAGTTGAGGAGTGGGCATAACCTAAAAACATCGTTTTTTGATTAAAAACAGATGTTTTGCGCGCGCTTCGCTCGCGCAAAAGGGAGAGACGTGGTTCGTTTTTCGGCTTCGCCGAAAAACGAACCACATTCCCTCCCTCGCGCGAGCGAAGCGAGCGCGAGATGCAAAAACGCTTTTAGGTTATGCCCATCCCTCATTCATAACTATTTGTTGAGGTCATTTTATGGTGTTTTTTCGCTGAAGGCATGGTAGAAAGGCTTATGTATTAAAAAGTAATAGCGGTTCTATTAGCAAAAGTAAAATGTGTTTTTGGTTTTCAAAGACTTTTAGGTGTCTTTTATTTTAATTATGTAAAAAAAAATAAATGCGAACTATTTAACTCCTTGATTATTAGTCTTTTGAATAAATTTAATTTAGACAAAGAACGTTCAAGTGAGTAACAATATTTTTAGGTGCATAAAAAATGCTCACATAAACCCTTTAAGATTTAATTTTTGTAATTACTTAGCCTATTGCTCGCTTCGCTCGCAAAATAGGAGAATGTGGTTCATTTTTCGGACTTTGCCGAAAAATGAACCACCTCTCCTATTTTCCGCGAGCGAAGCGAGCGCGGCTAAGTAATTACGAAAATCAAAATACGTTTCATTCAATTTATTTAGACTAAAATGCGCCTCAACATTGAAATGTTGAGGCGCATTTTTTGTTTTATGACGACGTTTAGTAATCGTCTCCGTCGTCGTCGTCGTCATCGTCATCTCGACTACCCCGACGTTTTCTTGGCGATATATATTCATCGTCATCATCATCTTCTTTGCTGAACGTATCATCTTCTTTCGCCAGACCGTCGAGGTCGAGTCCGTCGAGGTCAAGCCCGTCGCGTGGTACTTTGTCAACTGGGAGGTCGTCATCTTCATCGTCTTTGGTCATATTCTTAGAATCCATGACGGTAACACGCACTAAGTACGCAAATTCCTCCGTATCAAACGGTAACGCCAATACTTTTTCACCTTTCGGCGTTGTGTACGAGACAAGTTTGTGCGAAAAGCCATTCGGATATTCTGCTTTTATAGCGGCTTGAACATCTTTTGGCAACTTATCTAAGTCTTTCAATAGTTTAGGACGCGATGGTGTACGACCTTGTTTTGAAGGAGGTAAAGTAATTTTCGTAACTTCTTGAACTGTCGGCTTCGTGACTACTGCTTTTTTTGCCATTTGGAGTCCTTGATTTTCTTGTTAATAACGTGTTGTGAATGAGTGCTGGACAAATATGTTGCTTCTAATTTCGGGTCAAAATTAACCTACCATTTTAATTTTCAAATAATCAGAAAAAGTTTTTTAAAAAAATATCTCTTTTTAAAAAAAAATTGATAATCAATCAATTAGTAAAACAATTTTGTAATTACTTAGCCTATTGCTCGCTTCGCTCGCAAAAGGGGGAATGTGGTTCATTTTTTCGGGCTTTGCCCGAAAAATGTTTTTTGCGTAGGAGAGGCATCAAAGCCGCCTAAGGTACTAAGATTTTCAATACCGTCACAATCATGCGCTCTACGGTTGTGGTTGCTTGGGTGCTAAAAGTGCCGTCAATTCGATTCGCCAATACCGCAGATACAGATAAAGCCCGATGTCCCAATAGACGTGCCAAACCATAAATACCTGACGTTTCCATTTCCATATTTGTCAACATCAGCGTCTTTTGACGAAAAAGGTTAAGCATAGTCACTAACTTAGGTTCTGCTGCCTTACCCCTCAGTACCCTACCCTGTGGCGCGTAAAAACCCGGTGCTGTTACGGTCACACCCTTTACAAATTCTTCGGTATCAAATAACTGTAACATTTTCTTATCCGCCGTAAAAACAGATGGAATCAACAACAAATCATCGTTTTTGTGTTCCAAATACATGGTCAAATTATCTGCCAATGTCAATTCTTCACCCGTTGGTGCGGCATCATAAAAAGTCATTAGATTGTCAAAACCCACCGCTATTGTTGACACCACGAGGCTATCTACTTTTACCTCCGCTTGCAAACTCCCCGACGTTCCAAGTCGCACAATACTGAGGGGGGTAATATTCGACTTAGGTTTGCGTGTTTCTAAGTCAACATTGACTAAAATATCCAATTCGTTCATCACGATGTCAATATTATCTGTACCGATGCCCGTCGAAATCACCATTAAGCGTTGTCCGCGCAATGTGCCAATGTGCGCTACAAATTCTCGATTTGCGGACTGATGCTCAATCGTATCGAAATGCTTACTGACTTCTCCCACACGCGCAGGGTCGCCGACAAATATAATAAGTGGCGCAATGTGTTCAGGTTTTAGATGCAGGTGATAAATACTGCCATCGGGGTTTAATATCAATTCTGTTTCAAACATAAAAATTTATTTTAATAAAATGTAATTAACCTAAGTTTTGTGGTAGTGCCTCAAAACGCGCCGCCGTCGGCGGCGCGGGGGATTTTTCGGAGCGAGCCGTTTTTTTGTTTAAAATTTGGGCTTTGCCCAAATTTTAAACAAAAAAACGGCTCGCTCCATTAGGTTTTCCTCGTGGCGAAGCCACGTTTTAATAGCACAAAACTTAGATTAATTACTTAGTCCATAGCTCGCTTCACTCGCAAAAAAGGAGAATGTGGTTCGTTTTTCGGGCAAAGCCCGAAAAACGAACCACCTCTCCTCCCTTGCGCGAGCGAAGCGAGCGGGTGACTAAGTAATTACGTAATTACAAATAAAGCAATATCGGGGACTAAGGTAGTCTTGCCTATTCATATAATCTCCAAAAAATTGAAAAACTTAACTATTTAGTAATTGTGTCCACTCACTTGGTACATAAATTCCCAATCATTCTCTACATTTGTCCTTGTTGAAGGACGCTGAAAGCCTTAAACGAGAAACGCAACTTAAAAAATACATCTAAAAACGTCAACCAAACATTATGGAAAGATTTATTGGGCTGATTGGCATTGCTTTGATTCTTGGCATTGCTTATTTATTTTCTACCAATCGCAAAGCTATCAATTTTCGCACGGTCGGAATGGGCTTGTTGATGCAACTCGCTTTTGCGGTTTTTATCCTCAAAACCCCAATTGGACGTGATATTTTTGGTTGGCTTGGGGCGGCAGTGACTAAAGTGTTGACTTTTGCCGACAAAGGCGGCGAATTTGTCTTTGGCGATTTGTCGAACCCTGCCACATTGGGTAAAATACTACCCAATGGTTTTATTTTCTTCTTCAAAATCATTCCAACTATTATTTTCGTGGCGGTTCTTGTCAATGTGTTGTATCATATTGGTGTCATGCAACTTATTGTGCGCGGCATGGCGTGGGTGATGTACCGCGTAATGGGCGTGAGTGGAGCAGAGGCTTTGTCAAACGCGGCGAGTGCATTTGTTGGGCAAGTGGAGGCGCAAATCATGGTCAAACCTTACCTCAAAAACATGACAACTTCGGAGCTAATGGCGTCTATGACGGGTTCTTTTGCGTGTATTGCAGGAGGCGTTATGGCAACTTATATATCGTTTGGTGTGCCTGCCGAATACCTTATTGCGGCGAGTATCATGGCGGCACCGGGAGCGTTGGCAATTGCCAAAATCATGCACCCCGAAACCGAAGAATCAGAAACAAAAGGAACGGTCAAACTCAATGTCGAAAAAGACCACGTTAATCTTGTTGATGCCATTGCAGCAGGTTGTTCCGATGGTTTGAAAATTGGCTTAAACGTTGTCGCGATGTTGATTGGTTTCTTGGCGTTGATTGCCTTTTTAGATTATGGTTTTGGCAAAATTGGCTGGTTATTCGGACACCCCGAATTGAGTTTTAAATTGATTTTGGGCTATGTATTCTCTGGTTTTGCGTGGGCAATGGGCGTTCCTGCGGCGGAAATGATGCAAGCAGGTAGTTTGATGGGTACAAAATTGGTCGTCAATGAATTTGTTGCTTATCTCGATTTGACAGCCTTGCAAAAAACAGCAGGTGCTTTATCGCCAAAAACGATGGCTATTGTGAGTTTTGCTTTGTGTGGTTTCGCCAATTTTGGCTCGGTTGCTATTCAAATCGGTGGTATTTCTGCCCTTGAACCAAGTCGCCGTTCGGACTTAGCAAAATTAGGCTTCCGCGCATTAATGGCGGGTACTTTAGCCTCCTACTTATCGGCTACTCTGGCGGGGATATTGTTTTAGAATACGCTCGCTTCGCTTGCGTGAAAAAGAGGGAGGTGTTTTTGGGCAAAGCCCAAAACCACCTCCTCTTTTTCACGCAAGCGAAGCGAGCGTACCAGGCTTTGTTTACTTCACTTTTTTTGTTTCCCAAAGCGTAAATACTCTTGACACATTGAACCCAAAACGAATACCGTTTTGTCCGAAGAAATCATTTTCATTTTGGGTTGTAAACGAATATTCGGACATTGAAGGAGAGTTTGTAAAATGCAACTGGAAAACGTGTCCACCTGTCTCAATATCAAAACCCACCGCCAACATATTTTTGTAGTTAGTTAACAATTGATTAGGAAGTACGTACATGTATTCACCTGTAAAAGCCACACGTTTTGTGAGACGAACGCGCCCACCTATAGCAAGTGCAAAAACATCATTCTTTTCGGTAGTCGTACTCACCAAATTGCGGTGTACGTAAGTTGGCACAAGTTCAAGGGTGAAGGTTTCACTAAATTTACGCCCAAGAATAAGCTGTGTGGTGTAAAAAAGACGTGAACTAAAGTAGTTTTCACGATTAGGATTGTCGAAACTTTGGGTTTCAATAGCCGCACTTGTCATCAAAGCCAATGTAATAGGCATATTGACTTTACCTGTACTTTGACGCAACAAACGGTATTTCACAAAACCATCGTAGGCTTTGCGGTAGCTATTTCGGTTCACACCGACAGTGAGATTATCAGTCAAACCAAAATCGAAACCAAAGCGTTGTTGCGCGCCGTCCAAACCAAAAAGGTCGTAAAATCCATTGCTAACGGGGTTAAAACGATGCGACATCTTGAAATCCATGACACCCGCCGCCGTATTTTCAAGGGAATGTAAATTGATAACACGATTGGTTTTGAAGCTGTACTTTGCGTATTCTGTTGTAACTTCATCTTCACCCAATTCGTCGAGCAAAGAAGATTGCGCATGGGCTTGTTGACCAAGAAGGCTCAAAATACTGAGGGAAATAAAAGTAAGTAAGGTTTTAATTGTCATTGCTTAACAGTTTGATGTGAATGTTTAATAATACACTACTGCTCGCTTCACTCGCAAAAAAGGAGAAAGTGGTTCGTTTTCGAGCTTTGCCCGAAAACGAACCACCTCTCTTTTTTTTACGAGCAAAGCGAGCAATGAATAAAAATGATGTAGTTACTTAGTCACGCGCTCGCTTCGCTCGCAAAAAGGGGAATGTGGTTCGTTTTTCGGGCAAAGCCCGAAAACGAACCACCTCTCCTCACTCGCGCGAGCGAAGCGAGCGCGTGACTAAGTAATTAACCTAAGTTTTGTGGTAGTCATTCAAAACGCGCCGCCTTCGGCGGCGCGGGGAGTTTTTTTCGGAGCGAGGTTCCGCGTTTTTATACCACAAAACTTAGATTAATTACAAAATTATTTCAATTGCAGCATAGCTGCTGCGATGTAAATTTTAGCATCAACAGCAATTTTGTCACTCACTATTTTTGGGATAGCGACTTTATAATCTGCCAAAGGTGCTTTAAAACTTGCTTTTACTACGGTAACTTTACTGCCTTTTACCGTAAAAATACCTTTCGTTTCTACATCTTTTGTGACACCGTGCATAGTCAATTTACCTTTGACTGTTGCCGTGTATTCGCCTTCTTTCGCCAAATTGACTGTTTTTTTGAAATCAACGACTTCGCCCGCAAAAGTTGCTTTGGCAAATTTGGTGCTTTCCATGTAGTTTTCATTAAAATGTTCTTCCATCAAGGCTTGTTCAAAGTGAAAGCCTGTTACCAAAACTGCTGCTTCCATTTTGCCCGTTGCTGCATCAATGACGATTGTGCCTTTGGGATTCAAAGCCGCAATTTTTTCGGGTGATGTTTTACTCGTTGCATCGAAAGATACTTTGGCATCTTTAGAATAAAACTTTTGAGCAGTAGCACTCAAAAAAGTACCAAAAACAAAGGCAAAAAGCACTAATTTTTTCATTATTAATTTTGTTTTGGTAACTGTTTACCACACGCTCGCTTCGCTCGCGTAGAAAGGGGAAATGTGGTTCATTTTTCGGCTTTGCCGAAAAATTAACCACCTCTTTTCCTGTCGTTGTGCGAGCAAAAGGCACGTAGCTAAATAGTTACTTTTTTTGTTAAAAATCAAAAAGATTCATCGTAAATTATCTCACAATACTGTTAAGCATTTTTTTTAAAACGAGGTTAAAACGCAGGTTTTATTCGTAAAGTTCACCCCCTCAGTATTTTGACTTTTTTTTAACTAAAAATTTGATTGTCAATGAATTGTGAATAAATTTGAACGAATTATTGCACGCATCTATCAATCACAACATCTGTTAGTTTGCCTGTACAGATACCTTTCAAAACAATAGATTCACCGACTTTAAAATCCGTTTTTTTCTGTTTTGTAAATTTATCTAATACACAACTGACGCCATTGATTGGGTCGCCCGTTTCAAGGGCAATAGATGTCCCCGTAGAATCATTTTCTACGCTTGCAATTGTGCCAGAGACTTGAACGACAATCATCTTATCCATTGTTCCAACGTATTTTTCAGTTGCTTTAGCATCATCTGCCGCAAATTCTGCTGCAAGTTCGGTGGCAGTTATTGTGAAGTTCGGCTGACCAATTTCTGCGTGGGGTTTGTTCCACATACAGTAGCCCACTGCACCGCCGATGACAGCAGCAAGGCAACCAAAAATTAAGAGTTTTTTGAGCATGATAAGCGTTTTTTGTAATTACTTTGACTCTTGCTCGCTTCGCTCGCAAAAGAGAGAATTGGTTCGTTTTTCGGGCAAAGCCCGAAAAACGAACCACATTCCTTTTTTTTGTAAGCGAAGCGAGCAATAGCTAAAATAGCAACTATTTTTTAATTGTTTTGCATACCCGCCGCAATCCATGCTTCGAGTTTTGTAATGTCGCAATCCGCTAATTTTGAGGCACC
Organism: Saprospiraceae bacterium; assembly: GCA_034520175.1. GTDB lineage: Bacteria > Bacteroidota > Bacteroidia > Chitinophagales > Saprospiraceae > JAAFJT01. The sequence goes on from JAXHNU010000004.1 coordinate 211,907, forward strand.
TTTAGGCATTGCCGAGTAACCCGATGTCCGTTTCATAGAGCCAATAAAAGCCGCTTTACTGCCAGTGATATAGGCTTTAATGGTTGTATGACTACTCAAATCAATACCTGATGCCTTTGCAGTAGCTGAATGACAACCCGAACTTGCGCAAGCAGTCATCATAAGCGGTGAAACAAAAGCAGTAAATTTAGCGGTTGATGTATCACAAGTAGTTGGTCCATACAAGTCGGTTTCATTGTAATAATAACAACTTTCGACGAGGGTAGAAACAGCAAGAAGGCTGCCGCAAAAGAGCAACGATAAGAGGTTTTTCTTCATTTTACGTTTTAAATTTTTAATTATTTAGTGTACCACGTTTAATCCACGCTTCTACTTTATTCAATTTTTGAAACCATACATAAATTCAAAATACGCATTAAAAGGCATTTTTGCGCTCGCTTCGCTCGCGTAAAAGGAGGAGAGGTGGTTCATTTTTCGGGCTTTGCCCGAAAAATGAACCACATTCCCCCTTCGCGCGAGCGAAGCGAGCGCGAAAACCAGCAGTTTAGATTTTATGTATGGTTTCAAAATTCAATTCACAAGCCGTCAAAGCAACACCGCCTTTAGGCATAAAATAATAACCCGTTGCTTTGCGCATTGACCCCATAAATGCGGGTGTCAATGCTGAGGCGAAATCCCTCGTTTTAGAATATTCGTATAATCTCTTAATTGATAATTATCGACTTTTGTTGCGGCATCATGGCAACCCGAAGTAGCACACGATGAAATGATAACAGGCAGTACATCTTGGAAATGAATCGTATCAGGACTACATGTCCAGCCTGTACTGTCTCTTTTGTCTATTACGGTGCCAGTCCAAACGTGCGAATCCTAACAGATTCGTGAAATAGAGAGGTATTTGGGATATTTTTCTATAAACGTTAGAGTCCTAACGGACTCTTTTCACTATTAATTAGCCGATTCTAAGTTCTTTAAAAGATATGGGTAATGGACAGAGTTTCAAACCCGCGTCAGATTGTAACTAATTTAAAATCAATCAATTGTATTTCAATTTTAATTCTAAAAACTTATAAAACGGACTACTGAGGGGGAAATATTTTATGATTTTTAAAAGTTTGAAGTCTGCGATTTCCACTTTTTTTTTTGTCTCGTTTTGTCATTCAGTAGGAATCTCTACTTTGCGTGTTGAACGTTTTCGCGCTTAAAATAGGTTAAATAATATTAAGATGTGAGATGTAAAGATTCCTACTGAATGACAAAACGAGACAAAACGAGACAAAACGAGACAAAAAATCAACTATAAACGCGCAATTTCGTTCCTGTTAAAGTTGTTTTGTAGATAGTCAAGCCTTTACTGCCATTTGAGTTTGTGCCTTTACCTAATAAATCGAATGTAGCGCCATGAGCTGTACACTGGTAACTATTTGCGGTTTTGTTGTAGATAACTTGTACGTTCCCTTCGTGGCTGCAAACCTGAGTAGCCGCTACGTAGTTACCTGCTGTATCGCGGGCAACCACAACTTTGTTAGCCGTATCAATGATATAGCCACCGTTAGCTGCGAGCGCAGAATTTGCGGCGGCTGCCAAATCAACAGTAAAATCAATTGTACCCGTGGGTGCGTAATCTGTTTTACTACAAGCACCCAAGCAACTTGATGTGAGTACGAAAGCTGCACCAATACCTAATTTTTCAAGAAAATCTCTTCTTTCCATTTTTTCAAATTTTAGTAAAATCAATAAAAAACCATTAACGTTATAACACGCTGATCATTGCAAAATGGTTACCTCGCAAAGGTAAGATTTCTACATTTGATATTTGAGGGTGAGCATAACCTCAAAGCGATTTTTGGGCTTTACGCTCGCTTTGCTCGCGTAAAGGAGGGGAATGTGGTTCGTTTTTCGGCAAAGCCGAAAAACGAACCACCTCTCCTCCCTTTTGCGCGAGCGAAGCGAGCGCAAAAGGGACTAAAACCATGGCTTTTTTGTCAAAAAACGTTGAATTTGGGTTATGCCCACCCTTTATCTAATATTTCAGAACACAATAAATTGATTTTAGATTCCAAAAGTAGATAATTTATGGAGAAAAAAATGGAAAAACGGACTGAAACGAGTTTTAACGGGACTAAAACAGAAGGAAATGCACTAAATATCTCAAAGTGCGGTTAACACATCAATCCGTACCCGAACGCGCCCATTTTTCAAGGTCAGCCCAATAGATTTTGCTGCCGTAGGTGTCAAATCAAGTACATCGCCTTTAGTGTAAGGACCTCGGTCATTGATTTTTACGACTACTGATTTGTCATTTTTAAGATTTGTGACGCGAATTTTTGTTCCAAAGGGAAGTTTGCGATGGGCGGCAGTCAGAGCATTGCAATTAAGGTTACCTCCTTTGGCTACTGGCTTATTACACAGGCATTTCGAGTACAAAACAGCATTGCCATACTGAAAAGGTTGCTTTTTTTGAGCAACTACATCGGTTGTTTGGGCTAATGACAATATTCCAAACAGCAGGATTAACTTTAAGTTTATCATATCATTCTTTATTTTGATTAATAACCCAAGTTTTGTGGTATAAAAACGTCGCTTTGCCGCGTAAAAAGTCTAACAAAGCCAGCCGTTTTATTCGAGATTTAGGCTTTACCCAAATTTTAAACAAAAAAAAACGGCTCACTCCAAAAAAACTCGCCACAGTAATTACCACAAAACCTAAATTAATAGATGAGTAGTTAGTCATAAATAATCGTAATTACTTAGCCACGCGCTCGCTTCACTCGCACGTGGGAGAAGATGTGGTTCGTTTTTCGGGCTTTGCCGAAAAACCAACCACATTCCCCTTTTTTGCGAGCGAAGTCTGTTTAAATCCCGAATACCTTCGGGAGAGCTATGGGCTAAGTAATTACAAATAATCGCTACTTAAAGGCAAATTAAAGATATATTCTTATCATATTCTATTTTTTTGAATCCGTAAACACATAGTTAACATTTGTAGGAAACGCATCAAAACTACCCAAAACACATGAAAAATCTAAAAGAGCTTTTTCATTTTTTTAGACGTAAAAAAATACTTTTTAACTCAACCTTTTCTATCTCAGATTCCGTCTTTCCAGAAAACGTTTTGAAAAAAATGGCTCTGTGACAATTTTAGCGGTAACTCACGTTCGGGGAACTTTAAAAGTTCCCCGAACATCGGTTTGACGTCGGTTTACGCGGTTTTTGATTCAAAAATACCTTAATTTACTGAGGTGTCTTTTGCTGCCGCTAAAATTGTCAAAGAGCCGTTAAATTTTACCCGACAGTATTAATGTGAAGGACTACTTAATATTTGAGGAGTGGGCATAACCTAAAAACATCGTTTTTTGATTAAAAACAGATGTTTTGCGCGCGCTTCGCTCGCGCAAAAGGGAGGAGACGTGGTTCGTTTTTCGGCGAAGCGGAAAAACGAACCACATTCCCCTCCCTCGCGCGAGCGAAGCGAGCGCGAGATGCAAAAAACGCTTTTAGGTTATGCCCATTCCTCACTTAATATTTAGGGTAATTTTTACTTGTTCAAGAGTAGGGTTTTTATGGCAATTGGAAGGTACGAAGACTAAATTTTTATGGCATAAGAAAATTTATTTTTTGCCTACGCATACTGAGGGGGTCTGTTTTTTCTACTTTTGCGACGAGTTTATAATTTCAAGATTTCATATTCCAATCAATATTGCTGTACAAATTGCTTTTTACGCCCTCCCGATGAAGGTCGGGACAAGTTCTTTCTCGCTTCGCTCGAAAATCGGGCGCATGAAGTCTATTGGGGCGAGCGTGCTTTAAATCTAAAAAATTTTCGATTTTTTAGATTTAAAGCACGCTCGCCCCTCAGAATCACACTCAAGGCGTTTTTTGAGCGAAGCGAAAAAGAGCCAGTTTCTTGTGTAAAAAGCAATTTGTACAGTAATGTTATTCCAATCTTGAAATCTCTGAAATGTGAAATCTTTGAAATCTGAAATTCATTAAATTTACTCAGCATTGGAACAAAATACAACCCTTTTGTTTTTTATCTCACTTTATATGCTGCTGACGGTCGGCATTGGTTGGTGGGCATCGCGTTTTGTCAAAAACACTTCCGATTTTGTTATTGCAGGACGGCGTATGCCTATGATTGTTGTGGCTTCAGGTTTATTCGCGACGTGGTTTGGCTCAGAAACCGTTATGGGCGCAACAACTGCTTTTCTCGATGAGGGCATTATGGGTATCATAGAAGACCCTTTGGGAGCAGCTTTGTGCTTGATTTTAGTCGGTACTTTTATGGCACGCCCGCTTTATCGCCAAAACCTTTTGACCTTTAGCGATTACTTTCGCAAGCGGTACAATCACCGAGCAGAATCGGTGTCTGCTTTGATGATGATTCCGTCTTATTGGGGTTGGATTGCCGCACAATTAATTGCTTTAGCTACGGTTTTAAATGTTTTGACAGCTATTCCTGTATTTTGGGGCGTTGTGATTTGCGCTGTAATTGTCATGTTTTACACCTATATTGGCGGTATGTGGGCAGTATCATTAACGGATTTTGTCCAAACCATGATGATTATTATCGGAATGTTTCTCGTGATGATAAAGGCAATTGAGCAAGTCGGCGGCATTGATGTTCTGCTCAAAACAGCAGCAACTGAACCCGAAAAATTCCGTGTTTTACCGAATCCAACACTTAAAGAAATTGTAGCGTACATAGCTGCGTGGATGACGGTCGGGCTTGGTTCTGTACCTCAACAAGATGTTTTTCAGCGTGTGATGTCCGCCAAATCCGAAAAAACGGCAGTTTATGGGGCGTATTTATCAGGTTTTATGTATTTGACCGTGGCAATGATGCCGATAGTCATTGTGTATTGTGGTAAAATTATTTTCCCCGAATTATTAACGGGCGACGAAACACAACGCCAAATGATGATACCTTATATGGTCATGCGGCATAGTGGTATCGGCTTACAAATTATATTTTTTGGTGCTTTGTTATCTGCCATTATGTCAACAGCGAGTGGGGCGATTTTAGCACCATCAACCGTCATCGGTGAAAACATTGTCAAACCTTTAAAACCCGATTTGACGGACAAACAATTGCTTTATGTAATGCGTTTGTCGGTAGTTTTTATCACGTTTATGTCGGTCATTTTTGCATCTATGAACAAAAGTATTTACGAATTAGCACGTCAATCGTCGGAAATCAGCCTTGTTTCGCTCTTTGTACCGTTGGTTTTTGGCTTGTATTGGAAACCAGCATCGGCTTGGGGCGCATTGGCATCTATGTTAATTGGCATGAGTGTTTGGCTCGGTTGCACGATTATTGGAACAGAATATCCGCCAACTATTTTTGGGCTTTTGGCAAGTATCAGTGGTATGGTTGGGTTTTCTTTACTTGAACATAAAATCAATGTAGAAAAATGAACCACATTACCCCTTCTCGCGCTCGCTTCGCTCGCGCGAGAAGGGGTGTAAAACTAGCGATTATTTATGACTAACTACTTATTGAGGAGTGGGCATAACCTAAAAACATCGTTTTTTGATTAAAACCAGATGTTTTGCGCGCGCTTCGCTCGCGCAAAAGGGAGGAGACGTGGTTCGTTTTTCGGCGAAGCCGAAAAACGAACCACATTCCCCTCCCTCGCGCGAGCGAAGCGAGCGCGAGATGCAAAAAACGCTTTTAGGTTATGCCCATCCCTCAACTACTTATTATTACGATTCTAAAATGACGATTAATGTTCACGATAGTGTGTTCTATTATAAATTATTTGAAACCATACATAAAATCTAAACTGCTGGTTCTCGCGCTCGCTTCGCTCGCGAGAGGGGAGAATGTGGTTCATTTTTTCGGGCTTTGCCCGAAAAATGAACCACCTCTTCTCCTTTTGCGCGAGCGAAGCGAGCGCAAAAGTGCCTTTAAATGCGCATTTTGAATTTATGTATGGTTTCAAAATAAATTAACGGCTTTTTGCGATAGCATTGCTGTTGAGAAACTAAGAAAAAAAAGTATAAAATATAATGGGTAAAATTATAGTAGAATTAAATGCTGCAATAATAGAACGCCTCCATACTGAGGGGGGTGTTTTTTTAATTGACAAACCCCTCGAATGGACATCTTTTGATGTGGTCAATAAATTGCGGTATCGTCTAAAAAATTTGTTGAAAGATAAAAAACTCAAAGTTGGACACGCGGGTACGCTTGACCCTTTGGCAACGGGTTTGTTGATTGTTTGCGTGGGCAAGATGACAAAACAGATTGATACGTTTATGGGGCAAGCCAAATCTTATACAGGCACAATTCGATTGGGCGCAACAACGCCCACTTACGACCGTGAAACCGCCGAAGACGCGCAATTCCCCATAAACCACATTACCCCTACCCTATTGGAGACGGCAAGGCAAAAATTTTTGGGTGAAATATACCAATTACCACCTATATATTCCGCAATCAAACAATCTGGCACACCTTTGTATGAGTTAGCAAGACAAGGCAAAGAAGTAGTCGTTGAGCCGCGCTGCATTACGATTCATCAATTTGATATTGAGCCTATTACGGATAAAGATATTAATTTCTACGTCAATTGTTCAAAAGGAACATATATTCGCTCATTGGCTTATGATTTTGGCAAAACTTGTGAAAGTGGTGGCTATTTGACCGCTTTGCGGCGCACCGCTATTGGCGATTTTCCCATTGACAAAGCGTGGGATTTAGACATTTTGATTAAAAAATTAGAAACGTACATTCTTTGATAGCTATTGCTCGCTTCGCTCGCAAAAGGGGAATGTGGTTTGTTTTTCGGGCTTTGCCCGAAAAACAAACCACATTCCCTTCTTTGCGAGCGAAGCGAGCAATAGTGTCTAATAATTTTCGTACACACACAATTTTAAAATAATTTAACGATGAAAAAATTAATCAAATTTAACCCTTTTTTAGTTTACAGTACACAATTAAGTACTTTGTTTGACGCTGCCAAAGCAAGCGATAATCCCGCTTTTTACTTGTATAAAAACGGCGCAAGAAATGTTATTTTTATGTTGGAAGGTTTGACCCGAATTCATAAAAATGCTTTTGACAACCCCAAAATGGAAAAATGGTACGACCGATTTAAGGAATTAGAAGATTTATTGGGACAAATTGATTATTTTGATGTGTCGAAAAATCAATTGGAAAATGATAAGGTTCTTACTGCAAAAGATATTGAAGCTACTAAAGATAAAACTGAAAAGTTCGTTTTACGCTTGAATATCTTGCTTAAAGTTGACAATTGGTTGGACGGAAAATTGCTTAAATTTGATGCGTTTATTCTCAAAAATGAGTTTAAATACGACGCTAAATACATCAAAGCCATTGTCAAAGCGTATAAAAAAGAAATCACAAAAATTACGGATTTTGCTACTGAACTACACGGAGAACTCGAAGAAGTGGAGACTGAATTGCACGAATTTCGCCGTAAATTTCGGTGGTTGAGCATTTATCCGCAAGCATTTAATGGGCTTTTTCAATTTCAAAAACCTGCCGTCAATCCCGATTGGAGTGCAAAATACATGTCCGAACAAATTGTCAATTCGCCTTTCAACAAACTGCCTAAAGCACCTGAAAAATTACCAATTATTCACTTGAATTATCCTAATTTCATTGCATTGAGTTTTATTATTCAAGAATTTGGCAAACTGAAAGACAAAGGTTTACAAGCCGAATTTTTGGCACACGAATTACACAAATCAGCCGCAGATATTCCTACATTATTGGGGGATAATTATATTGATACAAAAACAATTTTAGCAACGGCTTCGCAACTGCTAAAAACGTTTTTTAATGATAAGGTTTTTGATAATTTAATCTTATGAGTTATGAGTTATAAACATCATAACTTATAACTCATAACTTATAACTCATAACTCACAACTTATAACTCATAATTTATTTCAAACATATTTTTAGAAAACTAATTTTAAAACCATTTAAAGATGAAAATTTTACCGATTATCGCCGTGTGTTTTACTGTATCTATCTCAGCAATAAAGCCCTCAAAACCGCGCACCCTTGACTTTGAAAAGGAAATGACAACTGCCAAATTTATCGGCACTGTTATCATTGACAGTTATGATGCACAAGGTCTATTCCAATTTCAATCCATCGAATTTAAAGACACGGTAAAATCGGCAAAAATTGACGACAGATTCGATTACTGGGCATTGGACAACACCGCCGATTGGTCGGGTCATTCGCCTATTGTGAAGGATACCGTACTAATTGTACTCGATTCGACCAATAAAATCTCTCTTTTTGCCAAATTAATCGGTAATGAATACCGATTTTGGCGTCCGCAATTCACCGTCAGTTCTGTGCTTTTCTCGTTTAAATCGCCTGCTAAAAGATTACACGATGTTGCTCTACACAACGAAGAAGATGACCTTTTTTCCTGTTGGGACGGTTGCCTTTTGGACAAAGAAGCGTTGAATTTGTACAGAAAACCGAGCCTACCTGCTGCACCAAACAACGATACGTCTTTGAAAGAAATAACTGCGTCGAAAAAATAGTCCCCTCAGTAAAAACCGTTCTCTTGGGTAGTTGTCACAAGGTTCAGCACACCACTCGACCTTTTTCATATAAATAAACCTTTGATAAAGATTTTTTTGCATCTTTGGGGCTTGAATTAAACAACTTTAATGGTCTGAATGGTTTTAGGCGTTATTCAAAAAATAAAATACCCAACTTAATCATTCTATTTCCTTTACTCTGCGTTGAATTATTTTAAAATAATCCATTATTCTGCAAGTAATTCGTCTTGATTAAAGAAAATAAGTAGTTAGTCATAAATAATCGCTGATTTTACGATGCTTCTCGCGCTCGCTTCGCTCGCGCGAGAAGGGGGAATGTGGTTCATTTTTCGGGCTTTGCCCGAAAAATGAACCACCTTCTCCTCCCTTTGCGCGAGCGAAGCGAGCGCAAAGGGATACGCTGAAAATTAGCGATTATTTATGATTACCTACTTATAATGACCAATTTGGGTATTTTATTTTTTGAATAACGCCTTACTGAAAACCAAGCTAAATTAATAATCCTTTTATGAGAACAAAAGCTATTGACATTCTCTCTGTGGGCGAATTGTTGATTGATATGATTTCAACTGATTTTGCGGATTCTATGGACGCTGTTGAGTCGTACCGTCGTATCCCTGGAGGTAGTCCTTCCAATTTGGGAATGAATATGAAACGTTTGGGCAATAATGTCCGTCTCGTTTCAAGTGTTGGTAAAGACGGTTTTGGTGATTTTTTAATGAATTATATCAAAAGTTTAGGCTTAAATACTGAGGGGGTCGCACAAATTCCCAATGTGCCTACAACCTTGATTTTAGTCACCCGTTCCAAAACAGTAAGTGATTTTGAGGCTTATCGCGGCGCAGATACGCATATCCTGCCGTCTCAAATCAGTAACGATTTGTTGGCAAATACAGCGATATTTCATACTACTTGCTTCGCGTTGTCCTTAAATCCTGCTCAAAATACGATTCTCGACGCTGCGAGCCGCGCAACAGCTTTAGGTTGCCGATTGAGTATTGATGTAAATTATGCTCAAAAAATTTGGCAAAATAACGTTGAAGCCCGCGAGATTGTTGCCAAGTACATCAGTCACGGCGCGTATGTAAAATGCAGTGAAGTGGATTGGGAACGCCTCTACGGTGAAAAACTGACCGATGCAGAAGCGGCGGCTCAACATTTTTTAGCTCTCGGTGCGGGCGAAGTCTGTGTGACACTCGGCGGAGATGGTTGCTATGTGGCGAACAAAGAAGGCGGCTACTTCCTAAATGCCCGAAAAGTAGAAGTCAAAGATACAACAGGCGCAGGTGATGCTTTTTGGTCGGGCTATCTGACTGCCCGTTTAGACGGATTCTCACTAATTGAAGCAGCAAAAGCAGCCAGAAAAATGGCTGAAACTAAAATTGGGCATTTTGGACCGCTTCCAAATAAAGTAGAAAAAGCATTGATTTATTCGGATATTTAAAAAATCAACAAATAAATAAAAATGGGTTCAAAGTGTTGACAATCAGCACTTTCAACCCATTTTTATTCACTCGACTAAAATATGTTTTTTTAAATTGTATGGTATATAATGTTAGATAATAGATAAAAAATTTAATATATTTTATAGAAAAAAATGTCAAATACATTTACTTTTTCTTGTTAAATTATCTAACATTAAATTACATTTGCTTTACGAAATTACAATGAAGCCTAATATAATTACAGAATTTTAAAGCCTGTGTAGCCTCTATTAAAAACCGATTTGATAAATTTAGAGAACCACTTGAAACAATCTTAAAATTGTCATTACACAACTTTTCCATGCAGTTTCCAAATTTGCAATTTCATTAATGTAATTTTTTTACGTGTTCAAGATATACAATCCTTAAAGTTAGTAAAATTTTTCATGCTTTTTGTCGGAGCGGTCATTGCGAGTTCACTTGCAATGACCTCTTTTTTTAGCTACGGATTTACGAATTTAACGGATTTAACGAATTATAACGACTATGTTGTAGCTTTTGAAACCATACATAAAACCAAAATACGCCTTAAAATGTGCTTTTGCGCTCGCTTCGCTCGCGCAAAAGGAGGAGAGGTGGTTCATTTTTCGGGCTTTGCCCGAAAAATGAACCACATTCCCTCCCTCGCGCGAGCGAAGCGAGCGCGAGAAGTAGTGTTAGAATTTTATGTATGGTTTCAAATTGTAGCTTAAAAGTAGTCGTTATAATCCGTTAAATTCGTAAATCCGTAGCTTAAAAGTAGTCGTTATAATCCGTTAAATTTGTAAATCCGTAGCTTAAAAGTAGTCGTTATAATCCGTAGATTAATATCTTACAACTTTTCCAAAAGAAAATTCGTCATTTTATTGTACAAATGCAAACGTGCATTACCACCGCCTATGCCGTGATTTCTATTCGGATAAAAATAAGTATCGTATTGTTTATTTGCGGCAATTAAAGCATTTGCCATTTCGATTGAATTTTGAAAATGCACATTGTCGTCTGTTGTCCCGTGAATAAGTAAATAATTACCTTTCAGTAGGTCAGCAAAATTGACGGGCGAATTATCGGCGAAACCTGCCGCATTTTCTTTTTCCGTTTGCATATAACGTTCAGTATAAATCGAATCGTACCATTTCCAATTCGTTACGGGCGCGACAGCAATTGCGGTTTTGAAGACATCTGCGCCTTTCAAAATACACAAACTTGACATATAACCACCATAACTCCAACCAAAAATACCGATGCGTTTGCCGTCCACGTAAGGCTGACTACCGAGCCATTTTGCGGCTTCAATTTGGTCAATTGTTTCATAATGACCGAGTTGTTTATAGGTAATTTTTCTAAAGTCTTCACCACGCCCACCCGTTCCACGCGGGTCAACGCAGACCACAATATAGCCTTTTTGCGCCAATAGTTGATACCACAAATAATTTACACCACCCCACGCATCTACCACTTGCTGACTGCCCGGACCCGAATATTGAGTCATAAAAACGGGATATTTTTTTGTTGGGTCAAAATCACGCGGCTTCATCATCCAACCGTTTAATTCGAGATTTTCCGATGTTTTGAAGGTAAAAAACGTGCTTTTTACAAAATCAAATTCATTCATTTTTGCGCGTAACTTGTCGTTTGTTTCAATATCGCGCACCGATTTTCCTTGATTTGTAATAACGCCAAAACTCGGCGGCTCGTTCAATCCAGAATGAGTAACGACCAAATAATCGTAAGTAGCACTGAATTCTGCGTCATTTGAGCCTTTTCCGCCCACAATATAACGGTCTTTCGCCCCGTCTATCTTTACGGCGTAAATCCCTTTCTGCATCGGCGTTTCTTTCGACGCTTGGTAATACACCTCGCCATTTTTTTCATCAACCCCATAGACTTTACGCACATCAAACGCACCTTTTGTGAGTTGTTGTGTCATTTTGCCCGTTTTATCGTAGCGGTATATCTGATTCCAACCGTCTTGCTCACTCGATTTTATGAATCCGCCGTCCGCCAAAAACGTGATGTCGTCGTTCATTTCTAAATCCACAAAAGTCGGACGTGTTTCTTTCAACAAAAGACTTGTTTTGCCTTTGCTGTCCGCTTTCAACAATTCCAATTCATTTTGCAAACGATTCATTTTGAACACAATCAAATCATTGGTTGGTGTGTATTTCAATCTTGGAAAATACTCAGCCGCACCCGTTTGGATTTGCTTGGATTTGCCTTTTTTTACATCATATTCCCAAACTGTAACGACCGAATTTTTTTCACCTACTTTCGGATATTTGAAATTATAGGTTTCGGGATACCCCCCTTTGTTGAAAAAATCGAGGTGATACTCAGGTACTGCCGATTCGTCGAAACGCAAAAAGGCAATTTTAGACCCATCGGGCGACCATTCAAAAGCACGGGTAAAAGAAAATTCTTCCTCATAAACCCAATCCGCAAAACCATTGATGACTTTATTTTTAACGCCATCTTTGGTGATTTGCGTAACCTTGTTTTTTTGTAAATCCTTGACAAACAAGTTGTTATCACTTGTAAAAGCTACTTTTGTGGCATCGCTGCTGAAAGTTGGATTGTTTTGACGCGAGGGCGCGTAAAGTGGTGTTAAGGTCTTGCCGTCCCAAATTTTAAACGCCGATTTTGATGAGCGGCGGTAAATTTGCTCCCCCTCAGTACCCAGCAGTATTTTGGACTCGTCCGCGCTAAATGTGTATTCTTCAAAGGTTTCTTGACCGTCGTAAATTGTGCCGACCGCTTGACCTGTTGCCAAATCCATGCGCAAGATTTTAGTTTTATCTTGTGCGGAATAGGTTTTTCCGTCTTTCAGAAAGTTGAAACCGGGTACACCTCTTGCGCGAAATGTCCCTTTTTGATAAATATCTTCAATCGTGATTTTATTTTGTCCAAAGACACCCCCCTCAGTAATTGAGGGTAAAATCAAGGTCAGCCAAACGGCGAAAAACTGTTTTTTCATAATTTAATGACGCGTTCAAGTTTAAAATTCAAAGTGTAAGAAAAGGCTAATTAACTGATGTTACGCACATATGCTAAAAATGCCGTAGGCATGATTAATTTTGTAGCGGCGGATTTTAATCCGCCGAAATATTAAAACATATTATTTGAGAGCCGTAGGCTCGGCACATGTTTGTATGCACCGAGCCTACGGCTCTCAATGAAAAGGACATGTACACTTTCGGCGGATTGAAATCCGCCGCTACAAAATCAGTCGAGCCTACGGCTCTGCGTAACATAAGTAATTAATTAAAAATAGAACCCAAATTCAATTCAAAATTGGGGGTATTTCCATGTAGCGAAACGCTTCATAAGTCATTTTTTTAGTTAAAACCATAATCTCGACTTTTTAATTTAGCCATTATTTCAGACAAAGTTAATCCGAAATATTGAGTCGCAAAATTGAAATAGATAAATACAGTCAATTATCTGTAAAATTGCCACCTTTGTCCAATATTAATCAATACCCACTCAAAAATAAATGACCTCTGATTCTAATAGTTCTCATCGCCCAATAATTCGCCGTTTTACTTTTCTCGGCACGGGGACATCGCAAGGCGTTCCCGTTATCGGCTGCATCTGCAATGTCTGCACATCTGATGACCCGCGTGATAAACGGTTACGGTGTTCCGCTTTATTAACCATTGAAAATGAAGGTATTACGACAAATATCGTTATTGATACGGGACCAGATTTCCGCCAACAAATGTTGCGCGAAAAGATAAATGACCTCACCGCCGTACTCTATACCCACGAACATAGCGACCACACGGCAGGGCTTGACGATATTCGCCCGTTCAATTTTCGTCAAAAACGCTCGATGCCTTTGTACGCAGACCCCTCAGTACAAAAGGCATTAAAAGCCCGTTTTGACTATGCTTTTTCAGAAAATCCTTATCCCGGTGTGCCGCAATTAGATTTAATCACGATAAATAAAAATGATTTAATCACGATAAATAATGTGGCGATACAACCCATTGAAGTCATGCACGGAAATTTGCCCATTTTGGGTTTTAGATGTGGCGACTTGACGTATATCACGGATTGCAAATCCATAGAACCCGCCGAAATGGAGAAAATAAGAGGAACTAAAATCTTAATTCTCGATGCTTTGCACCACCAAGAACACCATGCCCATTTGAACTTAAACCAAGCCCTTGACATTGTGACTGAATTACAGCCAGAACAGGCTTATTTTATTCATTGCAGTCATCATATCGGGCGCATTGCGGATATAAATGAGGCTTTGCCAACGGGTGTCGCATTGGCTTATGACGGATTGAGTTTTGTGTTTTGATAAACATAGGTGTCCACGAATTTTCACGGATTAGACTTGTAAAAACCAGCACAAATAGGCTAAATACTAATTTTTCGATAAAATACTGTTTTATACTGAGGAGTAACACTATCTCTGAAACCATACATAAAATCTATACTACTGGTTCTCGCGCTCGCTTCGCTCGCGCGAGGGGGGGAATGTGGTTCATTTTTCGGGCAAAGCCCGAAAAATGAACCACCTCTCCTCCTTTTGCGCGAGCGAAGCGAGCGCAAAAGTGCCTTTTAATGCGTATTCTGAATTTATGTATGGTTTCAAAACACTATCAAGAATTTCGATGCTATTAATCGTTTCACAAGCTCATTTTCCTAATAATCGCATTTTCTAACTACTCTAAAAAGGGTGTTTTGACAATTTAAAAAAATAAAAACAAAGTAATTGGCAGACATTTCCAGATAAAAACTATTTTTGTTGCGTAAACTTATCATTTAGGAATTGAAAATTAATAGAGTATCCAGCACACTTTGGGATTTTCGGGCGGCGTAGCTGCCTAATCTTGGTAATATTAAAAAGGCAAACCACTACTTTTTGATGCGGTGTAACCGCAAAACGGGTACTTTAGCGGTTACACCGCTTTGTGAATACTTTTTTTCGTTGAATATTACCGAAATTAGGCAGCTACGCCGCCCCGAAAATCCCAAAGCGGAAATTGCTGTAAAATTTGAAATTCCCCATACTGAGAAAATCTACGCTACCAAATGGCATTTAATGATAATCGTTTTTTTATACTTCTACTTGCCTTTATACTGAGGGGGTCAACGCTTTTGACTGCTCAATCTTTCCCCGTTTTGGTCTTGACTGAAAAGCCAAAAGACAGCCTGCACTTGTGGGATTATATGTCGGTTTATAAAGATACAACCGAACAGATGACTTTGCAAACTGTTCAAAATCAAATATTTACGAGCCTTGATAAGCACCCACGCTCTTATTTTAGTGTCTGGCTAAAAGACTATCTTTGGTATCATTATGCCGTTCAAAATCCGACGAGAGACACCATCGTTTTAGCTTTCAATTTTATGGGTTATGAAAACATCACCCTGCATCAGTTTGTTAATCAAAAAGAATTGTCTCCTTTGCATTTTGGTATAGATTTTAAAGAACACCCACAGCCTCAAAAAATACATTACCGCAGCAATGCGTCGGTTTTATTGACTTTTCCTCCTTATTCTCACAACACATTTTACATCAAATGCAAAGGCAGTCCCGATGATAAAATAGAACCAACTTTGTTCGCACCTGCCGCCGAAGCGAGTTTTTTCATGCCCCAACTCATCAAAAGCTACGCTTGGCAATTCAGTTTTTTAGCTATTTTGACTTTTGTTTTCATCACCTCATTAATCAATTATTTTCAACATAAACACGCGGCTTTTCTGTATTATTGTGGTTATATCACCGTACAATGGCTGTTTTATTACCGCGAATTAGCAAATTATGACCAATTTATACGCTTCGCACCCGATTGGTTTATGACTTCTTATGCCAGCCGTATTCCATTGGCTTGGGGCTGGTTGATATTCTACACATTGTTTATAGACAGTTTTTTAGAATTGCGCAGCATGATGCCCAAAGCCCATCGCTTTATTTGTTTTTTAACCTATTTATACCTGTTTTCAATTATTTCTGCTGAAATATTATGGCTCATTGACCACAAAATGGGTTATGCTTTCATACTTATTTTACGAAAAACCAACGTCATAATGGGTCTAAGTTTTAACGTTGTCATGTTTTTTCAATTCAAAAAATACCCTATTGTCAGATATATTATTGCAGGGACGATTTCCTATTTGATTGGGTCGGTATGCGTTCAATTAACAGAAACGACTAATCATTTTTGGGACAATGGCTTAATTTTTAATCAATTAGGCATATTGGTAGAATTAGTTTTTTTCTCGGCAGGTCTGGCATACAAATCACAAGCAGATGCGACCGAAAAAGAACGCTACCTCAGAGAAAATAAAGAATTGACTTTGGAAAAAAACCTGAGTTTAGCGAATATGCGTAATGAAGTTGCCCAAGATATTCACGATGAAGTTGGGGCGGGATTGACCAAAATATCGCTCAGTGCGGCATACCTCGAACGACTGCCAACGCTTTCGGAACAAGACGTAAAGGAAAAAGCCAAAAAACTCGGAGAAGAAGCCCAGCATTTGCGCACTAAACTCAAAGAAATTGTCTTTGCCATCAATCCCGAATACGATGACTTTGCGGATATGCAAGCCTATTTTCGGGCTTATACGGTTGATTTCTGGGCAGATACACCTGTTTTGCTGCATTTTGATTTTGAAAAATCGCCGCAATCTCCCCCCTCAGTATCGCCGAATGTCAAACGACATTTGCTCCATATTTTCATTGAAACCCAAAACAATGCTGCCAAATACGCCCAAGCAACGCAAATGGATTTGACATTAAAACTCACAAATGACAATTGTTATACCATGATAATTAAAGACAATGGACGCGGTTTTGACCCCCTCAGTAAAAAAGGGTATTCTAAAGGAATTTCGGGCATTTTGCAACGGGCAGAGCATACTGGCGCAACTTGTGCGATTGAAAGCACATTGGGAAAAGGAACAACAGTAAGAATAGAGGGCTGCTTGTGATTAAAATTTCGTAAAAACTTAGCCACCATTGTCTAAACTATGATTTTGATTTATTGGATTACTATGATGTGTGATTCATGGAAATCATAAAAATCAAACAAATCATAGTTCAGACTAAGTTTTTACAAAATTTCATACTTTCATGCTATTTCAAAATAAAGAAATAAAGCTGACTTTTGCAGAGAAATACCCCTCAGTAGTCGTTTTATATATTTTTAGAAAATCTGACGCGGGTTTGAAACCCGCGTCAGATTGGAACTGAAATTTGACATCTCCCTTATCAAGCAACATAAAAAAATGATAAAAGTCACTATTGTAGAAGACGACGACGATATTCGCAAACTCACTGCCAGTTTACTCAATTTTTTTGACGACATCGAGTGTCAAGACTTGTTTTCAAGTGCCGAAGACTTTACCGCCGCTTTACCGACCTTACAAACCGACGTCGTGTTGATGGACATTGGTCTGCCCGAAAAAAACGGTATTGATTGCGTTAAAAACTGCCATATTTTGTTCCCAAATATCGAATTTGTGATGTTTACAGACCATATTGACGCTAAAAAAGTCTTTGCCGCTTTGTCTGTTGGTGCATCGGGCTATTTGGTAAAAGGAGAAAAAACCGACCGATTGGCTGATGCCATTAGAGACGTAGTAGCGGGTGGTTCGCCGATGTCACGACAGATTTCAAGGTTGGTAACGGCTTCTTTTCAACGCACCGAGCCGCAATTTCCCGAACTCCAAAAACTCACCGAACAGGAACGCATTGTACTGAGGGGTCTTGATGAGGGCTTTTCGTACAAAGAAATTGCAAACCAACGCTTTGTCTCAGAGAATACGGTACGGTCGCAAGTACGCAGCATTTATGAAAAACTACACGTACATACACGGACGGAGGCTTTGAATAAGTTACATAATCGGAAATAGGATTTCAAAGAATTTCAAGAATTTCAAATTTAGGTACTTGAGGAGTGGGCATAACCTAAAAACATCGTTTTTTGATTAAAAACAGATGTTTTGCGCGCGCTTCGCTCGCGCAAAAGGGAGGAGACGTGGTCGTTTTTCGGCTTCGCCGAAAAACGAACCACATTCCCCTCCCTCGCGTGAGCGAAGCGAGCGCGAGATGCAAAAAACGCTTTTAGGTTATGCCCATCCCTCAACTACTTACTTAGGTGCAGCGCACCGTTATCTTGGTAATAAATCAACGTTGTTTCGACAAAAACGCCCCCCTCAGTATTTTGCTCAAAATACTGAGGGGGGCGTTTTAAA
Source organism: Saprospiraceae bacterium (assembly GCA_034520175.1). Classification (GTDB taxonomy): domain Bacteria; phylum Bacteroidota; class Bacteroidia; order Chitinophagales; family Saprospiraceae; genus JAAFJT01. The sequence continues at coordinate 230,140 of JAXHNU010000004.1, forward strand.
AATTGTAACACTAATCCAAGCTCTTTTTTCAAACTAAAAATACCCTAATCAAGGTATTTTTAATTTAATTTTTAAGAAAAAAAGAAATTATAAAAAAATTATAATTATTTTTTTACGAGAAAATTAGCTATAAAACAATGATTATCAATTACTTAACTTATTAAACTGATTGAGAAATCCGAAATACTGTAATTGTGTGACCGCTTTTCTTACTGCACCTTTGTATCATCAAAGAAAGAACAACAAGACATAAAGAAACTGTTGAGATTTTAGAGATAAATTTTTTAAGAAATAAAGGTTTAAAGCGTAAAATGGGCAATCCGATGGGTTGCCCATTTTTTTTTGTTCCATTTGGAAAAAGTAAGTGTTTTATTATTGAATAATGCGATTAAAGTTAGGTTTTGCCTAAAAAAGTCGTGATTTGTTGTTTTTTACACAACATAACTCTATCTTCGTTAAGTTTAAAAAATAGTAACTAATTAGCCTCCTGCACTTTGTTCGCGCAAGAACAGCAAGAGAATGTGGTTGATTTTTCGGCTTCGCCGAAAAATGAACCACATTCTCCCTTTTTGCGAGCGAAGCGAGCAGTGAGCTAAGTAATTACCCTTTTTTTACAAAATCTTGGGCATCAATTCATTGCATCTTGAAATTTGAAATCTTAATATGAAAACAAAAGAGGAAATAGTCAATAATTGGCTACCACGTTACACGGGGACACCCGTGAATGAATTTGGGAAATACATCATTTTGGTCAATTTTTCCAATTATGTCCAGATGTTTGCTGACCAGCACAATGTCTTTATTCGGGGCGAAAACCGTCCGATGATGTCCGCTACAAGTGGAGATATTACCATCATAAATTTTGGTATGGGCAGCCCCAATGCTGCAACAATCATGGATTTATTGACGGCTATTAAGCCTAAAGCTGTGCTTTTTCTGGGTAAATGCGGCGGTTTAAGGCACGATAAAAATAAAGTGGGCGATTTAATTCTCCCAATTGCCGCAGTGCGCGGTGAAGGGACATCAAACGATTATATGCCCCCCGAAGTACCCGCTTTACCAGCTTTCGCGCTCCAAAAAGCAATTTCTACCACTGTGCGCGAATACGAACAAGATTATTGGACAGGAACGGTTTACACAACAAATCGCCGCGTATGGGAGTGGGATGACGTTTTTAAAGAATATCTCCGAAAAATTCGTTGTATGGCGGTAGATATGGAAACAGCGACTATTTTTACTGTCGGGTTTAAAAACCATATTCCAACGGGTGCATTGCTCTTAGTGAGCGATATTCCTATGATTCCAGAGGGCGTTAAAACGGAAGACAACGACAAAAAAGTAACGGTTGACTACGTAAGCCGACACTTAAAAATGGGAATTGACGCGCTGAAAAAACTGATGACGGGTGCGCAGACGGTGCGGCATTTAAAATTTTAGTAATTACTTAGCCTCCTGCTCGCTTCGCTCGCAAAAGAGGGGAATGTGGTTCATTTTTAGGGCCAAGCCCGAAAAATGAACCACCTCTCCTCTTTTCCGCAAGCGGAGCGAGCGCGGACTAAGTAATTACAAATTTTGATATAACAAGAAAGGCGAACCTTACGGCTCGCCTTTCGCTATGTATGTGGATTGAAAAATTGGTCAAATTATTTCTTTTTTGCTTCTGCGCGGGCGATGTATTTGTCAATATCACGTGCTTCTGCCGTCATTGCATATTTTTCTTTGATTTCAGTATAAGCTGACACCGCAGACGAGATGTCGCCTTGTTTTTCGCTCAACATAGCAAAACGCTTCAAATAGAGTGCTTTCAAGTCTTCAACTGCACCTTCCGAAGCCGCCGCTTTGTAATATTTCAATGCTTTTGCAAAATCTTGTTTTTCGCTGTACGCATCTGCCAAAGCACCGTTTTTCATGGTTGGAGACACAGTACCAGAAGGCGAAAAATCGTCCAAATGTTTGATGGCTTCGTCAAATTTACCTAATTGCAGGTAGCTAACACCTGCATAGTATTGTGCCATATTGCCAGCAGGCGTTCTACCATATTTGCTGATAATACCCAAAAAGCCTTCGTAACCGCCACCCGGGTTTGTTAAAGCGACAGCAAATGAATCTTGCTCAAACATTTGTTCTGCTTTCCACATTGCTTGAACAGCTTTTACTTGGTTGCCTGATTGATAATTTTTGTAAAAAAACGATGCTGCAAGGACTACTGCAAGTGCAATACCACCATAAAGTAAAGGTTTTTTATATTCTTCAAGCCAATGCTGTGCTTCTTGCGTCACTTCTGCCACGTTAATAAGCACTTCTTCTTCTGCTCCTGCTGTTACTTTTTTGCCTTTAGGGGCTGTACTAATATTTTGCTTTGCCATTTCGATTATTGATTAGAAATAAATACGATTTTTCTTTTGTTTACTAAGAGGATTTCTCCGAAGCGGGGCAAAAGTATATTATTTTTTAAATCTAAGTATATTTTTACCGTAAAAACTCTTTAAAACCCTGCATAAAATTTGAAACCATACATAAAATCTAAACTGCTGGTTCTCGCACTCGCTTCGCTCGCGCGAGGGGAAGAATATGGTTCATTTTCGGGCTTTACCCGAAAAATCAACCACATTCTTCTCCTTTTGCGCGAGCGAAGCGAGCGGAAAAGTACTTTTTTATGCGTATCTTGAATTTGTATATGGTTTCAAAGCATAAAACAATTATGCAAAAAATCAAGCCAAATTTTGTAAATACTTAGCCACGCGCTCGCTTCGTTCGCGCGAGGGAGGAGAGGCGGTTCGTTTTTCGGGCAAAACCCGAAAAACGAACCACCTCTCCTCTTTTTTGCGAGCGAAGCGAGCTATGGGCTAAGTAATTACCAAATTTTTAAAATAATCCGTGTAATTCCGCTTGAATCTTGCTGATGATTAAGCCCAAATCTTCGGGACGATTCAAAAAATCAATTTCATCGGCATTAATGACCAATAGTTTACCTGCTTTGTAACCCGAAACCCATTTATCGTAACGCTCATTGAGTTTTTTCAAATAGTCAATTGAGATAGTCCCTTCGTAATCACGTCCGCGTTGCTGAATGTGGTCAACCAAAGTCGGGATACTTGCTTTCAAATAAATCATCAAATCGGGTGGCGATACCTGTTGAATCATCAATTCAAAAAGTGAAAAATAATTGTCATAATCACGTTTCGACATCAAACCCATTTCGTGCAAATTAGGGGCGAAAATATGAGCATCTTCATAAATAGTACGATCTTGAATCACCACACGGTTGCCCTTCTGAATCTCCAAGATATCCCGATAGCGGCTATTCAGAAAATATATTTGAAGATTGAACGACCAACGGTGCATATCGTGGTAAAAATCCGCTAAATAGGGATTGTTGTCCACCGATTCAAACTGTGGTTCCCAGCCAAAATGTTTGGCAAGTTTGGTTGTGAGTGTCGTTTTACCCGCACCAATATTTCCCGCTATTGCAATGTGTTTGGCAAAAGGTGTTTTCGTTTCAAACATGACTAACGAAGATTTCAAATTTAATATTTCAAATTGCAAAGCGCAATGAATTGATTTCTAATAAGTAGCTGAGGGATGGGCATAACCTAAAAGCGTTTTTTGCATCTCGCGCTCGCTTCGCTCGCGCGAGGGAGGGGAATGTGGTTCGTTTTTCGGCGAAGCCGAAAAACGAACCACTTTCCCCTTTTTTGCGAGCGAAGCGAGCAATAGGCTAAATAATTACCTTTATTTGTAATTACTTACTCTGTTGCTCGTTTTGCTGGCAGAAAAAGAGGAAAAAGGAAGTATTTTTATCTTTTGACGTTTCTAAGACGTTATTTTTTGAATGACGTCTCACAAAAAGAACCCCCTCAGTATAAACCCTTCAAAAAGGAGTTGGATACTGAGGGGGTGTGTTTCATAAACAAGATAGATTTCCAGTTCAATTTTCAAAACAATAGCAATTAACTTATAGCAGCTTGAAATTTGAAATCTTTATACTTTTCCTTTCGCTTTTTCGTGGTCTAAAAGAAATTGCCGCAAACCACTATCCGTTAAAGGATGCTTCAACAAGCCCAAGATAGCCGAGAGTGGTGCTGTAATAACATCTGCACCGCATTGTGCCGCTTGAACAATATGTAAAGGCGTGCGAATACTCGCCGCCAAAATTTTTGTTTCGTAACCCTGTACACTGTAAATTTCGACCAATTGGCGAATCAACTCCATACCGTCCCAACTCATGTCGTCAATTCGACCGATAAACGGAGACAAATAGGTAGCTCCCGCTTTCGCTGCCAAAATAGCTTGACCTGCCGAAAAAACGAGCGTACAATTAGTAGAAATATCGTGTGATGAAAACCAAGAAATTGCTTTAATACCGTCTTTAATCATCGGTACTTTAACAACAATATTTGGTGCAAGGTCTGCTAATTCGCGTCCTTCGCGCACCATTCCTTCAAAATCGGTAGAAATAACTTCTGCACTTACATCTAAATCACCCACAAGTTTTGCAATAGCTGCATAATGACTCAAAATATTATTCTTACCTGTAATACCTTCTTTCGCCATAAGGGAAGGATTGGTGGTTACACCGTCAAGAATACCGAGGTCTTTCGCCTCACGGATTTGGTCAAGATTAGCCGTGTCAATGAAAAATTTCATAATGGAGATGGGTTTTTAGTATGAATATAGGGTAAAAAAAATGCGCCAAGCACACCGCTCAACCACCACGCCCTTGCTGTGTTTCCACCCTGGGGAGATTAGGCAGGAGCTGGTCGCCTGACGCGTGGCAAATGTAAAATATCTTTTCAGTAAGTTGGTAGTAATATTGGAAGATTTTTAAAAATAATCGTAAATACTTGTGCGCGCTCGCTTTGCTCGCGCAAAGAGAGAGAAGTGGTTCATTTTTCAGGAAAAGCCCGAAAAATGAACCACACCCCTATTTTGCGGGAGCGAAGCGAGCGCGTACAAGTATTCACAAAAAATTACTCACGTACTCATTACTTCTTTTTCAGACCGTGAAACTGAGGTCTCACGCTCAAAATGCTTAACAAAGTGTTCAATTGGTAAAGTTACTTTAAAAATTGTTCCTTTGGGTGTATTATCGGAAACAGAAATCAAGCCATTATGCAATTTTACAATTTGTGCTACAATAAATAAACCCAGCCCCGTTCCTTTTGTACGGCGTGTCAACTCAGAACCAACCCGATAAAATTTTTCAAATACTTTTTTCTTTTCTGACGCAGGAATTCCAACGCCATTATCCGCTATTTCAAAGTGAAATTTATTGGAAACGAACTTTTGAGATATTTTTATCTCCGCATTTTCTCCCGAATATTTAGCCGCATTCTCCAAAAGATTCGTAAACAACGACACCAAGCCTTGCCTGTCCCCTATCAGTATCGGCACTTCATTTTTATTAAATTCAAGGTGAGCGCGTGGAAATTTAACACGGCATTTCTCAATCAATTCATCGAGCATTACTGCCACATTAATTTCTTCCATACTTCCTTCATACGTACTGTCTAAACGCGAGGACAACAACAAATTATCCACTAATTCGTGCAAACGGTCTGCCTCAGTAACGGCAGCGTTTAAAAATTTCGCTCGCTGGGCTTCGTCTAATTTGCGTTTTTGAAAAGTTTGTAAAATCAAACGAATAGAAGCAATCGGCGATTTTAATTCGTGGGTAACAGACAATAAAAAATTGCGCCTCTGACTGTTCAATTCAACTTCTTTTTGCAAACTACGCTGAATCATCCAAAAACAAACAAATAAACCCATAAACAAAATACTACCCTCACCCCAAACCATGTGGGCTTGTCGTTCATATTTTTGAATAATAATTTGATAATCAATTGATTGTGTGAATTCAATATCACTCACAAATTTATTTTTGATCTGCCTATCAAGTCGCAACAATTCAATATTGGCTTGTTTGGCTTCTTCATTTTTACGCATCAAGAGCATTGACCACCAGCCAAAAGCCAATAATATATACGCCGTTGTCACTAAGGCGATGATGTAAAATCTATTTTTATTTTCCATAAGAAATTTTAAATTTCATGCGAGTTCGTAACTATACATTATTGAATAACGCCTTACCCTTTTATTAGACAGAGCCTACTGCTTGCTTCGCTCACACGGGAAAAAGAGATAATTTATTTTTCGGGCTTTGCTCGAAAAATGAATCATATTCCCCCTTTTGCGGTCAATAAAATCTATAACGCCGTCAAACCACCGTCAACAGCAACTGCTTGACCGTTCATAAACGACGATTTTTCGGAGCATAAAAATAATATCACATCGCGAATTTCATTTGTTGTTCCCAATCGCTGCATAGGATTCGCCATGATGAGGCGTTGCCCATGTTCGGGTATTGTCATAATGGAATTTTTCACCATTGGCGTATCCGCAAACGAAGGACAAACAGCATTTACACGGATATTTTTTCGGACATACTCAATTGCCGCCGTTTTTGTAATCCCAATCACCGCATGTTTACTCGCTGCATACGCCACATTGCCGGGTACAGCCCCTAAGCCCGCTTTTGAGGCAATATTGACAATAACGCCTCCATTTCGTGCAACGAGATGCGGTAACTCGTATTTCATGCACAAAAAAACGCCTTTGGCGTTCACGTCCATAACCATATCCCAGGTGGCTTCTTCAAACTCGTGCGTGCGTGTTTTGAGAGCATTGCCTGCGATACCTGCATTATTGACGCAAATATCCAAGCCGCCAAAGGTAGAGACGCCTTTTTCGACCATTGCCGCCACATCTTCAGCTTTGCTGACATCACATTTTGTAAAAAATACGGGTGTACCTGTTGCTCTAATGTCTTCGGCAACTGCTTCTCCCGCTTCAATATTGACATCTGATAAAATCAGAGACGCGCCTTCGCGCGAAAATTCTTCGGCTAATGCTTTGCCAAAACCCGTTGCCGAACCTGTTATCAAGACAATTTTTCCTTTAAATGACATGTTTAGAATATGTTTTGTTATTTGCCACGCACGCTTCCGAAGGTATTCGGAATGTAAGCAGACTTCGCTCGCGCAGAAAGAAAGAAAGAAAGAAAGAAAGAAAGAAAGAAAGAAAGTGGTTCATTTTTCAACAAAGCCGAAAAATGAACGACTTTTTCTTGGACGAGCGAAGCGACACCAGACTAAATAATTACGATTTTTCTATTTTAAAAGCCGTCATAGAAAAAGACCCACCTACCACTGCATCATTAAAAAACGATACTTTTTCATTGTCTCCACGCAAAGCTAATGCGTACAACATCGGCAGGTAATGCTCAGGTGTTGGCGCAGATAATTGAAAAGCACGGCTGTGTTTTTGGTAGTTAATCAGAGGTTTATAATCATTTGCCGCAATCAATTTTTTGAAATTTTCGTTCGCTTCAATTGCCCAATCTGCTGCCACAGGCGACAAACCATTTGCACCAGAACGGGCATATTGGAAATTGTGTACCATATTGCCACTACCAACAATCAACACGCCTTTTTTCCGCAAACCCGCCAATTGTTTGCCCAAATCGTAGTGGTATTGGGCATCTTTTGTAGCATCTAAGCTCAATTCGATGACAGGAATATCGGCATCGGGATAAACTTGTTTCAAAACACTCCAACTTCCGTGGTCGAGTCCCCAGTCTTGGGTCAATTGAACATCGGCTGCTGTTACGATTTTTCGTGTTTCTTCTGCCAACCATTTGCTGCCTTTTACAGGGTATTGCGCCTCAAATAAAGCCTTTGGAAAACCACCAAAATCGTGGATGGTTTCAGGTTTTTCCATTGCGGTTACATACGTGCCGCGTGTTTCCCAATGTGCCGATACACAAAGAATTGCCTTTGGTTTGGGTATGGTTTTACCCAAATTTTTCCAAGCTGTCGTAAATTCATTGTCTTGAATAGCGTTCATCGGCGAGCCATGTCCGATGAATAAGGCAGGCATTTCTTCGTCCTGCTCTTTAAGGCTATCTGTTATCGTTTTAAAACTGCCGAGTGTGGTCATGGCTGTTAATCCTATAGCTGATTTAATGAATGTTTTACGTTGCATACGTTTTACTTTTTATGATAATTAACATGATAATTAACTTAGTACATGACAAAAAAGGCAAACGACTTTCTGCGCTCGCTTCGCTCGCACGGAAAGAGGAAAAGTGGTTCAAATTTTGGACAAAGCCCAAAATTTGAACCCTCCTTTCTCCTTTTTTGCGAGCGAAGCGAGCAAAAAAAGTTTTGTGCCTTTTTTGTCATGTACTAAGGGTAATTAATTAACCTAATAGCTCGCTTCGCTCACAAGAAAGAGAATGTGGTTCGTTTTTCGGGCTTTGCCCGAAAAACGAACCACCTCTCCTCACTCGCACGAGCGAAGCGAGAAAGAACTTGTCCCGACCTTCATCGGGAAGGCGTAAAAAGCAACAGTACAGTAATATTAGTACTATTATTTACAAGGCAAAATTACACCCTTTCCCACTATCCTGCATTAATGTAGGTTAATAATTTGAAACCATCCATAAAATCTAAACTGCTGGTTCTCGCGCTCTCCCGAATACCTTCGGGAGAGCGCGAAAATCTTGTTATTTGAATAAATATCTCTTTTAATAAATGTTGTGGAAAATGTCAGCTTTTAATGCGTATTCTGAATTTATGTATGGTTTTTTGAAACCATACATAAATTCAAAATACGCATTAAAAAGGCACTTTTGCGCTCGCTTCGCTCGCGCAAAAGGAGGAGAGGTGGTTCATTTTTCGGGCTTTGCCCGAAAAATGAACCACATTCCCCCCTTCGCGCGAGCGAAGCGAGCGCGAAAACCAGCAGTTTAGATTTTATGTATGATTTCAAATATGGTTTATAAGTTAATAAATAAAAAACGCACCCCCTCAGTAAAAACATGCTTTTATCGTAACTTTGCCGCATGAAAAATAATGGTGTGTCTCCACAAATCCTTTCCAATCTTGGCATTAGTGCTTTAAATGCCTTGCAGGAAGAAGCATACACGGCTATCAATGATAAGCCAAATGTTGTGCTATTAGCACCGACAGGTTCGGGCAAAACCTTAGCGTTTTTACTACCCATCTTAAAACAATTGAATACGGAAGTCATTGGTATTCAGTGTTTAATCATTACACCGTCGCGTGAATTAACGATTCAAATAGAATCCGTTTGGAAAAAAATGGCGACGGGTTTTAAGGTAAATAGCACTTACGGCGGTCACTCAATGCCGATAGAAATACAGAGTTTGAGCGAACCTCCAGCCTTGTTGATTGGTACGCCAGGACGAATTTTAGACCACATACATCGCCGTTCGTTTACACTCAATAGTATCAAAATGTTGGTACTCGATGAGTTTGATAAATCTTTGACTTTGGGGTATCAAGAGGAAATGTCGGCAATTATTGAAAAATTAAAACGTTTAGAAAAACGTATTTTAGCATCTGCCACTGCCAATATTGTGATTCCAGAATTTACGGGTATAAAAAACCCAAAAATGCTCGATTTCACTGAGGGGTCTAAAACGAACGATGCACTACAAATTAAAAGCGTTATTTCTCTAACAAAAGATAAAATTGAACGTCTTTTTGAATTGTTGTGCTACTTAGGTTCTGAACAAACCATCATTTTTTGCAATCACCGCGATGCCACCGAACGGACGGCGGAATTGCTCAATGAAAAAGGCATCGAAGCTGCCTTCTTTCATGGCGGCATGGAACAAGCTGACCGCGAAAAGACCTTGTTGCAATTTAGAAATGGCAGCATTGTTTTTTTGGTAGCTTCTGATTTAGCAGCGCGTGGATTGGACATTCCAGAGGTAAAACACGTTATTCACTACCAATTATCCGTCAAAAAAGAAGACTTTACGCATAGAAATGGGCGTACTGCCCGCATGAACGCCGAAGGCACTGCCTATCTGATGCTATATGACAATGAGCCACCGCCCGCCTATATTGACCCCCGACCAGACGTTTTAGATGTACCAAAAAATCGCCCTGTGCCGAGGTCGTCGGAGTGGGTGACCTTGTATATCAGTGGCGGAAAAAAAGATAAAATTAGCAAAATGGATATTGCAGGTTTTTTAATGAAAAAAGGCAATATCACCAAAGATGACGTGGGTTTGATTACAGTTATGGATTTTATGTCATTTGTAGCTGTGAAAAAAAATAAAGCACGAAAATTATTACTATTGAGTCAAAATGAAAAAATGAAAGGGGCGAAATATAAAATAACCTATGCACAAGGTGGTGAATAAAAATGATAGCGACTAACCGCGCTCGCTTCGCTCGCGCGAGGAAGATGATGGGTTTGATTTTTCGGCGCAGCAGAAAAATCAAACCCCTTCACTCTCTTTAACATGAGCCAAAGTAGAAAGAGGCTTCACCAAATTTCTTCGGTAAAACCTCTTTTCTTTTTTGAATTATGTGAAACAACCAAGGGTTTTATTTACGTCCGCCTGTCAGTTCATCTTGCCATACCTTCAACTCGTCCCATTTGCCATCAGCAGCCAAAGCTGACTGTGCAGGCCAAGTTTCTGGGTTGTGCATTTTAAAGCGATTGCCGCCATCAACAAGGATTTCGCGCAAACGCTCTGCCGATGTGTAAGACAATTCTTCAAAAGTCCAAATATCCGCATTGTTCAACAATTCATTGATTTTCGGACCAATGCCTTCAATCAAGGTCAAATTGTCTTTGTTTGCTTTACCTCGGCGTGATGGTGTACCGTATGTACGATAGCCATAACGCTGACCTACTGTGAAAGTAAATTCACCACCAGTAGTACTACCGTCACCTACAATGTTAACGTCGTAGCCTGCAACATCAGCACTAACTGACCCTGAAACAGAGCCAACTGAACCGCCGTCAGTAGTAACACTACCAGCAAAACTTTGCGCTTCGCGCTCAATTTGAACAGGAACAGCACGCTGAATGATTTTTTCAACAATCACTTCAACATCTTCAAACGTCTCAACAAAACGCTCGACGGGACGAATGCGGTGAACATGTTTAGTTACTTCAACGTCTTCAACCGTTTCGTGAACAGTCTCCACCAAATTCACACGAGTAATGTGGCGGTGTGTTGGTACTTCAATCTCTTCAACCGTTTCGTGAACAGTCTCAACAAACGTTGGACGAGTAATGTGGCGGTGTGTTGCCACTTCAACTTCGTCAACGTGTTCGTGGACAGTTTCAACAAAATTCACACGCGTAACGTGGCGATGTGTTGGTACTTCAATCTCCTCAACGTGTTCGTGAACTGTTTCAACAAACGTTGGGCGGGTAATGTGGCGGTGTGTTGCCACTTCAACTTCGTCAACGTGTTCGTGGACAGTTTCAACAAAATTCACACGCGTAACGTGGCGATGTGTTGGTACTTCAATCTCCTCAACGTGTTCGTGAACTGTTTCAACAAACGTCGGACGAGTAATGTGGCGGTGTGTTGCCACTTCAACTTCGTCAACGTGTTCGTGGACAGTTTCAACCAAATTAACACGCGTAACGTGGCGATGTGTTGGTACTTCAATCTCCTCAACGTGTTCGTGAACTGTTTCAACAAACGTTGGGCGGGTAACGTGGCGATGTGTTGGTACTTCAATCTCCTCAACGTGTTCGTGAACTGTTTCAACAAACGTTGGGCGGGTAATGTGGCGGTGTGTTGCCACTTCAACTTCGTCAACGTGTTCGTGGACAGTTTCAACCAAATTAACACGCGTAACGTGGCGATGTGTTGGTACTTCAATCTCCTCAACGTGTTCGTGAACTGTTTCAACAAACGTCGGACGAGTAATGTGGCGGTGTGTTGCCACTTCAACTTCGTCAACGTGTTCGTGGACAGTTTCAACCAAATTAACACGCGTAACGTGGCGATGTGTTGGTACTTCAATCTCCTCAACGTGTTCGTGAACTGTTTCAACAAACGTTGGGCGGGTAATGTGGCGGTGTGTTGCCACTTCAACTTCGTCAACGTGTTCGTGGACAGTCTCAACGAAATTAACACGCGTAAAATGCTTGTGGATTGGCACTTCAACTTCTTCAACGTGTTCGTGTACGTGTTCAACGAAATTAACGCTGTGGATATGCTTGTGAACAGGAACTTCGTGTTCTTCAACGTGTTCGTGTACAGTCTCAACGAAATTAACACGCGTAAAATGCTTGTGGATTGGCACTTCAACTTCTTCAACGTGTTCGTGTACGTGTTCAACGAAATTAACGCTGTGGATATGCTTGTGAACAGGAACTTCGTGTTCTTCAACGTGTTCGTGTACAGTCTCAACGAAATTAACACGCGTAAAATGCTTGTGGATTGGCACTTCAACTTCTTCAACGTGTTCGTGAACGTGTTCAACGAAATTAACGTGATGAATGTGCTTGTGCGTAGGAACTTCGTGTTCTTCAACGTGTTCGTGTACAGTTTCAACAAACGTCGGACGAGTAATGTGGCGGTGTGTTGCCACTTCAACTTCGTCAACGTGTTCGTGAACTGTTTCAACAAACGTTGGGCGGGTAATGTGGCGGTGTGTTGCCACTTCAACTTCGTCAACGTGTTCGTGGACAGTTTCAACAAAATTCACACGCGTAACGTGGCGATGTGTTGGTACTTCAATCTCCTCAACGTGTTCGTGAACTGTTTCAACAAACGTTGGACGAGTAATGTGGCGGTGTGTTGCCACTTCAACTTCGTCAACGTGTTCGTGGACAGTTTCAACGAAATTCACACTATGAATGTGCTTGTGCGTTGCAACTTCGTGTTCTTCAACGTGTTCATGAACTGTTTCAACAAACGTTGGACGAGTAATGTGGCGGTGTGTTGCCACTTCAACTTCTTCAACGTGTTCGTGTACAGTCTCAACAAAATTAACACGCGTAAAATGCTTGTGGATTGGCACTTCAACTTCTTCAACGTGTTCGTGTACGTGTTCAACGAAATTAACGCTGTGGATATGCTTGTGAACAGGAACTTCGTGTTCTTCAACGTGTTCGTGTACAGTCTCAACGAAATTAACACGCGTAAAATGCTTGTGGATTGGCACTTCAACTTCTTCAACGTGTTCGTGTACGTGTTCAACGAAATTAACGCTGTGGATATGCTTGTGAACAGGAACTTCGTGTTCTTCAACGTGTTCGTGTACAGTCTCAACGAAATTAACACGCGTAAAATGCTTGTGGATTGGCACTTCAACTTCTTCAACGTGTTCGTGAACGTGTTCAACGAAATTAACGTGATGAATGTGCTTGTGCGTAGGAACTTCGTGTTCTTCAACGTGTTCGTGTACAGTTTCAACAAACGTTGGACGAGTAATGTGGCGGTGTGTTGCCACTTCAATTTCTTCAACGTGTTCGTGAACAGTCTCAACAAAATTCACATTGTGAATGTGTTTGTGGGTAGCTACTTCCACATCTTGTACGTGTTCGTGAACCGTTTCAACATAATTCAAGTGTTGAATGTGTTTGTGAATTGGCACTTCAATCTCTTCAATGTGTTCGATAACGCGCTCAGTCAAAATTGGTTTAATGACTTCTCTAATGTGTTCAACAAGAACTTCAACCTCAACAACCTTCTCCACAATCCGTTCTACAGGAATGATTTTGTGGACAAGTTTCTCGACAAGAACCTCAGCTTCAACGACACGCTCAACGATACGTTCAACAGGAACATGCACGATACGCTCAACAACAACCTCTACAGGACGCTCTACAAGAACTTCAACGTGAACGATTTTTTCAACGATTTTTTCAACGGGTACGTGAACAATTTTTTCAACAATCACTTCGTACTCAACGAATTTCTCGACAATTTTTTCGACAGGGACAATGCGTTCCACAATTGTCTCGACTGTGTAAGCACGGTTAACAGTCGTTTCAATGGCTTGAAGTTGACCGATTAATGTACTGCTAACAACAGCACCATGGTTCTCTCGAACAAAATACTTTTCGTCCGTCACCAAATTACCGTCCCACTGACGGCGAATCACTTCGTCCCAAATAGCATTTGACCCATCATTCATTTCTAAGTCAAAAACATATTCTGACATAGATGTTTTTTGGTCGTCACTTGTTGTTGAGCCTTTGAGTTTGATTGAATTAATTTTTTTTACGCCCGCCCAAAAAGCCTGTGCTTGGCTAATTTTATCTGCTTTCCCAGACGAACTGAGGACGGAGTTACTGGTAGATGTTGTTGCGTCACGGTGAAAAAAAGCGTCAATTGCCTCAACGATTTTTCCCTCAACAACCATAGCATCTAACTTTGATAGATTTTTCTTTAATGACATTGTTCGAAGTGCAGTTTTAAATGAATGAATAAGTAACTACTTGGCGGTGCGCTCGCTTCGCTCGCAAAAAAGGGGAGTGTGGTTCGTTTTTCGGGCTTTGCCCGAAAAACGAACCACACTTTCTCACTCGCGCGAGCGAAGCGAGCGCGTGACTAAGTAATTACATGAATAAAATAATATGGTGCAATTATAATTTTTTTTTTTCACATTGTAAACAAAACTGTCAATTATAAATTTGTGTATTTTTACTGGTACTACAGGAAATATAACAAAAATATTACGGGTCAATAATTTATAAATATTCAATAATTTGTATTGTAATAAATAATATTTTTTACCTAACCTTTAACTGAGATTTCCCACTGCTTTTTCAAAAATCATGATTTATCAAAAAAAACAGTTTTAAGGCTGTTTCGCGCTCGCTTTGCTCGCGCGAAAGGAGGAAATGTGGTTCATTTTTTCCGTGAGCAAAGCAAGCGCGGCTAAGTTTTTACATTTATGTATGGTTTCAAAAAAAAACTTAAAGTTGAGCAACAGCTTTCAAAAGTTGCGAACCTTTTGAAAGTTTTACATCATGAGCGAGATTAATGACAACCTAAAAAATTAAAGTGCAATGAATTGTAAACCAACTCATTGCACTTTGAAATCTGAAATTTGAAATCTGAAATTTGAAATCCCCCCTAATCACTCAAACGTTAGCACCCCAAATTTGTATCGCCGTCCACTTTCGCCATAAATAGCCATATCTCTACGACCCACTTGTTTGCTTAATTTTGGACGTACTACCACACCTTGCTCTTTGTTCTGAAACAAAGGAGCGCGGTTAACAGCACCATTTCTATCCACCTCGGCAACGGTCACGACGGAATATTTATCTGGATTTTCAGTCTGAATCTTTTTTGCGCGTGGGTCGAGATTTTTCGGGTCGTCGTTGTAAATAAAACATAATTTATCTGCCACGATACTCATACCATAAGACGAATATTGTCCGTAATCATTCACCGATTCTTGCCGTTTTGGAACGCGGGCTGTCCACGCAATTTCACCGTCAGGTTGAATATTTACCACAATAATGTCGTTGTAATGAAAATAATAATCGGGGCGACGGTTGTTATTATTATTTCTGCCATAAGGGTCATAAATTGACCGATAAGAATAAGGGTCATAAAAAGTGTTATTACCCCACAATCCGCCTCCGAAGCCATTATTGTTGTAGCGCAACCTTTCGTCAATAAAATACTGCTCTGCCACCATAATCACACCGCCGTCAGACCGTGTAATTAATTTGTCAATCGAGTAATCGTACAATTCGGGTTCAGCCGATTTGTCGCCACGGTCAATGGCAGCTTTGGCGCGTTCTTTATTGCGTTCTGAGAGGTTTGTGGTCATAAACTCAAAATCGAACGGGCGGCTGCTGATGCTTGTTTGGTCTTGTGTTTTGGGATTTATTTTGAAAAAACACGCACCTTTAATGCTTTTCGCGCCTTTTTCTGAATAAAAACCTGCACACACCAAATCCCCATTGTCCTCAATTTTGAACGACAAATCACTCACAAAACGGTCTTTCATATCTATCTTGTATTCCTGCGATTCTGTTGTCGTATTGTCCCGACGATAGGCAACAATATCGTATTGATAGGTCGCTTTGCCGCGTCTTTCCAAACGAGCAGCCCCCTCAGTATAAATGATGCCGAGCAAATAAACATTGCCTTCATTATCCAATTGGTGGTCTTCTATGGTAAAATTTTTGCGCGAATACGGCAATTTTGCGTCCTTCGACCACAATTCTTTAAAATTGCCATCATAAACCACCAATGAAAATTCTTGCTGTTTGTCCGCCTTTGGCTGACGATTGAAAATGACGATTTTAGATGAATCACGGCTCGTGGCAACGGTAAAAACGTCCGATTTATCGGCATTTTTTTGGTCTTGCTCCGCAATTTTCACCAAATCTTTTGCTAAATTTAAGGTGGACTTGTTGACTTCTTGGGCAAAAAGGTAGGTTTTTTCGTGTTTTTCATTGTAGAAATAACTCAAAACCCACAAGCGACCATTGAGCATCACGACATCTTTGATGAGCCGCGTTTTGCCTTTCACGTTCAAATCCAATTCTTTACTCCTTACCAATTTCATATTGGCATTGTAATATTCAATGAGTGGTTTTGCAGTCCCTCCACCCAACAAACCGCCTTGCCGTTCGCGCAAAGCATAAAAGCCGCCACCTTCCGTCGCAATAATTTTGCGGATACTGGTGTTCGTCGGCTCTTCCAATTCATTGCTCCATTTTATGTTTGTTGCAATACGGGCATCGGGGCTACCGTCCGCTTGCCCGTGTGCAAAAGACGCAAAAACCGATAAGAAAATGATTAACAGGCTATTTTTCATGTGTCAATAGTAATTTTTAAAGTGAATGTTCAAAATGTGGGCGAAGTTTTAGCCCTGTACCGTGTAAACCACAACGCTATTTTTATTAACGTATTTTTGACGCAAGTACCGTCAATTACTCGTAAAATTTACTTAAAATCAATGTTAAATATTTCATAAAATTTTGAAACCATACATAAAATTCTAAAACGCATAAAAGTACACCTTTGCGCTCGCTTCGCTCGCGCAAAGGGAGGAGAGGGGGTTCATTTTTCGGGCTTTGCCCGAAAAATGAACCACACTACCCTTTTTTGGGAGCGAAGCGACTTAAAATTACGTTTTTCAAATGAAAATAGATGCGTGGAATAAGTCATAAAAGGTTTTAAAACAGCTTCTTAGAGTACAAGACGAGGCAAACTTAGATTACTTGACCAATTTTACCACAAAAACGCCCTTATCTGTCTCGATTTTTAAAAAATACAGTCCTATACTGAGGGGGGGCAAGTCCGTGATTGTCCATTCTGCATTGAAGCCATCTAATTGTTTTTCCCACATTTTTTTGCCTTCAATGGTAGATAAACTAAGCCGTTTTAATTTATTTTCGGTGTAAGTATTGGTAATGGTAAAATAATGTGAAAATGGATTGGGAAATACCTGAATCCCATAATTTTTGATGTCGTTTATCCCATTTGATTTTTCAATTTTAATGCAATAATCTTCCACTTCTCCACCCGAATAATTGTCGCAAGGTTGCGGCAGAGGATTGGAAAAACCGACGTATTTCATCGCCACACGTAGCCTTGTAATACCTTCTACTACGGTGTTTGGCACGGTAAAGTTGGTCGTTTTGGTACTGGTAAATGAGGTAATTTCCGCAATTTGTTCACCTACATCTAAAAAATCACCGTCTTGGTTGTAATCAATCCATATTCGCGCACCTTCAGAAAAAGATGCACTATTGAAGGCAGGTTTTATACCAAGTGGATACGTTTTTCCCGATTTCAAAGTCGTTGCAATGGTATCGAAACGGCTGTACCCCCCCCCTTTTCGACTGATAAGTCCAAAATCGGCAATACCAAAACTATCAATCCATTCACTCGCCGTTGAACCCGATGCGCGACAATAATTGGAATCAATGCAGGGACTACAACCTTTGGTTTTTAGGCTTAAAACCGTATCCGCACTGACTGTATTATTGGCGCAATTGGCGCGAATGAAAACCGTGTAATTTTGACAGGTTTTTAAATTTTTGACTACAAAAGCCGTATCCGCAAAAGCCGTATTGACTACACAATTGAACGCCTGCGGTGATTCTTTGAGACACACTTGATAGCCAGTTGCTGCCGTTATTTTTGATACTTTGACCGCAATGGAATTGTTTAAAATCGGGTTGATAACCACGTTTTCAGGATAGGAACAACAGCCGTCCGTTTTGAAAAAATAGCTATACGCAACGCTCGGTTGCAGACTACAATTTGTGGACACTTCAACTTCATAATCTGTACACGCCAAAAGTCCATTTATACTGAGGGGGGGTGCAGTTTGCGCAATAGCCGTCCAATTTGCCGTTCCGCGCTGTCTGTAACGGGCTGTAAGGCGCGATTGACCCGCAGGAAGATTCATAGTGATAGTGGCGTCAGTTGTGGTTGCAGTCGTTTTTATGCGCGAAGGTTGTGGACAAGTACCGCAAAAATCGCGAATTTTTCTCAATGTTTCTGCCGAATTGACTCGCCCCCCCGTGGCTATTTTGCCTTGTAAATTGGCTTTAACGTCAACCGATTTTAAAATTTTATCGCGTATAAATAGTGCCGTATTAGCGGGTTGTGTTTTTGATAAATTAATAAAATCGCTACACGGCACAGAATAAGCCAAACCAACCATACCCGATACAATCGGACAAGCCAAAGATGTGCCGCGTGCTGTGCCATAATCACCGTTTGAAAGCGTTGTCCAAATTCCGTCGCCGGGTGCAGCCACATCAACGTTGACGACACCGAAAGCGGCATCGGTTGATTTTCTATCTTTGTTGTCAGTTGCCGTCACGATAATGAGATAATTTGACCCACAAGTGGAAGGTAAATCACCAATTTGGTCAACATCATCGTTTGTATTTGCCGTTGCACCAACACTCAAAATGCCCACCGAACCCAGTGAATCATACATGCCGCACCAAATCGGTGCGTCTGCCCCAAACTTAAACGAACTGCCAAAAGAAGAATTTGTGGTGACAACAAACGCACCTTTTTTGCCATTTGTTCGGTTGTACAAACGTCTTTGACTGTATGCGTAGGCATAAGAAGCCACAATCGAAGCCTCGCTGCCATCGCTCACAATGGACATGATTTTTACTGCCCAATTGATACCACTCACGCCGCGTCCGTTGTTGCCCGATGCTCCAATTACGCCTTCCACTTCTGTTCCGTGTGCGCCGCCGTCCACATTATCATTGCGAGTTGAAGCGTTCCAACCTGCGTAATCGTCAATAAACCCATTTTGGTCGTCATCAATGCCATTATTCGGTATTTCTTGGCGATTGTACCAGTGGTTTGCTACTAAATCGGGGTGATTTAAGGTTGTACCATTGTCAATAACAGCTACCACAATGGTATCGCCATCGAGCGTAACTCCGCCTTTTGCAATATCCCAAGCATCGTCTGAGTCAATGTCCGCATCTACCACACTGTTTGACGAACCATTGTTGAGATGGTGCCATTGTTGCGTGAAAAGGGCATCGTTTGGGAGTGTTTGCCGCAATTCCAAAATATGATTGACTTGAGCCTCCAATACTGAGGGGGTCGCTTTTAAGATTTTGAGAAGTGCCTTTTCATCGTTTTTAGCGTCAAAGAAAACACACCATATATTTAAGTCTGCCGACAATAATTCGCTGCGTTCGATAAAGCCATGCGTTTTTTGCAATGCTGAAATAGCCGCATCTGTTTTTAATTGAACAATAAACTGACCTGCTTTGTGGTCACTATTTTGAGCAGTAAGAACGGAAAAAATTAGGCTCAATAGGGTAAAAAGTAGTTGTTTTTTCATTGCTAAGACCGATTTGGTGTTGTAGATAAGGAATTATAATTGATAATTTAATCAACGGTTTGTCCATTTTCAAGATTTCTGAAGTTACCAAATTTTTATCGTAATTACTTAGCCGAGGAGTGGGCATAACCTAAAAACATCGTTTTTTGATTAAAAACAGATGTTTTGCGCGCGCTTCGCTCGCACAAAGGGAGGAGACGTTGTTCGTTTTTCGGCGAAGCCGAAAAACGAACCACATTCCCCTCCCTCGCGCGAGCGAAGCGAGCGCGAGATGCAAAAAAACGCTTTTAGGTTATGCCTATCCCTCAATTACTTAGCCTATTGCTCGCTTCACGCGCACATGGGAGGAGATGTGCGAGCGAAGCGAGCAATAGGCTAAGTAATTACTTTTTACCTAAAATTTGAAATCCACTTTAAATACGAAAAAACAAATACTAACGTTTATTTGGTGTAAAATTTTAACTAAAATAAAAAATAATTTGATGAACGAGAAAAGGTTTTTTATCCTTGCTTTTTGCTTAATCGCACGCACTCTCTCCGTTTTTGCGCAAGTAGAAACAACTGCGCCACCTGCCACAAAATCAGAATTTGAACAAATATATGCCCAGCGCGTTGTTCAATCAAAATTGGACGGACAATATATTCCAAAAGATATTTTTGATGCCTTCAACCAATTACACCGCTTGACGGATACAGCTTCGCGGCTAAAATTTAAGTCAATGACTGAATACGAGGTTGAACATAAGGTCTTTTTCAGTCTGGGGCGTTGGATTGCCACAAAATGGAGTCTTTACGATGGTTCGCGTTACAGTCAGTATTTGCGTGAAGCGGGTGTTTCCTTTCCCGAAGACCAAGCCATTGCTACAATGATTTGCTGGCATCGAAAATTGAATGGTAAAGATATTGATTTTAAAGAAATTAAAGACAAATTAATAAAAAAACGCAAAAAGGAAGAAGAAGAACGGCAGAAAAAAATGAAAGTGATAAAGGAAACGGTGGTAAAACCTACACAAAAGAATTGATGTTCATATAGCCTAAGTTTTGTGGTTGTGCTTTAAAACGCGCCGCCTTCGGCGGCGTGGGGAGTTTTTTTGGAGCGAGCCGTGTTTTTATTTTGTCCAGACACTTACAATATTCTTCTCCCTGTTTCGTCCAACCTATCATCATGAAACAGTTGACTTTTCATATAGATGCCCAGGTGGCAGAGACTCAAAATCGGCAAATCCAAGAAACCGTTAAGCGCGAACGGCGACGGCTACTCGCGTTTATTCGGCAACGAGTACCGAGACCCGACGATGCAGAAGACATTTTGCAAGATGTTTTCTATGAATTTACGGAAATGGCGCGACTGATGAAGCCCGTTGAACAAATCGCTTCATGGTTGTTTACTGTTGCCCGCAACAAAATCACCGACCGCTATCGGAAGAAAAAACCGTTGCTGTTAGAAGATGTGTTTGTATTCCGAACGGGTGAGGGTGATGACGATGGTTATCTCCTCGACGACCTCTTGCCTGCGGCAGATGTGCGCTCCGCCGATGCCGAAATGATGCGCGACACCATCATGGAAGCACTCACCGATGCCCTTCAAGAACTACCAATTGAACAACGTGAAGTGTTTATTTGGCATGAATTGGAGGATAAAAATTTCAAAGAAATTGCGGTAATGACAGGCGTGCCTGTCAATACTTTGCTTTCACGCAAGCGGTATGCAGTACTGCATTTACGCGATAAATTGAAAGAACTGTACGGAGAATTGTCTAATTAATAATAAAAAATCTTTAAGGTGAAAATCTTTAAAATTGCGGTTATAGCTGCCTTATATATCGCTGTGTTCGGCACAATCGTTGTCGCTCTGTGGAATTGGTTAATGCCAAATTTATTCGGTTTGCCTATGATTACGTTTTGGCAAGGCTTGGGTTTGTTTGTTTTGTGCCGCATCTTGACGGGTAGTTTTCGCATTGGAACTGCTTTCGGTGGTGGAAATTGGGGTGAAAAGCGCGAAATGCTTAATCATTGGAAAAATATGTCGTCCGATGAACGTGACCGTATGAAGCAAGAATGGAAATCCGATTGGCGCGACCGATGCCGCGACCGCCGTCCCATTGACTTCAATCGTCCCGAGACAGGCGAACAAAAAGAACCCAATAAGGACACCGTAAGCACGCCAAAACCGAAGGAGTTTATTTGAATCCTCAATGCGGAAACACATCATTCGCTTGGCTCAAAGACCGTATAAATTGTTGAAAATTAATCCCCATTGGTACATTTGTTTCTGAAAAATAAGAGACCAAATTCTCGGTTGCCATATTCCCCGTCAAATCATCTTTAGCCATTGGGCAGCCGCCAAAACCTTTCATGGCGGCATCAAAGCGCGTACAACCATGTGTGTAAGCGGCATGAACTTTCTCACGCCAATTGTGCGGTTGCGTGTGCAGATGTGCGCCAATGTCAAGATTCGGATAAGCAGGAATAAGATTTGAAAAAAGATAGCGAATACTTTCGGGATTTGACACACCGACAGTATCCGACAAAGAGAAAATTTTAATATCTAAAGCTGCCAATTTGCCGACCCAATCCATCACCACTTCTGCGTTCCAATCGTCACCGTAGGGATTGCCAAAACCCATAGAAATATACAAAACAAGCTGTTTGTTGTGCTTGATGGACAGTTCTTGAATTGCCTCTACCCGCAAAACAGATTCAGAAATCGAGGCATTTGTGTTCCGTAATTGGAAGGTTTCACTTACACTAAATGGATAACCCAAATACGTAATTTCTTTGTATTCAACGGCTTCTGCTGCACCACGTTCATTGGCAACAATGGCGAGGAGTTTGGTAGCTGTATTTGATAAATCCAGTTTAGACAACACTTCGACCGTATCGCGCATCTGCGGAATGGCTTTGGCAGACACAAATGAACCAAAGTCAATTGAGTGAAAACCAACTTTCAAAAGTTGGTTGATGTACGCCGCTTTGACATCAGTTGGAATGAAATCGGGTAAACCTTGCATCGCATCACGCGGACATTCTATAAGTTGAACCATTTTTTTTTTACATTTCTTGAATTTGGGCAAATATAATCGCCTTGATTCGGCATTTGCAAGTTAATTTTGTCCCTATAATTAATTAAAAATTACTTAACCCATAGCTCGCTTTTCTCGCGCGATGGAGAAGAGGTGGTTCGTTTTTCGGGCTTTGCCCGAAAAACGAACCACCTCTTCTCCATCGCGCGAGAAAAAGCGAGCGCGTGACTAAGAAATTAACTAAATTCTATTCAAAATGAAGAAAAATACTTTTACTATTATCGGTTTTTTATTATTTATCCTTGGCGCATCTGCTTTAGTGCTGAGTTTAGTGGGCGTTAAATTGTCTTTTTTGACCTTTATTGACAAAGGCGGCGCAGGACTCGGGTTTGTTATCCGTTTGTTGATGATGTTCGGCGGGCTTGTCATCGCTTGGATTTCAAAGACAAATCGTGTAAGCGAAAAAGAGGAAAAAGACCAGTACATCACCAGAAACGAAAAATATTAAACGATTTCAAAAATTTTGAGGTAATTCTATTTTTGAAATCTTCTGCGAACTTCGGAAATTTTTATCATAGACATTTTGATTCTGCGAGTCATTAATCTTGGTTTTCGCTGAAAATTTTCTCAGAAAAAAAATGGCTCTTTGACAATTTTAGCGGCAGCAAAAGAACCCCCTCAGCAAATAAAGCATTACAGCTTTTCTACACTAAGCTAATTTTCATGACTCGTAGAGAGTCAAAATGTTTGTAACAATGAGCATCTTAAGCGTTTTCATAATGACACGTAGTGTCATTATGCTTATTCGAGAGAGTTCCAAGCTACCAGACTCCCTGAAATTTGAAATTCCTGAAATCCTTGAAATCTGAAATTTTTGAAATTTGAGGTACTTTCGTAAAAGTTGTGGGTAATGAAAATTGTAAAAAAATCACCCCTCAGTATTTTACTTCCTGACGTTACGCAGAGCCGTAGGCTCGACTGATTTTGTAGCGGCGGATTTCAATCCGCCGAAAACGTATAGACCTTTTCATTAAGAGCCGTAGGCTCGACCCATACGTATATGCACCGAGCCTACGGCTCTTAAATAGTCGGTTTTGAAATTTCGGCGGATTGAAATCCGCCGCTACAAAATTGGTCATGCCTACGGCATTTTTAGCGCATCAGCGTCATAAGTTAGTTAGAAAATACGGCAAAACCCAGATTTAATCCTATACACACTAAATTTACGAAAGCACCAAATTTGAAATCCGAAATTCCTATAATCGAAGTTCATAACTTATCCAAAAAATACACAATTGGTGCGGCACAGCCGCGTTACCTCAGTCTGCGCGATTCATTGAGTACAACGTTTAAAGGCGTGAAAAATTGGGGCAATACGGATAAATCTGACCAATTAAAACCGAAGGATAACACCGATTTTTGGGCATTGAAAGACATCAGTTTTAAGGTCAATGCGGGTGAAAGTCTTGGGATTATCGGGAGAAATGGAGCAGGGAAATCCACTTTACTCAAAATATTGAGCCGTATCACACCGCCAACTTCGGGGCGGGCAGTACTGAGGGGGCGGCTCGCGAGCCTTTTAGAAGTGGGAACAGGCTTTCATCCCGAATTGACAGGACGCGAAAATGTCTATTTTAATGGCTCAATTCTCGGTTTGAGAAAAACGGAAATTGACCGACAATTTGACGAAATTGTTGATTTTAGCGGTGTTGAACGTTTTATTGATACCCCTTTAAAAAACTATTCGAGTGGGATGCAATTGCGTTTGGCTTTTGCAGTAGCGGCACATTTAGAGCCTGAAATTTTGATAATTGATGAAGTTTTAGCGGTGGGTGACGCCGAATTTCAGAAAAAATGTCTTGGAAAAATGGACGATGTGAGTAAAAGTGGACGCACGGTTGTTTTTGTAAGCCATAGTATGGGTTTAATTCAACAATTGTGTTCGCGAAGTATTTGGCTTGAAAAAGGTCAAATTGTAGAGGTTGGACAAACAAAAAATGTTATTCAACATTATCTTCAATCAAATACCCAATCCATTGCATTTACGAATGAAAAAGAGGCATTAAAACCTATTTTTTTGCAAAAATTACAACCTGTTAATGCAGAAAATGTAATTGTTCATACGTATTTATTGGACGATGCGCCTATTTTTGAGATTATTTTAGGCATTAATAATTTTATTGAAAATGCTGTTATTAGCCTTATTTTACTCGATAAATTTAAACACCGCATTTTTAATATTGAACGACCAATTCACGAGTTACGGGATAAAAAAAGCAACAAATCTCACTTTTTAATAAAAATACCACCCCGTTTTCTGTTACCTTCCGATTACTCTTGGCATGTAGCTATTCATGTCCCAAATGACAGAATGCTTGATAAAGCAGAGGATATTTGTTCTTTTTCAATCGCAGATACGGGTAATGAGTTCACAAAGTATGGACAATTGAATAACGGTTATATTTTTGCACCCGTTGAAATTACTGTTTTATAATGAAAAAAATAATAAAAATTCGTTTATTTATATTGGCAAAAAGAATACTAACAGATAAAATAATACAAGGAATCTTAAAGCACCCGATGAACACAAATAGGCACAATATAGCCGATAATTATACCTTTAAAACACATTATCAACGACCTTTTAGTTTTAAAATAGCTTTAAAAAATACTCTAAAAACGAGTATTAAAACGGCATTAAAAATAACTAATTTTAAATCTAAATCAAAGACAATTGCTCTGATTAGAACCGATAATATTGGAGATTATATTCTTTTCAGAAATCTATTACCGTGTATTAAAGAATCTCAAAAATACAAAAATGCTAAAATTATTTTAATCGGCAACAGTATTTGGAAAGAATTAGCAGAACATTTTGACAAAGATTTTATTGACCATTTTTTTTGGATAAATATAGCCCGTTATAAACAAAATAAAATTTATCGTTTAAAAATATTGTGGCAATTAAATCAATTATCCATAACAGAATTAATAAATCCGATTCATTCACGTACATTACAAATCAATGAAATAGTTGAATTTAATGGGGCTAAAATAAAAATAACATGTGCGGGAGATATTATTAATTTGGGTAGTCTTACGAAAATTAAAACCGATGCGCTTTTTAATGAAATTATACCAAGTTTACCAAATTCCGAATTTGAATTTTTTAGAAATAAAGCATTTATGGCGCAATTAATTGGTCAATCAATTGAATTAAATAAAACGTATTTTGCCTCTATTGAAAAGGAAAAAAAAGCAACACAAATTCTTATTTTTCCAAGCGCACAGGCTCTTGAAAGACGTTGGGATACAGCACATTTTGCGCATTTAATCAAGTTAATCAGCAACCAATTTTCAGAATTAGAGTTTTTAATTTTAGGTAGTAAAAGTGATTATCTTTTAGGTGAAGAAATTAGAAATAACACGCCTAACTCATTGAAAATAAAAAATTTATGTGGTGAAACGTCACTCGTAGATTTGGTGAAAATCATTGCCAATAGCCGTCTTTTAATTTCAAATGAAACATGTGCCGTACACATTGGGGCGGCAGTTGACATACCAACTGTATGTGTCTCTAATGGCAATCATTTTGGACGATTTAATCCATATCCTTCTTCTATGAATTGCGCCATTCATTATTTTTATCCCGATAAATCTTTTAATGAAATAGATAATTGGTACAATTTAACTCATAAATACCAATATAAATCTGAATTAAATATCAATAAAATTAAACCTGAAATGATTTTGCCTACAATTATTTCTATTTTGAAAAAATAAATGCCTTCATTAAATTTAAAAGACCTCCCGCCACCACCTTTGGGCAAATTGGGCTTCCCGTGGACGGAAGAAACACCCCCTCAGTATATTAGTAAGAATTTACCTAAAATAAGCATCATTACCCCTTCATTTAATCAAGGACAGTTTATTGAAGAAACAATACGTTCCGTTTTATTGCAAGGTTATCCGAATTTAGAATACATTATTATTGATGGCGGTTCAACGGATAATACCATTGAAATAATCAAAAAATACAGTAATTTTATTGATTATTGGGTATCGGAAAAGGATAAAGGACAATCAAATGCCATAAATAAAGGTTTAAAGCGCGCCACAGGAGACGTATTTAATTGGTTGAATAGCGATGATTTTTATTTACCAAATGCCTTAATTACAACTGGAAAGGCATTTAGAAATAAAGAATTAAATGTGTTTTGTGGACAATTATTTACTGAAACAAAAGAAGGGAAACGAACACATTTTAAAGGTGTTTTTTTGGAAAAGACAATTGAAAAAACAATTGCTTCTCGTTATTTTTGTCAACCGCCCACTTTTTTCCGATTATCCATTGTAAAAAAAATGGGTGGCGTAGAAAGCCAATTGTATTTTTGTATGGATTTAGAATTATGGATTAATTATTTGGCGTATTTTGGGCATAAAGGCATTGAAAGTAGTCTCGAATTTTTAGCCGTTTTTCGTCTGCATGATGCCGCAAAAACGCATAGTTCAATGGACGTAATGCACACTGACCACATCAACTTATTGTTGTCAATAATTGATAGTAGCCCATTAAGTACGCATTTTCCACGCCTCTTTCGTCAAAAAAGCACCATTTTCACGCCCTATTTTCAAAAAAACTACCCCCTCAGTATATTGGATAAAAAAGGCTTGAGTATCGCTGTTTCTGAGAGTTTTTTACACTATTATGCGCAATACCTATCGTGGCAAGGCTTTTTTGAATTGTATTTTTATACCTTGAAAGAACAGTTTTTGGGGAGAAATAAACGGGTTTATTTGTCGCCTTTTATTAAATTAAAACGTTTATTCAAATGAAAATTCTTCTCTGCATAGGTTCTTATAAAACCCGTGTTTCTGGTCCTGCTGTCGTTGCCGAGCAATTTTTTAGCATCAACGAATCGCACTCTGAACATGAATGCCATATTTTGACAAATGATGTAGATAAGAGTACGGATAAAGTACATAAAATAGACATAAATTATCCCCGTAAATTAGGGGCATTTGATTTTTTAATTTGTCAATTTTTTTATTACAGAGCAATTATTGTTTTGCAAAAACAATTTAATTTTGATATTATTGTCTTTGGCAATGTGCAAAATAGCTTGTTATCTCGTCTATTACTGCTGCGTTCGATAAAAATTATTGGTATTATCAATGATTATTTAACGGCTAATGCACGGCTTTCTATGCACGTAACCCGTCGCCGTTATTGGTTTTTCAAATATTTTGTCCGTTTTTTTGAATATGTAGCTACACATTTAGTAGATATGGTTATTGTTTGTTCAGATGATTTACGGCAACGTATTATCACGGCTTATGGCATAAAATCAGAAAAAATTAAGACATTGCCACTTGGGTTTGATGTGCAGAATATTCCCTTTCGCAAAAATGACCAGCCTTTTAAATCACCCATTAAATTGCTTTTTATCAAGTCGAATTTGGTAAGCGGTGGTATGGATATTTTAACAACAGCTTTAACAATTCTAACAGAATACTCTTTTATTTTAACGGTTATTGGCGCACCCGATTTTCGTAAAGCAGAAATTGAGCATTTAATTGAAAAATACCCAGATATTCACTTGCGTTTTTTAGGCTTTCAGTCTCAAAATACCGTTTATCAAGAAATGCAAAACAATGATATTTTGTGTACGCCTTCGCGTGTCGAATCTCTGGGCATTGCCAATGCTGAGGGTTTAGCAAACGGCATTTCGGTTGTCTCTACCCGCGAAGGCGGCATTACGGAGGTCTTGGATTATGGCAAAAATGGCTGGTTGGCAGAACCCGAAAATGCAAAAGATTTGGTGGATAAACTAAAAGAGTGCATCGAGGCAGACCCCTCTCTACGCGCCGAAAAAAGCCAATATGGCAGACTTTTTGTCGAACAAAAGTTCGATTACAAGCAATTTAATGATTTATTTCTGAAAACATGTTCAGCTTTGTTAAAATAATTGGGTCTTTGACGATTTTAGTGGTACAACTCTTGGAGGGTTTTAAATCCTCCAAGAGTTTTTCTGAAAATATAAAAAACGTATAACAATTCATCAACATGGGTTTCTGATGATTGATGTGAAAGTGGTTCGTTGTTCGGGCTTTGCCCGAACAACGAACCACTTTCACCCTATTTTTCATACCAACCCTTCCTTCAACATATCGTGCAAATGCACCATGCCCACGTATTTTCCGTTCTCAACAACAATCAATTGGGTGATACTCAATTCACGCATAATTTGTAAGGCTTCTACGGCTAAAACATCTGCTTCAATGGTTTTTGGATTTTTAGACATCATGTCTGCGGCGGTAATTGTTTTTAAATCAATAGCGCGTTGCAGCAATCGCCGCAAATCACCGTCGGTAATAACACCGATTAAATTGTACGCGTCATCTAAAACAGCCGTCGCGCCTAAGCGTTTTGTGGTCATTTCGAGAATCGTTTTGTGCAGTCCGTCGTGTCCAAATACTGAGGGGGGGGCATGTTGCGGGAAAATGTCGCGTACGCGCAAATACAACTGTTTGCCCAATGCGCCGCCAGGGTGAAATTGAGCAAAATCCGCCGATGAAAAACCGCGTAATGCCAATAAACTCGTGGCTAAAACATCACCCATGACCATTTGTGCGGTTGTGGAGGCAGTCGGTGCGAGATTGTTGGGGTCTGCTTCTTTTTCAATCGGTGTATGCAAAATATAGGTTGCATTTTTACCCAAATAAGATTCTTTATTGGATACCATAGCAATTAAAGCATTGCCAAAATTTTTTAACAAAGGCACTAAGGCTTTGATTTCGGGTGTATCGCCGCTTTTTGACAGGCAAATCACGACATCATCGGGCTGCACAATACCCAAATCTCCGTGAATAGCATCGGCGGCGTGCATAAATACTGAGGGGGTGCCTGTTGAGTTGAAAGTCGCCGCAATCTTCTGCGCTACAATGGCAGACTTACCAATGCCCGTCAATATTGTTCGCCCTTTCGATTTGTAGATGGTTTCAACGGTCTGTACAAAATCATTGTCTAAGGAATCCCGTAAGGCGGCTACTGCTGCCAATTCTATATTTATCGTTTCGTGGGCAGTCGCAAGAATGGTGTTTTTCATAAATTTTAGTGCGTTTTATCGTAAATACTTGTAGCTAAATAAACGAGGTTTTGCGGCGTATTTACTGGCTCTTTTTCGCTACGCTCAAAAATCGCCCAAAAAGGGTTATTTGGGGCGAGCGTATTTTTGAAAGAGAAAAATCTTCGATTTTTCTCTTTCAAAAACACGCTCGCCCCGATAGATTTCTTTCGCACAATTTTCGAGCGAAGCGAGAAAGAGAGCGTTTAAAACCGCGTTGTATTTATACATAGCTACGGGAGTGTAGTTCATTTTTCGGCTTCGCCGAAAAATGAACCACCTTTTCTTTTTTGCGCGAGCGAAGCGAGCGCGATTCTCTTTTTGTTTATTCAAAATCAGTATATAATAAATATTTTTTCCGAATCACCTTAAACGTTTCAATTCCTTTTGTCCAAGTTGCGCGAATTTCTTCGGCTGATTTTTGCGCCTTGATGTGTTGCCTAAAATCCGCCGTTCCAGCGAGTTTTTCAAAGAAATTGCCTTTCAAAAAAAAGCTATCTTTGGGCGCGTAATTGGCGTATCCATCAAGAATGTATGACACATCTACTTTTCTTGAATCTTGTAATTCTTTGATAGACAAGGTACTCAAATCCCGTCCATTGCAGAGTTTGCCGTTGTGATACGGCTCTTTTGCGCCCTCATTGGGTTTGGGCATAAATGTGAACGTTTTTTTATTGGCGGCGTATTTTGGTGCGCCATATATTTGAAATTGCTTTTCCGTGCCGCGTCCGCAACTGATGTCTGTTCCTTCAAAAAAGCAAACAGATGGATACAAATAAATCGATTTGGCATTGGGTAAATTGGGTGAGGGCTTGATGGGCAATTCGTAAAACGACTTGTGGGTATAATTGGCACAACCAATGACTTGTAAATTGCATTTTACCCCATTCGCCAACCACCCCTCCCTATTGAGCATCGTTGCGTATTCGCCAATCGTCATGCCATAGACAATTGGGACAGGCTGCATACCAACAAATGACTTAAATTGTTTATCTAAAATAGGTCCGTCCACGTAATGCCCGTTTGGATTCGGACGGTCTAAAACGAGAAAAGGCAGTTTGAATTCAGCCGCCACTTCCATTATTTCTTGTAAGGTCGAAATATAAGTGTAAAACCGAACGCCCACGTCTTGAATGTCGAACAAAAGCAAGTCAACACCTGCCAAATCCGTTGCATCTGGTTTGCGTTTTTTGCCATAAATTGAGACAATAGGAATCCCTGTTTTTACATCTACCGTATTATCTACTTTTTCGCCCGCATCTGCTTTGCCGCGAAAACCGTGTTCGGGCGCAAAAATAACCTTAATATTGATGCCCAAACTGCGGAGGGTATCTACAATATGCGTTTGCCGTCTGCCGACAATAGAAGTTTGATTGACCACCATGCCAATTGTTTTGCCTTTCAATATTGGCAAATACGCTGAGATACGTTGCGAACCCGTTACGATTTCGTCATTTTGGAACGCAGCTATTTTTTCTTGCGATTTAGAAGTACAAGAGTTAAAACAAAAAAGTACAATTGATAAAAAAAGTTTTACTTTTGTTGTCATTTTTAAACATTTTTAGGAATTACATTAATCACGCGCTCGCTTCGCGCGCGCGAGGAAGGGAATCTGTTTCATTTTTCGGGCAAAGCCCGAAAAATGAAACAGATTCCCCCTTTTGCGAGTGAAGCAAGCAACTTGCCTATGTTTAATAAGTTGTCATTTTTTTAATAACAGATGTTACGCACGTATGCTAAAAATGCGGTAGGCATGACCAATTTTGTAGCGGCGGATTTTAATCCGCCGCTACAAAATCGGTCGAGCCTAAGGCTCTGCGTAATATCAGTCAATAAGTTACATTGTGAGTTATGTCGAAAGAAAAACGCTACGCTATTATAGATATTGAAACCACGGGTGGTTCAGCCGCCCGCGAACGCATTACCGAGATTGCGGTTGTGGTGCATGATGGCTCAAAAGTAATCGAAACTTTTGAGAGCCTCATCAATCCCGAACGCTCAATTCCGTCGTACATCACGCAAATCACGGGAATTTCTGACGCAATGGTAGCAGACGCGCCAAAATTTTATGAAATTGCCAAAAAAATAGTGCAATTGACTGAAGGGGCAGTTTTCGTTGCCCACAATGTCCGTTTCGATTATGGTTTTGTGCAAGAGGAATTTCGGCGACTCGGTTACGCGTTTTCGCGGCAGCAATTGTGTACGGTCAAACTCAGTCGCGTGGCTTTTCCCGGGCTTAGGTCGTATGCTTTGGGCAATTTGATTCAGCATTTCGGGATAAAAGTCGCCGACCGTCACCGTGCGCTTGCGGATACACTCGCTACGGTAGAGATTTTTGAAAAAATCCTGCTCAAAGAAGAAAACCAAACTGCCGCTACGCAAATGGTCAATAAAGGCATCCGTGAAAATGCTTTGCCCGAAGGCATTTCCATGCAAAAACTCGACGAATTGCCCGAAACTTGCGGCGTTTATTATCTCCACGACAAGCAAGGCGATGTGATTTACGTTGGCAAAAGCATCAATATTCAAAAGCGTATTTTTGAACATTTCAAAGACAAAACGACCAAAGGCGACCAATTTCAACAAGCCGTTGCGGATATAACATTTGAAGAAACGGGCAGCGAATTGGTGGCTTTGTTGCTCGAAGACCGCGAAATCAAACACCTCAAACCGCGTGTGAATAAAGCACAAAGGAAAACTTTTTTTCCGTATTGTGTTTATGCTTTTACAGATGAAAACGGTTTTTTGCGTTTTCATGCCGTAAAAAATGTCGCTTTGATTCGGAAAAAACACGTTATTCTGCAAGAATTTGAAAAACTAAACGATGCAAAACAGTTTTTGAAAAATGTTGCCAAACGCTTTGAATTATGTGAAAAACTCATGGAACCCGTTTATACTGAGGGGGCTTGTTTTTACCACCAAATTGGTCAATGCAAAGGTGCGTGTGTGGGTACAGAAAAAGCAGACAGTTACAACGAGCGTGCAACAGAAGCCCGCGACCGTATGAACACCCAGTTTGAATTCGATTTTTTTATCATAGACAAAGGCAAATCGGCAGATGAAGCGGCGGTCGTTTTGGTGAAAAAAGGACATGTGCGCGGTTTTGGCTACGTCAATAAGGAAGGGGCAACGGTGGAGGATTTTTATGAAGCGGTGAAAATCGTACCACCTTCGATAGATGCAAATAGAATTGTAAGGCTATTTTTACACCAAAACAAACAGGCGCGCACAGTGAAAATTTAGGAAAAATTTAATGCACAACAACTACTAAATAGTTATACCTAAATAAACGCTGCTTTGAGACTGGCTCTTTCTCGCTTCGCTCGAAAATCGCCCGAGCGTGTTTTTTAAGAGCGAGCGTGTTTTTTAATCAGAAAAATCGAAGATTTTTTCTGATTAAAAAACACGCTTGCCCCGATAGATTCTTTCAAAGGGCGATTTTTGAGCGAAGCGAAAAAGAGCCAGTAAATATGCCGCAAAGCAGGGTTTATTTAGGTACAACTACTTAGTAGTCCTTCACATTAATACTGTCGGGTAAAATTTAACTATGTTCACTTTGCTCGCGCAACGAAAGCAGGAGAGGTGGTTCATTTTTTGGCTTCGCCGAAAAATGAACCACATTCCCCCTTTTTTGCGAGCGAAGCGAGCTATGGGATAAGTAATTAAATTGTTTTACTTAACAACCCAAGTTTTGTGGTAGTGGCTTAAAACGCGCCGCCTTCGGCGGCGCGAGGGATTTTTTCGGAGCGAGCCGTTTTTTTTGTTTAAAATTTGGGCAAAGCCCAAATTTTAAACAAAAAAAACGGCTCGCTCCATTAGGTTTTCCTCGTGGCGAAGCCACGTTTTAATACCACAAAACTTAGACTTAATATGAAATTCGATTTTTCAAAATAAAGAAAACCAATTCATAGATTTTGAAAATTTGGACTCTGACATTTCCTAAAGTTTTTTATCTGGTTTCAAATATGTCTTCTTACTATTTGAATTGATGTAATATTGACCACCTTTTGCACCTTCGTAGATAGTACGTCCTTTACTATCTGTTCCCTTCACTATATCATCACCCGCAACATTTGCATTACCCGCAGCAGGTGCAGTTTTTGCTTTCGGTGCTTTGGCAACTCTCGGCGCGGGAGCTGTTGGTGCTGGCGTTGAAGCTGTTGGTACAGGAGCAGGCGTTGTTGTGGCTTCTACTTTTGGTTTTCTTTCTTTCTTTACTTTTGCTGCCGCAGGTGCAACTTTTGCGTCTGCCGCAGGTGCTGCCTCTGGTGCAGTAGCTGTTGTTGCTGCTTCTGCTTTTGGTTTTCTTTCTTTTTTAACCTTCGGTGCTGCTGGTGCTGCTTTTGCATCTGCCGCAGGTGCAGTGGCTGTTGTTGCTGCTTCTGCTTTTGGTTTTCTTTCTTTTTTAACCTTCGGTGCTACTGGTGCAGTGGCGTCTGCTGCTGGTGTAGTGCTTGTTGCCGCAGCCTTTGGTTTTCTTTCTTTTTTGACTTTTGTAGTGGCTGTTGTAGTGACGGCAGGTGCTGCTGCCGATTGTGCTTGTGCGAATGTAGCGAAGGCGAACAATAACGCAGCAATTAATACTTTTTTCATTTCTGACTAAGGTGTTTTAAGTTTTAAATAAGATATGCTGAAAATACTTCATCTTTTTGATGAATTACGTAGCAAAGGTAAGCGTGTGTTTATA
Source organism: Saprospiraceae bacterium (assembly GCA_034520175.1). Lineage (GTDB taxonomy): Bacteria > Bacteroidota > Bacteroidia > Chitinophagales > Saprospiraceae > JAAFJT01. The sequence continues at coordinate 264,632 of JAXHNU010000004.1, forward strand.
TTATGGAGTCATTTTTTGGTTTTTTGTGGTTAATTTTTTAGAAAAAACAAATATTTTTCTTCAAAATAGTATTCTCTTTTAACGAGAAAATGTATCTTTGCCCCGCTTTTCGAGCTTCCAACGAGAAAGCAAGTACATATCGCGGCGGTTTATTCTTAAATAAGAGAAAAGCATCGGCGAATTAGAGCAATCAATTTCAATCAGTGATAAAAAATTAGAATACAATGAAAAGAACATTTCAACCTTCTCGCCGCAAACGTGCTAACAAACACGGCTTCCGCACGCGCATGGAATCGAAAAACGGACGTAAAGTATTGGCGCGTCGCCGCGCTCAAGGTCGTTGGAAACTATCTGTTTCTGACGAAAAAGGAGCTAAATAAATTTGGAGGTAATTAAGAAGATTTCAAATTTAAGGTTTCAAAGTGCAAGAAATTCAATTTTTAACATTTTGAAAAATCAAGTTGAATACTTTATTTGCATTTCTCCAGAGTTTTCCATACAATTTTTTTGTAAAGGGAACGCAGATGTATCTGCGTTCCCTTTGCTACGTTTGAGTCTGCTATTTAAGCTCTATTGCTCGCTTTGCTTGCAAAAAGAGGAGAATGGGGGTTCATTTTTCGGGTAAAGCCCGAAAAATGAACCCCCTCTCCTCTTTTTGCGAGCGAAGCGAGCAATGGTGTATAGAATTTTTGTAATTACTTAGTCACGCGCTCGCTTCGCTCGCGCGAGTGAGTAGAGGTGGTTCGTTTTTCGGGCTTTGCCCGAAAAACGAACCACATTCCCCTTTTTTGCGAGCGAAGCGAGCTATGGGCTAAGTAATTACGAATTTTTTAATCCGTGTTAATTCCGATGGCGGTCGGAACAAGTTCTGTAAAAGTCTGTGGACACCTAACTTTAATTCAAAAACGGATTATTGTACCTTTCATAACCAATTGTCGTTGCTTGTCCATGTCCACAAAATACTTTTGTGGCATCAGGCAATGCAAAAAGCCGCGTTGTAATACTCTCAATCAATTGTGCATGACTGCCCAAAGGTAAATCCGTGCGCCCAATACTTCTGAAAAATAACACATCACCACCTATCAAGAAGCCTTCTTCGGCATTGTAAAAACACAAACTGCCGGGAGAATGTCCCGGAGCAAGAATCGCTCTGAACACGGCTTTTCCTAATTGTATCTCATCACCATCTTCAATAAAAATATAGAAAGGTTCTTGTTGTGGCATCGGTGCGCCATACATTGCGCCTGCAACATGCGCTCTTGCCAACACGGGGAGTTCTGCGCGGTGTGCTTCCAACTCAACGCCGTAGGTTTCTTCAACAAAACGATTCCCAAAAACATGGTCGAGATGACAATGAGTATTGATTAATCGTTTGACAATCAATTTATTATCCGTAATAAATTTTTGTAATTGTTTCTGTTCGTTGGGTGTATAACAACCCGGGTCAATGATAAGCGCGTCGCGGCTGATGTCATCAAAAATAACATAAGTATTTTCTGAAAATGGGTTGAAAGTAAACGTTTTTACCTGCGTCATGTTTAAAGAAGATGTCAAATTTAAGATGCCAAATATTTTTAATATTGAAGGCAATACAAGATGCAAACATGAATTCTTAATTTACAAATTCCCTAACTCTTTAATTTGCCAACCATTTATTTGTCGTGTATCGTGTTTGAAATTCACACCAATACCGACTATTTTTTTGCCTAAAGCACGATATTTATCAGCATAATTGTTTTTTATCAATTGAGCCATCGCAGCACTGCGCGCGACAAAAAATACACACCTTCGCTACTTGCAAGGTTATATACATGTTCTGTTTTGTCAACATACACATAATTCCCTTCACGCATTTTCTTGAAGGTTTGTACGCCAATGGGTAGATTTTTCAACTCTTTCATAAGGCAAAGTTACACTTTTTTCTTAAAAATACTGAGGGGTCTCTTTTTTGTTTTAACCTCTATTAACCTTTCTTAGGCAACCTTATTGGTCGAGAATAACTGAGTTAACGTAACTTTGCCCTGTTAGAAAAAATAATCGCTACTTTTACGCACAGAGGCGTGTGCGAAAAAATCTATCGGGGCGAGCGTATTTTGAAAGAAAAATCGTAGATTTTTCTTTCAAAATACGCTCGCCCCAAAGAAATTCTATTGGGGCGATTTTTGAGCGAAGCGAAAAAGAGCCAGTAAATATGTAGCATTTATTTATGTCGAACTATTAAATTTCAAGCTTGTACATATTTAATTCGTAATTTTTAATGTGAAATTCCAAAATTTTACGACTTTCGCGGCGCGAAAAACCATACATCTGAGTTATTCAGCAATCATTTAATCATCAATTTATATAGATTATGAATTCATACAAGAAAGGAACAAACCTCGTCGGTTGGCTTGTGTTTTTGATAACGGGGGCAGTGATGTTTATGTCTGTTGAGCGTACAGGGAGTCTCTGGGACTGCGGCGAGTTCGTGGCAGGCTGCTACAAATTGCAAGTCGTTCACCCGCCAGGCGCACCATTTTTCTTAATGTTGGGCAAATTAGCCATTACCGTAGGACAATTGTTCTCAAAAGACCCCTCAGTAATTGCCTTTTCCGTCAACATCATGTCGGGACTTTCTACGGCTGCCGCAGCCATGTTTATTTGTTGGACGACCATGATTTTGGGTAAAATTGCCCTCAATGGACGCGAAAATGAGCCTTCTCCTTCTGAGTTTATCGCGCTTGCAGGTGCAGGTATTGCCGCAGGTTTGGCAACTGCTTTTGCCTCATCTATCTGGTTTTCAGCCGTTGAAGGTGAGGTTTACGCCATGTCAACCATGTTCACAACATTGACTTTGTGGACTATGATAAAATGGTACAACCAACCAAATACGCCCGAAGCAGACCGTTGGATGCAATTGTCGGTCTTTATGGCAGCTTTGTCAACGGGAGTTCACTTATTGAGTTTGTTGACTTTTCCAGCTTTGGCTTTGTTTTATTATTTCAAAAAAACAGAGAAACCAACGTGGTTGGGTATGGCAATAGCAGGTATTATTGGTGTCCTTTCAATTACCGTGACCCAAACTTTGGTCATCACGGGTATCCCAAGTTTATGGGGTGATATTGAGTATTTTTGCGTCAATACATTGGGTTTGCCCTTCACCGTTCCAAGTTTAATCCTTACAACGGGTGTTGTGGGTGGTTTGGTATATACTGGTCTTCAATTGGCTACAGGTAAGGTATCGAATCCTATAAAATATGGTTTTATTGCCACTTTTGGCTTGTTGACATTGTCCGCTTTTGGTTATACTTTCGGAAAAACATTGTTATCATTGATACTTGTCGGCTTGGCAACTTACTTTATTTTCCGCCGTGCGGAACAAGGAAGTAGCAATGCGTTACAAAATTTGTTTATGGGTTTGGCATTGTCTGCCATTGGTTTTTCAACGGTAGGTATGGTTTTGCTCCGCGCAAATGCCAATCCACCGATTAATATGAACAATCCAAGTGACCCTATTCGCGTCATTCCTTACTTGAATCGTGAACAATATGGCGAACGCCCTTTGTTGTTTGGTCCAAATTTCAACGCCAAACCAGCAGGTCAAGAAGTCCAAGACCGTTATGGTCGGGTGGGTGACAAATACGATGTGGTTGACCGTAAAATAGATTACACGTTTGACCCAGCCGATAAAATTTTCTTCCCGCGCATGGGACATTACGAAAGCGACCGCAGTCCGTATTACAAGATGTGGATGGACGTGCCGCAGCAACAAGAACTAAGCAGCGACCGTCCTGATGTGGCTGATAACTGGTCATTTTTCTTCCGTTATCAAGTTGGCTGGATGTATGTGCGGTATTTTATGTGGAATTTTGCGGGACGACAAAACTTTACACAAGGTTTTGGTCCGTGGGATAAATCAAAGGGCAACTGGGAATCGGGCATCAGCTTTTTGGATAAATTCCGCCTTTTCGACTATAAAGACGCGCCAGAATGGTTGAAAAACGACCCATCGCGCAACCATTATTACTTATTGCCTTTGCTGTTTGGTCTGTTCGGGGCTATTTGGCATTTTGGTAAACGCCGCTTTGATTTCCTCGGTTTGCTGGCGTTGTTTATCATTACGGGTATCGGTATCATTATTTATACGAACGAGCCGCCGAACGAGCCGCGTGAACGTGATTACGTGATTGTAGGTTCATTGTTCACCTTTGCAATTTGGATAGGTATGGGAGCTTTGGCATTGTTTGATTTGTTCCGAGATTTGAAATTGGGTGATAAATTAGCCGCGCCACTTGCTGGATTATTGGTGATTATTGCGCCAACGATTATGGGTTTCCAAAATTTTGACGACTCAAGCCGTGCAAATCACCGTGGAGCAGTGGATTATGCCAACAATTTCCTACAATCTTGCGATAAAAACGCCATTATCTTCACTTATGGCGACAATGACACGTATCCGTTGTGGTATGCCCAAGAAGTGGAAGGTTTGCGCCGCGACGTGCGGGTTGTGAACTTGTCATTGATTGCGGTGGATTGGTACATTGACAATTTGCGTCGCAAAGTCAACGAATCACCTGCCATTAAAATGAGTTTACCTGCTGCTTCTTATCAAGGTTTCAAACGGAATCAATTGCCGATTCAAGACGGACCAGAGCGCAGTTTGCAAGATGTGATGAAGTTTTTGGGAGAAGACCACGCTGTACCATCGGGCAGCTATACGTTTGAATCTTACGCGCCAACGCGCAAAGTGTTTTTGCCAATTGACCGTGAAAAAGCGATTGCAAACGGCATTATCTCGCCGCAAGATTCGGTAGGTAGTCAAGTGAGTTTTTCATTGCAAGGCAATTATTTGATTAAAGATGACTTGGCGGTTTTGGATATTATTGCCAACAATGCCAACGAACGTCCGATTTATTGGGCAGTCACATCGCGTCCTGAAAAACTGGAAGGTTTGCAAGATTTCATGCAATTGGAAGGTTTGGCAACGCGCTTTATTCCGATTCAATCACAAAGTGACCGCAGTTTTGGTATCATCGGTTCGGGTCGTGTCAACAAAGACAAGGTGTTTGAACGCATTATGACAAAGTTCAAATGGGGTAATTTTGATAAAGAAAAAACTTTTATCACGAATAGCTACCAACCAAGTGTTCAAACCACGCAGTTTGTCACTTTGAGAACGGTAATGGAAATGGTTAAGTCGAACGACAAAGCACGGGCAGTACAATTGCTCGACAAAAACTTTGAAGCGTTCCCGAATATGAATTTCCCTTACGATGGTCAAACTTTGTACTTCTTAGATGCTTATGCCTCAGCAGATGCGTTTGACAAGGCGAAAAAACACGCAAATATCTTAGCAGATAATCTATTGGCGAATTTCAAATTTTACAATAGCCTTCCTGCTGAAACTTTGCAAGGCACTTTCGGACAAGATTATGCCCGCGATATGCAAAGCAAAGACCAATTGATAGCCTTAGCAGAACGCGCTAAGGATATGGCGTATAAAGCAGAATTGGAGCAGAAATTTGCCGCTTACAAAACACCGAGCGCGGGTTTGAGGTAAGAAACATAATACCCCTCAGTAAAAAGCCGTCCCGTTTGGTTAACGAGACGGCTTTTTATGTATATTTGTGACATACTGGTAACTTCGGAAATCTCTTGAATCCATCGGATTCATACGTTTGTAGAATAAAAATCAAGTAACTGTCCCCCGAATCCGTAGGATTCGCACGTTTTTTAACCCTTACAAACGTATGAATCCTACAGATTCAATGTGCGTTTTGCTTTATATTTTCTACAAACATGTAAATCCTAACGGATTTATGAGATTTCCGAAGTTACCAGAGCTTAGGAAGGATAAAATGATAAAGTATCAAATTTTTACGTCAAAATCGCATTAAATTTTAATACTTTATCATTTTATTCTTCCTTAATAGTTGCCGTAGAACAACCAAAAGTCCTTACTCGCTACCAGCGAGTAAGGACTTTTGGTTTAGAGACACCCTCAGTAAAAAGCCGTCCCGTTAACCAACGAGACGGCTTTTTATGTATAATTTAGGGAAAAACACGCAAAATACTGAGGGGTCTCTCAATCTACTTTCACTTCGATTAATTCATACTCGAATTGTTTTTTATCATTAATTTGAGGTTGAATATAGACTTGAATAGTCGCACACCAAGATGTTTTGACTAACTGATGCAGCATTTCTGGTACTGTATTGATTGTATAATTCGTTGGCGTGTCTTTATCGAGAGAGATAAGCAAAAAAGTATTATTGGCACCGTCCGCACGTTGTAAAATGCCACTCAACCAAAAAGCAGACTCTTTGCTTTTTGTGGGTGTTTTTTTCTCCAAGCCTTTAGGTAAACCAAATTTTGCAAATTTTGCTTTGGCTTCCGCTAATTTTTCAGGAAATAGAATTGTATCATCAATTGTGTCATCAATGATGATTTTTGGTTCTTTGACCGTTCTTAATTCAAGTATTTCTGCCATGTTGCTTTATTTATTTCTGATAAGTAGCTGTACCTAAATCAACGTGGTTTGATACGCACTGTTTCTCGCTTTGCTCGAAAGGCGTGCGAGTAAAAATCTATCGGGGCGAGCGTGTTTTTGAAAGAGAAAAATCGAAGATTTTTCTCTTTCAAAAACACGCTCGCCCCAAAGAAGTCCTTTTCTGGCGATTTTTGAGCGAAGCGAAAAAGAGCCAGTAAATATCTCGCAAAACCCCGTTTATTTAGACACAACCACTTATCACCAAAAGCTAAGTTATAAAGCTCGGTATCTTCGTAAATTTTATGATATTGTACTCTTTTCTTAATCATCCCTTTAGGTCCTTCACTGATGAATTCAAAGGTTAGGGCAGATGATTTTGCCCGTATTGTGTATGTTTCGGCTCTCATTGATGTACTTTCCGTTTTAGATTCTTAGCAAAGCTAAATCTATTGTCTGAAACATCCAACTATGTTAAAATATATTTTTAAATAGAAATTAAGCTATTTCAAGATTTGAAACCATAAATAAAATCTAAACTGCTGGTTCTCGCGCTCGCTTCGCTCGCGCGAGAAGGGGGAATGTGGTTCATTTTTCGGGCTTTGCCCGAAAAATGAACCACCTCTCCTCCCTTTGCGCGAGCGAAGCGAGGGCAAAGGTGTACTTTTATGCGTTTTAGAATTTTAGGTATGGTTTCAAAAAAATTTCAAAATTTATAGCCCAAACCAGCCCTAAAATTGAAAACCGAAGGAATTTTTAGCGGCAGGTTTTTTACTGAGGGAGATAATTTTATCATTCTTAAATCGTACTTTTAGCCCTATAAAAAAAATAGCTATGTCCCAACACGCACCTGTTCCTATTTTCAAAGAAATACCCTATTCCACTATGACTTTTGTCAAAGGCGGCACCTTCCAAATGGGCGAAGGCAAAGACCTTCACGCCGTCCGCCTTGACGATTTTTGGATAGGCACGTTTCCTGTCACCCAAGCCTTGTGGAAAAAGGTCATGGGCAACGCCAACCCCTCGTGGTTCAAAGGCGATAACCGCCCTGTTGAAAACGTGTCTTGGAACGACATAAAGAATACGTTTTTACCCGCCTTAAACAAGCTAACGGGTAAAAACTACCGCCTGCCCACCGAAGCCGAGTGGGAATACGCTGCAAAAGGCGGCGAACATTGGACAAATAATTTCCAATACGCAGGCAGCAACGATATTGATGAAGTCGCTTGGTTTGTCAAAAACAGTCATCAAGAATCAAAACCTGTCGGGCTGAAAGCACCGAATCAGTTGGGCTTATACGATATGAGTGGCAATGTGTGGGAGTGGTGTAGCGATTGGTATGGCAATTACAGCCCTGCTACAGATGTTCCTATAGCTAATCCTACAGGTGCTGTGGAAGGGTCTTACCGTGTGATGCGCGGCGGTAGCTGGTTCAACAGTTCGGTGTTCTGCCGTACCTCGTACCGCTACAACGACCACCCTGCGTATGACTACAATAATGTTGGTTTTCGTTTAGTTCTTCCCTTCCAGTCAGTTGGAGGGCGCTCCGCCGCCTACCTGTGAGCAAAAAAAGAAAAAAAACGAGCAAGGCAAACGAGGGAGGGAGGGACGACCGACTAAGTGCCTTGTGAGGAAAAGATATTACGGCGAAGCCGTCGAATTTTTTTTTGAAAATATTTAAAAACAAAAGTCATGCAGATAAAAATAGTCAATATTCCGATGGTAGGCGGAGAAAGCCTAATCGAAGAAATGAATGTGTTTTTGCGTTCAAAAAGAATTTTACAAACGGAATCACATATTGTCACAGGTCGGAGTGCCGCCACTGAACAGATAATTGTCCTACGCTCTGTTTCCCTTTGAAATAGAGCTAAATATCACCCAAAATGGCTCAGTTAGTAAGCGATTGAACGCCGAGCCATTTGTTTTTTTAGTAGCTGTAAATTGGCGGCAGGTGGTTAAAAGATTTACGAAATCTTGAAGATTTCGTAAATCTAAACGTGCCAAATAAAACGCACTACTCAGTAATTTTTTTTAGAAAAAATACTGAGGGGGGTAAAAAATCCTTAAAATCCTTCTCCATCTTTATTATCCTATTCAAAGAAAAGAAAAAAACAAAACGAATAATGAGCCACAAGCCCAAAGCTATCGAACAATTAGAGCAAGCGATAAAACAACCGCTCACCCGCCTCGACCACCCCAATCGTTGGGCAAAACCCCGCAGCTACGCCGTAGATGCCGACGGCAATATCCTCACGCTCAACTTGCGGGAAACGGGTATCTCGACCCTCACACTCACGGCTGATTTTAAACATTTGCAGAAATTAGACCTCAGCAAAAACCAACTAACGACTCTCCAATTCGCAACCGAATTGCCCGATTTAGAATTGTTGGACATCAGCTACAACCAAACCGATTGGGCAGAACTGCATTTGCCCAAAGGTTTAACCCACCTAAAATACTTCTACGCCTATCAGTCGAAACTCAAAAACCTTGTTTTGGAAAGTCCCTTGCCCAATTTGGACACGCTGCATTTGGGCAAAAATGAGTTGACAAACTTGAAACTACCTGCTGGTTTCAAGGCATTGACCTCGGTGTATTTGGCTAACAATCAACTGAATACGTTTGAAATGCGGTCAGCCGATTTGCAAACGGTGGGGCGTTTGGAGTTGGGGGAGAACCCGCTTAGTAGTCCACCGCAATATATCGTGGAAGGCGGCTTGGAAGCCCTCAATATTTATTGGCGAGAAATAGAGGAGCAAGGCGACACCGTAGAGTTGTATGAAGCCAAAATGATAATCGTAGGTGAAGGTGCAACGGGCAAAACGACCTTGTTCAACAAACTGCAAGACCCCGATATTGATATTATCAAAAACCCAACGCCCGAAACCAAAGGCATCAATCTGAAAGAAGGTTTTGAAATCAAACATTCGAGTTTAGGTGAGCAGGTGTTTCGGGCGCATATTTGGGATTTTGGTGGTCAAGAACTGCAATACATGACGCACCAGTTTTTCCTAACGCCCCGCGCCTTGTATGTGCTGATGATGGATGGGCGAAAGGAGGCTGCAAACTTGCCGTATTGGTTCAAAATCATGAGTTTGTTGGGAAAAGATGAAAGTGACCCAACGGATAAAGTCCATCTTTTGGCAGTCTTTAACAAAAGTGCCAACTCGACAGGCACTCCAGAGTATCAAGATATTTTGAAATACTACGCTGATGATTTTGAAACCCAACATTTTGAAGTGGATTTGGCAAAAAATGACCGCCGTTTCAAATACCTCAAAGACAGCATTGAAGACAGCCTTGTGTCGTTGCCTATTGTGAAATCACAACTGCCACCGCTTTGGAAAACGGTTCGGGAAGCCCTCAAAAAACGCAGCCAAGAAGACAACTATATCACCTTAAAAGAATACCGTAAGCTGTGTAAAGATATTGGTATTGTCAATCAAGATGCTCAAAATCTGTTGAGTGGCTATTTGCATAAATTGGGAACAATCCTGCATTTTCAAGAAGATGCTAAGGATTTGATGGATACGCTATATCTCAATCCGCAATGGGTTGTCTCGGGTGTTTATACTGTTTTGGAAAATGTAAAAGCCTTAAAAGCGCAAAATGGGCGATTTACGACTCAATTTTTTATGAAAACGCTTAAACAAAAAGGTTATGCCCCCGAAGATGCCCAAAAAATCTTGCAGTTGATGACCAAAGACCGTTTCGATATTTGCTACGAATCCTCCCCAGACCACTATGTAGCGGCTCAATTGCTACCTCTCAAAGAGCCGTCCTACCGTTGGCATACCGATTCGGGTGCTTTGCAATTTCGTTATCAATATCCGTTGATGCCAAAGGGGTTGATGTCGCGTTTGATTGTCCGACTGAGTGAATCTATCGAAAAAAATGACAAGGGCGAAGAAACGGTTTGGGAAAAAGGGGTTGTTTTAAGGATGAATTTTAATCATCAGAACGCTGTTTGCCGTGTCTTGCTCAAAGAAGATGATGCCATTTCAAAGGGCAGTATTCGACAAATCATTATCGAAGTGATGGGCGACGAACACTACCGCCGCGAAGCCTTACGCCGTGTGCGCGATGAGGTAGAGAAAATACACCGTCAATGGTTTCAAAATATTCAATTTGATGAAATGATACCGTGTTGCTGCCGCGAATGTCAGGTTCAAACCGTCCCAAATCAGTTTAAGCTATCTGATTTAATGAAACGCAAATTAAAAACCGATAACTATGGTGGCTGTTCTACGGGGAATGATGTGAGTATCGTCACTTTGTTGGAAGGCATTTACACACCCGATGAAGTAGCAAAAAAAGAACAAAAGCAAAGTAAAAAACGGGAATTAGACAGTGAAAGTCTTGAAAAAACAGCAAAAGAAGCAGCAGTTAACTTGACAGTCAATGTCAATCCGCCTGCTCAAATCCCTGAAAAAGTAGCAGAAACACCTCCCTCAGTATCCACACCTATTTCAACACCATTTTTAGAAACGCACTTAGGCAAAAGCCTCATCAAAGGCGGCAGCATCGGTTTGGCAGTCGGTATTGTGGCTTTCTTATTGGCGTTTCAATACAGTTGGCAAAGCGGTTTGGTAAGCGGTTTATTGATTTTTGTTTATTATTTCAGCAACGACCCGAAATATCGTTTCTCGCGTTATGCGATGATGATTTTAGGAACTTGGCTGGTTTTAGGTCAGTTATTGCCGAATATCAAAGCCTTTTTCAACATCCAAAGCACAGCACTAAATGGCTTTGTCGAAATCGTCAACAAGAACAATGATTGGTTAACAGTGGCAGCTTTGGGGTTGTCGGGCTTTTTGTTTTGGTTGGATTTTCAAAACAATGTGAAAAAGTAGGTAAAAATTGAGCCTAAATGTCTAAAAATAGTAGTGGAGTGTTTATCGTGCAAAGATATGAGACGCAATTTATAGTACGCGTCGCAACGGAGTTGCTCGCGAGCAGCACCGCTCGTGCCAAATTTTTCTACTTAGTTGAAAGCGCACCTTTCAATAAAGGTAAAACCAAAGTTTATTTGGGTGTCCGCTTGTGCTAAGTCTTACTAACTTTCTATAAATCAACCACTTATGCCAAGCACATACTTCTCATGCGCTTTTTCAAAAGCGACACGTACTATTCACTGCGTCTCGGATGTGCTTTAGTTACTGCTCGCTTTAATTTAATAGGTTCTAAACCCTTTTAAATCAAGCACTTACGCCCCCTTTTCAAAACCGAAATAGGCGTTTCACAGCATTTCTCCCGTGCGAAAGATACCCCTCGTTTCAGCGTGCTTGTAAATCCCGTGATACAGGGTATAGTTTGGGCATTTTTTTTTCTCATACTTCAAATTTTGAAGCATAAGCCAGAAATTGATACTAAATAAAAGTGGAGGATAACGGATTCGAACCGATCGCCTCTTGCATGCCATGCAAGCGCTCTACCAAATGAGCTAATCCCCCTTTTTGAAACCATACATAAAATCTAAACTGCTGCTTCTCGCGCTCGCTTCGCTCGCGCGAGAAGGGGGAATGGGGTTCATTTTTCGGGCTTTGCCCGAAAAATGAACCCCCTCTCCTCCCTTTGCGCGAGCGAAGCGAGCATACACTTTTTATATCGTACCCTTTTTAGCTCGCTTCGCTCGCAAAAAAGGGGGGAAAGTGTATAGTAGTTTAGTGGCTACCACAAAACTTAAATCAATCATTGTCCATCAACAGATGCGAAAGTAGTAAAATTTTTCATAACCTCAAATATTTTGAAAAAATAATCTATAAAAACGGGCAGATATGTCAGTAAAACCTACCTTTGTGTCCGTTATTTAACTTTTAAGAAAATAAAGATGGTTATTGCTAAAAATACGGTGGTGCTTTGCCACTATACCTTGCGCGAAGGCACGGAAACAGGACAACTCATTGAAAGTACAGAAGGCGGCGAACCGCTTGGCTATATTCAAGGCATTAATATGATGATTCCGCTTTTTGAATCTTATTTGGAAGGCAAACAAGTGGGTGATGCTTTTGCTTTTGGCATCAAAGCAGCCGATGCTTATGGCGAATATCACGAGGAAGCGGCAGAAGAAATCCCAAAAGCAGCTTTTAATTTGGAAGGGGTCAATGCAGATGATATTTTTAAAGAAGGAGAAATTTTGCCACTTGAAGACGAAAATGGCAATCAAATGCAAGGCATTATCACGCAAGTCAACGCTGACTCAATCGTTGTGGATTTCAATCACCCGATGGCAGGTGTAGATTTGTTTTTCACTGGACATGTTCAAGGTGTTCGTGCAGCTACCCAAATTGAAATTGCTCACGGGCATGTTCATGGTGAAGGTGGCATAAATCACTAATTGAATCAATAAAAAATACACAAAGAGTTTGGATTTTTCCGCAAGAGCGTTACTTTTGCGGAAAATTTGGTAAGGTATAAATTATAAGTGATAGTCATACACTTGTTACTCATAAGTCATTCGCTCCTGTAGCTCAGTTGGTTAGTAGCATCTGACTCATAATCAGAGGGTCACAGGTTCAAGTCCTGTCGGGAGCACCAAACGTAAAGCCTTAAAAATCAAGCACTTGTGCGGGTTTTTGAGGCTTTTATTTTAGAGCGTTTTTGAAAATTTAATTTTGTTTTTACCAATCATTCTTAATCTGCTAAAAACGAAACAATTAAAAAAAGAGTAACCCTCAGTTGGTTCCTCCTCTCACCTTTCTTTTTTGTGGCACAAAGTTGTTTAACGGAAAAAAATTGGCATAGAGACAAAGTATGCCTTGTCTCTACGACCACAAAACTTAGATTACAATAATTAAATTTCTGTTAAAACCCATAAAGTCGCGTGTTGATTGCCTAATTTTGAGCTTCAAATTATGAATCAATAATATTTCAAATTACTATCCTCTTTTGCTTGCTTCGCGCGTAAAAAAGAGGAGGTGGTTCGTTTTTGTGAGCGAAGCGAGCAAAAAAAGGCGTATTCTCAATAAATTATCCCATTCTACAATGAATAGAAAAGAAATTTGGCTCATTATCAGCTTAATGTCACTCGCAGTTATTGGCGTTATGTCGTTGCAAATAGGTTTTATCCAACGCAGTATTCAACTCAATGAAGCGCAATTTGACAGCCATATCTTGGCGGCATTGTCAAAATCAACTGAAAAATTAGAAAAAGTAGAAGATTATCAATTGGCTAAATTTTCTAATGGGTATTCCATTCGGCAATTCTCTGTTGATACCCTTACGGGCAACTATCAATACCAATCAGCAACCGTGTTGTCCAATGACCCCTCGCTTATTCGACAAAATATGGACGCTGCCCAACTCAAACAAGAAATGTTTAATACACCACTTGAAGAACGGATTGATGTTATACAACTCGACGCGATTTTGCGGCAGGAATTTGGCGAACGCAGCATTAATGTTCCATTTAGCTACGGTGTTTTGTCGAAAGAGTCCAATACTTGGGTGATTTTCAACAACCATTACGTTGTACCCAATGAAAGCCAAGCTGCTTTTGATTTTTTAAGAACTTCAAATTACAAAGTCAATTTATTTAAAAATGACTTGACTTCACCCGGTTATTTGTACGTCTTTTTTCCGACAAAAAACTCAATTGTTTGGGGGAGTTTGTGGTTGACTTTGTTGTTTTCGCTTTTGTTTGTGGGTATCATTTTGGCTTGTTTTGCCTATACGATTAATGTTATTTTTAGACAAAAGAAATTGTCGGAAATGAAAAATGACTTTATCAATAATATGACTCACGAATTTAAAACGCCTATTGCCACTATTTCACTCGCGTCTGACTCCATAACGAACCCCTCAGTAATTGGCAATCCCGATAAGATTCGACGGTTTGCGGACATTATCCGACAGGAAAATAAACGAATGAATGGGCAGGTAGAAAAAGTGTTACAAATGGCAGTCATCGAACGTGGTAGCATTAATTTGAATTTATCAAGCATTGATTTACACCAAGTTATAGAACAAGCATTGGGAAATATCACCCTGCAAGTTGAACGCAAAGACGGGACAACTAAAGCGGTTTTAGAAGCCCAAAAATCTATTATTGAAGGCGATGCCAACCATATTTCCAATATCATCAACAATCTTTTGGACAATGCCAATAAATATTCGCCCGAACAACCCGACATCACTGTTTCAACGCGCAATGTGTCAAACGGCGTAGAAGTGACGATTGAAGACAAAGGTATCGGTATGTCTAAAGAAGCCAAAAAGAAGATTTTTGAAAAATTTTTCCGCGTCCACACGGGCAATGTACACGATGTGAAAGGGTTTGGCTTGGGCTTATCCTACGTAAAAACCATGATTACAGCCCACAAAGGCTCGATTGATGTGAAATCCGAATTGGGTAAAGGCAGTAGTTTTATTGTGTTTTTCCCATTTGAAGTCGGGGAAATGACGGAAGAAACTGTAGAAAATTAGTACTCTTTGACAATTTTAGCAGCAGCGAAAAGCCCCCTTGATGGCTTTGGCTTCATCACGCTCCTGGGCGTGGCAGTAAATAAAAGATTTTCTAATACAAAAAACCATTCCCGAAGGGAATATATGTATAGAAAATTTATGGCGATATTTTCATTAATCCCGAAGGGATTGTATGTACAATCGCACATTTTTTACATACAATCCCTTCGGGATTAACGAAAACATAGTTTAGATTTTGCTATAAACATATATTCCCGAAGGGAATGGGGATTTTTGATTCAAAAATGCTTTATTTACTGAAGGGGGGAGCTACCACTAAAATTGTCAAAGAACCAAAAATCAGCGCAAATCATTCTCATCATTCTCATCAGTGTCTAATCCTATTTCGCCGCAATTTGCTTCTGTAAAGCCAAAAACTCATGTGCCAATTCAGGGTTTTTATTCATTTGCAAACCATTTTCTAAAGCGATTTGTGCTTTTTCTTTGTCCCCAAATTTAAACCAACCTTCGGCAAGGCTATGCCAAGCACTGCTATTGTCGGGAAATAGCGTTGTATTGATGCGGAATATTTTGACGGCTTCTTTAAGTTTTCCCGCCGCCAACAGCACGTAGCCACATGCGTTTAAGTCGCTCATTGACCCGACTTTTGGTCTAATCTGTGTTGCTAAACTTTGGGGAGAAATATTGTCTTCTGCTAACCAACCTTCTTTTAACCACTTTTCAATTACAGCGTATGCGGGATACTGAGGGGTATAGTTTTGATGGACAAAAATCGCCAACAAATCACGCTCCATAGAAAGTGTCGGCAATTCATAAATGCGATTGACTTCTACACCGTTTTTTTCAACAATGTAACAGCCCACTCGGAAAATATTATAACCACTTTCTTCCCGTTTGTTTGATTGCTTTCTCGTCGAATCGGCGGAAGATAGGGCAATAAAGGTGATTTTCTCTTTCGGAAAACCTATTTCGTCTAAGACTTTTAACAAGCGCGGCATTTCGCGTTTTGTATCGCCACACCACGTTCCAAAAAACATTTTGATGCTAAAATCTTTGAAAGAAACCCCTTTCAATTGCCCAATTACTGAGGGGCGCGGTTTGTAATCCGCGTAGTTTTTTTTGAACCACACGTCATAAGGAGCTTTGTTGAGGCTGTCAATAGTGACAATGCCCCACAAATTCGGCTCTTTTTGTTGCGCCGATAAAAGGCATGGCAAAGCCATTAAGCTGAGTAAGAGACAGAGCTTTTTCATGTTTTAAACTATGATTTTATGATTGAAATAAATTACTTATCCATTATCCATTCAAACAATATCCAACCGATACCCCACACTATGCACATTTGTAAATTTTACTGAGGGGTTGTCTTTCAATAATTTACGCAAGCGGGAGACAAAAACATCAATGCTTCGACCGACAATAATCACATCATCACCCCAGACTGATTTGAGGATAAAATCGCGTTCTAAAAGTTTGGTTTTATGTTGGTAAAAAAGTTGCAACAGCTTGGATTCACGAAAAGTTAGGGCTGTTTCGACCCCCTCAGTATGGAGCGTGTGATTGACAGTATTGAATACAGAATTGCCAAATTTTATCAAATGCGCTTCATCTGCCCGTGTCGGGACGGCATAAGCCCGCTTCAAAATGGCTTCAATCCGCAAGTGCAATTCTTCGATGCTAAATGGTTTGGTCACATAGTCATCTGCCCCAATCCGAAATCCGCGCAAACGGTCTTCTTTGACGTTTTTGGCGGTCAAAAAAATAATCGGTACAGTGGTGTCAAAACTACGAATCTCAGTAGCAATGGTAAAACCGTCTTTTTGCGGCAGCATCACATCGAGCAAACACAATTGAAATTTTTCGCGCTCAAAAATGGGCATCACTGCCGAACCCTCAGTAACGAGGCACACCTCAAAACCCGTCATTTCAAGATAATCTTTTACCAAATAACCCATGCTTTCGTCGTCTTCCACAAGGAGAATTTTGGGTTTTGCTTTGTTATTTTCCATTTGTTTTTTTTACGTAACGCGACCTTCAGGTAGAGCTACTGTTACAATAAATCAATTGTCTGAACTATGATTTTTTGTGATTTATTTGATTTCTATGACCAGATTAGGGTTGTATGGTTTCAAATCATAAAAATCACGAAAATCAAAAAAATCATAGTTCAGACTAATTTTTTACAATAAATCAATAAAAAATGTACTGCCTTTACCCACTTCGCTTTCTACATTAATCGTTCCCCCATGCGCTTCCACAATCATTTTAGCATAAGTCAAGCCCAAGCCAAAACCTTTTGTGGTGTGTACATCACCCATTGGAGCGCGGTAAAATTTATCAAAAATGAGCTTTTGTACGTCATTATTCATGCCGATTCCCGCGTCTGTAACCGCAATCCGCAATCCTTTTGATGTGTTTTCTGTACGCAATGTAATCTTGGGTTGCGCGGTTGAATATTTAAGAGCATTGTCCAAAAGACTGTAAATAACATTGGATAAGTGCAATTTATCCGCTTGAATTAAAGGTCTCTTCGCTTGCTTGTTAAAGCCAATTGAGCCATTTAATTGCGCCATTCTCGGCTCAAAATTCGTGATAATAGTCTCCATTAACTCATTGATATTGATGGATTCTAATTTTAAATCCAAGGTTTTTTCTTCCAGAAAAGCCATTGTCAATACCCGTTCTACTTGTCCTTTTAAGCGTTCATTTTCTTTTTGAATAATATCAGCATAATGCCGCATTTTTGCCAAAGAAGCCGCTTCATCGACTTTAAACAAGCGGGGATTTTTCAACATTTCACTTGCTATGGCAATATTTGAAATTGGTGTTTTGAGTTCGTGGGTCATGTTGTTGATGAAATCTTTTTTCATCTCCGCCAATTGTTTTTCTTTGAATAAAACGTATAAACTATACGCAAAAAACACCAAAACCAGCAAACAACACACCGAAGCAAAGACCCAAAACCACATTTCTTGCATCAAGGTTTTGGGTTTATCATTGAACGTCACATCTAAATAATAGCACGGTTCATTTTGCGTGATATTTTCGGATAATAACTGTTTATTGCTGGCAAATGCTTTAAAATTATACGCCAATAACTTATCTTTATCGTTGCAATCATTGACCGACACATCGTAATCGCCCGCCGTTCCATAAGTCGCAAAAGCGCGTTGTAGATGCAAAGGCAGACTGTCGCCGTTCAAACAAGCATCTACTTTTACGCGAAAAGTGTTCGTAGAAGTCTGAATTACTGAGGGGGTCAAACTTTGGGCATTACTCAACTGATTTGCCGTAAAATGGAGGGCAGAATTGGCTTTTTCTGAAAATTGGCGTTGTTGCAAATCGTAGGCTTGCTTAAACCATACAATCTGCACGGTCATCAAACCCGACAGGGCAATGACCGCCAAAACCACCAATCTGCGTATCGTTTTTTGATTCATAGACCAAATGTAAGGCGTTTGTGCGTTACTAAAAAATGGTTTACATTTCCTTGACAGTGTTTTACAGATGTTTAAAGTTTATCTACGGATTTACGGATTTAACGGATTATGGCGACTACGGATTTACGGATTTAACGTAAAAATCTGTAGTTGCCATAACCCGTTAAATTCGTTAAATCCGTAAATCCGTAAATAAATAATCATTTTTTTGAAAATTAACGTTTTAAGTTCACTCAAAAGCAACATGACTTCTTACTTTTAGCCCGTTAATTTTAGTTGATAATCAAACTTTACAAAATGAAACGCATCTCAACACTTGCAGCCGTTGCTGCTGTCGTTCTATTCATGGCTTGCCAAGGCAGCCCAAAATTTGAAAATTGCGGAGGACAACCGACTTGCCCGCCGCCGACTGATGCCAATGCACCAGAAGATTTGAAAAAACTTCGTGAAAACATTGCAGGGAAATGGAAATTGGTACGTATCAATACGATTGACACTTTCCATAAAACCGCAGGTGCTTATACAGACCTTGACCGTAGTATTTGCTTAGGGTATGCAGGCAGCGTGCAGTATTTTAGAGAAGACCGCAAATTGTCATGTGGATTGTGCTACGAATTGTCAAAAAAAGAAGACAAATATGAGTTTACAGCCAATCATAGTAATATGAATAAATTTTGTTTGGAGTCTGTTCAAAGTGGTGAAATCAAATATGCAGGAGATTCTCTTGTGATAATCAACCTCGATTCGTTTGTCATCAAGCGGGCTGTTTATCGCCGTATGGACGATAATGGACATTTTAAAGGGAATTAATGCGCCTTCAACTCGACTTTTTAAAATTTAAAAATGTCCTTCGCATTCGCCGAACGATGTCGGATAAGTTAGACATTTACGACATTGTTCGGCGTAAATACATGGTGTTGCAACCCGAAGAATTGGTGCGGCAACTCGTTGTGCATTACCTTATTAATGAGAAAAACTACCCCCTCAGTAAAATGCGCGTTGAAATGGGTTTGACGGTCAATGAACGACAAAAAAGGTGCGATATTTTGGTTTTCGACAACCAGTTTCAGCCTTTTTTGTTAGTAGAATGTAAGGCAGCAACCGTACAGATTGACCAAACCACGTTTGAGCAAATTGCACGTTACAATTTGGTATTTCGCGTCCCGTACCTGTTGGTCACAAATGGCATTACGACCTATTGTTGCCAAATGGACTATATTACTGAGGAGGTCACTTTTTTAGATAATTTACCAGATTTTTGACTATGCCCAAAGATAAAATTCTCGTTATTGGTGCAAATGGGCAACTTGGCTCGGCTTTGACCCGCACTTTACGCCAAAATCACGGACAAGACAATGTCATTGCGTCCGATATTCATTTGCCTATTGATGGCAACAATTATTTACCGTTTGAAATTTTAGACGCCTCTGATGGTGCAAAATTGGTGTATATCATTGAACGTCACAGAATTACGCATGTTTATCATTCGGCGGCTATGCTGTCTGCCAAAGGCGAAATCAACCCCTTGCAAACATGGAATTTGAACATGACTGGCTTGTTCAATGTTTTAGAGGCAGCACGAAGTCATAAACTTAAAAAGATATTTTTTCCGTCTTCTATTGCTGTTTTCGGCTCAAATACGCCGCGTATATTGACACCGCAAGACACGATTAGAACGCCCGAAACGGTGTTTGGCATGTCGAAAGTAGCGGGTGAAAACTGGTGCAGCTACTACCACAATCGGTATGGAACAGACGTGCGTGGTTTGCGCTTCCCTGGCATTATCAGTTATAAAGGTAAAACAGACGGCTCAATAACAGATTTTGCGACCGAACTTTTGCATAGTGCTGTTCAACACAAGCCTTATGAATGTTTTTTAAGGTCAAATACCCGTTTGCCAATGATTTTTATTGACGATGCCATAAGAGCCATTATTGAATTGATGAACGCACCCGCCGAAAAAATTTCGATTCGTAGCAGTTATAATTTGGCAAGTATGAGTTTTACGTCCATCGAATTGGAAAATGAGATAAAAAAACACATTCCAACGTTCAAAAGAATGGCAGTAAAAACTGATTTGGTCCAACAAATTGCCGATTCTTGGCCCGAAAGTGTTGATGATACCCAAGCCCGAAAAGACTGGGGCTGGCTGCCTCAATACGATTTAGCAAGCACGGTGGAAACAATGATTGAAGGACTTAGAAAAATGTATCCACCGATTAAAGATGAATTGAAGGTTATTGACTGATGTTACGCACATGTGCTGAAAACGCCGTAGGCATGAACGATTTTGTAGCGGCGGATTTTAATCCGCCGAAAGATTAAAACAGATTATTTAAGAGCCGTAGGCTCGGTGCATATAAATAGGGGTCGAGCCTACGGCTCTTAATGAAAAGGGGCTGTACGTTTTCGGCGGATTGAAATCTGCCGCTACAAAATCGGTCGAGCCTACGGCTCTGCGTAATATCAGTTATTGATTGAGGAGTGGGCATAACCTAAAAACATCGTTTTTTGATTAAAAACAGATGTTTTGCGCGCGCTTCGCTCGCGAAAAAGGGAGGAGACGTGGTTCGTTTTTCGGCTTCGCCGAAAAACGAACCACATTTCCCTCTCTTGCGAGCGAAGCGAGCAATAGGCTAAGTAATTACAATCATTTACAGAAAAAAAAAAAGTCTATCGCATCATCTATTTATTTTTCGATTCCTTATTTTTCTCAAACTTAAAAAATGAAAAAAACATTGCACCTATTTAAAGCCTTAGCACTCGTTTTCATCGCTCAATTGCACCCCCTCAGTATGGCGGCACAAAATGCACTTGGTTGCGATGGTCAACGCTACGTATTGGACAAATTTACGGATACAACGATGACAACCGTGAAATTTGGGAGTAATTTCAACGTACAATACAATCCAAATTTTCCCGCACAAGAGGTTGACTTATTCATGGATATTGTGCAACCCAAAGGTGACACCCTCTCAAAGCGTCCTGTTATTGTTTGGGCATTTGGTGGCGGCTTCATTTTTGGTGAGCGTAAAGATATGCGCCCTTTGTGCCAAGCTTACGCCAAAAAAGGATATGTTTGTGTGACCATTGATTACCGACTGTGGTCTGCAATTGCGGGTGGAACGCCCGATTCAACCAAACTGACGCCCGTCATTATCGGGGCAGTTCACGATATGAAAGCAGCAGTTCGGTTGTTACGTAGCACGGCTGCTAACGGGAATCCTTATAAGATTGACGTTAATAACATCATTGTCGGCGGCATTTCAGCAGGTGCAATTACGGCTATGATTACGGCGCACATGGATTCGACTGACCCAATTACACCTGAAATTCGGACGGTGATTGCCAATGCAGGTGGTTTTGAGGGTAGAACGAATACTTTAACGACTTCTTCGGCGGTCAAAGGTGTTATTAGTATGAGTGGTGCATTGCCCCGTCGGGAATGGATTAATGCGGGCGACCCACCGTTTGCGGCTTGTCACGGCACGAATGACCCGACGGTAGCGTATGGTTATGGCAAAAATGTATATGGTTTTTATGGTGACGGCGATGGTACTTGCGCACCTTACGCAGCAAGTCTCGGTGTGTCTGCGGTTTTGGTGACTGTGCCTGGTGGTGGACATACGGACATTTACAATCCGACTGGTCCATTTGCATCGTATGCCAAGCTTTGGTTAGAAAAAATGACGACGTTTATGCACAAATTGGTTTGTGGTTTGACACCATTGCCCACGCAAGATATTAAAAATGAAGCACTTACATTTTTCCCGAATCCTGCAACCAACGATATGACACTGAAATTTAACCAAAATACTGAGGGGGGACAATTTGATATTGAAGCCTTCGATGCAGTCGGTCGGTCGGTTTTATCGCTCAAAAATCAATCGGCTGATGGCTTCCGTTTGGGGAAGTCGGACGTTGGTGGTGCAGGTTTTTATTTGGTGAAAATGCGTTTTGAAGGAAGTGAGAATATGATTGTGAAGAAGGTTTTATTCAATTAAAGTAACTACTAAGCCCCCAACCCCCAAAGGGGGAGTTTGACTCGATAAAAGCTAAAATACTCATTTATTGAACCAATTGGCTGTATTCGTGTGTATTCCCCCTTTGGGGGTTAGGGGGCTTAGTTGAAATCGCCCTAATTTTATGGAAAAAATTAATCTGGAAGCCGCTAAAAATGAAGACGCGATGAAAATCGCTTTGGGCATCGTCAATCGTCAATTGTCTAAAATTTACGAAGGAGGCGGCAAAAAGCGCGTGGAAAAAGAACACGCGGCGGGTAAAATGACGGCTCGTGAGCGCGTTGACTATCTCTTGGACGCTGACAAGCCTCAGATTGAAATAGGTGCTTTTGCAGGTTTTGAGCTATACGAAGCCGAAGGCGGGTGTCCTGCTGGGGGCGTGGTGGTCGTGATTGGCTACATTCAAGGGCGGCAATGTATTGTTGTAGCAAATGATGCGACCGTAAAAGCAGGTGCATGGTTTCCGATTGCAGGTAAAAAAAACCTACGGGCGCAGGAAATAGCGATGGAAAACCGACTGCCAATTGTCTATTTGGTGGATTCGGCGGGCGTGTATTTGCCCATGCAAGACGAGATTTTTGCAGATAAAGAACATTTTGGACGTATTTTTAGAAACAATGCTAAAATGAGTGCGGCGGGTATCCCACAAATCGCTGCTATCATGGGAAGTTGTGTGGCAGGTGGCGCGTATTTGCCCATTATGTCCGATGAAGCCTTAATTGTGGAAGGTCAGGGGTCGGTGTTCTTGGCGGGACCCTATTTGGTAAAAGCGGCAATTGGCGAAGATATTGACAAAGAAACGTTAGGTGGAGCGACTTCTACATCGGAAATTTCGGGCGTAACGGACTACAAAGTAAAAGACGATGCCGAATGTTTGGATACCATAAAAAAAATAATATCAAAATACGGCAAATTTGAGACAGCTGGCTTCAATCGCGTGGCGAGTACCCCCCCTCAGTATGCGGCTGCCGAAATGCTCGAAATTTTCCCTGCCGACAATATTAGCAAGCCTTACAATACCATTGAGTTGCTCAAACGGCTTGTAGATGATTCAGAATTAACACTTTACAAAGAAAATTACGGCAAAACGATGGTGTGTGCCTATGCGCGCATTGACGGTTGGGCGGTTGGTATTGTTGCCAATCATCGGCAAGTGGTGAAGTCGGCGAAAGGTGAAATGCAATTTGGTGGCGTTATTTACTCCGATTCGGCGGATAAAGCAACGCGGTTTATTATGAATTGCAATCAGAAAAAAATACCTCTCGTTTTCTTTCACGATGTAACGGGTTTTATGGTGGGCAGTCGTTCGGAACACGGCGGTATTATCAAAGACGGCGCAAAAATGGTGAACGCCGTTGCAAATTCGACCGTACCAAAATTCTCAATTGTCATGGGCAATAGCTACGGGGCTGGCAACTATGCGATGTGTGGCAAGGCTTACGACCCGCGTTTGATTGTGGCGTGGCCCACCGCAAAAATTGCCGTCATGGGTGGCGCACAAGCGGCAAAAGTGTTGATGCAAATACAAACGTCTTCGATGAAAGCCAAAGGCACTGTACCGACAGCCGAAGAAGAAAAAACATTGTACGATGACATAAAAGGACGTTACGATAAGCAAACGACCCCTCAGTATGCAGCAGCCCGTTTGTGGGTGGACGCGATAATTGACCCTTTAGAAACCCGAAAATGGATTTCAATGGGCATAGAAGCGGCAAATAATGCGCCTGTTGAGAAGTTTAATGTGGGCGTGCTGCAAGTTTGACGATGGGGAAATTATTAAAATTAGAATTTTTAAAACTCAAAAATGGAATATAGACAATTAGGAAGAACGGATTTGCAAGTCAGCAAAATTTGTCTTGGTACTATGACTTTTGGACAACAAAACACCGAAGCTGAAGCCCACGAACAAATGAGTTATGCCGTTGAACAAGGCATTAATTTTTTTGATACCGCCGAATTATATGCTGTTCCTGCGCGTGCTGAAAATAACGGACTAACAGAAAAATACATTGGCACATGGTTGAAAAAGTCGAAAAAACGAAAAAAAATCATCTTAGCCACCAAAATAACGGGTGCCAATTCCAACTTAAAGTTTATCCGCAATCACCAATTGGATTTTTCAAAAACACAAATTCATGCGGCTTTAGAAGGCAGTTTGACCCGTTTGAAAACCGATTATGTGGATCTTTATCAACTACACTGGCCTCAACGTAATACCAATTGTTTTGGTAAACTCGGCTTTACCTACGACCCGAATGATAATTGGCAAGATGATTTTCTTAACGTGTTGCAAACGATGGGCGATTTGGTAAAGGCAGGTAAAATACGGCATTGGGGTCTATCCAACGAAACGGCTTGGGGGTTGATGCACGTTATTCGTATGGCAGAAAAACACAATTTGCCTGTTCCTGTGAGTATTCAAAACCCGTACAGTTTATTGAGTCGCAGTTTTGAAATAGGGTTGTCAGAATGTTCAATTCGAGAAAATTGCGGACTTCTCGCCTATTCACCCATGGGTTTTGGCTTATTATCGGGTAAATTTCATAAAAAACAAGATACGCCCGATGATAGAATCAATAAATTTAAAAACCTTGCTCGCTATAACAGTCCGCTTTCTTGGGCAGCAACAGAAAAGTATCTGGCACTTTCTGAAAAGCACGGATTGAGTTTGGCACAAATGGCATTGGCATTTGTTACACAACAACATTTTACGACTTCCACCATTATTGGGGCAACGTCTATGGCGCAATTGAAGGAAAATATCAATAGTGCGGAACTCATTTTATCGGCAGATATTTTGTCAGAAATTAATGAAATTCATCAAGAAATACCCAATCCTGCACCATAAACCTTTTAATTGGGGGCAGGTGCTATAAACGAATTTGCTCTAAAGCATAACCCGACCAAGCGCAGATTTCGGATGTATCAATGCTATCACAACTTTCAAGTGAAAAAGATGTTTTTATTTTTTGAAACCATACATAAATTCAAAATACGCATTAAAAGGCACTTTTGCGCTCGCTTCGCTCGCGCAAAAAGGAGGAGAGGTGGTTCATTTTTCGGGCTTTGCCCGAAAAATGAACCACATTCTCCCTCTCGCGCGAACGAAGCGAGCGCGAGAACCAGCAGTTTAGATTTTATGTATGGTTTCAAATTTTATTTGATAAAATTTAATAGCATGAAAAAAATACTGCTCCTCCTTATTTTTGGTTTTCTCAGCTTTTACGCAAAGTCGCAAGCTACTTTCCAAAAAAGTTTATCCGCTGATTTTAACTACAATATCAGTGGTCTTGAAGCCAACTCTCTGCTTTCGTCTAATATTCAGAGTTCTCCCGATGGCACTGCTGTTTATATTGCTGGAGTTGACACGACAAACAGAGAATCCAATCTTTCGGTCATAAAAATGAGTCGTCTGGGCAATGTTGAATGGGCGAAACGGCTCAAATTAACGAACTTAGATTATGTAAATCTTCGAATTACCACGTTTAGTAATGGCTTACTTGTTAGTTTCAATATAGTCCCAGCATTTAATCAAATAAATACTTTTATGATAAAAATGGGACTAAATGGCGATGTTTTATGGCAAAATCAACTGGGTAAAGTTGGTTCTACGCGCTTTAGCGAAATACAAAAAGACGATGACGAAACGATTTGGCTCACGGGGATAACAGGAGGTGTTAGCGACACGTCTTTTTCCTTTCTCGCGCAGATTCGTAAAGACGGTTCTGTTTTGGCTTGTAAAAAACTCACCCGTGTTTTTACGCCGCGTTCTTCCGATGCTTATTCTTTTAATATTTTCGGTTTGGCGTGGAACAAGAATACGGCAACCATGAATTTTATTGAAAGTTATAAAAGCATTTATGGACAGGTTTTTAACACGGGTGCTACGGACGTAGGCGATATTACCAAGACATTTTTAATGAATAAAAAAGGGTCTGATATTCGGTTTAGTTCTTTGCAAGCAATTCCAAATGGCTTTTTTTTTACGGGTCGAACCACTTTGCGTCGTGTAAAGTTTCGACTAAACCTAACCCCTCAGTAATTGATACCTTATTCAGACCCATACAAGATTCTTTGCCAACTGTTTTTTCTGATTACATGCTCGTCAGCAAAGCATCAACTTTTAATTTTGAATCAATAACGCTGCCCACAACGGATATTTGTTTGGACGTTGATGCCGCTTTTACTATATCAGACACGGTTTGTTTTGGTACAACTGTCAAGCCGCAGAATATGGATACGAGTTTCAAATTACGCAATTTTTGGCGTTATCAGAAGGATAGTTCAGACAAAATAATGCCCGAAATAGTGTTTCTAAGTGCAGGTATTCAAAAAGTGTTTCACTCTGTGAGTGACTCTGTTTGTACCGATACGACAAGTCGGACGGTTCAAGTATTAGCTTTGCCAAAAATCGCGCTCAACGACACGCTTGTTTGTGGTCCAAACCAATTGTCCGTTAATTTGACCGATGCCAATACAACGAAATATTTTTTAAACGGTCAACCAACACCCCCTCAGTATATTTTAGATAAAACGGGTATTTTTACGGTAAAATTGAGCAATCCGAATTGTTTTTTGGAAAAAACGGTCAATGTGAAAATTGTTCCGTTTCCGTCACCGCTTCAAGAAAATGATACTGCATATTGTAATGGAGTACCCGTTGCGGTTACTTTCAAGGGCAATTTTGAGAATATCTCGTGGGACAATAAACTCGCAAAAGATACTTTTTTTGTTGAAGACGGTGTAAGGCACACTTTTCGCGCCACGTACAGCCTCGACAAAGCCTGCCGCATTAATGATACGTTTTTCATTCGCCGAAAAAGTTGTCCTTACCAATTTGATGTGCTTTTCATTCCCAACAGTTTTTCGCCAAATAGCGATGGCACAAACGATGTTTTTGAGGTTTATTCGACAAAAAACGCCGAATTTCAACAGATGAGCGTTTATAACCGTTGGGGCAATCGTGTTTTTCAATCGTCTGACGCGACCAAATCGTGGGACGGTACACTCAACAGACAACTTCTTTCGCCTGATGTTTATATCTATTGGGTGCGGTTCAAAAACTTAAAGACGGGGCGTCTGGAGATAGTGAGTGGTGATGTTAGCTTGATAAAATAGCCGTAAATTTACAACCGCCGATGCTTCATTCTGAAACATCGGCGGTTATGCGTTTGGAATTTGAAATCTTAAATTTGAAATTCCTACACTACTTCTTTTCTAAAAATATCGCGCAACAAAGTACTCGTTATAGCTGAAAAACCGCCGACAAGCCTACCGATAAAACCCGTTGCACCGATACGAGCTATGGGCTAAGTAATTACTGCTTTTTTTTATTTATACACCGCATTAATCCGCAACAGTCTCGGTTTTTCATTGTTCACCCCAATTAAAACATAATCAAGTCCTTTTATTTTCAATGATTTAATATCTTTGATTTGCCCCGAAATATTTAGCCCGTTTTGTGGGTACTTAACGGTTTCAAACTGCATATTGCCTTTATTTATCAAGACTTCACCGCGACTTGCGTCCACACGACCAAATTGTGGCGGGCAATTAAAATTATTGCCACCCATGATAATATCGGGTTTGTTGTCATTGTTAACATCGAAAATCAATGAGGCGTTCATCGCCGACAGTTGAACATCTAAGGGCAATTCTTGAAGGATAAAATTGCCTTTACCGTCATTAGTGGCGATAACGCTTTTAAAATAACGGGCTTCTAATTTTCTTGATTTATCCAATTTTGATGAAGTGAATAAATCGGACATCGTTTTAGTTGCGTAATCTTTGTGTTTGAGGATTTGTTTTTTCAAAAAAGGCATACCGTCCACGATGTCTTTTTTCATCGAAACGGGCATGTCTTTACCGTCAATTGTGCGCGACAATACTTTGTCAAGGGCATCGTTACCGTCAAAATCATTTATCCACAATTTGATTGGGAGAAACTGCGGCGTGGTGAGGTAACTGTTTTCGCCCGCATTGCCGAGTACCAAATCCATATCGCCATCGTTGTCCAAATCTCCAGCCGAAACCGAATACCACCAACCCGCTTTGTCTTTAAATTCGGGTAGCACAACGCGCTCAAATTTGCCCGAATTGTACTTAAATACTGAGGGGGGTATCCACTCGCCGACAATGACTAATTCGGCGCGTTTGTCGCCGTCAATGTCCACCCATTTTGCGTCCGTTACCATACCAACGGAATTGATGCCGCGTGCTATATCGGGGGCAACATCTTTAAAATTGCCTTTGCCATCGTTTTGGTACAAATAACTTTGGGTCGGTGTGCCGTACTGTTGCGGTATGCTGCGGCTGCCTACGAAAAGGTCTAAATCACCGTCGTTGTCGTAATCATAAGACGCGGCAACAGCCGTATTCAAGCCATTTATGGGGAAAGCATTGCCATTTATTTTAAAATTGCCTTTGCCATCGTTGATAAACAAACGGTCTTGCAATTCGCGGACACCCGCTTCAAGGTGATTGCCGCCCGAACCGACAAATAAATCCAAATTACCATCGCCGTCCGCGTCAAATAGATGCGCGGCGGTGTCTTCAAAGTCCAAAAAACGACTCAATTCTGGATTTTCCACCAATCTGAATGTGCCATTTTCACTGATGTACAATTGGCTTTTTTGCCCTTTCGCACCGCCAATGAAAATATCGTCTTGCTTGTCGCCATTGATGTCGCCAACCGCCATTTTAGGACCTTCTTTCGACAACATCATCGGGATATTGCGTTCGGTGTAAAAATCAACGTATGTATCTTCTTTATGGGCAATAAAAGCGAGCTGTTCTACGGCTTCTAAAAGCGGTTTTAGGGGGAGGGTGCTGGTTTTTATTTTACGTTTTTCACTTGTCAAAAAATCAACTTTATTCACTTTGTCCACCGTAAAAGTAGTGAGTTTCGTCACTATTTTGTCTTGCCAATACACCAAAACGCTGTCAATTTTTGTATTGGGCAAGCCAATAATCAATTTATAATCCATTGAAGATTGGAAACCACGCGACGGAATTAACTCTTTTTGTAAAATATTATTGCCTTGAAAAACCTGTACTTTTGCGCCAATTGCGAAGGTATTTTTAGCATCGCCCACCAATTCAAAACCAATATAATGCTTT
The DNA here is from genome assembly GCA_034520175.1 of Saprospiraceae bacterium. GTDB lineage: Bacteria > Bacteroidota > Bacteroidia > Chitinophagales > Saprospiraceae > JAAFJT01. The sequence continues at coordinate 294,103 of JAXHNU010000004.1, forward strand.
GTGGAGTCATCATTTGTGTTGTTTTTGTAAACTAAGGCTTCTTGATTGACGTTATTGACGATTAAATCCAAATCGCCGTCATTGTCCAAATCACCGTAAGCCGCGCCATTTGAGAAGGTTTTATCGTCCAAACCCCATTTTACCGCTACGTCTTCAAAACGCAAATTACCTTTGTTTTGGAACATCAAATTCTGAATCGGCACGGAGGGCATAGCGTTGATGATATTGTCCAATTCTTCTTTTTTGCCCGTCATTGCCATTTTTTGCATGACATCATTGGCAAAAAAATCAATGAAATCTTGGTCAATCACATCGTGGTAAATGCCGTTGCAGACGTAAATATCTTGAAAACCATCGGCATCAGCGTCAAACATCAATGCGCCCCAACTCCAGTCGGAGGCTTGGACACCACTGAAATACGCCGTTTCTTTAAACGAATTATTGCCTTGATTGATTTGCAAAGCGTTTTGCGAAAACTGATTGTAAAAGCCTAAATTTTGCTTCAGATTATAAATATCCACGTTTTCAAACTTTGTGGTTTGCTTCAAACGGGCTTCTTCGGAGGGCAACATTTCCGTTGCAAAAATATCGGGACGCCCATCGTTGTTCACATCAGCCAAATCAGAACCCATTGAAGCAAGCGTTAAATGCCCCATTTGGTTCGTCAAATCTTCTTTAAATGTGCCGTCTCCTTTGTTGATGTACAAATAATCGCGCTCGTAAAAATCATTACAGACGTAAATATCCAACAGTTGGTCATTGTTGACATCGCCCACCGTCACGCCCAAACCAAAGCCAATCAAACTGCCAAAAATGCCCGCTTTTTCGCTCACATCTACAAATTTTCCGTTGTCATTGCGTAATAATTTATCGCCACCTCCTTTTAAAAAATCAGCTACGGGCCACTTTTCGGCGCGTAAATCTCTTTTATTTTCGTAATTCAAGGTATTGACGGGGATAAAACTGTTTTTTAACATATACGCATCTAAATCACCGTCATTGTCATAATCAAAAAACGCGGCGTGGGTCGAATAACCTTGTTCATCAAGCCCGTATTCTGCCGATTTTTCGGTAAAAGTTATGTCCCCCTGCCCCCCAGAGGAGAGTCCATTGTTGATAAACAATTGATTGCGTGGCACAACACGGTTTTTGTAGCCTGCATTACAGACGTAAATATCCAAAAATTTATCGTTGTTGATGTCCACCATTACCACGCCTGTACTCCATTGTTCGGGCGAAGTGACACCCGCCTTTGTGGAAATATCCTCAAATTTAAGACCGCCTTTGTTCAAATAGAGCTTATTTTCGCCCATGTTTGCCGTCAGAAACACGTCAGAAAGCCCGTCGTTGTTGATGTCACCGATAGCCAAGCCACCGCCATTGTAGTAATTGCGGTAGCTAAAAATATTAAAATCAGGCGTGTTGTGGACTTGATTGTTGAATGTAATGCCCGATTGTGCGGAAGCGACTTTAGAAAAAACGGTTTTACCAGATGCCAAGTGTTCCGCTTTTTTATTGCAAGAAATGGACAAACAAAGAGATAGTGCTGCTGCCGTTAGGCATATCTTTGAAAAAAGACTTTTCATACGTGAATGTGTGAGTAAGTACTGGTAACTCGATAAATCTTTTAAATAAACATTTGGATACTAACCTAAGTTTTGTGGTAGTCATTCAAAACGCGCCGCCTTCGGCGGCGCGGGGATTTTTTTTCGGAGCGAGCCGTTTTTTTTTGTTTAAAATTTGGGCTTTGCCGAAATTTTAAAAAAAAAAAACGGCTCGCTGCATTAGATTTTTACGCGGCGAGGTTCCGCGTTTTTATACCACAAAACTTAGATTACTACGTGTCAATACAGAAAGTTTAAATTCGTCGAGGGCGGAGAGTTGATTCGTTTTTCGGGCTTTGCCCGAAAAACGAATCACATTCACCTCTTTTGCGAGCGAAGCGAGCAATAGGCTAAGTAATCACATAATAACGACAATTTTAAGCGTTTTACAATGACACGTAGTGTCCAAATGTTTATTTAAGAGATTTTAGAAGTTATCAGTAAGTAGGTGTTCATAAATAATTCCTAATATTTACTGGCTCTTTTTCGCTTCGCTCAAAAATCGCCTTAATAGATTTTTTGGGGGCGAACTTGTTTTCAAACAAAAATCATAGATTTTTGTTTGAAAACGCGCTCGCCCCGATAGATTTTTCCGCACACGCCTTTCTAATTCTCCTTTTTGCGTTTTTCTGGAGGTAAAATCACCCCCTCAATACTTTGCGCAAAATTAGTATTTTTAAAAGCATTCACAAATAATGTTCTTTATTTTTGTAAGACAATGTATTTTGTCCCCGATTTGGAGAGGATACATTTTTATCAAGACAAAACCCTTATTTTACATGATTCCCTCACTAAGAGAAACGTACAACAATCAGTTTTCAGCAACGAAATATGCTGCTTTTCTGACCGATTTGTATAGCTTGTACAACCATACTCCCCCTTTTCGCATTGGAGAAACCCCCGTTTTTATTCCCGACGATTTTCGCGATAAACTCATAAAAGCGTGCGACGACATCACAAATGTGATAATGCAACCCGATTTTAAAGAAATGACTGAGGGGTCTATCACGCCTTCAAGTCGTGTTCCAAATGAAGATGAACATACACAGTTTTTGGTCATTGATTTTGGCGTGTGTGAAGATGAACAAGGACAATTGACACCCAAATTGATTGAATTGCAGGGTTTTCCGTCTTTGTATTATTTTCAAAACGACCTCGCGATGCTCTACAAAAAGCATTTTAAGATTCCCGAAACGATGACGCCCTACTTTAATGGCTTGAATACTGAGGGGTATCTCAATCTGTTGAAAGAACTAATTGTGGGCAATACTAAACCAGAATCGGTTGTTTTGTTGGAAGTAGAACCCGAAAAACAGAACACGCTGGTTGATTTTTGTGGGACTACTAAACATCTGGGCATCAAGGTATTATGTTTAACAAATGTACTCAAAAGTGGGCGCAAATTGTTTTATAAAAATGAAAAAGGTAAATTGGTTCGGATTCAGAAAATTTACAACCGCGTGATTTTTGATGAACTCAATCGCCGCCCTGACTTGAATTTTGGTTTCGATTTTACCGAAGAAGTGGACGTGGAATGGATTGGACACCCAAATTGGTTTTTCCGCATATCAAAATACATCATGCCGTTTTTGAAAAGCGATTTTGTGCCTAAAACATACTTTGTGAAGGACTTAAAACAATATCCCGCCGACTTAGAAAATTATGTTCTCAAACCTTTGTTTTCATTTAGTGGTCAAGGTGTTAAAATTGACGTGACACCCGAAGATATGGAAGACATTGAAGACAAAACCAATTTTATTCTTCAAGAAAAAGTAAAATACGTTGCTGCCCTTGAAACACCGTCCGAACCCGCAAAAATAGAGATTCGGATGCTGTTGGTGTGGCGAAAAGGCGATGCCCGCCCGATGATTGTAAACAATTTGATTCGACTGAGTAAAGGTATTATGATTGGTGTTCGATACAATAAAGATAAAGATTGGGTTGGCGCAAGCGTTGGTTTTTTTAATAAAAAGTAAGTTATGGCATTTTTCAAATACGGAAAAACAAATACAGGAAAACAGTTGACCGATGAGGAAATCGTCGGTCTTATACTGGCGGGCAAACAGCAACACTTAGATGTGCTGTACGACCGTTATTCTGCCAAAATTTTCCATAAATGCCTGTCTATCATCAAAGACCGCGAAGCCTCTAAGGATTGTACACATGATATAATGGTTAAAATTTTTATGAATTTGGCAAAATATCAAGGCCGTTCGGCTTTTTCTTTATGGGTTCATTCCATTACATACAATTTTTGCATGGATTATCTCTCTAAACAAAAGCGACAAGGTGTTTCTGATTTTTCTGATGTGGAATTTGAACAAGTATCTAATGATGACGAAGCCTTAGAGAGTAAATTGTTGCAAGATTTGAAGTTGACACAATTGGAAGTCGTTTTTGAAAAACTCAATGCCGATGATAAATTATTGTTGCTCATGCGCTATCAAGACGGTATGAGTGTGCGTGATATTTCGGAATCGCTTGGGGTTGGAGAGTCGGCAATTAAAATGCGCTTGAAACGTAGCCGCGATAGATTGGGCGATTTGATTCAAGAATTAGAGAAAAAACAACGATAAATGGAAAATCAAGAAAAGAAATTAGTCGCACTTTTTCAGCAATTGGGTAAGCAGAAATCAATAGTTGACACACCCGATTTTAGACTAAAAGACGCGGTTTTCAGCACAATTGACGCTACAAGTGTCATTGCAGATATTGTAAATTTGTTTACGCTTCAGTTCGTCAGAGCGCAAGCGGAAGTCGTTGATGCCTTGCCGACTAATGACTATGGTTTTGACAAAAAAGAACGCTTGTTTAATTATCTTGAAAAGAAAATGAGCGAAAAACGATTTGATACGCCAGAAAATGATGATTGGTAAGGACTGTAAACGTAACCTTAAGGTCGCGCTACAACTAAGAAATTTGAAATTACTTTAATTAATTCCGTAACTATTTAGCTAAGTAGTTCGTCATAAATAATCGCTACTTTTTACGATGCTTCTCGCGCTCGCTTCGCTCGCGCGAGAAGGGGGGAATGTGGTTCATTTTTCGGGCAAAGCCCGAAAAATGAACCACCTCTCTTCCCTTTGCGCGAGCGAAGCGAGCGCAAAGGTGTGTACTAAAAAGTAGCGATTATTTATGAACAGCTACTTATGTGCCTTTTACTCGCACAACGACAGGAAGATAGGTGGTTCATTTTTCGGCTTTGCCGAAAAATGAACCACATTCCCTCTTTCTGTGCGAGCGAAGCGAGCCTGTGCTAAACAGTTACTTAATTCCAATAAATATGAATAATTTATTTAATTTGTGGGACTTATTCGTAGATGCCCTTCGGGTGTTTGCTGAAAAATTTATGGGCACAATTCCGAGCATTTTGGGTGTGGTTATCGTTTTGCTGATAGCTTGGTTATTGGCGCGGCTCGTGTCGGGTGGTTTTGAGCGACTACTGCGCACTGTCAAATTTGATGCCCTTGCAGAACGTTTGCAATTGACCAATTTTTTAGGTCAAATGGGTGTCACCATGTCGCCAAGTGCGCTCATTGGGCGGTTTATTTATTGGATTTTTGTTCTTTTGGTGGTTGCTTCGGCGGCAGAAACCTTAAATTGGACAGTTATTTCTGAGTTGATACAGAAATTTTTAAGTTATGTGCCAAAACTCGTTACAGGAGTGGTTGTGTTTATTGCGGGGTCGTATTTGGCATCTTTGGCGCGTGATTTTATTCGCTCGGCAACGGGTTCGCTGGGTATTTCGACGGGACGGATTTTGAGTTCGGTTTTGTATTATTTACTGTTCATCATGGTCGTACTGACAGCATTAGAACAGGCGAGTATTGACACCCGTATTTTGTCCACCAATTTGTTGATGATAATTGGCGCAATTATGTTGGCGGCAGCTATTTCTTACGGTTTTGCCTCGCGTGATGTTTTGGCGAATATCTTGGCGGGCTTTTTCAATCGCCGCACTTTTCAGAAGGGCATGGTGATAGAAATAGACGGTATTCAAGGCATGATTGTCGAAATGTCGAACGTGGCGGTAACGATTCAAGTATCGGAAACAGAGCGCGTTGTGATTCCGTCGCATCAATTATTGACCTCTAAAGTTAAAATAATTGACGAGCGTTGAACCCGATCGTCGTAGGTCTGCCCCAATTTTCAACAGAAAAAATGCACCTCGACCCGAAAAATCCCCTCACGCCGTCGAAAGCGGCGCATGAAAAAAAGCCAAAACGGAAACTGCCGTGATACTTTATTTACTTCTGATTTCTTAGAAAAACTCGCGTTTGTTATAGCTCTGTGATACTTATTTTTTTCCTTTGTTCGGGAATTTCAGACGTAGAATTCCAATTTTTCAAAATACCGTAAATTGATTTTGAAACCATACATAAAATCTAAACTGCTGGTTCTCGCGCTCGCTTCACTCGCGCGAGGGGGAGAATGTGGTTCATTTTTCGGGCAAAGCCCGAAAAATGAACCACCTCTCCTCCTTTTGCGCGAGCGAAGTCTGTTTACATCCCGAAAGCCTTCGGGAGAGCTATGGGCTAAATAATTTACCATTTTTTATATCTCTCATTATTTTTACATATAATTGCGTTTTACAAACCATTGTGTTATTGTTTTCTTAGCTTAGTCTTGGGGGGGCATCATAAATAATAATAAACCTAAGTTTTGTGGGCGTGCCTCAAAATGCGCCACCTTCGGCGGCGCGGGGATTTTATTTAGGAGCGAGCCGTTTTTTTTGCTGTGGGTAATAAAAAAAGGTAACTACGTACCCTTTGTGCCTTCGTGTCTTTGTGGCGGTAAAGTTTTAGACACGAAGGCACAAAGGGCTGAGTAATTACAAAATTTCCTAAATCTTACACCCACTAAATTTACGAAAGTACCAAAAAAAACGCCCCCCTCCATTAGATTTTCCTCATGGCGAAGCCACGTTTTAATACCACAAAACTTAGATTAATAAAAAAAATGGCTTCTACTTCTTATCTTGATGCAACAACCGACCTCTATCGCGACGCCGCTTTGACGCCGAACGTCGGTCTGTGCTGCACAACAACACCCGTTTGGCAATTGCCCGACTTGGACATGCCCAAACGGATGCAACAAATGAACTATGGTTGCGGCTCAACGGTCAATGCCCGCGACCTTGTCAACAATCCTAAAATCCTTTACGTAGGTGTGGGTGGCGGTATGGAATTGCTCCAATTTTCTTATTTTTCGCGCAGTGAAGCGGCGGTTATTGGTGTGGATATGGTGCAAGAAATGCTCGATGCAAGTGCTGAAAACTTCATTGAAGCCGAACGTTTGAATCCGTGGTTCGACCGTAGTTTTGTCTCACTTCGCAATGGTGATGCACTAAATTTGCCCGTTGAAGATGCTTCAATTGATGTGGCAGCGCAAAATTGTTTGTTCAACATCTTCAAAATGGACGATTTGCGCAAGGCTTTGTCAGAAATGTACCGCGTACTAAAACCTCACGGCAAACTCGTCATGTCTGACCCTACTTGCGAAACACGGATGCCTAAAACGCTCCTCAACGATGACCGCCTCAGAGCTGAATGTCTGAGTGGGGCGATTCCATTGAAAGACTATATCAAAATGATTACAGATGTGGGTTTTGGTACAGTAGAAATTCGCGCAAAGCGTCCTTATCGTTTATTGTCGCCCAATCATTACAAAACAAACCGCCTGATTTACATCGAATCCGTAGAAGTGTGTGCCATTAAAGACCCGATGCCTGCCGATGGTCCTTGTGTTTTTACTGGCAAAACAGCTATTTACTACGGCAACGAGGAATATTATGACGATAAAGCAGGACATACGCTGGTGCAAAACATGCCGCTTGCCATCTGCGATAAAACAGCAAATATATTGACGTCTTTGGGTCAAAAAGATATTTTTATCTCTGGTTCAACATTTCATTATGACGGTAGTGGTTGCTGCTAAATATTTACCATTTGTAAATTTAGCACATCTTTTTATCAAGGTAATGCGCTCGCGTTGCTCGTGCGAGTGAGAAGATGTGGTTCATTTTTTGGGCAAAGCCCGAAAAATGAACCACATTCCCCTTTTTTGCGGGCGAAACGAGCTATGGGCTAAGTAAAATTTTCAATAAAAAAAACGGCTCGCTCCAAAAAACGCCGTGAGTGACTACCACAGAACTTAGATTTATATGCAAATACGCCGCAAAGCCTCGTTTACTTCGCGTTCTCTAATAGGTTCAATACCAAAATTGGACAAGAAAATTTATACCGCCGCAACTTGCCGATAAATTTTCAAATACCACGCGGTTGAATTTTCCCACGAATTGTCAATCGTCATAATACGTTCGCGCAAGGCACGGAACTCTTGGGGTCTGTCCCACCACAATTGCATGGCTCTATCCAATGCTAAACGGGCATCAGCTTCGCTAAAATGAGCGAACCGAATACCAGAACCACCCAAAGGCGAGCCAATATCTTGGACCGTATCGCGCAATCCACCAACACTCCGTACAATCGGTACTGACCCATAGCGCAAAGCGTACATTTGATTGAGTCCACAAGGTTCAACGCGGCTTGGCATCATCAAAAAATCTGCGCCTGCGTAGAGTAAGTGAGAGAGGGCTTCGTTGTACATAATCGCACAACCAAATTGACCGCCAAAATGCGTTGACATGCGCACAAAAGCGTCTGATACTGAGGGGTCGCCTGTGCCAAGAATTGCGAAGCACGCGCCGCCGCCATTGTGCAAATACCGCCCGATGAGTGTCGGCAACAAATCCGCACCTTTTTCGCCCACAATCCGCCCGATGAAAACAATCAGAGGATAGTCTTTGCGTAAGCCAAACATCTCGCAAATAGCGGCTTTGTTGGTGGCTTTAAACGCGGCAATATCGTTGTTTTGCAACGGATTATCCAATAAAGGGTCAGTGGCAGGATTCCAGATTTGGGCATCAATGCCGTTTAAAACACCATACGCCTTGTTCCATTCATTGCGCATGAGCCACTCCAAACCACCCGAATTGTTGCGCAATTCCTCCAAATACCCAGGTGAAACAGTCGTGAATTTCCAACAACATTTAATCGCACACGCCATTGGATTGATGGTATTGCTCCAATCTAAAAGTGGTCGGGCAGCAGCCTCAAAAAAGGGCAGGACATTGATTTTAGACCAACTAAACGCGCCTTGATATTCGCCATTATGAATGGTGAACAAGGTTGGAATTTGGCTAAGAGATTGATATTCAGGACAGTATTTAATCATAAAGGGCAATAAACCCGTGTGGTGGTCGTGGCAATGCAACACTTTGGGTGGTACTTTCATGCCCATAACCCAATGAATCACGGCTTGTTGGAACAACAAAAAACGCTCAACTTCATCGGCGTATCCAATACCGCTTTCATCGGTATAAATACCTGAACGGTCAAAAAAATGAGGACAACTGACCACATAAAGCCGAAAACCAAGCGCACTGCTGTAACATTCTTCGATGGTGTAAGGCACAAAATCCATATCGAGCCGTACTCTACCACTCATCAATTCTTTGAAACTTTGATTCGCGAGCCATTTGGTCTGGTATTTTGGGATAATGACGGCGGTTTCTGCACCCGCTTGGGTCAAATATTTGGGCAATGCACCAACAACATCACCAAGTCCACCTGCTTTTGCTGCAGGGTAACATTCGGCTGAAACATGAAGTATTTTCATAAATTAATGGTTTGAATTAATGAGTTTAAATTGCTGTTTATCAAAGCATTAAGCCTATTGTCCCTAATTGGGTCATGAGCAAAAGTAGGATTATTCAGCAATTTACAAAGGAATTTTAAATAAAAATAAAGAAAATACTTAGCCACGCGCTCGCTTCGTTCGCGTGGGAAGGGAATGTGGTTGATTTTTCGGCTTCGCTAAAAAATCAACCACCTCTTCTCCTATCGTTGCGCAAGCCAAATGTAGATGACTAAGTAATTACAAAAAACAAGCCCACCACAAAAACAAATGACAGAATTGTCTGTTTTTTTATACATTTGTATTATTTTTTTTGAAACCATACATAGATTCAAAATACGCATTAAAAGGCACTTTTGCGCTCGCTTCGCTCGCGCAAAAGTAGGAGAGGTGGTTCATTTTTCGGGCAAAGCCCGAAAAATGAACCACATTCCCTCTCTCGCGCGAGCGAAGCGAGCGCGAGAACCAGCAGTTTAGATTTTATGTATGGTTTCAGATTATTTTTTGATAAACCAAGGTGAATTTAGCTTCCGTGCATTTTGCTCGCGCAACGGCAGGGAAATGTGGTTCATTTTTCGGCTTCGCCGAAAATGAACCATATTTCCCTTTCTGCGCGAGCGAAGCGAGTGCCAATTATGTTGGTAACTAAAATACACAAACGATTTCAACATCATGCAAAAAAAACTCAACCCAGACACTGCTATTTGGGTGTTAACTGTACTTTATATCGTCGGAATAGCTGGTTTTTTATTCAAAATACACCCCGATTTCCCCCGATTGACACCCATTAATTTGTGTGTTTCTTTGGGTGTATCCCTGTTTTTTCACCCCAATTGGTCGCCAAAATTCATTATTTGGTGCCTATTGACCATGATTGTTAGTTTTTTTATTGAAGTGCTCGGCGTTCAAACGGGACAGATTTTTGGACATTATAAATATGGTGAAACACTCGGTTTTAAGTATTTAAACACCCCCCTCAGTATCAGCATCAATTGGTTGCTCACGGCTTATGCAGCAGCAGCTTTGGTGAGTTTGGCAACAAAAGACAGCACGCATTGGTTAGTAAAATCAGTCCTTTCTGCTGCTTTGATGGTTAGTTTAGACAGTTTTATTGAGCCTGTTGCCCCGCGTATAGATATGTGGGCGTGGAAAAATGGTATCGTTCCTTCTCAAAATTACATCGGTTGGTTTCTTACAGCTTTACCTTTACAAATGCTTTTTTTCTTTTTTATTGGGTCTGCAAGAAACAAAGTAGCGGCTGCGGTGTTAATTTTGCAGTTCATTTTCTTCTTGATACTAAATAATTTTCTTTAAGAAATCGTAATTACTTAGCCCATAGTTCGCTTCGCTCGTGCATGGGAGAAGATGTGGTTCGTTTTTCGGGCAAAGCCCGAAAAACGAACCACATTCCCCTTTTTTGCGAGCGAAGCGAGCTATGGGCTAAGTAATTACAAGTAATCTAAGTTTTGTGGTAGTCACTCAAAACGCGCCGCCTTCGGCGGCGCGCGGATTTTTTCGGAGCGAGCCGTTTTTTTTTGTTGAAAATTTGGGCTTTGCCCAAACTTTCAACAAAAAAACGGCTCGCTCCATTAGATTTCTTACGCGGCGAAGCCACGTTTTAATACCACATTTGAAACCATACATAAAAACTAAACTGCTGGTTTTCGCGCTCGCTTCGCTCGCGCGAGGGGGAAAATGTGGTTGATTTTTCGGGCTTTGCCCGAAAAATGAACCACCTCTCCCCCTTTTTCGCGAGCGAAGCGAGCGCAAAAGTGCCTTTTAATGCGTATTTTAGATTTGTGTATGGTTTCGAAATACCACAAAACTTAGATTAAGTAGTATGACAAAATTAATTCATACTACTTTATGCGAAGCGAAAAAAATCTATTAGGGCGAGCGTGTTTTTTTTGCTTAAAAATCTTGGATTTTTAAGCAAAAAAAACACGCTCGCCCTTAAAAAATCACTTTTGGGCGATTTTCGAGCGAAGCGAGAAAGAGCCAGTAAGTATCAAATAATTTTACCCACATATTCAAATATTAGTTATGGCTACTTGGTTATTTTACACACTCGTTACACTCGCCGCCGTTGTCGGCATGGAATTCATGGCTTGGTTTACGCACAAATACGTGATGCACGGTTTTTTGTGGTCGTGGCACGAAGACCATCATTTGCCGCGCCATTTGAAGCATCATTTTTTTGAAAAAAATGACCGTTTTTTTCTTGTTTATGCCGTACCAAGCGCGTTTTGCTATATTTATGGCTCGGCAATGCAAACGTGGTGGGTCTTTTTTGTGGGTATAGGTATTTCGATTTACGGCTTGATATACTTTCTCGTTCACGATGTCTATATTCACCGCCGTTTTGAGTGGTTTCCGTTGCTCGACAATTTTTATTCGCGGGCAATACTGCGGGCGCATGGTTCTCACCATGCGAAACAGACCAAAGAACACACCGAATCTTTCGGTTTGTTGTTTATTCATCCGAAGTATTTTAAAAAGCGTTCGGCTTGGCAAAAAAAGGTAAAAGATGAGTACGAGTCTCAACTATAATGCTACGATTTTTTTTATTGCTCGCTTCGCTCGCAAAAAAGGGGGGAAATGGTTCATTTTTCGGGCTTTGCCCGAAAAATGAACCACCTCCCTTTCTTTTGCGAGCAAAGCAAGCAACGATGATTACAATATTACTTTGTAAGTACTTAGTCACGCGCTCGCTTGGCTCACGCGGAAAGAAGAGAGGTGGTTCATTTTCGGGCTTTGCCCGAAAATGAACGACACTTCCCTCTTTTGCGAATAAAGTGAGCAATAAGCTAAGTAATTAGATTACTTTAAACAAAATAATGAACGAACAGAACATCCTCATTTACGGACGTCACCCGATAGCCGATGCGATTCGTGCAAACAAGCGATTTGAAAAAATCATGATGCAGCAAGACATGCGTGGCGAGGCTGAAATTGAAATTCGTCAATTGGCAAAAGCCAATGGCATACCCCTCAGTATAGTGCCGCGTGAAAAGCTGTCAAAGATGGCAAGTGGGGGCAATCATCAAGGTTTTTTGGGGTTTTTGGCGATGGTTGAATACCAAAAATTGGAAGATGTTTTACCTTTTGTTTATGAAAAAGGCGAAGTGCCTTTGTTACTGTTGTTGGACAATGTAACTGATGTTCGTAATTTTGGCGCAATTGCCCGCACTGCGGAAGTCATGGGTGTTCATGCCATAGTTGTACCCTTGCAAGGTGCGGCTTTGCTCAATGCCGAAGCGATGAAAACATCAGCAGGGGCATTAAGTCGAATTCCTATTTGTCGGGAGAAAAATTTGAGTCAAGTATTGGATTATCTGGCGCAAGCGGGTGTGCGGGTAGTGGCGAGCGATTTGCAGGGACATAGCAAACTGTACAATGTTGATTTCACACCACCAACAGCTATTTTAATGGGTTCGGAAGGCGAGGGTGTGAATCGGGCTTTGTTGCGCCGCGCCGATGAACGGTTTTTGATTCCACAAGTTGGTACAACTGATTCTCTAAATGTATCGGTAGCAACGGGGGTGATTTTGTATGAAGTTTTACGACAGCGGACGCAGGTATAAATTTCAAATTTTAGATTTCAAATTTCAAAGCACAATCTGGCAGTCGTCAGATTGTGCTTTTTGCATTTTTGCTTTGTAATTACTTAGTCACGCGCTCGCTTCGCTCGCGCGAGGGAGGAGAGGTGGTTCGTTTTTCGGGCAAAGCCCGAAAAATGAACCACTACTCTTTTTTTGCGAACGAAGCGAGCAATGACTAAAAAACTATTGCGCACTCATTATGATTGCAGCATCTACACTATCGCCCGTTTTTACAGCAAGTCTTGACGCTTCAACACCGCTTTGAATCAAGAAATTACGTATAGCTTTAGCGCGTTCAAGTTTCAAAGCTGCGCCATCGGCTGCTTTTTCAGTTGCTAAAATACTCCCTGTTATGTTCAATTTGATGTTTTTATTGGCATTTAAAAACTTGCTAATTTCCTTCAAACATATTACCGAATTGCCCGTAATAGCGGCTTTATTTGGAAAAAACACAATACAGTCACCCATTTTACCCGAGCTTAGTGGTGAGACATTCGTATTTGCTGTGCGTTCGACCGGTTTAGGTGTTGTTACGGGTGCTTTAGCAGGTATTTCTTTTATTTTTCCCTCTACTTTTGGCGTGCTTGGTTTAGTGACGATGGCTTCTCTGGCACTTTCTGAAACTTCAACTTTAATAGGCTTTTCTATAACTTTTGGCGCGGCAACGACTTCAGGCTTTTTTTGTGCCTCTTTACTGAGGGGTACTTCTTTCGCGCTTTTTTGCATTTCTTTCTTTCCTCTTTCTTTGGCTTCTTGTTTTGCTTCTGTAACTTCTGCTTCCTTCTCTTTTTCTATCTCTGTTTGAGCTAATTCTTGACTATTTTTACGCCGACCCAATCCGATATTCATACCGAAATGTCCGTTAAAACCCGATGCACTACCCGCAAAGCCCGTAAAATTGTCCATACCAAACGTCACAAAACCGAGACGCATACCGAATCCCATACCAAAAGTTTTGTAATTGTTGGTCAAGGCAAGCGGCAATGAAAAGTCGAAATAACGGGTTTCAAGGCGTGGTGTCACCGCAACAAATGAGCCATATTGCGACCCCAAAGCGTATTTACCGATAAGATTTGTTGCCAAATTGACATTAACAAAAAAGAGGTCGGTAAGGCGTACATCGGCATTGACCCGCAACATAGTCGGAATAGTTGCTTTAAAAGATTTGACAGAAGAATCCAATTTAACACCTGCTTTTTTCAATAAGTCATCGGGATTGGTAATGTCCGTGCTATCGCTGTTCAAATTGACGTTTTTCAGGCTGGTTGTATAATAACGAACATTTTTGCCATTGTATTTGATGCTACCCAAATCTGTTATGGACGCGCCGACACGAAAAAAATAAGGTGCTGTCCCATCTCTATTTACAAAAGATGTAGCGCGATGTTCATAAGTTACCCCCAAATCAAATCCCCAACCCTGTCCATTTTTGCCAAAGATATCTGAGATAGAGATTTTCGTCAACGAATCGAGACTACCCAAGCCACCATAAGCGACTGTCAAGTCTCCATTCGTGATTTGATATTTTTCGGTATCGAGGTTTTTGGTGTATTGGGCATCTACTTGGTTAAGACTAATACCCGCAGCACGCGCACCCGTCAGTTTTTTAGTCGTTAGCCCTAATTTAAGTCCATAGTCTTTATTATCTATCAATGCTTGAGCGTAACTTAGGTCAATTTCGGAAAAGAGTTGTCCTCCTATATTTAAGCCACCACCCTTAATATCGGTTACTTGGTCTTTTTTAAAGATACCAATTCGATTGTAAAGGCTTTGCGTGACGCCTACGCCTTGTGCAGAACCCCGTACACGCGATGATAAACCGATTGTAATTTTAGGCGTAATACTCTGAATCAGCGATGCCCCTGCCAAATCAAACCCTAAACTTAAATAATTCCCATTTTTTTTCAGCATAGAGAGCGAGTCAGATTTGGTGAGAAAATTGAGATTTAAGCCGCCAAATTTGAAGTAGTTATTTGTCAAATGTGCGTCAAGCTGCGCCAAACCTATATACGTTTTATAACGCCCGCCCGCAATGTCCGCAGGATTGCTCATAAGATTTGTGGTGCCGCCATAATTGCTGTTTGCAAGCCCTAAACGGTGTTGCGCGGTTGTAGTATGGCTAAAAATAAAGGAGAACAATGCAACAAGTAAACTGTACGCAGTTGTACGGGTAGGTGTAAGTTGACCCATTGATTTTGTCATAGTTTTAAAGTACGTAGAAAATTTAGTCATAGATGTGTATTAGTTTTTTTAGGTTGTTTGACAATTTTAGTGGAGGTATTAATCATTGCGCTCGCTTCGCTCGCGAAGCGAGGGCGAGATGCAAAAAACGCTTTTAGGTTATGCCCATCCCTCACTCATTAGTTGGGGTACAAAGGTAAACCAAATTTTAATTTATGCAATGCCTCAAATTGGGCATATTGTCACATTTAAAATCAAAGGCTCAATTAGGGTTTCAAGTTGCTGTCAAAAATTCGTTAGGATTTACACGTTTATAGAAAAATAAGACAGCTAATTTTCACCGAATCCGTTAGGATTCGCGCGTTACATGTCCAAGAAAGGTACGAATCCTAACGGATTTTTGACAGCAACTTGAAACCGTAATAGAGCCTAATTTAAAATAAATAACTGTAATTACTTATCCGAGGGATGGGCATAATCTAAAAGCGTTTTTTGCATCTCGCGCAACGAGAAAAGGGGAATGTGGTTCATTTTTCGGCTTCGCCGAAAAATGAACCACATTCCCCTTTTTTGCGAGCGAAGTCTGTTTACATCCCGAAAGCCTTCGGGAGGGCTAAATAATTACGAAAATTGCTTTAAAGCATCAATGCGTCATTAATTTCAGAACTGCCTCTACTACATCTTCAATATTGGGCTTACTAAAATAATCGCCATCTGAGCCGTAAGGTGGGCGGTGTTCTTTTGAAGTAATAGTTGTAGGCGGCGCGTCTAAGTATTTGTAACCGCCTTGTTTTTCCAGAACTTCAGTCAACATATAAGCAGTGCCGCCGTTTGGTACGTCTTCATCTAAAAAAATGATACGGTTTGTTTTTTTCAAAGAATCAAGGATTGCGTATTCCAAATCGAACGGAATCAGTGTTTGCACGTCCATTAATTCGACCGAAACCCCCATTGTAGATAGGATTTTCGCGGCTTCTTCAGCAATTCTAACGCACGAGCCGTAGGTAACAAGCGTAACATCTGACCCCTCAGTAATGCGCTCAGGCACACCCAAAGGCACGGTAAAATTGCCAATATTATCGGGTAATTTCTCTTTCAAACGGTAGGCATTGAGCGGTTCAATGACCAAAGCGGGGTCGTTTGAGGACAATAAAGTTTCGTACATACCCGCCGCTTGTACAAAATTGCGAGGAACACAGACGTACATGCCGCGTAAAGACCCCAAAATCATACCCATCGGAGAGCCAGAATGCCAGATACCTTCCAGCCGATGTCCGCGAGTGCGGATAATGGCAGGGGCTTGTTGCAAACCATTGGTGCGGTAACGCAAAGTCGTAAGGTCATCGGCAAGCGGG
This sequence comes from Saprospiraceae bacterium, assembly GCA_034520175.1. Lineage (GTDB taxonomy): Bacteria > Bacteroidota > Bacteroidia > Chitinophagales > Saprospiraceae > JAAFJT01. The sequence goes on from JAXHNU010000004.1 coordinate 310,543, forward strand.
GCTAAAGCATAATAAATATAATCAAGGTATTGAATTTCTGCAATCGGGCGTAAACCACGCATCGCCATACCTATTGCTTGCCCCATAATTGTCCATTCGCGGATGCCCGCATCAAATATGCGTTCTTTGCCGTATTTTGCTTGTAAACCCATAAAACCTTGATTAACATCGCCAATATTACCTACATCTTCTCCGAAGGCAAAGACGTCGTTACGTTTTTCAAAAGTTTTATCAAAATAAGCATTAATAATCTCGTAACCACTTTTTACAGGTGATTTATCTGAATATAACGGTGCAACAACTGGAATTTGTAAAGCTGAATTTGCGGTTTCGCTGTACAATTGGGTCGAATAATGCTCAGTAGCGACGTTTTTTTGAGCGAGAATCCATGCTGTCAACACACCAGAACTTGGCTTTTGACTACCCCTCAGTATAAACGTAGCGCGGCGCGCAATTTTGACAATTTCGGAGACAAATACATCACGCATACCTTTCACTGCCTCAAAAAGTGGACTCAATTGCTCTCTTTTATCTGGGTGCTCCGTAATTACGGCTGTAAACAGTTCTTCAAATCCTGCTTTTATTGTCCGCAAAGGCGCGATAGAAGCCGCCCACATTTTGTTTTTTGCATCTCGTGCGCGTGCGCGTGCCTCTACTTCAATGTTTTTCAATTCTGCGTCTGTTGCCAAACCCGACTCCAAAATCCAATGCCGCATAACTATATTGCAATCGAAATCGCGTTCAAATTGCAGCCGTTCTTCCGATTTGTAGCGTTCGTGACTGCCCGAAGTTGAGTGCCCTTGTGGCTGTGTACAGTCTTGTACGTGAAAAATAGCAGGTGTATGTGACTGTCTGACTTTATCAATTCCTTTTTCAAAAGTAGCGCACAAGCTCGGATAATCCCATGCTTTGCAGGTGTATATGTCTATGCCATTGCTTTCGCCCTTGTTTTCAAATCCGCGCAAGGCTTCCGAAATACTGCCTTTTGCCGTTTGCAATTCTGTTGGAACACTAATGCCATAGCCATCGTCCCAGACAAAAATAGCAAGAGGAATCTGCATCACCGCCGCCGCATTGACCGCTTCAAAAAATGGACCTTCGGAAGTTGACGCATCGCCTATCGTACAAAAGCACACTTCATTGCCCGCTTGTGAAAACTGGTTAGAAGTGCGTAATGCTTCTATTTCGCGGTATTTTTTCGATGCCAAAGCAAATCCCACGGCACGCGCAACCTGTCCCGCCGTTGCACTAATGTCCGATGACATATTATAAGTGTCGAGGTGATTTGTCCATTCTCCCGTTTTTTTATCTACATTGGGCGTTGCGAAATGGGCGTTCATCTGCCGCCCACCACTAAAGGGGTCGTTGTCACAATCGGCATAGAGTTGGGCGAAAAAATCTTCGGGCGAAGAAACACCTAATGCAAACATGAGGGTTTGGTCACGATAATAGCCTGCCCGCCAATCTCCTTTTTTGAAGACCCGCGCCATCGCCATTTGTGGCACTTCTTTACCGTCGCCAAAAATACCGAATTTTCCTTTACCAGACAGTACTTCGCGCCGCCCAATAAGACTTATTTCACGACTCAGCGCACAAACTGCGTAGTCTTTCAATACTTCCGCAACATAATCCAAGCCAATACCTTTGTTGAGGGTATCAGGTACTGAGGGGGAGGTATTTATTGTGAAACTAAGATCGTAGTTATCTATCATGTTAGAAATGGCGTGATTGGTTTGATGACTTGATTAGTCTAATTCGGGTGCAAAATTAACAAAATTCTTTGATTTCCTAATTTTTAGCCTAAAAATATTGAAACCTGTAAATTTTATGATAATAACCAAATTTAATTCTGCATAAAGTAATGGATTGGGATTTTCTTTTGACATTTTTGAAAGGGCAAGATTAAAAATCAAAGTAATTACTTAGTCACGCTCTCGCTTCGCTCGCGCGTGGGAGAAGATGTGGTTCGTTTTTCGGGCAAAGCCCGAAAAACGAACCACTCCCCTTTTTTGCGAGCGGAAGCGAGCAACAAACTAAGTAGTTGAGGAGTGGGCATAACCTAAAAACATCGTTTTTTGATTAAAACAGATGTTTTGCGCGCGCTTCGCTCGCGCAAAAGGGAGGAGACGTGGTTCGTTTTCGGCTTCGCCGAAAAACGAACCACATTCCCCTCCCGCGCGCGAGCGAAGCGAGCGCGAGATGCAAAAAACGCTTTTAGGTTATGCCCATCTCTGAAGTACTTAATTTCAAACACATAATATTTTATTATATTCTTAAAAAATAATTATAAAACGATGTTCATAAATCTTTCAGTCAAACATTTTTTGCATTCTGATAAACATATTTGTTTTTTTAGAATAAATATTTAAATTATTTTATTCAGATAAATAAACATAAAAAATTAATAATCAGCATTTTATATTTCAACAAAAAAACAATTTATAAAAATTAAAATATGAATAACAGATGTTTAATTTTCGTTAACACAAGAATAGTTTGACTTGTTACTACCTTTGTATTGTTCATAAGGCATTATTCTAAAAATTAAAATTTGAACGACATGAAGCATTTCACTTTAGTCTTTTTCGTAATAGCTTTTACAGCTAATCTCGCAATGGCGCAAAGTGGTCCCGTGATGACATTTGAAAAAACAGAAATTGATTATGGTACTGTTGCTTTAGGCGGCGACGGCGTAAAAATTTTCAAATTTAAAAACACGGGTACCCAGCCATTGGTTATCAAAAATGCACGGGGTAGTTGCGGCTGCACCGTCCCAAAGTGGCCCAACGAGGCTATTCAACCTGGTAAAATAGGTACTATTGAAGTTAAGTACGACACGAATCGTGCAGGCGCATTTAACAAAAATGTGTTTGTAGAAACAAACGAGACACAACCTCAACATACCTTGATAATAAAAGGTACGGTGATGGATAAAAATACCACAGGTTCTACCACTGGCTCTGGCAGCAAACGGTAATCCCATAACTATCTTTTTATTTAAACAACGTTACTATTAGTTTGTTCTTCGTCTAAAAAGTGTTGTTACCCATTAGGGAAATTTCAAATTTAGGATTTCAAATCTTAGGGGGCAACGAATTCAATATTTGAGGAGTGGGCATAACCTAAAACATCGTTTTTTGATTAAAAACAGATGTTTTGCGCGCGCTTCGCTCGCGCAAAAGGGAGGAATGTGGTTCGTTTTTCGGCTTCGCCGAAAAACGAACCACATTCCCCTCCCTCGCGCGAGCGAAGCGAGCGCGAGATTCAAAAAACGCTTTTAGGTTATGCCCATCCCTCATGTATTTACTCGAACATAAATTTTTATTTTTGGGTAACACACTTTAACAACGATTTAACACCTAAATAGAGCGTTATGTAGTAATTTTGCATCGTAAAACTTAGCCACGCTTGCTTCGCTCTCATGAGAAAATAAGCACAACTAATTAATTTATAGTTACAGTATTACTTACAAAATTTGTAATTACTTAGCGCGTGCTCCCTTCGCTCGCACGAAAGGAGGGAATGTGGTTCATTTTTCGGGCAAAGCCCGAAAAATGAACCACATTCCACTCTTTTGCGAGCGAAGCGAGCAATAGGTTAAGTAATTACCGAAATTTTTAGAAAATCATTTTATCATCAAAAATCTCTACGAACGATGAAACGTATTCTTTCAGCATTTGCTTTCGCAGCTTTGGTTTCTACATTTGCGACAGCACAACATTCACATGCAACCCCTGCAACTGCAACGCCCGAAGTAACCACTACTACAACTGAAGCAGTAAAAGTTGGTGGTCCAGTCATGACATTTGAAAAAACCGAAATTGACTACGGTACAATTACTCAAGGCTCAGACCCACTTCGTCGTTTTAAGTTCAAAAACACAGGAACAGAACCATTACAAATCAAAAACGCACGTGGTAGCTGCGGTTGCACAGTTCCTTCTTTTAAGAAAGAACCAATTGCACCGGGCGAAACAAGCGAAATCGAAGTTCGTTATGATACACAACGCACTGGTGATTTTTCAAAATCAATTACCATCGAAACTAATGAAAGCGAGCAAGCACGCGTTTTGATGATTAAAGGTCATGTTAACGAAAAAGTGGCTGAAGCGGGTGTGCCAGTAAATGCACCGAGCTTGATTTCAGCTCCAAAGCAATAAGGAAAATTTCAAATTTAAGATTCCAAAGTATATTTACCTACGGACTCATTTTGAAATCTTACTCCAAGCCCCATGCTGATGTCTCAGTATGGGGCTATTTTTGTAACTATTTAGCTATGTGCCTTTTGCTCTCACAACGACAGGAAAAAAGGTGGTTCATTTGTCGGGCAAAGCCGAAAAAGGAACCACACGTCCTCCTGCACGAGCGAAGCGAGCGCATATTTAGGTCTTTGTAGCCAAAGTAGAATTACCACGTACAAACGCTAAAGCCCGATACTCTGCCCAAGAATGTTCCGTATCATTTGGCAAAGCGAAGCCACAATGCCCGCCTACTGAGGGGGTCTCCAAATGGATAAACTTATGCTTTTCAGCCAATTGAACAGGCAAACATTCGGGCGACAACATCGGGTCGTTTTGAGCTTGAACGATGAGGGAAGGTACACGTAATTGAGGAATAAAGTTTACTGCCGAACCTTTTTCGTAGAAATCATCAAGACTTTCATAGCCATTTATTTTTACAAAAAACAATTCTTGTTCGGCTTCCCATGTTTTTGCGGCATCTATTTCGGCAAGGCTCAAACGGTCGGGAAAAGCAAGGGCTTTGGCTTTTACTTTGGGTAAAATCCCTTTTTGAAACCGTTTTTTATACAACCAACGACTTGGAAAATCCAAAACTGCCGTTGATGTCCGCATTTCAAGCGGCGCGCTGAACGCAATGACCGCCGATACTGAGGGGGGGTGTTTGACCGATGTAAATTTCAAAACAACGTTGCCACCCATGCTGTAACCCACAAGAACAATCTCATCGTAATTTTTGCGCTTCAAAGCGTGATTCACAACTTGCTCAATATCACCAATATCCCCGTGATTGTATAAACGAAAATGCTTATTCATTTCGCCACCGCACGAACGACAGTTCCAAGCAAGCACATCAAACCCATTATTGGCAAAAATCTTTGCCGCACCCAACATGTAAGGACGGGTAGAATTACCCTCCAAACCATGCGTGATGACGACAAGTCGGTTGCTTTTTTTGTCTATCCAATCCAAATTAACGAAATCCCCGTCGGGTAAAGTGAGTCGTTCGCGTTCGTAATTAACGCCCTCTACTTTTCGGAAAGAAGGAATAATTGTTTGCAAATCGCCATTAAATTGCCAAAACGGGGCGCGGCGATAGGTCGAGTGCTTGATAAATGGCATTGGTTTGTTTATTCTATTTCTATCAATAATTGTCCTTTTTCAACTGCTGTGCCTTTCATTACATGCACTGCTTTAATCGCACCGTCCCCCGTTGCTTTAATCACATTTTCCATTTTCATAGCCTCTAAAATCAAGACTTTATCACCCTTGACGACCTTCTGCCCTATCGCAACAGCCACTTCCACCACAAGCCCAGGCATCGGTGCTTTCACATCGCCAAAATGTTGTGTTACACCCACTTTCATACCTAATTGGTCAATCAGCCTATCGTATTTATCGCTGATAGTGGTCGTGTAAAGAGAACCATTCACATTGAGTACAAAAGTCTTTTTTGCGTAATCAATAGATTCAACCTCCACTTTATAGGCTTTCTGATTTTTCAGAATATGAAACTGCCCGTTGCGCGTTGAGATAATATCGAGTTCTGCCGCCGCTTCGGGTGCGACGCTCATCTTCTGGTCATTAACGGTTACTTGGTAAGCGGTCATTTTGATTAAATTTTAAAGTTTATTAATGTTGGTGAAAAAAATTTCAAATTCCAGATTTTAAAGTGCCAAAGTAGAATCAAAAATCGAGCAAATATATAAGTTTCTATTGAAAAAATCGCAAATTTGGTTGTAACTTTGCTGCTTGAAAAGATTTAACAGCAATTTCACCCTTGGGATTTTCGGGTGGCGTAGCTGCCTAATCTCGGTAATATTAAAAGGTAAGCCTGTGGTTCGTTTTTCGGGCTTTGCCCGAAAAACGAACCACATTCCCTCACTCGCACGAGCGAAGCGAGCGGGTGACTAAGTAATTACTAAATGAGGGATGGGCATAACCTAAAAGCGTTTTTTGCATCTCGCGCTCGCTTCGCTCGCGCGAGGAGGAATGTGGTTCGTTTTCGGCTTCGCCGAAAAGCGAACCACATTCCCTCCTCTTGCGCGAGCGAAGCGCGCGCAAAACATCTGTTTTTAATCAAAAAACGCTTTTAGGTTATGCCCACCCCTCAATTACTAAATATCAATATTCATGGTACAAGAACTTATTTATTCAGCCCAAGAAATGATTGCCTTAGAAGACCGTCATGGGGCGCACAATTATCATCCACTTCCTGTTGTTTTATCGCGTGGAGAAGGCGTTCATGTATGGGACGTTGACGGCAAGCATTATTACGATTTTTTATCGGCTTACTCGGCGGTCAATCAAGGGCATTGCCACCCGAAAATTGTGGGTGCTTTGATTGAGCAAGCCCAAAAACTAAACCTGACTTCTCGGGCTTTTCACAACGACATTTTGGGGCATTATGAAAAATTTATGACCGAATTGTTCGGCTACGATAAGATTTTACCCATGAATACGGGTGTAGAAGCCGTTGAAACTGCCGTAAAATTGGCGCGTCGTTGGGGCTACGAAGTAAAAGGCATTGAGGCAAATACGGCAAAAGTCATCGTTTTGGAAGGCAATTTTCATGGACGCACTATGACTGCCGTTTCCGCTTCAGGCGATGCAGACAGCCGCATCAATTATGGTCCTTATTTGGACGGTTTTATTCGGATTCCTTACAACGATTTGGCGGCTTTGGCAATTGCCGCAAATGACCCCTCAGTATGTGGCTTCTTGGTAGAGCCGATTCAAGGAGAAGCGGGTGTTGTTGTCCCAGATGCGGATTATTTGCCAACGGCTTTTGAAATTTGTCAAAAAAACAATATCCTTTTTATCGCCGATGAAGTCCAAACGGGTATTGCACGGACGGGTAAAATGTTGTGCATTGACAATTACGGTGTTCATGCGGATATTTTGATTCTTGGAAAAGCGGTATCGGGCGGCGTTTATCCCGTGTCCGCAGTTTTGGCGAATAATGAGATTATGTTGACGATTAAACCCGGGCAACACGGCTCAACTTATGGTGGCAATCCGACGGCTTGTGCGGTGGCTCTTGCGGCGATGCAGGTGGTTTTAGATGAGAAATTGGCAGAAAATTCGGTGTATTTGGGTAAAATTTTCCGCAAACGCATGAACGCTTTGAAAAAACGTTGCCCCGAATTGATTTCGCTTGTACGGGGTATGGGCTTGCTCAACGCTGTGGTCATCAACGATACCGAAGATTCAAAAACAGCTTGGAATATCTGCTTAAAACTCGCCGAAAACGGGCTTTTAGCAAAACCTACACACGGCAATATCATTCGCTTCGCCCCGCCTCTTGTAATGACGGAAGAAGAAATGGAAGATTGCTGTACGATTATTGAAAAAACATTTTTAACGGGTAATTGGTCAGAATTGTTTCTTTAACAATTTTAGCGGCAGCGAAATACCCTCAGTCACGGTTGTTTACAAGAGAAGTGTTAAAAATTTGGCTTCTTGACAATTTTAGCGGTGGTAAAAGACTCCCTTGGTAAATAATCTAAGTTTTGTCGCAAAGCAGCGTTTATTTAGGTTTAACTACTTATAAGGCTTAGGTCATAAGATTTAGGAAAAATTTCCTAAATTTGGGTTATGCCGCATTTTCTAAGCAAAATACTGAGGGGGTGATTTCTACAATTTTCATTACCCACAACTTTTACAAAAGTACCAAAAGCATACAATTTTCGTTATACGTATGCTTCCTATTTCAGGTCATTTATTCCATCAAATCGGTTATAATTACATTTTATCGAAAAATATCTTCTCCAAAAATGTACATTTGCGCGATTCCAAACTCAATAAATAGAATCATTTAACTAAAAATCATTTATATCATTCACAACTTATTGATTTTCAATGAAAAATACGTATTTTGACTTGGTGGATCAAACCTTTTATTTTCCGCAGGAAGGCTTCACTTTGCAAGATAATTGCCTCCACTTTCACGGGATTGACCTCGAAGAACTCATTAAAAAGTACGGTACGCCGTTGAAAATTACCTACCTCCCTAAAATCAGTCAACAAATTCAAAAAGCTAAAAAGCATTTTAATGATGCTATTGACGACTTGAACTATAATGGTGAATATTTTTACTGTTACTGCACTAAAAGCTCACATTTCCGTTTTGTCTTAGATGAGGTGCTGAAAAATAACGTGCAGATTGAAACATCTTCATCTTTTGACATTGATTTAATCCAAAAACTATGGCAGGCAGGGAAATTGACGAAGGATAAAATTATCGTTTGTAATGGTTTTAAAGATGCGGGATACATCAGAAAAATTGCCTTTTTAGTTAATAGTCTCGGTTTCACGAACGTTATTCCGATTTGTGATAACCGCGACGAGTTTGACCAACTCAATGCTCATATTGCCAAAACTTGCAATATCGGTATTCGTGTAGCTACGGAAGAAGAACCCAATTTTCAGTTTTATACCTCACGTTTGGGTATTCGACACACGCGAATTGTGAATTTTGTCAAAGATAAAATCTTAACGAATCCGAAGTTTAAGTTGAAAATGCTTCATTTTTTCGTGGATACGGGCATTAAAGACAATACATATTATTGGTCAGAATTGCGTAAAGCCATCAAATTGTATTGCCAATTGAAGCATTTTTGTCCCGACCTCGATTCTTTGAACATCGGCGGCGGCTTGCCTATTGCCAATTCATTGAATTTTGAATATGATTATGCGTATATGATTAAAGAAATTGTCCGTAATATCAAAGAATATTGCGATGACGATGATGTGCCTTGCCCCAATATTTTTACTGAGTTTGGTAAATATACAGTAGGTGAAAGTGGTGCAACAATCTTGGGGGTTATTGGTCAAAAACAACAAAATGACTCCGAATTGTGGTATATGGTGGACAATTCTTTGATTACAACTATTCCTGATGCGTGGGCAATCAACGAACGGTATATCATGTTGCCGATTAATCATTGGAATAAGGAATACACCCGCGTCAATATCGGTGGTCTGAGTTGTGACAATGCCGATTATTACAATTCAGAAGCCCATCTAAATATGGTCTATCTGCCAAAATTCTCAAAATCGGAAGACCCTCTTTGGGTTGGCTTTTTCAATACAGGTGCTTATCAAGACGCTTTGAGTGGTTATGGAGGCGTAAAGCACTGTCTTTTGCCTTCCCCAAAACGTATTTTGGTGGATAGAGACGAAAACGGTAATTTTGTGGATTGGATGGAATCTGATGAACAAGACGCAGAAGCGATGTTGCGGTTATTGGGGTATTAAAAGAAAAGGCAAGAAAAGGTAGCACGGGCTTTATTCTACACAGCACGGGCTAAAGCCCGTGCTACCTTCTTCTAAAGTTTTTCCGTTTGATATTTTTTCTTTGCTTTCTTCTCTTCTTCCCGTCTTTTCTTATCCATAGGCGGTACTACTGAGGGGTCGTTCCCGCCAAAAGGCGTTTGCCCTTGAAATAATTTTTCAAAATCCATACTGGGCATCATTTTCTTAAACTGTTCTTGCATTTGCATAAAACCATTAGCGTTTGTTGAATCGCCCGATTCGGGGAATATAGATCTAAAACCATTGCCGTCAAAACTAAAACCAAAGGCTTTACTCATCGTTGAATCAATCTCACCGAAAGGCATTTCAAAGGAACGGAAACCAAAATTTTGTGTCGAATCTCCTTTTTCTGTGTTCTCGCCACCACCAAACATCTTTTGAAACTGCGTCATCATCTGTTGCATTGCTTCAAAAGGGTTGTTGTACTGAGGGGTCTGCTTGGGCGTGCCGTCTTGGGCAAAAATACTGGTAAAAACCATGCTTAGACAGATACAAATTGTTGCGAATCTTTTCATTGTTGTATAAAATATTAGATGAATTGTAATTAAGTAGCTGTTCATACATAATCGCTACTTTTTAGTACACACCTTTGCGCTCGCTTCGCTCGCGCAAAGAGAAGGGGAATGTGGTTCATTTTCCGGGCAAAGCCCGAAAATGAACCACATTCCCCCTTCTCGCGCGAGCGAAGCGAGCGCGAGAAGCATCATAAAAAGTAGCGATTATTTATGACGAACTACTTACTTAGCCCATAGCTCGCTTCGCTCGCAAAAAAGGAGAATGTGGTTCGTTTTTCGGGCTTTGCCCAAAAAACGAACCACCTGTCCTCCTTCGTGCGAGCGAAGCGAGCGCGTGACTAAGTAATTGAGAGGTGGGCATAACCTAAAAGCGTTTTTTGCATCTCGCGCGAGGGAGGGGAATGTGGTTCGTTTTTCGGCGAAGCCGAAAAACGAACCACGTCTCCTCCCTTTTGCGCGAGCGAAGCGAGCGCAAAACATCTGTTTTTAATCAAAAAACGATGTTTTTAGGTTATGCCCACTCCTCACATATATATTGAGCAAAATTAGTAATTTTAGCGATAATTTAACATCTTTTTATAAGTCGCTGCCATTTTTTCTGGTTCTGCTCCTTTTTGAAACATAGAAAACAACTTTGCATTGGCTCTCTGCACACGCCACCAACTGTTTGTTTCGTATTTTCGCGCACTAACAACCGCGTATTTGGGGATAATTTTGAATCTAAACCGTTCCTTTGCCCGTCTTATAAAATCATATTCTTCCATAATGCAATAGTACTCATCAAAACCATTGAGTTCGTAAAAAACAACTTTTTCAATGAATAATGTCTCATCACCACCCCGACAAAACAAAGGCTCAAAACGGTTGAAAAAAGCGTTAATTTTTAGTAAAACAGCGTCAGAATCAAACCGATAACGATAACAGCCCATTGGAAAACCCTTCTGCAATGCGTAGAAAATATCCGAAATATAAGTTGTAGGTGGGTAACAATCTGCGTGAACAAAATATAAAATATCGCCTTTTGCTCGTGTAGCCCCTGCGTTCATTTGCGCAGCCCTTCCGCGTTTTGGCGACTGCACAACAACTGCTCCGTGACGCCAAGCGACCCCTTCAGTATTATCGTCACTTTGGGCATCTACAACAATGATTTCTTGCAAAGAAGCATCTGCATGTTGCTTTAGATAATCAATGATGTGTCCAATATTATCCGCTTCATTGAGCGTTGGAATGACGATACTTATGGTTGGCATAGTTTAGATTTTATAAATTTGTGGTAAAAACTTAGTCTAAACTATGATTTGTTTGATTTTCGTGATTTTTATAACACACACAACCCTAATCTGGCCATAAAAATCAAATAAATCACAAAAATTACAGTCCAGACAATGGTGCTAAGTTTTTACAATTAATGATAAGTGGACATTCATAAATACTTAGTCCTTACACCGCTTGAATAATATCATACTTCGTCAAAACGTGCATAGAACCCGCTTTGTCGCGGGCGATGACGGCAGGAATCCGTTTAGAAATATAGCGATTCAATTGTTTTATCGGTAAATCTTCGTTTACAATTGGAAACGGCGCATCCATGATGTCTGAAATGGCGTGGTCAGCGTGTTTCATTGGATTTTCTAATAAATACGTCAATACCGAATTTTCTGAAATTGACCCCACCATATCCTTTCCTGCCATGACGGGCATTTGCGAAATGTCCATGTTTTTCATCATTTCAAACGCCGCTTTGACCGTCGTTTCGGGCGTAACGTGAAAGAAATCTTTGCTATTTTTGCGCGAAATAATGTCTTTTACTTTGATTTCATCGTCCAAAAATCCGCGTTCACGCATCCAATCATCATTGAAAACTTTGCCAATGTAGCGGCTGCCGTGGTCGTGAAAAATCAGCACAACTACATCATTTTGAGCGAAATTTTCCTTCAATTGCAACAAACCCTGCATGGCAGAACCCGCAGAATAGCCCAATAAAATCCCTTCTTCGCGTGCCAATCGGCGTGCCATGATAGCGGCATCTTTATCGGTGACTTTCTCAAAAGCATCAATCAAATCAAAGTCAACATTTTTGGGCAAAATGTCTTCGCCTATCCCCTCAGTAATGTAGGGATAAATCTCATTCGAGTCAAATATACCCGTTTCTTTATACTTTTTAAAGACTGAGCCATAAGTATCTATGCCCCAAACCTTGATATTCGGATTTTTTTCTTTGAGGTATTGTGCTGTACCAGAAATAGTACCACCTGTACCTACGCCGACAACCAAATGCGTGATTTTACCGTCAGTTTGTTCCCAAATTTCAGGTCCTGTTGACTCATAATGTGCCGTTCGATTGGAGAGGTTGTCATATTGATTCATCCAACAAGAATTGGGAATTTCTTTCGACAAACGTTCCGCAACTGAATAATATGAGCGCGGGTCATCGGGTTCAACATTCGTGGGGCAGACAATGACTTCCGCGCCAAGTGCTTTCAATAAATCAATTTTTTCTTTCGATTGTTTATCACTTGTGGTAAAAATACAGCGATAACCCTTCACAGCCGCCGCAATTGCCAAGCCCATACCCGTATTGCCCGACGTACATTCGATAATTGTCCCCCCCTCAGTAATACGCCCCGCCGCTTCCGCGTCTGCGAGCATTTTCACTGCCATACGGTCTTTTATGGAATGTCCGGGATTGAAGGTCTCCACTTTTGCCAAGACCAAACACGGTAATTCTGCCGTGATTTTGTTGATACGCACCATTGGCGTATTGCCGATTGTATCGAGTATGTTGTTCTTGATTTTCATTGATAATTAATTATTGACCTTTTATTGCTTCATAAATCAGCGTTTGAATACGCGCCCGATAATTCCCATTAATCAATTTGTTATTATTCATGCTTGGGTAGGTTCTATTCGACAAAAATATGTAGATGAGTTGTTTATCTGGGTCAACGTACATGGCATCGCCCGTAAAAGCGGTGTGTCCATACGTATTAGATGAAGCCAAATCACTCATATTGTCTCTTTTTTGAGCGTTCAATTCTTTCATATCCCAACCATAAGCCCGTCGTGTTGAGCCGCCTTGACGTTGCGTAAAATAGGCAATCGTTTCGGGTTTTAGGTAGCGAATACCCGCGTATTCACCGCCATTGAGCAACATTTGAAGTAAAACAGCGAGGTCGCGACTCGTCGAAAACAAACCCGCGTGTCCGCTTACACCGCCCAACATTGCCGCCGCCATATCGTGTACATGCCCTCTAATTTGTTGCATCCGAAAATAATTATCTTCTTCCGACGGTGTAATCTCTGACTCAGCAAAACGCCGCAAAGGATTGAACAAAGTACGTGACATACTGAGGGGGGTGTAAAAATGGGTTTCGGCGTAAGCATCAAGCGTCAAACCACTTACATTTTTTACTAAAAAAGCCATGAGCATCATACCCAAATCGGAATAAAAATAATGATGACTATTCCGTAACGGTACTTCGGCGATATGTTGAATGATAGAATCAAGATATGCGCGTTTCAAAAAAAAATTCTTAGCCACTTCTGTTGGATATTCATCAGTTTGCACATTTGCATACCATTGAGAAGAGGGATAAAGCCGCTTTTTGCCGTCAACGATTGCCGCTTCCATTGTATTTTTGTAAAAAGGAATCCAAGCGGGCAAACGGGCTCGATGAGTCAACACATCTTTTAGTTGCAAATCAGCTTTGTTTGACCCCCTCAGTATGGGCAGGTATTTTTCGTAATTTTCGTCCAAATCTACTTGTCCTTCTTCATACAATTTCATCAAGCTGAGGGTCGTTGCGGCGCATTTTGTAATAGAGGCTAAGTCGTACAAATCTTCCGTTGTTGCCGCTTGGGTTTTGTCGTAAGTGTGGTAGCCAAAGGCTTTGTGATACACAACTTGTCCCTCTTTCGCCACTAAAATCTGACAACTTGGCGCCGCTCCTTTATCAATTAATTCATTGGCAACGTCGTCAATTTTTGCCAAATTAGCGGCGTTCATGCCCACTTCTTCTGGGAAATCGGTGTTCCATTTCAAGCGATTGATTTTAGTATTTATCGAAAAACCCATACCGCATTTGGCGCGTTCAGATGCCGTTACGGGCAGTTTTCCTTTAAACGTGAAAGTGCCAAACAAGCCTTGTGCCGCCAATTCTTGCGTGATTTTATCCTCGTTGTAACATTCTACGATGTTTTTGATGTCATCAAAATATTTCAAAGCATAAGGATTGCCAAAAACCACGAGAATAACCTGCGTGCGTTGTGCCAATGCGTTGACAAAATTGCGGACATCTTCCGACAAACCAAAATGTTCCGACGCCTTTTGTTTCATATCATGCAAGCTGACGATAACGGTTTTCTTTTTTGAAAAATACGCCAACATGAATTTCTTTTTTTCTTCCGAAATAGATTTACCAATATTGAATTGATTAAAAACGCCTAACTGATTGAGTTGATACTGGAAACTTGTTCCCTTGCCCGCACCCATTGCCAAACTTGCCACGCTATCGGGTTGAAAACTTAGAAAAGGCAGGATATTATCTTCATTTCTCACCAAAGTCAAGGCATTTTGAATCAAATCGCGTTTCAATTGTCTGCTTTCGTAGCTATTGAGTTCGCTGCGGATATTTGTAGGCTCGACATACTGAGGGGTCGCCAAACCATATTCGTATTTCGCCCGAAGTATCCGTTTCACGCTCATTTCGAGGTCTTGCTCCGTAATTCTGCCTTCTGCCCTATATTTTCTAATCCATTCAATCGCTGATGCTGTATTTTCTGGCAATAATAGTATATCATTACCCGCTTCGATTGCTCTTGCACTTGCCTCACCCGAAGGATAAAATTTGGTCAAACCTTTCATTTCCATACCATCGGTAAAAACCAAACCTTGATAGCCAATTGACTCACGCAAAAGGCTTTTAATGGTGTATCGAGAAAGCGTAGAAGGCGTATTCACGGTTGCATCTATCGCATTGACTTGTAAATGCGAGACCATGACCGAGCCAATACCTTGTTGACTCAATACCCGAAAAGGCATCAATTCAACATCGGTTAGCCGCGCCATATCGTGCGTGATAAGCGGTAAATCCAAGTGAGAATCTACCTCCGTGTCGCCATGACCCGGGAAATGTTTGGCACAAGCCATTACCCCATTGTCTTGCATACCTTTCATGTATTGAAAGGCTTTTGCCGCCACATTCAATTTGTCTTCACCAAACGAGCGTTCATTAATAACGGGATTGCGCGGATTGCTGTTGACATCGGCATCGGGCGCGAAATTGATGTGTACACCGAGTCTTTTGCACTCTTGAGCCACCGCCAAACCAAACCGATATATCAAATTATTGTCTTGAATTGCCCCCAACATCATCTGTTTTGGAAAAGCAATAGTGGATTCTTTCAAACGCATATTCAAGCCCCATTCAGCATCCATTGACACAAAAAGAGGAATTTTTGATAATTTTTGATACTTATTTGTCAAATACGCTTGTTTTTCGGGCGTTCCTTGAAAAAAACACAAACCCCCAATTTGGTACCTATTTATCTCATTCATCACTTTTTGGATATGGTCTTCACCCAAATTAGAATGTGCGCGAATCATGAACAATTGCCCAATCCGCGCCGTGTCGGACATGGATTTGTAGGTTTCGTCCACCCAAAGGTCGGCGGCAGCTTTGCGCGACATCTGAGCCGCACCTTGCGTGAAGAAAAGGCTTAGACAGAGAAGCGTCAAAAGCGGAAATTTCATATTATTATAGTTTATACTTTACGTGTATAGGAGAATGTGATTTATTTTTAGACTTTTGGGAAGTTTCATTTTGCGTAAAAATGAGCCATATTCCCCTATTTTGCAAACGAAGCGCGCAACGACTAAGTAATTACAAAATCTTAGAAGCTGTTTTAAAACCTTTTTTGAGGTTAGTTTGCGCATATGTTTTTAGGCTCTATTATGATTTCAAGTTGCGATTCTGTTTTTTAACAAATCCGTTAGGATTTGAACGTTTATAGAAAAATCGAACAGGCAAATTCTCCCCGAATCCGTTAGGGTTCGCACGTTTATCGCGGCATTTTACGTGCGAATCCTAACGGATTCGGGTAAAACTACTTGTTTTTATTTTCTATAAACCTGTAAATCCTAACGGATTTATACAGCAACTTAAAACCGTAATTGAGCCTATTTTTATTTGGGAAATTTTATTTGGGAAGTAATAATGATTTTTCTTTTAAAATTAAGTTTTTCAAATGAAAATAGATGCGTGAAATAATCCATAAAAGGTTTTAAAACAGCTTCTTAGCTCAAAAATAATTTACGAACAGCAATAAACAAAACAATGAAAATTGAATAGCCAATAAAAAACGGAATAATCCACTTAATCTGCCCAAAAGCCATCATCAAAGCCATTAATAGGAGTTGAAAACCCAGTCCGTAAATAGAAACTGCGGTCATAAACAACTTTGGAAATGACATGATCTTAGGCGCGCCAGCGTCTAAGGCTTGGATTGTTTTGTCGAAAGGACTGTAAAATAAGGTAAACAATGCAAAAAGAGTATTCACCGTTTTTTGGCTTTCAGGTGGCAATGCAGTTGGTGTATGGGTTTCAAAAATTTGGCTTGTTTTATCCCCCCCCTCAGTATTGTGCCGCAAAATAACGTAGTAATAATTGTACAAAGTACCTTGAAGTTGAACACAAACGAAAGCCAAACAAGCCCACTGCCAAGTAGTATCCGACATGGCGCAAATAGATATTAAAAACAGAAAATTGAGAACTATATCGAAAATGGAATCCAAATAACGCCCCGTGTAGGAAGGCGTTTTTTTAAGCCGCGCCAATTCACCATCAACGGCATCAATGATGGATTTCAATACAAGAAAGATGCCTGCGGCAATGTAGTGTTCTTTCAAGATACAATAAATAGCTATTAAGCCACATAGCCCGAAAACAAGCGTCACTTGAACGGGTGTTGTCTTCGTAAATTTGAGCCGTTCGGCAATTGCAATAGCGATTGGTCTGCCGTAATCGGAGACATCGAAAAAACGCTTATCTGCGGATAATTTTGACATAATGGGTAGAAAATTTATAAACTGGGGCGCAAATATATACTTTTGTTTAGGAAAAACGGAATCCTCTTTAACCAAACCTAATAAGCGCAATCTATATTTTACTCAAAATTAGTAATTACTTAGCCCATAACTCGTTTCGCTCGCAAAAAAGGGGAATCTGGTTCGTTTTTCGGGCTTTGCCCGAAAAACGAACCACCTCTCCTCCCTCGTGCGAGCGAAGCGAGCGCGTGACTAAGTAATTACCAAAATTCTAAAAAATACTGAGGGGTATCTTTACGACCTACCCTATCTTTTTCACTCTCTGAAAAAATCGCCAGCACAACAATATTGCCGAAGCCGTCAAACCTGCGGTCAAGCCTATCCACACACCTGCCGCTTTCATACCATAGACATCGCCTAACACATAACCAATTGGTAATCCCACAATCCAGTACGCAAATAAGGTAATCAAGGTCGGAAAATTGACGTCGGAGATACCCCTCAGTATCCCAAGTGCCGTGGCTTGCAAACCATCTGATATTTGAAACACACCACCCAAAAGCAATAAAACCGATGCAATTGGCACAACTTGCGCGTCTGTTGTATATAAACTAATCAGAAATTGTGGAAAAGCGAAGAAAATCAACCCGCACAAAGCCATAAAACTGCCACCCAAACTCAAAGCTGTTTTACCTGCCACCATCATCTGCTGTTTGTCTTTCAGTCCCCAAAAATGTCCCACCCGAATACCGCCCGCCGATGCAACGCCCGTAACCATCATGTAGGTAACAGAACATAAACTAATGGCTATCATGTGCGCTGCTTGTTGGTATTTGCCGTACCAACCGATGATGACAACGGCGGCTGAAAACACACCTACTTCAAAAAAACCTTGCAAGCCAGAAGGCAAACCAATACTCAATATTTTTTTGACCAAATAGTTGATACCTTCTTTGGTTCGGTCGGTATAAGGCTTGAATATCGCTTCTTTGTGAATCAAAAACCACAAAGCCGTTGCCATATACAACCGACCAATTGAAGTGGCAATACCAGAGCCAATCAACTCCAAACGCGGAAAAATACCAATCCCATTGATGAGCAACCAATTAAATAAAACGTTGATAAAAACAGCAGAAATAGTAATCACCATAGCCATTTTAGTACGCCCCAACCCATCGCTTAATTGTCGTAGTGCAACAAAATAGAGCAAAGGAATCATCGAAATAGACATCAAAATATTGTAATAAAAAGCCTCCGCCGCCACTTCGGGTTCTTGACCTAATTTATCGAAAAAGAATCCCATCGTCAAGCAAATAATGACGGTTGTTGCACTTAAATACCAAGAAACACGTTTTCCTGCTTTGAATAATTGGCGAATTTGTGGTGTGTCATTTTCGGCTTTTGCTTTAGAAATCATTGGGGCGATTATACCAAGCGTAATCAAGGGAATAATGGCAACCGTAAAACCCAGACTGTTTACAAATCCAGACGCAGATACCGACACCGCACCTTTACCTTCAATACGCCCCACTTGAATCGTATCAGCAACCCCCATGGCAATAATACCCAACTGACTGATGATAATCGGGTAGCCCAATGTGAGTAAGTTGCGGGCTTCTTGTTGATAGGTTTGAAAAGATATTTTTGTCATAGGAGGAGTGATGAGGAACGTTAAAAAAAATTGATTTAACCGTGTGTAACGTTCGAGGAACTTTAGAAGTCTCCCAAACGTGGGGCTAATTATCAATATGCGTTTTACTTCAAAAAAGGGGCGTCCCGCAAAACGGAACACCCCTCAGTATGCTTACCCAAAATTAGAAATTTTGAGCGTATAAGGAAGATTTCAAATTTAAAATTTCAAATTTAAAATCGCAATAAAGTAATTATCAATATTTTGCAAAATAAAATTTGATACTTTATTTATTTCGAGTTCCTAAATGGAAAATTAAATTCAATTTATCTGAATATTCAAAATACATTTACTGAACTTTGAAATCTGAAATTTTATTTAGCGAATGTAGAACATCTCGCGGTATTTCGGCAAGGGCCACTCGTTGTCAGCTACCAAATATTCGAGGCGGTCGCAGAATGTGCGAATTTCTTCCATAACTGGCTTCACGACTTCGCAATAAGCAAATGCACTTGCTTCAATGTCTGCTGCTTCATTGGCTGCTCTACGTGCGTTCGTCATTGCTTGAACACCTTGTGCAGCACCGTTGATAGCCGTGCTAAGCGCTCTAACAAGGTCTAACTGCGAGCCATACTCACCTTCGCTCAAGCCAATTGCCTTCAATGACACGATATTATCTGCCAATTTCTTTTGGTAGTTAATTGCCGCAGGTAGAATCAAATTTGCTACCATCTCGCCAAGAGTACGGCTTTCGATTTGCAATTTTGATACGTAGTTATGGAATTGAACTTCTTGGAAAGCGTGCAATTCTTTTTTAGAATAAATACCTGCTTTGATGAAGACATCGCCTTTTTTGCCCGTGTAAGCCTTCAATGCTTCTGGTGTTGCGGCAAAGTTGTTCAAGCCGCGTTTTGCTGCTTCTTCTTTCCACTCGTCAGAATAACCGTTGCCTTCAAAACGGATTTTCTTAGATTCTTTGATGTATTTAGCCAAAATCACCAAGATAGCTTCGTCTTGAGGCTTACCTGCTGCCATCAATTTGTCCACATCTTCCTTAAATTTTGTCAACTGAGCCGCCACGATTGTGTTCATCACAGTCATCGGACCACCGCAGTTTTGCGAAGAACCAACAGCACGGATTTCAAATTTGTTGCCCGTGAAAGCGAAAGGTGATGTACGGTTACGGTCGGTCGTGTCTTTTTCAAGCAACGGCATACGCTCCACCAAGTCCAAAGCGGTTTTGATACCCGACGCGCTTGATTTACCCGTTTTTTCGATTTCGTTCAACAATTTATCCATCGTATCACCCAAAAATGCCGAAATAATGGCAGGAGGTGCTTCATTTGCGCCCAAACGGTGGTCATTATTTGCTGTTGCGATAGACGCACGAATCAAATCTGCCCACTCGTAAACCGCACGAATTGTGTTGACAAAGAAAGTCAAGAACATCAAGTTTTTGCCCGGTTCTTTGCCCGGTGCTAACAAGTTTTTACCTGTGTCCGTAGCAATTGACCAGTTGTTGTGCTTACCCGAACCGTTTACACCTGCAAATGGTTTTTCGTGCAACAAGACCACCAAGCTATGGCGACGGGCGACTTTTTCCATCACGTCCATAAATAAGTTGTTGTGGTCAACTGCAACATTGACACCTTCAAAAACGGGTGCGAACTCATATTGTGCAGGGGCTACTTCGTTGTGGCGTGTACGAACAGGAATACCCAACTTGTGAGATTCTGTTTCCAAATCGCGCATGAATGCGTAAATACGCTCAGGAATTGCACCAAAATAGTGGTCTTCTAAGTTTTGATGTTTTGCTGGCAATTTACCTACGAGGGTTCTGCCTGTCAAAATCAAATCGGGACGAAGGTTGTAAAGAGCTTCGTCAACAATAAAATATTCTTGCTCCCAACCCAAAGTAACGGTTACTTTAGTGGTCGCTTTATCAAACATTTGAGCAACTGGTGTTGCTGCTTTGTTCAAGTAAGCTTCTGATTTCAACAATGGCAATTTGTAATCCATCGCATCACCCGTATAAGTGATGAATGCCGTTGGGATACACAAAGTCTTACCTGCACCACCATTTTCAAAAATGAAAGCGGGTGAACTTGGATCCCAAGCCGTGTAGCCACGTGCTTCAAAAGTAGCGCGCATACCGCCCGAAGGGAACGAAGAACCGTCTGGTTCTTGCTGAACAAGCGCATCGCCTTCAAATACTTCAATGACTTTACCTGCTGGGGTCAAGTTGAAGAAAGAGTCATGCTTTTCAGCCGTTTTGCCCGTCCACGGTTGAAACCAGTGCGTAAAGTGCGTCACGCCTTTGTCTTGCGCCCACGCTTGCATTGATTTTGCGATAGTGTCCGCCAAATCGCGGCTTAGTTTTGTACCATTCTGAATCGTCGCTTTGACGCTCAAATAAGTTGACTCGTCCATGTATTTCTTCATGGCAGCATCGTTGAACACATTTTCGCCATAAAAATCGATGATTTTTTCGGCTGGCATGTCCACATACTCAGTGTCATTGTAGCGGTTTCTAATTGTGTCAAGTGCACTAAATCTGGAAAGACTCATTGTTTGAAAAAAATTGATTGATTTAATAAAATTAGTTTTTATTCGTAGGTAGTTGGAAAATTTAGGAAGACTTCAAATTTCAGATTTCAAATTTTAAGGTGCAATAAATTAATTTTCAATATTTTGCAAAATTGAATTGAATACTTTATTTTTAATTCCTTTGTTTTCGATATAACAAGACAGGCAGTACCCTGTATATTTGAAAATGGTAGATAAGTAAGCTATCAAATGGTTTTAGGAAAATTTTAAATTACTAAGCCGAATTAGGTGCAGCGCACCGTTCTCTTGGTAGAAAATAGGAAGTGTTGTTTTTTCACAAGGTGCAGCGCACCGTTCTCTTTAAAACGTATGATAGAGAACGGTGCGCTGCACCTAAAATCACGTCTCTATATCTATTTTCTACTAAGAGAACGCTGCTATGCAGCTTAGACTAAGGTTTCACGTCGTTTTTTACATTTTTTGAAAAAAGCCCCTTAAAAATATACTATACCTCTAAAAAATGGTGCAAAAATACATTCACCCTTTCCAAATTTCTACTTTTTTGAAAAAAAATTGCAAAAAAATGTCATTTTATAAATTTGCATGATTTGAGTTGTAAAATAAAATTTGAAACCATACATAAAATCTAAGCTGCTGGTTCTCGCGCTCGCTTCGCTCGCGCGAGAGGGGGAATGTGGTTCATTTTTCGGGCTTTGCCCGAAAAATGAACCACTCTTCCTCCTTTTGCGCGAGCGAAGCGAGCGCAAAAGTGCCTTTCAATGCATATTTTGAATTTATGTATGGTTTCAAAAAATAAAAAAGAGGCGATGAGATTTGAAACAAGAGTTTTTCCGAATCTCAAAGCCTCCAACTTCTTAAAGCCCCTCACCGTCTGTATTCCCCCTTTAGGGGTCAAGGGGCTTAAGTTAAAATTTATAAACCGCCGCTAAGATAAACGCCGTTTCACTACCTTTGAATACAGGCAAACCTTTAGCATCTAAATCGGCAGTGGAAAAGATATTACTTTTGCCAGAATCGAAACGAATTTCTGGAATAATCGTCAAGGCATCTACTTTAAAATTGCCCGATAAAGTGAAAGCTGTTACTGCATTATCATCTGCGCCAAACAACAAACCTTTTTTGTCTAAGAGGTACTCGCCACGCGCTGCGAGCGTAAATTTATCTGTAAACGCATAATTTAGATACAAAGCCGTACCCGTCCAATTTGTTGCAGCACCTCCGTCTTTCACGCTTTTATTTATCACATTGAAGCCCAAACCTAATTTTGACGTGGCTTGATAGCTCAAAGTCGCATCTAAAGTAGTGGCTTTCGACGAATCCACCTCCTCTCCTGTCAAGCCATTGAGGTACAATTTGAAAGCACCACTCACGTAAGACAATTGACCACCAACGAATTTTTTACCATTGTCTAATTTTGTATCCGTGCGGTTAAAAACGCCAATCATACCGCCGAATTTTTCCGTAAATTGGTAATCCATTTTCAAACCCGTGTGGTAGAAAGGTCCATTCGTGTAGTTGTAAGACATTGAATAATTGAGATTGTTAGAGGCTTCTGCCAATTCATAACCCACGAATGTCATAAAATTACCAAGCGTAAATTTGAGTTTATCCGTTGGTTTGTAAGCAACGTACAATTGCTTGATAAACGCCAATGAACTGCTGTTAGCCCCAGCGTAATAATAGTTAGTCCCTTCGGCGCGTGGACCAAACATCACATCTGCCATAAAACTAATATTTCCCGCATCTTTCGACAATTGCAGGTTTGCCATACCAAAACCGAAACCCTTTGCAGCATCAGAATAGGACGTTTTCCCCGCAACTTCGTTGCTACTCTGGCGAAAATAAGCGTCAACATGACCCGAAATACTGAGGGGTGCTGCAACAGCTTGTTGTGTTGTGTCTTGTGCCGTAGCGATGTTTGAAACAAACAATAGGCAAGCGATTGTAAAACCTTTGAGTGTGAAGTGAGTTGTCATAAGTAATTGGTGGTTTTTAGTTTAAAAAAATATTTGATAATTAATTGGTTGATAGCGGTTGGACAAAATTATTTTGCAAAACTCTTGGGTGGGTTAAACCCTCCAAGAGTTGGAATACATGAATAATTAAATTTTTCTGCTGGTGCAAAGGTGAAGGCATTTTCCCTAAACTTGTCTCTTTACTTAGTTTTAAAATCAAACATATAGTTTTAAATTTGGTGATTATTGATTTTAAAGAATTTTATTTCAATATTTTTAAATATGCTTTATTTTTATGTTTTTGAGATGTTTGTAAATTAACTTTCAGTGTGTAGGTTTGGGTTTTATTAACCGTAATTCGTCCTCTCGCGCTTGCTTCGCGCGCAGGGGAGGAGGGAATGTGGTTCATTTTTCGGGCTTTGCCCGAAAAATGAACCACATTCCCCTTTTTACGAGCGAAGCGAGCAATAGCATAAATTATTTTTTACCAAAACTTTAAATAACATACGCAATGAGACAACTGAAGCACCCCTCAGTAAAAACGCTCTTTTTGACCTTGTTTTTCGCTTTTTCTTTCTCAAAAATCGCTTTCGGACAAATAGATTCACTCATTTATTCCTATCAAGATGCCCTTGAAAACACCGTTGCTGCCAATGGAGAGGGGAGTTTTGACTACGATGCTGAATTTCAATACTTGCAAGATTATATCCGTAAACCATTGAATATCAATAAAGCAACGACGGCTGAATTGGAAAAACTCCGACTACTTTCCGATAAACAAATAAAAGCCATTATCCACCACCGAACGCATTATGGCAAGTACATGGATTTATTGGAACTACAAACCACTCTGCCCCTACCATTGCTGCGTAAACTACTGCCGTTTATTATGGTAGAAGGTAATTTCGATGATTTTCAAATTCCCGTTAGAGATTGGTTTAGGTTGGGCAAAAATGAAGCATTTATACGCTATGAAAGGCGTTTAGAACGCGCCAAAGGCTATAAGCAAGGTAATTATTTGGGCGATGCTAACCGCCTTTACGGACGCTATCGCTACACTTTTGGCAATCGCTTAAGTTATGGTTTTACTTTAGAAAAAGATGCGGGCGAGTCATTTAAAAAAACAGGATTGGATTTTTACAGCGCACATTTTCAAATAACAGATGCACATAAACTATTTAAAATCATTATTTTAGGTGATTATTCTATTTCTTTGGGACAAGGCTTAATTCATCAAAACGGATTCGCTTTGAACAAGTCAGCACTTGTTTTGAGCATCGAAAAAGATGTGCCGCCCGTCCATTTTTACGCTTCTGCCAATGAAGCTAATTTCTTGCGCGGCATCGCCACAAGGCTTAAAATAGGTCAAAATACTGAGGGGGTGATTTTTGCTTCGCATAGGCGGCGCGACGGCAATGTACTCAATCGTTTTGCCATAGACACAACCGATGCCGATGCGGTTGTATCGGCTTTGCAGTTTTCGGGTTTGCACCGCACACAAACGGAATTAGATGACAAAAACAGTGTCGGTTTGACGACTTTTGGCGGTAGTATTCAGCATACATTTAGGCGTTTTTCCTTGGGTTTCAATGCCGTTTTTAACCAATTCAACGGTATTCTGCAACCGCCTCAAAAACCGTACAATCAGACAGCTTTTAATGGCAAACAGTTACTCAATTTTTCTACAAATTATAAAAAAACGTATAAAAATAGTCATGTATTCGGCGAAACTGCCGTGAGTGACAATGGCGGTTTTGCAAGCCTCAACGGGTTGCTTCTTGGTTTGGATAAACGATTGTTTGTGAGCGTATTGCACCGTTATTTTTCCCCAACTTATCAAGCCCTCAATGCCCAACCTTTTGCGGAAAGCAACCGAACACAAGACGAAAATGGCGTGTATGCAGGTGTAGAATTCAAGCCTTTTCGCCCACTGTCTATCGAGTGTTATGCCGATTTCTGGACGTACAAATGGCTGAAATTTGGCATTGATGCACCTTCAAACGGGCGTGAATTTTTCGCAAAAATCACTTACAAACGCCGAAATACTGAGGGGTATATCCAAGTCAAAAACAAGCTAAAGGAAGAAAATTCTACTCGTTTGGATACCTCAAAAGTCAATAACCTTAGCACCAAAATTCGCCAACAAATCCGCTTACATTACAACCATAAAATCAGTAAAAATTTGGAATTGAGAAACCGTATTGAATGGAGCATGTACAATAATCAGACGGATAAAAGTGCGGGCTTCATGATATATCAAGACCTTATTTATAGGTTCAAAAAATACCCCCTCAGTATAACAAGCCGTTTCGCGTTATTTGATACAAAAGATTACAATTCAGCTATTTACGCTTATGAAAATGATGTTTTTCATAGTTTTACCGTTCTCCCTTATTATTTCAGAGGCAGCCGTTTTTACCTTAATTTAAGTTATCCGATTCTCAAAAACGGTTATTTAGACCTCCGCTTTGCCCGCACCTATTTGGCAAATAAAGAACAAATAGGTAGTGGATTAGAAACGATTGACGGGAGAAGACGAACAGATATTAAATGCCAACTGAGGGTGGGTTTTTAAGCTACGGATTTTAGACGACTACGGATTTTTAGCTACGGATTTACGGATTTTACGAATTATACGGATTTTAGACGACTACGGATTTTTAGCTACGGATTTACGGATTTTACGAATTATACGGATTTTAGACGACTACGGATTTTTAGCTACGGATTTACGGATTTTACGAATTATACGGATTTTAGACGACTACGGATTTTTAATTAAAACTTATTTTTAACATTTTAAAAAATATCATTATTGGTAATCTTATTTATCGAGAAGAAACTTTTCAAATTATTGGTGCTTGTTTGGAAGTGTATAATACCTTGGGAACGGGTTTTCTTGAAATTATTTACAAAGATGCACTTGAGATTGAATTTAAAAGACGAGGAATCCCCTATGTACGAGAGAAAACATTTCCTGTTTTTTATAAAGGTATTGATTTGAAAAAATCATTTGATGTTGACTTTTTTGTTTTTGAAAAAATAAACTTGGAAGTAAAAGCAACTTCTGGACTTGCTGAATCACACTATTTGCAAACTAAAAACTATTGCGCTTGCTCTAACCAAAGGTTAGGTTTGCTCGTGAACTTTGGAGAACCTTCCCTCGTTCACAAAAGAATTCTTAGTGGCTATTGAATAAATAAAATCCGTAATCGCGTAAAATCCGTAAATCCGTAAACCCGTAGCTAAAACCCCGTAGTCGCGTAAAATCCGTAAAATCCGTAAACCCGTAGCTAAAAATCCGTAGTCGTCTAAAATCCGTAAAATCCGTAGCTAAAACCCCGTAGTCGCGTAAAATCCGTAAAATCCGTATAATCCGTAAAATCCGTAAATCCGTAGCTAAAAATCCGTACCTTAATTTAGTACAATTCGTAGAATATTGTTATTTTTACCCATCGTTTCACTAAAATTTAAAAAAATGTTTTTCAACTCTTTACAAAAATTGGTAAAACCCGTCGCACTTCTTGGGTTTTTGGTATTTTTTAATGACTGCGCCCGCAACCCCGTTACTGGCAAGCGGCAATTCAGTTTGATGTCCGAAGGTCAAGAAATGTCATTGGGCAAAGAATCTGACCCGCAAGTTTTAAGCGAATTTGGTATGTATCCCGATTCTAATATGCAAAATTATTTGAACGTTCGCGGTCAAGCAATGGCTAAAATATCGCATCGTCCAAATTTGCCGTTCCAATTTAAGGTCGTAGATTCTGATGTCGTCAATGCTTTTGCCGTGCCGGGTGGCTATGTTTATTTCACACGCGGCATCATGGCACACTTCAACAGCGAAGCCCAATTGATGGGCGTTTTGGGGCATGAAATCGGTCATGTTACAGCCCGACATAGCGCACAACAATACACAAACCAGACTTTCACGCAGTTGGGTTTGGTTGTGGGCATGATAGCTTTTCCAAAATTTCAACAATTTGGTGATTTGGCAAGCACGGGTTTACAATTAATGTTTTTGAAATTTAGCCGCGACCACGAATCACAATCCGACAAATTAGGCGTTGAATATTCGTCAAAATTGGGCTACGATGCCCACGAAATGGCGGGATTTTTCAATACTTTGGGCAGATTGAGCGCGGGAGAAGACGGCGCGCAACGTATCCCTACGTTCATGTCATCGCACCCCGACCCGGGAGACCGTTACACAAAAGTTAAGGCGATGGCAACAGATTTTCAGTTGAAAAATCAAGGCACTTACCGCACTGAACGTGAAAGTTATTTGCGCCTCATTGACGGTATTGTTTACGGCGAAGACCCGCGTCAAGGCTATGTGGAAAGTAATACATTTTATCATCCAGAACTGAAATTCCAATTTCCAATACCTACAGGTTGGAAGCACGTCAACACACCAAGTCAGATACAAATGGCATCGCCTGACCAAAAAGCCATGATGTTGATGGCTGTATCGAACGAAAAAACACTCAACGAAGCCGCAAAAAGCGTGGTTGACCAATACAAATTGCGCGTTCTTGACCAACGCAACGTACAAATTAACGGTATGCAAGCCATTGTTCAAGTGGCTGACCAACTCACAGCAGAACAACAACAAGCTGCACAACAAGGACAAGCCATGACGCCACGCAGCAATGGTATGACCAAAACAAACGGCGGGCAAACAAATGGAGGACAGTCAACTGGCACAAAAGACGCACCAACAGCACCAAGTGGAAGCGGCGGCGGCGGACAAACAACGTCCACACCAAGCAATCAAGGCAATCAAGCTGGTCAAACGCAAGGACAAGGACAAGCAGCCCAAACGACCCGCGTTCAAACTGTTTTGATTCAATACAATGGTTTGATTTATCGGTTTCATGGCATTGCGTCAAGCGTGGATTTTCCAAATTTTGAGCGTTTGTTCTCAAACACCATGCAGGGTTTCAACACCTTGACTGACCCTGCAAAAATCAATGTTAAAGAAGACCATATCCGTTTGCGGACATCTATGTATGATGGTACTTTGACAGATGTTTTGCGCGGATTTGGCGTTGCCGAAAGCAAATACAAAGAAATTTCTATTTTAAATGGTCTGGCATTGACCGACCGTGTGCCGAGTGGAACTATGCTGAAAGTGATTGGCAAATAAGGGATTTCAAATTTCAAGCCGCAATACATTGGTTGTTGGGTCACGTTCGGGGAACTTTGAAAGCTCCCCGAACGTCAGTTTTCTCCGCTTTTTTGATTTAAAAATACCTTATTAAATCCAAGTTTTGTGGTATCAAAACGCGGCTTCGCCACATAAAAAATCTAATAGGTCGAGCCGTTTTTTCTGTTGGAAATGTGGGCATTGCCCACATTTTCAAGAGAAAAACGGCAATTTCTAAAAACGAGATTGCCCTTTTTCATTTTTTTTGAAAAAAAATGAAAATATATAGAAATCTATATACATTCGCCCTACGAATTTTAAGAGCAAATAAAATCCAAATTATGAAAAAAATTCTTGTTGCTAATCGTGGGGAAATTGCTTTGCGCGTGATGCGTACAGCCCGAAAAATGGGTATTGCAACGGTGGCAGTGTATTCCGAAGCCGACAGACATGCGCCGCACGTTCGCTTTGCCGATGAAGCTATTTTGTTGGGTGCACCGCCTTCCAATCAATCTTACCTTTTGAGTGATAAAATCATTGCAGAAGCCTTGAAATTAGGTGTTGACGGTATTCACCCTGGCTATGGTTTTTTGTCAGAAAATGCCCAATTTTCACGCGCTGTCCAAGCGGCAGGTATGACTTTTATTGGTCCAAGCCCCTACTCTATCGAAACAATGGGGTCAAAATTGGGCGCGAAGGAAGCCGTTAAAGCCTATAAGATTCCGATGGTACCGGGTACTGAGGGGGCAATTTCTGATATTGATGAAGCCAAAAAAGTAGCCGCAGACATTGGCTACCCCATTTTGATAAAAGCATCGGCAGGTGGTGGTGGAAAGGGTATGCGGGTAGTCGAAAATGCCGCCGAATTTGATGAACAAATGCAACGGGCTGTGTCAGAAGCAGTATCGTCTTTTGGTGATGGGTCGGTGTTTGTGGAAAAATACGTGGGTTCGCCACGCCACATTGAAATACAGGTATTGGCAGACAATTATGGCAATACTGTCTATTTGTTTGAGCGCGAGTGCTCGGTTCAACGGCGGCATCAAAAATTGGTGGAAGAAGCACCTTCAAGTTGTTTGACACCAGCCATTCGCAAAAAAATGGGCGAAGATGCCGTCAAAGTGGCAAAAGCCTGTCAGTATTCGGGTGCGGGAACAGTTGAGTTTTTGGTAGATGAACAACTCAATTACTACTTTTTGGAAATGAATACCCGTCTTCAAGTCGAGCATCCTGTGTCGGAATGGATTACAAATTTGGATTTAGTAGAGCAACAAATTCGCGTGGCAAGAGGTGAAAAATTGGCTTTTTCGCAGAAAGATTTAAAAATAAATGGTCATGCCGTTGAATTGCGGGTGTGCGCAGAAGACCCAAAAGAGAACTTTTTACCTTCTGTTGGCTTATTGACCAAATACCGTCCCCCCCTCAGTATGCCGAACGTCAGAGTTGATGACGGCATAGAAGAAGGCATGGAAATTCCGATTTATTACGACCCAATGCTCGCAAAACTCATCGCTTGGGGCGCAACCCGAGATGAGGCAATTCAGCGTTTGATTGAAGCCATTGACGCATTTGAGATTGAAGGGGTTGCCACAACACTCCGTTTTGGCAAATTCGTTTTGCAACACGACGCCTTTAAAACGGGTAAGTTTGACACGCACTTTATCAAGCAATACTTCACGTCACCCGACCTTTTAGATGACGTATCAGAGGCGGACGTTGCCGCGACGCTCGCCGTTCGGTTATTTTTGGAACATAAAAAACAATTGGTTATGCCGAAGGTTGAAGTATCTGATTGGTACAAAAAAAGGTAATCAAGCTTCTCGGTAATTAACACCCATGCAAGCCCACACGCGGCACTGCCCCCCTCAGTATCCGCGCTGTTTCGGAGTCATCGGGAGGGAGCGTAAAGTTGACCGATGAAACATTCATTAATTTTCCGAAGTCCATACATTTGTTGGTTTTAAATATTTGACTACTTTTGTCCTTGGAAAGATTTCACATTCCCCAAAGTAGCATAGAAATTCATTTTCGTTGGTAATTTAAAAAATAAATATGGGTTGGTTCAAACGTTTACAAGACGGAATTAAAACGGCTACCGCCAATAAAAAAGAAGCACCAGAAGGCATTTGGCACAAATGTGTCCGTTGCAGCCATACCTCCACTACCAAGGAGTACCGTGAAAATTTTAGCAAATGTCCGCAATGTGATTTGCATGGGCGTATCGGCTCACGAGATTATTTCAAAATTCTTTTTGACGAAGGCAAACACGAGATTTTATTTACGGAAGTCATCTCAAAAGACAGTCTGAAATTCAATGATACCAAAGCATATCCCGACCGCTTGACTGATGCCGTGAAAAAAACAGGCTTATCAGACGCCATTTCAGTAGGCTTCGGTGCAGTCAGAGGGCGTTCGATGGTTGTTGCGTGCATGGATTTTAGTTTTATTGGTGGTTCTATGGGCTCGGTTGTCGGTGAACGCATTGTGCGGGGCATTGACCACAGCCGTCGTTTGAAAATTCCTTTTATGATTATTTCAAAATCTGGTGGTGCAAGGATGCAAGAAGCAGCATTTTCATTGATGCAAATGGCAAAAACCTCCGCAAAACTCAGTCAATTAGCCAAAGAAGGTATCCCTTATTTTTCTTTAATGACCGACCCCACAACAGGCGGCGTAACGGCAAGTTATGCCATGCTCGGCGATATTAACATGGCAGAACCCGGCGCATTGATTGGCTTTGCGGGTCCGAGGGTCATCAGAGAGACAATTAAACGCGATTTGCCAGAAGGTTTTCAATCGGCAGAATTTTTATTGGAAAAAGGATTCGTGGACTTTATTATTAATAGAAAAGATTTTAGAGATACAATTGGGGATTTATTGGCGTTCTTTGAGAAAAAAAATAGAAAATAAACTAACCAATGAATAAAATTTTCCTAACCGATGATGGGTCTCATTCACTGATGTCTGAGACCTTTGGCGATTCCTACCACTCCAAATTTGGCGCAATCCAAGAATCTCAACACATTTTTATTGAGGCTGCTCTAAATTATCAGACTGCAAAAGGTAAAAAAGACTTGACTATCTTGGAAGTGGGCTTTGGTACAGGCTTAAACGCCCTTATGACTTTTCGCGAAGCCGAGCGTCAAAATCTCTCTATCCACTATCTCACCTTAGAAAAGTACCCCCTCAGTATAGAGCAAGCCGACATGCTCAATTATGCAAAAAAATTGAGTATAGACTCAGCTATTTTTAAAACATTGCACAACAGTAATTGGGGAGAAACATGCAAATTGAGTGAACATTTTGTATTTGAAAAACGAAAAATGGATTGTACAACAACTGATATACACAATTTTGCCGATATTATTTACTTCGATGCCTTTGCGCCACAAATACAACCAGAACTGTGGGAAGTTCCAATTTTACAACGTTTCTTCGCCGCTTTAAATACGGGAGGAGTTCTAACAACATACTGTGCTAAAGGCGCAGTCAAACGAGCTTTAAAAGAAGTCGGATTTCAATTAGAATCTATCCCCGGTCCAACTGGCAAGCGAGAAATGACCCGCGCTTTTAAAAATTAAACCCTTTTTTCTGTGACACTAAGACAAATAAATATTCACACTTACCTACCTTAAATTAATTAGAAAAGAAAATATTTTTTAGAATTTACACTCCACAATAAATTGATTATCAATTAATTAAATTTTCAATAAAAACATATTATTAATATGAAATATTAATTTTTAATTAAAATAAATGTCACAAAATTTCATTCTTTTATTTTTTTAAAGCTATGCGCTAACTTTCTATGCCCTATCTTTGTGCCGTCAAACTTAATTCATAAGTTATTAGAAATTTGAACAAAAAATTACTTGGTTTCCTTTCCGGTACAAAAACTCAAATAAAACATGCTTATTGAGTAAAGGAACCCAAATGAAGTTTCAAGTTTTTCTTCAAAAATTAAAAGTAGTGTGAACAATCTGCATATTGCGCTCGTCTCTTTCGTATAAAGACGGGCGTTTTTTTTTAGATGATAAGTGAGAAAGATTTACGGTAATTACTTAGCGTAAGTACTTGTACCTAAATAAACGCTGCTTTGATACTGGCTCCCGATGAAGGTCGGGAACCAGTATCAAAGCAGCGTTTATTTAGGTTTGACTACTTATTGCTCGCTTCGCTCGCAAAAGAGGGAAATGTGGTTTATTTTTCGGCTTCGCCGAAAAATAAACCACCTCTTCTCTCGTCGTTGTGCGAGCAATAGGCACATGGCTAAGTAATTACGATTTACGAAGTAATTTTTTAGGCTCTGTGACAATTTTAGCGGTAACTCACGTTCGGGGAACTTTAAAAGTTCCCCGAACGTCGGTTTAACGTCGTTTCTTGATTCAAAAATGCTTTATTTACTGAGGGGTCTTTTGCTGCCGCTAAAATTGTCAGAGAGCCATTTTTTATAACTCATCACCTATACTAATTGGGCGGTTGATGCTTTCTTGCAAAGAAATAAACGTTTCTGTACGTTGAATACCATTGATTTTTTGAATTTTATCGTGTAAAATTTCTTTCAAATGGGCAGTATCGCGGCAGATTATTTTTGCAAAAATACTGTAAATACCCGTTGTATAATGCGCTGCTACGACTTCTGGAATATTTTTCAATTGTTCGGAAACATCATCGTAAAATGAGCTTTTATCCAAATAAATGCCCAAAAATGCGCTAATATCGTAGCCCAATTTCGTATAATCAATGGATAAAGTTGCCCCCGTTACAATGCCCATTTGCTCCAATTTATTCATTCTGACATGAACAGTTCCGCTTGATACGTGAATATTTTTTGCAATATCCGTATAAGGTGTTTTGGCATTGCGCATCAAGATTGCCAAAATTTTTTTATCCACCTCGTCGAGTTCTAAGATTTTACTCATTTTGATTCGTTTCTAAGAAAAGCTAAGTAATGACGTAACTTCTGTATTTACTGGCTCTTTTTCGCTTCGCTCAAAAATCGCCATTGAAAGAATCATTGGGGCGAGCGTGTTTTTGAATCAGAAAAATCTTCGATTTTTCTGATTCAAAAACACGCTCGCCCCGATAAACTACTTTTGGGCGATTTTCGAGCGAAGCGAGAAAGAGCCAGTTTTAAGTACCAAATCTAAGTTTTGCGGTAGTAGCTCAAAACGCGCCGCCTTCGGCGGCGCGAGGGATTTTTCGGAGCGAGCCGTTTTTTTTGTTGAAAATTTGGGCAAAGCCCAAATTTTCAACAAAAAAAAACGGCTCGCTCCATTAGATTTTTACGCGGCGAAGTTCCGCGTTTTAATACCACAAAACTTGGGTTACCAAATAAAACTAAGGCTTTCTACGCAACACGTAGAAAGCCTTACAACTGTTTTAATTTTACAAAAACGACCAACTCGTTTTTACAACCAACCCAACATTTGCACAAAGTAAGTGCAGAAAAACGGGAGTGCTACCCAAAAAAACTGTGGCATAACGACCAAAAGAGCAATCATCACAACGGTAGAAATTGCGAAGTAAATAGCGTGCTTTGGGCTAAAATTTGTCATCTTTTCCATATTGCGAATATTTTTATTTTTTTAAATTTAATATATGCCGCAAAAGTAAAACGTAGAGCCGACAAAACAACCTTCGAAGGGATTTTATTTTTATTGACGCCTTAGTAAAACCGTTTCTTCACAATCTTTGTTCATATATTCCACGAATAGATACGAAGCAAACGACTCCCTGACTTCTCGATTCGGAAAACTTAGTCTTTAGCTTTCGCAACGACGAGAGAAGATGTGGTTCAATTTTCGGCTTCGCCGAAAAATTGAACCACATCTCCTCCCTTTTACGCGAGCGAAGCGAGCGTAAAAGGTGTTAAAACCATAGTTTTTTGTCAAAAAACGTTGAATTTAGGTTATACCCACCTCTCGACTAAGTAATTACTATTTTTTTTTCACTTAAATCACGGACTAAAGTCCGTGCCACCTATAAAAATGATAGTAGAACTAAGAAGTGATACATTTACTAAGCCTTCTCGCGCGATGCTTGAGGCAATGTTTACCGCCGAAGTCGGTGACGATGTTTTTGACGACGATGCAACAGTCAAAACACTTGAAGCAAAAGCAGCGCGTTTGTTCGGCTACGAAGCGGGGCTTTTTTGCACGTCTGGTACGATGACAAACCAAATCGGCATCAATGTTCACGTCAAACAAGGCGATGAAGTGATTTGCGATGCACTGTCTCACGTTTATCTATACGAAGGCGGTGGCATTGCGGCAAATTCGTTGGCATCAGTCAATTTGTTGCAAGGCAATCGCGGAAGACTAACGGCGGCGCAGATTCAAGAAGCGATTCAGCCAGACAACTTTCACCACCCAATAACTAGGTTGGTTTCGTTGGAAAATACGGTCAATAAAGCGGGTGGGTCATATTACCAATTAGCTGATATTCAAGCTATTAGAAAGGTTTGCGACGAGCGTAATATCGCTTTGCACTTGGACGGTGCGCGTATTTTCAACGCTTTAGCAGAGACAAAAGAAAGCCCATTGCTTTGCGGAGAAATATTTAACTCGATGTCAATTTGTTTGTCAAAAGGTTTGGGAACACCAATTGGTTCGGTGCTGTTGGGGACAACGGATTTTATCAAAAAAGCCCGTCGCGTCCGCAAAAGATTGGGCGGCGGCTGGCGACAAGCGGGTTATTTGGCGGCGGCTGGCATTTTTGCCCTCGATAATAATGTTAACCGACTGACCGAAGACCACGCACGGGCGCGGGAAATCGGACGTATTATGTCGGCTCGTCCCGAAGTGGAAGAAGTCTTTTCGGTGGATACAAATTTAGTTATTTTTAGACTCAATGACCGTATTTTGTCTGCCGATTACATTCAAAAACTCAATGAAAAAGGTATTCGGGGTGTTTCATTTGGCAAGCATTTGGTGCGTTTTGTCACTCATTTAGACTTCACTGACGCGCATTTAGACGTTTTTAAAACACAATTGAGCCGTTTATACTGAGGGGTGGATAATTGAGATAATGGGTAATTCTAACGTGTACGCTCTGAAATTATTAACTAACCTAAGTAAGAGATTAAAAATAACTTCTACCACTTTTCACAACGACACGTAAAAATTTCAAACGTGTTAAAGTAACTCTTTGCGCTCGCTTCGCTCGCGCAAAGAGAGGAGAGGTGGTTCATTTTTCGGGCAAAGCCCGAAAATGAACCACATTCCCCTTCTCGCGCGAGCGAGGCGAGCGCGGGCTAAGTAATTACCTTTTTTTAGAACATTATCCCAATTGAAGCGCGTAATTGAACCCGTTGTTGCGCGTCTAAAACCAAGTTGTCAGGTGCAACCCACGTTTTGTGGAGATTCTTTATTTGGGGCAAAGCCGTTACATTGAGCAACCAATTATCGCGACGAACAGATACAGTCGGACCTGCAAAAAGTGCAAAATACGCCGTTCCTACGTCTATTTGGCTCTCTGAATGGGTTTTTACTTCCACGCCCAAAGCAAGATTTTCGTCAAAAAAATAACGTAAATATGCCAAATTAAAGGCATATTGTGGCATTAAAAAAGACATACTGCCATTAGCAGAATAGTTGCTCACGGCATAGGCATTAGGGGTTGTAATGGTTTCTACTTTCAACGCTTCGCGCATGGTATGAAAAACCATAGCAGCGTTAAATGACAGATAATTATCACCAAATTTTTTATCTAAGATGAATTTCGGCGAAAAAGAAAAGTGATGCGTACCCACCGACAATTCGTTTGATAAAGCCACGCCAAGAGGTTGAGTTGTGCCATCTAAAAGCATAATTTTAGCACTCAACGTACCAAAAACTTCTGTTTCATCAGTGATATAGGCATCAAATTGGCGTGTTTTACGGTCGTAAGGGCTGATTTGATTGGCAACGTAAGCTACTTTTGAACCATTCAAAAAAG
Organism: Saprospiraceae bacterium; assembly: GCA_034520175.1. Lineage (GTDB taxonomy): Bacteria > Bacteroidota > Bacteroidia > Chitinophagales > Saprospiraceae > JAAFJT01. Next base: position 346,893 of record JAXHNU010000004.1, read on the forward strand.
CAGCCACGGACAGATAATTAGCCACCCCCATTCTAAAACCTACTTTTCCGTAATTGCCATTGTAATATTGCGTGCCACCGTTTTTTCGGTCATAGCCCGCGTAAACTTCAAAATTACCTTTCGTTAGCGTAGCTGATTGCTCACTATAAGCTAAGAGACGTTCTTGGGCTTGAGCAATATTGGATAATAAAAGAAGGGATAAACTAAAAAGGGGTAAATAAATCGTTTTTCTCATAAGAACTGAATTTAAAATATTTTCTAATTTGTTGTCATTTGATTGTTGGCAAGATTTGTACCAAAAGTTGAAAAAGCCGTTTACCTTCGCGGCGCGAAATAAATGCGACTACAATTTGCTCAAAATGCGCCGCCTTCGGCGGTTCGCTTTGAGTAGAAACAAGGCATTCCTTGTCTATACATCCACAAAACTTAGATTATTATCAAAATACTGGCAATTACTTAGCCCATAGCTCGCTTCGCTCGCAAAAAAGGGGAGTGTGGTTCATTTTTCGGGCTTTGCCCGAAAAACGAACCACTTTTTCTCACCCACGCGAGCGAAGCAAGCGCGTGACTAAGTAATTGAGGAGTGGGCATAACCTAAAAGCGTTTTTTGCATCTCGCGCTCGCTTCGCTCGCGCGAGGGAGGGGATATGGTTCGTTTTTCGGCGAAGCCGAAAAACGAACCACGTCTCCTACCTTTTGCGCGAGCGAAGCGCGCGCAAAACATCTGTTTTTAATCAAAAAACGATGTTTTTAGGTTATGCCCACTCCTCGACTAAGTAATTACAAATACTGATAACTTCGGAAATCTCAAAACTAAACATTTTGACACTACGTGTCATTAGATAACGCTTAAAAGACCTATTATTGTAAACATTTTGACTCTACGAGTCATAGAAATCGGGTGAATATTAATGACTCGTAGAGTCAAAATGTCTATAATATGCGAATTACGGGTTCAAAGGTCTTGAAAAAAATAAGAGCCAAATTATATTTCGTTTTTTTTAATTGTTGGGTTGATTTTCAAAACAATATTTTCAATAGAAATAAATATCATATAAATATGGCTCTATTAGGGTTTCAAGTTGCTGCCAATTTTAAATTTCTTAAAGGCGGCGTAGCTGCCAAATATCGGTAATATGACCAACGAAATAGTATTTTCATTGGGGCGTAGCCCTTAAATTTGACTTCTTTAGCGGTTATACCGCGTTGTAAACCAAGTTATTCGATTATTGAGTTACCAAGATTGAGCAGCTACGCCGCTTTTAGTCGAAAAGTAGATGTCAGCAACTTGAAACCCTAATTGAGCCATAAATATTATGTCATTTGATGTAAAATAGGCAATTTGAAAATCAGATTAAATTTTTTAAATTACATAATTAATTAAAAATCAATAAAATTGCTTTTCATTGAACCCGTAATTCGCATATAATAATGCACAGGTTTGAACTTTCACTCTGACTCGTAGTGTCAAAATGTTTATTTTGAGATTTCCGAAGTTACCAAAAAATAAAAAAGTTATGGCAAAAAAAAACACTTTAGCCCACTTAAAAAACACAGAAGGGTTTGACCGTTTCGACGACGTTTTTACCGAATTTACGCCCAATTCAATCATTTCTGTGCAGGAAAATCATCAGCAGCACCAAGCGGCTTTTTTGCTTAAAACGGATTCGGGTGTACAACTGAAATTGACTTTTCTGAGTGCCGATATTGTGGAATTAAGCTATACCTATCGGCATAATTTTGCGCAAGAACCACTTTATGCCCTCAGCGACGTTGCTCGCGCTTGTTTGGAGCAGAAAGCAGATAATTTGGTGGTAAAAACAGACAGCACAGAAGATGAGTATGTATTTCAGACGGCAAAATTAACCATTAATATCAAAAAAGCAGACGCTAAATTGTCTATTTTTGATGAAAATAACACTCAAATCATTGCAGATACTGAGGGGGTCTATTTTAGGGAAACCATGATGCAAGGAGCAACGGACGTCAGATGCCGACAAGCTGCGCCCGAAGGAACGGTGTATTATGGCTTGGGCGACAAAAGTTCTGCGTTGAATTTGCGCGGAAAGGCATTTGAAAATTGGTGTACAGATGCCTATGCTTACGGAGCAGCCACTGACCCGCTTTATCGGAGTGTGCCGTTTTTCTACGGATTGCACGCCAATAATACGGCTTATGGTTTGTTTTTCGACAATTCGTATAAAACATTTTTTGATTTTGATTCAAAGAAAAACAACCAATTAGAATTTGCGGCAGAAGGCGGCGATTTGACGTATTACGTTATTGCTGGTCCTGAACTCATGGAGATTGCCAAACGGTATATCTGGCTCACGGGCAAACCCGAATTGCCGCCAATGTGGGCGTTGGGTTTTCACCAATGTCGGTGGAGTTATTTTCCCGAAAAACGCGTGCGAGAAGTGGCGGAGACATTCCGACAACTGGAAATTCCTTGCGATGCCATTTATTTGGATATTGATTACATGGACAATTACAAATGTTTTACATGGAATAATACCCATTTCCCAAAGCCTACGGAACTGATTTCGGATTTAAAAAGTATTGGTTTTCAAACAATTGTGATGATTGACCCGGGCATCAAAGTAGCCGACGATTATGCCGTTTTTACTGAGGGGGTCGAAAAAGGTTACTTTATCAAACGACCAGACAGCGATTTATTAATTGGGCAAGTTTGGCCCGGCAACACCGTTTTCCCCGATTTCACAGACCCAAAAGTACGCGATTGGTTCGGCAACTTGTACGCAAATTTGTACAATGAAAATGGTGTTTCTGGATTTTGGAACGATATGAACGAACCCGCAAACTTTAAAGTGCTGGCAAAAACAATTCAGACCGACGCCCGACACGATTACGAAGGCATAGGCGCAAGCCACAAAAAAGCACACAATATATATGGTATGCAAATGACCCGTTCCACAACCGAAGGTTTGGCAAAATTGCAGCCCGAAAAACGTCCATTTTTGCTCACCCGCGCTACTTATAGCGGCGGACAACGGTATTCAGCCGTCTGGACAGGCGACAATGTGGCTTCTTGGGAACATTTGAGCATTGCCAATCGGCAAACACAACGCTTAAGTGTGAGTGGTTTTTCATTTTCAGGCAGCGATATTGGCGGCTTTGCATCGCGAACAACGGGCGAATTGATGGTCAGATGGTTGCAAATCGGCGCATTTCACCCTTTTTACCGCGTTCATTCGGCGGGCAACAACGCCACAGGCGATGCCCTTGAAGATTTTGAAACCGTAGCAAAAGCAGCAGCAATTGACCGCGAAGACCAAGAACCGTGGAGTTTTGGCGCACCCTACACCGCCAGTGCTAAAGCCGCCATTGAACTTCGGTATCGCCTCCTACCCTATTTGTATTCCGCATTTTGGCAACATACACAGGACGGCACGCCCATAATTCGTCCTTTGCATTTTGTATTTCAGACAGAGGAAAATATTAGAGGAGTAGAAAATGAATTTATGTTTGGTGACCATTTACTTATCAGCCCCGTTGTGAAACGCGGTCAAAAACAACAGCGTCTATATTTGCCTAAAGGCAATTGGTATGATTACGAAACGGGAAAAAAATACGTTGGTGGGCAAAATATCACCGTGAAGACCCCCCTCAGTAAAATACCGATTTTTGCCGCCGAAGGTGCGGTTATTAGCCACTACCCTATCCAGCAATTTGTGGGTGAAAAAGACATCAAAACCTTAGAATTGACCGTTTTTTACAGCGACCAATTTAAAGAAACGGTTTTGTACGAAGATGAAGGCGAAGGATTTGGCTACAAAAACAAGGCGTTTAGCGTCACTCAATTTAGTGTATCCACTACCGAAAACAGTTTTATTTTAAGCCGATTTATTGACCGCCTCAATTACGATTCTTCGGCTGAATGGGGAACAAAAACTGGTTTTAAAGTACGTTTTGTGGGCATACCGTTTAAAGTAAAATTGGTTTTAATAGATGGAAAATCTATTGATTTTCAACAAGTTGGAGAATTTTTTGAGATTAAAATTGCGCATACATTCAATGAGGTTATTTTAGAATTTGAAACCATACATAAAATCTAAACTGCTGGTTCTCGCGCTCGCTTCGCTCGCGCGAGAGGGGGAATGTGGTTCATTTTTCGGGCAAAGCCCGAAAAATGAACCACCTCTCTTCCTTTTACGCGAGCGAAGCGAGCGCAAAAGTGCCTTTTAATGCGTATTTTGAATTTATGTATGGTTTCAAACTTTAGAATAAGTGAGTAATAAACGTGAAATAAATAAAATCATATTTCAGTAGCTCCCGATAAAGGTCGTGACAAGTGCTTTCTTACTACGCTCGAAAATCGCCAAAAAATAGTTTAGGGGCGTGTCTGTTTTTGAATCAGAAAAATCGAAAATTTTTCTGACTCAAAACACGCGCGCGCCGATAGGTTTTTGTACACGTCCAGAGCATTTATCCCCCTGCTTTTTTAGTATTCGTATAACCGTCCGCGACCAACAATTGCAATACTTTATCCCGATGATTGCCTTGAATCAGTACTTCTCCTTCTTTAGCTGAACCACCTACACCACACTTAGTTTTCAAAAATTTGCCCAATTCAGCGAGTGTATCGTCCGTGCCAACAAAGCCGCGAATAACTGTCGCTTCTTTATTTCCTTTCAAGCGTTCGAGGTGAATCCGCAATTTTTGTTCGTTTTTTGGCAAATCCACGACCCCCTCAGTATCATCGGCATATTCGTAGTTAAATCCAGGATTTGTGGAGTAAACGACGCCTTGCCGTTGGTTTTTATTTTTTGACATGTGTTACGTTTTTTATTTCACCCATTCTTCAATATAACTTTTGCATCGCTTCAAGATAGAGAAAATCTTGAAAAGTTCTATTTCTTTAGTTGCATCAAAGAAGAAAAATTTTAATTCGTCTTCATTCCAAGCATCTACTTTCCTAACCAATTGGTCGTAGTAAATATTCAATATTTTGGTTTGAAAATTGTCGGCAGGTTCATCTGCTTTTAGCCATTCGGTCAAAGGAATCAGGCTTTTGACACGTTCTGTACCAAAAGTCAATTCAACATCTTCGTATTTTCAACGTTCAAACGATTTCATTTTTCATAAATTTTACGCAAAAATAGCGTTATTTCTAGTATTATTCAGAACGTTTTTGAAAATAAGTATATGAGGAGTGGGCATAACCTAAAAACATCGTTTTTTGATTAAAAACAGATGTTTTGCGCGCGCTTCGCTCGCGCAAAAGGGAGGAGACGTGGTTCGTTTTTCGGCTTCGCCGAAAAACGAACCACATTTCCCTCCCTCGCGCGAGCGAAGCGGGCGCGAGATGCAAAAAACGCTTTTAGGTTATGCCCATCCCTCAGCTATAACTACTTACCACTAAAATTGTCAGAGAACCAAATAGCTTTACTTGAAATCTTTCAAATCTGAAATCCTTTAAATTTTTGAAATCTAAGGTAATCGCTTATTTTTGCAGCGATATTACGCCAAGTTACAGACATAATCTTGCGTAAAACAAGAATCATTTATCATAAAAAATCTTTAAATAAAGAATGACAGCTCAAGCATTTCTTGAATCGCTACCCGCAAAAGTTAATCCTGATGCGTTGAACGGCGTAGAAACAACGTTTCACTTCAATTTAGATGGCGGAAGTTTACAAAAAACCGTTGAAGTAAAAGACGGTAAAATCTATTTATCAGATGGCTTGAATGGCGACCCTAAGTGCGTTGTTTCAGCAAAATCTGAGACCTTGATGAAACTCGTTAAAGGTGAAGAAAATCCAATGATGGCAGTAATGATGGGCAAAGTAAAAATATCAAATACGGGCGAAATGCTCAAATATGCTAAACTTTTTGGCATTATGTAGCCTAAGTTTTGCGGTTATAGAGCTAACACACGCTGTCTCTAACTCGCTTAGGTCGGACGCAAAAGGAGGACACGGTTCATTTTTCGGCTTCGCCGAGCAGTGAACCATCCTTCGTTTGTATTCTAAAATAAGCCAATTTAATTCTATTTTCGTATTTTATAACAAATGAAAATGTCAAAACAAAGGCGTTAATCCCTTTAAAGCATTGAATTTTCAAATACTTTATTAAACATACTGAGAAGTAAAACTTAGCGCATAATTTTGCATGTGTGTTCACTAAATTATGTATTTGAGGAGTGGGCATAACCTAAAAGGGTTTTTTGCATCTCGCGCTCGCTTCGCTCGCGCGAGGAGGGAATGTGGTTCGTTTTTTCGGCTTCGCCGAAAAACGAACCACATTCCTCCCTTTTGCGCGAGCGAAGCGCGCGCAAAACATCTATTTTTAATCAAAAAACGATGTTTTTAGGTTATGCCCACCCCTCAATTATGTATTTATAAACAAACTAAAGTATCTCAGCAATTTCTGCTTTGGCTTTTTCACAGGCGGCGTAGCTGCCTAATCTCGGTAATACACAACGAAAAAATGGGTTTTACTAAGCGGTGTACCGCTAAACCACCTGTTTTGCGGTTACACCGCATAAAAATTAGTAGATTGTCTTTATTACCGAGATTAGGCAGCTACGCCGCCCGAAAATCCCAAAACGGAAATTGCTGAAAGTATCCAATTCAATTTTGCAAAACAATGGACACCAAGTCATTGCACTTTGAAATTTGAAATCTTGAAATTTTAAATCTTGAAATTTTAAATTTTCCAAAATATTCTTTCTAATCAAATAAAATCAAATTATGAAGTCTAATCCTCTTTCCCGCATCAAGCATAAAGCTCTGCGCGACTGGGTTAATTCAGTCGTTCAAGACTGTCAGCCCGATACGGTTCACCTCTGCGACGGCTCAGACGCAGAGTACGATGCACTCAGTCAAGAACTTGTCGAAAAAGGCACGTTTATCCGCCTCAATCCGGAAAAAAGACCCAATAGTTTTGCCTGTTTTTCCGACCCAAGCGACGTGGCGCGGGTGGAAGATAAGACTTACATTTGTAGCCTTAGAAAAGAAGACGCTGGACCTACCAACAACTGGGTTGCCCCCAAAGAGATGAAAAATACGCTTGCACCGCTTATGGAAGGCTGCATGAAAGGGCGCAAAATGTACATTATTCCGTTTAGCATGGGTCCAATTGGTTCACCTCTTGCTCAGATTGGTGTACAAATCACGGATTCAGAGTACGTGGTGTTGAACATGAAAATTATGACCCGAATGGGTAAAAAAGCCTTGACAGCTCTGGGTGAAAAAGGCGAGTTTGTGAAATGTGTGCATACTGTAGGCGCACCTCTAAGCCCAGGACAAACAGACAGTAAGTGGCCCTGCAACCCCTCAGTAAAATACATCGTTCACTATCCCGAAGAGCGTTCAATTGTGTCTTACGGCTCGGGTTATGGTGGCAATGCCTTGTTGGGTAAGAAATGTTTTGCGCTGAGAATTGCGTCGAGCATGGCGAATGAAGAAGGTTGGTTGGCAGAACACATGCTGATTTTGGGCGCGGAAAGTCCACAAGGTGAAAAAACCTACGTGGCAGCCGCCTTTCCAAGTGCTTGCGGCAAAACAAATTTTGCGATGTTAATACCACCAAAAGAGTTGGGTGGCTGGAAAATTACGACGATTGGAGACGACATTGCTTGGTTGAAACCGCGTGCTGACGGCAGACTGTTTGCTATCAATCCAGAAGCGGGTTATTTCGGTGTAGCCCCTGGCACAAACGAAAAAACAAACCCAAATGCAATGGCAACAATCAGTAAAAACACGATTTTTACAAATGTTGCTATCACACCTGACGGCGATGTGTGGTGGGAAGGCATGACAAAAGAAATTCCCGAAGGATTGACAGATTGGCACGGCAAACCTTACGACCCGTCAAGTGGCAAACCTGCGGCGCATCCTAATTCTCGATTTACTGCACCTGCTTCACAAAACCCCGTTATTGACCCGCGAGCGGAAGACCCTAACGGTGTTAGAATTCGTGCTTTTATTATGGGTGGACGCCGTAGCACAACAATTCCTCTGGTATATCAAGCATTTAATTGGAATTTTGGTGTTTACATGGCTTCCACAATGGGGTCAGAAACAACGGCGGCAGCATTTGGCGAAATCGGAAAAGTACGCCGCGACCCCTTCGCGATGTTGCCTTTTTGTGGCTATCACATGGCAGATTATTTTAACCACTGGCTCGATTTCGGACGCACATTGCAAAGCCCACCACGCATTTTTAGCGTCAATTGGTTCAGAAAAGATGAAGAAGGCAATTTCCTTTGGCCCGGATTTAGCGACAATATGCGGGTATTAAAGTGGGTCATTGAACGAGTACGCGGACATGCAAATGCCGTTGAAAGCCCTATCGGGTGGATGCCTCGTTATGAAAATATGGATTGGACAGGCTCAGATTTTACAAACGAACAATTTGATAAAATCATGAGTGTTGACCGCGAAGAATGGAAAAAAGAATTGGTCGGACATCAAGAATTGTTTGAACGCATGTACGACAAATTGCCTAAAGAATTTTTGTTTATGCGGCAATTACTCCTGTCAGGCTTGTGGCGTTCGCCCGAACAGTGGAGTATGGAAGCGGAAGAGGTGTAGTAAGCTCTCGTCAGTATAAATCGCAAAAAGCCTTGAAAACGTACAGTTTTTAAGGCTTTTTGCGTAAAACAAGCGACTGCGCGTTTTTAGTAGAGAAAAAGTATGCCTTGCCTCTACGACCATAAAAATTAAATTACTGTAATTAATTACTTTGAAACCATACATAAAATCTAAACTGCTGGTTCTCGCGCTCGCTTCGCTCGCGCGAGAGAGAATGTGGTTCATTTTTCGGGCAAAGCCCGAAAAATGAACCACCTCTCTTCCTTTTGCGCGAGCGAAGCGAGCGCAAAAGTGCCTTTTAATGCGTATTTTCAATTTATGTATGGTTTCAAATTGATTACAAAAGATTAAAGTCATTCCAAAACAATTAGGACGTTTTTTTTATTTATATCAATATTAGCTTTGTGGTAGTCATTCAAAACGCGCCGCCTTCGGTGGCGCGGGGATTTTTTTTCGGAGCGAGCCGTTTTTTGTTTAAAATTTGGGCTTTGCCCAAATTTTAAACAAAAAAACGGCTCGCTCCATTAGATTTTTACGCGGCGAAGTTCCGCGTTTTTATACCACAAAACTTAGATTATATTATCTGATTGCGTTTACTAATATTTACCTTTGCATCGCTTTGCGCGTCGTTAAACTTCCACTTAGCCTCTCTACAAAATCGTAGCATTTCCAAAGCAAAATTTTGTGTCTTTGTGACTTTGCAGCTAAAATTTTACCACCACAAAGACACAAAAGGCTGAATAGTTACCTTTTTTCGTAATTACTTAGTCACGCGCTAGCTTCGCTCGCGCGATAGAGGAGAGGTGGGCTAAATAATTACCTTTTTCCATTGCTAACAACTTTTACAAAAGTACCAAATCTCTATTTTAAAAAACATAAATTATGAATTTACTGTCACCAACTGACCGCTTTCAAGACCGCCATATCGGACCAAACAGCGTCGAAACTGCCGAAATGCTCTCTGCAATCGGGGTTGAATCTCTTGACGTACTGATTGAGCAAACCATTCCCTCCGCTATCCGGGCAACCAAACCATTAGAAATACCCGAACCACTTTCTGAATTTCAATACCTCCGCGAATTGAAACAGACAGCTAAATTGAATAAAGTATTTCGGTCGTATATCGGGCAGGGCTATTATGGAACAATCACCCCCTCAGTAATTTTACGCAATGTGTTCCAAAATCCGGGGTGGTACACGCAATACACGCCTTATCAAGCTGAAATTGCACAAGGTCGTTTGGCGGCAATTTTGAATTTTCAAACAATGGTGTCTGACTTGACGGGCTTGCCGATTGCAAACGCTTCTCTTTTAGATGAAGGTACGGCAGCAGCAGAGGCAATGACAATGTTTTTTGCCGAAAAAAATAAAAGAGCGAAAACGGCGGCTGATAACAAATCTGATTTTTGGGTGGATACACACGTTTCAGCAGCCACTTTAGATGTGTTAAAAACCCGTTCTGCCCCGCTTGGTATCACCATTCGCGTAGCTGATTGGCAGAATTTCTCTATTTCAGAACAAACCTTTGGTATCTTATTGCAATATCCCAACGCCACGGGTGCGGTAGAAGATTACCGCGCTTTGACGCTAAAATGCAACGAAAACAAAGTGTATGTCACCGTAGCAGCCGATATTTTGAGTTTGGCTTTGTTGACACCGCCGGGTGAATGGGGTGCAGATTGTGTTGTCGGCAACTCGCAACGTTTTGGCGTGCCTATGGGTTTTGGTGGTCCTCATGCTGCCTTTTTTTCTACAAAAGAAGAATTCAAACGCCAAATCCCCGGTCGTATCATCGGCGTTTCGATTGATACGCACGGCAAAAAGGCTTTGCGCATGGCTTTGCAAACGCGCGAACAGCACATTCGCCGCGAAAAAGCGACGTCGAATATTTGCACTGCACAAGCTCTTTTGGCAATTATGGCATCTATGTATGCCGTTTATCATGGTTCAGAAGGTGTGAAAGCCATTGCCACCAAAATTCATTCTGGCGCGGTGGCTTTAGAAAAGGCTTTGTTAAATCTCGGTTTTAAAAATACGAACGCGCATTATTTTGACACACTTAGAATTGAGGTAAAAAGCACCGATATACTGAGGGGTATAAAATCGGCGGCTGAAAAACGCCAAATCAATTTTTGGTATGGCAGTGACGATTCTATCCAAATTGCATTAGATGAAACTGTCTCTTTGGCGGATTTGAAAGACATTGTAGATGTGTTTGAATCCGTTGCCAAGCGTCCTACTCGATTGATTGCCGAAGGTCTGACCATGCGTATTCCCGAAAACTTGACCCGCGAAACGCCTATTTTAGCCCACCCGATTTTCAATATACACCATACCGAATCAAAAATGATGCGGTATATCAAACGTCTTGAAAACAAAGACTTGTCATTGATGCACTCAATGATTGCGTTGGGGAGTTGCACCATGAAATTGAATGCAGCAACGGAATTAATCCCTGTTTCATGGGAAGAATTTGCCAATATCCACCCTTTTGCCCCCACAAAACAAACTAAAGGCTACCAAAAAATCTTGAACGATTTATCAGAATGGCTCTGTCAAGTTACGGGTTTTGATGCCTGTTCTTTGCAACCCAATTCGGGTGCGCAAGGTGAGTATGCGGGACTTTTAGCCATTCGCGCTTATCACTTAGCAAAAGGCGATACGCACCGCAAAATTGCCTTGATTCCTTCATCGGCACACGGTACAAATCCCGCTTCTGCGGTTATGGTCGGCATGGAAGTCGTCGTTGTGGCGTGCGATGAAAAGGGGAATATTGATATGGCAGATTTGACGGCAAAAGCAGCACTTCATTCGGCAAATTTAGCGTGTTTGATGGTGACGTATCCTTCAACACACGGTGTTTTTGAAACAGCAATTAAAGAAATCTGTGCTTTAATTCACACGCACGGCGGTAAAGTGTATATGGACGGCGCAAATATGAACGCTCAAGTAGGCTTGACAAGTCCCGGCATGATTGGCGCAGATGTTTGCCACTTAAATTTGCATAAAACATTCGCTATCCCGCACGGTGGCGGTGGTCCGGGCATGGGTCCTATTTGTGTCAACAAGTCACTTGCGCCGTTTTTAGCTGGACATACGTTCGTCAAAACGGGCGGTAAACAAGCGACCTCTGCCGTGTCAAGCGCGCCTTTTGGGTCAGCAAGCATTTTATTGATTAGTTATGGCTATATCAAGATGCTTGGTACTGAGGGGGTAACGGATTCAACGAAATTTGCAATTTTGAACGCCAATTACATGAAAGCGCGTTTAGAAACCGCCTTTTCTGTCCTTTACACGGGCGAGAATGGACGTTGCGCTCATGAAATGATTATTGATTTGCGTCCGTTCAAAGCCATTTGTTCGGCGGAAGATGTAGCAAAACGATTGATGGATTATGGTTTTCACGCACCCACTTTGAGTTTCCCCGTTGCTGGTACGATTATGATTGAACCAACAGAATCGGAATCGAAAGACGAACTCGACCGTTTTTGCGACGCTTTGCTCACTATCAAAGAAGAAATTGACGAAATCGCACGCGGCGAGTATCCAACCGATAATAATGTCTTGTCAAATGCGCCACACGTTGCCGATATTATCACCGCCAATGAATGGGCATATCCTTACAGCAGAGAAAAAGCAGCGTATCCATTGCCGTATTTGCGGGAAGGGTATAAATTCTGGGCAACCGTAGGGCGCGTAAATAGTGCGGCAGGAGATAGAAATTTGGTGTGTACTTGTCCGCCGATTGAAAGTTATGCTTAATTATAAGTGAGGGATGGGCATAACCTAAAAGCGTTTTTTGCATCTCGCGCTCGCTTCGCTCGCGCGAGGGAGGGGAATGTGGTTCGTTTTTCGGCTTCGCCGAAAAACGAACCACGTCTCCTCCCTTTTGCGCGAGCGAAGCGCGCGCAAAACATCTGTTTTTAATCAAAAAACGATGTTTTTAGGTTATGCCCATCCCTCACTTAGTAATTTGGTAAAATTCGTAAAATCAATTCAAAACTGAATCTTTACCAATTTTACATGTCGTCTGTCCTCACTTGGTACGACAAACTCATTTGCACCTGTCTGTACGCCGTCATGGAAACGGAGATACAAACCGTGTCCTGCGGTGTTCATCACACTGTGGCGTTCGTTGTCACCAGCACTATTTAGGCTGTATTCGCTTACTGTTGTGGCTTTTTCTATTTCATCGTTGAACAAAAAACGGAGTGTAGAAGGTGTTTTGACGAGACCATACGACGAATATTTCCCGCCATCATCTTGTGAGGACTGCTTTTTGTAAAATATTGATTTCCAATGAGTAATGCCTTCTGCGCCCATTGAAATCGCAAAAAAGTTGTCGTGGTAATAGTCCATAGCAAGAGCCAAAGCGTCGGCACGCCCAACATAACGCCCAAGTCCAGAATTTGTCACAACACGTCGTTCAACGAGTTTGACTTGCTCAAATATTACCAAAATTCCCCCATCTCGACGATGCACAATTTCTTGAACTTTAACATCTGATAGTCCTTTATTGTCCGTCGTTTTTTTGCCCAAAATAGCCGATACAAACTCATCTTCAAAGATTTGGCTAAACACATTTACCCTATCACCCCCTTTATACTGAGGGGATATACTAAATGAAAAATAACCTTGTGATTTGCCCGAATTTTTAGTAGCGTACACGCCCGCCCCGACTAATTTACGATTGACATTATCAAAACTAAACTTGGTATCCATTGTCATAAAGTCTGTAAAAGGCAGGGAAGTTAGCTTGGCATTTCCTTCCGCGTCTATCCGTTGCACGCGAAAACGATGCTTTTCATTGCCCACACGGTTGTCTTCCTCCTGAATAAAAAAGGCTTCGGCGCGGTTTGTGAAGACAATTTGATTAAAACGGTCATAAGAATCCCAATCTGGTACATCAACTGTTTGTTCCCAAATCGGGCGTAGAGAGTCGAGGCTAAAGGCTAAAGCCCGTATTTTCCGATTGTCAAAAAACTCATAAATAAGGGCGCATTTTTTATCTTCCGAAAATTTTAATTCTAAAGTGGGCGTCAGTAAATTTTTTCCCCAATCAACAATTGTGGCAGAGTCCAAGAGTTTTACTTGCCCGTCGTAACGGTGTACTTTGAGGTAATTGCGATTTTTTTTGCGGAAATTATAAATCATGCTAAAATCTGTCCGATTGCCCACAATATCGAGAATTTTCGACGTTTTTCGGTTGTCGGGTTGAATTTCGCGCTCCCACATTTTACGCATTTTAGCATCAAAAGCCCGCACTTTTACATCATCATCATCAAGATGAAAAAACAAAATACGGTCATTGAATTTGCCAATGATACCGTAACTTGTTGCCGAACCCATGTTAATATCGTCTGATATTTCAACGTTTTGAGCGGACAATGATATGGAAAACAAATATAAACAAATTGAAAAGAGCTTTTTCATGTTTTGAAATTTGAAATCTGAAATTTGAAATTTGAAATCTGAAATTTGAAATCTAAAATTTTCCTAATCATTACTTTCTTCTTCCTCGCCTTCTCCTTCTTCATCAAAATAATAATCTTTGAAGCCGTCAATATCGCGTCGTTCGCGTTTTGTGGGTCGTCCTGTGCCTCGGTCGCGAACCTCTGCCCCTCGGTTGCCGATGAACCAATCTTGGTATTTGTTTAACTCCTCTTCAGGTGTCAAATCTTTATAGCATTGAACAGCAATTGGCGCACCGACCCGTTTCTCAATCAAATCAATGACTTTAAACGTAAAATTGAAGCCACCTTTTTTCACTGTAATCGTATTGCCTCGCACAATCAAAAAACTTGATTTGACTTGCACATCGTTCACTTTTACTTTACCCGATTTAATTGTATCGGCGGCTAATGTGCGTGATTTGAAAATCCGCACACTCCACAACCATTTATCTATTCTTACTTTTTCTGCCATGATTTTAGTCTAATAAACGTGTTTGTAAAATAAATCTAAACTTACGCAAAACAGCGAGGATTATCAATAAATCCGTTTTATCAATGGCATCAAAAGATTTGGAAATACAATAATCTTTGCCTTCCATTGTAATAAACCGCCAATTTGCGCCAATAATATCAACGCCGTACATGGGTTTGTTGTTTTTATTTTTTTCTTGAGCAATTAAAAAGGCTTGTAACAATTGAGCCATTGAGTCGCCCGACGGGTTTTTGTTAAATATTGCTCACCTACATTAAATTCAGGCATATCAACGTCAAGCCACTCTTGCATAACAGGCGTTTGGTACGTTTTGATTCTATTCAATCCAAAAGAATTGATTAAATCACCTTCGCGCCAATTTTTTTGCGCACTTTCATCGTCTCTATTTTTCGATTTTTTTGCCATTATCTACTTCTTTAAAAATCAAATTTGAAACCATACATAAAATCTAAACTGCTGGTTCTCGCGCTCGCTTCGCTCGCGCGAGAGGGGAATGTGGTTCATTTTTCGGGCTTTGCCCGAAAAATGAACCACCTATCTTCCTTTTGCGCGAGCGAAGCGAGCGCAAAAGTGCCTTTTAATGCGTATTTTGAATTTATGTATGGTTTCAAAAAATCAAAATTACTTTGCAATAGGCAAAGATAATATTTTCTCAAAATTACTACATACTTTTGCTCACTTCGTTCGCAAAAGCACATGAAATGGTGGTTCTGTGACAATTTTAGTGGAGTGGTTCTCGGCAAACACTTTTCTGCTCGCTTCGCTCGCAGAAAAGCAGGAGAGGTGGTTCATTTTTCGGGCAAAGCCCGAAAAATGAACCACTTTCCCCCTCCTTTCGCGAGGAAAGCCAGCGCAATGATTAATGCCTCCACTAAAATTGTCAAAGAACCGAAATGGTTTACAAATAATCGCTAATATTTACTGGCTCTTTTTCGCTTCGCTCAAAAATCGCCCCGAGAAGGATTTTTAGGGGCGAGCGTGTTTTAAATTTTGAAACCATACATAAAATCTAAACTGCTGGTTCTCGCGCTCGCTTCGCTCGCGCGAGAGGGGGAATGTGGTTCATTTTTCGGGCAAAGCCCGAAAAATGAACCACCTCTCCTCCTTTTGCGCGAGCGAAGCGAGCGCAAAAGTGCCTTTTAATGCGTATTTTGAATTTATGTATGGTTTCAAATTAAATTAAAAAATCAAAGATTTTTTAATTTAAAACACGCTCGCCCCGATAGATTTTATGCAAGCCCGATTTTTGAGCGAAGCGAAAAAGAGGGCGTAAACTGTAACACATTGATTGTAAATGCGCATTAAGTCTAATATTTATTGCACTTTGAAATCTGAAATTTATGACCGTACAAACACTCTTAGAGTTCACATCAGCACTCTTAAAAAAAGCGGGTTTAAGCAAAAAAGCCGCAGACATTGTCGCAAAAACACTTATTGAATCTGATTTATTGGGGCATACCACACACGGTTTGGCGTTGCTTGAAGCCTACGTCAAAGACATTGAGGGAGGCAATATGGCAACAAAAGGAAAACCGATTTGCCTCAATAAAAAAGGCGCGATGGAGGTTTGGAATGGACAATATTTAGCGGGTCCTTATTTGATAGAATTGGCAATTGAACGCGCTATAAAACGAGTAAAACGTTATGGTACTTACACAATTGCGATACAAAAAAGCCATCATATTGCTTGTCTGGCGGCTTATTTGGAAGTCGTGGCGCGTCAAAATTTAATGATATATTTGTCTTGTGCAGACCCGCGCATCAAAACAATTGCGCCTTTTGGTGGGAAAACACCCGTTTATAGCCCCAATCCAATTGCCATTGGTATCCCGACTTCTACCGACCCGATTATAATTGACGTAAGTACGTCGGCTACTGCCAATGGTATTGTGAATCAAAAATACGCTTTGGGCGAAAAACTGCCCCACGCTTGGTTGTTGGGTAATGACGGCGAACCAACCGACGACCCGACTACCTTTTTTCAGTCGCCTGCTTCCACTATTTTGCCTTTAGGCGGCATGGATTCTGGATACAAAGGTTTTGGATTTGGCATAATGGTAGAGGCTATGACCAATGCTTTAGGTGGTTTTGGACGAGCAGAACAGCCTAAAAATTGGGGCGCATCTGTTTTTCTGCAAATTATAGACCCCTCAGTATTTGGAGGCTTAGAGCCGTTTTTAACGGAAGTTGATTTCTTCAAAAATGCTGCGCTCCAATCTGTACCACTCGATGCTTCAAAACCTGTGCGTTTGCCAGGCAGTAGAGGACTTGAATTGAAAAAACAGCAGTTGGAAAATGGGGTTAATTTGTCAGAGACGATTCTTGCCTCTTTGAAACGTTTGGGAGAAAAGTATAAAATCACCGTAATTACTTAGTCACGCACTCGCTTCGCTCGCGCAGGAAGGGCATGTGGTTCATTTTTCGGCTTCGCCGAAAAATGAACCACATGCCCTTCCTGTCGTTGTGCGCGCAAAAGGCACGTAGCTAAATAGTTACGATTACAAAAGAATCCCCAATTTCACGCCTTCTTCTATCGCTCTTTTGGCGTCAACTTCACCCGCTTGCAATGCACCGCCAATCAAATGCACGTTCGGATTCTCCGCTTTTAACCTTGCAAACAAACCATTATTTGATACTTGACCCGCACAAATAACCACGTTGTCCACTTCCAAAATCTGGGGTGTACCATTTATCAAAATGTGCAAACCTGCATCATCTATTTTTTGATACGTTACGTCGCTAATCATTTGAACCTTCTTTTTCTTTAATGCAGCCCGATGAATCCAGCCCGTTGTTTTGCCCAAGCGTTCACCCATTTTCCCGTTTGAACGTTGTAGCAAAAAGACTTCTCTTGGCGACGTTATTTTTGTATTCTTCATCAATGCGCCGCCGCGCTCGTAGTTCATATCTACGCCCCATTCCTCCATAAAACCCTCAATACCGTGCTGTTGTGTATGAGTGAGAAATTCGGCTACGTCAAAACCAATACCACCCGCCCCAATAATTGCGACTTTTTTACCGACTGTTTTTTTATGCAAAACAACGTCCGTATAAGTCAAAACTTTGGCGTGTCCTTCCCCTTCAATACCCGCTTTACGTCCACTGACGCCCGTTGCTATGACGATTTCATCGAAGCCCGTTGCCAAACTTTCATCAAATAAAGTGTTCAAGTGAACCTGCACTTTATGAATATCCATCTGTCGGCGGTAGTAGCGCAAAGTCTCTGTAAATTCTTCTTTCCCAGGTATTTCTTTGGCAATATTAAATTGTCCCCCCAACATGTTTTGGCTTTCAAAAAGGTGTACTTCATGTCCGCGTTCGCCCAAAGTAATGGCACAAGACAAACCCGCAGGACCTGCCCCAACAACCGCAATTTTCTTCTTAGCAGTTGTTGGTTTTATGACCATTTCTAACTCATTGCAAGCACGCGGATTGACTAAACAACTGGCAGTTTTACGCTCAAAGACATGGTCAAGACAGGCTTGATTGCAGCCAATACAGGTATTTATCTCGTCTGTTCTACCTTCCAACGCTTTGTTAGGCAAATTGGCATCGGCTAAAAATGGACGTGCCATTGACACCATATCGGCGTGTCCGTCGGCGAGAATTTGCTCTGCCACATCGGGCATATTGATACGATTGGTGGTAATCAATGGAATTTTGACTTCGCCCATCAATCGTTTTGTCACCCAACTAAATCCGCCGCGTGGCACGAGTGTCGCAATAGTCGGCACACGGGCTTCATGCCACCCAATGCCTGTATTGATAATGGTTGCACCCGCTTTTTCAATTTCTTTTGCCAAATACACCACTTCGTCCCAAGTTGAGCCGTCTTCCACGAGGTCAAGCATGGACAAACGGTAAATCACGATGAAGTTTTTACCCACTTTTTCACGCACTTGGCGCACAATTTCTATTGGAAAACGAATACGATTTTCATAAGAGCCGCCCCATTCATCTTCGCGTTTGTTGGTTTTTGTAACGATAAATTGATTAATCAAATAGCCCTCAGACCCCATGATTTCAACGCCGTCATAGCCCGCTTCTTGTGCCAAAGCCGCACAATTCACAAAATCGTTTATCGTTCGTCGCACACCTCCACCCGTCAAAGTCCACGGTTTGAATGGCGAAATCGGCGATTTTATGCCCGAAGGTGCAACCGCCAAAGGGTGATAACCGTAGCGTCCTGAATGAAGAATTTGCATACAAATTTTGCCTCCTGCTTCATGCACGGCATCGGTAACGATTTTATGTTGACGAGCTTCCGCAGCACTTGTCAATTTGTTGGCAAATGGACCCGTCCAACCTGCCCGATTCGGCGCAATACCACCCGTGACAATAAGCCCGACGCCGCCACGTGCACGTTCAGCAAAAAAGGCTGCCATTTTTTGATAACCATTTTTACTTTCTTCCAAACCTGTGTGCATCGAACCCATGAGGATGCGGTTTTTCAAAGTCATAAAGCCTAAATCCAATGGCTCAAAAAGGTGAGGATACTGCATATTTAATTTTTAATAAATTTTTGAATTCCGATTTTAGACGCTGTTGTTAGTTTCAACACATAGAAACCCGTCGGCAAATCGCTCAAATATAGCGTTTTAGAATTGTCCCCGTAATGTGAAGTAAAATTATTTTTTAAAATTATTTGTCCGACCTCATTTATGACTTCAATACTGAGGGGTTCTGTTTTGTCCGATTTGAAATTAACGGTGATATTATCTTTGGTAGGATTAGGCGTTATTTGCGAAATCCATTGATTGTCAATTTCTTGAGTCACACCAGTAACAAGTACCTTCACGATGTTGTTTTTAGACAGTAACCTCAGTTCTGGGTCAAAAACCACGCTGTCAATGCTTCCGATTGTGGGCGAAAAATTAGCGGCAAATGCTTGATTATTCTGCGTAAGATTGAACACAAAAGTCGTGTCTTTTCCCGTCTGTTTGCTGATAAGTTTGACAGGAACGGGCGTTTCAAAGAAAGATACTGAGGGGTGCGATTGGGTTTGTTTTATCATCACCTGAACCCTACCCGTAAAATCTGTCTGCAAAGAAGTGACGGTAAAACTTGGATAGCCTTGCCCATAGATATAATCATTGAAAAACTCCGTCAAATTTTGCCCACTTACTGCTTCCAAATTCCGTTTTATATCGGTAGTTCGCGCAAAACCGTAAATTACTGAGGGGTCATTTTGATAACGTCTGATGCCAGCAAAAAAAGCAGAATCACCAAGTTTAAAGCGCAAGTTGTGCAAAACGTAAGCACCTTTGTTGTAACTCAAACTGCTATTAAAAATACGGCTAACACTCGTGGTATCGTCCACAAAAACCGACCCACTCGTGCCACTTGTTGCGCCACCCAACACCGCAACACGCCAATTTCTCCAGAAAAAAGGTTCCACATATTGAAAATACAAACCTGTCAAATACGTTGCAAAGCCTTCATTGAGCCATATATCTTGCCACGAACCACAAGTTATTTTATCGCCAAACCATTGATGTGCCAACTCGTGGGCAATCAATCCCGCGTCGGTCACATTTCCCATAAAGGACATGGTTTGATGCTCTTGTCCCCCGCCAAAACCACATTGTGCATGACCATATTTCTCTTTTTTGAACGGATATTCTACAAAAAGAGAGTCAAAAAGACGCGTGGCATTGGCAGTTTTGAAGCTACCTGCTTGCGAAACGGCGAGAGATTCGGGATAAACATAATTCAAAATATTCATCGAATCACCGCGCGACAATTTGGCTTTGTCAATATACTGCACGTAATCCGTGACCGCAAAAGCCACCAAATAATTCACAATTGGGTAGCGGTGCTTCCAATGAAACAATTTTGAGGTGTCATTGACCGCCAATTCGCGAATCAATAATCCGTTTGAAGCCACCCTGTACTGAGGAGGGCATTGAACGATGACATCAATTGAATCAATTTTATCCACCAAATCTGATTTCCCGGGAAACCAATCACGGCTGCCATAAGGTTCTGACAATGTCCAAATTTCGGGTTTTGTACCACCCCGAAGCCGTTGGTTGAACGAACCAAAACCTGTTTTAATGGGTTCTCCTTGATAGTAAACCGTGATAGAATCCACGCCTCCTTTATTCACTTGTTGCGGTAGATTAATTTGCATGGTTTTATCTGGCAACTGACTGAACAACAGTTTCGCGCCGCGTTGTTTCACACTATCCACTTTAAGCGCGTTGTCAATATCGAAAGTCATCGTATTCATATTGTCAACGGCTTTAAAATAAGTCGTAACTGCACCCGATATATAACGGTAAGCAGGATTGACGCGCCATTCAAAACGGTGGTAAAAAATATCAAAATTTGCGCCCGCACCCGATGCTTCAAAAGTTTCAAGACTTTGATGATGCCTTTGCTCTGCTTCAATAATCGTATTGAGCGACTTTTGCAGGTCATAGTCTAATGGTGTTTGGGCAGCGACTTTTAACATAAAACCGCTTAAAATGAGTAGTATCAGCGTGCGTTTTTTTAACATTTAATAAATTTTAAATTTAAGGTAATTACTTAGTCACGCGCTCGCTTCGCTCGCGCGAGGGAGGGAGGTTCGTTTTTCGGCGAAGCCGAAAAACGAACCACATTCCCTTCCTTTACGCGAGCGAAGCGAGCGTAAAGCCCAAAAATCGCTTTGGAGTTATGCCCATCCCCCAACTATAACTACTTAATACCACAAAACTTGGGTTAATTACAAGAATTTTAAGATTGAAACGTAAAAATTTAGTCTAAGGAAGATTTTAGATTCCAAATTTCAGATTCCAAATTCCAAAATGCAATGATTTGGCTTCCAAGATTTTGCAAATTTATGAAAAATATTCTTCTACGAAAATAAGTCACAAAATAAGTAAATCACCATACACAATCATTAAATGTTTTTGTAATTACTTAGCCACGCGCTCGCTTCGCTCATGCGAGAGAGGAGAGGTGGTTCGTTTTTCGGGCTTTGCCCGAAAAACGAACTACATTCCCCTTTTTTGCGAGCGAAGCGAGCAAAAGTGTATAGTAGTCTAAGATTTTGTAAATCTTTCAACGACTTTCAACGAGCCATCACTAAAATTGTCAGAGAGTCCTCTTTTTTGTCGCGTCCTTGTCGCGTCTTTGTCATTCAGTAGGAATCTCTACATCGCGTTTTATCGCGTTTTGTCGCGTTTTTGTGATTCAGTAGGAATCCCAATGCCGCATTTTGAACGCATTACGCGACGTAGGGATTCCTTCTGAATAACAAAACGAGACAAAAAAAACACTGTCACTAAAGCCCTCAATGAATATCGTTTACGAAATTCTTAGGCTTGTTTTTGGCAAAGTAAACAAAGTATGAATATTCAACTTGCATTTTCTATGAAAAAACTTTTCCTTTTATGTGCTATTGTGATTGTGAATCACCACATAGCTACTGCCTTTCAAGTACCTACTTCATCAAAAGATGCGGCAAAACTCAGTCAACTTAATGTGGCTGCCACGGCTTATTTGTGTAAGAATCAACTTAATGAAGCCGAAAAAACCGCCCACGAAGCTGTGATTGAGTCATTAAAACAAGGTTCACCGAGCAATCATGCCGACGCGCTCGACAATCTTGGTTTGGTGGCGCAAGCGCGTTTTGACTATAAAAATGCTATGTCGTTTTTTGTAGAAGCCTTCAAAATTCGGGAAGCCAACGGCAATAAACGTGGCGTGGCTATTTCAAAAAATCGGGTTGGTAAGGTATTTCACTTGCAAAATAATGATGCACAAGCCTTGACAAATTACCAAGCTGCCCTCGATATGCTTACTGGCAATCGAGAGGACTTGCCTATTATTGCCGAAACACACCGCAATATGGGCGATGTACAATTGAGCAAAAAGATATTTGGTAAAGCCATCCAAGAATACGAATTGGCTTTGAAAATTTGGTCGCAAGACCTTGAAAATATCGAAGAATCCGCCATACTTGCCGCCTATTTGGGCAAGGTAACGGCTGATATTGGCGATTTTGACGGGGCTATCAATAACTACAACGCTTCTCTCAATTTTCACCGCACACTCGGCAACCCAACGGGCGTTGCTTACGATTTTTTGAATTTGTCTAAAATTTATAATGAATTGAAAGACAATCAATTGGCTATTGAAAATGCAGAAGGTGCTTTGACAACTTTTTCTGAAATGGACAACAAATTGGGTATGGCAGAAGCCAATTGCCAATTGGCGAAAGTCAATTTGGAAAACAATGACAAGGCACAAGCCAGCCTTTTCTTTGAAAAAAGCCGCGCTATACTGAGGGGTCTGCCTTTTCAACCTGCTATGCCCGACATCTTCAAAAACATCGCTTTGGGCTATGCGTCAACGGGTGATTTTTTGAAAGCATACGAATCTTATAGCGACTATGCAGCCGCTAAAGATTCACTTTTCAGCAACGAAAAAGCACGCGCTTTGGTGGAAATGACGACCCGATTTGAGTCAGAATTGTCGGTAAAAGACAAAAATCGTCAATTGGCAAATTTGGAAAAAGAAAAAGCAACGGAGCAGAAATTGCGTTGGTTGCTCATGGGCTTGGTCGGTTTTGCGGGTATTGCTTTGTATTCTACGTACAAAAATTACCGTTTGAAGCAACGCGACAACGAAAAATTAAAAACCTTAAATCTACAAATCCAAGCGCAACACGACCAAATTTCGATTCAAAACGAAGCCTTAGAAGATAAAAACGTTGAATTGTCGGATAAAAACAACCGCCTTGATACACTCAATGCACGGCTTGTGGAAGAAGTGGCAGAGCGCGAACGCTCACAAACGTCGCTTTTTTCAAAAGACCATTACCTTGCAAACACGGCTTCACGAATGCGCGACCCCCTCAGTATAATCGTCGGTTTGTCGCAAAATTTGATGGCAGAAAAACCACGTACTGACCAAAAAGAACACATTAAAGAATTGCAATTTGCCGCAAATAACTTGTTGGTACTTATCAATGATGCCCTCGATTTTTCTAAAATTGAAGCAGGTAAATTATCATTCGATAATGTTGACTTCACGCTTGCGGATATTGTTGATGAACACCGCTACGAATCTAAAAGTGAATCTAAAAACACATCTAAATTAGTCAATTTTGAATTGGCGGCTGATTTGCCTAAACAATTGAACGGCGACCCAACACGCTTAATGCAAATTGTTACGTATTTGTTGAAAAATATGCGCCTTTCTATTGCTTACGATACGCAATTGAACGTAAAAATTGATACTAAAGAGCGTGATAACAACAATTTGATAGTGTCCATGCGTTTCAATAGCGATGCCCGTTTTGCCAATACAGAACGTTGGAATATGCTTTTGGGCAATGCTGAAACGCCACACCAAATTGCAGACGCTACACCAACGGATATTGAATTGACCCTCACACGTCGCTTGGTTGAGTTGCAAAATGGCTCAATTGAAACCGAAGTATTGGCAAATGGCAGCCTTGAAATCATCGTGTTATTACCTTTTAAAATGGTAGAAAACGCGGGAAAAGCTGCAAATAGTGAGGGGGTCGTTGTTGTTCCTATGGGTGAGTTTTTGACGGGGCAACACATCTTAATTGTGGAAGACAACAAGATTAACCAAATGTTAGTGGCAAATATGTTGCGCAAACGCGGTGCGCAAATTACCACCGCCAATGACGGTATTGACGGCATTGAAGCCATATATCAAGGCGATTTTGACCTTATTTTGATGGATATTCAAATGCCTCGCATGGACGGTTATCGGGCAGTAGCTGAGATTCGCCGCATGAAATCTAAAAAAGCCAATTTGCCAATTGTTGCTTTGACGGCTTCAACGTTTATCAATGAAAAAGAAAAAGCGCAATTGTTTGGTATGACTGACCACATCGGCAAGCCTTTTTCACCCGATGAATTGTTGCAGAAAATCGCCAACGTTTTGGCTGTCTATACGCCTGCTAATTATACAAATTTGGTAGAGGCTGTTTAAATTTTTGAAACTAAAGGAGTGTATAACAAATTGTCCTTATTTCGTTTTTATAGCTCGCTTCGCTCGCGCAAAAGGGAAAAAGAGGTGGTTCATTTTTCGGGCTTTGCCCGAAAAATGAACCACATTCCCCCTTTTCGCGCGAGCGAATCGAGCGCGAAAAGCGTCGTAAAAAATAGCGATTATTTATAACTAACTACTTATTTGTCTCTTTATTTCCGCAATAACACATTTTTATTGTGGTACCAAACAGCCTTTGACAATAGCCGATGGACTTTATTACCTAACCGAGTAATCAAAAGAGTGAAACCAAATAGACTAACTAAATATAGCAATAAACCTGTTTGTGTTACAGTTGAAAGCGCAAAGAAAGAAAAGACCAATACACCAACTATACCTAAAACGTTGGCAAGCCAATACATAATCACCGCATCTTTATATTTTTCATACTGGTCATTCGCTTCTCGCCCACCATTTGATGCAATTTCATAAAGTAATTTCTCATTTGGAAAAAAACCATTCATACGAGTGGATACGCCATTTTTCTCAAAGGCATTAGGTTGTAAAATAATCGTTTCAGTATTGTACCGTTGTTCAACTTCTTCTTTTGTGTAGTTGATTTGAGCGTTGATTGTCGTGAAAAACACGAAAAACGCGACACAAGCAGTGAGTTTAAAGCGCATTCCAAAAGTTTTTTGAAAATGATGAAAAATGAAATCTAAAATTTGAAATCTTGGTATCTTTGAGTGTATAACAAATTCTCACTTTTGATTTTTATAGCTCGCTTCGCTCGCAAAAAAAGGGTGTTTCGATTTTGGGCTTCGCCCAAAATCGAAACACATCTCCCTTGTTTTACGAGGGAAGCGAGCTATAAAAACGAAATAAGGACAATTTGTTATACACTCGTATCTTTTAATGATTCAAAGTAAATATTGAGCTTCCGTGCATTTTGCTTGCGCAACGGCAGAAAAAGGAGGTGGTTCATTTTTCGGCTTCGCCGAAAAATGAACCACATTTCCCCTTCTCGCGGGAGCGAATCGAGCGCGAAAAGCGTCGTAAAATTAGCGATTATTTATGACTAACTACTTAGTAAGTTGGAAAAATAATTTTTCGCAAGTGTATTAGGGCTGGAATTTCACCTTAGCAGTCTTTCATATTAACCCAAGTTTTGTGAAGATTGATGACAAAAAAAGCCTCAACCAAAGTTGAGGCTTCATTGCTGCTAAACAATCGGTCTTATTTCAACTCCTTAACAAATGATTCAAATTCTCTTTGTGCGTTGATATAGTTGGAAAGCGTTTGGGCTTCCTTAAATGTATCGAAATGACGGACACAGACCCCATAAAATCCATTATCGGGAAAGTGAACGATGTCGGTTTCCAAAAAACCCGATGATATGACTTTTTGGCGTTGTTTTTCCGCATTATTCTGCTTGGCATACGTGCCTACAACTACCAAATAACGTTGCGCTATGCCCGAATTACTCAAATATTTCACTGGGTTTGAAGACGCATCGGCAATAAGTACCCCCTCAGTATTTTCGCCTGTTTTTTGTATTTCGCCTTCATTTTGAGGTGTCGAACTCAACAAAACGCCCGCTTTCAATGCGCGAATTTCTGTTCTCCGATTTATTTGATGCGCTTGTTCTGAGCAATCCACATTGTCGGCACATTTATTTTTCAAACGTGTTTCTCCGTAGCCAATCGTCTTGATACGTTCGGGTGCAATGTCGTTTTCTACCAAAAAAGATTTAATATTGTCGGCGCGTAGCTGGCTCAAATCCAAATTGAAGGGTGCTTTTCCACGACTGTCCGTGTGTGCGGCAACCTCGATGACCATTTCGGGGTCTTGCTGCATCATTTTCACGAGTGGTTGCAATTCTCTTTTAGTGGCATCATTTAATTCTGCATCGCCATAGCCATAATAAATATTGCGCAATTCAAAAGTTTGTCCTTGAACCAACGTCTGTGCCATATTTTCACCGAAATTATCAGCCAGTGTGATGTTTGTATCCACTTGCTGCGTATTTGTATAAATGTCCGTAACTTGCGTTGTGTATCCATTATCTTGTGCTACAACCTGCGGCGAGGTATAGCTACTGTTTGCATCAATAATAGGTTTTTCCGCCACTTTTGGGCTTTCTACCTTAACCTGTGCGACCACATTCGATGATTTATCGTAGGCTATTTTTTCTGGAATCAATAAAGCTGCGACGCGATTATCAACCACCAAAATCGTTTTAATGATAAATTTAGGGTCGTAACCCGCTTTAGAAAAAGTAAACAAATAGCGTTCACCCACCACCAAAGGCAATTTTACCCGCCCTTTTTCATTGGTAATTTCTGTTTGTTGGGGCAATTCTTCAAGCGGAATAGCTGTCCCGTCGTCTGTCCGTAAACCTGTCAGTTTGCCAGTTGCATCAGTTATAACGACTGGATTTTTCAAGGTTTTCATTGAAATAACGGCTACTTTCACTTGATTAAGCGCAATATTCGAGTTTTTATCAAATGCCGCAATCGAAGTTTCGGTGTATTTATACCCCTCAGTATTTTCTCCCGAATTATTACTATTTTGCTCAATTTTGGTCCCATTTTCACCAAACTCACTTGCCGAACCCACCGTATTTGCCGCATTGCTTTGTCTCGTTATTTGATTCTGCAAAGCAATCGGTGCTACAACCGACGTTGTGCTTGGTGCAACATTTATATTTTGCTCTTGTCCGTTAGGCTTTTGCGGCGTATTTACAGCATTGGAGTCACTTGACTGAGGAGGCGTAAAAGATGTAAGTGCATCATTAGTCCCCACATCTTTCTTACGTTTATTTTTATTTTTTGCTTTTTCTTCCGCCAATTTAGCTTCCGCCATGCGTTTTTCTTCGCGTTTGAGTTCCGCAATTTTCATTTCTGCCAATTTTGCTTCCGCAATTTTTGCTTCCGCAATTTTTACTTCCGCAATTTTTACTTCTGCTGCCCGCGCTTCTTCGCGTTTTAGTTGAGCTGCTTTTACTTCTGCCAATTTAGCTTCCTGTTGTCGCTTTTCAATCAATTGCGCTTCTTCGCGTTTTAGTTCCGCCAATTTCGCTTCTGCTTGGCGTTGCGCTACTAATTGTGCTTCTTTCAGGCGCAGTTCCTCACGTCTTGCATCGGCAAGTCGCGTATCTTCGCGTTTTTGTTCAGCCAATTGTGCGGCAATTCGTTTTGCTTCTTCTTGTTTCTGCTCTTCCAATTTGGCTTGGGCAAGTCGTGCTTCTTCACGTTTTTTCTCCGCTAATTGTGCTTCTACTAATTGTGCTTCTTCACGTTTTTGTTCTTGTAATTTGGCTTGCTCGGCTGTTTCTTGAGCTATTTTTGTCTCTTTTTGCCTTTGTTCCGCCAATTTCGCGGCTTCTTTTTGTTCTTCTGCCAAGCGTGCATCTTCGCGTTTTTGCATGTCGGCGACGATTTTTTCTTTTTTCTGCTCGGCAATTTTTGCCTCTTCTTTTTGTTGTTTGACGCGTTTATCTGCTTTCTTTTTTTCTTCTGCCAAGCGTGTATCTTCGCGTTTTTGCTCTAATTTCAGAACTTCGGTACGTCTTTTTTCTGCCAACTGTGCTTCTTTCGCTTTCGCTTCCGCAATTTCTGCTTTTATCCGTTTTTGTTCGGCGGCATCAGCTTCTTGTCGTTTTTGTTCAGCAATTTCAGCTTCTTGCAATTTTTTCTCATTGACTAATTTTTGTGCTGCCAATTTTGCTTCCTCGCGTTTTTGCTCTTCTTGGCGTCTGAGTTCTTCCAATCGTTTTTGCTCGGCAATGCGTGCTGCCTCTTGTCGGGCTTTTTCAGCCAGCGCCAATTCATCTGTTTTAGACGAATTTGAGAACAAATCATCTTCTACATTCGCAGCACTTGTAGAAACCAATTCAAGCCCTTCGGGAATAGTCACATTGTATATATCGTCGTCACCTTGACCACTTGCACGATTTGAAGCAAAATAGCCGAATGTGCGGTTTTCATTCAAAATCAAACCAAAATCATCGCTTGTGGAATTGATGTTTTCGGGTAAAGCAGTAGGTGACAACCAGCCATTAGCCGTTTGTTGGGTCGAAAAAATATCCAATCCGCCAACGCCTTTTCTACCATTGGTGCTAAACAACAACGTCCCATTCGCGTGAGAAAAAGGGAAGATTTCGTCTTTGGGCGTATTAATTTTTGGACCTAAATTGACAGGCTCACCCCAATTGCCATTTTGATTCATGGACACGTACAAATCCATACCACCTTGACCACCTGACCGATTGGACGAGAAGAACAAACGCCGTCCGTCAGCCGATACCGCAGGGTGTGCGTAGTCCGCTTCACCGTCGCAAAAAGGCAATCCAGTGATATTTGTCCATTGTCCATTGGTGAGCAATGCTGTGTATATTTTTAATTTGACTTTACCATCTTTTGCGGCTTTAGGTTTGCCTTTTTTGAGGTTCGAGCGCGTGAAAAACACCATATCGCCCGACGCATTAAACGACATCGGACCATCGTAAAATTTGGTAGTCAGCTCTTGGGCAAAAGGTAGGGGACGCTGCAAGACCCCTTCTGGAGAACGTTTCGCCAAAAAGATAGACGTTGTGAAACGCCCGATTTGTGTGTCTTCTTTTTTGTCTTTTTCGATAGCAGGATTGGCTGCTACGAACACCAAACCTTTGCCATAAAAAGCAGGACTGTACTCTTGAAAAGCAGAATTGATACTGCGCTCATTAGTGACGGTAATTTGGGCAAAGACGTCTGATAATCCTAAAAATACTAATGGTAAAAACAAAAATCGCTTCATTGATGTCATAGTTTTCGATAAAAGTGGATATGTTCGATTTAGATTATAGGTACGGGGGGACAGTTTCTTTCGTTAAAATTAGCTGCCGTTTTAGATGGGCGATGATTGTTTGTAGAGATTATATTTAATTTTAATGTATATATTATTTGTTGTTTTAAAAATACAAATCTATGGGTTTTTAATGACAAATTAAAATTTTTAGTATAAATAAATTAACTTTATAATGGTAAAAAACAAAAAAAGCCTTTCAGCAACTGAAAGGCTTTTTTTACCCGAATGAAGGTAGGGCAGAAAGTTTTATCATCAGTTGTTACAAAGGCTTTTACGTAATAAAATTATTTAAGTTGTGTCTTTTTAAGTATTTAGTGTATAGTTTTTAGTTTTTAGATTTGAAACCATACATAAAATCTAAACTGCTGGTTCTCGCGCTCGCTTCGCTCGCGCGAGAGGGGGAATGTGGTTCATTTTTCGGGCAAAGCCCGAAAAATGAACCACATTCCCCGCTCTCGCGCGAGCGAAGCGAGCGCAAAACATCTGTTTTTAATCAAAAAACGATGTTTTTAGGTTATGCCCACTCCTCAATTACTTAGTCCGCGCTCGCTTCGCTCGCGTGGAAAGAGGAGAGGTGGTTCATTTTTCGGGCTTTGCCCGAAAAATGAACCACATTCCCCCTTTTTGCGAGCGAAGCGAGCAATAGGCTAAGTAATTACAATTTTTTGCAAAATTCTAAACACTCGAAAACTAAATACTATACATTTAGAAGAAAGCGCGTGGATTACTAAAAACCACTTCTTTTTTCTTCACAATATCATATTTTATCAAGGCTTCGGCACTGCCGATACTGTATTTACTGACGGGTGCTAAAAGCCAATCGTAAGCCAAGCCTATGTTTAATTTATCATTTACTTGAAGTGAAAAAGTTAAATCGGCTGATTCTCCAAGCGTTGACAAAGTGGTTTTACCCGTGCGGTAGGAAATGCCTAATTGAATTTTGTCTTTGACAATCATACTCATATTGGCATCTAAACTCCACGGCACACCTTTTACCCATTTGAGCATCACTGAAGGCTGTAACTTAATCCCCTCAGTAAATTTGAACCGAAAGCCACCCTGTCCGTAATAATGCGCCGATTCTGCCGCCGTTGTTTCCGTAAAAGGATTGACACCCAACACATTAGGTAAGTATGAAGGGATACTAAAGCCAAGAAAAGCATCTTTATAAGTCATATAAACACCCAAACCAAAATTACTCACCAATTTTGAGGCGAGTGAGACATTAACCGAACGGTCACTCGCAAACTGTGCGGCTTCTTCAAGGTCATTGAAGCGCAAAGCTGTACGTTTTACTACGCCTTGTAAACCAGCTCTGCAATTAAATTTTGCTGTTTTTATCACACTATATGCCCAAGCCATTGTTACCGTTTGCGACTCAATAATACCAATGCGCCGATTGTAAAGGCTTGCACCAAAACCCAATCTATCGCTAAATGCAGGTGTTGAGACGCTCAATGTTTGCATCATCGGCGCACCTTTGAAACCAATCCATTGCGAACGGTGCGACAGTAAGTAGCGCGTATTTTCCTGTATGCCCGCCGCCCCGGGATTGACAGCCAACGGGTTATACATAAATAAAGTGGAATTACCTTCTTGTTGAGCGCGAAGATTGCCCCCCTCAGTAAAAATGAGCGAGAGGATAAATAAAATTTTAAAAACTATGATGTGGTGTAAACGCTTTATTCTCATTGTCATGGGAAATTAAATTGATTTTGAATACATATTGCACTCATTTTGTGTGTCTTAATGAAAAGGAGTGGTTCATTTTTCTTTTACACTCGCTTCGCGCTTAGGAGAGAAAGGGTGTTCATTTTTCGGCTTCACCGAAAAATGAACCACGTCTCCTGCTTCCCCGCACGAGCGAAGTGAGCGCGAGGAAGGAGGGACATTTTACCTAAAAATAGTGATATAACCGCGTTGTGGTTCGCTTGACGGACTTAATCGAAAAATGTAAAAATATGTACCATCGGGCAGGGGTTGACTTCTGTAAGTGCCATGCCAATTATTGAGATAAGGTTTGTAATACGTGACTCGCTCGCCCCATTCGTTGAATACAAATAATTCACTTTTATTAACACTTATATCCTTTGGCAGACAGGGAATAATCAAGTCGTCGTTCTGCCCGTCATCGTTCGGTGTAATGAGCGTTGGAATACGACAGGTATCATGTGTAAACAAATGACAAGGATGTGCGTAAATTGAAGTAGAAAATAAGCTAAAAAACAGGCTAAGATATAGAACTGCTTTCATGGGAATATATATTTATGCTTTAAACTATACTTTGGAATCGGTGTACACGGAACTTATATGCCAAAGATACGGCTTTTGGAAAAATATACAAGTAAAAACGCCTTGTTTTGCTTGACATTAACATATACCCAGGCAGCGCAAAAATTTGGAAATTAGTTCTTTCTTACAGTTTTTTTAAAATCATTATTTTGACGCTACGTGTCAATACAAAGGCTTAAATCTGTTATTACTGATGTTAGGCATATATGCTGAAAATGCCGTAGGCATGAACGATTTTGTAGCGGCGGATTTTAATCCGCCAAAAGTTAACCCTAAGTAGTTCGTCATAAATAATCGCTACTTTTTACGATGCTTCTCGCGCTCGCTTCGCTCGCGCGAGGGAGGGGAATGTGGTTCGTTTTTCGGCTTCGCCGAAAAACGAACCACGTCTCCTCCCTTTTGCACGAGCGAAGCGAGCGCAAAACATCTGTTTTTAATCAAAAAACGATGTTTTTAGGTTATGCCCATCCCTCAATAAGTAATTACAAATATTTTAAAAAATCGAATTCGAGACTTTCAATATTCTTCATTACCCCAATTATCGTTCCGAAACTTGCGCCGAAGTCTTTTCTACTCAGGGGGTAGTTTCTTCATCAACTCGAATTTTAGCCATACTTGCTTTTTCAAACAAGACTGGGTCAACGAAGCGTTTTGAACCCGTTTTAAGGTCAATGATGCCGACAATATCGCAGGTACTTTTGAAAGGCGAATTACCGTCGTAAGGGGAGAGATAGCGGTCGTGGATATTAACGCCATTCTGACGCCTCGATGCCACATATTGTTTGCAGACATAGCGTTTGTCTAATCCATTTTTTTGCAATAGGAATTGTGCTGTTGCAGCGTAAAAAGCGGCGAAACTCGTGCTATTTACGGTTTTGGTGCGTACTATACTGAGGGGGTCGGTATCGTTTTTTTGTTCGCTGTCATAGTCTAAATAATCAGCCGTTATCTTCAATGCGGCGTAGGCAATCCTATCCCCATTGTTCAATCGGCGGTCGTTGACTTCGTAGTGTGCTGCAATTTGGTTTTCTAAGGTAGAGTTGAGTGTGGGCGAAAAACCACGCTCCCGTTCAATACGGTAACTAATAACCGATTGAAAAATCAGTTCTCGACAAAAAAAAGGAGATAAAACCATTGCCGACCTAACGAGCAATTTGTTCCGTGTAAAATATTTAATTAAGTTCATTGTGTAAGTAACGTTATTTTATGCGCCTTAAATGTATAAACTATTTTTAAATTGTAATATAAAAATATGTAATTATTTTTTAATTAAAACTTTTAATTATACAAATTGAAAAAATACATATAAATAGTTTTAACTTTGTACCTGTTGTTTGGCTCAAAAGGTAAACAACTTTGCGCGTTCGCTTCGCTCGCGGCAAAAAGGAGTGTATAACAAATTGTCCTTATTTCGTTTTTATAGCTCGCTTCGCTCGTAAAACAAGGGAGATGTGTTTCGATTTTGGGCTTCGCCCAAAATCGAAACACATCTCCCTTGTTTTACGAGCGAAGCGAGCTATAAAAATCAAAAGTGAGAATTTGTTATACACTCCAAAAAAGGGAAGCGAGCAATAAACTAAGTAAGTACTTGTACCTAAATAAACCTGCTTGCGGCATGTTTAGGTTTGACTACTTAACTTCCTTAAATTATAATATGAAAAGACTTTTAGTAAAATTTGATTACCGATTTATTTACGTTTTGGGCAACACGCGCTATCTTTTTCGCTACAAAATCGGCATTGCCAAGAGCGTAGAAAACCGCACACGCAGTATCGAATCTTCCTTGCGCGGGACGACTTATGAGATATTTGCGGCACGTTTTTTCTTTGCGCGGCGCATAGAGCAGTTTTTGCATACGGTGTATAGTCCACTTAATGCACGCATGAAAGGGAGTGGCAAAACAGAATGGTTTTGGATGATTTTACCCGTGACCCCGACAGTTTTTCTAATGGTTTTGTGGATTGTGCAGTGGTGCTTGATTCCGTCTATTGTGGCGTGTTTGGCGTATTTGGTGCTGCATGGAGCGCAATTTTAAATGAGTATTTTGCGAGCGGAGCGAGCAGTAGTTTTTCATACTACAACTTAACGCGATGAATACCAACTGAATACTGTTTAGTCAAAAGCATTTTTAGTTGTTCAAACTGTGCTTTATCGGCTACAAAATCAATGCCTTCCACATCGAGTATCAGAATTGGCAAATCTGTTTCAGTTCTGAAATAGTCAAAATAACCGTTTTGGATTTCTGTCAAGTAGTCGGCAGAAATATCTGTTTCGTAAGTACGTCCGCGTTTTTTGATATTTCGTAGCAAATCATCTACGCTTCTGTGCAGATAAACGAGCAATTCGGGCTTCGGGTACGTCGAGTTGAGTACCTTAAATAAGCGTTTAAATAGGCGAAATTCCTCTGTATTGAGGTTATTTTTGGCAAAAAGAAGGGTTTTTATGAAAAAATAGTCAGCTATACTGAGGGGGGTAAAAATATCTAAATTTGTCAATGCTTCTTGCAATTGCTTGTGTCTTTCGGTCATAAAAAACAGTTCAACGGGGAAGGCATAACGGTCGGGTTGCTCATAAAACAAGGGCAGAAATGGATTGTCTGTAAATTGTTCCAATATCAACCGACAATTTATTTCATCGGATAGCAATGTACAAAACGTGGTTTTACCCGCGCCAATATTGCCTTCAATAGCGATGAAACTATAAGGTGTGGGATTGTTATTCTTGTCTATTGGAGGGTCTTCGCTCATAAAAATTATTGATTATTCGTAATTCCTTAGCCACGCTCGCTTCGCTCGCGCGATGGAGGGAATGTGGTTCGTTTTTTGCGAGCGAAGCGAGCGTGACTAAAGAATTACTCCACTTCAAAAACATCTAAAGTATCCTTACTTTCCATGTAAATATCTTCAATCGTGGTTTTTAGAATTGGGTGTTCCGTTTCTCCCGCAAGTTCCATCAAAGGCACAAGCGCAAAATTGCGTTCGGGTAAGCGTGGGTGAGGAATCTGCAAATCAGCTTCTTGGACAATGACATCTGCAAAGAGTAAAATATCAATATCAATGGTGCGTTCTGCCCATTTTTCCGTTCGGATACGCCCCATATCGGTTTCAATAGCCAATAATTTTTGCAATGTTTCTTGTGGTGAAAGCGTCGTTTCAACTTCGAGAGCTTGATTAATAAAATCTGGTTGATTGGTCAGACCCCACGCTTGAGTTTCGTACAAGCGCGATTCTTTCGCGATTTTACCGATTTTTTTATCAATTTCTGCGGCGGCTTTCACCAAATATGCTTTTCGGTCGCCCATATTTGAGCCTATTAGGAGGTGGATTTTCTTAGTCATGCGGCAAATGTAGGAAATGTAGGCTTATTCGTTACCTTACGCAGCGATATTAATTTTATTTTCAAAAAGTATTTTAATCCGTCTCAAGATGACCAAAATTTCGTAAATATCCTCCTGTGTGGCATCATAAGCGCGACTTATAGAATAGCTGCTGTTTTGAAAAGTAATGAAAAACCAAAGACGTCCTATGACGTAACAACCGTACATCAACTCTCCGTGGTCGTTGTGATTTTCAGCGACAATCATAGCCGCTAAAAGTTGACCGAGCGGGTCTGTATCGCGCCGTTTTTCGGCTTTATATTCTTTCAAAAAAAAGAAAGGAGCTAAAGGCGTTTGATAACCTTTTGCAAGTAAAGCATCTACGCTTCCGCCTATTATTTCGCCTTTTACCGTGCCTTTAATAGTTTGGTCGAAGAAAAAACGATAGTTTTTATCTGTGTCTCCAATATCCGCCATATCTAACACATGAGCAATAAAGTACATTTTAAGGTCTTCTTCGCTCCAAGCATTTGCCATTTCCAAAAGGCGAAAACGGTATTTATCCAACCGTTTTTTTTCTCCATCTGTCAACTCAATAGCTGCATGTAACAAGTTTGTCAGATGAGGTGAAACAGACAATTTAGTTAAATTGAACATCAATCTAACGTCTTGTTCCGACCAATATTGAAAAGATTTAATTGATGATTTTGCCATGATTTCATTTTTTACTGGGCAAAATTAAGCTAAAAAAACGAATGGGAGAAGTAAAATATTCGTAATTAATCAGCCCGTGTAGGCTTCCCTTGCACGGAAATAGTAGAGGTGATTCGTTTTTCGGGCAAAACCCGAAAGACGAATTCATAAACCGTAATTTTTTGCTGAATCAAACACGTCATTTACACTTTAAAAAAGCAATCGCCAATAAAACATCGGATTAATGAGCGTTCTGACAACGCTTGGCGTGTACAACAGACTTTGCAATTGTTCTTGCGCTCTTTTTCGACCTGCCAAAAAATTAAGCGATTTTATAATTAGGTTGAGTACAAAATTATGGGTCAAAAACGGGGACATGATGCGCCCCAGTTTAAGGTCATTGTCTATTTTTTTGAATACTTTTTGGTCGTATCCTTTTAAAACGGCGGCACTAAAATCTTGTTTTTCCAACGCAATTGCCGCTTGTTCGGCGGCGAATTTTCCGCTAATCATGGCTTGTGGAATACCATTGGCAGAAATTAAGTCAATCAAACCACCTGCATCACCCGCAAGCATGTAGCCGCTGCCCGAAATAGCGCGTGTTTTAGTGCCAAGATGCAAGGCACTCCCTTCGAGTTTTCCTACCTGTTCGGCGTTTTTAAATCGCTCTTTCAATGTTGGGTGCAATTGAATCGCCTCCCAAAATAAAGCGTTGAGGTTCAATTTGTTGCGTTTGAGAATATCGCTGCGCATAACGATATTAACATTTGCAGTGTCGCCCCGAAAAGGGGCAATGTAAAAAGCACCCGGCATGAGTTTTTGATGAAAAAATAATTCTGCATGATTTGGAAAAGCCTCATTCCCTACATTTTTGAAATAGCCGCGCACGCCTATCGCAAAATGTTTGTCTTCCTTAGTCAAATGACCAACTGTAAAGGGCAAAGAAGCCGTTGAACCCGTTGCAATGATGAGCAATTTTGTCTTGATAATGGGTTCTTTTTTATGGTCGAAAAGCGTCCATTCTTGCTTGTCTTCGTGGCGTTCCCAATGCGTAATGGCAGTATTTTGACACAATTCAATGAGTGGAGAGGCTTTTATTTTCTCGTGTAGCCAATTGTCGAAATCCATGCGTGGCATCGCAATACAAGTCGGTAAATGCTCCAATTTATTGAGTGGCAAAAAAGCGATATCTAACGTTTTACCGTTTTGGGTGTGCAACAACGTCCCATTTATCGGCAAATATTTATCCGTAAAAGACTTATCTAAGGGTAAATCAGCGTCCAACTCATGTAAAATACGAATAGCCTGCCCCGTGACGACATCGGCACATGGTTTCAACCGCGGGTGTGCGCCTTTGTCAACCAATAAGGAAGCAATACCGCGTTTTGCTAAAAAAAGGCTCGCCATTTGTCCCGCAGGACCAGCCCCGATGATAGTGATTTGTGGCGTTTGCATGGTTTATCTTCTTTTTTGGTAATTCTTGGCGTATTGCCCGCTTTGGTCGCAAAAGCGAACCCCTTCTCCTTTTTTTCGCGAGTGAAGCGAGCGCGGACCAAATAATTACCTTTTTTATAAAATTGAGCAGTTGGAAAAATAAATTTGAAACCATAGATAAATGGTAATTAAGTAGCTGTGTGTAAATAAACGAGGTTTTGCAGCGTATTTACTGGCTCCCGATGAAGGTCGGGACAGGTTCTTTTTCTCCCGAAGGTATTCGGGAGAGAAACAGTGCGTTTAAAACCTCGTTTATTTACCCACAACTTACTTAGCCTATTGCTCTCCCGAAGGCTTTCGGGAGAGCAATAGGCTAAGTAACTGATGTTACGTAGGTGTGCCAAAAATGCCGTAGGCATGAACAATTTTGTAGCGGCGGATTTCAATCCGCCGAAAGTTTAAACCCGATTATTTAAGAGCCGTAGGCTCGGTGCATATGGATATGCGTCGAGCCTACGGCTCTTAATGAAAAGGTATGTATGTTTTCGGCGGATTGAAATCCGCCGCTACAAAATCGGTCGAGCCTATGGCTCTGCGTAACATGAGTAAGTAATTACAAATTTAGAAAAAATACTGAGGGGGCATAGTTTGTTGATTTTCAAGACTTTAAACCTTCGATGTTCTTAAAGACCTCGAAGGTTTGAAGAAGTGTAATTTTGTTTAATCACTTAACTCTTTTAATTCTTTATAATCTTTGTTTCTTTGCGTTCTCGAAACGTCGTAAGTGTTTACTACACGCTCACTTCACTCGCGCGAGGGAGGAGAGGTGGTTCATTTTTCGGACTTTGCCCGAAAAATGAACCACATTCTCTTCTATCGCGAGCGAAGCAAGCAATAGGCTAAGTAATTACCATAAAATAATATAAATACGTGGCACAAAAGTTCGCGTGAAAATTAACAATATATGAATCCTAAAGTTGTAAAAAAATCGAAAATAGAAGTCGAAATAGGTTTAGACGATAAAAACCTACCCATTGAAATTAAGTGGAAAACCTCAGATGCACCGCCAAATTACCCGATGCAGGAGGTAAAAGCGTTTGTTTTATCACTTTTTGATAAGCCGACGCAAGATACGCTAAAAATGGATTTGTGGACAACAGAAATGCAGGTAGAAGAAATGGACAGGTTCGTTTTCTTTACGCTACGCTCACTTGGTGACACGTATTTTCGCGCAACGGGCAACCGTGAATTGGCGGAACAAATGCAAAATTTTGTACAATACTTTGGAGAAAAAACAAAGATTATACAAAAAAAATAATATTTAATACATTACCTAAAACTTGTATTTTTCTAAATAAGCCTCTGTTGAACGTGTTAGTTTCGGCAGAGGCTTTACATTTGTGAAATATATAATGGGGAGAATATTCTCTCCCGATGTTCCAACATAAACACGTACATATCTCAAAAGTCTGCCCCCCCCTGCTTGGTGTACTGCACCATGCAAGGGGATTTTTGTCTTATCCAAAGAACTTAGTTTCACGCCGTTCTCGGACTAAAAAAAAAGACGCGGCGCGTTTTGACCGATTACCACAAAATTCAGACTAATTACGTAACTATTATTATTGTTTAAAAAACATTCACATGCAAAAGAAATTTTACTCACGTCTCGTTTCGGCTTATTTTATTAGCGGCTTACTCATTTTTTCAGCCGAGATACTGAGGGGTCAAACGCAGTACATCGGTCCAGACAATGGTGATTGGGCAACGGCTGCCAACTGGAACAATGGCTTGCCAAGTGCCGCAAATCCGCCCACTATTGGTGGAGGGGCTATTGTTTGTATAAATGGCACTTTACCACTTGATTTTCCCATTAACAATTTTGGAACAATTGTCAACAAAGGGACTGCCACTCTAACGGGCAATCTCATCGGCGGTGTACTTGATAATCAAGCAAATTTTACCGTTGCGACGGGTGCGCAAGTCAACGTTAACGCGGGTTTTACAAACTCTGGTACTTTTATCAATCGCGGTGCAGTTAACATAAACACGGTTGTAGGAAGCAATACTGTATCGGGGACGATTAATAACGAAGGGGCTTGGGATCAATTATCGCCTTTCACCAACAATGGGCTTTTGGATTGTATAGCAGGTGTTTTTAGCAGTCCAACGACGATTACCAACAATCAAACACTTGAAGTAAAAACAGGTGCAAGCTACAAAGTTGATTTTGGGGGGAGTTTCATCAACGCCACAGGTTCGCTCATCAACAACGCGGGTAACTTGACCAATTTGGGGAGTTTCACAAACAAAGGAGTTTTGAACAATACGGCGACTTACACAAACAACGGTATCCATGACTGTTTTGGTATTTTTAACAATGAATCGGGTGGACAAATCAACTCAACGGCAGTTATGAATTTCACGGGTAGGTTGAACAATAAATTGGGCGCAACGACTACATCGGGTTTCCGTTTTAACGTCGAGTCGGGTGGTTTTGTGTCAAATATTGGCACATTCAACAACAATAATATGGTGGACGTGAAACTCGGAGGCACATTTAGCAATGAAGCAACGGGCATTGTCAATCTGGGTTTTGGTTCAAGCATCGTCAATGGTGGGCATGTGACAACTTTGGCAGGGTCGAAAATAACGGGCAATGGCTCGATTACCAACAATAAAAAATTGGAATCTTATGGTTTGATTGAAAGTAACAATGGTGCAGCAATTACAAATACAGACACATTGTGTAATTTTGGTACAATTAAAAATGTGAACACGATAACCAATAGCAAATATTGGAAAAACTCGGGTATGCTTGACAATACAAGTGGCGGCGTTTTGACAAATACGGGCAACTTTGAAAATTTTAAAGGCGCAACAGTTGCCAATAATTACGAGGTCTATAACAGACCTATGGGAATAATGACCAACAATGGTACATTCGCCAATGCTATTCGCTTATTTAACGAAGGTTTGTTTACTAACAATGCCTACTTAGTGACAACGGGTGATATTTATAACAGAGCAGGGGCAACCTTGACAAATACTGAGGTTGTTGAAATCAAAGAAGGGGCAATTATCAACGAAGGAACGATTAATAATATAAAATTATTTTTCAACAATAGTTGTTCAGTCATTTCAAACAAGTCAATCATCAACAATACAGGGCGACTTGAAAGTTGGGGTGTCGTTTTCCAACGTGGTACGGTAACAGGAACGCCGATTGTGTCGAACTCGGGCTATGTGCATACAGGCGCAACTTCAAATGCACCAACAATTTGTCGCGATACTTTAGAAACGGGTGTTGACCCCATTGGAGAAGCAAAAGTATATGGTCAGAACCCACTTAAAGCAGGTCTTGGTATTGATGAATGTCTGAATTTCCAATATTTTGTTGACAATACAACGCGTGCAGTTTATTTCTGTTCGCAAGTGGGACAGGTTTTAGATGTACCGTTTCAATTGCTCACGCGCACGGGTGATTCTTTGACTTGCACCATTAAAGTAAAGATTTTTGACAATGTGCCGCCCGTTATTACGGGTTGCCCGAAAGATGTAACGATTATTACCGACCAAAATACGGCTACCCATACGTGGACAGCACCAACGGCAGTAGATAATTGCGTGGGAACGCCCGTTTTTGCGACAACTAAAGCATCGGGTTCAAGTTTTCCGTTGGGTTTGACGGAGGTGATAATCACGGCAACTGATGCTTTCAATGTGCAAGCCGAGTGCCGTTTTAAAGTTGAAGTACGTAAAATAATGGCAACGGGTACGTGTTCTGCGACCGATGCGACGGGTCCAGTTTTTGGTAATTGCCCTGCCAATCAGACACTTACAACTCAAAATGGTGGCGCAATAGCGGTTTGGAACGAACCTACTGTGACCGATGCGTGTTTACCAATCCTGTTGTGCGCTTCGGCTAATTCGGGTCAACGTTTTCCCGTTGGCACTACGTCTGTCGTTTATACAGCAACGGATTCTAAAAACAACCCCTCAACTTGTAGTTTTACGGTGACTGTAACGGGTAGTAGTGGAGATGTTTGCGCAACTGACAATATTTTGCCCGTTATCAGCAATTGCCCTGGCAACTTTTTCACAACGCTGAATCCTGCTATCAACGGCGGTGTAGGTGTGTGGGCAACGCCAGGGGCTTCTGACAACTGCGGTGCGGTCACATTAACTTCTAATTTCCAAACGGGTACTATTTTCCCTGCGGGAAATACAGTTATTACTTACACGGCTAAAGACGCTAAAAACAATACTTCTACTTGTAATTTTACGATAAATGTAGCAGCAACAAATCCATGTGCGGGTGATGTAACCGTGCCTACACTTGTTTGCCCCGCAAACATCGTGTTGAATACAACAAGCAACGCGGCAACGGCTACTTGGACAGTACCAACGGCTACGGACAATTGCGGCACCCCCTCAGTAAATGCAACGCATACACCGAATCAAATGTTCCAAGTAGGAGTTACAACTGTCACCTACGCGGCTTCAGATGCCAATGGCAATCGCACAACTTGTTCTTTTACGGTAACGGTCAACAATCCATGTTTTAGTGACACAACTCGACCTGTATTTCTAAATTGCCCAGCTAACCAAACTTTGACAACCGCAACAGGGAGTACAACTGCAACTTGGACAGCACCTACGGCAACTGATAATTGTACTTTGGCGGGTATTACATCGAATTACGCGTCAGGCAATACTTTTGCTGTCGGTGAAACGCCTGTTATTTATACAGCTACGGACAATAGTGGCAACAAGGAAAACTGCACATTCATAATTACTGTAAATACTGCTACTGTTGACCCTTGTGCAACCGACACAACTGCCCCAGTATTGGCGGCTTGCCCCGCCAATCAGACGCTTTCAACAACGAATAGTGCGTGTAAAGTAGCAACTTGGACAGCCCCAATTGCTGCTGACAATTGCAGTACTGCCACAGTTATCAGCACCCGTGCGTCTGGCTTTTGCTTTCCTGTTGGTACAACAACGGTAACTTACACGGCTATTGATGCCAATTTGAACACTTCAACTTGTTCATTTACAGTGACAGTAACAAATATTGACGCTTGTGCAACGGACACAATTGCCCCTGTTTTGGCGGCTTGCCCTGCCAATCTGAACTTGACAACGGCTGCTACAACTGCCATTGCTAGTTGGACTGCCCCAACCGCTACCGACAATTGTAGCACCCCCTCAGTATCTTTCGTTACAAGCCCAACAATAGGCTTAACTAATGGTGGCGCTTTTCCAATTGGTACAACTACTGTTACTTACACGGCAAAAGATGCGCTCAACAATACCGCAACTTGTAGCTTTAACGTCGTTGTTGCTCAAAGTACAACGAGTAGTGGCAACGTCTGTACTAATCCTACAGCTAATATCGTTGGTGGTGTAGGTTCAATCACGATAACGGGTATTACTACTTCTGCTGCTTTGATTCAGGTCTTAAACGGTAACTATACACGTGTTTATAGCCAACAAGTCAATACAGCTACGGCTACTGTTCCTAATTTGCCCGCAGGTAGTTATCTCGTTAATTTAACTGTTTTACGGGCGGGCGGCTTCTGGCCTTCTGTCTGTACACAGCGACTTAGAGTGACTGTAACCGCGAATACCAATCCTAATCCTTGTGCAAATGACGTAACCGCACCTGTTTTAACGGCTTGCCCTGCCAACCAGACGCTTACGACGACGAACAATGCTTGCAAAGTAGCAACTTGGACAGCCCCGACAGCTACTGACAATTGCGGTACTGCCTCAGTTACCAGCACGCGTACATCTGGTTTTTGCTTCCCCGTTGGCACAACGACCGTGAGATACACGGCAGCTGATGCCAAGTTGAACACGTCAACGTGTTCATTTACGGTGACTGTGACTAATGCTAATACTGACCCTTGCTCAACCTTTGCAAACAGTACTGCGACAGAATATCTTGTAAACGGTGTTTGGGTAATAGGTAGCAGCGTAACCGTAAATGCAGGTTCAAATTTAGTACTTTCTGCTACTCCAAATGGCTTGGCGTCTTATATGTGGTCAGGTCCAAATGGTTTTTCAAAATGGGGGAGTTCAAACGGCGATGTTTCAGTATCTTCAGCTATTACAACTGCCCAAGCGGGTGTTTATACGGTTATGCTTAAAAATGCGAACAATTGCACGGTAATAAAATCAATTACTGTCAATGTCAACGCCAATGTAACACCCAAATCTTACAGCGCGTCTAACTGCAACGGAAACGGTGAGCAATTGATTTTCAAAGGGGCAATTGATTATTTGGCAATTGGTAACACCATGAGCCCAAAAGAAGATAGAAGTAATTGTGGGCAAAATGCGGCATCTTCAAGAACTTTAATTTTGCCTAAAAACGCAGTTGTGAAAGCCGCTTATTTGTACTGGTCAGGCTCGGGTGCGGTTGACAACGCAGTTTCTTTAAACGGGGCAAATGTTGTGGCGCAAGGAACAAAAACGTTTTACGAGCCAACTCTGGGCATATCCTTCTTTGCTGCAAGAGCAGATGTGACAAATTTGGTCAAAAATTCTGCGACATTCACTTTAAGTAATTTGACTTGGAACAATACGGGCAATTACTGCCAATCCAATTCAGCTTATGGTGCGTGGTCTTTGGCGGTGGTTTATGAACAAGCGAGTTTGCCGTATTCAACAATTCATATCAACGCCGACAAGTTTCAATATACGTATCCTGAGGCAACTTATAATACATACATCAATTGTGTGAAAGTACCTTCGGGTGTGGCTTCTAAAGCCAAATTGACAATCATTGCTTTTGAAGGAGACAGATACAAAGGTGAAAATTTATTTATCGGTGGTGTGAATAGAGGCAATAACAATTTCAGAGGTCAGTCAGGTCCAAATTTAGATATTTTGACGTTTGATGTTGCCAATGTTGTCACTCCTGCTACCACGTCTTTGAATTATTACATTAAATCTTACAAGACTAATACAATTTGGGGCAGTGCGATTGAAGGCTTGTTTGATTATGTTAAGATTTTAAAATACAACACGGGTTCTTCCATAACGGCTCTTGCGAACAATGTGAACCGTGATGTTTTGCAGATTGAAGCAGCAACAGAAGGACATAAGGCGCGGATTGAATGGATAAACAACACAGGTGCGAAAAATGATTATTTCATTCTTGAAAAATTGAATCCAGCAACGGGCGATTTTGAAAAAGTGGAAATTATCAAAAACAAGTCTGCCATTGACGAAAATGAGCAATACGCAACATACCACAATGACCCGACAGAAGGCGACAACACTTACCGCGTAAAAGTGGTATATTTGGACGGTTCAACAAAAATATCTGATGCTAAAACATTGATATTCAAAGGTATAGAGGGTATTAACATTTTCCCGAATCCTGCTTCTGATTACGTAGATATTGATTTGAAAAAATTCAGTGGTCTTGCCGTAACAATTTCTGTTTACAATCAATTTGGTAAACTCGTGCAATTAAATCAAGTGGAAAAGGCAAGTACTGCACCTTTCCACCTTGAATTTGGTGATGTCGCAACGGGTTCATACCTTATTCGCGTTCAAGCGCAAGGCAAACGAGAAGTGATGCGGAAATTGCAAATAGTGAGATAAGTGATGAGTTATAATTGAGGAGTGGGCATAACCTAAAAACATCGTTTTTTGATTAAAAACAGAAGTTTTGCGCGCGCTTCGCTCGCGCAAAAGGGAGGAGACGTGGTTCGCTTTTCGGCTTCGCCGAAAAACG
The DNA here is from genome assembly GCA_034520175.1 of Saprospiraceae bacterium. GTDB lineage: Bacteria > Bacteroidota > Bacteroidia > Chitinophagales > Saprospiraceae > JAAFJT01. Next base: position 391,684 of record JAXHNU010000004.1, read on the forward strand.
AACCACATTCCCCTCCCTCGCGCGAGCGAAGCGAGCGCGAGATGCAAAAAATGCTTTTAGGTTATGCCCATCCCTCACCTATAACTCCAAAATTTTTCGGATTGTACCCATAGGTTCAGGCTGCTCGACCGACCAATAAGCGGTATGAGGTTTTACAGGAATATTCTGATTTGTCCTTCCAACTGGAATAATTTCCTCATCTAACATGCCTTTGCCAAACCATTTACGCATACTGCCGCCAACATAGTCAGCATTAAAATAGAAATTTGACCACCGAACTACACCAAATTGTGCAGCACTATGAAGAATTTTTACCGTTCTTTTCTCTTTTTGCACCACCGCAATAGCGTTGTCATCTATTGAATTGACGTCAATATTGTAAGATTTTGGGTAAAAAAAATGCTTGTCTTCTGGATTCATTTGTGGAGGAGAAACAGCTACTTCACGCTGCTCAATTTTCATATTAAAATCGTCGTTGTCTTTCGCCAACAAAAATGCGCCGTGTGCTAAAGGCGAACCCAAAGTAATAAAATCCGAAATGCGCCACGTATTACCCAATCGTCTTTGTTCATAAAACAAGCGATGCTGCAAATTCTGGTATTCTGACACATCGAATACATCACCATTTACGTAGTCGGATATGTCCGCCAAAGCAGTTTGATTCAACAAACCAAAGTCTATTGATTTATCAAAGGTTTTATTATTGGCACTCCACAAAAACGACAAAATATCGTAGGCGATAACACCACCTAAGCTATGTCCCACTAAAACAATACGGTCGTAAGTAAACTGATGGGGTCGTCGTCTTCGGTGTCTTCGTGCAGTTTTCGCAACAATTCAAGCCCTTCTAACCGAATCCTTGAGCGCGTTTCAATATTTTCAGGCGTTGGAACAGTATAGCGAACGGCATCACCGATAAATTGAATAAAGGTATTTTCAAGCAATTTCAACAAGACACTGCTCGATGAGCGCAATAGCCAAACCACCAAAAAGCCATAAACCGTGACTTTAAACATATCAGGGTTTTTGAACATCAAAGCTATTCTACTGCCCAATAGAAAAATACAAAACGTAAAAACTGGTAAGAAAACACGCAAACCCCAAACGACGTTTTTCAAGCGTTCGGGTAGTCGGCGGGTATAAATGAGTTTAACCATCCACACCAAAATATCCGTCATAGGCACATCTTTGACAAGATTTGCCCAATAAAACTCATAAAAATCGGTATTTTTATGCCCAATACTGAGTTTACGAAGTTCCAAATTGTCTGTCAATCGGTTTGGACTACTGTACATTTTGTCGTCAGGTCTAAGTAAACGAGAGACAAAACCGCGTAATGTGTCCATCGGCTGTTGATTGCCGATGCCGTGAATAACGACGACTGCTTGTCGGCGAAAAGATTGGCTTTTCTTCATAGTTGTAAATAATGAGTGTATAACAAATTCTCACTTTTGATTTTTATAGCTCGCTTCGCTCGCAAAAAAAGGGTGTTTCGATTTTGGGCTTCGCCCAAAATCGAAACGCATCTCCCTTGTTTTACGAGCGAAGCGAGCTATAAAAACGGCTCGCTCCTAAAAAATCCCTCGCGCCGCCGAAGGCGGCGCGTTTTGAGGCACTACCACAAAACTTAGATTAATATCAAATTTTCCAAAGCGGAAACTGCTGTAAAGTACCAAGACGATTTTACAAACTATTGACTATCAAGTTATTGCACCTTGAAATCTGAAATTTGAAATCTGAAATCCCTTTTATTCTGTTTCAACAAAATCAAATCCCCAAAAACCATGCTTAATCGGTAACTCAACCTCCTGTCCCATCGCAACACCACGAAACAATTGTCGCTTGCTGCGCACACGGTCAAGTGCTTCATTTTTAAGAAAATAGGTGTAAAACCCATCAATTTCTGGCATTTTATCTTTAGCAATACCAAAACGCCCCGTTCTAATTGGTTCTTCTCGCTGAAAAACGACGCGGGTACTGAGGGGTGTCTCTTTGGCAAAAAAGTGATTTGACCAAATACTTAGAAAAGGAAAAACAAGCATCCCCAACAAGATAAAAAATGCTGCCAATTGAAACCGTTCAAGTGCATCTTCTACTTTGCTTTTGTATGTAAAAAAAACACCCAAACCTACCAAAGCACCAAGTACCAATCCTCGAAAAAACAGAGGGCTGCTGGCGAAAGTATTGGTAAAATACCGCATTTCGTAAGCATAACCGCAAATACCCGCGAACAATAAAACAACGCCAATAACACTTTTTATTTTGTTCATTTTTCAATGCTCATCTAAGTTTTGTGATAAGTAGTTAGTTCGTAATTACTTAGCCCGCGCTCGCTTCGCTCGCACGGAGAGAGGAGAGGGTGGTTCATTTTTCGGGCAAAGGCCGAAAAATGAACCACATCCCCTTTTTGCGAGCGAAGCGAGCTATGGGCTAGCAATTACGTTAGTTCATAATAATCTCTACTTTTACACCTTCTGCGCTCGCTTCGCTCGCGCGAGAAGGAGGAATGTGGTTCATTTTTCGGGCAAAGCCCGAAAAATGAACCACCTCTCCTTCCCTTGCGCGAGCGAAGCGAGCGCAAAGGCGTGTAATGAAAAGTAGCGATTATTTATGAACAACTACTTAGTAGCTCAAAACGCGCCGCCTTCGGCGGCACGGAGAGTTTTTTAGCAGCGAAACGAGCAATAATATAAAATGATATTATTTCTTTATAAGTATTATTTCTTCCCCAAACCTACCCCTCAGTGCCCGCATGTTTTTTTGCAAATCTGCGCGTGTTTGGTAGTTAAATTCGCAACTAAGAAGCGTCAAAGCACCGTTTTTGCGTTCAATAACACTGTATCCTTTTTCCGTAATCCATGCTTTATTTCTTTGAATATTGCGCTTATCGCCAAAACCACCCAGAGCAACTATTGCGTGATTTGCGCCTTCCAAAACACTAAGATTAGGTTCGCGGTTCATAGATGTTTCTGTTTTGGGCGAACCAGAAAGCATATCGGGCGAAGCAATGGTGGTCTTGTCTTGCGCATTATCTGCCGATTGGTTCAGTTTTATACCATCAATCGGTGGTGCAATATTAACATTGGGCGTACTCGGAATGTCTTGCAAAGGACTTGTATTGACATTGGATTCGGTAGCCGGTGATTTTCTGCCCCCCTCAGTACGATTAGGTTTTGAGACACCATTTAACTGCCAGATCATCACACCTATAATAGAGATAACCGCCGCTATTGGCAACCAAGTTCGCCAATTTTCACGCATTTTCTCCAAAACTTCTGTTGATTTTGACACATCTGGCGACTTGACAGCATCAATTGGCGAGGGAAAAGCAGCCGATTGACGCTCTGCCAATGATTCTGCACGTATGGGTGCTTCAGTGGACGTAGCTGCTTGTTGTTGCGGCTTTGCTGCTGCTGATTGCACCTCAGTTTGCTGGGACTGTGTCGTGACAATTGGCGGCGCATAAGATTGTTGTGGTACATCAGATGTTGCCCGTGCGATAGACTCCACTTTATTTCTCAAAACGGGCGCATACACGATGTTGGGCAAGCCGAAAGAATCCATATTAAAATTGGTTAGGTCGGGCAAAAACTGAATTTTTTGGGCGAAATCACGGTACAATCGTCCAATTTCGGGTAAAACCACAATCTCACCTTTTTCAAAATTTTTGCGTGCATCGGCGGCAAATGCCTCAATGTACTCCAAAGCAGCCGCAGAAGTCAAACGGTATTTTTGTCTGATGTGGTCAACCAAACGCCCATCGTTCATCTGTAAATTGGCATCAAAGGCGATGTGAAAAGACGGTGGGGCAAGCTGCCCGTTCACGGCATCTACAACAGCGGGTTTGTAGGCACTCGTGAAGCCGCCAAAATTGGGGATACAGATAGAGCCGTCTTCAATAAGCAGGTCTCTAATATCAGCAGTGAGCTTGATGTCCATTTTTCGATGTTACTAAGGAAGATTTCAAATTCCAAATTTCAAATTCCAAGACGCAATGATTTGATTTCCAATAGTTTGTAAAATCAAATTAGATACTTTCAGCAATTTCCGCTTTGGGATTTTCGGGCGGCGTAGCTGCCTAATCTCGGTAATATTTAAAGACAATCTACTAATTTTTATGCGGTGTAACCGCAAAACAGGCGGTTTAGCGGTTACACCGCTTAGTAAACCCCATTTTTCGTTGAGTATTACCGAGATTAGGCAGCTACGCCGCCTGTGAAAAAGCCAAAGCGGAAATTGCTGGATACTTTATTAGTAATTATTTAGGTGCGTTCATTTTACTCACGCAACGGCAAGAAAATAGATGGTTCATTTTTCGGCTTCGCCGAAAAATGAACCACATTCCCCTCTCTCTCACGAGCGAAGCGAGCGCACGGTTTAGTCGTTACATTTTGCCGTAAAATTAGTATTTTTTACTTGAATTTCAAAATCTCTATACACTTTTGCTCACTTCGCTCGCAAAAGAAAGGGAGGTGGTTCGTTTTCGGGCTTTGCCCGAAAACGAACCACATTTCCCTTTTTTGCGAGCGAAGCGAGCAATAGCCTAAGTGGTTACTTATATCACCTCTGCCAAGACAAAAATACTACCCCCCACATATATCAAATCTTCTTTTTTCGCGCTCTTTTTTGCCGCCGCTAATGCTTGTCGTACTGATTTGTACGCTTTTCCACGCCGCCCAGTTACCTCCGCCATACCCCTCAGTATATCGGCATCTAAACCGCGTGGAATATCGGCTTTTGCAAAATAATAAGTCGCATTTGGGGGTAAAATATAAAGCATTTTTGAAATATCCTTGTCTTTGACAACCCCAAGCACAATGTGCAATTTATTAAATACCAAGCTATTGAGTTGATTCATGGCTAAAATCAAACCACCTTCGTTGTGTGCCGAATCGCACAAAATTATCGGCTCGCGCCCAATAACTTGCCAACGACCGATAAAATTTGTGAGGCTTGTCAGATTCAATAAACCGTTTTGAACAGCTTGGTCAATGACATCTGTTGTTAGCACCGAATCTGTTTTGAATTTTCCCGATGCTTGCAAGTCTTTAAATATTTCAAAAACTTGTAACACCGTTGCCACATTTTTTGCTTGATAATCGCCGCCCACATTCACTTTCAACGCCTCATGCACCAATTTATTTTGTTTGAACACTTGAAAAGTCGTGTAATCAAAATCTTGATGAATCGGCTTTACTTCAAATATTTGCGAAGCGAAAGAAATAGGCGCGTTCATCTGCGCCGCTTTTTGTTCAAAAACGAGTTTTGTTTCTTCCTGTTCCTCACCAATAACCACAGGCGTATGGGCTTTTATAATCCCCGCTTTTTCAAAAGCAATTAAAGGCAAAGTATTTCCCAGCATGTCCATGTGGTCAAAACTAATATTGGTAATGACCGACATTAAAGGTGAAATAATATTGGTAGAATCAAAACGCCCACCCAAACCCACTTCAATCACCGCAATATCCACCCCCTCAGTAGCAAAGTAGTCAAAAGCCATAGCGACAGTCATTTCAAAAAAAGAGGGTTGTATGGACTCAAAGTGGGGACGATTGCGCTCCACAAACTGAACGACGGCTTTTTTTGAGATGTATTCACCATTTATCTTAATCCGTTCCCGAAAATCGCGGTAATGTGGCGATACATACAAACCAACTTTCAAGCCCATTGATTGTAAAATCGCGGCGGTGATATGGGCTGTCGAGCCTTTTCCGTTTGTTCCGCCGATATGTATCTGAGGAAACTTTAAATGAGGATTATCTAAGACATCTACCAATGCCAAAGTATTGGTCAAGTCTTTTTTAAACGCTGCCGTACCGATGCGGGTAAACATTGGCAGACTTTGATAAAGATAGGTAAGTGTTTCGGAATAAGTCATGTGAAGAGAATTTAGAAAAAACAGAAAAGGGCAGCTTATGCTACCCCTCAGTATTTTTGTACAGTAATTATTTGTAAATACTTAGTCGCACGCTCGCTTCGCTCGCGCGAGGAGAGGTGGTTCGTTTTTCGGGCTTTGCCCGAAAAACGAACCACATTCCCCTTTTTTGCGAGCGAAGCGAGCTATGGGCTAAGTAATTACAATTATTTCACAATAAAACGGTACGTAATCGTGCCGCATTGTCTTTCTGCGCCGCCCTCTGAAAAACGATACTGCTTGGCGTTTCGGACTGCTGCATCAATCAACTCGGCATCATTTGTTGTTGAACCACTTGCTTTGTATTTTGCGCTTATTACACCCCCATCACCGTCCACGCACACATCTAAAACAACCGTTCCTTGTTTTTGCGAATTTTCAGACAATTTCGGTACTGTTTTCACACCACGACCACCAAAACCATTGACTGTTCCGGGTCCTCTGCCCAATCCGTCCAATACTTTTGAGTTTGGGTCGCCATCGGGTCTGCCTTGATTACCGGGTTTTCCTGTATTGCCTTGTCCTGTTCCAGTGCCTCCACCGCCGTTTGTACCACTACCAGACCCTGTACCAAAGCGACCACCAAATTTATCTTTAGCGGCTTGTGCTGCGCGTGCTTTTTCATCGGCAGCGCGTTTTGCATCAGCTTGGGCTTGGCGTGCGGCATCGGCTTGGCGTTGTTTTTCACGTTCGACGGCTTGTTCTTGGTACTTTGCTTCTTCCGCTTTTCGGCGCGTTTCCTCTTGCTGTCTTCTTACGGCAACCGCATTGGGGTCTTCCGTCGTTTGCACGGGTTTTGCCGCAGGTGCTGGTGTTACGGGCTTAGAGATAACGGCTTTCACCGGTGGAGGCGGCGTGGGAGTCGGTGTTGGCGCGGGTTCTGGTTTAGATGCACCACTATTCCCTGCATTGGGGTCTGGTTTACCCGGTGCAGGATTACTACCACTGCCTTGATTAGGCAAACCCAATGCAGGTCCACCACCAAGCAAATCTAAAGGCAATTCCACCACAATTTTTGCGGGTTCTTTTGGTATCGGCGGTGGTGGACTTGGCATAAAATACATAGCCAAGAGTAGTACAACATGCACCGTCATACTCATCAACATGCCTTTCTGGTCGTTTTCTTGTTCTGATTTTTTATTCTTAAAATCCATATTTCAAATTTAAGATAAAATTACTATTGAGCAACTTCGGAAATCTCATAAACCCGTTAGAATTTACACGTTTGTAGAAAATATAGGTAATTGAGGGATGGGCATAACCTAAAAGCGTTTTTTGCATCTCGCGCTCGCTTCGCTCGCGCGAGGGAGGGAATGTGGTTCGTTTTTCGGCTTCGCCGAAAAACGAACCACGTCCTCCCTTTTGCGCGAGCGAAGCGAGCGCAAAACATCTGTTTTTAATCAAAAAACGATGTTTTTAGGTTATGCCCACTCCTCATATAGGTAATTACTTAGCCTATTGCTCGCTTCGCTCGCAAAAGGGGAGAATGAGGTTCATTTTTCGGGCTTTGCCCGAAAAATGAACCTCATTCTCCTCTTTTGCGAGCGAAGCAAGCAATAAACCTAAACAATTAGTTCGCGTCTAAGTGCAAGACAGACGTAATCACCAATGATTCGGTCATATCCAGCACCTGCACCATTTTCTCTACGGGTGTTTTTGAATCACAAGACACGCTGACCTTGAAATTCGGATTTTTAGCTTTATTGGTTTCTAAAAAGCGGCGAATCCGTCCAATATCCATCGTTGAGCCGTTCAATAAGAAATTACCGCTTGCAGATATCCCAATATCATCGAGTCTCTCCGTTGTTATCGGTTTTTTAGAGGTTTTGGAATTGCCGGGCAACGAGAGATTCAAAGCACTGGGATGCACCATTGTTGAGACCATCATAAAAAATATCAATAAAATGAAAATGATGTCCGTCATTGAACTCATACCCATCTCACCGTTTAGTTCTTTTCTTTCTCTTAAACGCATGTTAGTTGGATTAAAAGATTATTCACGCGGAGCAGTAGCTAAGACTGTCCGTGCTTTAAATTTATTCGCAATGGCAATTAATGGCAGCAGTTGTCCCGTTGTCACGCCTATTTCTGCCGCAATCGTCAAAACGGGTTGTCCATTGTTAGCCACACTTTCAAGTGATGCCCGAACTGTTGCTTCAAGGTTCTGAGCTGGTACAATTTGATTATTGACCATAAACCGCCCACTTTTTTCGACACTAATAGTCGTTTTCACGTTACCCGTTGTTCTTTGGTCAGATTCGGGTAACTTGAACGGAAAAAACTTTACGAGCGTTGATGTCAACATAAAGAAAATGAGGAGCATAAAAATAATATCCGTCATCGAACTCATGTTCACCTCAACGTGCCGTTTTTTTCTATCTCTGATTGGCATGATTAAGCAAGTTAAAGGAGATTTCAAATTTAAGATGTCAAATTTCAAAATGCCATGGATTGACTCCCAATATTTTGCAAAATAAAATTTGATACTTTATTTGTAACTACTTAGTCACGCGCTCGCTTCGCTCGCCCGAGGAGAGGTAGGTGGTTTGTTTTTCGGCCAAAGCCCGAAAAACAAACCACATTCCCCTTTTTTGCGAGCGAAGCGAGCTATGGGCTAAGTAATTACCTTTATTTATTATCAATTCGTAAGTGGATTGATAATAATGAAACTAACCCGTAGGTTCTTGCAAAAGGTCAATAAAATTGAAGGTACTTGTCTCCATATTATTAACAATTCTATCAATCATAGTGTTTAGGATATTGTACGCTACAAAAGCGAAAATACCCACGATAAGACCACCCGCCGACGTAAACATCTTGACATAAATACCGCCCGAAATCGTCGAGATAGACAAGGCTTCTGCCGTTGACAAATCCTTAAACGTGGTAATCATACCCGCGATTGTACCCAAGAAACCAAACATCGGAGCAACACCTGCTATAATTGCCAGAATATTGGTATTTTTCTCTAATTTGAAAATCTCCAATTTACCGACGTTCATAATGGCGTGTTCGATGTCGTCCATTGGTTTACCAATGCGCATCAAGCCTTTCTCAACCATACGCGCAACAGGCGAGTCCGTGCTTTGGCACAAGGCACGCGCCGCGCCAATATTGCCATTTTGAACGTGTGCGCGGATGTTGTTCATAAAACTCTCATCTACTTGCGTTGCCTTCTGAATGGTCATGTAACGGCTGACGAAAATTGCGACAGACACGATACTCATAATGAGCAAACACACCATAATGATAAGCCCGAAGGTACTGTGTGCGAGTAGCTCAAATAGGCTCTCTGGTTCGGCTTGTTTGACGGCATTTGCGGCAGCCGTTCCGCCTTGAAAAAACAATAGTATGTTGTGCATAATCTATTGATAAATAGTTAGTTATGAATGGAAAATCAATTTTTTAGTTTCTCGTTTTTAGCGTGTTTAATGCGGAAGTGGGTAATTTACTTGAAAAGAACCTATCGGAGCGAGCGTGTTTTTGAATCAGAAAAATCGAAGATTTTCTGATTCAAAAACACGCTCGCTCCTAAAAGTTACCTTTGGGCGATTTTCGAGCGAAGCGAGAAAGAGCCAGTTTAGAGTACCAAAGATAACGTGAAATAACTAAAATTTCATTTTACTGGCTCTTTCTCGCTTCGCTCAAAAATCGCCAGCAATGATTTTTTAGGGCGAGCGTACATTTTTTGCTTAAAAATCGAAGATTTTTAAGCAAAAAATGTACGCTCGCCCTGATAGATTTATTACACACTTTTTCTATCTCACGTTCCTAAACTTTTTTTTTAGAAAAATATTTTGGCGAATGTAAACGTATTTCTTTAAGAAATCCTTAAAAACTTGGGCTAAATTACGCTTAGTTTGAAAATTTGTACATATTCTCAATAAATAAATTTTTCACTTATACATTTAATTTATTAATTTTGCCCTATGAAAAGCCTCTTTCGCCTCGTCCGTTTGCCAAACCTCGTCATTGTTGCTGCCACACAATATGCCCTACAATACGCCATTTTGTTACCCGAATTGGGCAAAATCGGGCTAAAACCCCTCCTACCCGACTTCCAATTCTTTCTTTTGGTGGGTTCTACAGTGCTGATTGCCGCAGGTGGCTACGTTGTGAATGACATTGAAGATGTGGACATTGACCGACTCAACAAGCCCGAAAAAAAACGCATTGTCGAACGCGTTTACCCCCTCAGTATGTGTTGGAAAATTTATTGGGGCATCACGATTTTGGGCTTTATCATCAGTCTATACCTCGCTTTTTTTGTCCGTGATTTTGTGCAATTGGCTATTTATCCCGCCGCCGTTTTTTTGCTATGGGCGTATTCTAAATGGTTCAAACGACAATTTTTGATTGGCAATGTGGTCGTGGCGGGGTTTTGTGCGTTTGTGGCGTGGGTTGTTTTGTACGCTCAATGTTTGTCAACGCCTTTACCCTCAATGGTTGATTATACAATAAGCCCAGAAGAACTTAATCTTCAAAATTATGCTTTCAAAGTAAGGAGTATTTTTGGTGGTTATGCTGTTTTCGCTTTTATCTCTACTTTATTTCGTGAAATCATCAAAGATATAGAAGATGTTACGGGCGATAAAGCACAAAATTGTCGCACATTACCCATCGTTCTGGGCGTTAAGATGAGTAGATTTATTGCTTTATTGATTGGCGGTTTGTTTGCGACAATCTTATTGATTTTGTCGTATTTATTTTTTATTTCTTCTTCTAAACCCGATTATTTAAAGCTCCTTTTATTGAATTTAACAATCACATTACCCGTATTTTATGCTTTGTTTCTGTTGATTAATGCCAAAGAAAAAACGGATTATTCGCGACTGTCTGTTATTGCCAAATTAATTATGTTGAGTGGTTTGATTTTTATTTTGATTATGTATTAACTTTATATTTTTCAGTAGGCTTGATGCAAGTTGATAACCAATGCGTTACGGTTTACGCCCTCTTTTTCGCTTCGCTCAAAAATCGGGCTTGCATAAAATCTATCGGGGCGAGCGTGTTTTAAATTAAAAAATATTTGATTTTTTAATTTAAAACACGCTCGCCCCAAAAAATCCCTATTAGAGCGACTTTCGAGCGAAGCGAAAAATGAACCACCCCTCCTCTTTCCGTGCGAGCGAAACGAGTGCAGGCTAAGTAATTACAATTTTTTTCACAAATTTTAAACAACTAAAAGAAATGGGATTATCAATTTACGTACATCAGAATATACAAAAAGTGCCTGATGATGCAACAGATGAAGATTTTCAGGTTCATCCATACGAAGCCTACGGAGACAGAGTGCGCAACCTTGAGACGAATGCTAAATATAAAGTGGGTAAAAGTATTTTCATTTTTAGTTATTCCTACCATGGACATCACGATTTCAGAGGTGCGTTGAGTGAACTTATTGGTAAAGAAAGAAACTTTTGGCAGATTGATATTTCAGAAGATTGTCCATTTTTTGAACTACTGTGCTTCACTGACAGCGATGCTTGTTTGGATTGGGAAAGTTCAAAGAACCTTTACGCGGATTTTGTCGCTTACAGGGATCTGGCTGATAAAAAATTCGACTCAGGGGATTGGACTTGTTACAATTATTGGTTGGAAGCATTTAGGTTAGGTAAAAAGAAAAATTCAGTTGTGCAGCTTGGCTAATTTGGATTAAGATTGTTGGAATTTTAGGAATAATATTTGGCTCATTAAAAAAAGAACTCAAACAGATGGCAGCAAAAACAAATTCCTAAACGTTCATTGGCAATAAAATGAGTTATTGTATGAAAATGAGATTAACACTCCTTCTAATAGTCTTTGGATTATTATTAGAAAGCTGCGCCAAACTAAATTCTAAAGAAATTATCGTTGATGTGGACAAAGAATTTTCGGTGCAACCCTGGGAACGCCTCGACGAGTTCGGCGGTGGGCTACAACTGAACGTTGCCACACTAAAAAATGAGGAATGTGGTGGCACAAGCATCAATCACGATGCCCGAACTATCGGCAATAAAGTTAAAGTGACTTTGTTAAACTTGACCTATCCCGTCAATTGTAGCACGGTTGCCCCTGCTCGCGATACAATTAAAATGCCTGCTACTCAAACAAATACAACTTACGATTTAGAAATAAATTTGAAAGACGTCGTGACAAATGCGGGTAAATTGAAAGTGGAAGACGGCAAATACACCGTAACAATGACCAACGAAAATGGTATTGTGATGCCCTCCAAACAAGTCTTGCGTGTGCCACAAAATGCCTTTTGGGGCATCATTGCCAACGATGCGGGCAACGATAAAATTGCTACGCAAATGCTCGATAGCTTAAAAACAATCGCCACACCGATTAGTATGGCAAACGGCGATTATGGCTATTTCAACGTGGATAATGGCAAATTGACCGTAAAAACAGAAGCTGTCCTCACAAAACAAAGCCAACAAGCGGTACTTTTCAGATTGAACAATAAAGCAGCTTTGCCAAATGTGGTTCAAAATTTCCGTGCAACAGGACTTGAAATGTGGCTATTGACATCGGAAGGAAAGGTGTTTACGAAGTGAATTTGTATTATTTTACCTCATGAATGCGTGGTATTGGATAGTTACTGGCTCTTTCTCGCTTCGCTCGAAAATCGCCCTCAGAGAGTTTTTTAGGGCGAGCGTGTATTTTTGTTGACAAATCTTCGATTTGTCAACAAAAATACACGCTCGCCCTAATAGATTTCTTTCGCGAAAACTTAAAAATGTTTTGTTTCTTGCGGCGTTAAAATTAAAATCACCCGACGATGGACAAAATACGCCGCTTTTTTTAAACCTCCTCGCCTATTCTTCAATTTTTTCCCAAGATACTGAGGGGGTATCCGCGTGTCCATATTCTCATTGGAAAAATTTATCTTGCTTCTATTTTGCTATTAGCCGCGCCTTCGGGCTTGGTTTTAGCTGCTTTTGCCGATAATGACTTACCCGCTAAAGTCGGCTTTGTGCCACAATGCTTTGTTTAGTGGGCAATAACTTACGCGGCTTGGCGAGCCATTATGCACCGCAACTGGGAAGAACACGCGAAAATGATGTTATGCAGCTATGCCGTGACATTAGCTGCTATGAGTTTGCGCACCGAGCGTTATACTTTGATGTATTTTTGGGGAACAAAACGAATTGAAACAGATTTAACCGTGACATGGTCAAGTTGGGTAGGCAATTTTTTTATTGCAGAAATATTTATTTATCTTGGCATGGCTAAAAAACTCATTCAAGTAGGGGCATAAAAAAACCCGCGAAGGCACTTCACGGGTAACGAAACGAATTTTACAATTCTTTAACCAAAACTTACACACATCTTAAAATTACCAAACACTATGCCAAAAATGAAAAAAAGCATAATCTTATCTATGTCAAGTAAAAATTTTTCAAAATATTTTAAAAACAATTTCTGTGACGGTTTTTCGTAGCTAAAATTTTGAACCCATACATAAAATCTAAATTGCTGGTTCTCGCGCTCGCTTCGCTCGCGCGAGAGGGGAATGTGGTTCATTTTTCGGGCTTTGCCCGAAAAATGAACCACCTCTCTTCTTTTTGCGTGAGCGAAGCGAGCGCAAAAGTGCCTTTTAATGCGTATTTTGAATTTATGTATGGTTTCAAAGCTAAAATTGGGGACATTTACTGGCTCTTTTTCGCTTCGCTCAAAAATCGCCTTTGGAAAAATCTATTGAGGCGAGCGTGTTTTTGAATCAGAAAAATCTTCGATTTTTTCTGATTCAAAAACACGCTCGCCCCTAAAAATTACTTTTGGGCGATTTTCAAGCGAAGCGAGAAAGAGCCAGTTCAAAGTACCAAGGGAGAACTAAATAGCTATTTTATGTCAAAAAAACTTAAATTTCTGTTGTTTTCATAGAACAGCAAACAATTCATCACTTTGACTGTTAATTTTAGACGTTTACGGTACATACCCTAATTTTGTTACGTATTTATATTATTATTTTAAAAATCGTAAAAAAACTTTATTATACATTTTTTCATTATTGCTCGCTTCGCTCGCAAAAAATAAACCACCTCCCTCTATTTTGTGCGCGAAACGAGCAATAGTGCATAAAATTTTATCAACAACACCAAGCACCTATTATGACTATCACGCAATTGCCTTTTTCGGATTTACCGATGCTTGCCAAAACTGACCGCATCTATGCCGAACAGAATCCCATTCTTAGAAATTTTTATAAATATTCTGTTGATTTAGAATCATTTGCAGACGTTATTGCAGATAAATCAAGAGAAAATATTGACCGCAAAACACTCGTTGAGACATTGACACGGCAATACGCACAACTTAATCCGACGGCTTCGGGCAATACGCAGATTGTAGAAAAAATAAATACACTTGCCTACGACAAGACGTTTACAGTCGTCACAGCACATCAACCGTCTTTACTGATGGGACCACTTTATTTTGTCTATAAAATTTTCTCTACAATACATCTTGCAGAAAAACTCAAAGCGGCTTATCCCGACAATAATTTTGTCCCCATTTTTGTCATCGGCGGCGAAGACCACGATTTTGAGGAAGTGAATCATATCTCATTATTCGGAAAAAAATTGGTGTGGCAACGCGCCGACAATGAAAAAGGAGCAGTTGGCATGATGCAAACCACGTCTTTGCAAACCGTTTTAGCAGAATTGAAACCTATTTTGGGCGAGTCGGAAGCGGCACAATCCTTATTTAAAATCATTGAAAACGCCTATACAAATCACGCGCTTTATCAAGATGCGACCCAAGATTTACTCAATCAATTGTTTGGAAAATACGGTTTAATTGTGCTAAATATGAACGATGCAGCACTAAAACGGCTATTTATTCCCGTCATGCGTAGAGAATTGACCGAACAATTATCAAAAAAATTGGTGGAAAATACGCAAGCGCAATTAGAATCCATTGGCTTCAAGGCTCAGGCTTTTGCACGCGACATTAATCTGTTTTATTTGCGCGAAAACCTACGCGAACGCATTGTCGAAGAAGAAGGCGTTTACCGCGTTTTGAACACCGATATTCGTTGGGAATCGCAAGCCGACATTCTAAAAGAGTTGGAAGCGACCCCTCAATATTTTAGCCCAAATGTGGTCTTACGTCCTTTGTTTCAAGAAACTGTTTTGCCCAATTTGGCGTATATTGGTGGCGGTGGAGAATTGGCGTATTGGTTGGAAAGACAAACACAATTCGCCGCCTTTGGCGTTAATTTCCCAATGCTCATTCGCCGCAATTCGGTGATGTTTTTGGATAAAGGAACACAAGACCGTTTGCAGAAATTAGATGTACAATTGACAGATTTGACGGACAATACAGATATTTTAATTAAAAAATACGTCGAAAAACAAGCAACCGACCCCCTCAGTATGGAAGCCGAAAAAACGGCTTTGAGCAACTTATTCGACACCCTTTTGAAGAAAGCCGTTGCCGTAGATGCCACTTTAGAAAAAGCCGTTTTAGCCGAAAAAACCAAACAATTGCAAAGCCTCGATGCCCTTGAAGCTCGGACGGCAAAGGCAGAAAAACAAAAGCACGAAACGGTGTTGAATCAACTCAAAACAGTGCAGCAAAAACTGTTTCCAAATGGTGGTTTGCAAGAAAGAACGGACAATATTTTGCCGATTTATCTGAAACACGGAGACGCATTTTTCGATGTTTTGAAAGCTACGCTCAATCCTTTGGAACAAGGAATGATTGTGGTAGCTGAATGATAAGTAAGTGCTTTAAGGAATCGCTACATATTTTACTGGCTCTTTTTCGCTTCGCTCAAAAATCGCCCCAAGAGAATTTCTTTGGGGCGAGCGTGTTTTGAAAGAAAAGTCTTCGATTTTTCTTTCAAAACACGCTCGCCCGATAGATTTTCCGCACACGCCTTATGAGTAAACCTGGCGATTATTTATGAACAGCTACTTGATTATTTCTCTATCAAAGTCCCAAAATTTTCCAGTGTAATGTTTTTGATTTTGCCATTACAATTTTTAATGAGTTTTCCTAAAAGAAAAGAGTTGCTGTCTTCTTTGTAGCCTAATCGAATAGACGTTTGACAACTGTCTTTTGTATCGTGAAATTCAGTTACAGGATAAGCATTGCCTTCTTTATCTTCATCACTTTCGCCACCCAAAAAGAAACTTGCAACAATGTCCGCCTGTCCTTTGTGTGTTATAGATGTCTTACCGAATTCAACTATCTCAATATTGTAGTCAATGGTTGTGTAATTCAAGCGGTTTACAATCAATGTAATAGCTATATCGCCTTGTCTTCCCGTCAATTTGAAAGAATGTCCCAATCGCGGCACATCGGGAAATTGCGTCGTATCGCTGCCATTAATGATTAAAAAACTATCTTGCAACTCGATTTTTTTAAATTCAGAAGATGGCATTTTAGCTAAATTTTGAACAAATGCCTCTGAGTAATCCGAAGAATTTTTGACAGTCAATCGTGAGTTAAAATTTTGATTATCCACACTTTGTGCTTCTTTTTTAGGCGCGTTTTTGCAAGCCATTATTAGAATAATTGAAAAGAGAATAAGACGATTCATGTTATAGGTTTTAAAAATTGAAAGGCGAATGTAATGGTAACTTCGGAAATCTCAAAATAAACATTTTGACTCTACGAATAATAGAAATCGAGCAGATGTCGATCTATAAAATCCTGTAATCTTGTCTATTACTCACAATTTTTGAGTGTATAACAAATTCTCACTTTTGATTTTTATAGCTCGCTTCGCTCGCAAAAAAAGGGTGTTTCGATTTTGGGCTTCGCCCAAAATCGAAACACATCTCCCTTGTTTTACGAGCGAAGCGAGCTATAAAAACGAAATAAGGACAATTTGTTATACACTCCAATCTTTAGGGCAGTACCCGCAAAAAAATGTCTTAAATACTTTCAAATTCCCAAAAGTTACTTAACTTCATTGCCTATTTCTAAAATAATTAAAATTTCAAGGGAAATGAAAAATAATTTGACCTTATGCCTCCTGTTTGTCCTATTTTACGCGCCTATTTTTGCTCAAAATGGACAAAACATTGTCTTCGATTTAGCGAAAAAGAGCAAAAAAATCACGCTCGAAGGTATGAAAATGGGTAAATTGGGTGTACGCGGTGTGGGTTCGCTTACGTCCTCAGACCTCGCCGTAGAACTCAAAGACCCCTCGCCTTTTATCGCGTTCTCCCTCTCAATGGAGGGCAGTAATATTGCCGTAGAATTGATAAAAATTGATTTGCAAATGCAAATCAACGGAAAATGGCAAGATTGGGAAACCATTGAAGCCAGCCACGATTTTGAGCAAAATGCAAAAAAATACGTTACCGATATGCGTGAATTGGACAAAGCGACGACGGCAATTCGAGTAAAAATAAGGTCGAAATCGCCCGATACACGCTTAAAATCGTTTAAAATTCGCCTTTTTGCGGCGGGTAATGTCTCAACAGGTAATGTAAATCCGACAACACCAGAAGAGATTTGTAGCAAACCTGCGGTTGTGTCGCGCTCGGTCTGGGGTGGCGGTTTGGGCTTAACGGACGAGAAAATCTATGTTGGAACGCCTACCTTCGTGACCGTGACTCACCTCATCATTCATCATGGGGCATCGAGCAATGTGAGTTCAAATTGGGCGGGCGTTGTGGCGTCTTATTTCGATTATCATGTCAATTCTAACGGTTGGTCGGATATTGGTTACAATTATTTAGTCGCACCTGATGGTACATTGTTTGTCGGTCGCGGTGGCGGCGAAAACGTACAAGGCGCGCACATGTGCGGAAGAAATGTTAATACGATGGGCGTTTGCATGATTGGCAATTATGTGTCCGAACAGCCAACTGTTGCGGCTGTTGATAAACTTGTCAAAGTATTGGCTTGGAAGGCTTCCACTAATGGGATTGACCCATTGGGGACTTCAAATCTGGCGAGTTATGGCTTAAATTTAGCCAATGTGTGTGGGCATCAAGATGGTTGCGGTGGACCAAGTTCTACCAGTTGTCCCGGCAATATGCTTTGGGCGCAATTGCCCACCATTCGGCAGCGTATAAAAGCCGAAATAACAACGTGTGTAACGACAACAAATGACCTTTTTACTGAGGGGTCGGTTCGGATTGCCCCAAATCCCAATAATGGACAATTTCAGATTTCCGCCATTTTGAAAGAAAAAATGGAAGGCTTCCCTTTGGTTTTATCGGTTTATGGCTTAGACGGCAGAGCGATTTTTGAGCAAAAAATAGAAAACGTTGGCACGGATTTTAGCCAAAGCGTTCAATTACAAAACGCCGCGAAAGGTTTGTATTTGGTGCGTTTGCGAAGCGGCGATAAAGCGTTTTCTGAAAAAATTGAAATATTTTAATCCATGTTTTTTGCACAACCCAAAACATTACTGACCGTACCCTCAGAAGATACAAAACCTTTGCTTTTTCTCACGCCCATTGTCTTACATATAGTGAGTCCCAATGGTGAATTTGAATATACCCACTGGTAACTTCGGAAATCTCATAAATCCGTTAGGATTTACATGTTTGTAGAAAATATAAAGCAAAACGCACATTGAATCCGTAGGATTCATACGTTTGTAAGGGTTAAAAAACGTGCGAATCCTACGGATTCGGGGGACAGTTACTTGATTTTTATTCTACAAACGTATGAATCCGATGGATTCAAGAGATTTCCGAAGTTACCAGTACCCATGAATATCTTGAAAAATATGAGGACGAAAGGTATTCTTGGGAAGAAGACGTTTATGATGACATTGACGAAGCCACTTACGAAGCCAATAAGGACAATCCGAACTATTATAAGTACCCCCTCAGTACTACGTTCACTAAAGACGTATAAGAATTGACTGTTAGTCCGTCAACATTAGATTATTTAATCAAGGTCTATCAAGCCCGCGCGGGTTCAAATAGGCGATTTAGGTAGCACGAGCTTAAGCTCGTGCAATGTGTAAGGCGCATTACGCGATTTTAAAGCCTCATCACGTCCAGTATTTACAGAAAGTAGTTCAATTTGAAACCTAAAATCTGAAAATCATTATGTCAAAAGATAAAACCAACACTGGTCAAAAACCGTCAAAAGCACCAGCAAAACCACCACCACCCGCAAAAGCACCATACAAAGCCCCCGATAAAGCCCAATTGACATTGCCTTTAAAAACGGCTACTCCCAAACGCAAAAAAAAGAAAATCAATCAAGCCGAAGAAACCAAGCAGTTTCTTACGGTGTTAGCGGTGTGTGCGCTCGTGTTTACTTTCCTATTGTATTTAATTTTGATGAAATCCACTCGGTAAACTAGCCCCTCAGTATTTTAGACGTTTGAAATATTTCAGATTTCTTTTTACAACACGACACATATAAATCACATTTTCACTGAAATAACTCTTTGATAATCAATTAATTAATAAAAAAAGACCCCTCAGTATTTTACCAAATTGGGCAAGTTAAAGTCTTTACAAAATAGGACACATTTTCCAATAGCCAAAACTTTTCAAAATTGAAAAAAAAACGACTACAAATTGACACAATGAACTCATTAACAACTTATTTTTGCGCCGCAGCACAGCTACCGAAACAATGTATTCGGAAAATCATTAATTACAAGGCATTTACTCATAAGTTTTTTTATTAAAAAGTTGATTTGACAATGGCAAAAGTGACCGTTATTGGCTCAGGAAACGTTGGTGCAACATGTGCTAACGTCCTCGCACACAAAGACATCGTGAAAGAAGTCGTTTTACTCGACATTCAAGGCAACATGGCGAAAGGCAAAGCCCTCGACACGTGGCAACAAGCCCCTATTGATTCGTATTCAACGACATTGACGGGTACAGACGATTATGAACTGACCGCAAACTCGGACATCGTTGTCATCACAGCAGGTATTCCGCGCAAACCAGGTATGACACGCGATGATTTGGTCGCTACAAACGCCAAAATCGTAACAAGTGTTATCGAAAATATTAAAAAATACTCGCCAAATCCTATCATTATTGTCGTGTCTAATCCACTTGACGTGATGACTTATGCGGCTTACAAAAAAGCAGGCTTGCACAAAAGTCGCGTGATTGGTATGGCAGGTGTATTGGATACAGCCCGTTACCGCGCATTTTTGGCAACTGAATTGGGTGTTTCACCAAAAGATATTCAAGCTATTTTGATGGGCGGACACGGTGACACGATGGTTCCCCTCCCACGTTACACAACGGTTTCGGGTATCCCTGTTACTGAATTGATTAGCGAAGCAAAATTAGATGCTATCATTGCCCGCACAAAAGACGGCGGTGGAGAACTCGTTCGTTTGATGGGTACTTCGGCTTGGTACGCACCGGGCGCGGCGGCGGCTCAGATGGTAGAAGCTATCGTGAAAGACGAAAAACGCATTTTCCCTTGCTGCGCTTTCCTTGAAGGCGAATATGGTATCAATAACTTGTGCGTTGGTGTGCCAACAAAATTGGGTAAAAATGGTATCGAAGAAATCATCGAATTGAAACTCAAAAAAGCTGAGAAGGCTTTGTTGGTGGAATCAGCTAATGCGGTTAGAGAAATCGTAGAGGCTTATGAAGCGATGAATTTGTAGTTTTTGAAATAGGATTTTTGAGATTTTTACAGATTTAATAGGATTTTCGACAACACCCACCATTTCTGGCAAGATGAATTTGATACCGACATAAACAAGTTATAGAAAAAACGGCGTTTTAGCGCGTTTAGGAAAACTTTTCAATGTCGGCATCAAAATCCTATTAAATCCGTAAAAATCTCAAAAATCCTGATTCAAAAAAAAGAAAGCCGTGCAAACAACGCACGGCTTTTTTTATCACCTTTGCACAGTGAGTATTAAATATCGAAATCACTCAGCTATAACTAAAAAATCATTACTAAATATCTCGACTTATTCACCATGCGAAAAATAGAAGAGATAAAAAACATTCTTATCATCGGTTGCGGAAGGTTGGGGTCGCGCATAGGCTTGCGCTTTGCAATGGACGGCTTCAATGTGCGGCTCTACGATGTAAGCGAAAAATCATTGAAACGCGCATTGATGGGGCAACGCGCAATCTTAGAAAAAATCGTCAAAAAAGGCGGACATACTGATGGGTCGAAAAACGCAAAAGATACTAAAAGTCAACGCTCATTGGCATTCTTACAGACTTATATTGACGAAGGAAAATTGGGTGTAAAAACGGGTGAAGGGTTTTACAAATACCCAAGACCAGAATATTTGAACAAAGATTTTATTGAAAAAAATGAGTAAAAAAGCCTTAAAAGTAGGTATTACAGGCGGTATCGGAAGCGGTAAAACGACAATTTGCCGCATTTTTGAGACACTCGGTATTCCCATTTACTACGCCGACGACCGCGCCAAAGCCTTGATGACCGAAGATGGCGATTTGGTAAAAGCTGTCAAAAACCTATTTGGCGGAGCGGCTTATTTGCCCGATGGCACGCTGAATCGCGCCCTCATTTCACAAATAGCATTTTCTAATCCATTGAAATTAAATGAGTTAAACGCACTTGTTCACCCTGCCGTTCAGCTCGATGGTGAGCGTTGGCACAACGCGCAAGTTGGCGTACCTTACACATTGAAAGAAGCCGCTTTGCATTTTGAAAGTGGTGGCTACAAATTGATGGATAAAATGATTTGTGTGGTTGCACCAAAAGAAGTGCGGATTGAGCGCGTTTTACTGAGGGGGGGCTTGACCCACGCCGATATAGAAGCGCGTATGTCGAAACAACTACCCGATGAAAAAAAAATCGAAAAATCGGATTTTGTAATTTATAACGATGGACAAGAAGGCTTGATTCAGCAAGTAATGGCGATACATAAGAAAGTGATAAGTGATAAATGATAAAAATTTACTTCGTAAATTTTGTAATTACTTAGCCTATTGCTCGCTTCGCTCGCAAAAAAGGGGAAAGTGGTTCGTTTTTCGGGCAAAGCCCGAAAAACGAACCACATCTCCTCCCACGCGCGAGCGAAGCGAGCGCGTGGCTAAGTAATTACTAAATTTTTATCACTATATCTTCAATTGTGGTAAACAAAAATGGTCTTTCTGTAAACGATTTGTGCATTTGAACCTTAGAATGCAGTTTGAAACCATACATAAAATTTAAAAACACATAAAAGTACGCCTTTATGCTCGCTTCGCTCGCGCAAAGGGGGGAGAGGTGGTTCATTTTTCGGGCTTTGCCCGAAAAATGAACCACATTCCCTCTCGCGCGAGCGAAGCGAGCGCGAGAACCAGCAATTTAGATTTTATATATGGTTTCAAAAAACGCACAACTCATTTACAGAAAGTAAATGGTTGGTACTGAGTAGTGTCACTTATAACTTATGTTGGTCAATCATCTCCAACAGTTCATCTCGATAATTTTTCCCAATTGGCAGATGTTTGGGTTGTCCTTTTTCCATGACTTCCACCATATTACCCACAATCGCTTGAATTTTATCCATTCCCACGATATAGGAACGGTGAACCCGCACAAATTGCGCCGAAGGTAGTTTGTCTTCAAGGCTTTTCATGGTTTGCAAGGAAATAACTCGACCCGTTTCTAAACGAATAATGACGTAATCTTTCAAACCCTCAATATAAAGAATATCAGAAAATTTGACGCGAATCAACTTCTTATCTGCTTTCACGAAGATATAATCAGGTGCATCGGCTTGTGCAACTACCCCCTCAGTATCGGCGGCTTTTTGGGGTGCTGGCGCGGCTTCTTTGTGGTGCAAATTGTACTGCTCGTTTGCTTTATTGACCGATTTCATAAACCTATCCATTGAAATAGGTTTCAACAGATAATCCAAAGCGTTCAATTCAAACCCCTCAATCGCGTATTGCTGATAAGCAGTTGTAAAAATAACCATCGGCGGTTTTACCAATGTTTTTAATAACTCAATACCCGTCAACTGCGGCATTTGAATATCTAAAAACATCAAGTCTATTTCGTTGTTTTTCAAGGCTTCATTGGCTTCAAAAGCATTGTTACAACGGGCAATAAGATTCAAATTGGGCATCCGCTCGATGTATGTCTCCAAGACATCAAGTGCCAAAGGCTCGTCATCAACGATTATTACATTCATTTTCTTTATTTTTTAATATTGAATATTCTACTTATTAGCCCCCTGCCCCAAAGGGGAGAAAAAGAGGAGAAGTGGTTTGTTTTTCGGGTAAAGCCCGAAAAACAAACCACTTCTCCTCTTTTTTGCGAGCGAAGCGAGCGCGAAAAGTCGTTGTCTTTTTACAGAATAGGCTGCTGCAATACAATCTTCTCACTCACCTGCATCCACAAATTGACCCCATACGTATTTGGTTTATCGTGAATATCGAGTTGGTAATGCTTCGGGTACATAATATCCAAACGGCGTTTCACATTGACCAAACCAATGCCGCCACTTCTTTTGTGGTTCAAGACTGGTTGCGATTCTGGTTTGGCATTTTCGACGTATAAATTAACCTCATTGAGTTCAATATGCAGATGAATGTGTACAAATCCGCCCGTCAAATGATTACTTGCCCCGTGTTTGAACGCATTTTCGATAAAAGCAATAAAAATCAAAGGTGCAATTTTCAAATCTCCTGCTTCGCCAACTACCTCAAACCTAATGTCCGTTTTTTTGTGCCGCAAGCGTTCCAAATCTAAATAATTAGAAATATAATTGATTTCTTTGGACAAATATACCTGTTGTTCGTTGCATTCGTAAAGCATATACCGCATCATTTCCGACAATTTGATGACCACATCGGGCGCGTCATCTGATTTCCTCAAGGTCAAGGCGTACAAACTATTCAATGTGTTGAACAAAAAATGCGGATTGATTTGTGATTTCAAAAAATTCAATTCCGTTTGCATCGTCCGTGTTTCCAATTCGCGCTGCGTCTGGTTTTGTCTGAACCAATCGGACGTGATTTTTACAAGCGTTGAAATTCCTGCCGTCATTAAAGACAATAAGTAAGTGTAACCTTGATTGTCAATCAAAAAATCTTGGTCACTCGGTGTCTCTTTAAAACGATGAAACAGAATAAACACTTTAATCGGTGTTACCAAAACAGCTAAACCCACCAACAAGCTCAAATATTGCCAAAATTTATTTGGAATCAAATATTTGGGCATTAGATACGCACTGTTGACGTAATAAATTAAAGCATAGAAGAAAATAGCTACCAATTCATTACCAAATAAATGACTCAAATTTCCACCGCTATTCCGCCCCTCAGTAATCGTCAAAATACAAAGCAGCACAAACCAAAACACGGCGTGATACACAAAACGTCGGGTCAAGAGACTATTAATATTTTCAAGTATTTTCTTCATTGGACATGATTACAGGATTTTACAGATTTACAGGATTTACTGACCTGTAGTTTCTGTCAATATTCACTATTACCAAAGGCAAATAAACGGGAAGATTCTGTAAACAGCGTTTTTTTTTAGATTAAATGAGGAGAAACAAGGATAGACGTAATTTTCTTGTGACAATTTAGAGGCTATTGCTCGCTTCGCTCGCAAAAGAGAGGGATGTAGTTCATTTTTCGGGCTTTGCCCGAAACATGAACTACATTCTCTTTTTTTGAGAGCGAAACGAGCAATAGCATTAGTAATTACGTTTTTTTAGCTATTTTTGCACCTCACTTTAAAATAAAAAAATATAACGTATGAAAAAACAATTTCTATGGTTGCTCACACTTGGCGGCTTTTTGTCTTTATTTAGCTGCACCAAATCTGCACCAACAGACGAAGAAGAAGACGCTTTAATCAAAGCCTACATTACTAAAAAAGGTTGGACAGCCCAATCTACACCCGAAGGCGTGTATTATGTGACCGATGTGGCTGGTACGGGTACAGCAACCCCTGCCTTGAGCAATATTGTCAAAGTGTATTACAAAGGCTATTTGATGTCAGACGAAACGGTTTTTGACAGCAATCTTGCACCCAAAGCAGCGATTGAATTCTCATTAGCTAATCTGATTAAAGGCTGGCAAATTGGCTTTCAAAAATTTAAGGCGGGTGGCAAAGGAAAACTTATTATTCCTTCGCGTCATGCTTACGGCACTTCAGGCAGTGGGAGCGTTCCTGCCAATGCCATTTTGGTTTTTGATATTGAATTAGTGAGTTTTAAATAGATTTTTGAAACCATACATAAAATCTAAACTGCTGGTTCTCGCGCTCGCCTCGCTCGCGCGAGAGGGGGAATGTGGTTCATTTTTCGGGCAAAGCCCGAAAAAATGAACCACCTCTCCTACTTTTGCGCGAGCGAAGCGAGCGCAAAAGTGCCTTTTAATGCGTATTTTGAATTTATGTATGGTTTCAAAAATTACAATATAAAATCAAATTTAGCATGTCAGTTGTAGAAAATCAAATCAGTTTTTTCGACAGTGTGAGCTTAAATTTCCGCAAAGCAGCACCACTCACGGGTTTATCCGAAGGATTACTCGCCCAAATTCGCGCTTGCAACACCGTTTTGCGGATGCGTTTCCCTGTCAAAGTTGGCGATGATTACGAAGTAATAGAAGCCTATCGCGTTCAACACAGCCACCACCGTATGCCCACGAAGGGCGGTATTCGTTATGCGTTAAGTGTTGACCAAGAAGAAGTTATGGCTTTAGCAGCCTTGATGACCTACAAATGCGCGCTCGTAGATGTGCCTTTCGGTGGTGCAAAAGGCGGGGTTAAAATTGACCCTAAAAAATATACCGTTGACCAACTCGAACGCATTACTCGTCGCTACACTGCTGAGTTGGTTCACCGCAAAATGATAGGACCGGGCGTTGACGTTCCCGCACCCGATTACGGCACAAGCGGACGTGAAATGGGCTGGATTTTGGACACTTACCAACTCATGAATCACGGCGAACTCGACAGCATCGCGTGTGTAACAGGCAAACCTGTTGCCTTAAATGGCATCAGAGGACGGGTGGAAGCCACTGGACGCGGTGTTTTTTACGGCATCGAAGAAATGTGTCGGGTCAAAGAAGATATGAAAAAATGGGGTTTACAGGAAGGTATTAGGGGTAAACGTATTGTTGTTCAAGGTTTGGGCAACGTGGGCAGCTATTCCGCCTTAATTTCGCAGCAAGAAGGCGACGCCAAAATCATTGGTATTGCCGAGTATGAAGGCTCAATTCACAACGAAAATGGTATTGACATCGAAGCCTTGTTGAAACACCGCCAAGAAGCGGGGTCAATTATGACTTTTGCAGGTGCAAAACCATTGAGTCACCGTATGGAAGCCTTAGAATTGGACTGCGATATTTTGATTCCTGCGGCGTTGGAAAACCAAATTACAATGGAAAATGCACCCCGTATCAAGGCAAAAATCATTGCCGAAGCCGCCAATGGTCCAGTTACAGCCGATGCTGGTGAGTATTTGACAAAAAAAGGGGTTATTATCGTCCCCGACATGTTCATCAATGCAGGTGGCGTAACCGTATCGTATTTTGAATGGTTGAAAAACTTATCGCACGTTCGTTTTGGACGTTTGACCAAGCGTTTTGAGCAAAATGCCTTTGAAAATGTCGCCAATGCCATCGAAACTTATACCAAAAAGAAAGTCAGTGACCGCGACCGCGCCGTTTTGACGCATGGTCCCGATGAAATTGACCTCGTGCGGTCGGGCTTGGAAGAGACTATGATTACAGCGTATCAGACAATTCGGGAACAGTGGTTGCGCGACCCACGGATTACCGACATGCGGACGGCAGGATTCGTCGTGGCTATCAATAAAGTCGGTAGCGATTACATGAATTTGGGGATTTTTCCGTAGATTCTGGCAGCACCGCTTTTGACGGTCTTCAGCTCATGCAACAGGGGGTTATACTGAGGGGGTATCCTCACACGCCCTGTCTATGCTGAAAGATAAAATTGAAACAAAAGCCTTCACATCAATCCGACGTGAAGGCTTTTGCAGTTTATACTGAGGGGTACTTTTCAACAACAAAAAGCACTACTTCCCTATTTTTTTTAAAATTAGGTATTTCAATCAGCTTTATACATACCTTCTAAACGTTTAAACGCATTATTTTCCCATTTTTCAACGATAATGGCATTGATTTTTTTGTCTTTTGTAACAAAATTGACTCCAATAATATAAACCGCTTTGTTACTCAACAAAAATGGGTCGGCGTATTGGTTCTTTTTAATTTGACGAATAGCTGCCGTCGCCGTTTCATTTATTTTAAATTCAAAAATATAAGCCGCTTTATCCGTGAGGCAAATAGTGTCCAAACGACCTTGCAAACCCTGCAATTCTGATACCGTCACCAAGCCTGTGCTGTACATCAAAACGTGCATGATGGTATGAAAATACCCCTCAGTATTTTTGACAATATCATAGCCTGTGGAGGCAATAACGGGCGCGAAAATCTTTAACGCTTCGGCAAGTTCTTGATCTTGTAAATGCCTTTTTAGCTTGAAGGCAATGGTATATTTTGTTTCTTCCCAGTTTTTGCCCACGTATTCGGCTAAGAAATAGGCTGAAAACGATTCGCGGACTTCACGATTGGGAAAACCTAATGTGAAAACAGCATTTAGTTCTTTTAATTCTGCCTTTTTTATCGTCAAATAACCCGATTGAAACAACAAGGCAATACTATAAAACTCTTTCAAATTGGCACTTTTCAACAAATCCGCATCGGTTTTTAAATTTTCTAAGTCTTCCAACGTTATTTGTTGTTTCCTTGCACCGCGCACCAAAACCGTTGGTGTACCCGTTTCAAACCAATAGTTTTCAAAAGACAAGCTTTGACAAAAATTGACAATCGAAAAAGGATTATACACCCGATTTTCGTCAATGCCGTCCCAAGAATAACCATTGTAATAATTTTTGATATGCCCTAAAATAGCGATTTCCGACATTTTGAATTTTTGAGCCGCCTCTGCAATGTATTCGCCGTAATAATGCCGTAGTTCAGTTTCTGTATAGCCAAATAAGGTTGCAAAACGTGGGTCAAGCGTTACATCATTGAGCATATTCAGGTCTGATAAAATCCCAATTTTCCCAATTTTACTAACGCCTGTGATATAACTGCGGTGGATATAATTGCCCGCACCTTTCATTGTGCCATAGAATTTCTTGAGCGTAAAAATGTTTTTTTCTAATAATTCTTCATCTTTTCCGACCAAATCCGTTACCGCCATTTCGTATTCATCAATCAAAATAACAACGCCTTTCTCTTGACCTAATACCTCAATTATTTGTCGGAACATTCCTTTTGCTCCTAAATCAGTTGTATCAATACCTATTTTTCGTGCCAACGGGCGCAAATAATTTATAAGTCCTTGCTCTAATGTCATACCCTCAGATTCAATGAGCGTAAAATCAATACGTATTGTCGGGCGTTTTATGGTTTCCCAATCAATATTATCATAAGCCCAAGTGCCTACGAATTGTTCTTTTTTGCCTTCGTAAATAGCCGCAACGGTATCTAAAAGCAAGGATTTGCCAAAACGACGCGGACGTACCACGAAGTTGTGAACACCCAACTGCATGAGTTCGTAGATTTTCTCCGTTTTATCTACATAAATTCTGTTTTCTTCTGAAAACCCCTTAATGTTTTGTAAGCCAACGCCTAATCCTTTCTTTGCCATTCTTTACCCAATTTTCCAACAAAGGTAAATAAATATCAGATAAAATGGGAAATTTCATTTCACGAACACCTATAATTACTTAGCCACGCTCGCACGAGAGAGGAACAAATTACGTAAATTTTTACAAGCCCACTCCTCCATTCACTCCAATCACTTGCCCATTGATGTAAGATGCTTCATCTGACGCTAAAAACAAATAGGTGTAAGCAATATCTTCGGGCAAACCCGCACGACGCGCAGGAATTGCGCGAATTTGGGCATCTCGAATCTCCGCAGGAATAGCGTCTGTCATATCTGTTACAATAAAACCGGGCGCAACAGCATTGGCAGTAATGCCTTTTGAACCCAATTCTTTTGCCCAAGTGCGACACATAGCAATCAAACCAGCCTTCGCTGCCGCATAATTCGTTTGTCCAAAAGCACCATGAACACCAACGATAGACGAGGTGCAAATAATACGCCCGTACGCATTTTTCACCATTTGAGGGGCAACTGCTTTTGTGCAGTTAAACACGCCCGTCAGATTGACATCAATTACTTGTTGCCAGTCGTTTTGACTCATTTTCAAAAACGATTTGTCGCGTGTAATACCTGCATTATTGACCAGAATATCAATTTTTCCGTATTTCTCGACAATGAGTTGAACCGCCTCTTCAAGAGCCTCCACATCGGTAACGCTTACCTTTTGGAACTCGGCAGAATAACCCAGAAGCCGCAACTCAGCCGCCGTTTTTTCTCCTTCATCGAGCATATCCCATATAATGACGCTTGCACCTTCTTTGGTGAATATTTCGGCAGTTGCTTTGCCAATGCCGCGTGCGCCACCCGTGACAATGGCTATTTTGTCTTTTAATCGCATTGTTTTTATTTTTTAAGCCCCTAACCCCCAAAGGGGGAACACTACGGATACCGCTAATTTTGTTTATTAGATGAGTAAATATTACTATACAAATTGAATTTTACATGAGAAACGCCCTCTTTCTCGCTTCGCTCAAAAATCGGGCGGTATAAAATCTGTTGGGGCGAACGTGTTTTAAATTTAAAAAATCTTCGATTTTTTAAATTTAAAACACGCTCGCCCCTCAAAACCTATCTTGGGCGATTTTTGAGCGAAGCGAAAAAGAGCCAGTTTCTCGTGTAGAAGTCAATTTGTACAGTGATATTAAATGCGTATTTCTAATTTTTATCGAGTCAAGCTCCCCCTTTGGGAGTTGGGGGCTTTGTTTTACTCTATCACCAAAGCAATAGACTCAACTACACACACGGGTTTTGCCGCGCCTTCCATCTCTATCACCGCGTCCATGTACAATTTATGTCCTTTTGCATCGCTTTCAATATTTCTTAAAATCGAAGTCATGCGCATCCGTTGACCCGACAAAACGGGCGTGATAAACCGCACTTTATTGTAACCATAATTAACCAATAATTTAGCGGATTTTATTTTCAATAATTGATAGCTAAAAAACGGCAAAAATGATAATGACAACAAGCCATGCGCCACCGTCCGTCCGAACGGTGATTCAGCTTTTGCGCGGGTTTCATCCGTGTGAATCCATTGAAAATCAAGGGTTGCTTCCGCAAATTTATTGATAATGTCTTGCGTGACTTCAAGCCATTCGGTTGTGCCAATTTTTTTACCTTTGAAAAATTGAAATGCCGCAACGCTCTCAACAGTCAAACAACCTTTGTCGTCGTAACTATACCCCCCCTCAGTATCTGGGGCTTTTTCGAGGCTCATTTCGGGTTTTGCAGGGGCTTCACTTTTATCATTTGTCAACACATCTTCCAGATAACTATCCGTCACAACAACGGCTTTGCCGATAACTTTTCGGTTCATCAAATCCCACAAAGCCTGCGGTGTTTCGGATAGCGGATATTCTTTGTAAATATGCGGCTTTAGCAAACCTTTAGTCAAAAAGCCCGCAATTTCTTGAATATTCCCAATGTTTTTGGCGGGTTCTTTCTCCGAAAAACGCCCCCAAAATACGCCAACTATCGCGCAACCTTTGAGCAAAGGCAGATTTGCGGGCAATTTGGGAATCTCGCCCGTTGCAAAACCAACGACTAAGTAACGCCCGTTCCATGCCATTGACCGCACACAGGTTTCGGCATAAGAACCGCCGACAGGGTCGTAAACAACATCAACACCGACCCCCTCAGTAATTTGGTTAATTCGCTCGCGTAGGTTTTCAGTTGTGTAATTAATGGTAAAATCCGCGCCTTTTTCGCGGCAAACCGCCAATTTTTCTTCCGAAGAAGCGGCTGCAATCACTTTTGCGCCCATGATTTTACCCAATTCGACAGCCGCCAAACCAACGCCGCCCCCTGCACCCAATACCAAAAGCGTTTCGCCTTTTTGCAGTTGTGCGCGGTCTTTCAAAGCGTGGTACGATGTGCCGTAATTGTACATGACAGAAGCCGCCGTAACAAAATCCATGTTCGGCAAAGTTGGAAAACAACGTTTTGCGTCCAATATAGCTTCTTCGGCATAACCGCCCCACCCTGCGAGGGCAA
Organism: Saprospiraceae bacterium; assembly: GCA_034520175.1. Taxonomy (GTDB): domain Bacteria; phylum Bacteroidota; class Bacteroidia; order Chitinophagales; family Saprospiraceae; genus JAAFJT01. The sequence goes on from JAXHNU010000004.1 coordinate 422,675, forward strand.
AAACACGGTCGCCGACCTTCAAATGCCGCACGCCTTCACCAACGGCTTTGACAATGCCCGCCACTTCACCGCCAGGCGAAAAAGGCAATTCAGGCTTGAATTGATACAGATTTTGAATAATCAATGTATCGGGAAACGTGACCCCACAAGCCATGACTTGAATCACGACTTTACCCGCTTCCACTTTTGGCGACTCGATGTCTTCAAAAACCAACGTATCGGGCTTGCCGTGCGTTTTACAGAGAATTGCTTTCATTTGTTACCACTCAATATGTTAAACATTTTCGTAATTAATTAGTCTATTGCTCGCTTCGCTCGCAAAAGGTGGGAATGTGGTTCATTTTTCGGGCAAAGCCCGAAAAATGAACCACCTCTCCTCTTTCCGTGCGAGCGAAGCGAGCGCGAGCTAAGTAATTACACATTTTTTATTTATTTCGCTAATATTTTTACAACCTGCCAATGCCATTGTCAACTCAAAATCCGCTTGCAATTGCCGAATCACCTCCGTTACACCTTCTGCCCCAGCGAGTGTCAGCCCGTAAACATGCGGACGACCCAATCCAACGGCATCTGCGCCCAAAGCTAAGGCTTTAAACACATCAGCCCCGCCGCGAATACCCGAATCTAAAAGTACAGGAATCCGTTTTTTGACGGTTGCGACAATAGCAGGTAAGGCTTCAATTGTAGAAATCGCCCCGTCAACCTGCCGTCCACCGTGATTCGATACAATAATGCCGTCCATGCCATGTTCTACCGCTAAACGAGCATCGTCGGGGTGCAAAATGCCTTTCAACAAGATAGGTAATTTGGTGAGTCCTCTTAAAAAAGCCAAATCTTCCCAAGTCGTTGTTGAATTTGTGTAAATCTGCGTGAACAAGCGCACGCAATTTCTGCCCAACAATTGTTTAAATTGAGGTGAATCCATAGCAAGATTTTCCACATTTTCTTTTTGGGTCAATTCAAGTGCCATTTTCATAAAAACGGGGTCAGATGTGTATTGTTTAATGCCTTTGCCTTGCAAAAAAGGTAAAAAAGCAATGTCCAAATCTTGCGTTCGCCAGCCCAACAACGTGGTATCTAAAGTCAAAACGATACCTTTTGCCCCACAAGCCTCCGCCCTTCGGACAAAATTTGCCACCAATTCTCTCGATTTTGACCAATACAATTGAAAAAAGAAAGGCGTTTCTCCCATTTCTTTCGCACACATTTCCATTGGGAAAGAGGCTTGATTGGAGAAAATATAAGGAATTCCCGTCGGTGCTGCCCCGCGTGCAATTGCCAAATCGCCTTCAAGATGCACCATTTCAGCTACGCCAATCGGACAAAGGAAAAAAGGAGAAGGCATCTTAACGCTCAAAATTTCGGTTGATGTATCGCGATTTTCAACGTTTCGCAGCATTCTTGGCACTATCTTGTACTTGTCGAAACCCGAACGGTTATTGTTTATCGTTTGTTGCAAACCTGCACCACCCACGATGTAAGAACGGGCATCGGGTGTCATTTTCTCACTGGCTTGTTGTTCCAATTTAGCCCAATCGGGCGATATAAGCGGCAATTTGCCTTGTTCACCCGCCAAATACGTTTTTGTTTGGTATTCAAACGCTCTAAAAATAGCCATATTTTTGTTTAACTTTAAATGGGAAAAAGTCTATAATTTTACTTCGTTGACTCCACGTTCGGGGAACTTTAAAAGTTCCCCGAACGTTATACACCGCTTCATTTCTCTCTCTTTTGCGCGAGCAAATCAAGCGTATGGTTAGTATTTGAGAGATGGGCATAACCTAAAAGTGTTTTTTGCATCTCGCGCTCGCTTCGCTCGCGCGAGGGGGGAATGTCGTTTTTCGGCTTCGCCGAAAAACGAACCACGTCTCCTCCCTTTTACGCGAGCGAAGCGCGCGCAAAACATCTGTTTTAATCAAAAAACGATGTTTTTAGGTTATCCCACTCCTCGGTTAGTATTTACAAATAAAAATACCTTCCTTTGCAAAGATACTTTGTTTAAAATAAATGAACGCAGAAATGGGTTCAGAAAATGCACGATTTTAATATGAAAAAACAACAAACCACGTCCAATATCCTCATGGTGCGCCCTGCAAATTTTGGATTTAATGTAGAAACGGCAGAAAGTAATGCTTTTCAAGTGAATGATACTTCTCTGACAGCCCTTGAAATACAAGGACGCGCTCTGCAAGAATTTGATAATATGGTCAATTTACTGAGGGGTCGTGCGGTGAATGTTTTGGTAGCAGAAGACAGTCCTTCGCCCGTCAAAACAGACGCTATTTTTCCCAATAACTGGATAAGTTGCCACGCCGACGGCACAATGATTCTCTACCCAATGTTTGCGCCTTCACGGCGTTTGGAACGTTCAGATGCTATTCAAGACAGTTTGCAAAAGGCATTTATCGTAAAAAAACGCATTCATTTTGAGCATTACGAAGGAGTTGGAAAGTATTTGGAAGGGACAGGTTCAATGATTTTTGACCGTAAAAATGAGTTGTGTTATGCCTGCATCAGCCCACGCACCGACCGCAGTTTGCTCGATGAATGGTGCGATACCATGCGCTTTAAACGGGTTGCTTTTAGAGCCGTTGACGGCGACGGCAAAGAGATTTACCACACCAACGTCATGATGGCTTTGGGTGAAGCTTTTGTGGTGATTTGCTTGGACACAATACCCGATGAAGCGGAAAAAATGAACCTTATAAAACACTTTGAATTAACAAAAAAAGACATTATAGAAATTTCTTTAGACCAAATGATGCTGTTTGCGGGCAATATGCTACAAATTAGAAACGATTTGGGGGAAACTTTTTTGGTCATGTCGCAACAGGCTTTTGACTCACTTAATGTCGCACAAATTACTCATATTCAACGACATACAGAAATTTTATCTGCCGATATAAAAACCATTGAAACTTATGGCGGCGGCTCGGCAAGGTGCATGATGGCAGAAATTTTCTTTGAAAAAAAGTAACTATTTAGCTTTATTGCTCGCTTCGCTCGCAATAAAGGGAAATCTGGTTCATTTTTCGGCTTCGCCGAAGAATGAACCACCTCTTCTCCCTTAGTTGCGAAAACCCAAAGTACGGAAGTTAAATATTTACCTTGAATTAAAGAGACACAAAATAGCAACAATATCAAATAAAGGCGTACTTTTAGGCTTCTAAAAATAATTTCTACAAATGGAAAATCAATATCTCGACACTACGCTCGACCAACCACTTTACAACACCTCTAACTATGCGGGGTTTGGGCGACGTTTTGCAGCCGCTTTGATTGACGGGCTTTTGGTGGGTGTGGTCAATAATCTCCTTCAAAGTGCGACTGGCGTTTCAGCACGCTTGCAAGAAGCTGTACTTGAAGACCCCGAAGACTTTGCAAGTATGATTAGCATTGCTGGTCCGATGTGGACGGTAGGCGTGGTCATTCAATTGCTTTATTTTGCTTATTTTGAATCCAGCGACAAACAAGCAACACTTGGTAAACAAGCACTGGGTTTGATTGTTACAGATACAAATGGCGAACGTATTAGTTTTGCCAAAGCTGTTATTCGTTTCTTCGGAAGATGGGTTTCTGCCCTTGTACTATTAATTGGTTATATTATGCAGCCTTTTACGCAGAAAAAACAAGCCCTGCACGATATGATTGCAGGAACTTTAGTGTTAAAAAAATAAATTTATACGTAGCGCGACCTTAAGCTCGCGCTACATTTAAGCGTCAAACAAATAATAAACAGCCTTTGTCTCATCTGAGCAAGGCTGTTTATTTTTTTGTCTAAAATCTTCATTACTATTCATTCTCTACAATTTCAAACTTAAAAATCAATGAGTTTAACTCTGTTGCTTCTCGTTCTTACTGTTGTTGTTTCTGCTTTAGCACTCAATGACCCAAGTTATTTTTACAAATTGAGCCACCACCCTTTTACTGAAGTACGCCGAAAAGAGTATTTCCGTTGGTTAAGTTCTGGTTTTATCCATAATGATTACATACATTTGGGCGTCAATATGTTTGTATTTTATCAATTTGGCGGTATTGTCGAACAAGTTTTTGTGGCTGCTTACGATGGTTTAATGGGCAAATTGATGTACCTCTTTTTGTATGGTGGGTCAATCATTGCAGGGGCTTTGCCTTCTTACCTCAAGCACCAAAACAACGAAGGATATGCCGCAGTCGGGGCATCAGGTGGGGTTGCGGGCATTATGTTCGCCTACGCGCTGTTTTCACCAACGAGCAAAATCCTATTGTATGGCATTATTCCTTTATATTCCATTGCTTGGGCGGTTTTGTATCTGATATATGAACAATGGGCGGGACGACGCGGACAAGACAATATCGGACATGATGCGCACTTTTACGGGGCAGTGTTTGGCTTTATTGCTACGGCAGTCATGATTCCGCGTGCAATTCCACATTTTTTTTCAGCCATTCAAGGAGTTTTGAATGTGGGATAATTTCAAGAATTTCAAACCCTTGAAACTTGAAATCTTCTGATAACTTCAGAAATCTAAAAAATAAACATTTTGACACTACGTGTCGTTAGAACACGCTTTAAAGATCTGTTATTATTTTGAAACCATACATAAATTCAAAATACGCATTAAAAGGCACTTTTGCGCTCGCTTCGCTCGCGCAAAAGGAAGAGAGGGAGCTCATTTTTCGGGCAAAGCCCGAAAAATGAACCACATTCCCCCTCTCGCGCGAGCGAAGCGAGCGCGAGAACCAGCAATGTTTGTAGAAAATATAAAGCGAAACGCACATTGAATCCGTAGGATTCATACGTTTGTAACGGTTAAAAAACGTGCGAATCCTACGGATTCGGGGGACACTTTACTTGATTTTTATTCTACAAACGTATGAATCCGATGGATTCAAGAGATTTCCGAAGTTACCAGAATAATGTATAGTTCTGAACTTTTCGCCCTGACACGTAGTGTCAAAATGTTTACTTTTGAGCTTGCCGAAGTTATCAAAATTTTTGAAATTTTTAAAAAATTTGGAATCCTTGAAATCCTCTAACTATGTTTTTTATCCTTTCTAAAATTCTCGCTTTCATAATACAACCCGTTATGTGGCTTACGGGCTTATTGGCTTGGGCATTTTTCACTAAAAACGCTCAAAAAAAGGTGCGCCTACTGAGGGGGGTATTTTTTTTCACGATTGTCTTAACCAATCCATTTTTACTGCACCAAACTTATCGGTTGTATGAAACACCCATCGTGCCGACGAGTGACCTGCGCGATACAGCCGATATAGCTATCGTCTTGGGTGGTTTTTCTAATCTCTCTACTGAGGGTAATGACCAGATTATTGCAGGTGATGAACGCATTAATTTTAACGAAGCCAGTAATAGACTGATAGATGCCGTTGTTTTATACAAAAAAGGTTTAGTCAAAAAGTTGCTTATATCTGGAGGCGACGGTAAGTTATTGAGGAATAAAACTTCAGAGGCGTTGAGAGCCACTCCTTTTCTGTTGTCAATGGGTGTTCGAGAATCGGATATTTTATTGGAAAGCAATTCACGCAACACGCATGAAAACGCGCTTTTTTCAAAGCAATTGCTTGAAAGTCAAGGGATTAAAACGAGAAAAATCTTGCTCATAACGTCCGCCTATCACATGCCTCGTTCAATTGGCTGTTTTCGTAGAGTAGGCTTACAAGTCACGCCTTTCCCTGCACATTTTATTGCTGAACAACCAAGTTGGGCGTTCAAGTATTGGTTGAAGCCTGACGGCAGTGCTTTTTTTTATTGGGAAGCTTTATTCAAAGAATGGATTGGTTACGGGGCTTATTGGTTGAAGGGGTATATTTAAATCCATACTACTGGACATGAGATATTTACTGGCTCTTTTTCGCTTCGCTCAAAAATCGCCCTAAGAGTTTTTTTTATATCGACGCTGTTTTTGAGTGAAAAATTGAAAATTTTTCACTCAAAAAACAACGTCGGTCTGATAAGTAGTTGTTCATAAATAATCGCTACTTTTCAGTACACGCCTTTAGCTCGCTTCGCTCGCGCGAAGGGAGGAGAGGTGGTTCATTTTTCGGGCTTTGCCCGAAAAATGAACCACATTCCCCTTCTCGCGCGAGCGAAGCGAGCGCGAGAAGGGTTGTAAAAAGTAGGGATTATTTATGACTGAGGGGTAGGCATAACTAAAAAAGCGTTTAAAACCGCCCCATTTTACCTTTGTGACATTTTAAACGCTTTAATCAATCTAAATGTCTACAAAGTTACAGTTTTTACTTGAGTTCCTGACTAAGCTTTTTTCTAATCGTGTTAAAAATCCGAAAGGCGGCAAGCCACAAATTTTTTCTGATGCCTCCTTCGTTTTATTTTTTATAGTCATTTTTTACAAACGTATCCACAGTTTTAAGGCTATGGAAAAATATGTTAAAGTCCATTTTACAGAATTTGGTTTTCCTAAAGCACCATCGCGTAAGACGATTCGGCGTCGTTTTTTAGCATTACCGACCGTTTTACAGTTTTTGATGCCTCGAATTGCCGAAGAATGTAAAAACTTGGATTTTTCCATTTTTGGTTTTTCGTTTGCTTTTATTGACAAAAGCGTTTTTAAGGCATTAGGCGGTATTTGGCATTTTAAAACCATACAAACTTTTTATGTTCAATAAAAAGTAAGGGATGCCGTACTTTTGTGGTTTACCACAACACTCAAAAATAGACATCGCTCTATGAAAAAAAAAACTTTTTCCGAGATTCGAACTTTTTTAGACCATTATAGTCCTCAGCCTGCTACTGGGTATATTGCCCAACGCTTAAATAGCTTAAGTGGCTTAATCAGCGGTGCGATTCACAGCGGCAGTAGCCATCTATCAAAAATTGGTAGTGGCTTACCTCAAAATATTAACGCTTTAAGCAAAGAAATTCATGCGAAGCGTTTTTTAGAGAGTAAGCATATTGATATTAAGTTTCATTATATGCCTTATTTGAAGCAGTTTTTATTAGGAATTTTGCTAAAAACGGCTAAATTAGGTCAAAAACAGGACTTTAATGTTATTGTTGACGGTTCTCAAACGGAGTCAAAACACGTTACCCTAATGCTTTCTATCGTGGTAGGCAATCGGTCAATCCCTGTTTTCTGGGTTGTTCGTAAAGGCAAAAAAGGTCATTTTCCTACTGAAATGCACACCGATTTGGTAGAAAAAGGCGTAAAAGCCCTTCAAGAAATTGCTGCCAGCCTTGCCCTAGACGCTACTTTTTGCTTATTAGGCGACGGTGAATTTGATAGTGTCGATTTGCAAATTCTTTAGCGCGATACCCTTAAGATTGATTACGTTTTGCGGACTTCTTCCGATGCTGTACTGTACGATGAGGGCGATAAAATTAGCCCCAAACAGATACGCAATACAGTCGAATTGTCGGACGAAGTTAAAAGTTTTTTTTATCCCAAACATTGAATTTTCAAATGAAAAGTTGGAAAAAGTCAACTTTTTATACTGGTTTGATGCCAAAAAATTTGAAAAACCATTGTTTTTAATCAGTACATTAGACAACGCGCCCGATATTCAATATGCCTACGCCATACGATTTCGGATAGAAACGATGTTCAAAGACTTGAAATCGAGAGGTTTTAGTATCGATGAAAATAGACTAGGCAAAGAATTTTCACTGACAAACCTATTGATAGTCGTAGCTTTGGCTTTTTGTATTATGCTAAATTTCGGGTTCAATAATCAGCATAATCCATTAAAAATCAAAGTACAACGAATTGATAAAAAAATAAATTCTATTTTCACTTTTGCAAGATTATTTTTTCAATATTGCAAAGACGAAAATATTGATATTAAATTAATTAGTAATATAAATTTTGTTCAAAATAATCAAAAAATACAAACTTAAAGTTTGTATAGTCTTAAAGTCCAGTAGTATGATTTAAATTATTACTAAAATTGTCAAAAAATGAAAAATAACATATTTTTTAATTTTTAATTTAATTTTTCGTAATATTTTAAAAAAAAATTTTAACCTAATAAAATTAATTAATAATCAACTAATTAAATAAGTAAATTATCGTAACATAAAATACACATGATTCGTATATACCCTATATTTTTACAATTTTATCGGAAGTCAAGCAGCGAATCAGAGCAGTGCGTGCATCTTTGGCACATAGTTTTCAATAAGAAGATTAGTAATTAGTTTTTTCATACATTTTAGATTTTAGGTGAGTCGAAAACCCGAAACGCAGTGCGTATTCGGGTTTTTGTTTTTAAGCTCTAAGCATACCCCTCAGTATAAAATCTTGTTTTTGCTCGCTTCGCTCGCTCAAAAAAAGGTGGTTCATTTTTCGGACTTTGCCCGAAAGATGAACTACCTCGCCTGCCCTCGCGCGAGTGAAGCGAGTGCGTGGCTAAATATTTACCATTTGGATATAGTAATTTAAAATATTTTTTTACAAAATCCAAGCACTTAATAGTATAAAAATAAAGTACAATGACGAAATTTGCGACGCAATTATTTCTGTTGTGCGTCAAGCACATTATCAAATTATTTTTTATATGTAAAAAATTGAAAATCAATTTTTTACAAAAAATCATCTATTAGTAATTTGTAATTACTTAGCCACGCACTCACTTCGCTCGCGTAAAAAAGAAAAAAAGTGGTTCATTTTCGGGCAAAGCCCGAAAATGAACCATACCCCCGCCCGCGAGCGAAGCGTGCGCGTGACTAAGTATTTACAGTAAATTACCAATGACTAATAAAATAGACTATTCCGATGAGTAAAAAGACATTATTTGACAAAGTTTGGGACAAGCACGTTGTCAAAAACATTCCTGATGGACCAGATGTGGTGTTTATTGACAGCCATTTTATCCACGAAGTAACAAGCCCTGTGGCGTTTTTGGGATTGGAAAGTCGCGGCTTGACGGTCAAGTTTCCAGAACGTACTTTCGCAACGGCTGACCACAATACACCGACTATCAACCAGCATTTACCCGTTGAAGATGCCCTCTCTGCCAATCAGTTAAAAGCATTGGAAAGTAATTCGGCAAAATATGGCATCTCACATTGGGGTCTTGGGCATCACAAAAACGGTATTGTTCACGTTGTTGGACCAGAAAATGGCATTACGCAGCCCGGCATGACGATTGTTTGCGGCGATTCGCATACTTCTACCCACGGTGCTTTCGGCGCAATTGCTTTTGGTATCGGTACTTCTGAGGTTGAAATGGTATTGTCTTCGCAGTGTATTATGCAGACAAAAGCAAAAAAAATGCGGATTAACATCAACGGCACGCTCCAAAAAGGTGTTATGCCCAAAGATGTGGCTTTGTATATGATTGCTCAGATTTCGGCAAGTGGTGCAACTGGCTATTTTGTAGAATACGCGGGTGATGTTTTTGAAAATATGAGCATTGAAGGGCGTATGACAGTCTGTAATATGAGTATCGAAATGGGTGCGCGTGGCGGTATGGTTGCGCCCGACCAAAAAACATTTGATTACTTGAAAGGACGCGACAAGTCGCCAAAAGGTAAAGATTGGACAAAAGCCGTGACTAAATGGAAGCGTTTGAAAACGGATATTGGGGCAAAATTTGATTTGGAATATACTTATGATGCCGCGAATATCGAGCCGATGATTACTTACGGTACAAACCCGGGTTTGGGTACGGGTATTTCTCAAAATATCCCACAAGCAGGACAGGTTTTGGACGGCGCGGCGAGTTACCAGAAGGCATTGAACTATATGGGCTTCAATGAAGGCGAAGCTATCATTGGTAAGCAAGTGGATTATGTGTTTCTGGGCAGTTGCACCAACGGACGCATCGAAGATTTCCGTGCCTTTGCATCTATCGTTAAAGGGCGTAAAAAAGCGGATAATATCACGGCTTGGCTCGTTCCCGGTTCGCACGTAGTGGAAGACCAAATCAAAAAAGAAGGCATTTTAGATATTTTGACCGAAGCGGGTTTTCTGCTCCGTCAGCCAGGTTGTTCAGCATGTTTGGCAATGAACGACGATAAAATTCCTGCTGGAAAATACGCCGTTAGTACATCTAACCGCAATTTTGAAGGTCGTCAGGGACCGGGCGCACGCACGCTTCTCGCAAGCCCATTAGTGGCTGCTGCGGCTGCTGTGACGGGCGTTGTCACCGACCCACGCGAACTGATGTCTTAAAAATTTCAATATCAAATCGTAATTGCAGAAATCTCTAAAAGAAATGTTTTGACACTGCGTGTCATTAGAAAACGCTCAAAATTCTCTGTTATTATAAACATGTTGACTCTACGAGTCATAGAAATGTGCCTAATATTAATGACTCGTAGAGTCAATATGTCTATAATACCAGAGAATTTAAGTGTTTCCTGATGACACGTAGCGTCAAAATGTTTCTTTTAAAGAGTTCAGAAATCACCAATATAAAACAAGTTTCATCTTTAAAGCTATTGAAAATCAAGTTATTGTAGCTTGAAACTTGAAATTTTCTAAAAAAAAAATTATGGCTTACGATAAATTCACGATAGTAAAAACATCTGCCGTTCCAATGCCGATTGAGAACGTGGATACTGACCAAATTATCCCCGCGCGTTTCCTCAAAGCGACGAAGCGTGAAGGCTTTGGTGACAATTTGTTCCGCGATTGGCGGTACAATACTGAGGGGTCTCCCAAACAAGATTTTGTGTTGAACAATCCGACTTATTCGGGTAAAATCCTTGTTGGTGGACGCAATTTTGGCAGTGGTTCAAGCCGCGAACACGCAGCATGGGCTATTTATGATTACGGTTTCCGTTGCGTTATTTCGAGTTTTTTTGCCGATATCTTCAAAAATAACTCTCTGAATATTGGCTTATTGCCCGCACAAGTGAGCGAAGGTTTTTTAGATAAAATCTTCAAAGCAATTGAAGCTGACCCCAATACGGAAATTGACATTAATCTGCCTACGCAGACAATCACAATTGTGGCAACGGGCGAAAAAGAAGGCTTTGCCATCAATAGTTATAAGAAAAACAATATGCTCAATGGTTTTGATGATATTGATTATTTGCAATCATTGTCAAGCGAAATCAAAGCATTTGAAGCGGCACTTTAAGAATAAAAAAATGACCAAACGTTATATAGAAATTATGGACACAACCCTCCGCGATGGCGAGCAGACAAGCGGCGTGTCCTTTTCGGCGGCAGAAAAACTCCAAATTGCCCAGCAATTGCTCACGGAAGTGCGCGTGGATAGAATTGAAGTAGCCTCTGCCCGCGTGTCAGATGGTGAATTTTCGGCTGTTAAAAAAATCACGGATTGGGCAAAACTCAATGGTTTTATTGATAAAATCGAGGTGTTGACTTTTGTAGATGGCGAGGCATCAATCAATTGGATGCTGCAATCGGGCGCACAAGTGATGAATTTGTTGACGAAAGGTTCATTAAATCATTTGACCCACCAACTCAAAAAAACACCCGAACAGCATTTCAACGAGATTAAAAACGTCGTAGAATTGGCTGGTCAAAAGGGGATTAAATGCAATGTCTATCTGGAAGATTGGAGCAATGGCATGAAAAATTCATACCATTATGTCATTCAATACTTGGATTTTCTCACGCAACAACCTATTGAACGGGTGCTACTGCCCGATACTCTGGGCGTTTTGACACCCGACCAAACTTTTACATTTGTTTCAGATTTGGTCAAACGCTATCCCAAAACACATTTCGATTTTCATGCCCACAACGATTACGATTTGGGCATTGCAAACGTCATGGAAGCCTTAAAAGCAGGTGCGCATGGCTTGCATTTGACCGTCAATGGTATGGGAGAACGGGCGGGAAATGCACCTCTGGCGAGCGCAATTGCTGTGATAAATGACTTTTTTCCAACAATTACCACATCGGTAACGGAAAAATCCTTGTATTCGATTAGCAAAATTGTAGAGTCTTTTTCGGGCTTTCGGATTCCTGTAAATAAACCCGTTGTCGGTGAAAATGTGTTTACCCAAACCGCAGGTATTCACGCAGACGGCGACAACAAACACAACCTCTACTTCAATGATTTGATGCCCGAACGGTTTGGCAGAACCCGAAAATACGCTTTGGGTAAAACGTCGGGAAAAGCGAATATTGAAAAGAATTTGCAAGAACTTGGTATTAAACTATCGCAAGAAGAACTTAAAAAAGTAACCCAAGAAGTAATTGAACTCGGCGACAAGAAGCAAATCATCACAATGGAAGATTTACGCTACATTGTGAGTGATGTGTTGAATTACGATGTCGTCGAAAATAAAGTCATTATTCTGGATTATGTTTTGACACATTGTCGAAATTTGCGCCCTTCTGCCACCATTAAAATCAAAATTAATGGACATTTATTTGAGGAAAACGCACAAGGCGATGGGCAATACGACGCTTTTATGAACGCTTTGAAAAAAGTGTATGTTAAAAATAAAATGCAATTGCCCATGTTAAGTGATTACGCGGTACGGATTCCTCCCGGGGGCAAAACAGACGCTCTGTGTGAAACAATTATCACTTGGCGCATCAATGAAAAAAGCGTAAAAACACGCGGTTTGGATTCTGACCAAACAGTTTCAGCTATAAAAGCAACTGAAAAAATGTTAAATCTAATTAATTAGTTAATTATCAATTGTTTATCCACAGACTTTTATTTACGGATTTTTATCTACGGATTTACGGATTTAACGGATTTACGGATTAAGACGACTACTTTTTATCCGTTAAATTCGTAAATAAAAATCCGTTAAATCCGTAAATCCGTTAAATCCGTAAATCCGTAGATAAAAATCCGTAAATCCGTAGATAAAAATCCGTAAATCCGTAGATAAAAATCCGTAAATCCGTAGATAAAAATCCGTAAATCCGTAGATAAAAATCCGTAAATCCGTAGATGAAAATCCGTGTTAATCTGTGAAAATCTGTGGATAAAAACTAAAAATCATGGCAACTAAAAACATTTTAATCGTCCCAGGTGACGGTATTGGGCAGGAAGTAACTGCCGTTGGTAAAAAAGTATTGGATAAAATTGCGGAGCGATTCGGTCATACGTTTAACTATGACGAAGCCTTGATTGGACACGTTGCTATCGAAGCAACGGGCAATCCCCTACCCGATGAAACACTCGTGAAAATGCGTGCTTCAGACGCAATTTTATTCGGCGCAGTTGGTCATGCTAAATACGACAATGACCCGACGGCAAAAGTTCGTCCAGAACAAGGGCTTTTAAGAATGCGCAAAGAATTGGGTTTATACGCCAATTTGCGTCCTATCAAATTATTCGACGAATTGCTGTCTGCATCGAGCATTAAGCCCGAAATACTGAGGGGGTCGGATATTTTGTTTTTCCGCGAATTGACGGGCGATATTTATTTTGGCGAAAAAGGACGCAATGAAGACCGTACTTATGCGTATGACATTGCGGGTTATCACAAATACGAAGTTGAGCGCATTGCACGTCGGGCATTTGAAGCAGCCATGACGCGCGGCAAGCGTTTGATGTCGGTTGACAAAGCCAATGTATTGGAATCCAGCCGTTTGTGGCGCGAAACGGTTTTGGAAGTGGCTAAAGATTATCCAGAAGTAGAAGTCGAACACCAATTTGTGGACTCGGCAGCGATGCTTTTAATCAAAAAACCACGCTATTTTGATGTCGTGGTAACAGCCAATTTATTCGGTGATATTTTGACCGACGAAGCCTCTCAAATTGCGGGTTCAATGGGCATGTTAGCTTCTGCTTCAATTGGTGACGGCACGGGCGTTTACGAGCCAATTCACGGTTCTGCACACGATATTACGGGTAAAGGCATTGCGAATCCGATGGCATCGGTTTTGTCGGCTGCCTTGTTGTTGGATATTTCTTTTGGTATGAAAGAAGAATCAAACGCCATTATCAATGCCATTGATGAAGTCTTGAAAAAAGGTTTCAGAACAATTGATATTGCAGATGCCAATACGGATAAGTCTATGATTTTGGGTACTGATGCAATTGGAGAAGAAATTTTATCGCGAATCTGATTTAGAATACCCCCTCAGTATAAAACCCAAAAAGCCTTGTGAAACGTATGTTTTGTAAGGCTTTTTGAGTTTTATTCGGACACGCCCCACAATGAATAGACGTTTACAGCATAATGATTGAGCAAGAACCTACGCCTCCTTCGAGACTGACTCTGGGTTAGGCGGCTGATTTATTAATATAAGTTTTAATTCTAAGATATATAATTTTTGCTCGCGCAACTACAGGAAAAGAGGTGTTTCATTTTTCGGCTTCGCCGAAAAATGAAACACATTACCTTACCTGCGCGAGCGAACCGAGCGCACGTCTAAGTAGTTAATTTAGTTTTTCATTAAATAGTTTCAATAAATACTGGACTTCTTGTTCCGATAAATGAGCCACTTCGGGAAGGACTTTTTTAATTGCTTTCTTATTGGACCAAAATTGCATAACTTCATCGTATCCTTTAAACATATTTTCTACTTCAAGCAAAGGCAACTCTGCTTGGTCAGCCAAAAAATCTGACGATGCGCCTCGTAATCTGCCTCGTAAAATGACCAAGCGCGCACGCCTTTGATCTCCTTTTTGCAGCCCTTCTTGCAACCCTTCTTGTCTTCCTTCTTGTCGTAATGCTTGATATGTATTCATAACACCCTCTTTTTGTTCTGGTGATAAATAATGTTCTAATATTTTAGTTCTTTCTTCGGGACTAAGGTACTCCTCATTGGCGATAAAATCGAAGAAAAAGTGGAATAATTTAAAATCATCGGGCAAATTGTCTTTGAAAAATGCAAAGACTTCAATCAACATATCTTGAATAGTGTCTTTTTTTTGGGCATAAGTATAGGCTAAAAATAGGCTTCTCAATAGACCTTTTTTATCTAATGCCAATATCTCAGCATCTGGTAAACCATGAACACTTGTCAAGAAATATGTAAAATTGGGTATATACTGCAACAATTCAGCAGGGATATATTTAAAATAATCGTGTAACTGTTTTGGTCTTATTCCTTTTTTACCTTGAAACACAACAATCGGGATAATAACCGATGGCTTTTTCTTATTTCTCAAGTCTTCACGCCAAATCAAAATAATGTATTCCAACAATTGCAAAAACAATTTGAAATAAGAATCTATTGATTTTTTATGTTCAAATAAAAGCACGACAGATACTGGTTTCTTTTGACGTTTCGGCGTTTTTTTTAGAAAAGTCCGATAAACAACATCAGAATAAAATTCGTTAAAATCTTCTTTGACGTAATTGGTATTGTCTAATTCAAAATTATCCGTATCTAATAGCACAAAGAGGCTCGGAAAAAAGACTCGGAGGTATTCTAAAGCCGAATTCTTTATTTTCATAACGGTTTTGAAAGCCTTGTCGCCACTATGGTGTACGTCATTTTCATTCGTTTCTTCTGGAAGCGTGTTGTTTTATTGCATGTTGAAACATGAGTTTTAGCAGTTTTCAAAAGGCAAGATTAAGTACTTTAAACAGAATAAACAAATATTTGTTTTAAATATAATTTTTAAATTATACACAAAGTTTTAAAATTTTCTACACACTATGCCCAAAACTCAAAGAAGAGTGTATAAAAGAAAAGACGCAGCTACCGCATAATTTAATAAAATACGCACTTTAAATATGCAAAATTTAACAAATTTAAAAAAAATAACAGATGATTAATAATATTTCTTGATATTTGCCCGACGGTCTATAGCCGAATCTCATTTTGTCCATAGAAATTGAAAATCAGTAATTACTTAGTCACGCGCTCGCTTCGCTCGCGCGAGGGAGGAAGGTGGTTCGTTTTTCGGTCAAAGCCCGAAAAACGAACCACATTCCCCTTTTTTGCGAGCGAAGCGAGCTATTGGCTAAGTAATTAATCTAAGTTTTGTGGTATAAAAACGCGGAGCCTCGCCGCGTAAAAATCTAATGGAGCGAGCCGTTTTTTTTTGTTGAAAATTTGGGCTTTGCCCAAATTTTCAACAAAAAAAAACGGCTCGCTCCGAAAAAACTCCCCGCGCCGCCGAAGGCGGCGCGTTTTGAGTGACTACCACAAAACTTAGGTTAATTACGAAAATCAATTTATTGTACTTGAAATTTGACATTCTAAATTTGAAATCTTCTATACTTGATTCTGTTTTTCTCAACATAAAATACGCTTAATACAATGAAGCATTTTCTCTATTTGTCTCTCTATTCAATAAGTTTTCTTGGCTTATCTGAAACAACTATTTTTGCACAATCTTGCCCACCTTCTACGGTTAAAAACGTTCATATTGTCCAAAAAGGAGAAACTTTATACAGTTTATCGCGGCTGTACAAAACAACAGTTGCAGATTTATGTGCCTTGAACAATATCCGTGAAGACGATATTTTGCCCACTTGTGCGGCATTAGATGTCGTTAATCCAACGCCGCCAACACCTGCTAAAACGGCTCAGGTTGTTCCTGCCGGCTACAATACAGTCACGGTGAAGTCTAAGGGTATGCCTTATTTTAAGTCGAATAAGCGGATACACATCGTCAAAAAAGGCGAAACACTTGATATGATTGCGGAATACTACGGCTATACCCGCGCCCGCTTATTGTACATGAACAATATGACCGATGCTAAAGATATGAAAATCGGACGTGAACTCCTCGTCAATGATTGTATTTCGGGAACAGTCACCAACCACGCGAATACATCTGCTGAAACGCCTCAATCGTATTCGGTAGTGGCGAAAAACATTAAAACGAGCAATGACTTAGCGAATACCTATGCCACAACTAATTTGAATTCAAGAACTTACGCGGATAATTATTCAACGTATAATTTATGGACGACTTCTACGCATGACGGCGATATGATTGTCCCCACAAATTACAATTGGAATCCAAGTTACCCCAAAGTCATTCATGTTGTATCGCAAGATAATTTATCACAAAAAGAAACTTTGGAAAGCGTAGGCAGACTACATGGTTTGTCGGGTGCGGAAGTTGCTGCTATGAACGGTTTAAGCACAAATAGCGCATTGGTAGCAGGTCAAAAATTGATTGTGGAAGAACGCCTTGAACAACATGAAGCCTCATCTGATGGTTTTATGTCTATGTCGTCAAACCCACCAACAAATATTGCCCCGCCTCAGTACACTGCCTCTTTGACAGATGTTCCCGTGCCGAATTTCGATACAACGCCCTTTATGAACGCGGCGTCAACGCCTATAATGGAAAATAAGACGAGTATGACACCTGATGAAGTCAAAATGGTGGACGAAATCAACCTTGTTCGCCACAATCCAGCAGGTTATATTGTGCATATAGAAAAATACATCAAAGATTTGGAGCGCACACAAGGCAATATAGCAGCAATTAATGCAGCCCGTGAATTGATTACGGAACTTTTTGCAATGCCTGTTTTGTCCACCTTGCAACCATTAGAATGTATCTATTCAGCAGGTAAAAAATACGGTATTGAGCAACGTCAACGTGGTGTAGCAGACCACCAAGCAGCAGACGGCTCCATGCCCTGGGACAGAATCATGCGAGCGTGTCCTGCCCTCAAAGATGGCAATGAAAACTTAGTGGGTGGTCCTGCGGATATTCGTGAAGCCGTGATTTTATTATTGGTGGACAATGGTATTCAAAATCGAGGACATCGCCGCACTATATTACAACCCAATTGGAAGTATATTGCTTGCCACAAAATGGGTCAAGTGGGGTCAATGCCGAACTATTGGGTACAGCAGTTTGGGAATTAAGGGTTGGTGAATCCTTCTCGAACACAAATCCCCGCACCGCCTTCGGTAGTGCGGGGATTTGTGTTGAAGGCGGATTATTTCAGGATTTTCCTATCAATTTTGTATATGCAAGGTGTGTCATTGAAGATTTCTATGATTTGGCGAAATTAGTAGAAAAAATAGGCAGTTTTTTCAGCAATGGAAGAGTTGTCTTTTGTTTTTACTCCCTCAGTAAAAAGCACAAAGGCGACACAAAAAACTATTTTTCATCTATTTTGGCTATATTTGCGGCATAAAAAACAAAGTGTCCAATGAAAAAGAAATTCAATACTACAGGAAAATGTATTCCAAGCCGCCATTACATGGCAGATGTGTCTAAAAAATTAGCACGGACATTAGACATGGTGGAGCAAGGTGAATATTTCATCATCAACCGCCCACGCCAATATGGGAAAACGACAACATTATACACAATAGCAGAAATACTGCGAAGAACAGATGAGTATGTCGTTTTTAACATCGGCTTCGACGGTGTAGGTGACGATATGTTTAATACAGAAAAAGAGTTTTCTAAGCGATTTTTTCGGACATTGACAAAATATGCCGCTATTAAAGTACCCGAATTATCAGCTTGGTTCAACCAAAATACAGATGAAATCAATAGCTTGGAAGACCTTTCTTTTTTGTTGACTGATATGGTCAATCAAACAGAAAAAAAAGTCGTATTGATGATTGATGAAGTAGATAAAAGCAGTAATAATCAATTGTTTGTGAGCTTTTTAGCCATGTTACGCAATAAGTATTTAGCTAAAGATGATGTATCAACTTTTCATTCTATTGTTTTAGCAGGTTTGCACGATGTCAAATCTTTGAAACTCAAATTACGCGCGAATGAAGAACAAAAATACAATTCGCCGTGGAATATTGCGACCGATTTTAATGTGGATATGAACTTGCAAGCTGCTGAAATTAAGCCAATGCTCGATGAATACTGCGAGAATACAGGTGTCAAAATGGATACACAAATGATTGGTGAGTGTTTGTTTTACCACACTTCGGGTTATCCTTTTTTGGTCAGTAAATTATGCAAAACGATTGACGAAGATATTTTACCCGAGAAAATGGAACATTCCGATACCGTCGGAAAAGAACAAACATGGACTTTAGAAGATATGGACAAATCGGTTCGGCTTATCTTGAAAGAAAGTAATACCAATTTTGACAGCTTGATTAAGAATTTAGAAAACAATAAAGCCTTGTACGATTTTGTCTATCGTATCATTATGGACGGTGAAATCGTTGTGTTTAATACAGATGCCCCCCTTATAAACTTGGGGATTATGCACGGTATTTTTAAAGATACAGGACAAATAAAAATTCATAATCGTATCTATGAGCAGCGATTGTATAACTATATGACAGCTCAAACGACTATTGCATTGAAATCACATCATAATTATGCAGGTCATTTTGTTTTAGATGATGGTTCTTTGGATATGCAAGCCGCTTTGTTGAAGTTCCAGCAATTTATGAAAGAAGAATTTAATCAAAAAGATAAAGCGTTTTTAGAACGAAATGGGCGTTTGGTTTTTTTATCATTTCTAAACCCTATTTTAAATGGTAAAGGACATTCGTTCAAAGAAGTACAAACATCTGAAGAAAAACGCTTGGATATTATTGCTACTTACAACGAACATAAGTACATACTTGAACTCAAACGCTGGTATGGCGAAGCCTATCACAAAAAAGGCATCACTCAATTGACCGATTATTTAGACATTAAAGGCATAAAGACAGGCTTTCTCGTGATTTTCGAATACAATAAAACAAAATCGTGGCATAAAGAATGGATTGAAAATGATGGAAAACGTATTTTTGCCGTCTGGGTCTAATATGAGTTATGAGTTATGAGTTATGAGTTATGAGTTATGAGTTATGAGTTATGAGTTATGAGTTATGAGGTCATTTTGCCGCCTGGGTGTAAATCCACTAAACACTTCGGTTTTACTTGAAAAAGCCGATGTTTCTTTGCGAAACATCGGCTTTTGGCGGTTTATACTGAGGAGGTGTTTGTATTACAATAACACCACAATACTTTGAGTACATACCTTCTCATGGCAGTTTTCAAAAGCACAATTATTAAAATAACCCACCGCATCGCTTTTAAAAGGTAATTTTGACTGTTTTGTCTATATTTGCCTGTCGTTTCAATTAATTGCTAATAAAATGAAAAAAGAATTCAATGTTACAGGTACTTGCTTCTCTGAACTACATTACATGGCAGATATTTCTAAAAAGGTAGAAGAAGTTACCCAAATGATGGGAAAAGGTAGATATTTCATTATCAACCGCCCACGTCAATACGGCAAAACAACAACGATACAGACGTTGACAAACCAGTTTAAAGAATCAAGTGACTATCTTGTTTTTACAATCAGTTTTGCAGGTATTGGGGACGATATATTTACCGATGAAAAAATATTTTCGGTAGGCTTTCTTGAATTATTGGCTGATTATTTAGAAATTGACGAAGAAAACCCCGAATTAGTGGCTTGGCTTAACAAAACAGCGGCTGAAACGGTAACGCTGAAATTATTGTCAAAAGCCATTACACAATTAGTGAAAAAGTGTCAAAAAAAAGTGATTTTATTGATTGACGAAGTGGATAAAAGTAGTAACAATCAATTATTTGTGAGCTTTTTGGCGATGTTGCGCGATAAATATTTGATTAGAACGACCCAAAAAACGTTTCATTCTATTGTCCTCGCAGGTGTTCACGATGTCAAATCGTTGAAGATAAAATTGCGCCACGGCGAAGAGAGCAAACTCAACTCACCGTGGAACATTGCCACTGATTTTAAGGTCGATATGAACCTTTATCCGATTGAAATTAAACCGATGTTGTTGGATTATATGTCCGAAACGGGCGTAAAAATGGACGCTGAATTGATAGCTGAACGCTTGTTTTACCACACTTCGGGCTATCCTTTTTTGGTAAGTCGGTTGTGCAAAATGATGGACGAAGAAATTTTACCCGCTAAAAACAGTCAAGAATGGACGATTCAAGATATGGATATGGCGGCGCGTTTTATCGCAAAAGAAAGTAATGCAAACTTTGATTCGTTGACAAAAAACTTAGAAGACAACAGCGATTTGTACAATCAAGTTTATATGGTGGCAGTGGAAAACCGCAATACACCTTTTAGCATTCACGATTCGATTACCAATTTAGGGGTTATTTATGGCATTTTTGCGGAAAAAAATGGCATAACCGTCATTCACAATCGGATTTATAACGAAGTGATTGTTAACTGGATGACAATCCGAATGTTGCGGTTACAAAACAAGAATTCTGATTTTGGCGGCGCGTACCGAAATGACGACAATACGCTCAATATGGAGGCTGTTCTATTAGGATTTCAGGCTTTTATGAAAAAAGAATACAGCAAAAAAGACCGCGATTTTCTTGAAAAGAACGGACGTTTGGTTTTTCTTGCTTTTTTAAAACCGATTATCAACGGTTCGGGTTACGATTTTAAAGAGCCGCAAATATCGGAAGAACGCCGTTTAGATGTTGTTGTGACTTATTTTGAACACAAATACGTGGCAGAACTCAAAATTTGGCGCGGCGAAAAAGCGCACGATAAAGGCTTAGTGCAATTGGCAGATTACTTAGAAAGACAGGCACTTACTGAGGGGTATTTACTTATTTTTGACCATTCAGAAGTCAAAAAATGGGATTCAGATTGGACTGAAAAAAAGGGCAAAAAGATTTTTATAGTGTGGGTGTAGATGTTTATCCCCTCAGTATAAAAGCCAAACAGCCTTGAAAACCGATGTTTTCAAGGCTGTTTCTATATGAGGTACATTTTTTAAGCATATTTAGGTAAGTCAAAATCAAGAAAATTTGGACATTTACCATTTCTGCTTACATTGCGGTTTGAACTAATCAACAAAGTACAAACATAGTGAAAGCGATGACTAAATTACAATTTGAAAATCTTGATGACACGCATTACATCACGACCAAAGCAGCAGTCAAAGAATACGCCATTTTTAGCACCAATTTTAAAGATGTTTTGGGTTACGACGAGACAACCGAAGGAAGTGTAGCTTTCAAAAAGGGCATCAACCTCGTGCCTTATATGACGAATTACCAACTGTTTTGATATTGAAAGACGCTGGCTATTCCATCATTTTGCTTGATGAATCGGGTATCGGTAAACAGTTAGATTGCTTAGTTAATGGCGTTTTAAGTGAGATTAAACTCGTTAAAACATTTTCGTACCGTTCTTTAAAAGAGGATTTTTATGAAGCTCATAAGAAGGGAGCAAAACGCCTTATTCTAACAATTTCGACTGAAATGGATAAGGAAACAGTAGCAATTGTACTGAAACGCATTGCTAATAATTCGTTTGTAAATAAGATAAATGATATTTTTCTTATTCTTAACAATAAATTAGAACGACTCAAATTAAGTGACTTTAAATAAAAAATGCCCAAACTAAGCGAACTCGATTTAGACATTTTGGCACTCGACCCTCGGTCAAGTAGAACAAAGGTAAGTTGTTTTTACAAGATTCCCAAAAAAGATATTGAAAATCTCATTTTTATTAAAAATCAGATGAGAGCAGATTCCTGCTGAATGACAAAAAAAGCAAAGAAAAATCGGTGCATTGGCTTGGTTTCCGTAAAATCGGTTTGAAAACGTTGAAACCATACATAAAATCTAAACTGCTGCTGCTCGCGCTCGCTTCGCTCGCGCGAGAAGGGGGAATGGGGTTCATTTTTCGGGCAAAGCCCGAAAAATGAACCCCATCTTCTCCCTTTGCGCGAGCGAAGCGAGCGCAAAGATATACTTTTATGCGTTTTAGAATTTTATGTATGGTTTCAAATTGAAAACCGATAAAAGCGGCTTGGTCTGCTCGGTGCGGGTGTTCGGCATCTTATTATTTAGGCATCGCTTTTGTGGGTCTTTAGACCGAAAAAGCCTCGTTTCGGTCAGAAACGAGGCTTTTTACTGAGGGGGTACTTTATCCATTATTAAAAATCTTTATCCAAATTGTAAGGCACCAAATGCGTTTTTATTAGAATATCATCAACGATATTTGTTTCTTCAATGACCGTTGGATTGGTCACTTCGGATTCCACAAAAACCAAGTAAATGGCTTCTTTTAAACTCAAACTTTTGGCGTATTGTGCCAATTGTTGCTTTCCTTTTCTAAATTTTACAATATCGCTATATACTTTTGCTTCCACCACAAATTCTTCATTGTTGACCGTGATAATTAAATCAGTACGTCCCATTCCCGTATGTGCTTCCAAATAAGTTTTGCCGTCCACCATACTTAGAAAGGCGTTCAAGTAGGTTTCAAAACTGTACACTAAAGTCGCTTCTTTCAGATTGATGATATTACCATGTTTATCTTCTTCTTTAAAATAACGAAACTTACGGCGCAAAGCGTACATTTTATAGTTTTGAATCACTTTTTCGATATACAAACCACCTTCTGGACTAAAATACTCGTCTATGTCAATTGTGCTACCAATGCGGTCTCCTTCCCCATTTGTGTAAGGGAAAAAAGCAGAATACAAACATTTTCGATACAAAGGCACTCTAAACATCACATATCCGTCTTTGTCGGCTGCAATAATGCCATTGACAAATAATTCTTTAATTTCTTCTCGATAAATCTGAAATTTTATTTTGCTTTCTTTAAACAATAATCTTTCTATAAAAACCTGATGTTTTTTGCCTTTATTGATAATGTTTGCCACATTTTTATCTAACGTCAACATTAAATAATTATTTTCAACCGCTAAATAATCACTATAATCAATCAATGGTTTACCCTCACAATTATTAACCAATTGCGCCGCAAAACCATTCACTAAACCCGGTTGATTGGCAGTAATGTCCGAAATTCTGTTTTTTACTGAGGGGTCAAATAATTGTCCTGTTTCCCGTTCGTGTTGGTTTAATAATTCTTGTGTTTCTTCATCGGTAAAATAAGGAATACTTAAATTATCAGCAATATTAAATGGGCTGGCATTGTCTTGAATAACACCCACGATATTGCTCACACCAACTAAAATGACTGATTTCAAAGCGTGAGTTGTCCGAGAATGGTAAACTTTGCGAATCGCGTGTAAGAACTGTCCAAAAAATGCTGGATTAATACCTTCTACTTCATCAATTATGAGTACACATTTTTCATTTTTAAGCATTTGTATTTGCCTAAAAACACTGGCGAGGGTTTTACCTTGAAAAGGCATATCCCATTGTTCCGTAAGTGCATCATTTAACCCAATCAGAAAATCAGCTTTACTTTCTTCCTTAAAATCTTCAAAATTGACATGACACACCTTGTAACCTTCCTCCCGTAGGTGGTCAGCGAGAAACATAAAATAGGTACTCTTTCCCGTTTGGCGCGGTGCCCAAATCGTGAAATACCGCTTATCATGTACTAATGCCTTACCTTTTTCTATCCATTCCAAACGAGGCAAGGTGTAATGTTCTTCGGGCATGTTTGGACCTGATGTATTGAATTTACGCATTTCTTTAATTTTGAGTACAAAGATAATGAATTTAGCCATTTTTCGCCACTATTTTTTCTTATACCAATCGCTTTCAAAAAACCTTTGGACAAAAACTGCCCCGTTATAGAAACAAAAAAGCGAACAGCCGTTAACACGACTGTTCGCTTTTTTGTTTTGCTCACTTGTAACTATTTAAGCGAAAATCTTATTACTTGCTTCGCTCGCAAAAGTATATAGTGTCTTTATTTCAATACTGTGATATTCCCTTTAATAAAGAAATCCTCTCCTTTTTTACACTTACCTTTCACATAATAACCATACACGTCAGGACAAACCGCCGCGCCTTTGTGTTTGCCGTCCCAACCGTCTGCACGGTCTCGGGTGAGGAATACTTGTTCTCCCCAACGGTTATAAACCACAAATTCCATTTCTACGAGGTATTCACCACGAACGAAAACTTTTTCATTGACACCATCACCGTTAGGTGTGAAAGCGCGTGGAATAAAAACATAAGGCTCGGCACACAAAGGTACTAAAACTGTTACCGTTACCGAAGTCGTGTCTTCGCAACCAAAAGCATCTGTTACTTTCAAGATATAAGTGGTCGTCGTCTTAGGGTTGACCATTGTTGATGCGGTAGTCGGTGTATTGACCGTTGCCACTGGCGTCCAACTGTATCTGTTGCCTGCTCCCGTTGGCGATGCGTTCAATGTTGACATTTCATCAACATAAATAGTTGTCGGCGAAGCTGTTGCGACTGCTTTTACAGCACGTACTTTCAATGGAATGGTATCGCGCAATGTACAAGCAAAAGAATTTGTGAAAACACCCGTTAGTGTCCCATCAGCCGTTATTTTCACTGTTGGACTCAACATAGTGTCTGATGAAGTGAGCAAACTTGAAGGTGTCCATTTTACCCGCAAAGGGTCGCCCGTTAGGTTTGTTACAGTAATGACTTTGCCGATATTCGTACACGCATCTACTTGCAGAGCGCGGGCTATTCTAATTTCTGCATTGATTATTTTTACGCTGTCAATGGCGTCACAACCGTCGGCTGTTCTACTTCTGACGTAGTAGGTCGTGTTACGGTTTATGGGAGTGACCAATAAAGTTCCACCCGTTCCCAAAATCGTTGTGAAACTTTTATCTGTTGCCCACGCAAAAGTATTGATATTGCTGGTAGCACTCAAAGTCAATTTATTAGAATTACAAATAGTTGTGTCTCTAAAACCCACTCTAACTGTGGCTGCAATACCGTCACGCACCGTAAACGGTACTTTTATAGTATCCAAACACGCCAATTTAGGCACTAAAATGAGGCTGTCTTTACCCGATTTAGAGAAAAGAAATTTGAAACCCAAAGAGTCTTTTGTTGCAATTGGATTACTCGGATTGCCATAAACCCACGTATAGTAAGCACCCAAAGGTCCAATATTGGTAAAATCAAGTTCTTTTGAATCGCAACTTTGTTTGATAACGATATCGTTGGGATTAAATGCTGTATCTACTGATTTAACGATGACAGAATCTAATTTTGTACAACCTATGAGGTTTGAGACAAGTACATACACTTTAGAACTACCTGCTGCTGGAACACGCAAATTAGCCGACCTCAGAGTATCTACACCAATGACTGACGCAGGAGGTGTCCATTTGTACGTTACCCGAATATCTGGGTGTGTTGCATTGGCAACGGTTGCATTGACCGAAGTACCCACGCAATTAGCAAGTGTATCAGCGAGCGTAAAATTTAAAGCTGCTACGGGAAAACGCAACATTAAGGTATCAAAACAACCTTCTGTTGACCGCGCAATTAAACGCACGTCCGCTTCAAAACCTTTTAAATTCAGCGTTGGGCTAAAAGCCGTTGAGGTACGTCCACCAGGAAAAGTCCAAGCATAAGTAGCACCATTTATGGTATTATTAGGAAAATTGACTGTAACAGAATCACCCACACACGATAATTGGTTAATAGCAAACTGCGTTTTTAGACCGCCCACATCATTTACCCTCAAAGTATCTGAAACAGAAGTACAGCCATTGGCGTCAGTTGCTGAAACAACGTATTTTCCATTAGTGAGTCCATCAAAAATACCCGTTGTATTGGTTATTGTACCCAATTTGTAAGTGTATGGTGCAGTACCGTTGGAAGCTACTACACTAATTTTTCCATCTGACCGTGTACACATAGCTGGCACTACATTCAACGTTAGTGTAAAATTAGGTACATTGAGTATATCAATGGTGTTCGTTTTAAAACAACCCGCAGCATCGGTTATTGTTACTTTATACGTCCCCGCAGCCAAACCTGTACGGCTTGCAGGCTGATTTGCACTTGTCAAGTCACTCCATTTGTAAGAATATGGTGCTGTGCCACCCGTAATATTTGTCAAACTAATGTTCCCCGTTGGTAAGTTACAAACGGCATTACCTTTTGTAACAGTAGCCGTAATATTAGAAATACCCTCAACGTTAACGGTTTGAACACCGTAGCAACCCGAAGCATCGGTAACAGTAATCATATAAAGCCCTGGTGCAAGCCCCGATACTGAGGGGGTCGTTGCGCCCGTACTCCAGTTGTAAGTGTAAGGTGCTGTACCGCCAACTGGATTCGTAATCGTTATTGAACCCATACTTGAGCCACAAACAGTACCCGTTGGGTTTGCCGAAAATTCAACCGTTCTTTGAGCCTTGACCTGGATTGTTGCACTGTCTTTACATCCTGCGCCGTCTGTAGCCGTTACGGTGTACGTACCGGGTGCAAGGTTGCCAATTTCGCTAAAAGTGGGCGGACTTGACGATGTTGCGCCATTGCTCCATTTGAATACATAAGTGCCTAAACCATCACCTATTGTTTTTGCGGAAGCATAACCCGTATTGATACCCAAACAAGTCGCATCAAATTTGTTAGTTGTGATTTGTACACCCGATTGCTTACTGACTTTTATTTCTTCACTTTTATTGCAGCCTTTGGCATCTGTCACCGTAACGTAGTAGATACCTACGCCCAAATTGGATTGACGATTGCCAATACCACCATTGCTCCACGTAATACTGAAAGGCGGTGTACCACCCGTAGGGACAACCTTTGCCGTTGCAGAACCCGAACATTGGTCAGACAGCAAGACATTGGGATGCAAAACAGGAGGCTCTTCAACCGTACCAACAGCTGATTTTTTACAACCATTGGCATCAGTAACGGTAACGATATACGTACCACCCGTCACATTCAACAATGTTTGAGCTGTGGCGTTTTGAACATTCCAACTAAAAAAATAAGGCGGCAAACCACCCGACACACGCGCTTCCGCAACGCCATTGTTATCACCACCACACGATACAGCAACAGTGCGTACTGTTACATCAATATCGCTTACGATGTTGACAACCTTTGTCACTTCACAACCTTTGGCATCTGTTACCGATAGATGATAACTACCCGCCGACGGTGCATTTAAGATACCACCATCTGTTGTTTGGTTGGTTGCTAAGTTGCGCCATACGTAGGTGTAAGGTGCTGTGCCGTCCGAACCTGTTCCTTGATAGTTCATCAATCCTGCTGTACAAAGCCCCCCCACGGGTGTTGCAGTACCTACCAATTGTGTAGGTTGACCGACCGTAAAATCTTTTGTTACCTGCACATTCGCCGCATCTGTGACTGTCAGCATGTAGCTGCCCGCACGAATACCCAAAATAGTTTGTCCACCCGCTTGTCCATTACTCCAGCTATATGAGTATGGCGCAGTGCCACCAGTTACAGTTGCCGTAGCAAGACCATTGGTATAGTTGAAGCACGCTGGTTCAGTAACGGCTACACTAACCGTCATTTGCGCTTTTAAGGTTGTGCCTACGAGTAGGAAAAGCGCGGCTAAATAGCTAATTTTCAATATTTTAAGACGACTGTTCATGTCTGTTCTATTTTCAGAAACTTAATGGATATTGGATTAATTAAAATCTGTTCAAGATAACGACGTCTTTAATGACGACCCGACGCTCGCGCGATGCTTCAATGCTATAAATAGAAGATGAATTTGCTTTATCATCAGTCACTTGATTATTTACTTCTCCCATTGGGGTAACTGAAATTTTCAGGTGTCCATTTTTGATGTATTTTTTTAATCCACCACCATTAAAACTTTCAAAATGGTTGATAACGGCATCAACGCGACGTGCTGCCAGTTTTTCGTTGTAATTAGTATTTGCCAAAGGCGAAGAAAACCCTTCAATCATGATTTCGATTTGATAGCCTTTTTCCATATAACTTTGAAGGACAGATGAGAATCCTTTGAGTTTGTCATAGCCACCTTTTACTTCCGCCCCAAAGAACAAAGCCATTTCATTATTTGATACCGTAGAACCATTTGAGGACTCCGTCATTTTATTGTAAGTACGGATAAATTCAGTTTTACGGGTCATAAAATCTTGATAGACTTCATCGTAAGTCATCGTTGTTTCCCCTAATGTTCCCGTAGGGCGGTCGTTGTCAAAAAATAGAGACAAAGGCAAACCTGCAAAGGGCGTCAAATACATAGTATCCGTTGCTATCTCCCCCTCAGTAATGGAGGCAAAATGGCTCTTTGTTTCAGACGTATAACCAGCAATACTGCCTTTTACAGAGTAGTTTTGGTCAAAATCAATACTGTACGTATAGCCTTTTTTGCCTTGTGTGCGTTTGGCTTTACCAATCATTTTTTCAGCATTGTCATACAATTCTACTTCAGCCAGACCATTCACAATTGCCCCTGTATAAGCATCAACAAACACTACTTCGTATTTTTGTTTCGCAGGTTGAGACACATTCACGTTCTTCACTCCTTTAGCTACTATAGTTTCTGTATTGTCTGTATTATTATAGGCTACGCCATAAGTCACGTTATCACTTACGCCATATTCAAATTCAGCCACTTTCTTAGCTTTTGTACCCCGTTTTACCGATTTGACTGTTGTTTCTGTTACATCTGAAGATAAACGCAAACGGGCTTTTGCGTTGCCTGTTTTGGGTGTAACAACGCCTAATTTCTGATAATCGAAGTAAATACCCAGCGATTCATGCAAATTGAATGGTTCTTTCGGATTGAATTCAAAACGAGAGATTTCAAGAATTTCAACGCGCCGTTCCTTCATAGCCCTCAAAGCGTAAATAGATTTTTTGTGATTCTTGGGGTCATCATTTGCATTAAACGTAAGTTTGTCTTCACCGTTAGGCTCAACACGAATCCGCAATTGTCCTTTTGAAATAAAATCGCGGAACAAACCATTCTGGTATTTATAAAAATGGTTGATAACGGCACTTACACGGCGGGAAGTCAAAATACGGTTGTATTCTGATTCTGCAAGTGGAGAAGCAAAGCCCTGTAATACCAATTCCATACCATAACCACTACTCAAGTAATTGTATAAAAGTGGTGAAAACTCCTGCAATTTTTCGTAACCATATCTAAGCCGATGGTCAAAAAAACTGGCAATAGAATCCACAAAATTGTCATTATCTGCATCTGAAACGCGGTCAGAAGCAGCTAAATACTCCGTCTGACGATTGTAGTAGCCCAAAAATGTTTCCCCATAAGATTGAGCCGTAGTCATTTCGCGGCTATTGGCATCGGGTTCGTCATTGTGGTAGTAGAGTGTCAAAGGCAAACCCGAAAACGGTACAAGGTACAATTCCACACGGTACTCTGTTTTTGTCATCGTGGCATACCCCTCAGTAGTGAGGCTTTGTTCGTCTTTATCGTAAGTATCTTTTGTGCCTGTTATACGATAAGTTGTGCTAAACTCTGACTCGTCCCACCACAATTGATTGCCTTGCAAACTTACCTCTTTCAATATTTTACCATCTAATGAAGCAATGGTTACTTTCGACAAATTCAATGGTTTACGTGTCACTTTATCAAATACCAATACTTCAATCTTGATATTCGGACGCAATTTCAGTTGTTTAGTGAGGGTTGTATTAGGTTGGTACAATCCTTTTGTACTAAATGCAATGGTATCCGAAATAAAACCTTTTTTAGAGGCTACAATAAAGTAATTGCGGTTAAGGTCAAGCGACTCAGAAAAAGTGCTGCCACCGTTATTGATGTTATATTTTATGATTTGACCTGTTGCAGCGTCCATGAGGTCGAAGCGACAACCGTTCAAAGGTGTACCTGAACTGGCGTAAATGGTAGAAGCATCAAGATTTGCCTTGATTTCCTGCATGTATATATCGTTGCAAATACAGTCTTTTTCTTTTGTACCACAAATACCACCTTCACGGTTAGAGACAAAATAGTAACGACCTGATGTAGGTGAAAATGATGGATAGAGGTCATCATAACCTGTATTCATCGGCGAGCCTAAATTTTCAGCTACTCCCCAAGTACCATTAGTAGTGTCTTTTTGCGCCCGTAAAATATCAAAACCACCCAAAGTTCTACCTCCATCAGTAGCAAAAAGCAATATTTGCTGGTCGGACATAAAAAACGGTGTTACGTCATCTTTTGCACTGTTGATAGCCGATAGGTTTTGAGCAAAACCTACGCTTCCATCTTTGTCAATGGGTACGTACCAAATATCTAAACTGCCCTTTCCATTCGGACGGTTAGATACAAAATATAAAATATCTGACTTTGTTGCTTTATCATAACCCACGCTTGGCTGCGTGTTTGTATAACCTTTCATGTTTACTTCTGCACCTACAATTCTTGCCGTTCCCCAAGTACCGTCAGCATCTTTAGAGCGCGTCCAGATGTGGGTATCAAAGTCTCCGCTTTCATTGACAGTACTCAATGTATAAAACAAGCGATTGCCATCTGTATTTACTGTATAATGTGCCGTGTGTACACCTTCTGCTTTTGAGTTGATGCTCAAAGGCAGGGCATTTTCTTGGAAATTGGTGGCAAAGACGTGCGTGACAGGCTTACTTGTGGGCAATTCTTGGAAAGCAGAAGAAAAATATAGAATTGAGCCGATTTGTACAGGTGCGGCATCGATATACTGTGTATTGATTTTTTCATCTAAATGAGTCACCTCATAATCCATTTTTTGGGTTTCTGAAACTGCCCACTTACAGTTTTCAATTTCAGTTGTTGCCAGATTTGCCATCTCACCCGTTGCATTGGCTTCAAGATAACGTTGAAAACGGGCAATGGCTTCCGTGTATTTCCCACGACTTTTTTTGACTAAGCCTAATTTATAATCAAGCAAGGGTTGTGCTTTAGCCTCGTCGGTTTTAGCCAATGCCTCGTAATATTTTTCTGCTACTGCATAATGACGGGTTAACCGCGCAGCTTCGGCTGTTTTCCAGTAAAGGTCAGCACGCAAAGGCTCGTCATTGAGTATAGTTGTATAGTGCGACAACGCCGTGTTGTAGTCGCGCAACTCGAAAGCATTGTCTGCTCTTACTTCGTATTGAGACACCGTAACGACTTGAGCTTTTAAGGCAGATGCACCAAAAAAGACAAGAAGTAGGGCTACTATTGTGGCTTTCTTCATCTTTAAAAATATTGTAGAATGTGTTGAAACGGGATTAATCGTTCGTCTTGTATAACGTCTGTTCATAGGTGAGAAGACAGTTTACTATTATTTTCAGGAAAAAAGTTTATTAAATATTTCTTGGTTACTGAGGAAAATTTAAAATATCAAATTTCAATAGGCAATAAATTGATTGGTAATTTTTTGCACAATCGAATTGAATATTTTTCTATTTTAGTTCCTTAAACTTAAACAGGAGACATCGAACAACAATAAAATGAGCAGTAAAAAAAAATGAACACTAATTAGGTAGAACGAAAGTTAGAAATCGTACTCCCAAGTGTATATCTTCAGAGAAGTGTCTGTTTTTTTTAGAATAGTAACTTTATTATCATGGTGTTTTACTGAAAGTACCCCCTCAGTATTTTTTCAATCATATAGTGGTTTATTACTTCATTCTATAAAAAAGGCAGCCTCTAAAATACTTTTTTCAATACTGTCAAAAAGTTGTCCAATTTACTATTAGCGCAACAATGTCATTCATTAATCAGTTAACTCAGAAATTGGAAACACAAAAAGTAATGACTTCGATTTCACAAAAAACTGAAAACCAACTTGTTATACATTGACATTTAAAATCCAAAATTTACACTTTGACGTTTAAAATCTGAATTTCCAAAACGCACAATTTGAAATATGAAATCCAAAACTTAAAATCTGAAGTTTGAAATCAAAAACTCACACGTTGAAATTTGAAATCTGAAATCGAATTACAGATAAGTTGGGCAAAGAGCGCAGTAATTAGCAGGGCGTACTTTAGCAAAAATGTACACCACATTCAATTCTGGTCCACCAAATCGTTCAGAAGCTGTTTTAAATTGCGAGAAATTAGAGTCAAAATTGACTGCTACTTTCCAACGGTTATAAACAATGCCCACGTGCGGAGAAGCGGCATCACCATTTCTTAGAGTAATACCTGCTTGCAAAGCAATTTGCTTGGTATGTCTGTCCACAAGATAGAGCCGTCCACCTACACTACCAAGTATCTCCCGATGCGGTCCTTGAAACTGGGCTGAACCATCGAGCAAAATATCAAAGGCTTCGCTTACTTTTACGTTCGTGTTGGCGTAAAGGCTGTAACGTGGCGCGCATCTGACAGCAGGTTCACCATCTTTGAAACTCCGTGTTGGATTGTTAATGTGGAAATAGCCAAAACCAACGTCAAGAGCAGAGCGTTGACGCGGTGCTTGGCGGTGGTAGTTGATACCTGCGGAAAGGTCGGGATAGAAAATCGTTTGGTCGAAAGTCGTTGCATCTTGGCTAACGATAGTCGGGTCAAAACGTCTGTTGGCAAATTGGTCGTCCCAAGTCAAATCACCCGTTTTGAACGCGCGTTGATTGAGACCCAATGAAAGACCACCACTCACAAAGTCTCTGACAGTGAGGGGACGTAAGTAAGAGCCAGAAATGTATAAAGCTGTATTGGACAATTTTGACCAACCTGCCTTGTCATGGCTGATAAACGCACCAATCCGAAAAGGTGGAATATCCTGTTTGCTCGCCATTTTCATGTCAACTGACCCTGAATACGTCGTGTAGTTCACAGGAACACCGTTCCATTGATTGCGGTAATTTGCGGTTCCGCGATATTCACCGTTGAATACACCCGTCAAAGCAGGGTTCATATTGAGTGGTGAAAAACCGAAATTAGAATAGTGAATATCTTGCGCCACTACTATAAGTGGTAAGCTCAGACACACCAGCGCGAGGGCAAATGATTTGTAAATTTGTCTCTTCACAGTGAAAATTATTTTATTATGTTCGTCGAATTGTACGTTACTCGAAGCAACTAATCTAATTTTCTCAAATAGAGAAACGGATTAGTTGGGGATTTGATACAACAAAAGTAAAAAAAACAAATATAAAAAGTAAATATTTTTTAACAAAATAGGCGTGTGTATAGAAAAGTTTTAGTTAGAGGTACAAAGTACATTGTTTGTCAGATAGTTTGTTTCAGTACTGCAAATATTGGTCTATTTTATTGAAATTGAGAAGTTTATAAGATATTTTTTTAAAAAAAATAATTAGCATAACATATATAAAATAAAAAAGTATTTAATATTATTGTTTATCAACATTTTACAATATCTTAAAAGTTAACATGGGTTAAACATTTTCTCCTACTATTTTATGACCGTACTTTTTATATACCTAAAGGTGCTTACTCAGTCGCGCGCTCGCTTCGATCGCGCGAGGGAGAAGGTGGTTCGTTTTTCGGACTTTGCCCGAAAAACGAACCACATTCTACTTTTTTGCGAGCGAAGCGAGCGCGAGAAGGAGAACTTGTCTGTACGACCACAAAAAAGGGAATCGGCGTTAACCAATTCCCTTTTAAGTTTTTATAGAGTCTAAAAGTACTTACAAATGTACTTATCGTTTACTTTACTTTCTCAACAATCGCTTTGAACGCATCGGCGTTGTTGAGTGCCAAATCCGCCAAAACTTTGCGGTTCAACTGGATATTAGCTTGTGCCAATTTGTGGATAAAGACAGAATAGCTCAATCCTAAAGGACGAACGGCAGCGTTGATACGCGCAATCCATAAGCGGCGGAAAGCACGTTTTTTAAGTTTACGACCAACATAAGCGTAGCCCATTGCTTTGTCGAGGGCGTTTTTCGCTACTGTCAAGACCTTCGACCTTGCGCCGAAGTAACCGCGAGCGGCTTTCAATACTTTGCGCTTGCGATTACGCGAAGCGACCGAGTTCACTGAACGAGGCATATTGTAGTGGATTTTAGTGCAACGAAGGGGAGAAATAAGACAACAAACGCATCTTTTTTTGACTCTCTTTCACCTCCGTTCTCGTTAAATAATTAGATTTTTATCAAGGAAAATAGGAACAATGTTTTATAAAGTCATTTTTTTGTTTCCAAAAATTCATAACTCATAACCCATAACTCATAACTCCTTAATTAATGGTTGCTACCGAAACCCAACATCGTTTTTACACGAGGTGTGTCTCTAACACTCACAACCGTTGTCTTTACCGATTCGCCTTTTTGTTGTGAGTCTTTACGACGCAACAAGTGGCGGTGGTTAGCATGAGCGCGTTTAATTTTACCGCTTCCAGTAACTTTAAAACGCTTCTTCGCCGCTGAGTTAGTTTTAATTTTTGGCATGATTCAAAAATTTTAAAATTTGAGCCGCAAAAATAGTCTTTCAAATGAGAACGACAAAGAAGTTGAAGAAAAATTTAAAATTTATTCATAGAATCATAGTTCAGACAATGGTGACTAAGTTTTTACATTTGAAACCATACATAAAATCTAAACTGCTGGTTCTCGCGCTCGCTTCGCTCGCGAGAGGGGGAGAATGTGGTTCATTTTTCGGGCAAAGCCCGAAAAATGAACCACCTCTCCTCCTTTTGCGCGAGCGAAGCGAGCGCAAAAGTGCTTTTTAATGCGCATTTTGAATTTATGTATGGTTTCAGATTTTTACAAAAATTGCAAATTGGTAAATCAAGCAACCCAATCTGTTCAAAATTTGAATCCTATTGTTATTTTTGCCTTTTTGTTAGGTACTGATAACTGAGAGATGGGCATAACCTAAAAAGCGTTTTTTGCATCTCGCGCTCGCTTCGCGCGCGCGAGGGAGAGGAATGTGGTTCGTTTTTCGGCTTCGCCGAAAAACGAACCACGTCTCCTCCCTTTTGCGCGAGCGAAGCGCGCGCAAAACATCTGTTTTTAATCAAAAAACGATGTTTTTAGGTTATGCCCATCCCTCAGGTACTGATAACTTCGCACCTTTGAAATTTGAAATCTGAACTCCTTTCTTATGCAACTATACAATCAAATCCAAGAAGCTGTTGATTACATTAACAACTTTGTTGCTTTCGATGCTAAAATCGGCATTATTCTCGGCACAGGACTCGGTAGTTTGACTGACGATTTGCTCATTGCTTATGAATTGGATTATACCGATATTCCACATTTTCCCGTTTCGACCGTCAAAAGCCATAAGGGAAAACTTATTTTTGGCTATTTGGAAGGTAAAGCCGTTGTCGTTATGGCGGGGCGTTTTCATTATTACGAAGGCTATTCGATGCAGCAAGTGACTTTTCCAGTGCGCGTACTCAAATTTTTGGGCATCGAAACGCTGCTTATTACGAACGTAGCGGGCAGTACAAATACCGATATTGAAGCGGGTGACATTGTTTTTGTCCGCGACCACGTTAACTTGCAGCCTGAAAATCCGCTACGCGGTGAAAACGACGAACGTCTCGGCGTTCGCTTTCCCGACATGTTGGATACTTACGATAAAAAACTGATTCAACGCGGTTTGCGTATTGCTGAAAAACACCGAATCCGCGCAACATCAGGTGTGTACGTCGCTTTGCAAGGACCAAATTTGGAAACACCTGCCGAATACACGTTTATCAACCGCATTGGCGGCGACCTTGTGGGCATGTCCACCGTACCCGAAGTTTTAGTAGCCCGTCATTCTGGTTTGCGGCTTTTGGTGCTGTCGGTTGTATCCAACAAATGTTTTCCCGTCGAGGACATTCGCCCGACGACGCTTGAATCGGTTATTGCAGTAGCCGCAAAAGCCGAAATGAAAATGCGTACTATTGTAAAAGAATTGATAAAAAATGACATTTAAAAGAGAAGAACGCCTCAAAAGCGAAAAAATCATTACCCAATTATTTCGCAAAGGACACTCATTCGCGTGTTATCCTTTGCGGTTGGTTTATGCCGAAATTCCGACTGAAATACCCCCCCTCAGTATAACGGCTGATTTTGATGTTCTTGAAGCATTTGAAACACCCCAAAACAAAGACACAACTACATCGCCGAAGCCATCAAGCCCCATTCAATTCGCTTTATCCGTTCCTAAAAAAGCATTTAAACGGGCAGTGGATAGAAATGTCTTACGCCGCCGCATCAGAGAAGCCTATCGTTTGCATAAAATAGACTTGTATCGTTTTTTGGAAAATACACCTTCACAAGCGGATAAACGCTTCGCTTTTATGGTTTTATACACCGCAAAAGAGGATATGCCGTATAGTGAAATTGAAAAAGGCGTAAAAAAAATGATTCGGAAATTTAAAGCGGAATTTCAATGATTTCAAATTTCAATATATTTACACAAAATACAAGAAAAATGAAACAGTTTGAACGTTGGAAATACGAAGAAGTCGAATTAACTTTTGGTACAGAACGTGTCAGAAGTCTGCCCACTTTAACCGAATGGCTTAAAGCCGACGAAACTGCCGATGATTATGAAACAAAGACATTGAATATCTACTACGACCAGTTGGTTCGGAAAGTAGATGCTTGGAATGAAGACGAATTAAAGTTCTTTTTCTTATCTCACATCATTACACTTGTTGATTTTACGAAACCAAAGGTGTATTCTTCTTTTTCCCAGAGAACAATTGCAACAGTCCGTAAAGATGTGAATCAAAATGATGTCAATTTACGTGGTCGCGTTGAGTTTTTGGTGGCTACTGGCGAGCAAATACCCCGTCAACCGTTCTTTTTTATACATGAATATAAACCACTTAACAAATCAACACCAAGCGACCCATTAGGTCAATTATTGATAACAATGGTGGCAACTCAAACCCTCAATAAAGTAGAACGTCCGCTTTATGGGACTTATATCAGAGGTAGTTCTTGGCAATTTGTTGTCTTAGAAAACAATCAGTATGCTGTTTCTGAGCCTTATGAAGCCGTAAAAAACCATGAATTATTCAAAATTTTCTCTATCCTCAAACGCTGTAAAAGCTATATTGAGGAATTGGTGAAATAAAAAGGTGCAGCGCACCGTCCTCTTGGTAGCATAAATCGGTCGTGTTTCCAAAGGCGTTGCAATTGCCCGAACACCCAAAATAATCCTTTGCGCTATACTGACGGGGGTAAATTAAAACGCTTTGTTCCACAAAGGCAAATGACCTTGATCTTCATAAAACCGCTGTACCAATACGCCTTCTACATAACTAGGCAAGTCGTTATTCTGTTTGTCTTTGGTTTTGGTAACAAACCAATAAATATCTAAACCGTCTATATTTTCAGAAATCATTTTGTTGTAAAAGAAATCTTGCCGCTTGATGTCTTCTTGTTTGTTGTTAATCCTACTTTTCAGTCCTTGCTCTTTGAATTCACAATTTTGAGTAACTGTACCCGCTTTGCCAATATACACGAGGTCAACCCTACCATTTACAAGTCGAAGAATATAATAAACACCAGGCTCATTAGGAACTTCTTTGCTCACTTCCGACAATTTGTCGCCTTTTTTAAAAAAGAAATGACCGTTGAGTTTATATTTTTTTGTCTCGTCAAACATTAGTTGCTATTTTATAAATATTTTTGAAAAAACACACAATTCACCCTTAAAAATACAATCTTTACGCCTTTCAAAAAAGTAAGATTATCAGAAAACGAAACATATTTCTATGGAAAAGTACAAACAAGAATTTATTCCAGAAACCACGCTGTTTGATGCTAAGACAGAGCAAGATTTAAAACAGGCGATTAAAGTATTTTACAAACAAAATATCCAAGGTCAAGTTATTACCAACAAACATACAGGTATTACCATTAGGTTCACAAGTGACGGTTTGGGGAAAATATCAGAAGCACGGCGAATTGGTCGTATCAATGCTGCGGTAGTGCAAGTACTAATTGGATTGCTTGAAAATGCAGAATATTCTAATATGGGACAGCGAAAACCAACAGACAAAGAGAATGTTTTAGGGTATCTGAACTTTAAAGTCAAAGCAAAAATAGAGAATAAGCTCTATCATTTCAGAATTGCTGTAAAATTAAAAACAAATATGAAAGCCTATTACAACCATACTGTTAATCGCTACACAGGTTGGGATAAATAAAAAAACTGATGCCGAGAGAGTTTCAGCTTTCGCCTACGCCCGATGGTGACATCAGTTTTAGACTGCAAAGATACCCCTTTTTTACATTAAAGCAACCTTTTTTACAAAAATACTGAGGTGGTAACTATACAATTTTCGAGACTTTTCTTTTGAAGTGGCAAGCCAAAATGAGTTATTCAAAAATGAACTAAATTGTTAGCTTTTTTTAAAAAAAGTGGCTATTTTAAATAGCATTTGACTTGCTTGCCACTTCAAAATAAAAGTCTCAATATCTCTAATCTGAAATCCTTGAAATCTGAAATCTACCGCAGAAAATCCTCTCCTAAAATATTCTTCAAATAGCCTATCAATTCTCGCGCATTTTCCTCGCTAAAACACATGGGCGGTTTTATTTTAATGACATTGTTTTGAGGTCCGTCCACGCTGATTAAAACGCCGTGTTCTTTAATTCTGTTTGCCAAATAAGCGGTTTTGGCGGTTGCGGGGATAATGTCTGAACTATGATTTATTTGATTTATATGATTACTATGATTTATTTGATTACCATGATTATTATGATTATCGTGAATAGCATTGTATGGAGGTTCGATTAATTCAAAACCTAAAAACAAACCTTCGCCGCGTACATCGCCGATTAAAGGGTAATCTTTTTGCAGATTTTTCAAAGCTGTTTTCAACCACTCCCCTACTTTCAAAGCGTTTTCTTGCAATTTTTCTTCTTTCATAACTTTCAAAACTGCTGAACCAATGGCGCACGAAACAGGATTTCCACCGAATGTATTAAAAAATTCCATACCATTTGCAAAGGCTAAAGCGACGGCTTCCGTACATGCAACCGCCGCCAAAGGATGCCCGTTGCCAATCGGTTTGCCCATTGTAACAATGTCAGGCACGACATTTTGTAATTCAAATCCCCAAAAATGTTTGCCAACTCTGCCAAAACCGACCTGCACTTCATCGGCAATACACACGCCTCCCGCTTTTCGGACGGCATCGTAAGCCAATGTCAAATAATTGTCGGGCAAATCAATTTGTCCGCCACAACTAACGATGCTTTCGGCGAGAAAAGCCCCGACATTGCGCCCCTTTGCTTGAATTGCTTGAATTGCCTCCTCTACGTGTGCAGCGTACAATGCGCCCGTTTCGCTTTTATCGCCTCGATATTTGCCACGAAAACTATCGGGCAAAGGGACAATATGGGTATTTTCGGGCTTGCCTTTGCCACCTTTTCCGTCGAATTTGTAAGAACTCACGGCAATACACCCACTCGTATTCCCGTGATAACCGACTTCTAAAGCAATCACATCTTTTTGGTGCGTCGCGGCTTGTGCCATGCGCAAAGCCAATTCATTGGCTTCACTACCCGAATTGACAAAGTGCAAAACGGATAATTCGTTGGGTAAAGTTGCCAATAATTCTTTGGCGAAATCCAAGATATTTTCGTGCAAATAGCGCGTGTTTGTGTTCAAAATCGCCATTTGTTGTTGTCCTGCCTTCACTACTTTTGGGTGTTCGTGTCCAAGATGCGCCACATTGTTCACCGTATCTAAATAACGTTGTCCCAAATCATCAATTAAGTACTGTTGCTCCCCCCTCAGTATTTTTAAGGGTTTTGCATAAGAAATACTCAAACTTTTACCCAAATGCTGTTTTCTAAAATCAATTAGAGCAGCGTGAGGATTTGAAAACGCGCCGCCTTCGGCGGCGCGAGGGTTTTCTTTGGAGGGAAGTTGGTTTTGTTGAAGAAAACTTGGCTTTGCCAAATTTTTTTCAACAAAATCAACCTCCCTCCTCGAAAATCCCTGCGTGGCAAGCCCGAGCCTTTGCAAGTAGCTACTTAGGGTAATTAATTGTTCATTTTTAAACAATAGATTAGGGTCGGGACAAATTGATGACCAGACATTTATTTTTGACGGTAAACCTACGCCCGGAAAGTCTTTTTCGTAGCCCAATAAATCCAACATGATTTGAAAATGCAGATGCGGTGTCCAATTCCCGTTTTCAGAAGGCTTGCCCAATTCGGCAATTTTTTTGCCTTTTTTGATACGTTTACCAATGCGTAAATTCTCAATGCTGCGTTTACTCAAATGCCCGTAAAGTGTGTAAAATACAAGATTTTTATCCACTTTATGCTTCAAAATAATCACGCCGCCATAATCTTTATCCGCACCGTTGTAAGCAAAATCGGCTACTTCACCGTCAAGAAGTGCATGAATTGGCGCGTTTTCTTTCTCCCAAAAATCAACGCCCAAATGAATTGTTCGGTATTCATAGCCTTGATTGCTTTCTATTTTGTACGCATCAGTTGAATACAAAGGACGGGCTTCCAAATAGCCGCCCGCTATTAGTTTATCGGGATTTTCAAATTGTAATTCATTGAATTTATTGGTAAAAATGCGGGTATTTTTGTACTCCGAATAATTACCCAAAAACAAACTACCAACACTTAAATCGAATTTTAAAACCCCACTAAAATTTAAGCTTGGCAACAAATCATTTAAACTAAATGCGTTGTTTTTTGCCCAATCAGCAAATTCTTTTTCGTTTGGCACGGGCGTAAAACCACAAGCACTCCGAAAGGTAAAATGCGCTAATTGTGGTGAAATTTTACGCCATTGACGCAGCAATGCCCAAGCAGGTTTTTCGCTGATTGTGAGATATACATTATCGAGTTCTTTAATTTTATTGAGCGCAGATTTTGTGACGGACACCGCCAAACGCATCGCCACAAGCGTATAAAGCACACTTAATTCTTCTTGCTTTAAAGGAAATTGGGTATTGTAACCACTCACCAAAGACACACACGCTGAAAGCGGGTCGGGTTTTCCCATTATGGCGTAAGCCAAAGTAACCGCCAAATCATTGATTGTTTGGGTATAAATGGCATCACCGTAATCAATCACCGCCAATACTGAGGGGTCTATCAAATCATCACTTACAATGATATTATTGTCATTGGCATCGCTGTGAACAACAGATTTTCTGAGTCGCGCATAAATTGTTTGACATTGGTCAAACTGCTGAATAAAATAGCTTAAAATCTCTTTTTGTTCTTCATCAAAAACGCTGAGGTGCGCTTTAATCCAAAGTGATTGTGCAATGTCCCATTCTAATTCTCTCTTAGCAAAATCATGGGTAAAATCCTGTAAAACCCGCGTAATTGCCCCACATTGTATCCCCAAACTCTCCCTTAAATTATCTAATTGAGGATTAACATCTGACCATAATCGTCCCGAAATCCATTCCAATAAACGCACTTTTCGGGGTTGATTAAACGTATCAACGAGTGTCGCATGGTTATCGCCATTTGCCGTTTTAACAATTTTTGGAAATTTAAAATTAGGTTTTTGATTGCCAATATGCAGCAGCAATTGTTCTTGAAAATCGAAATAACCCTCATTCCGCGCAGACGGCAGACTGATTTTTAGAATATAATTATCACCTTTTGCTGTTTCTATTTTAAAATTTGCGTCCAATTCGCCCACCTGCCGCGTAGCTTTTCCGCGAATACCGTAGCTGTCAAAACAGATGTTTTCTGCTTGATTTTCAGTAATAAAAAAGGAAGCGTGAGCCGTTTCTAACATGTTTTTAAATTTATATGAACTGGTAACTTCGGAAATCTCTTAAATAAACATTTTGACACTACGTGTCAATACAGAAAATTCAAATTCGAGATTTATTATAAACATTTTGACTCTACGAGTCAGAGGAATCATGCGAAAGTAAATGACTCGTAGAGTCAAAACGTTTATAATAACCAACCATTTCTAACTTTATACACTGACACGTAGTGTCAAAATATTTATATAGAAGATTTCCAAAGTTATCGGTATGAGTTATAAATCCCTACTTTTCAACAAATAATACGTTCCAAAAAGTAGCAACCCAATATACACAATTGCCACAATCATCGCCGTATTCGTGTCAAAAATATAAGATACTTCGCTGTTATTCACCATTCTGCTTGCCATTTTGGGAACAGGAATAGGCACAAGACTGTTAAAGGCTTTCATCGGATAATAGTGCATCGTTTCATTTTTAGTGAGTAATCTAAAATGAAAAGCGTAACGGATAATCGGTTCTATAAAGAATTCCCACGTCAAAAACAAGAATAAACTAACCCCCGAACGCCGCAATAATGCGCCCAAAAACAAGGCAAAACTTGAAAAACCCAAACACATCACAAAGAAATTGCCGACCCAACTAAAGCCTTCCGTGACCCGTGAAGAATAAATGGTTT
This sequence comes from Saprospiraceae bacterium, assembly GCA_034520175.1. Taxonomy (GTDB): domain Bacteria; phylum Bacteroidota; class Bacteroidia; order Chitinophagales; family Saprospiraceae; genus JAAFJT01. Next base: position 465,469 of record JAXHNU010000004.1, read on the forward strand.
CGGTTGTCAAAGCACCGAATAACGATGCCAATAATGCGTAAATAATTGTAGCTGAAGCACTTAAGCTAACGATAAATAAAACTTTAGATAAAAACGCATCTGTCCGACTCAAGCCACTGATGACACCTTGACGCAGGGTTTTGTACTCAAATTCATTGGTAATGGACAAAACGCTCAAAAAGCCAAGCGAGAAAAAAGCCGCCCAATTGCCCCAAAAGGCGAAGTTGTGCCAAACATTCGGAAACATCAACGCCGTGTTGACATCAAACAATTCTTTGGGTATTCTAATAGAACGAATAAATGGCATAAAACACGCCATTATCGCCAAATACGCGCCCGCCAACACCCAAAATGGGCGATAATAGCGAATTTTTAGCCATTCTAATTTTAGAAGGAAAGCTATTTTTTCCATATTTTTTGTTATTTTATATTTGAGGCGCAGCTTACATCATTTTTTCAATGGCTACGAGTGCGTAAATAAGGATTACAAAAACTTGAATTTCAATGGTTTACGCATCGAGATTAATGGCTAAATTGGCACGTTGCAAAGTTAGTAATTCACCGATTTCGGCATATTGAAGAACGCCAACTTCAAAAGTATTGGGCATGGTGTTTTTATTTAGAAGAAGCGTTATGTGTTGAACTGGCTCTTTCTCGCTTCGCTCGAAAATCGCCAGAAAGTAAATTTTTAGGGGCGAGCGTGTTTTTGAATCAGAAAAATCTTCGATTTTTCTGATTCAAAAACACGCTCGCCCCGATAGATTCTTTCCAAATGCGATTTTTCAACAAAAAAAACACGCTCGCCCTGATAGGTTTTTTCGTACTATTTTAACGTAATATTCTCATAAATATCCGCTAAAGCAATCGAACAATCAATTGATTTGAGGTAGATTGAGTCTGTTATGTCTTTATAATCCGTTCCTTGCCAGACATTGGGTTTTTCTTTGTAATACGTTTCGACGGAACATTTATTTTGGTCAATCAAAACATACTCACGGAAAGATTCTAAGGTTTTATAATCCGCAAACTTAGAAGTTCGGTCATTTTTTTTAGTACTTTTTGACAAAACCTCCACAATAACAATGGGATTTATCAATAAAACTTGATTGTCGTCCCAATATTTAGGCGTGTCTGTTATGACCAATACATCAGGATATACGCCCATATTCAAGGCTGGCATATATACTTTCTGTTGTCCACCGAGTACGCGGTGAGGTTTGCCGTCTGCCTTAAATGTGTTTTTTAAAACAGCACCGACATTAATAATAATTTCATTGTGTGGTCCTCTTGCCATAGGTAATTTTGTTATAATGCCGTCGTAATATTCAAGCAATTCACTTGAATTTTCTTCACGGCGAAGGTATTCCGCAAGGGTGTAGCGGCGGCGTTGTTTTTCTGGTTTTAAAATAGCCAATGGATTTATAGCAATAGCTGTATCGTTGTTGTACATGATTTTATTTTTTTACAAATTTACGTTAAAATTTGTTTCTCCACATTATTTTTAATCAAAAATCACTAATCGGCAATTGCAGTTGTGGAATCGGCGGCATCAAATTATCCGTGTTAATATAGTCCCAAGTTGCCAAGGCAATCATCGCGGCATTGTCGGTTGCCCAACAGAGGGGCGGCAGACAGAGTTCGATGCCCATATTTTGACACAATTTGGCTGCTTCGGCGCGTAATTGCGAGTTTGCTGCCACACCTCCCACAACAACCAACGACACGCACGGATTTTTAGCAATCGCCATACGGCATTTTTTTATCAAAATATCCATAACTGCTTGCACAAAAGACGCGGCAACGTCGGGAAAAACAGGATTTTCCGTAGTATCTAAATACCGCGAAACGGCGGCTTTTAAGCCCGATAATGAAAACTCCAAGCCTTGATGGAGCATCGGGCGCGGAAACGGAATAGTCGCCTGTCCTTCTTGCGCCATTTTATCAATAAGAGGTCCACCCGGGTAGCCGAGTCCCAACATTCTGCCCACTTTGTCGAAGGCTTCCCCCACCGAATCATCGCGGGTAGAACTCAAAAGTTTGATGTCGAGCGGGTCTTTCATGTACGCCAAAAACGTGTGTCCGCCCGATACAAGCAGAATAACAGCAGGAAATTTTATCCGTTTCATTTCAAGGTCAGCACTCCGCAAATGTCCGCGTAGGTGATTGACCCCAATGACGGGTTTGTTCCAGCCCATGCCCAAAGCCGTTGCCGTATTGAGTCCGACCAAAAGCGAACCAATCAAACCCGGTCCGCGTGTAACGCCAATTGCCCGAATATCTTGTGGACTGACATTAGCGGCAGCAAAGGCTTTATGCACCGTTGGCAAAATTGTAGCAATGTGGGCGCGTCCCGCAAATTCGGGAAAAACACCCCCAAATTGTGTGTGAATCTCTGTTTGTGGGGTAATAATTGATGACAAAACATGTCCTTCCGCGTTGACAATCGCTACGGCGGTGTCATCGCAAGACGTTTCTATACCGAGAATAATATCACTCATTGTTCAATAAATTAAAAAGGTCTTCGTAAGAAATCCTGCCCGTTCGCTCAATATTTGGCGGTGAAGCGTTTATACTGAGGGGGTGTTTGCCGCGATGTGCGTCGTTTGTTCCGTAATTGGGTGAGCAAATTGAGGAAATGTTACGTATTTTTCTTTGAAGCTATCGTGTTTTTCAATCAAATATTTTGGACTGCCATTCAGTACACCGCTATCGTGGATTTTTTTATCTGGAAATGCCGTGATTATCTGCGCCCGATGTGCGCCCGCTACTACAAACTCTTGGCAATTGGCAATCAAATTTCCCACAACTTCGGTCATAATGCCGTATTGAACGGTCTTCAATTTGCCATCGTAGAGTGCCACATACGCGCTGTCTTTTACGGATTTTACGGTAATAACGACGGGCAAAACGTATTTTTCCCACACTTCAATACCCACTAATTCGACCGATAAAACGGGACAAATCGGAATACCCAAGCTGTATGCCAAACCATTGCCGAAAGCTACACCCGTTCTGACTAAACTTGTGCCGCCGGGTCCAACGTCCACGATAATACTTTTGATGTCTTGGGGTGTTAGGTTCATTTTTGCCAATGATTCCGCTACTAAAACCGAAATGTCTTTTTTATCGGTAATGGACAAAACGTAAGCATCATTGAATAAAACAGTTGAATTATCGCCAATCATCACTTCAAAAAGTGTAGATGATGTGGAAATTGCGAGAATAAGGCTCATTTTTATGCGTTGAAATAGTCTTTAAGGATAGTTACTGGCTCTTTTTCGCTTCGCTCAAAAATCGCCCTTTACAAAGTATCTATCGGGGCGAGCGTGTTTTTCAATCAAAAAAATCTTCGATTTTTCTGATTAAAAAACACGCTCGCCCCTAAAAATCACACGCTGGCGATTTTCGAGCGAAGCGAGAAATAGCCAGTACCAAAGCAGCATTTATTTAGGTGTAACTACTTAATTTACTTTCTAATATTTTTATTTTCTCCTCACTTTCCTGCCCATAAGCCGAAAAGGTAATAAGTCGATGATTTTTACGCGCCAATCCACTTTCAAATTTGATGCAAATATATTCTTCCAATTCGTCAATAATCTTCATGCCCCATTCAATCAAAACGATAGATTGTGGAAAAATATCAGCTAATGCCGTGTCTTTAAACTCATTGATGCTCGCCAAACGGTAAGCGTCAATGTGCATAACTGTCCCTTTCGGGCAATTGTAAAATTGAGCAATTGTAAAAGTAGGGCTTGTCACAAGGTCAACGGAACCCAAGGCTTCTGCAAATCCTTTGGCAAATTGAGTTTTACCCGTGCCTAAGTGACCGTCCAACACAATTATATCACCTAAATTGAAGTAGGGCGCGAGTATTTGAGAAATTTTGGCAGTCCGATTGCGACTTTTTGAAAGTAATTGAAAAGTTGTCATAATCCGTAGATATTTATTCTCTTAAAAAATCCAATTCGTCCGCACCTGGATTAAAGCGGGCGATGATAGACGGTTCACCGCGTTCTTTGCTGTCTTGTCTGAGGCGCACGACTATATCTACTTTTTCCAAAATATCCGATTTAATTTCGCCATAATGCGTTGGATATTTTTGTCCTTTTATATTTGCCGATGTTTTGACAATAGGTTTACCAAATTGGCGAATCAATTCGCGGCAAAAAGCGTCTTGAACAATGCGGACTGCCACACTACCGTCGGCGGAGTGTGCATTTTGAGCAATCCCAATCGCTTCGTCATAAACGATAGTCAAAGGACGAACGTGGTAAGCCAACAAAGTTTGTACACGCGGATGCACATTACCGACATGCTTTTTCAACATTTCGATAGAATCCACAAGCAAAACATAACCCTTTTCGGGTTTTTCTGTTTTGACATGAATAAGTTGTTGCACGGCATCTTCGCTCGTTGCGTCGCAGCCGATGCCCCAAGTTGTGTCCGTTGGATATAAAATAATGCCGCCGTTTCGTAGAACGGCTAATATTTCGTCGAATTTTTCGTTTTCAAACATAGAATACCTTAAATTTGTAACGTTATTTTGAATGTCGCGCAAAAAAATTCGTTTTTTGTAGAGACGTTGCATGCAACGTCTCTACGAAAAACGAACCACATCTACCTCCCTCGCAGGAACAAAGCGAGCCTGAGGCTTAGTATTTCCAATTATCGTACACTTTAACGGCAAAAGTAGCCGCTTTGATGTAAAAAAAAAGAGTTTTTTTACCCCCTCAGTATTTTTTAGTATTTTTGGGTATCTTTCTCCTAAACCAGCAAACTTAAAAGCATAATTATCAGCATGAAAAAGATAAATCTCTATCTTCTAAGCCAATGGCTTGTAGCTTCAACGTTTTTTTTGACCCCCTCAGTATTGTGCGCAAAACATATTGTTGGTGGTGAAATCACGTATAAATGTATCGGCGGTGACGGTCTTACCATGAACCGTTATCAATTTACAATGCGGATTTATCGAGATGGCAACACGCAAGGCGGCGCACCACTTGACCCTATTGCGAATATTGGTATATTCAACGCCACAACGGGGCGTTTGATTGAATCCTTTGGGCAAGAAATCAGTACGATTACGGAAGTTGCCTTACCAAGCTATCCTTGCTTAGTACCGCCTGATGTGAAAGTTCAAGAAGGTTTGTACGTCTGGACAAAGGATTTACCCGTCATTTCAGGGACTTATTTAGTGATGTATCAGCGTTGCTGCCGCAATGAAACGATAAATAATGTAAGGAATCCCGGCGATGTTGGAGCGAGTTACACGGTTGAAATTACGGGTTTAGCCCAACGGATAAAAAATAATTCGCCTGTGTTCAAAAAAGTTTCCACCAACGGTTATTTGCGGCGGCGAACCACTCAACTTCGACCATTCGGCAAC
>JAXHNU010000044.1:0-140000 GCA_034520175.1 Saprospiraceae bacterium
CGCCAGGCGCGCATGTCCACGAGGCGCCAGACGCGGCCGTCCTCGGCGATCAGGTAATGCGTGCGCGCTGACCTCGGCGGCGGGGTCGCACAGGCGCGCCAGCCGCCTCGGCCGTCGCCATCGCGGTGTGGTGCAGCACCACGAGGTCCGGCGCGGCCCTCGCCGCGCCGCGGCCCGGCGTTGGGCGAGGGGGCATCGATCACCGCGGCGTCCGCGGCCCGCGGGGCCGCCTGTGCGCTCCGCCCCGTCGGCCCCGCCCCGCGGCGCCTTGGGCCGGGCCGCCGCCCGCGGGCCCGGCCTTGGGCGCGCCGGGCCTTGCGCGCGCAGGCTGCCGCGGCGGGGTCAGCGGACGGCGGGCCGGGCCGCCGGTTTGGCCGCGGCGGGCTTCGCGGGCCGGGCCGGGCGCGGCGATCGGCTTGCCGGGCGCGGCCTTTGCCCTGCCGCCTTCGCGTGGGCGCCTCGGCGGCGGCGGCCTTGGTCGCCCGGCGGGCTCGGCCCTCGGCGCGGGTCTCGCGCGGCAGGCCAAGCTGATCCGCCAGCACCCGGCCGCGGACCTCCTCGACCTGCCCCGGCCTGGCCGCCCAGCTGGAACGGGCCGTAGGACACGCGGATCAGCTTGTTCACCGCCAGCCCCACCCGCCTCCAGCGCCCGGCGCACCCTCGCGGTTGCGGCCCTCGCGGATGCCGACGGTCAGCCAGGAGTTCGCGCCCTGGATGGCGGTCGAGCGCCACCAGCATCGGCTGGAAAGCGCTCCCCGTCCAGGCTCGATGCCGCCGCGCAGCCGGTCGAGCGCGGCTCCGTAGGGGCGCCATGGGCGCGGGCGCGGTACTTGCGCAGCCAGCCGGTCGAGGGCAGCTCCAGCCGCCGCTTCAGCTCGCCGTCGTTGGTCAGCAGCAGCAGGCCCTCGGAGGCGATGTCGAGCCGACCGATGCTCAGCACGCGGGGCATGTCGGGGGGCAGGTGGTCGAAGACCGTGTCGCGCCCCTTCTCGTCGCGGGGCGCTGGTGACGAGGCCCTGGGGCTTCGTAATAGCGCCAGAGCCGCGCCGCCTCGGGCGCGCCCAGCGTCATGCCGTCCACCTCGATGCGGTCGGCGGCGGTGACGGTGACAGCGGGGGTGTCGAGCAGGCGGCCGTTCAGGCGCACGCGCCCTCGGCGATCATGCGCTCGGCGTCGCGGCGCGAGGCCACCCCGGGCGCGGCCAGCCGCTTGGCGATGCGTTCGGGGGCGTCGGGGCTGCCGTCGGTCATGGGGCCATCCCTAGCGGCCGCAGGCGCGAAAGCTTGCGCCGCGGCCCGGCCGCCCCAGCCTGCGCCCATGCCGCCCGCCAGCCCCCCGCCCCCATGGCCCTCGCCCTGACCCTGCGCGCGAGGCCGCGTGGGGCTGCTGCGCGCCTGTCGGCGCGGTGGTGGCGGGGCCGGGCGGCGCCGTGCTCGCCGCCGCCTCGAAATCCGCACGCGGGAGCTGGCCGACCACGGCTCATGCCGAGATGCTCGCGATCCGGGCGGCCTGCGCGGCGCTGGGGTCCGAGCGGCTGACCGGCTGCGACCCGTGGGTGACGCTCGAGGCCATGCCCGATGTGCGCCGGGGCCATCGCCCATGCCCGGCTGCGGCGCCTGTACTACGCCGCGCCCGACCCTGCTGGCAGCGGGGGCGTGGCGCATGGGGCGCGGGTGTTCAGCCACCCCACCTGCCACCATGTCCCCGAGATCTACGACGGCATCGCCGAGGCCGAGGCCGCGGCCCTGCTGCGGGCCTTCTTCGCCGCGCTGGTGTTAGGGACGGCGGCTCCAGCGAAGCGCGTCCGCAGTGGGGACAGTTGATTCTAATGGGATAATTCGGTTAACAGACTTTTTGATCCCTTTTTGTTTGATGTATGTTCTTGAGCGGCCCGTCAGCCCAGCGCCTCCTCCAGCAGCTTGAGCTTGCGCCGCCACATGACGGGGGCGGCGACGGTCTCGACGATGCGCGCCTGCGCCGCGGCGCGCGGTGGCGCGCGCCCATGGCGCGGTCCTCCAGCGCCTCGGTCAGGCGGGCGGCCAGCCGGTCATGGTCGAAGAAGCCGGTCAGCAGCGCCGTCTCGCCGTCGGTGGCGAACTCGCGCACCGGGTCGGTGTCGGAGGCGACCAGCAGGCAGCCGATGCCCGCGGATCGAGCATCGACCATGCACAGCACGAAGGGCGCCGTCAGGTAGACATGGGCGTCCGAGCGCCGTAGACCGCGATGTATTTCTCCCGCGGCAGCGCCCCCGGTGAAGTGCACGCGCGACGGGTCGGGCGCGACCTCCTCCATCAGCCTGGCGCGCCAGTCCACCTCGCGCAGGCGCTTGTCGCCATAGGCCACGTGGTTGTCGCCCACGATCACGGCGGGCGTTGGGCCGCGCCGCGAACAGGGCGGGCAGGGCGCGGATGAACTGGGGAAAGCCGCGGTGCGGCTCGGTCCCGCGCGTCGCATAGGTGACCACCTCGGCGCCCTCCGGCACCAGCCCGCCCAGCGTCGAGGGCCACGGAGGGATTCGGCGCAGCACCGGTGTCGACCCCGTCGTGCAGCACGGTCAGCCAGGACCGCAGGCGCGGCGGGAACTGCGCGGCCTGGAACTTCGTCGGGCAGAAGGCGAGGTCGGCGTTGGCCAGGTCGAACAGGACTGGGGCGTTGCGCGTCCTGCAGGATGGCGGCGTCCGCGGGCTGCTCGCGCGGGGGCAGGCTCTGCTCGAGGAACGCGCTGTCGGGCGCAGGGGTGTGGTACCACCATTCGAAGAACGGCGCGCAGACCGCCTGCGGAAAGATGTCCTTGGCGAACATGCCCGCGCCCCAGCCCGCATGGCCATCACCACGTCCGGCCGGTAGCCCCGCCCATACGCGGCGTAGGCGGTGCGCGCGAAGCTCCGGGCGCGCCGATCGCGGCCTTGTCCATCGGCTGGGCGTAGGGGTGGTCTGGGCGGATGGGTCGTGCGGTGGGGCTTGTAGGGCAGGATGCGGAAGGATTGCTGCGACGCCCTGCTCTGCCGTGGCGAACGCGGCGTGCCAGCCGCGCGAGGCCAGCCAGGCGCCAAACTGGCCGAACTGGGCGGGATAATTGTCGTGTATGAAAAGGATGCTCCGTTTCGCCATCACGCCCCTGCCAGCGCCCCCCGGCGCGCTTATGTCTGTGCGGACTGTGGGAGGCATCGGACGATGGCGCAACTTCTGGCGCTGCTGCTCATCACCGCGGGCGCGGCCTGGGTGAACTGGCGCATGGGCGTGGCGCGCATGCGGCGCGAGATCGAGACGCGCGCCCTGCTGCTGGCGGACCCCGCGCTCGAGGCGCTGGTGGCCCGGCTCGGCGCGGTGCTGGGCCTGCTGCGCCTGCGGGCGCGGCTTTACGACATGCCCGCGGTGAACGGCCTCGCCACGCCGGACGGCGAGGTGTTCCTGACCACGGGCCTCGTGCAGAAATACCGGCTCGGCGCGCTGAAGGCCGAGGAGGTGGCGAGCGTGGTCGCCCATGAGCTGGGCCATGTCGCGCTTGGCCATCACGCCCGGCGCATGATCGACCGGGACCGGGCGCAGCCTGTGACCGTGCTGCTGGGCGTGGTGCTGGAGCCGGTTCATCCCGTTCTTCGGCTTCGTGCTGGCGGCGCTGCTGGGCGACATGGCCCGTGCGGGCCTGAGCCGCCGCGACGAGTTCGAGGCCGACCGTTTCGCGACCGCGCTGATGCTGAAGGCCGGGCTGGGGGCCGGGCCGCAGATCGCCATGTTCCGCAAGCTCGCGCGCATGGCTGGGGGCGGCCGGTCTGGCTGTCGACCCATCCCGACATCGAGGCCCGCATCGCCGCCATCGAGGCCAACGCCGCCGCCTGGGAGGCGGCGGCGCAGGCGCGCCGCGCCTGCTGGGCTGACGCGCTCCGCGCCGGGGTCAGGACGGCGCGCGAGCAGGTCGCGGATCTCGCCCAGCAGCACCACGTCGGCGGGGGTCTCGGGCGCGGGCGGCGGCGGCTCGGCCCTCGGCCGCGGCGCGCTTGAGCGTGTTCATGCCCTTGATCACGAAGAACAGGATCCACGCCACGATCAGGAAGCTGACCACCGCGTTGATGAACAGGCCGTAGTTCACCGTCGCGGCTCCGCGGCGCGGGCGGCGGCGAGGCTGGCGTGCTCGGTCCCGCTGAAGTTGAGGAACAGGTTCGAGAAGCCGATGCCCCCCGTCACCAGACCGATCAGCGGGTTCACGATGTCGGCGACGAAGGAGTTCGTCGATCACGGGAAGGCCGCGCCGATGACGATGCCGACGCCCATGTCGACGACGTTGCCCTTGACGGCGAATTCCTTGAACTCGGTGATGAGGCTCATGCGCTGACCTTCCCTATGATGACGCGACATTGTGACGCATCTAATACCAGCGCGCGAACCGCCTGGCTCTGAGGCCCTTGCGCTGCGGGCGATCCATGATTCTTCGGAAAAGGACTATGAGGTGGGGCGCGGACGGGCGCTTGAGATCAGAGACGACCTGAGCGCGGCGGACCTGCGGACGCGGGCGGCGCGAGAGAAGAAGAACCGGGTCGCCCGGCGGATGCTGGCGATCGCGAACGCGCTGGGCATGAGCCGCGCCGATGCGCGCGCCGCCGGGATGGACCGGCAGGCGCTGCGGGACGCGGTCGTGCGCTACAACGCCGAGGGGCTGGCCGGGCTTCACGACCGCCCGACGTCGGGCCGTCCGCCTGCGCTGACGGAGGCGGAGCTGGCGCTGCTGTCGGCGCGCATCTTCCGCGGCCCCGACCCCGAGGCGGACGGCGTGAGCAGCTGGACGCTGCCCGACCTGTGCCGCTGATCGAGGCGCGCCGACAAACGCCTGCCGCCGCAGAGCCTGTCGCGCATCCTGAGGCGCGAGGGCTCGCGCCAGAAGACGCGGCCCACCCATCCCAAGACCGATGAGCAGGCGCAGCGACGCTTCGAAAAGGGGCTCCAGGCGGCGCTTGCGGCCGCCGCCGAGGCCCACCTCGGCAAGCGGATAACCCTCTGTTTCAAGACGAGATGCGCGTCGGTCAGAAGGGGCGGCTCTGCCATCGCTGGTGGACGCGGGGCAAGCGCCCGCCCGGCGTGCAGGACCAGCGCCACCAGTGGGCCTATCTCTTCGGCGCCGCGCGGCCCGGCGGCGAGGCCGCCTTCGCGCTCGTCCTGCCCACCGTCAACGCCGACACCATGCAGATCTCCTCGACCGCTTCGCCGAGACCCTCGCCAAGGACGAGCACGCCGTCATGGTTCTCGACGGCGCAGGCTGGCATGGCGCGAAGGCCCTGCGCGTCCCGCCCAGCGTCACCCTCGCTGCGCCGCTGCCGCCCTATTCGCCCCAGCTCAACCTGATGGAGCGTTCTGGCTCTATCTGAGCGAACGCTTCCTCCCCGCTGCGCCTGCTCGAGGGCTGCGACGCCATCGTCAACGCCTGCTGCACAGCCTGGAACGCCATCGCCGACGATGCCGACCGCATCAGGTCCTCTCTGCCTCTACCCGGATCAGGAAAGTCATCGGTTAAGCGCGCTGGTATGAGATCGTCGCCGAGCGCCGCCCACACCACCGGCGGCACGCCCGCCGGGCGCCGCCGGGGATCCTGAGCCGTCTCCAGAGCCTCCCACCAGTCAGGGAGGATCACGCCACCGGTTTGCGCCGCATCGCCGCGCATACGGGCTCAATTCGTCGGCGGCGCCACGAGCGGCGTCCGCAGGCTGCGACCAACTTCATCGCATGAAAGAGTGTTAGTGGACCGGTTCATCAACTCAAGAGCGAACCCGTCGATGCGTTGATGATCTTGTTGCGCCGAAGTTCCGTGACGGTTCTGCCGCAACGCCATGACGTCTCGATTTTTCAGGGGCTTGCGCGCCCTGCACGGTCAAGGGTGCGCTAGCGGGCTTGGTCAGCGGCCGCCCTTGACCGCGCTCCCCGCAGTGCTCCGAGGCCGCCTACGCCGCCGCTGCAACGGCCCGTGTCCCCGCAAGTCAGCCGGATCGAGAGTGCGTGCGGATGGCCGGAGTCGTTGGGCATCAGGTCATAAAATGTTATATTATAACAATCACTAAAACCGTGCCGCGCCCCGGCGTCAAGGCCGCGCGAACCGGCGACCGTTCGGGGGGACGGGGTGGCGCGCACGCCCGGAGGATCGCCGCGCCCGCCGCAGGCAACGGCGCGCAGCCGTGGCAAATGCCGTGAGTGACGCAGGAATGGCCGCATGACCTGTGCCTCCGGCATCCGTCAAGCCTGCGCGGCCGCGGCGTCCCGACCGCCGTGGCGTGTCTTCCGGGAGCCGGAAGGCCACCAAGCATGGCGTGGTCACCAGCGCGACCCAGCGTCAGGCCGCGAGCCAGAGGGCTCGCGGCCAGAAGCTCCCTGCGCCGCGACGCCCGTCCCGTCGCCAAGGCCGCCCCATGCCCGATGCAGCGCTGCTCCGCGCGGCGGCGCCGCATGGACAGGATGGCATTTCCGAGCGAAACACTCGGGGAAAAAAGCGGAGGCGGCGCCGCCCTGCCGCGCCGCCGCATGTGAGGCCCGCCATGCCCCGACCGACCGCGCCTGCTTGGACCCCTGACCGCTGCGACGCCTCCTCGCGTTCGCCGCCGCCGCCCTCGCCGCGCCGGCCACGCGCCGGAACGCAGCAGCTGACCCTTTGGGGGCCCCCTGCGGGGCCGTCGGTGACGCTGGCCCATGCGGTGGCGACGGGGGCGCTGGCGCATGTCAGAGGGCCCATCCGCCTTCCGCGCATGGCGCGACCCAGACGAGCTGCGCGCCGGGCCTCGTGTCCGGCCAGATGGAGCTGTTCGTGCTGCCCGTCCCGGCGGCGGCGGCGCCTGCGCGCGCGCGGGCTCGGCGTGGCGCTGGTCAACGTGATGACCGAGGGGCTGCTGCACGTGCTGGCCGAGGACCCCTCCATCAGCCGCATAGAGGCGCTGCGGGGCCGAAGGCTGGCCGCGATCTTTCGCAACGACCTGCCCGACCACATCCTGCAGTGCGCGTGCTGCTCGACCGGGCGGGCCTGCCGCCCGACGCGGTCGAGAGGTGACGTTCGCGGGCGCGCCGGTCGAGGCGGGCGCAGCTGCTGCTCGCGGGCCGCGCGGACGCCGCCTTCCTGTCGGAGCCCGCCGCGAGCGCTGCCCTGATGCGCGCGGCCGCCGGGGGCTGGACCCTGCGGCGCGCCATCGACGTTCAGAGCGGAGATGGGGGCGGCTGACCGGCCTTGCGCCCAGCATCCCGCAGGCGGGGCTGGGGGGTGTCGGCCGCCTTCCTCGCCCGCGCGCCCGACACGGTCGCTGCGGTGCAGGCGGCGCTGGAGGCCTCCGCCGCGCAGGTGGCCGCGGACCCGGCGTCTCGCCGCGCGGATCGTGGCGCCGCCGCCTTGCTCGGGCAGCCCGAGCCGGTGCTGGCGGCGTCGATCCCGATGAGCCGCCTGACTTGGCCACGCCCGCACGGGCGGCGCGCTCCCGCGCTCGAGGCCATGCTGGCCGCCATCGCCGCTCGCGATCCCAGGGCCATCGGGGGCGGGATGCCGGACGATGGCTTCTATCTTTGAGCGGGCTGGCCGCCCGCGCCGGGCGGGCGGGCCGGTTCCTGTGGTCGGGCTGGGCGGGGATGGCGGGCCTCGCGCTGGTCGCCGCCGCCTGGCAGGCCGCGCATGAGGCCCCTTGCGCCTTCAATGCTGCCCGCACGCCGCTCGACACGCTGCGCGCCGCCGCCCGCCTGCTGGCCGACCCCGGCCACCGCGCCGACGCGCTCGACACGCTGGCGCGCGCGCTGCAGGGCTTCGCGCTCGCGGGCGGGGCAAAGGCCGCGGCGGGCCTCGCCTGCGGCCATTCCGCGGCGGCGATGCGGGCGGCGCGGCCCGTGCTGACCTTCGTGATCGGCGTGCCGCCCATCGCCTGGATTCGTCCTCGCGCTGATCTGGCTGGGGACCGGAGAGCCGACCGTCATCGCCACCGTCTCGATCGGCAAGCGGCGCCCATCCTGTTCGCCGCGGGGCCGAGGGCGCGGCGACGCGCGACCGCGGCCTCGATGACATGGCGCGCGTCTTCGGCGCGAACGCCCCGCAGCGCTTCGCCACGCTGGGGCTGCGGCAGGCGGCGGCGCATTCTGTTTCCGGCCGCCGTGCTGGCGCTGGGGACGGCGGTGAAGGTCGCGGTGATGGCCGAGCTGCTGACCTCGGCGGGCGGCGTCGGCGGCGCGCTGGCGACCGCGCGCGCCAATCTCGACGTGGCGGAGGCCGTGGCCTGGGTGCTGATCGCGGTCGGCGGGCTGGACCGTGGCCGAGGCGCTGCTGATCGCCCCGCTGCGCGCCGAGGCCGAGCGCTGGCGCGAGGCCGCCCGGCCTTGGGGCGTGAAGGCGCGATGCGGAAAGCCGGTCCGCGCCGGGCGGGGGCGCTTGACCACCGTCAATGGCTGCGCCCGTTTCTTGGAGGATGCCAAACAGTCAGATATCGCGCCCAGCCACCGATGCGGCAGCCCGGATGCATCCACGCCCAACCGAGGACGCCCCATGCCCCGCACCGCCCGCCGCGCCGCCGCGCTTGTTCCCTTCGCCCTCATCGCCCCGCAGGCGCTTTGGCGCCCCACACGCGCTCGCCCAGTCCGCCGCGCCTGGGGCCATGGTCACGCTCGACGCCATCGCGGTGGAGGGCGAGGCCCCCTGCGGGCGGCCGAGGTCGCGGCTGAACGGCTGGCCGCCAAGCCCGGCGGCGCCTCGGTCATCGCCGGCGAGACGCTGGAGGCTGCCCCATCGTCACCCTGTCGGACGCGCTTGAACGCCGCGCCCGGCGTCGTGCGTGATTTCTTCGGCGGCTTCGACCAGCCGCGGGTGCAGATCCGCGGCTCGGGGCTGCAGCAGAACCCGGTCGAGCGCGGCGTGCTGTTCCTGCAGGACGGGCTGCCGCTGAACCGCGCCGACGGCTCCTATGTCGTGGGCCTCGCCGACCCGCGGCAGGCGGGGTTCATCGAGGTCAACTCGCGGCCATCTCGCCAACCGCCTCGGCGCGACGGTGGCGGGCGGGGCGCTGAACTTCGTCAGCCGCACCGGCTCCGAGGCGCCGGGGTGGCGGGGCGCGCCGAGGGCGGGTCCTTCGGCGACCTGAACGGCGGGTTTCGCGCGGCTTCGCGCGCGAGGGGCTGGGACGGGCTGCTGGGCGTCGAGGCCGGGACGCGCGACGGCTTTCGCGACTACAACAGCTCCGAGTATCGGCGCCTAACGCCAATCTCGGCTCGGGTGCAGCTGAGCGAGAGCGTCGCCGCCCGGCTCTTCGCGGGCGTCACCGACCTGTCCTTCGACGTGGCCGGGCCCCTGCCGCGCGGCCTGCTCGACAGCGCGCCTGAGCGCGTCTACGGCGGCCCGACTTTCGTCCCCGGCGTCCCTCCAGGCGTGATCGCCGGGCCGAACGTCATCCGCGACTGGCCGCAGCGCGAGACGACGCAGGGCGGCTCGGCGCCCCGGGTCTCGGGCGACTTCGGCGCGCATGTGCTGGACGCGGCCTTCGGCTACGCCCATGCCGACGACAGCTTCCGCTTTCCGTCTCGACCGGGTGCGCGACATCGAGGGCGGCGACGGCACGCTGGTCGCCCGCTACGCCTGCGCCCGACGCCGACGCGCCCCTGCTGCTGGTCGAGGCGACGGGCTACGCCGCGGTCGGCGCGGCGGACCGCGACTGGTTTCGTGAACGACCGCGGCGCGGCCGGGGCGCGCTTCGGCGCCAACCGGCTCGAGGCCGCGACGCTGTCGGCCTACAGCCAGCGCCAACCCTGCCGCTCGGGGGCGGCTGGACCCTGTCGCCCGGCGTCGGGATCGCCCACGCCACGCGCGACAACGACGACCGCTTCGCGGGGCCGCGCCCGACCATCGCCTTCAACCCCGCCAACCCGACGCAGCGCCTGCCGGACGGCGCGGCGGCGGCGCAGGACACCGCACAGCAACTTGTCGCATTTTGAGCGTTTTTTCGTCTTTGGGTGTTAAGACAAGACACCCCCTCAGTACCCAGTCGTCGGAAAAGGCGGCAAGGTGAAAATCGGCGTATTCAGCCGATAGCTGGTCTTCCGAAAATTGTAAACCGAGCGGTTGACGCAATATTTTATCGCGCAATTGTACGGTTTGGTCATATTCGGGTGTGGCGAACTCGATGTTTAAAATAGTCATATTTTTAATTAGTAATCTAAGTTTTGTGGTATAAAAATGCGGAACTTCGCCGCGTAAAAATCTAATGGAGCGAGCCGTTTTTTTTTGTTAAAAATTTGAAACCATACATAAATTCAAAATACGCATTAAAAGGCATTTTTGCGCTCGCTTCGCTCGCGTAAAAGGAGGAGAGGTGGTTCATTTTTCGGGCAAAGCCCGAAAAATGAACCACATTCCCCTTCGCGCGAGCGAAGCGAGCGCGAAAACCAGCAGTTTAGATTTTATGTATGGTTTGAAACAAAAAAAAACGGCTCGTTCCGAAAAAAAACTCTCCGCGCCGCCTTCGGCGGCGCGTTTTGGGTGACTACCACAAAACTTAGGTTAATTACGAAAGATTTAAAATTCCATTGGCACATCTATCAACAAAACTTCTGCGTTGGAGTCTGCTTTTATTATCAACTTTTCCGTATCACAGACACCCAAAGCATCGCGTTTACTGAGGGGTGTCCCATTTATCGTTGCAGAGCCTTCTATGAGAAAAGCATACACACCATTGCCTTCTCGCCGCATCTTGTATTCTTTTTCGATACCTGCTTTCAAACTGCCCAATGAAAACCAAGCATTTTGATGAATTCCTATTGCGCCTGTTTGTCCGTCTGTTTGTGTTTCTGGCGAGTTGAGTGGCGCAACAACCGTTTGCAGTTGATTTTCACGGTCTTCGGGTTTGAACGTTTTTTGGTCATAACGCGGAGACACGTTGCGTTGGTTTGGGAATAGCCAGATTTGAAGCAAGTTCACATCTTGGTGGCTGTTGGCATTGAATTCGGAGTGGCGAACACCCGTTCCTGCCGACATCACTTGAATATCAAATTGTTCAATGACGCCTTCATTGCCCATCGAATCTTTATGCCGCAAAGCACCGCGTAAAGGAATTGTGATAATTTCCATGTTATCGTGAGGATGCGTTCCAAAACCCATTGACGGGGCAACAATATCATCGTTTAAGACGCGCAACACGCCAAAATTCATGCGACTTGGCTCATAATAGTTTGCAAAACTGAAAGAATGGTGTGCGTTTAACCAGCCGTGATTGGCATTGCCACGTGTGTTGGCTTTGTGCAAAATGCGATTTGACATAATTTTTATATTTTTGATAGAAAATACTGAGGGGTAATTTTTTACCCACATTTTTTGCAAAGAAATCAACTTGTAATGCGCGGACAAAATTATTTTGAGCTTTTTCTACTTTTCTTAAACAATGAGGCATTATTTTGTGTTGTACACGTAGAATTATTACTTGAAGTCAAAGCACTTTCATAAAAATACTGTTACTTTCAGATCCAGTGGGTATAAGAAGGGGTTTCAAAGCCTTTTCTGGATTATTTCACACATCCGTTTTCATTTGAAAAACTTAATTCTAAAGGAAATAAAATCATTATGACTTCCAAAATAAAATTTTTCAAATAAAAATATGTGGGCAAACTAACCTTAAAAAAGGTTTTAAAACAGTTTCTAAGATTTAGGAAATTTAAAAATTTCCAGAATCTGGGTCTTGCTGCATTTTCTAATTCAAATACTGAGGCGTGATTTTTACAATTTTCATCGCCCACAACTTTTACAAAAGTAATAAAATACCAATAAGTAATTTCATTTTCGCAATACTATAAAATTAACAACAAACGTGGCAGTTTACTCAATAAAAGATTTGGAAAAGTTGACGGGCATAAAAGCCCACACTATCCGTATTTGGGAACAACGCTACCAATTGATTTGCCCCAGTAGAACAAAAACAAATATCCGTTATTACGATGACATTGCGCTAAAATTATTGTTAAATATTGCGCTTTTGAATAAAAATGGGGTGAAAATATCAAAGATAGCTATCATGTCCCACGAAGAAATCTTAGAGGAGGTTAGCAAAATCTCAGCTATAGATTTCAATTGTGATACCCAACTTGATGCCCTCACTATTGCTATTATTGGAATGGACGAAGCCAACTTTGACCATATTTTATCCGCAAATATAGAACAATTAGGTTTTGAGCGCACGATGATAGACATTATCTACCCGTTTCTCGAACGTTTGAGTTTGTTGTGGCTGACGGGTTCAATTACGCCCGTTCAAGAACATTTTATGGGCTATCTGCTGCGGCAGAAAGTAATCGTAGCGATTGATAAAGAACCTTTTGTGAGTGGTAATGAGATTAAAAAATTCATCGTTTATTTGCCTGAAGGTGAGCGTCAAGAATTATCGTTGCTCTTTATGCACTTTGTACTGAGAGCGCGGCAACACAAAGTTATCTATTTAGGTCAAGATATTACGTTGGAAGATTTACGCGATGCGTGCTTAATTCATAAGCCTGATTACGTTTTTACTTTGCTCAATGAGCCTATGCTAAAAATGACGGTGCAACAATACGTGGACAAATTGGCAAAAGACTTCGATTACGCTCAAATTCTATTGTCAGGTTATCAAGTAGTCTCAAAAAGTTTAAATTTGTGCGAAAATGTTACTATTTTGCCAAGTTTAGATGATACCATAGAATATATTGATGGTATCAAAATTTCTGCTTTTCATCGAACGGTTTTGAATGGGCAGAATTGACATTCTGAGTATCTGCTTTGATAGGTCGAAAATTTTTTATTTATAATGACTTAGTCGGGCGCTCGCTTCGCTCGCGCAGGAAAAGAGGTGGTTCATTTCTCGGCTTTGCCGAAAAATGAACCACCTCTTTTCCTGTCGTTGTGCAAGGAGCGAGCAATAACCTATTGCACCTTGAAATTTAAAATTTGAAATCACACTAATTCGCCTACACCAATCGGTTCTACCCAACCGTATTTATCGGCAATGGCACCTGTGCGCAATTTGTCAATTTGATTTTTGAGCCAAGCACCAATTTTGCGGTTTTCAACAGGAGGTAAATTAATCGTCAAATCGCCGTGTGTTACTGATGCAACATGGCTCACAACCGCCGCCGTTCCGCAACCAAACACTTCTTGCAATGTTCCTGCGTGATAAGCCGCTACAATCTCGTCCATACTGAGGGGTCGTTCTTCAACCGCATAACCATTGTCTTTCAACAAAATCAACATCGTATTGCGGGTAATACCGCGCAAAATTGTACCATCAGTTGGTGCTGTGATGACTTTGCCATCAATCACGAACATCAAATTCATCGTACCTGCTTCTTGAACGTATTTGTGTTCTACGGCATCGAGCCACAAAATCTGGTCAAATCCGCGCTGATTGGCTAATTTTGTAGGCAATAAAGCACCAGCGTAGTTACCCGATGATTTTGCTTCTCCTGTTCCGCCGTGTGCCGCACGAATATACTCCGTTTCTGCCCAAAGCGTAACGGGTTTTGAATAATAAGGTCCAACGGGTCCCGTAATAATGGCAAATTTATAATCTTCTGAAGGGCGAACACCCAAAAACTCATCGGTCGCGTACATGTAAGGGCGAATGTATAGCGTACTGCCTTCCATCGGTGGAATCCAATCACGGTCAATGTCAACGAGCATTTCTAAGGCTTCTTTGAACAATTCGGCGGGTACTTCGGGCATACACAAGCGGCGAGCCGAGGCGTTCAATCGCTCTACGTGCATATTGGTACGGAATAAAGCAGGTGTACCGTCCAACATCTTTGACGCTTTCATACCTTCAAAAAGCGATTGTCCGTAGTGAATGGCTAAATTTGCAGGGTGCAAAGCCATGTAACCAAACGGAACAATTTGCGGATTTTTCCACGCGCCATCGGCGTAATCCACCGTAAACATGTGGTCGCTAAATGTTTTGCCAAAAGGAATATTGTTAAAATCTAAACGCTTGAGGCGTGAGTTTTTTGTCAGTTTGACCTTAATTTTGTAACTCATTGTCTTTGAATATTTTAAGATTTGATTTAATTATTTACCAGACAGCCACCATTGTCTGAATTATAATTCGTTTGATTTACTTGATTTCTATAACCAGATTAGGGGGCGTGTGTTTCATAAAATCATGAAAATTAAAAAAAATATAATTCAGACAATGGTGGCTAATTATTTACAATATTTGGGGAAGTTTCATTTTAACTGATAAACTTAGGTTACTTATTGATGTTGCGGAGAGCCGTAGGCTCGACCGATTTTATAGCGGCGGAGTTCAATCCGCCGAAAACGTCCATACCTTTTCATTAAGAGCCGTAGGCTTGACCCATATTTATATGTGCCGAGCCTACGGCTCTTAAATAATAGGGTTAACTTTCGGCGGATTAAAATCCGCCACTACAAAATCGTTCATGCCTACGGCATTTTCAGCGTATATGCGTAACATCAGTAAGTACTTGTACCTAAATAAACGCTGCTTTGATACTGGCTCCCGATGAAGGTCGGGAGCCAGTATCAAAGCAGCGTTTATTTAGGTTTGACTACTTATACACTTTTGCTCGCTTCGCTCGCAAAAAGAAGGGAAGGTGGTTCGTTTTTCGGGCAAAGCCCGAAAAACGAACCACTTTTCCCTCTTTCTTGCGAGCGAAGCGAGCAAAAAAGAATACGCTATAAAAAGTGTACAGTAATTTAATATTTAACAGAATAATTTGTGATTTTTAAAGATTTTTGCGTCGAAAAGTATCCCCTCAAAACTAAATGCTCAAAAGAAATGCCCAAACTGAAATTCTTATCAGTCAAATGAACAATCTGTTTTTTAATTTAACGTTAATTGTAACAAAATTGAGAGAAAAAAATAGCAATTCCAAATTTTGACAATATTTTTTATTCATTTATGAAATTAAATTTTGGTAACTAATGAATGAATATGAGAATAATTAGTGGCTGCGTCTTATTGTAAAATTTGACTTTTTTAAAATAAAAAAAATAATCAACTTGAAAAACTCTTTTTTGGATTACCAAATTTTTCCAACACCCGAATTGAACGAATTTTCGGCACAGTTAACTGGTACTAACATACGACAGGTTCTCGTCGGTTTTTTCGACGAACAAAGTGTTGAACGAGAAGATTATTTGAAAAAAATAATGAGTGCAGCAAAATTTAATCTCCCTGAAGACTGCCTTATACTGAGGGGGTCACACGAGACAAAGTTTCCAAGTTTTATAGACCTTAAACGCACACACAATGTGGATAAAGCCGTTTTATTTGGTATAAAACCCTCTGATTTGGGCTTGAACTTGGAAATACCTTTGTATCAACCTATTGTTTTCAACAAATGTGTCTTTCTTTTTGTAGATAAAATCTCCGTAATTGAGCCGTCAAAAGAAAGACGCGCAGCTTTGTGGGTGTGTTTACAGAAAATATTTTTGTGAAATTAGTATCTTTTTTATAAATCAAGGTAAATATTGAGCTTCAGTGCATTTTGCTCGCGCAACGTCAAGAGAAGAGGTGGTTCATTTTTCGGCTTCGCCGAAAAATGAACCACATTCCGTTCCTTTACGCGAGCGAAGCGAGCGTAAAACCCAAAAATCGCTTTGGGTTATGCCCTCCCCTCAATTATTTGCCTTGAATCATTAAAAAGATACGAAAATTAATGCAATCAGTGGCTATATTTTAGAAATTGAAATTTTAGAAATAATGAAAAACATCAACCGAATCGTCTTTTTTTGCCTCATCGTGTTCACGAGCCTCGATTTACGCGCTCAACAAGAGCAATCATTGGCTTTTATGACCAATGTGTGGCAGTCAAATAGTACAAATCCTGCCCTTGCAGCCAATACAAAAAGGACAGTTGCATTACCGAGCCTCTATTTTAATCTGAATAGCCCAGATTTAACTTTAAATAATTTGATTGTTAAAGGCGGGGCAAATGGAAAAGACCTATTGACAACCGACGGGTTGAAACTGCAAAACCGCATCAACGCCAACGTACAATTCCAGACGCTAGGGCTTACTTTACCTGTCAATGAGGCGTTATCTCTCACAGTCGGTCACAGCGTATGGGCAGACCCCTCAGTAAATGTGAAGGGAGACTTGATAAAACTGTTCGTCAAAGGCAATGGGGGACCCGCTTTTTTGGGCAAAACCACCGCTTTCGGCTCGTCTTTCAACGCATCAATACGTAGTGAAATTGGCGTAGGCGCGGCTTATAAAATGGAAAATTTAACGCTTGGCGCACGGGTGAAAGCACAATTTGGTATTTCGGGTGTTTTTACAAAATCGAATAAATTGGACATTACCTTCAATCAAAATGATTACAATATGCGTTTTCAAAATGATTTTGACGTGCGTACCTTTTCGATTGATAGATTTAATACGACTAAAAATATACAAGATTTATTGACAAATGGACTAATAAGCAACAATGTAGGCGTGTCTTTTGACTTAGGTGGCGTGTATAAAATAGAAAAATGGGCAGTGAGTGCCAGTATAATTGATTTGGCGGGTTCGATAAAATGGAAAAATGAAGCAAAATCCTACGCTTCAAAAGGAGATTACACGTATAAAGGTATCAATCCGATTGACCAAAACAACTTTTTTAAATTTGATTCGCTTAGTTCAACCACCTTCCGCGATACCCTGAAAAAAATTATTGGCTTAACAGAAAACGAAACGGGCGATTATACTCAAAAATTGCCCACAAAAATTTATTTGACAGGCAGTTATGCCCTCAACGATAAATGGACACTCGGCGCCTTGTTTTACGGTGAATTTGGTGGTGACGAAACAAAAACAGGCGTTTCACTTGATGCAACAACCAAATTATTTGATATTTTGTACGTCGGAGCAACACTTGGGCTACGCAACAAAACGTTCAATAATATTGGCGCACATGCGTCGGCAACGCTCGGTCCAGTTCAAGTTTTTGCGGTTACGGATAATGTTTTGACGGTGTTTAATCCGTATAATACAAATAATGCGAATGGTAGAGTAGGTTTGAATCTCGTGTTCTAAAGCCCCCTAAGCCCCAAAGGGGGAATGCTCACGAATAGGAACTATTTTGTTCAATAAATGAGTATTTTTAGCTTTTATCGAGTCAAACTCCCCCTTTGGGGGCGGGGGGACTCAAGTCATTAACTTTAAGCAATGCAACTTTTTTATACAACAGACATACGCGGCAACCTTGCCTATTTCGATGAAACCGAAAGCCGACACTTAACGCAGGTGCTGCGGCGAAAAGTAGGCGATACTGTTCAGTTTACAGACGGACAGGGACAGCTTTTTTTGGGCGAGATTATTGAACTCGGTAAACGAAATTGTGTCGTAATGATTCAAAACACGACTACCGATTTTCAAGCCCGTCCATTCAAGTTGCACATTGCGATTGCGCCCACTAAAAATATGGACAGATTGGAATGGTTTTTAGAAAAAGCAACAGAAATTGGAATTGACGAAATAACCCCGTTAATTTGCAAACGCTCAGAAAGAACGGTTGTTAAAACGGAGCGTTTGAAAGGGATTGTGGCATCGGCAATGAAGCAATCGCTCAAAACATACTTGCCGATTGTGCATGAAGCAACGGATTTTGCCCAATTTATGAAACACACATTCGCCGAAAACGAACAAAAGTTCATCGCCTATTGCAATGACGACGAAAGACACCCCCTCAGTAAAAAGTACGAAAAATTGAAAAATTGTGTTATTTTGATTGGTCCAGAAGGTGATTTTACGGAGGCAGAAGTGGCAACGGCGTTTAAACAAAATTTTGTCGGCGTTAGTCTGGGCAATAGCCGATTGAGAACGGAAACGGCAGGGGTCGTGGCGTGTCATACGGTCAATTTGTTGAATGAGTGATGTGTTGAACGAAAGGAGAAGATAACTCAAAGAAAGTTAATCATCAAATAAATGAGAATAATAAACAAAAAATTAGTCCTACTTACTCCAAGTTATTGAAACATTTTTACCTTTGATAAAAAATGTCAAAATATAAAATATATGTATTCAATAGGAACATTTCTAAGAGAACTACGAGAAGAAAAAGGGCTTCATCTTCAAGAAGTACATCAAAAAACAAATATTGATTTATCGCTTCTTAGTAGAATAGAAAACGGAAAAAGACTGCCTACAAAAGAGCAGATTTTACAATTAGCTGGTTATTATGAATCTAACCAAAGTCAAATGTTAATTCATTGGTTAAGCGACAACGTTATTAACGAAGTTCAAGAAAAAGAATATGGATTACAAGCATTGCAAGCTGCCGAAGAAATTTTTTTATATAGAAAATCACGTACTTTGTTTCCAAATATTTCAACAGAAAAATTAATTAGATTAGAGAGCAGAAGATATATTGGCAGTAAGGCGAAACTTACTGAATGGATTTTAAAAATAATTCTTTCAGAAACAGAAAATTGTAAATCTTTATTTGATGTGTTTGCAGGGACTGCAAGTGTTGCAAAAGCGGCATTTAAACATTTTGACAAAGTAATGATAAACGATATCTTACCTTCTAATAATATAATTTATAAAGCATTTTTTGAGATTTCAAAATGGAATGTTGAGAAAGTCGAAAATATATTATATCATTATAATACATTGAATATAGATGATTTAGAAGACAATTATTTTTCAATAAATTTTGGAAACAAGTTTTTTGAATATAAAAATGCTAAATTAATCGGGTTTATTCGAGAAGATTTAGAGCTAAGAAAAAACGACTTAACCGCAAAAGAATTTTCAATATTATTAACTACTTTAATATATAATATAGATAAAATCGCTAATACTGTTGGGCATTTCGACGCATATATTAAAAAACCTATCAAATACCAAAGATTGCAACTTAGATTGATTCAACCCACAGAATTTTCGGGAATAGAAATTTATCAAGAAAATGCAAATCTATTATCTCGAAAACTGAAGGCTGATATTGCTTATATTGACCCACCCTATAACTCACGTCAATATAGTAGATTTTATCATGTATATGATAATCTTGTAACATGGAAAAAACCTGAACTTCACGGCGTTGCTTTAAAACCTCAAGCAGAAAATATGAGTGTTTACTGCACAGTTGGTGCAAAAAAAGCATTTAAGGATTTAGTAGATAACTTGGATACTCTATACTTAGCAGTGTCTTATAATAACACTTATGCCTCAAAAAGTAAATCTTCAAAAAATAAAATTACTTTAGAGGATATTGAGTCTATTTTAAAGCAAAAAGGGGAAACTAAAGTCTTTGAATGTGCGCATCGTTTTTTCAATACAGGGAAAACAGAATTTGATAATCATAAAGAGTTACTATTTATAACAAAGGTTAATGGTAAATAAAAAAATTCGTTCGCCATTGTTTTATGTGGGCGATAAATATAAATTAATTAAAGAAATTAAGGAATATTTTCCTACTAACATTTCAAATTTCATAGAACCATTTGCTGGAGGAGGTTCAGTGTTTATGAATATTGAAGCTGAAAGTTATTTCCTCAATGATATTGACAAACATGTATTTGGCTTGCATAAATTTTTAATAGAACAAGCCAAAAACTCTAAATTATTTTTTGAGCAAATTGACAATCTAATTTCAAAATATGGACTTTCTTGTTCTTATAAAGAAGATATAGTACCCAAAGAGGTCAAAGAAAAATGGAAAAAAACCTATTATGCTCATTTTAATAAAACAAGTTTTGAGAGATTAAAAAAAGACTTTAATAATTCAGATGAAACTGATATGTTCCATTTTTATGTTTTATTGATATTTGGTTTTAACAGAATGATTCGTTTTAATTCATCAGGCGAATATAATCTCCCAGTAGGAAATGTAGATTTTAATAAAAATGTTGTTACCGCTTTAAATGATTATTTTCAAAAAGTTAAAAACAAAAAAATTTCATGGTTTAATCTTGATTATCAATGTTTTGTAAATTCGATAAAGGTTTCAAAAAATGATTTCATTTATTTTGACCCACCCTATCTGATTACTTTTAGCGAGTATAATAAACTTTGGAATGAAGAAAAGGAGATAGCGTTTATAGAGTTTCTAAATGCCTTAGATAAGAAAAAAATAAAATTTGCAGTTTCAAATGTTACGCAATATAAAGATAGAGAAAATATGTTTTTTAATAATTGGGCAAAAAATCACAATGTTATTCCGATTAAAAGCAACTATATTAGTTACCACGATAATAGTATAAAAACATTTAATGAAGTTTTAGTTACAAATTATGGCACAACAAATTACGAAAAGAAAAGTTACGCCAACTTATAAACAAATGGCGTTTGAAACCGCAGTTAGAAATCCTGAAAGATACAAAAGTATTTTAACCGCTATTGTACCATTCGTCAATAAAATATTAGACGATGCACAGCTTTTAAAATTAGTATCTTCATTATATTTAGGAGGTATTGTGTCAAGTGACGGAGTAGAAATTAATGAAGATTCTACGATAGATAGTATTTCCGATTCTATAATTTCTGTAAATAGCACAAGAAAGGCAGATGGTGGCTTTCCAGAAGGTTATCAATCAAGATTTTGGACTTATATGAGAACACTAAGTGAATTAGGATTTGTATATGCCCGGTATGGAGAGCATTTAAAGTTATCCAAAATTGCACTTATGCTTATAAATAATGAAATTGACGAACAAGAAGCATTTTCATTACAAGCGATGAAATATAATAGAAAATCGCCTTACCGCAATATACTTAATGACTTTAATTATTTTAACTTTATATTGGAAGTTTTGAAGCAAAGAGGTAGAATATCTTATGAACAATTCATTATTTCGACTTTTTGCAAGGATGGTGACATAAATGACTTTTTAAGTATTATTGATAATAACACTTTTGGAGATTTAAGAGACGTTGAGAAATTTGTTAGAAAAGAATATGGAACGACTTTACAAGCCCAAACGATATTGAGAGATTATCCTGATGTTGTTCTTAGGCTTTTGATTATAACAGGATTTGTTTCAATTCAATTTAGAGGTAAAGTATTCATTTATAGAAATATTGCAAATGATGAATATATAAATGATTTGCTAAATCTGAAAATCGAATTAAGCGTTGAGGAAAAATCTAATACTGAGTTACATTTCAACAAATTGGAAACCCATAATAAAACTTTATTAAAAATTGTTTTTAAACATCGTGCTGAAATCCCTGAAACAGACGGATTTGAATATGTTAAAAAAGTAGGTCAGATTATTGCCCTATATGAACTTAGTGAAGATACAGTAATAGAAAGTATTAAACATATTGGAACATCAAAAAATGTAATTCCTGCTTTCAAATATATTGCAGAACCTTTGAAGTTAGAGTTTTTTTTAAGTCTTATACTTGCAATAAAGTATGGAAAAGAGTTTGCCGTAAAACCCAATTACAAATCTGATTATATGGGTTTACCAATATCTCATGCACCAGGTTTTAAAGGTGATATTGAAGTTTATTCTACTAAGCTATATTGGTTGATTGAAGTGACTTTGATAAGAAATAAAACACAACAATTGAACAGCGAAACAACATCAGTAATTAGACATTTTTTAGAAGATAACAAAGTAAATCAGTATTTTTCAAAATACCTTTCTTTTGTTGCACCAGTAATACATACAGATACTAAGGATTATTTTGATTATGCTGTAGTTAGACATAGAATCAAGGAGAGAAATTTTAACTTGAAGCCTTATTCTATTTCTGAATTTGTCGCTATTACATTGGCAAAACAGAATTTTGAAGATATGGAAGACTACTCAACTCAAGTAATAAACGATTTTAAAAAGAACTTCAATTAAAAATAATTTTCTATAGTAAAAAATACAGAGGGATACTCAGAGCGAAATTTGCAGAAAAAATAAAGCACATGCCTCTTGTCCCCTTTTCTAGCGGCGAAGTCGCCGTTCTCTACACAAAAAGTATTGAAATACTCAACCGAAATAAAAAAATGTTAAAAAGACTCTTCTTTTTATTCTCCATTTGTCTATTAACAACCACATTGTCCGCACAAAAGCGGACACTCAAATTCGCACTCTTGAAATACAACGGCGGTGGGGATTGGTACAATGATGTCAATTCGCTTAAAAACTTGGCGAATTTCTGTAACCGCAATTTGGGGACAAATTTTGATGCCGATTACGCAACTGCCGAAGTGGGCAGCGCGGATATTTACAACTATCCGTTTCTCTACATGACAGGACACGGCAATGTTGTCTTCTCCAATCAAGAAGCTGAAAACTTGCGTAATTACTTAAATGCAGGTGGTTTTTTATTCATCAATGATGACTTTGGTATGGATATTTTCTTGCGTCCCGCCATGAAAAAAGTATTTCCTGACCTTGAAATGGTTGAATTACCGTTTTCACACCCCATTTTTCACCAAAAATATGAGTTTTCAACGGGTATTCCTAAAATTCACGAACACGATGGCAAGCGGGCGCAAGGCTTTGGTTTTGTCTCACAAGGTCGCCTCGTGGCATTCTACAATTATCAATCGGATTTAGGCGACGGTTGGGACGATGTTCACAAAGACCCAGAAGATATACGCACGAAAGCTCTGGAAATGGGGGCGAATATTGTACGGTATGTCTTTCAAGTACAGTAGAATTTTAGACGCGCCTGCTTTACTCGCGCAAAAAAAGTGGTTCATTTTTCGGCTTCGCCGAAAAATGAACCACAAGCTTTCTCCCTCGCGCGAGCGAAGCGAGCGCGAGACTAATCCACTTTTATCGGCTCATACTTTTTAAACAAAGTTGAACGGGCTGCCTCCACTTTTGCTTGGTATTTTGTCCAATCGTTTGCAAAGAAAGTATTAATTTTTTCAAAAACGTTGCGTGCCAGAATTTTTGCAGCGTCAATAGCGGCTTGACCATTTGTGGAAGGCTTGCCGTCGCTGCTGTTTGCCATAGACATAGCCCTAAACAAAGCGTCCATTAGTGCATTTGGCTGACGGTTGATACCTTTTGCGTCGGGCGATGCCATGAACATTTTTTTCAGATTCAAGATGCTGTCTTTCAATGCAGTACCCGCTTTAGCGATGGCTTTTTTAGTTGAATCGGGTGCATTAACCAAAGCATTATCCGCCAAACCAATGGTTTTTTCTGCCTCTTTCAAGCGATTAAAAATATCGGTTGATTTTTGAATCAGGCCTTGAAAGTCTTTTTGAGTTGTCCGTTTGTCTTCCAGATTTTTCATTGACATCTCCACACGCGGGTCAAATTTGACGGTAACGTATGTCGAATCTCGTTCTCCATTGAAACTCAAAACAACTTTGTAACGACCTGGCAAGACTTGTCCACCACTACCGGGAGGGTCATTGTCATCTCCGCCACCACCGCCAAAACGACGACCGCCACCGCCGTCATCGCCCCAAGACGGAAAACGAACACCGTTGCGGTTGAGGGTCCAAGTCAAACGATTCATGCCAGTCTCGAGTGTAACTGAGTAATTTCTGACAGTATCACCCCCCTCAGTAAAAATGACAATTTTAGCTTTTTCAGACTTTGGTTCTTCTTTTTTATCGTCTGCTTTTGATGCAGGTTTCGCCATTTTGTCGAGCTTGTCAACAGCTTTTGTGGCGCCTGTTTTAGCTTCTTCTTTCTTAGGTTCGGGCTTTTTAGCTTTGTTCCAAACCGTCAAACTTGCCATTGGCGATTTATTTTTTCCTTGAAAAACAGCATCAGCAGCAAAACGCTCGCCATCGTAACTACGGGTATAAGCCAAATACGCATCACTTGAAGGAGCGAATACTTTTAGATTTTTATTCAGAACCTCACCTTTTGATTGGGCTATTTCGCGTAAAAAATTAATATCGTCCAAAATCCAAAATGAACGCCCGAATGTACCCAATACCAAATCGCCGTCACGCGGATGCACCTTCATATCCATCGTGGGTACTGAGGGGTAGCCATTTGTCCATTTTGTCCACGCTTTTCCACCGTCAATAGTGACATACAAGCCGTCGTCTGTACCGAGAAACCACAAATTCTGTGCTTGGGCATCTTGCGTGATGCACAACGTATAAGTCGAAATTTGTGTCTCGTTAACGATGCGTTCCCACGTTTTTCCAAAATCCGTTGTGTGGTAAGCATAAGGTTTGAAATCATTTTGGCGGTAATTGTTGACAATCACAAAGGCTTCACCCGGATTTTTGCTCGATACTTCAATTTGTGGAATCCACGCATTTTTGGGGCAAGCGGGTAATCTTGCTGTCAAATTTGTCCAATTTGCGCCACCGTCGGTTGTCAATTGCAAATTACCGTCGTCCGTACCCACCCAAATCACTTTTTTATCCAATGGGCTTGGCGCAATCGCTAAAATAGTGCAATGGTTTTCTGCATTTGTCACGTCGGGTGTCAAGCCGCCTGTACGTTGCGAGGCATTAATTTTAGCCGTATCGTTGGTGGTCAAATCGGGTGAAAGAATTGTCCAATTTTGTCCACAATCCGTTGAATAATGTAGAAATTGCGAACCAAAATACACGCCACAATCCGCAAAAGGGTCTTGCGCTATTGCCGCGTTCCAGTTGAAACGCGCTTGTACTGAGGGGTAGTCTTTTACGGGCAATTGTGGTTGAATCGGCTGCGATTTGCCCGTTTTACGGTCAATATATGCCACATTACCACCTTGCGACATGGCGTACATGTAGCGGCTGTTAGAGGGTTTTGGCATCACATCGAAGCCGTCACCGAAGTACAATTCCTGCCAATCTGAACTGCGAATACCGCCCGATTTCCAGACCGCCGAAGGACCTACCCACGAGCCATTGTCTTGCAAACCACCGTACAAATTGTAAGGCACATCGTTGTCTACGTTGACATGGTAAAACTGTCCGACGGGAATATTACCACCAAATTGCCAAGTTGCGCCCATATCGTGGCTCAATGCCACACCGCCGTCATTGCCATCAATCAAATATGAAGGGTCTTCTGGGTGAATCCAAAAAGCGTGGTGGTCGGGGTGAACATGGTCATAATCCAACAATTCTGACCACGTTTTGCCGCCATCTTCTGAACGGTGTACCCGACTGAAAATATTGTACAAACGGTTTTCATTTTTCGGGTCGCAATAAATTTCAGCGTAATAAAATGGACGGTCGCCGTTTGCACCCACTTTGCGCCATTTTGCACCACCATCATCTGAGCGATATATACCATTTTCTTTAGCTTCTACCAAAGCATACACCACATTGGGTTTTGAAGGTGAAATTGCCAAACCACAACGTCCGATGTCCCCTTTTGGTAAGCCATCTTTATCCGTTTTTTTCTCCCAATTTTCACCACCATCGTAAGAAATATAAATGCCCGAACCTTTACCACCCGAATTGAATGTCCACGGTTTGCGTCCGTATTCCCACATCGCCACGATGAGTTTGTTCGGATTTGAAGGGTCAACAGTCAAATCACCCACGCCCGTCATATCATTGACATACAACACTTTGCGCCATGTTTTTCCGCCATCAGTCGTTTTGAATACGCCACGCTCTTCATTTGCCCCAAATGCCGAACCCGTAACGCCCACCACCACTACGTTTGGATTGTCGCGGTGAATCACGATACGGTGAATGGCTTTTGAAGCCGTCAAGCCCATATTTTTCCACGTCTTTCCCCCGTCAATTGACTTGTAAATGCCATTGCCAAAGTTTTGAGAATTGCGGGGATTGCCTTCGCCCGAACCCACCCAAATTTCGGCTGGATTGGTCGCATTAACTTTGATTGCCCCCACAGATTGCGTCGTTTCTTTGTCAAAAATAGGTTCCCAAGTGATGCCACCCGATGCCGATTTCCACAAGCCACCCGATGCTGCTCCTGCGTAAATGATGTTATTTTTAATATCCACATCAATCGCCGTAATCCGTCCCGACATTGAAGCGGGTCCAATTGCGCGCGGTTTGATGTTTTTCATCAATTCAAGGTCGAGTTTCTGACCCAAAAGAGTAGTGCTGCTTTGAAAAATAAAGCAACTTAGGGGTGATAAAAATAAAACAAGTAAAAGTCTTTTTTTCATTTTTTTAGTTAGATTAGGTATTAGAATGTCGATACTTAATTATTTGAGGAGTGGGCATAACCTAAAAACATCGTTTTTTGATTAAAAACAGATGTTTTGCGCGCGCTTCGCTCGCGCAAAAGGGAGGAGACGTGGTTCGTTTTTCGGCGAAGCCGAAAAACGAACCACATTCCCCTCCTCGCGCGAGCGAAGCGAGCTATAAAAATCAAAAGTGAGAATTTGTTATACACTCATTTTTTTTGGGGCGAGCGTGTTTTGAGAAAAAAATCGTAGATTTTTCTCTCAAAACACGCTCGCCCCGATAGATTTCATGCGTCCGATTTTCGAGCGAAGCGAGAAAGAGGGCGTAATTCAGAGTTCACGTTATCTATTCACGCGCTCACTTCTCGCGTGCGAGGGAGGGGATTGTGGTTCATTTTTCGGGCAAAGCCCGAAAAATGAACCACTTTTTCTCTTTTTACGCGAGTGAAGCGAACTCAACTAAATTACCCACAAATAAACGACTGAAAGTACAACGCTTAACGTAAGAGAAAAACAAATATTCGACAAAAAACAAAAGGTATCGTTGTATAATCAAAAAAGCCGACTGAACCATCAAGTTCATTCGGCTTTTTAATGCTTTTTACTGAGGGGGTACTCACGTCCACTTCGCCGTTTGCATCATCGCTTTTGGGTACTGAATTCCTAATTTTATTTTATACTTTTCCTGTTCTTCAATACTCAGAGTGTCGGGGCGATGTATTTTATCAGCGCATACATTTTTTAATTCGGGCAACCAAAGCCGCACATAAGCACCTGTCGGGTCATAGCGATTGGCTTGCGATAGAATATTGAAATACCGATTTTCTTTTGGGTCATTGCCAATGCCCGCTACGTAATTCCAATTGGCATAATTGGAGCATGGATCATAATCAATCAATTGACTTTCAAACCATTCTGCGCCCATTAGCCACGTTACAGATAGGTCTTTAGTAAGAAAACTGGCAACATTTTGGCGTCCGCGATTAGACATAAAGCCCGTCAGTTTGAGTTCCCGCATATTGGCATCAATAAATGGAATACCCGTTTTCCCGTCTGCCCACAATGAAAATAGGCGTTCGTCATCACGCCATTTTTTATCGGGTTTGCCCGTCAATCCACCCACTTTAAAAATATTATTGCCATACTTTTTGCCGATAAGTCGAAAATAATCTCGCCAGAGTAATTCAAAGGATAGCCAATAGGTTGATTTATTGTCACCGCGTTCGTGTTCGTATCTTTTCAGTTCGTGGTAAATTTGTTTTGGCGACAAACAGCCTTGCGCGAGATAGACCGATAATTTTGAAGAATAATCGCCACCTACCATACCGTTTCGGGTTTCTTCATACGTCTTTACCAAATTTGAGTCCCACAAATAATACTGTAATCGTTTCAGACCCTCCGTTTCACCTCCTTTAAAAGACAAAGCGGCGCGGCTATCTGGTTCAAAATCTTCATGACCAAAATCTGTTAATGTAGGTAAATCACCCAATACACACTCATAAGTCGTTTTTGCCAAACGGTCAGGTGTGGGAAGTGGGTCTCGTACTTGGGTAATGCGCTCGGTTTCTTTCCGAAATTGTGTGAATGTTTCAGGGGTATGCGGCACGGGGAAGGGCAAATCTGCAGTGTAATAAAGCATTTTGCCTCGCGTATAGCGTATTTCCTGCCCAGTTGTCCACAGTTTTTGTTCTAATTTGTCTTGGATTTTTACTTCTTCGGCAGTACGTTCTCTGTTGCAAAATACCCAAGACGAACGCGATAAACGTGACAAATCGAACAAAACATCTTCGGGTTTTCCTACGCGCACAATTAAGTCTGCACCGCGTTTTTGAAGATTCTGGCGTAGGTCTGCAACGCTTTCAATGATGAATTTTGTACGAAATTTACCTATTTTAGGAAAGCCATAAGCTGTTTGTCCTTTGAAAATACGTTCATCAAATACATAAACGAATAGGGTTTCCTCTGCACTGCGCAAGGCTTCCTGAATTGCCTCGTTGTCATGTAACCGCAAATCGTTCCGAAACCAAACTATGGCGCGCTTCTGTTTCATATCTCTATCTGTATTAATTGGTTTTCAATAATATTTGAAAATTTCGCTTCACAAGATACAAAACAAAATCAATCAACAAAAGTTTTTAGTGTTTTAATCTTTCGGCGGATTAAAATCCGCCGCTACAAAATTGGTCATACCTACGGCATTTTTAGCATATATGCGTAACATCATTTAGAGATTCAAGGTAATGCGCTCGCTTCCCTCTCTACGCAAGCAAAATGCACAGAGCTAAATTTACCTTGAATTTTTAAAAAGATACGAAACACCTTCCCCTTTTTTGGGCGGCGCGTTTTGGGCAGAGACAAGACATGCCTTGTCTCTACGACCACAAACTAAGGTTAGTACCTATTTGGTTGTCTTTGGTGCGCTTGGGCGGTTTGTGCTGATGCCACCGTCTGGACGACGACGACGTTTTTCATCTCCTGCCGCATCACCAGCTCCACCTTTGATGTAAACAGTAGCGGCGATAGACAATAATTCATTCGCTGTAAGTGCGTTTTTCACGTCAATTAATTTTCTCATTGTAAGTTTTGATTTTAAAATTGTTATAAAAATTTTGAAACCATACACAACTCCAGACGGCTGGTTCACGCGCTCGCTTCGCTCGCGCAAAAGGAGGAGAGGTGGTTCACTTTTCGGGCTTTGCCCGAAAAATGAACCATATTCCCCTTCCTCGCGCGAGCGAAGCGAGCGCAAAAGCTCATTTAAAAGCGTATTTGAAATTTATGTATGGTTTCAAAATAAAAATAGATTTTCTTAATCACAGAACAAACATAAGGCGTCATCGAGTTTGGCACAACAACTTTCTTAGGTATTCTTACAGATTTAAGAAAACAACTAAGCATAAAAAAATAGTAATCACTTAGACTATTGCTCGCTTCGCTCGCAAAAAAGGGGAAAGTGGTTCGTTTTTTCGGCTTCGCCGAAAAACGAACCACGTCTCCTCCCTTTTGCGCGAGCGAAGCGCGCGCAAAACATCTGTTTTTAATCAAAAAACGATGTTTTTAGGTTATGCCCACACTCCTCAATTACTTATATCATTCTTCACAACCCCGTCTTGCATCGTCAAAATACGGTCGCTCAAATGGGCAAGTTCATCGTTGTGCGTGACGATGACAAAAGTTTGCTTGAAATCCTGGCGCAATTTGAACAACAAGTCGTGCAAATCTTTTGACGAAGCGGAATCCAAATTTCCCGTAGGTTCGTCGGCAAAGACAACGGCAGGATTATTCATCAAGGCGCGAGCAACGGCAACCCTTTGGGCTTCGCCACCACTTAGTTCGGTAGGTTTGTGCGTCAAACGGGCAGATAATCCGAGATAATCTAAAAGTTCTGCGGCACGTTTTTTTGCTTTGGCTTCATTGCCACCACTGATTAAAGCGGGCATTGTAACGTTTTCAAGGGCTGAAAATTCGGGCAATAAATGGTGGAATTGAAAAATAAAACCCAAGTTTTTATTCCTAAAATCTGCCAATTGGCTATTGTTCAATTTGGATATGTCTTTGGCATTTATCACCACTTGTCCTTTGTCAGCACGGTCTAATGTACCCAAAATATGGAGCAATGTACTTTTTCCAGCACCCGATTTGCCGACAATCGCCACGATTTCGCCCTGCGCAATGTCCAAATTGACCCCCCTCAGTACTTTGAGGTGTTCGTAAGATTTTTCAACGTTTTTTACTGAAATCATATTGAAGTTAGACTAAAAAATTTTCTTCATCTAAAACCCGCCCATTTTGGCAGCGAATAATTCTTGCGGGAAAATTTTGCAAAATGCGGTAATCATGGGTCGCTAAAAGAACGGCTGTATTGCTATTGATGGATAAATTGCGCAACAGAACAAGAATATCATCGCTTGTTTCGGGGTCAAGATTACCCGTTGGCTCGTCGGCGATGATTAAAGCGGGTTGATTGAGCAAAGCCCGTGCAATAACAATGCGTTGTTGTTCGCCACCGCTCAGTTGATGCGGCATACGTGTTCGAGCATCGGGCAAATTGACCGATGCTAAAACCGACGAAATACGTTCCGACATTTGTTTTTTATTCTGCCAGCCCGTTGCTTTGAGAACAAACATAAGATTTTCTTCTACATTACGGTCGTCTAAAAGGTTGAAATCTTGAAAGACAATACCCAACTTTCGACGCAATTGCGGAATCGAGCGACGGTTTAAAGTACGTAAGTTCACGCCACACACATTGCCTTCACCTGCTTCAAGCGGCAATGCCCCATACAAAGCCTTCAAGAGGCTCGACTTGCCACTACCCGTCTTACCAATCAAATAGGAAAATTCCCCACTTGAAATCGTTATGTTTATATCGTTTAAAATCAATGCTTTACCTTGATAAATGGCAGCACTTTTTAAACCTACAATTGTATTCTCTTGCATCGAACGTTATTTTGTTAGCTGTAACGCGATGTGCGTACTACATGGCTCTTTTTCGCTTCGCTCAAAAATCGCCCTTGAAAAGAATCTATTGGGCGAGCGTATTTTTGAATCAGAAAAATCTTCGATTTTTCTGATTCAAAAACACGCTCGCCCCTAAAAAATCACTCTCTGGCGGTTTTCGAGCGAAGCGAGAAAGAGCCAGTTCAAAGTATTAAGGTAAAATTAATCGTAACTACTTAGCCCATAGCTCGCTTCGCTCGCGCGAGATAGGGAATGTGGTTCGTTTTTCGGGCATTGCCCGAAAAACGAACCACATTCCCTATCTCGCGCGAGCGAAGCGAGCTATGGGCTAAGTAGTTACGATTAATCAACATACTCTATTTTTCTCAAAAAGCGGAAACCAATAGACAATTCAAACGACACATTTCTGATGCCTTGTTCAGGAATCGTAATATTTTGGCGTTGATAAGGGTCAAAGGCTTGAAAAGCAGGGCGAAAATACTGCAATGACAAATCGGGATGCACGCTAAACTCCACAAAACCGCCAACAAGTTCGCTAAACGGAAACTCGTAGCCGCCCGAAAAGAGATAAACCATATTGCAATTTTCTTACAAATTCTTTTTGTGGATAACTTGTAGAAAAAACCAAATTGCGCTCTGGCGATTCAAGATTTGTTCCAACCGTGTATTCTCCCCGCAAACCGACAGTGTAAAAGGCTTTCTCTCTGCCCAAAACACCACGTCTTTTTGCACCGACGATTAAACCCACGTTTTTGAAAACAAATTCTTCGGTGAATCCATCAATTTGAACAGGATTTCCTGTTACATCAACTCCAACACCCGAACGGTAGCGAAACGCACTACCCCGACTGTGATACCCTGCCTCGGCAAACAAAACGGATTGTCCTTTGTCCGATTGTGAGACACTTTCGATAAAAACCGAACCTTGATATTTGAACAGCAAATTATTGGAGGAAGCACCGCCCGTGTTCCATGTTTGTTGTCCAACTGCTAAACCTCCCTTAAAACCGAAGGCAGTGCCTTGTGCTTGTACAGCGTAGGTTACAAACGTCAATAAGAGTAATAGTAGAAAAGGGAATGGTCTCATTTTGAAAATTATATTTTTAAAACTATTAAGCCCCCCGGGGGAGTTTGACTCGATAAAAGCTAAAAATGCTCATTTATTGAACACAATTGGCAGTATTCGCGCGTATTCCCCCTTTGGGAGTTAGGGAGCTTAGTGCTACTTTATTCTCTAACATAAATATCCACTGCTGTGCCTTTTTTTATAGTTGCACCAGCTTCAGGTTCTGTTTTATACACTTTCGCCACATTTTGGTTGGTTACTGATGGGTCTGCTTGAACAGCCCCAAGACGCAAACCAACGGTACTCAATAGAAAATCGTATTGGTCAGCCGTCATGTTTTCAAAAGGAGGCACAAGGGCTTCATCGGACTGACGCTTGGACACAACAAAATCCACGGCACTGCCTTGTGGCACTTTAACTGTACCAAATTGCAAATCATTGGTTACATCTTTGCCCCGAATAAAGACTTGTTTTATCGTGCCATCAGCCAAATCAGCGTCTAAAATAGTATCAATTTTGCCCACTTTCACGCCCAACATCATTAGGTTTTGGCTATAAAAACCGATTTCATCACGCCCTGCAATGTCGGGTAAAGCAACCAAATCACCTGCTGCTTTGGTAATTTTGAGGTAAATTGTACGCCCTTCTTTTACGCGGGCAGAGGGCAATGGGTTTTGTTCTAAAACCAAGTCGGCGGCAAAACCTTCGCGGTAGATAGAATCCGTTACTTCAATGTCAAATCCGTCGCTTTTTGCCCAGCGAATGACCTCTTTTACATTTTTACCCACATAAGCTCCTACTTTCACGGACTCACCATGTCCTGAATAACATTTCATCAGCCAAAACATTAGGAACAATAAGCCACCAATGATGAGCAGCATTTTGCCGAAATCAATGAGAAAAACGCGGCTCGACAGGAAATAACCTGCTTCTTTGCCAAAGGCTCTAAGTCTTTCCCAAGTGTTTTTTAGAAAATCAGTCATGATTTTTCGTTTTTAATTTTGGCTCTGTGACAATTTTAGCGGTAACTCACGTTCGGGGAACTTTAAAAGTTCCCCGAACGTCGGTTTACTCGGTTTTTAATTCAAAAACACCTTATTTACTAAGTGAGGAGTGGGCATAACCTAAAAGCGTTTTTCGCATCTCGCGCTCGCTTCGCTCGCGCGAGGGAGGGGAATGTGGTTCGTTTTTCGGCTTCGCCGAAAAACGAACCACGTCTCCTGCCTTTTGCGCGAGCGAAGCGAGCGCAAAACATCTATTTTTAATCAAAAAACGATGTTTTTAGGTTATGCCCACTCCTCATTTACTAAGTAATTAAAATAATTCTTCGATTTGACGGGTATAAAATTCGGGCATTGTCCAACCGTAGGCTTTTACCATTTGAGGAACAATACTCGCGGCAGATTGTCCCGGCACGGTGTTGACTTCAAGCATAAACGGTGCATTATGCAGGTCAGACCAAATAAAATCAATCCGTACAATACCCCGACAATTCATCACATCGTAAATGCGGCTTGCTGCACCCCTCAGTATTCCCGTCTTTTCTGCCGAAATTGGGGCTGGAATGATTTCTTCACTTTTGCCTTGATATTTGGCTTCGTAATCAAAAAAGGCTTTTTTTGTCACGACTTCACAGATAGGGAAAACCAATAATTCGCCTTTGGTGCGCATAACGCCAATGGTAAATTCTCGTCCTGCAATAAATTCTTCTACCAATACTTGGTCATCTTCTTGAAAAGCCCTGCTAATGGCTGTCGCCAAATCTTCAACTTTTTCCACCCGACTCATACCGATTGACGAGCCGCCATTGTTCGGTTTTACAAAAACGGGCAGCGTCAGACCGCTTGAAATAGCCTCTATACTGAGGGGGTGCGCTTTGAACAAATGGACTGATTTTGCGACGTTAATCCCCGCAAAAGCCGCCGTTGCAACCGTAAATCGCTTATTGAACGTCAAAGCAGAAGTTGCCGCATCGCAACTCGTATAAGGAATACCGAGCATGTCAAAATAACCTTGCAATTTGCCATCTTCGCCCGGTGTTCCGTGAATTATCATCAAAACAGCATCGAATTTAATTTTTCTACGCCCTATTTTTAGCGTAAAATCGGCACGGTCAACCAAGATTTCTTTACCTTCGGTTGTTGTATGATACCATTTTTCGCGTTCAATAATTATTTTATGGACGTTGTATTTCTCAGGGTCAATGTGGTTTTCAGCCACACCTGCCGACCCAATTGAAATCACGTATTCGCCCGAATAGCCACCCGCCACGAGCGCAATATTTCTTTTTGCCATTTTCTTTTAAATTTCAAGGGTTTCAAGAATTTCAGGTTTCAAGGATTTCAAGGATTTCAAGGATTTGAAATCTGAAATCTTTTTTATCTGTTTCTTGGTGTTGGACGTTTGCCTCCGCCTTGTGTTGCGCCTCTAAATCCTGGACGCGACATCATCGCTTTCATTTGTCCTTTTTGTTTCAAAGCCTCGTCCATTTGTTTCATCTGCTCTTTTAGGGCAGGTTCTGTTACTTTTAGTCCTTTTACTTTTCGGAAAAAATCTTCTGCGCCCGCCCAATTTTGTTTCATGGCACGAAAATTTGCCAAAGCCATGAATATCATTGCTTTTTCGTTGTCGCTTGGTAGCCCAATTTTTTGTGCTGCCACGTAATGTTCTTCCGCTAAAACGTAATTTTTTTCTTGGCTCGCCAAAGTCCCTTTCAACATATAGTAATATGCCTTATTGGTTTGAAAAAGGTACTGCGGAAAATAGGTCATATTGAGCCGTTGCTCCGCACCTTCGAAATCGCCAGTTTGCAACAGCATGGCGGCAGACTGAACCGTTCCGAGCATGACATACCCAATAACTAAGACGATTCCCGCTAAAAGAAACGGAAATGCCCACCAAAAACCAATAATGAATGCCGCAATAGTGCCGCCGATTAAGAACAAACCAATGAGCGCGAAGCGCAAGTAGATGTTAATTGAGAACATTTTAACTGTTTTTTAAAAATTAGTGCGGCAAAAGTAGCTTTTCTGTTTTAGAATTCTAAGTGGAAAAAAAATAAAAACGCACAACGTGTTATTTTTAAGTCATCTTATTCAAATAACCCTTCAGTATAGGCTTAGATTACGTGTTCATTTTTATCTTTGTAATGATATTTTGATAACGACATTAATACTATTGTACAAATTGAATTTTAGACGGGAAACGCCCTCCCGATGAAGGTCGGGACAAGTTCTTTCTCGCTTCGCTCGAAAATCGGGCGCGTAAAGTCTATTGGGGCGGGCGTGTTTTAAATTTAAAAAATCTTCGATTTTTTAAATTTAAAACACGCTCGCCCCTTAAAATCCCTTTTGGACGATTTTTGAGCGAAGCGAAAAAGAGCTGGTTTCTCGTCTAAGATTAAATTTGTACAGTAATATTTGAGGGGTGGGCATAACCTAAAAGCGTTTTTTGCATCTCG
This sequence comes from Saprospiraceae bacterium, assembly GCA_034520175.1. Taxonomy (GTDB): domain Bacteria; phylum Bacteroidota; class Bacteroidia; order Chitinophagales; family Saprospiraceae; genus JAAFJT01. The sequence goes on from JAXHNU010000044.1 coordinate 34,979, forward strand.
CGCTCGCTTCGCTCGCGCGAGGGAGGGGAATGTGGTTCGTTTTCGGCTTCGCCGAAAAACGAACCACATTCCCTCCCTTTTGCGCGAGCGAAGCGCGCGCAAAACATCTGTTTTTAATCAAAAAGCGATGTTTTTAGGTTATGCCCACTCCTCAGTAATATTTACGATATTACAAAGTTATCAATTACTGTACATTATTTTGAAACCATACATAAAATCCAAACGCTGCTTCTCGCGCTCTCCCGAATACCTTCGAGCGCGCGCGAAGGCGTATTTTTACGCGTTTTAGAATTTTATGCATGGTTTCAAATACATTATTATTTGCTTCGTTCTAAAACTCTATTTTGAAAAAAAATATTAGCGTACTCCTCCTGTTTTTTTATTTTGTCCTCCCGACAAAAGCCGCCGATGATGCTGCAAAAATCATTCTTACCAAACGGGCTGCCGTTAGTGTAAGTGGTGTGCGTCTGTACGCCGATTCGAGTTACGCCGCCGCAACAGAGACGACTTTTACTGAGGGGGAGGTTTTTGAAGTGCTTGGTGAAACAGGTTTAGAACATTTGGACAATACGCAGAATCAAACCTTCAAATGGTTTAAAATCCGCGCCCTCAACGGTACAATCGGTTGGATTTTTGGCGACAATTTGGCTATTGTTTTACCCGAAAACAGTGTTGAATCCTTATTACGCCCGTATTTCAAAAAGACTAAAGGGTTCGACAATGGTTTTGAAAAATCCACAACTTGGCTCGCTTACACCGACGGACACGATGTAAAAACCAAGCCCGCACTCAATCCAAGTTATCGCGAATTTTATTTAGTCGTTACCAATGAACGCGGGCGGTGCGTCCTCCTGAACTATGCAAACAAGAGCGAAACAAACCGAAAATCGCTGCAAAGCCTGTATTTCAGAGATGTAACAGAAAATAAAATTGACGAAATTCTCATTGAAACCACCGCTATTCCCATGGGTAGCACACTTTCAGAGCATGTGTTTGAGATTTACAGTTTTAAATCGGGTGCATTGACAAAATTATTTGAGGAACGCTTGACCCTAACGTGGGAAACAGACGTGCCAGCTCCTTCTTTCTCAAAATTTGTTGAAATAGAAGGCAAAGTTATTCGTGTAGCCTATATTGATTACATCAATTGTGATAAATTCAGCCTCAATCTCCCTACCGATGTGCGCAGTAAAACCCAAGAACGTTGCCTTGAATATGTGACATACAGTTTTCGTTGGGATAAAATCGAGCGCGTTTTTAAGCCATTGTATCCAGAAAGCCGCAGCAGTGTCCCAGCCATTGTGAGCGCGGATAAAACACCGCTAAAAATGACCCCCTCAGTATCAAGCACGACAATTGTGCTTATCAGCCCCGTTGACCGCCTCCAAGTCGTCAAACATTTTGAAGTATTGACAGTAGAAAATGGCGAAAAAAAAATAGATACTTGGCTCTATGTCAAACACCCAATAGGTATTTTAGGGTATGTGCGGGGTAAAGATATTCAGTTTAAAAGCACAGAACACGCTACCGTTTTAAATACTTATTACCAAAAACCACCGCTTTGGAAACCTAATTGGCGAAGTGAGGTGAATTTTGTAAAAATGAATTAGTTACTAAGAAAACGCAAAACAGATTTTTATTTTTCCTTTAAAATGGGCTTATTTTACGGATAAAAGGTAGGTTCAAAAAATATTGAGGTATTTTTAGGTTAAAAATTGACAAAATGTTCAGAGAAAACAGTAAAGTTTTGAAAAAGTCTGTAATTTGCCTCGCCTATGAGAAATGACAAAAAACAAACGATAAAAATAGCACTGTAATTTTAGAACAATCATTTTTTAAACGATTCAATTCCATTCCACACTATGGGACCTAATTCCTTTCGCAATCTCACTTATGCTGCTGTAATGGCAGTAGTTGGTATCTTGGGCTATTTGATTTTTCAATCAAGCCAAAGACAAAAAGCTAAACGCGCTACTGAACTCGCACAAGCCGCCGAATTAACTTCTGGCTTGGGTGGTTTAGCTGACACATTAGGCAATCTCACAACTTCTACTTCTGCTGCTCTGGCAGCAGGTGCTTCAGCGGCAGGTAGTGCTGTGGGTAGCGCGCTTATTAGCCCTGCGGCGGCGGGTTCTGCAAAAGTAGGCAGCGATGTCCAAAATATTACAGCTGAAGACGTTGCAAGTTCTGATTTAGAAACCACTTCAAGTGTTCCAAGCAGTAGTAGCAAGTCAAAAAGCGGTGGTAAAAAAACAATAGCTCCTGCTCGGAAAAAAGCAGAGCCTAAATTCGACGCTGGTACAGATGGTGAATTTATGGCAATGGCTGGTGCTTTTGCCAGCAAAGACAATGCTGATGCACTTGTAGCAAAGTTAAAGAAAATCGGTTTCACAAAAGCCGAAGTTGTCAAACTCGAAAATTCAGCAAACGTCAACGTTGTAGCAGGTTACTACTCTTTCAAAGGTGGTGCTGATGCTGCGGTTCGGACGTTAAAGGCAAACAAAGTTGAGGGTTTTATCCGTAAGAAATCGGGTGAAATTTTCAAAGCCTCTACACCAACAGTTGCTCCTACTAAACCCGCAACAAAACCATTAGCTAAACCAACAGCAAGTAAGCCAAGCTAAGAGAGATTGTAATTACTTAGTCTCGCGCTCGCTTCGCTGGCGCGAGAGAGGAGAGGTGGTTCGTTTTTCGAGCAAAGCCCGAAAAATGAACCACATTTACCCCTCGCGCGAGCGAAGCGAGCGCGAGAACCAGCAGTTTAGGTGTTATGTGTGGTTTCAAATTTTTTGTTAGGTATAATTCAAATCAAATCTTTTAAAGCCTCTAAAGCATTGGGAAACTGAAATACAAAACCTTGATTTTCTAGTTTTCGGCAAGATACCCGTGTACTACCCAGCACCACATCTGCCATTTCTCCCATCACCAAACGTAGGATAAAAGAAGGAGCAGGAACAGATAAATAAAATCCACCTCTTGCCATTGAAATAGCCTTGGTCAAGTTCAAATTACTGAGGGGGGTCGGTGCGACGGCATTGAACGTACCTTGAGCGTTTTGATTTTCCAAAGCCCATACAAATAAGTTACACAAATCCATTCTATGAATCCACGATACCCATTGCTGCCCATTGCCAAAATACACCCCCAAACGAAACCAAAACGGAATGAGCATTTTTTGCAATGCCCCACCTTCGGGCGATAAAACAACACCAATGCGCAATGCTACTGTTCTGACACCCGTGGCAGCAACTTCGGCAATGGCATTTTCCCAAGCCATTGTACTTTCGGCTAAAAAACCAGTACCTACGCTTGATGTTTCCGTCATCATGTCATCGCCTCTATCGTCGTAAAAACCAATGGCAGACGCTGAAATATACGTTTTTACGTGGTGGCTGTTGCTGCGCAAATACTGCGCAATTAAGGTATTTCCAGCCGTTCGACTGAAAATAATCTCCTGTTTTCGTTTTTTTGACCATAGCTTATCCGCAATGCTGGCACCTGCAAGGTTGATAATAGCATCAGCTTCGTCAAAAGCCTTTTTATCGAAAATTCCCTTTTCTGGTTGCCAAGCATAAGTTGGAAATTCGGCGCTCGGATTTGCCCGACGGCTGAGGTGCGCAACGGTGTGACCTTTACTTTTAAGCAATTGGCTAAGGTGTGTACCTATCAAACCTGTACCACCCGCAATGAGAATATTTTTCATTCTTTAAGACGATTTTAAATTTAAGATTTCAAAGTGCCAAACTAAAACTCAAAAATTAAGGTTTATGTTTAAGATTGCCGTAAATACTTAGCCATGCTCGCTTCGCTCGTGCGAGGGAGTAGAAGTGGTTCATTTTTCGGGCTTTGCCCGAAAAATGAACCACTTTCCACTCTTTTCGCGAGCGAAGCGAGCGCAATGATTAATGCCTCCACTAAAATTGTCAAACAACCAACAAAAAAAACGGCTCGCGCCGAAAAAACTCTCCGCGCCGCCGAAGGAGGCGCGTTTTTAGGCACTACCACAAACTCTAAATTAGTTAATTAAATTTTAAAATCTTGTATTTTTGCGTGAAACTTTTGACTTTTGTAGCGTCTCAATGTCAAAATAAGATACGTGTTCATAAATATTCGTTACTTTTGTACGCGTTGTTTCTGACTTCGCTTAAAAAGCGTGCAGGGACATCTATCGGGGCGAGCGTGTTTTAAGTAGAGACGAGAGTGTGCCCTGTCTTTACGACCACAAAATTTACATTAGTGAATAGTAACTATCTATCTACGTGCATTTCACTCGCGCAACGACGGGAGAAGAGGTGGTTCATTTTTCGGCTTCGCCGAAAAATGAACCACATTCCCCCTTTTTGCGCGAGCGAAATCTGTTTACATCCCGAAAGCCTTCGAGAGGGCGCGTAGTAAACAGTTACCTATTATTTATAACCATTTTGAATATTTTAACTTTTATATTTTCAAGACAATGAAAAACGATTGGTTCAAACTTTTGCTCACGGGCATTGCTATTTTCGTCATGCGGACGACTGTTCTCGCGCACACACCTGCGGAAGGTTACGCCATCAAAATTCGATTGACCGAATTTGATAAAGACACTATTTATCTCGGTTACGCACTCGGCAATCAAACATACCTGCGTGATACAGCGATTTTAGACAAAAAAACGGGCTTTTTTACTTTTCAAAAAGCCGATAAAAAATTGGAAGCGGGTGTTTATCTCGTGGTCACACCACCCGACAATAACTATTTTCAAATCATGGTCTCTGAAAATGAGCAACATTTTACGATGACCACAAGCACGCTTGATTTTTATGGGCAAGCCAAATTTACGGGGTCGAAAGACAATGAGTTGTTTTACACCTATATGCGTTTTTTGTCAACAAAACGCGGTGAAGCAGAGGCGGCAGGCGAATTGCGCAAGACTGACCAAGCAGCAGGTACACAAAAATTGGAACTTTTGGACAAGGATGTGAAAGCCTACCAAAATGATTTGATTCAAAAAAACCCAAAATCTATTTCAGCTATGTTGATTAAAACGGCGATTGAAGTAGAAACACCGCTTTTTCCAGAAATAACGGACAAAGAAAAAAATGAATTTGCTCGTTATTTACACTATAAAGAACATTTTTTTGACAATTACGAAATGGCAAATCCAGCCATGTTGCGGACAAATGCTTTGGCACAACGCATTGATACCTATATCGAAAAATTAACGCCTCAACACCCCGATTCTATCTGCGAATCGCTCGACCGTGTTTTAGAGTTGGTAAAGCCAAGTAAGGAGACTTTTCAAAATTTTTTTGTTACTTACTTGAATAAATACATCAAATCAAATATTGTGGGATATGATGCTATCCATGTGCATTTGACAAAAAAATACATCGAAACGGGCTTGACGGACGATTTTATTCCAAAAGAAAATAAAATAAAACTCGTTGACCAAGCCAATAGACTGTTCCCTATTCTGATTGGCAAAAAAGCAACGGACATCAAGACATTTAAGGAAGATAATTCTATGATTACTTTGTCGGATATTAAATCAAAATACACAGTTTTGTTCTTTTTTGCGCCCGATTGTGGACATTGCCAGAAACAGTCACCTTTATTAGTAGAGTTTTTGCAAAAAGCAAAAGCAAAAAATATTGATGTGAACATCTTGGCAGTCTGTACTTATGTTGGTCCAGATAAAATGCCTGAATGTTGGAAATATGTAAAAGAAAAAGGGTTCGGTGATTTTATCAACACCGTTGACCCTTACATGATTTCGCGTTATAAAACTTACTTCAACGTTGAAACAACGCCGCAAGTCTATGTTTTAGATGAAAACAAAACGATTCGCTCAAAAGGCATTGAAGCCAAACAATTGGAAGAAGTGCTTGACCATATTATTCAAGAAGACAATGCGAAGTTGAAAAAAGAAGTTAAAGGAAATTAATAAAAAATGAAATACATATTCTACTTAGCCCTCTTAGCGGTCATATACCGCGTTTTCATGCGTCCGAAAGTGATAGTAGAACACCGTCATTTTTACGATAAAAAAAAACTAAAAAGTGAGGATACTCGTCGGAATGATGCGGAACTAACGGACTATGAGGAGATTAAATAGTCGTAAAATGCTTGCGCTTTTGTCCCACGTATCGGATACCTTTAAGGTATCCGATACGTAAACACGATACTAAACACGATAAAATAGCTCTTATCTTATTGACTCAACACCTCTTTCATCTTTGCCAATAAAGTTTTACCCCCCTCAGTACATTGGTTCAAAACTGCCGCTTTTTTTTGAGAGAGCATCAAAAGTGAAAAATTGTCTGCCACAATTTCGTCGGGGTGAATGATGTAGGCTGTATTGTAATTTTTCAAAAACAAATCATTGATACCGCGTGTATCGAGCGTGCTTTGTTGGCGTTCGCCGACGGTCTGCACAAGCAATCTTTTATTGTCAATAGAAGGTGCAAGTTCGTAGTAATTCCAACCTAAATAATCGCCAAAATCAGGTTTTTTCGGGTCAAAAATCGTGTCTTTTGCGTAAAGTAATGGCATTGTGAAAACAGTACTGCCCGTTGCCGAAGTAAGTGGTGTTGCCCAATTAATATCCACACCATCGGGATTTGTCAACAAACGACGGCTTAGAGCATCGGGTAAAGTAAGGGGTATTTCAATCTTTTTGAAACCAGCCAAAGCATATAATTGTGCCTTCAGATTCGGATTGAGACGCGTAACGATATGGCTGATTTCGTGCAACAAAGTCTGCAAAAAAGCGTCGTAATTTTTTTGCTTCAAAATAGGCTCTGGAATCACGATGCAATTTTCTCGCGTGTAAAACATCTCATCGTCGTAATGTTGTGCCTTTGTTTTTATCAAACGTATATCTTCTGGAAAATACTTTTGCGATACTTTAGTCACGAGTTGAAATGCCTCATTCATTGCTTTTGCCACAAAAACGGATTCTTCTTTCGTAAAACCTATCACGTCAGTTTGCAAGTAATCTTTGTAACTTGCCACCATTGCTTCACGCGACATACTGAGGGGGTCATTTTTTTTCATCTGAACCGCCGCATCAATCGCCGTGATGCAGTCAAAAAATTTGTCAAGGTTGTCTTGTACAATAGCTTTTGCAGCGTCTGTTGAGTCCAGTAACGTGACTTTGTGGATACCAGATAGCAAAATTTCTGTACTTTTTTGATTGTCGCTTCGGCAAGCACCGAAAAAGATAAGCGTGAAAACAAGGCATGTACCGAGCCACAACGATAATTTTGATTTTGTATAAAACATTGTTTTTGAATGATTTAGCCTATTTGAAGGCGTTTGTGGATAGAGACAAGGCATGGTCTCTACTTAGATTAATTACTAAAATTATAACAATTTAACTACGTTCCTTTTGCTCGCGCAACGACAGAAAAAGAGGTGGTTCATTTTGGGGCTTTGCCGAAAAGTGAACCATATTCCCTCTGTCTTCGCGAGCGAAGCGAGCGCGTGGTAAACAATTAGTTACCTAAAATTTGAAACCATACATAAAATCTAAACTGCTGGTTCACGCGCTCGCTTCGCTCGCGCGAGAGGGGGAATGTGGTTCGTTTTTCGGGCTTTGCCCGAAAAACGAACCACCCCTCCTCTCTCGCGCGAACGAAGTGAGCGCGTGACTAAGTAATTGCCTAAAATTTTAAATTTCTTCTATTTTAAATGACAAAAGAAACACATAACTAAGACGAATGAACTACCTTTAAGCAACTTTTTTTCTTTAAAAAAAAGTAATTACTTAGTCTATCGCTCGCTTCGCTCGCAAAAGAGGGAAATGTGGTTCATTTTTCGGCTTCGCCGAAAAATGAACCACGTCTTCTCCTGTCGTTGCGCGAGCAAAATGCACATGGGTAAGTATTTACAAAAAAACTCGAAAAATGTACGATTACATCATCATTGGTGCAGGTTCGGCAGGTTGCGTGTTGGCAAATCGCCTGTCGGAAGACCCCTCAGTATCTGTCCTACTTATTGAAGCGGGCGGCAAAGATACAAAATTACAAATTCATATTCCTGCCGCTTACGGCGAATTAAATCATTCCGATGTAGATTGGGGTTTGTTTACAGAACCACAAACACACGTTGACGGACGCCGCATGTATCAGCCGCGTGGTAAAACGTTGGGGGGCAGTAGCTCCACAAATGCAATGGCGTATGTGCGCGGACACCGCGACGATTACGATACATGGGCAAAAATGGGCGCGACTGGTTGGAACTACGATGCTGTATTGCCTTATTTCAAAAAATCGGAACACAATGAGCAGCACAACGACGCTTTTCACGGACAAGGCGGCTTGCTCAACGTAACGGAAGCGACCCGCTACCGCACAAAACTTGCCGATACATTTGTAGCGGCTTGCGTTGAAAAAGGCTTGTCCGAAACACCCGATTACAATGGGGCGCAACAAGAAGGCGTTGGGCATTTTCAGTTTACAATAAAAGATGCCAAAAGACATTCCACAGCCGCAGCGTTTCTAAAACCCGTTTTAAATCGTAAAAATTTGACAGTTTTTACCAATACACACGTCAAAAACGTCACAATTGAGAATGACCGTGCCACGGGTGTCAATATACTGAGGGGGGGGAAATCGGAGGTAATTTCGGCAAAACGCGAAGTTTTATTGTCGGCGGGTGCATTTGGTTCACCGCAGATTTTGATGCTATCGGGCATTGGTGCAAAAGACGAATTGAAACAACATGGGATAATCGTGAAAAAAGAATTGCAAGGCGTTGGTAAAAATCTACACGACCATTTAATGTCGGGCATGAGCTGTCTAACAAACTATTCGGGTACGATGAACAATGCTTTGAAACCCCTCAATAAAATTGGTCATTTGCTCAATTATGCGGTCTCAAAAAAAGGTCCTTTGACCATCAGCCCTTTAGAAACCAATGCTTTTCTAAAATCAGACCCCTCCTTGTCACAGCCCAATTTACAGCTATTTTTTGTCCCTTTTCACATGGGCAATGAAGACGATTTGGCACGCGGGACTGATTTTTACCGCCCCGAAACCTATCCAAAAACCAATGGTTTTACGGCATTGTCCGTGCTTTTACAGCCCGAAAGTCGTGGATTTGTCGGTTTGCGGTCAAGTGACCCACTGGCTGCACCTGTTATTCAACCAAATTATATGGCGGCAGAAAACGACCGTCATTTATTACTCAAAGGCTTCAAGATTGTTCGGGATATTCTATTCGCACAGGCTTTTGATGACTATCGCATCAAGCTCAATTTTCCCAAAAAATCGGACAGCGATGAGGACATTTTAGCCCATATTCGCCGTACAGTTGAGTGCGTTTATCACCCCGTAGGCACTTGCAAAATGGGGACAGATGCACTTTCAGTTGTAGATGAAAAACTGCGCGTACATGGCATTGAAGGTTTGCGCGTCATTGATGCGTCGGTCATGCCGCGTATTGTAAGCGGAAATACAAACGCGGCTTGCATTATGATTGGGGAAAAAGGGGCGGATTTGGTTGTAAAGACTAAGTAAATCCGCGTGTCAATATTTTATCTACAAGGCGATGCGGCAAAATCGAAGCGAATTTGACCAACCACCGATTAGGTGCAATGATATAGCGTGTGAGCGGCTTTTGTTTTTGGGCAATTCTATCAACAAAAATAGCGACTTCACTGGCTGGAATAGCTGATTTTTCGCTTTTTTCAATCAAATTTTGAAATTTTTGTAATAAAGGCGCGTAATCCGTTTCGGGGTAATAATTGATGTCTGCGCGGGCTTTGCCCCAAATTTCCGTTTTGACAGCACCGGGTAGAATATTCACAACACGAATGTTGTAAATAGACAATTCTCTACGCAAAGCATCAGACCAGTATTCAAGTGCGATTTTTGACGCCGAATACGCGCCCAAAAAAGGCGTTGTGACCATTGAAGAAATGCTGCTGATATTGATAATCATGCCCTTTTGACGCATTTCGGTTTTCAGACTTGCCCCGAGAAGCGGCAAAAAGGCTTGAGTCACGCGCTGAACACCGAAGACATTAATATCGAATTGCATTTGGTATTCTTCGATACTCAAATGCTGTAAAGGACCAGAAACGGCAATGCCAGCATTGTTGACGAGCAAAGCGACCCCCTCAGTACTTACACGTTTTTTGACGATTTCTACGGCTTTTTTGATAGCTTCACCGTCGCGCACGTCAAAAATCAGAGGCTCAAATCGGTCGCCCAGAAAAAACTTTAGTTGGGTAGCATCTGTTTCTTTACGTACACTACCGAATACGAAATCGCCTTTTTTCAAATAATATTCAACAATGGCACGACCAATACCCGTGCTTGCTCCTGTTACAATAATATATTTGATTTTTTACAAATTTTAAAAATTAGATTTGAAATCAATATGTGTTTTTATTGCTCGCTTCGCTCGATCGGGGAAGGTGAAAGTGGTTCGTTTTTCGGGCTTTGCCCGAAAAACGAACTACCTCTCCTTCCCCGCCCGAGCGAAGCGAGCGCGTGACTAAGTAATTACAAAAAATATATCAAATTATTATGAAAAAACAATATATCTATATCTCTTTAACACCATTTTTCTTATTATTGGGTTGTGTATCGCAAAAAAAGTACAATACCTTGATATTGGCTAAAGAGGCGATTCAAAAAGAATATGCCACACTGCGCAACGCCCGCAATGAACGCAATGATATGGCAGACAGCCTTTTCAAAATCAATGCAACTTTGGCAATTGCCTTGCAAGATGTTGATGATTGGAAAGGGCGTTATCTCACTTATGCACAAACCAATGAACAACTCAATAAAGAGTTAGACAACCTCAAGCAACAAAATCAGACCTTGACAGAGACGACAATAAACTCTAATGACCGCATGAAACAGGAAATTTCAGACCGTATGAAAGAACTTGATGCGCGTGAACGTGAATTGCGCAGAGTAGAAAATTCTCTGCAAACAAAGGAAGGAACAATTGACGGGTTAAAGAAGATTTTGAGTGAAAATGAATTTAAAATTAAAGAATTGAGCGATACACTGAAAGTAAGAGACGCGCAAATGATGAAAACACAACAAACAATTGCTGATATACTGACGGGAGGAGCTACCAACGAATTAACAATGCGGCAAACAAATGGAAAGGTTTATCTAACATTGTCAGAAGCCTTATTGTTTGCTAAAGGGAAAACAGAAGTAACAACACACGGGATTGACGTGTTGCGTAAACTGGCAAATGCGCTCATTGCTTCGCCAGATTTGGACATCAGTATTGAAGGACACAGCGATTCAGAGGGTTCAATTGATGCACAATGGCAAATCTCAACAGCAAAGGCAGTTAGTGTAGCAAAAATTTTGATTGGGGCAAAAGTAGAGGCAAAACGAATTATAGCAAGTGGGCGGTCAGCATATCAACCATTTGTGCCTAATAATTCTGAGGTAAACAAAGCCAAAAACCGACGTGTAGAAGTTGTTATATCCCCAAATGTAAACGATTTGTACCGACTAATTAAGGAATTTAAGTAAGCTGATTGTTTTTTATAGTTCACTAATATCTTGGAGTAAACTACTACACACTTTTTGTATCGTATTCTTTTTTTTGAAACCATACATAAAATCTAAACTGCTGGTTCTCGCGCTCGCTTCGCTCGCGCGAGAGGGGGAAATGTGGTTCATTTTTCGGGCTTTGCCCGAAAAATGAACCACTTTTCTCCCCTTTGCGCGAGCGAAGCGAGCGCAAAGGGGGAAGAAGAAAAGTAGCGATTATTTATGAACAGCTACTTATATGTATTTTGTGTTTGTATGAGAAATTTATTGAAACTTTACGTTATGAAACTTTAATGATTAAACAGCGTTAAATAACCTACCAAAAAGCATCTATCATTTTCTAAACGTGCAATTATTTAAAAAACGTAATTACTTAGTCGAGAGATGGGCATAACCTAAAAGCGTTTTTTGCATCTCGCGCTCGCTTCGCTCGCGCGAGGGAGGGGAATGTGGTTCGTTTTCGGCTTCGCCGAAAAACCAACCACATTCCCCTCCCTTTTGCGCGAGCGAAGCGCGCGCAAAACATCTGTTTTTAATCAAAAAACGATGTTTTTAGGTTATGCCCACTCCTCAATTACTTAGTCACGCGCTCTCCCGAAGGTATTCGGGAGAGCTATGGGCTAAGTAATTAACCTAAGTTTTGTAGTAGTCATTCAAAACGCGCCGCCTTCGGCGGCGCGGGAGTTTTTCGGAGCGAGCCGTTTTTTTGTTTAAAATTTGGGCTTTGCCCAAATTTTAAACAAAAAAAACGGCTCGCTCCATTAGATTTTTACGCGGCGAGGTTCCCCGTTTTTATAGTACAAAACTTAGATTGATTACAAAAAACTTATTGAATAACCATTGGAATAAATAAGATTAAAAAAATTAGTTGCGTAAGTAAGTAGTGTTTACGCAATTTATTAGCTGTTCCAATACAATTAATTAACATCTGACATGACACTTGAACAAAAAATTAGTTTACTTTTATTATCTTTTGTCGTACTGTTGGGGAGTAGTTGCCAAAAACGACCAGACCCTTTAGTTCATTTCCGCGTCAAATTTGACCCGCTACAAGAACGGCTCAATGCCAATGGTTTGCCTTCAGGTATTACCGCAGGTCGGGCAGCTCAAACACCTTTAGTTAATGTTATCGGTGTTCAGCAAATTGAATTGGCAACAGGCAATTTAATTGCAGCAGGTAAAGGTGTAATCTTGTTTTCAACGCCCACCACAATAGCGGGTGGCGAAACTGCCGTTGATTTTGGCCAACTGAAATTAGTGAAAGATGGGGAGATAATGTTTAGTATCCCCATGTCCCAAATTGGCATTGGTAGTTACGATTGGGTACGGGTAGCCGTGGCGTATCAAAATTTTCATGTGCAATTTAATATGACAAATGTCCCATTTTCAGGTAGTTTCAACGATGAGCGTGGCACATTTGCCACATTTTTAGCAAGTAACAACTACATCACTAAGTACCGCATTGGCACAAAAGACGAGACTGTTAACGCTAATCGGAAGCAGGGTTATTGGTCTTTTGAAACAAAATTGGCATCGGCTTATTCTTCCAATGACCGTATTTACAATGGTCAAGCTATCGAATCGCCCACAATGGTCAATCCTTTGTCTCAAACATCACCTCTACCAACGGGTTCGTGTTTGGTAACAGGTAGATTTGATACCCCACTCAGCATTACGGGTAAAGAAACCCAAGACGTAACTGTTACGCTGTCTTTTAGCACAAATCGTTCGTTTGAATGGGAGGAAAGCGTTACCAGAAATGGTAAATGGGACGCCGACCGCCAAGCGAATACAGGACAACCAGCTATTGAAAGGGTGGTTGATGCGGGTTTCCGAGGTTTACGGGTTTGGTACGAAAATAGGTAAATAATCGTAACTGACCCAAGTTTTCGGTCATAAAAACGCGGAACATCGCCGCGTAAAAATCTAATGAAGCGAGCCGTTTTTTTTATTAAAAATTTGGGCTTTACCCAAATTTTCAACAAAAAAAACGGCTCGCGCCGAAGAAACTCCCCGCGCCGCCGAAGACGGCGCGTTTTGGCTTACTACCACAAAACTATGCACTAAAACTCTCCAATAGTTTCAGAACTCTTGAGAAGCTGCGACTCATGCGTATTATTTTCGGTCTTAGTACACGACAAAAAAGTCGTTTGCCTTTTTTGTCATGTACTAAGATTTTCGGTATAAAAAGACTTGTCCTTCTCCGAAAGATAGAGTAAACGCGATTTCACTACTTTTCCGAAGCCGCACAATTGAGCCATCTGGTGCAACAAACAAAAACGCCGAGTTACCCACATTTTTGAGTGTATAAACTTGATTTTTGGTGGAAAAACTGATGTATTTTCCTTTATTTTCCAATAAAAAAGTATCCATCTGAACCCGTACATCTTTAAATTTTATCTGTTTGACCCCCCTCAGTATTTTAGTGTCTCTGGAGGCTTTAAGCGTATCAAAAACGAGTTCGTCCACTACATTACCTTCCGAAGCTGACCATTTATCCGCTAAAAACAAAAGATTTTCAAACTGTTTTTGGCTTTTCAGACGTGCTTCGTGTTCTCGCGCCACGACCCAATTGACCACTCCCGCTGTTATCAACAAAGCAACCGTAGCCCCCACAACCATTAGTTGTAGAGGCATCGAACGCCGCTTTTTCTTCGTCTCGCGTGCCGATGCGAGCCGCGTTTCAAGGCGTTTCCAACTGTCAATCGTTGGTTGTTCTGAGAGGCTTTCGCTACCTTCGCGGAACAAGTCAAATAAGTCTTTTTCTTCCACTATTTATTTTTTTCAAATTCTTTACGCATCCGTTCTTTCGCCAAAATTAATTGAGATTTTGATGTATTGATGCTTATGCCCAATAATTCTGCAATTTCGATATGCTTATACCCTTCAATCACATATAAATTAAAAACAGTTCGATAACCTACGGGCAGTCGGTCAAGCAAATTCAAGATATCTTGGGCTGCCAATTGATGTTCTATACTGAGGGGGTCACTGTGGGTCAAACTATTTTGCAAATCAACCGTTTCGGGTTCAACCAAGAGTATTTTACGCTTTCTCAAAAACATCAAGGCTTCATTGACCACAATTCGCCGAATCCAACCCTCAAAACTACCCATGCCCGAATACGATTCTATGTTTTCAAACACCTTAAACATTGCCTCCACTAAAATATCTTCCGCATCTTCACGACTCGATAAATAACGCCGACATACGCCCAACATTTTCGGCGCGAAACGTTCGTATAAAGTGCGTTGCGCTCTCGCATCGAGCAGTCGGCAGCGTTCTATGAGTTCAAGTTCTGTCAAAATAAGTGATTGGGCTGTGAAAAATGTTGGATTGTCGGATTTGTTATATCTTTGCTTAACGAAACTTCTGTAAAACTGTTGTCTTGTGATACGGAATGAAAGTTGTAGGCTCAATCTCTAAAATAAACATTTTGACACTACGTGTCATTGGAAAACCTTTTAAACACACATTTTGAAACCATACATAAATTCAAAATACGCATTAAAAGGCATTTTTGCGCTCGCTTCGCTCGCGTAAAAGGAGGAGAGGTGGTTCATTTTTCGGGCTTTGCCCGAAAAATGAACCACATTCCCCCTTCGCGCGAGCGAAGCGAGCCCGAAAACCAGCAGTTTAGATTTTATGTATGGTTTCAAAAACACACATTATTATAAACATCTTGACTCTACGAGTCATAAGCATCAAGCGGAAGTTAATGACTGAGGGATGGGCATAACCTAAAAGCGTTTTTTGCATCTCGCGCTCGCTTCGCTCGCGCGAGGGAGAAATGTGGTTCGTTTTTCGGCTTCGCCGAAAAACGAACCACATCTCCTCCCTTTTGCGCGAGCGAAGCGAGCGCAAAACATCTGGTTTTAATCAAAAAACGATGTTTTTAGGTTATGCCCACTCCTCAGTTAATGACTCGTAGAGTCACAATGTTTATAATAATCTACAATCTCGAATTTTATGCGCTGACACGTAGTGTCAAAATGTTTATTTTAGAAATTTTAGAAATTATCAGAATAAAGTAGCCTCTTGAATCAAAGATGCAAAGCACAATTTTTTTGGTGTATCAAAACTCATAATTATCAATCATTTTATTAAAATAAAAAATATCAACCAATGAAGTTTTCAAATCTTCTCGACCTTGTGGGCAGTACGCCCCACGTTAAACTCAAGCGACTATTCGGTACAGATTACAACGTTTATATCAAACTTGAAAAACAAAACCCGGGCGGTTCTATCAAAGACCGTATCGCTTTGGCGATGATTGAAGATGCCGAAGAAAAAGGTATTTTGACACCCGATAGCGTGATTATTGAACCTACTTCGGGCAATACAGGCATTGGTTTGGCAATGGTTTGTGCGGTAAAAGGGTACAAATTAATCCTTGTTATGCCTGAAAGCATGAGCCTCGAACGCCGTAAATTGATGGCAAGCTACGGAGCAACTTTTGAATTGACACCGCGTGAAAAAGGCATGAAAGGCGCGATAGAAAAAGCAGGAGAACTCACCCAAACACTCCCAAATGCGTGGATGCCGCAGCAATTCAGCAACCCCGCCAATGTGGAAGTTCACCGCAATACCACCGCCATTGAAATTCTCGACGATTTTCCAGAAGGCATTGATGCCTTGATTACAGGTGTTGGAACGGGCGGTCATATTTCTGGTTGTGCCGAAATTTTGAAAGCAAAAATGGACAATTTGAAAGTTTTTGCCGTCGAACCTGCGGCTTCACCCGTTATTAGCGGTGGCTCACCTGCTCCACATCCCATTCAAGGAATCGGCGCGGGTTTTATTCCCGATAATTTACACCGCGAAGTATTAGACGGCGTTATCACCGTATCAAAAGAAGAAGCCTTTGAATTTACGCAACGTTTGGCGCGTGAAGAAGGCATTTTGGCGGGTATTTCAACGGGGGCATCGCTCGCGGCAGTCGCTAAACATTTGCCAAATTTGCCGAAAGGGGCAACTATACTGACGTTTAATTATGATACAGGCGAGCGTTATTGGTCAGTTGAAGGCTTGTTTTGATGTGATAGTAGGACAGAGGGAATGTGTTTAACTATACTACCAGAGCTCGCTTCGCTCGCAAAAAAGGGAAATGTGGTTCGTTTTTCGGGCTTTGCCCGAAAAACGAACCACATTTCCCTTTTTTGCGAGCGAAGCGAGCTCTGGGCTAAGTAAGTACAAAAATAGAATCGCAACTTGAAATCATAATAGAGCCAAAAAGATTAAGAAATCAGTGAAAATCAGCCCAATCAGTGTCTAATGTCCAGTAGCATGGTATTTCACATTTTGAAACGATACATAAATTCAAAATACGCATTAAAAGGCACTTTTGCGCTCGCTTCGCTCGCGCAAAAGGAGGAGAGGTGGTTCATTTTTCGGGCTTTGCCCGAAAAATGAACCACATTCCCCTCTCGCGCGAGCGAAGCGAGCGCGAGAACCAGCAGCTTAGATTTTATGTATGGTCTCAAATTTCACATCAACAGTTCTTTAGCGTTCGCAATTGCCGATTCTGACGGCGGATTTTGGCTCAACATCACTGCAAGCGACCGAATTCGCTCATCTGTACTGAGGGGTCTGACGTTGGTATAAGTGCGGTCTTCTTTGTGCGTTTTA
Organism: Saprospiraceae bacterium; assembly: GCA_034520175.1. Taxonomy (GTDB): domain Bacteria; phylum Bacteroidota; class Bacteroidia; order Chitinophagales; family Saprospiraceae; genus JAAFJT01. Next base: position 52,120 of record JAXHNU010000044.1, read on the forward strand.
TAGACAAAATAATGCTTATCTGCTTTTGCTGCCACTTGTGGCGAGTGCGTGATGACCACAATTTGATGATGACCTGCCAATTTTTGAAGAATATTACCCATTTTTAACGCCACATCACCCGAAACACCTGAATCAATTTCATCAAAAATCAATGTCGGCAATGGAATTGCCGCAGCAACCAATGATTTTGTACACAAAGCCAAACGGCTCAATTCACCGCCCGAAGCCACATCTTTTATCGCTTGCAACCGCGCGCCTTTATTAGCCGCAAAAAGAAATTGCACATCGTCGCAGCCATTTGTGGTAAGTTCTGCAGTTTCCAGAATCTGTACTTTTAAGCGGGCATTTTCCATACTCAATTGGTGCAACATTGCCTCAACTTGCTGCTCAAAATTGGGAATTACACTTTTGCGTTTGTCGGACAAAGTAGTTGCCATTGTCTTCAATTCGGTTTCTTGAACCACAAGTTGCTGCTCCAAATTGTCAATATCGCTTGATAAATCGCCAAAAGCATCTAATTGGGCTTTAAGGGCGTCTTGAAGTTCCAACAACTGTTCGACGGAAACAACCCCGTGTTTTTTCTGCAATTTATAAATGACATCAAGGCGCGTCTGAATGTCAGCGATGCGTTCGGGGTCGTATTCGGTATCTTCGGCAACAGCTTCCAATTCGCCGCCGATGTCTTCCAATTCAAATAAAAGGCTTTCAAAACGTTCGTGGAGCTTGGATACTGAGGGGGCATATTTTTTGACTTGGCTGACCATAATACCCACGCTTTTGAGCTGTCCGACAACAGAATTTTCATCTTCCGAAATAGCACGAAACGCCGCCGACAAATTACGCTTTATGGTTTCTGCATTTTGAAGTTTTTGCTGCTCTGTTTCTATGCGTTCTTGCTCGCCCGCTACGAGTTCGGCTTTATTGAATTCTGCCAATTGAAAATTCAAAAATTCTATTTCGCGTGCTGCGCGTTCATTTTTTTCTTTCAATTCGACCAATCGTTTTCTATCCGATTGAAAAATCTTGAATTTTTCGCGATAATTACTGAGGGGGTGCTTGTTGTCCGCCAAAGCGTCCACCATTTGAAGTTGAAAGGTAGCATCATGAATATCGAGCGTATCAAATTGTTGGTGCAAATCCACCAATTTTGACGAAAATTCACGTAACTGGCTCAGATTTACGGGCGTATCGTTGATAAAAGCCCGCGTTTTGCCACTCGGCGCGAGTTCGCGTCGAACGACGGTTTGAGCGTCCATATCTATCTCATTTTCTTCAAAAAAGGCTTTTAAATCATAATGAGAAATATCAAAAAATGCCTCGATAACGCATTTTTCCGTTGCTTTGTACAGCACCTTAGTATCGGCGCGATTGCCGAGAATCATGCCAAGACCACCCAGAAGTATGGATTTTCCCGCACCTGTTTCGCCCGTAATGATAGTCAAACCGTTGGCAAATTCAATTTCAAGATGCTCGATGATGGCGTAGTTGCGAATCAATAGCCTTTGAATCATATTGTATTCTGTTTTTTTGAACTCAAATCTGGGGGCGAATTTAAAGTGCTTATGTTGGTTTTATCTAATTTTTTAAAACATTTTTTTATTTTAAAACAAATTTTGTTTTAAAATAATATCATTACTTCTTAATCTACGTTTTGTGGTAAGTAGGTAAGTAGCTGTTCATAAATAATCGCTACTTTTCAGCGCACACCTTTGCGCTCGCTTCGCTCGCGAAAAGAGAAAAGAAGTGGTTCATTTTTTCGGGCTTTGCCCTAAAAATGAACCACATTCCCCCTTCTCGCGCGAGCGAAGCGAGTGCGAGAAGCATCGCAAAAATTAGCGATTATTTATGACTAACTACTTAATCATAAATAATCGCTAATTTTCAGCGTATCCCTTTGCGCTCGCTTCGCTCGCGCAAAGGGAGGAGATGTGGTTCATTTTTCGGGCTTTGCCCGAAAAATGAACCACATTCCCCCTTCTCGCGCGAGCGAAGCGAGCGCGAGAAGCATCGTAAAATTAGCGATTATTTATGACTAACTGAGGAGTGGGCATAACCTAAAAACATCGTTTTTTGATTAAAAACAGATGTTTTGCGCTCGCTTCGCTCGCGCGAGGGAGGAGACGTGGTTCGTTTTTCGGCTTCGCCGAAAAACGAACCACATTCCCCCTCCCTCGGGCGAGCGAAGCGAGCGCGAGATGCAAAAAACGCTTTTACGTTATGTACAAGAGTCTTTTTTTGTTAGTTTTTTTGACAAATCATCACAAAAGCGGGTGGAATATTGAGTGGTACAAGTCTAACTTCGACGTTTCCAAAAAACTCTTGATACATTTTTTGAATCAATGACGAGTAATGGAACTGAATGAATAAGCCGTTTTTATGGAGTGATTTATGGGCAGTCGTCACAATTTGATGCACAAGTACTGTCGGTAAAGTTACGAATGGGATACCAGAAATAATATAGTCAGCTTGTCCAAACCCCAATTTTTTGAGGTGTTCGGGTAAAGTGGTTGCTGAATCTTCGATGAGGATAAAACGTGGGTCGGAAATAGCCCCCCTCAGTATTTTGCAAAATTGAGGGTTGATTTCAAAGCTCACAAGATGCGTATCTGGTAGCATCTGGCTCAATAGTTCTTTTGTGAACGCCCCACTTCCTGCGCCCAATTCTACTATTATTTTGGCTTTGTTAAAATCAATTGGTTCTAACATTTCACGCACAAGCCACCGAGAACTTCGCATTACCGCACCCGTTGTCCGTATGGAACGGATACTTTCTTTCAAAAAACTTAGATGACTCATTCAGAAGATTAAGCGTTTAGAAGATGTCAATTTAAAATCAGAGGTGACATTACCATATAACTTTACGCCCTCGCAATCAAGGTTGGGGGAAGTTCTTTCTCGCTTCGCTCGCGTGAGGGGGGGAATGTGGTTCATTTTCGGACTTTGCCCGAAAATGAACCACCTCTCCTCCGTTTGCGCGAGCAAAACGAGCGCAAAGGTGTGCGCTGAAAAGTAGCGATTATTTATGAACAGCTACTTATTTATTCCACACCCATCAAAGCCAATTCTTCTTTGATTTTGATAATGCGGTTAGCAGGGCTTGGGTGTGAACTTGAAAAATCAGAACCTTCTTTTTTACCACCACCAGCTTCTTCCAATATTTTCATGACTTTAATCATGGCTTGGGGCTGAAAACCTGCGTCTTTCATGTAGTGCAAACCGTATTTATCACTTTCCAATTCGTCTTCACGACCATATTTTAGGTTGACCATTTGGCTGACCATCTGGGCAATTTGACCGCCGTTCATACCGCCACCGCCGCTTGTACCTACTGCTACACCTTGCACGATGCCTTGCCACATGCCCTGTTTTGCCATTTGTTGTGCCGAATGACGGTTCACAACATGCCCAATTTCGTGACCCAAAACACCCGCAATTTGAGATTCTTCTTCTAATCTTTTGAGCAAACCAACGGTGATGAAAATCTGTCCACCAGGCAAAGCGAACGCATTAACAACATTGGGTTCTGCTAAAACGTGAAATTCAAAGCGGTAAGGCGAGGTTTCTAAACCACCCGCCTTGACAAGTCTTGCGCCAATTTTTTTGATAAACATCTGCACATTTTTGTCACTGTACTCGCCACCAAATTCTGCTGCCATTTGGGGGGCAGATTGCAAACCCATCGCCACCTCTTGTTCGGGCGTGAGGTCAACACGCTCTTTGTTACCCGTTATTGGGTTCACTGAGGTTTTTGTATAGTAAGAAATGACCGAAAAAGCCATAATGCCGAGCATCATTAAAAGCCGAATATTGATACCTGAACGTTGCATATTGAAGATTTTTTTGATTTTGATTATTTTTTCTAAATATGATTGATTTATCTGCGGATTTTAGAGAGTATAACGACTACATTTTATCTACGGATTTACGAATTTAACGGATTTATACATTATTGCGTAAGGTTTTACCCTTTTTTTTGATATAACCTACTGCTCGCCTCGCTCGCAAAAAAGGGGAATGTGGTTCATTTTTCGGGCTTTGCCCGAAAAATGAACCACCTCTCCTTCTTTTCCGCGAGCGAAGCGAGCGTGGGCTAAGTGATTACGATAGGTATAAAAAGAGGGTAAAACCTTACGCAATAATGTATAAATCCGTTAAATTCGTAAATCCGTAGATAAAATGTAGTCGTTATACTCCGTTAAATCCGTTAAATTCGTAGATAAAAGTTAAATCCGTAGTTAAGTAATAGCTCAAGCTGCGAGCCGAGACCAGCCAAAACGAATGAGCAAAAATAAGCCAATAAACAATAAACCCACTTGCCAAAAGGGTAAATAACTCACTACGTAAATGTGAGTGCGGTCTAAAAACCACATAAAAGCAAAAGTAGCAGAAATCATCGTAATCAAACCCGATAATTTGTTAAATCCCGGAATTGAGGTGTAAGGTGCATTTTGGCGAATGATAAGCAATGTGCCAATCATAGAAAAAACAGGTAAAATCTGACTGAAAATATCTGATTCTAAAATACTTCTGCGCTCAAAAAGAAACAAATAAATATTCAAAGCAAAGGCAAAAATACCCGGAATACACGCGCCATAAATCAAAATGGCATATAAATAACGCCACGGAGACAAATGACCTTCTCCTTTGCCCATAAAATTAGCCAATAAAGCAATAAGCGGTATTGCCGAAAAATAGCTCAAAATATACGAGGGATTCTGCCCCAAAAGTTGAAAAAATGCTTGTAATGTCATGTCGTAATTATCTCATTTTTAAATTGTAAACGATGTGGTTTCCTCAAATTTTTCTCAAAAATAAATAAAATTTTGATTTCTGCGAAATAAAATTTCAAGGATTTCAAATTTCTGGCTCTTTGACAATTTTAGCGGCAACAGAAAGATTGAGGCTTGAAATCCTAAACCAATTCTGACAATTCCAACCAACGCAATTCTTTAATTTCTAATTGATTTTGCACATCGCCCAATTCACGTCCTAATTTTTCGATGTCTTTGCTTGTTAATTTTGATGGGTCGCTGAATTGTGTGGTGATTTCTGTCTTCCGATTTTCCAATTTTTCCAATTCTTTTTCCAACCTTTTAAATTCTTTACGCTCGTTATCGCTCGCACGTTGTTTTTGCCCCCCCTCAGTAATTTGAGCTTTTTCGGCTACTTTTTCGGCTTTATCGGCGCGATTTTGCGCCCGTTCACGTTCTTTTGCTTCCAAACGGTATTCGGTGTAATTGCCGTTGTGGTCGAGAATTGAGCCATTTCCTTCAAAGACAAAAAGGTGGTCAACGAGTTTATCCATAAAATAACGGTCGTGCGTGACGATGACCAAACAGCCGTTGAATTGGGTTTGTAAAAATTCCTCTAAGACATTCAGCGTCACGATGTCCAAGTCATTTGTGGGTTCGTCGAGAATCAGAAAATTAGGATTTTTCATGATAATCGTGAGTAAATACAACCGTCTTTTCTCACCACCCGACAATTGCGACACATACACTTGTTGTTGGTCGCGGCTAAACAAAAAGCGTTCGAGCAAGCCCGCCGCCGTGAGTTTTTGCCCTTTTTCAAGTGGAATATACTCCGCAATGTCTGTAATAACGTCAATTACGCGCTTGTCTTCTTTCATTATCATACCGTCTTGCGTGTAATAACCAAAAATGATTGTATCACCAATGACAACTTTACCACTTGTTGGGGTCATTTCCTCGGTCAATAAACGTAGAAACGTGGATTTCCCTGCGCCATTTGCGCCTACAATGCCGACTCGTTCACCGCGTCTGAACTTATAATCAAATTTTTCAAACAGCGTGCGTTCATTGAACGTCATACCCACATTGTGCAATTCGACAATTTTTGACCCTAACCACGAGGTTTTGATGTCAATTGTCATATCGTCCACGTCGCGTTTTCCGCTTATTTTGTCTTTAATATCATAAAATCCATCAATTCGGGCTTGCGCTTTGCCCGTTCGTGCGGCAGGTGTTCGGCGCATCCAATCCAATTCTCGCGAATAAAGTTTGCGATTTTTATCGAGTGTTGCCGCGTCAATTTCTTGTCGTAAGGCTTTTTGTTCTAAAAAATAAGCATAATTGCCGCGATAGCGGTAAAAATTACCACCTTCCAACTCAATAATGGTATTGCAAATGGCATCTAAAAAATAACGGTCGTGGGTTACGATAAACAAAGTGACGCTTGGATTTGACACAAAATAGGCTTCCAACCATTCAATCATATCCAAATCCAAATGGTTTGTTGGCTCATCGAGAATCAAAAAATCGGGTTCGTCAATCAGCATTTTTGCCAGTGCCACGCGCTTTCGTTGTCCACCCGAAAGCGTTTTAATGTTTTGATTGAAATATTGGTCAATCCGTAATTTTGATAAAATTTCGTGAATTTTTGCTTCAAAATCCCACGCTTGTTGGGCTTCTAACTCCTCCAAACTCTCTTGAATACTGAGGGGGTCATTGTTTGCCAAAGCCAATTCATAGTTTTTAATGGCTTGAATCTGCGGGTTTTCAGAGGCAAAAACTGCCTCCAAAGCTGTCCCCGTTTCGGGCAGAGAAGGCTCTTGCTCAAGGTATCCGACGCGAATATCGCGGGCAAAAATTATCTTTGCTTGCTCCCCTTCCGAGCCTTCTGTTCCCGCCAAAACGCGCAACAACGTCGTTTTACCCGTACCATTTTTAGCAACAAGCGCAATCCTGTCACCACGATTGATGTTAAGGGATACATTTTTGAAAAGCGTTTTTGGTCCGTAGCTTTTAGTCACGTTTTCGAGCGTCAAATAATTCATGCTTTTATAAATTTAAGGTAAATATTTAGTCATGCGCTCGCTTCGCTCGCGCAAAAAGGGGGAATGTGGTTCATTTTTCGGCTTTGCCGAAAAATGAACCACCTCTTTTCTTGTCGTTGTGCGAACAAAAGGCAGGTAGCTAAATATTTATAATAACAGGTATTTTCAGCGTTTTCTAATGACACGTAGTGTCAATATGTTTATTTTAGATATTTGCGAAGTTACTGGTACATATCAAGCCTATTCATTTTGCGCCACAAAAATAGCTTTATCCATTCAGAATCTATGTAAATCTGCGAATCAGTTTCATTGGTGTCATTCTTATTTCGTGATTAAGCTAAGTAGTCTTTCATATTAATACTGTCGGGTTCAATATTTTTGTAACTCTTTACCACGCGCGCTCCCGAAGGTATTCGGGATGTAAACAGACTTCGCTCGCGCGAAGGGGGGAATTTGGTTCATTTTTCGGGCTCTGCCCGAAAAATGAACCACCTCTCCTCCTTTTACGCGAGCGAAGCGAGCGCAAAAATGCCTTTTAATGCGTATTTTGAATTTATGTATGGTTTCAAAATACACTCTATTAATGTGAAGGACTACTAAGTTGTGTAAAGGCTTGTGTAAAAAACCGTTCTGATACATGTAGCGCGACCTTAGGGGGTTGCATTACATGCAAAAAGCCGTTCCGAAATTAATCGAAACGGCTTTCATGTGTGGCGCGACCTCAAGGTTGCGTTACATTACGTAGTAATCTTTAGTCTTTTTTAACCGTACCTACTTCCAATGTTTTAGCATCAATAGTTGAAATGGGTTGCACGGGTACTGTCTGTTGAATTGTGCTGCCGTGCATTTGTGGTTGTGCTTTGACGGCTTTTTGTCCCAATATTGGGGCAATAGCCAAGCCCACCAAACACGTCAACTTAATCAAAATATTCATAGAAGGACCAGATGTATCTTTGAACGGGTCGCCGACTGTGTCACCGATAACCGCCGCTTTGTGCGCTTCTGAACCTTTGTATTCCATTTTGCCATTAATCAACACGCCTTTTTCAAACGATTTTTTAGCATTGTCCCAAGCTCCACCTGCGTTTGATTGGAAAATAGCCCACATAACGCCTGAAACCGTTACACCTGCCATATAACCACCCAATGCCTCTGGGCCCATCACAAAACCGACAATAAGCGGCGTGATAATGGTAATTGCACCTGGCATCATCATTTCACGAAGTGCTGCTTTCGTTGAGATTTCAACGCATTTACCGTATTCTGGTTTGCCTGTGCCTTCCATAATACCCGGAATTTCACGGAACTGACGACGCACTTCTTGAACCATATCCATTGCTGCACGACCTACCGCGTTCATCGCAAAAGCTGAGAACACAACAGGAATCATACCACCCACGAAGAGAGCCGCTAAAACGTCTGCTTTGAAGATATTGATACCCTCTATGTGCGTAAATTTCACGTAAGCTGCAAACAAAGCCAAAGCCGTCAAAGCAGCCGAAGCAATCGCAAAACCTTTACCAATAGCCGCCGTTGTGTTACCAACTGAGTCTAAAACGTCGGTGCGTTCGCGTACTTCTTTAGGCAATTCCGACATTTCAGCGATACCTCCTGCATTGTCAGCAATAGGACCAAAAGCATCAATTGCCAACTGCATGGCAGTTGTTGCCATCATAGCAGAGGCTGCCAAAGCCACACCGTAGAAACCTGCCAAAGAATAAGAACCCCAAATAGCTGCTGCAAATAACAAAATTGGATAAGCAGTTGAAATCATACCAACGCCCAAACCCGCGATGATGTTTGTACCCGCGCCCGTTGCCGAACGTTGAACAATATCGAGAACAGGACCTTTACCCAAACCTGTGTAATATTCAGTAATAGCCGAAATAGCTCCACCCACAACCAAACCGAACATAACTGCACCAAAAATACTGATAGAAGCAACTGATTTAATGCCTTCACCGAAGAAATTCATGTTAATTTCTGCGGGCAACATCCAGTTAATCAAGCCAAAACAAGCAGCTGCAGTCAAAATAATAGACACCCAGTTACCGCGATTCAATGCACCTTGCACACCATCTAAAGTAGCGTCAGTATCGCTTACTTTCACAAAGAAAGTACCAATGATTGAGAAAAGAATACCCAGACCTGCAATCATAATAGGCAACAAAATAGGACCTAAGCCACCAAAAGCGTCTGTAAATCCGGGATTGTCAGCAATCAAATAATTACCCAGAACCATTGAAGCCAGAACCGTTGCCACGTAAGAACCGAACAAGTCAGCACCCATACCAGCTACATCACCCACATTGTCACCCACGTTGTCGGCAATTGTTGCAGGATTGCGCGGGTCGTCTTCTGGAATACCCGCTTCCACTTTACCCACCAAGTCAGCACCAACATCTGCCGCTTTTGTGTAAATACCACCACCTACACGCGCAAATAACGCAATTGACTCAGCACCCAACGAGAAACCCGCCAATACTTCAAGTGTTTTTTCCATTTCATGCGCAAAATCCACACTACCTGCTACTGAACTGACGAACATACCTTTGAAGATGATGAACAATATAGTTAAGCCTAAAACTGCCAAACCAGCAACGCCCAAGCCCATAACTGTACCGCCTTTAAAAGAAACGTCTAATGCTTTTGAAATGCTTGTACGCGCTGCTTGTGTTGTCCGAACGTTTGCCTTTGTTGCAATGCGCATACCGATATTACCCGCAATAGCCGAGAAAGCCGCCCCGATAATAAACGCTACGGAAATCAACATACTTGAATTGCCTGATTCGATAAAAGTGGTTTGAACCGCTAAAAGAGCCGCCGCAACTGCGACAAAAATAGCTCAGAACACGGTATTCAGCGTTTAAAAATGACAATGCACCTTCTGCAATTGCCGTTGAAATTTCTTGCATCTTGCCAGTGCCAGCGTCTTGCTTGCTGACCCAGCCCCACAAATAAGCCATGTAAGCTAAACCGCCGAGTGCCATGAGGACGGGGAGATAGACTAAATTTTCCATATCTCGTCTGAGTTAGTTTTTCTTTAAAATGAACAAATATAGTTTTTTAGATACTTTCAAAAAAAGCGACGCAAAACTAAGCTATACTACGTCTTTCTCAAAGCATTGTTCGTTTTTTAATAGAATAATTGTCATTACTTAGCTCATAGCTCGCTTCGCTTGCAAAAAAGGGGAATGTGGTTCGTTTTTCGGGGATTTCATCTACGTAATTGCACATTAGAATGATTTGTTGCCCCCCCTCAGTATTTTTCCTAAACAGAAACATTTTTGAGCTGAATGATATTCATAAGCATTCACTTTTTTTTTCGACATTTACACTTTTATATTTTTTCTTCACATTCTAAGCCACATATCGCATGAAAAGACGTTTAATACTGAGGGGGGCAAGTTTACTGCCTTTTTTGACAAATTTTGACAACGATAATAAAGAATTTCAAATGAATGAACAATCGGCGCATAAAAAAGTAATCAAGCCCAAACGCTTAAAAGTAGGAGATACGCTTGGCGTTGTTGCGCTCGCGAGTTCTGTGTCTGAAAAGGCTATTGCACGGGCTACTGAAAGCCTAAGAGGTTTGGGTTTTAAACTCAAATTTGGTAAAAATCTGAACGCCCAAAAAGGCTACCTTGCAGGAACAGACGAGCAACGTTTGGAAGACCTGCATTGGGCATTTTCTGACCCCGAAGTAGATGCAGTCTGGTGTATTCGGGGGGGCTACGGTGTCACGCGAATTTTGCCCAAAGTGGATTTTAAATTGATTAAAAAGAATCCTAAAATTTTTATTGGATACTCGGATATTACGGCGTTGCATGTTGCGATTCATCAAAAAACAGGGCTTGTAACGTTTCATGGACCCGTTGGTACGTCGGATTATACGGCATTTACAAAGCCCAATGTCTTGAATGTATTGACAAATCCGACCCCTCAGTATAAACTCGTTCATTCGGAGGAAAATTTGAAAAAAGAGTCTAATTTGTTTAAACCCGAAGTGATTAAGGCGGGAAAATGTCGTGGTCAATTGATTGGTGGCAACTTGTCGCTTTTATCGGCACTGGACGGAACACCGTTTGCTTTGGGCAATTTGAAAGGTAAGATTCTCTTTATGGAAGATATTGACGAACGCCCTTACCGCATTGACCGCATGTTGACCCAAATGTTACAAAGCCACGATTTAACAAAATTGGCAGGTATTGCGCTCGGTGTTTTTGAAGGCTGCAATCCAAAACCCGACGAAAATTCTTTGTCCTTGATAGAATGTTTGAAAGATAGGTTGGGCAATTTGGGTATTCCTGTGATATACGGTTTGTCTTTCGGACATATCTCCAATCAATACACTTTGCCCGTAGGGATAGAGGCGGAAATGGATACGGCAACGGGGACTTTAACATTATTAGAGACGGCGGTTCTATAGTTGACAATTAAAAAAATATGAATAATTACCTTAAAATACTCGACCGTTACATCATCAAAACCTATTTATCGTCATTTGGTTTTGTGATGCTAATGTTGACTACTATTGCCTGTGTGATTGATTTGGGTGAAAAAATTGAAGATTTTAAAAAAGACCACGTTCCCTTCAAAGTGATTTTGGTAGATTATTATTTCAATTTTATTCCCTATATCAATGCCCTGTTGCTGCCACTTATTGCTTTGATTTCGGTGGTTTTTTTCACATCGCGCATGGCATACAATTCGGAAATTATCTCGATTCTCAACGCAGGTGTGAGTTTTCGGCGATTGATGCGTCCGTACTTGATAGGCGGGGCTATTTTAGCGTGTTTGCATCTTGTTTTCAATCATTTTATCGTTCCTAATGGCAATAAAAAACGCTTGGAGGTTGAACACAAACACGTTTGGCGGAATACCGACAAAGGTAAGACCGACAATGTACACTTGTTTTTAGACCCGAAAACGGCAGTTTTTATCGGTAGCTACCGCAAATTAGATACAACCATGCGCGATTTTCGGATTGAAAAATTTGATGACAATGGTTTGTTATTGAGCGTGTTAAAAGCTGAAACGGGTACATGGAAAAGTGCGCCCAATCATTGGAAATTCCAAAATCTGCAACGCCGTTATTTTAATGGTTTAGCGGAAAGTTTGCAAACCAATATGGTCGAACTTGATACTACAATTGACATTTTGCCCGATGATTTTGTCCGCTACGCCAATCAAAATGAAATGTTGACGACCTCAGAATTGAATTACGAAATTGAGAAGCTAAAAAGACGGGGCGTAGGCAATACCAAAAATTCCGAAATAGAAGTGCATCGCCGTACATCTGAACCTTTCACTATTTTAATTTTAACAACTATCGGGATGTCACTGGCAGCCCGAAAAGTACGGGGTGGTATGGGTTTACATTTGGCTTTGGGCATCGGTATTGGAGCAATTTTTATTTTTATTTCAAAATTTGCTGTGACTTTTGCGACGCAACCAGACATACCCGCGTGGTTCGGTGTCTGGATACCAAATTTTGTCTTTGGCGGTGTGGCTGCTTATTTGATTTCTAAAGCGCAAAAATGAGAAATTATTTTAAAACCTTTTTGGCTCGCTAAAAATTTTGGCTCTGTGACAATTTTAGCGGTAGCTCACGTTCGGGGAACTTTAAAAGCTCCCCGAACGTCGGTTTAAGACAAAGCTCCCCCATCAACAGGCATCGCCAAGCCTGTGATAAAAGAGGCTTGGTCGGAACACAACCATAAAATAACGTCTGCCACTTCTTCGGGTTGCCCCATGCGTTTCATGGCTTGAAAATTGATTGCCGCTTGTTTGGCTTCGGGATTATCCGCCAATTTGCGGCGACCTTGCATTATCATCGGTGTTTCAACGGCAGTTGGGCATATTGAATTGATACGGATATTTTTAGTGGCGTATTCCCTTGCGGCTGTTTTAGTTATGCCCACAACACCATGCTTAGAGGCTGCATAAGGTGAGTTTTCGGGTTGCCCAATCAAGCCCGCCGCCGATGACAAATTGACGATGTTTCCCCCACCTTGTGCAAGCATTTGTATCAGTTGAAACTTCATGCAATACCACGTACCCGTGAGATTGATGTTGATTTGGGCGTGCCAAAATTCATCTGGGTATTCGTGCAAAGGCAATGATACAGGTCCCGCAATACCCGCGCAATTAGCCGCACAATCCAACCGTCCGAAGGTTTCGACTGTCTTTTTGACCATGTTTTCGACTTCTTGACGGTTTGAAATATCAACTTTTATGGCAATTGCTTCGGTTTTACCCCCCCTCAGTATTTCGACTGTTTTTTCGGCATTTTCACCGTTTATGTCGCATACAACTACTTTTGCGCCTTCTTTTCCGAAAGCCAATGCGGTTGCTCTGCCGATACCCGAACCTGCGCCCGTAACGAGGCATACTTTGTTTTTAAATTTTTTCATTTTTTATTTATTTTTGTAGAGACGTTGCAGTGCAACGTCTCTACGTTAATTTCCGTCGCCGATAGTCGTTCCACCATCAACCACAATATTTTGACCTGTTATAAAACCACCCGCCTTCGATGCCAACACAACCGCAACGCCCGCTATTTCCTCAACTGTTCCCACTCTGCGAAGCGGCGTGAGTGCCAAGCGTTTTTTCATAAAACTTTCATCAGACATTAAGCCTTTTGAAAAAGGGGTGTCAATCATGCCCGGTGAAATGCAATTAACACGGATATTATCAGGACCAAATTCAACTGCCAGATTTCGGGCAAGTTGTATCAAACCCGCTTTTGAAATACCGTACAAACCAATGCTTTTATTACCCCGAACACCCGCGATACTGGCTAAATAAATAATAGCACCGTCCTTTCGCTCTCGCATTTGGGGTATAACCAATTTTGTCAAATAAATAGCACTTTGTAGGTTTAATGCCATTGTTTTTTCAAAATCGGCTGCGCTTATCTCTAAAAAAGGGTTAGGCATAGCAATACCGACGCAACTAACTAAAATATCAATTTTACCATAAAAAGCAATTGATTTTTCATATAATTGCTTGATTTCAGACTTTTTTGAAACATCACAAGAGATAAAAACGGCTTCAATACCTTTGTTTTTAAACGCTTTAAGCGTTTCATTACCCCCCTCAGTATCAGGACTCGAAATGATGATTTTTGCCCCATTTTCACCCAGAGCCTCGGCAATAGCTTTGCCCATGCCCGAAGTTGAGCCTGTAATTAAGGCTATTTTATTGCTTAGGTTAAAAAGCTCCTTCACGATAGTTATAGTTTTATTTTTGGTAATTACTTAGCCTATAGCTCGCTTCGCTCGCAAAAAAAGGGAATGTGGTTCGTTTTTCGGGCAAAGCCCGAAAAACGAACCACCTCTTCTCCCTCGCGCGAGCGAAGCGAGCGCGTGAGTAAATAATTACGTTTTTTGAAAAGTTCGATATTGGATTAAGCTACTTATCAAAGCTAAAATAAACATCGTGATTACCATTGGCAGCGCAGTGCCATCATATACCAAGCCTAAGAAACTGGTGACTAAGGCACTCAGTGTCATAGTGAAAGTACCCAAAATTGCGTTTGCACTTCCAATGTTTTTAGTAAAGTTATTGACTGATAGAGCCATAGCATTGGGTGTAATCAGGTGAAGACTAAGCATAAACAAATACAATCCGCCTAATACATAAGGCAGTTTAAACGCAAAAATTACAATAAAAATCAATAATGCCGTGATTGCGACTTGAGATTTAGCTGCAAAAAAAGCAATGGTTTTAGGTGGATATTTTTTCAATAAAATTCTATTTATCTGATTACTTATTAACAAACAAGAAGCCGTAGAGGCAAACACCCACCCAAATTGACGCGTATTGAGTCCGAAGTTTTCCATGAAAATAAGCGATGAACTGGATATCCAAGCAAATAAACTTCCACTACTCAATCCAGCAACAAGAGCATAAGAAAAGAACGAGGGAGTTCTGATGACTTCTTTGTAACTGTTCAAAATGGATTTGGGGTGAAGTGAATACTTAGTGGTGTCGGTCATAGACTCTGGCAATCGAATGTAAACCACTACGATAAGTACAAAGGACAAAACTGCCAAAAGATGAAAAATAGAACGCCAATTGCCGATTTCTAAAACGAGACTACCTACTAAGGGCGCTATGATGGGTGCAATGCCCATTATGAGTGCAAGGGTTGAAAAAATCAAAGCTGTTTTTTCTGCGGGAAAAACATCTCTAACGACCGTTCTACTGCCTACGGCACACAAACTTATACCTAAGGCTTGTGTAAATCGCAATGCTAAAAGCATAGGTAGAGAATTAGCCATGGCACACCCCAAAGATGTGATGCTGAACAATGCAAGCCCTGTTAAAATAGGTTTTTTACGACCAAATCTATCGAGCAGCGGGCCGTTGACGAGCTGCCCTATACATGAACCAGCAAAAAAAGTGCTCATGGTTAGTGCAACAGCTCCAAAACTGATATTTAAATCAGTAGAGATATTATTGAAAGCAGGCAGATACAAGTCGGTAGAAAAAGGCATCAAGCCATTCAGTAAACCGAGTACCCAAATTATTTGCGTCTCACTTATTTTTTTCATTTATTGCCTTAACGTTTTTATTCATGAATCATGGCATCTTCCAAAGGAACACCGTTCACTTCGTAAGGTTTTGCTTCCGTGAGAACAAAAACGATTCTGCAAATCTTGGTTTTACTGGGATTACGCCATTTGTGAATCGTGCCTTGTTGAACAATAATTGCCCCTTTTTTAAGCGTTTTAAACACTTTATTGTCCAATTCCAATTCAATTTTACCACTCATAACAATACCATAATCAATACTGCTGGAGCGGTGCATCGGGGATTCGGCATTGGGCAACATATCCACAATGCGGATAACAGAGCCACCTTTTAAGGTTGTACCTGCATCGCGTTCTCTGCCATCGGTTGGGTCATTGAGGTCGGCTGGGACGGTAGCAGTTGTCCATAAGGTAGCCATTGCCGCATCACCCGATGGAATGAGGACGGCTTCGTATTCGTTGTCCGAAGTAAAAATGGCTGTTCCTTCGGTATTGTGACCCGTTACAATTCTTCTTATTTTGTTAGACATATTTTAAGCCTGTGGTTTATTTTTGTACAAAAATTGATTGATGTTATTTCACTTCAAAACTATAATTCCCCGAACCCAAAGGAATGATGACCTTATCCTTTTCAACCGAAATACGTTTCCATTTTTTAATAGATTTGCCACTTTCCAATATTTGACTTGCATTTTTAGCAGACAAATACAAGATTGCTGTGCTATTCGCAGGAACGCTTATTTTATAAACCAATTTACCCCCCGTTTTGGATTTTGGATTTTGGATTTCAGATTTCGGTTTGGCACGCTCCGACATCCCAAATGCGACATCCGAAATCGTCTGCCATTCGCTTTTAATTGTGCCGTACATCGTATTGACATGACCTTTGGCAGAAGTGATGTTTTTATTCGGGTCGGGTGTTGGTTTTAAAATAAATTCTTGAAAACCTGCCTTGGTCGGGTGTCTTTGAATACCCAATGAATTTTGATACATCCAAGCCGCTACTGCCCCAAATGAATAATGGTTAAACGAGTTCATACTGTTATTGCCACCAAAACCGTTTTCAACAGTGTAAGAATTGAGCCTTTCCCAAATAGACGTTGCGCCATTGACTACCGAATACAACCACGAAGGATATTGTTTATTGACCAAAAGTTGATAAGCAATAGCGTCGCTGCCATTGTCAGAAAGGGCTTGACTTATGGAAGCCGTACCGATAAAACCTGTCATTAAAGAATATACTGGACGCTCTACCCCGCTATCATCTTTATTTTTACGCTCAATTGTTTCTTTCAAATATTGCAAGGCAAAAGGTTTGTTTTCTGCATTAAAAGTACCCAAAGCTAAAGGAATTGCGTAGGAAGCCTGTGTATCCATCAATTGCCCTTTGTCAGTTTTGTTTCTGCCATCAACTTCATTGGGTGCGCCCATAAAACCTGTTTTTACACCCGATTTAACCGTTTTATGCGTCGTTTTATCCACATAAATATCGTTGAAAGCCTTTTTAATTTCGGCACTTCTATTTTTTAAAGCTATTGCCTCTTCATTTTTACCCAAAGCCAAAGCCATTTCACTCAAAATATCCAAATCATAAGCAAAATAAGCCATCCAAAACAGCGTATTGTCGTTTTTATTACCTTCGGGACTCAACCAATCACCCAAAGGCCCTTCATTTAAAATGCCTGTTTCCTTTTCAACTTTGGTGTTTAAAAATTCAATATAGCGTTTCATAGCAGGATAATGCTCGTTTAAAAGCTGAATATCGCCATATTGTCGGTAGGTTTCCCAAGCAACGGTTATCCCAGCACTACCCCAGAGCGTGCCGCCAAAACCGCCGCCAACTGGTGCAACATCGGTAAAACGCCCGTTGTCAAACTGAATATCCCGCATACCTAAAAGATGCCGTCTTAAAAACAAATTCGCATCGGTCAGATAAGTAGCACTGCGGGCAAAAACGGAAATATCACCACTCCAACCCATACGCTCGTTGCGATTCGGGCAGTCGGTTGGAATAGACAAAAAATTACTCCGCAACGACCACGTAATATTCTCCCACAATTTATTGACCAACGGATTTGAGGTTTCATAAGTCGAAGCCAATTCATTGACCGAGCTAATCACTAAGGCTTTTACTGAGGGGGTCGGAATTGCCGTTTCAATCCCCGTCACTTCCATAAAACGATAGCCGTGAAATGTAAAACGGGGTTGAATCACTTCATCACCACCTTTCAAAATATAGGTATCATGCGCCAAAGCCGCCCGTATATTTTCCATCATCACCATACCTTCATTGCCTTTGTAAGCGGGCAAATTAGGATATTTAACTTCGGCAAAACGCATGGTAATCACTTGCCCTTTTTGACCATTTTTAATAGAAATTTGCGGAATACCTATCAAATTTTGTCCCATATCATAGACAAAAACCTTCGGACGCACTTCTTCAACACCTATTGCTGTCACCGTTTTTACAATCGTGGCATTCTCACCCATTTGCCCAATAATTTTAAAATCATCGTATTTTAAACCCGAAAATGAGGTGCTTTCTAAAGGTACAATTGTCGCTTTTTTCCATGCTTTATCGTTATAATTGGCGGTTGTCCAATCTTTTACAGCGTCCTCTTTTGTGGCATCATAGACCTCTCCTTGAAAAAACGAACCACACCGAACAGCCCCCTCAGTATAGAGCTTCCAATCGGTGTCATTTGAGTTTAAAACTTGCTCCGTGCCGTCCGAATAGGTCACAATTATCTTTGCCAAAAGCGATTGACGGTCGCCAAAATAATTCCAATTTGAGCCTTCGTAGGTCAAATTGCCACTCCACCAACCTTCACTCAACCAAGCACCAATAGCATTTTGACCTTTTGAAATAGCTGTTGTAATGTCATAAGTTTGGTACATCAGGTTTTTATTGTACTGCGTCAGTCCCGGGTTGAAATAGTCGTTGCTGATGCGTTTCCCATTTAAAAACACTTCATAAATACCTCGTGCAGTCACGTATAAACGGGCTTTTTTAACCGTTTTTTCAGACACATTAAAAACACTTCTCAACATAGGCGTCGCATTTCGGCTTGGATTGGCTGTAAAAATTGTATTGCCTTGCACCACATATTGACCATTTTCAAGCGCAATATTTGGACTATTAAAAATCGTTTTATTGTCCTTTAAATTTTCAGAAAAAAGAATAGTACTTGGTTGACGGTAATTTTTAATTGACACATCTGAAAAATAGGCTTTTTGATTGGCATAAGTTTTAAAACCAATATCTGCCAAGAGCGGAAAACTGATATAATCATGCCCTGCACCGATAGGATTGAGGTTTAAACCCGATGGCGCAAAACGGTTCGCAGGTTTCATTGAAGCGTCTTCAAGTTTATGGGCATCGTCTGTACCGTCTATAAAAAATTCAAAAATACCAAAGTCGGTTGTATGCGTGAAAATGGTGTGTTTTTCGTATTTGTTGGCATCGTTAATAATCAAACGAGGTATTTTAATGCTTTTGAAAGGCGTGTCCGATTTGTCATTTTTATCATAACCAACTCGATAAATATTTAACATTGCCCAACCAATAGTATCATCAATAAATCCTGAAATATCCAATTCTAAGGCGATATAAGATTCATTTTTACCGTTTTCACGCCCCATAAGATTGAGGTTTTTATCCATCAAACGCCAATCATTTGCGCCAAAAATGAAGGCAGCTTTGGTACTATTGCTACTTTTATCGAGTTGAATACCGCACTGAATTTTAAACATACCTTGATACGGACTATAAAAAACTAAGTCGTCGTTGCCGCCACCAATCCACTGTGCGCCTGCCCATGCTTCTTGTTTTGGGTTCAAAAAACCTGTTTCAAACCACGAGGACGCCGTTGCGTTTTTACCAAAATTGTCCCAAACGGTGGTTTTCCATACGTATCGAGTCGTAGGTTTCAAGGTTTCCCCTTTATATTGTACGCCGTGTGCCACATCGCTATTGATTTTTTGAGAATCCCAAACAGTTTTATTGGCTTCATCAGTCACAACGATTTGATAGGTACGCTGTTTATAGCCACGTTTGTTATCAAGGACATTCATTTGCCATGAAAACTGAGGGGTCGCCAAATCCGTTCCCAAAGGCGTAGTTTGGTAGTTGGTTTTGAGATTTTCGAGTGTAAAATTGGCAAATAAATTTGCGACTAATAAGAGTAAAAAAACAGTGATAGAGGCTTGTTTTTTCATTATATTTATTTTTTAGCACTTTGTGTCTCGTATGTTTTCTCGTATGTTTGTATCTGAAATTCTAACGCTACAAAGACACAAAGACACAAAGTGCTAAACATACAAAAATAGTTAAAAATCCTTTTTTGAATATCATTTTAGTTTCGCTGCAAAAAACAACCCTAACACCGCAAAACTTGCTGACACCCACAAAAAAGCCGAAGGGTCTATTTGGTCGGATAAAATACCCGATAACGCAGGTACTAAAACGCCCCCAATTATTTCACCAATACCCGTAATCAAACCAATGGCTTTGGCTTTCAGATGTACGGGTACTGCTTCAGAAGGAATAACCGCAGCCACTAAGGGGAGCGCACCCATCGTAAAATAAGTGATGAACATAGCGGGCAATTGCAAAGCCGAGCCTTTTAAAAAATAGACGGCGAAAGGATATAAAATACCAATGGCAATAGCCGCCATCAAAACGGGTTTGCGCCCAATTTTATCCGACAAAGCGGGGACAATAATGGACGATAAGAGTGCTGAAACGCCAAGTAAACCCATTGTTTTGCCCATCGTATCGTTTGACATACCTTGTGCTTCGACAAAATATTTTGAAATAAATGGTAAAGTTGCAAACCACCAACCCAGTACGCAACAAGCGGCAGGAATACCCCATTTGATGTTATTATATTGTAACAGTTCTGAAATATTGAGGGTAGATTTCTCTTGTCCTTCCCCCTTGCTTTCAGCCGTTGAGGGTCTGACGTAAAACCAGACGAGTACACCCATCAACAAGCCTGGCGCGCCCGCCACATAAAAAGCATTGCGCCAACCGATGTTTTCAGCAATTTTTACCAACAAAACGGGTGCTAAAATTGACCCACACAAGGCAGAACCTACGGCTTGCAAAAGCCCCGAATTAAGCCCCAACCGATGTGGCGAAGACTCGCGTTCGACAAAATTTTGCGCCAATGGAACGAGAGGCCCCTCCGCCAAACCCATCACAATACGCGCCAATAACAATGTGGCAAACGAAACTGCCAAACCTGAAGTGAATGAACAAATAGAAAAAATGAAAATAGCAGCAATAAAAACCATTTTCTTTTTGTTATTCGTTTCTGCCCACGCCGTTGTAAAAAAGCTCGAAAATGCCCACGCTAAGGCTAATCCACTCGCCAAAAGCCCGATTTGGGTATTGTTCAAATTCAAATCTTTAGCCACGTAAGGCATTAAAAAATTGAGTGCCAAACGGTCAAAAAACAAACAGCCGAAGGTGAGTGCCATAAGGGCAACTATGCCGTTTTCGTAGGTAAAAAGTCCTGCCCGATTGTTTCGGGATGTTTCATTTTTCATCATTTTTAATTAAAATTGGTTACGTTTTATAATGAGTAAATTAAGGTACAACAACGCGTAAAGCCCTCTCTAAAACTGAAATCTCTGTCGGTGACATGCCCACTAACTCTCCATCTGTTTCACAAAAAACGGGTTTTCCGAGACTTTCAATACGGATATTTTTGACTTGAAAAAGCGTTACAGCGTTTGCTTTTTCGATAGTACCAAAGTATAAAAGCGGCATATAAGAAATCACACGCCAACGTGGAACGTCTTTTATCAAAGTAAATCCCAACAAACCGTCGTCTTTCACGGCTTGTGGAGTGAGCTGCATACCCGCGCCTGAAAACTTATTGATACCAAAATTAATACTATAAAATGAGTCTTCTATCATCTCGCCGTCGTGGTAAATACGTACACGTTCTGCTTTGTAGGCATAAAGACATTTTACCATGTGCAGAAAATACGCAAATTTCTTTGGTACGTAGCGTTTACCCGCGCTTTCTACGGATTTTACGACAAACGAATCATAGCCTACACCACCCGCGTTACCAAAAAAATGTTCTTTTTTTTCGCCCCCTGCGTCCAAATAATCTACTTTTCCAACGTCTTGCCAAGCCGTATTTCCGACTTTCAGCATCTGAATAAAAGCATCTAAATCGGACGGGATATTGTGCATTTTCACCCAGTCATTGCCTGTCCCTGCGGCATACATAGTGAAGTTGATGCTGCTTGGCACGACGGCAGTTTGTTGAAAAATCCCATTTATAATCTCGTTCAGTGTGCCGTCACCGCCAAGTCCAATGATACGTCGCCCCCCCTCAGTAAGCAGGGTGTTTTTGACGATGCGTGTCGCATCGCCGCGTTTTTCAGTAAAATGGACGGTAAAATCAATCCCATTTTCGGTCAATTTTCGGTCAATTTCAGCCCACCGCTTGCGGACTTTGCCACCACCACTTGCAGGGTTGGCGACAATAAGCCAAGCGTTTGGATTCGCTGGTTTGATAGTTGTATTTTTCAATGTCAATAAGTGTAAATAGAAATTCGGCGGCAAAATTAACCGTTAGTCTGTCAATTTGCTTTTTTAATAGAAAAATTAGTTGACTTATTACTTAAAATTTGTAACATTGAGGGAAATTTCGAGGATTTCAAATATAAACCACAACAGTCATAATGAATATTTTAAGAATTGAAGATGTCGTAAAAACCTACGACAAACACGTCGCTGTCAATCATGTCTCGTTTGATATGTCAGAAGGCTGCATTTTCGGTATGCTTGGACCCAATGGCGCGGGTAAAAGTTCACTGATTAGGATGATAACCACGATTACGCGCCCCGATTCAGGTAGAATCTTCTTTGCCGATGAACCACTCAATAGCCGTCACCCCGAACAAATTGGCTATATGCCCGAAGAACGAGGCTTGTACAAGAAGATGAAAGTGGGCGAACACATGCTGTATTTGGCACAACTCAAAGGACTTTCTTACAACGAAGCCCGAACGGAAGTCAAAAAATGGTTTATAAAATTGAACATTACGGATTGGTGGGACAAAAAAGTGGACGAATTGTCAAAAGGAATGCAGCAAAAAGTACAATTTGTGTCCACTGTTATACACAAACCGCGCTTGTTGATTTTAGATGAACCCTTTTCGGGACTCGACCCTTTAAATGCTGATTTGCTTAAAAACGAAATCTATGAACTTCACAAAACAGGTACAAGCATTATTTTTTCGACTCATCGCATGGAGCAAGTCGAAGAAATTTGCGATAAAATTGTGTTGATAAACAAAGGGAAAAATGTACTTTTTGGTGATGTCAAAGAAATTAAGCAGCAATTTAAAGAAAATCTCTTTCGGATTGACTACGAAGGCAGCTTACCCGACATGAATAACGACATTTCGCTCGTTGAACAGACCCCTCAGTATCTGACCTTAAAATTGAAAGAAGGAGCTGATTCAAACGGCGTTTTACGGCATTTACTGGATTCGGGTACACTTATTACGGCGTTCAATGAAATTTTACCCACGCTGAATGATATCTTTATCCGCCAAGTAGGAGAAACTAACTAATCTACTTGAGGGATGGGCATAACCTAAAAGCGTTTTTTGCATCTCGCGCTCGCTTCGCTCGCAAAAGAGAGAGGGTTCGTTTTTCGGGCTTTGCCCGAAAAACGAACCCCATTCTCTCCACGCGCGAGCGAAGCGAGCGCGTGACTGAGTAATCACCTTAATTCTTAAAATTAATCAACAATGAATAAACTTTGGCTTATCATCAAACGCGAATACCTTTCTCGCGTGACAAAACGGGCGTTTATACTCGGTACTTTTTTGACACCTCTGGGCATCGGTGCTTTGATATTTATACAGATAAAGCTGTTCTCATACAAAGATGACAATGCAAAAAATATCGTCGTCAAAGATGAAAGTGGTATCTTGACCCAAGCCCCCGACAACCAAGCAAATATCCGTTTTTTGCTCTCAAAAGACCGATTAGACGTGTTAAAAACGTTGGTATCGGCGAAACAATACGATGGCGTGTTGGTCGTTCCGCAGGTGAGTGACCCAATGGCGAAAAAATTTACGCTCAAATATTACTCTGACAACAAGCTCGGCGGTGATATGAGCAATGACATTGAGAAAAAAGTAGCTGAATCCATCAGAAAATACAAAATCAATGTTTTGCAATTGGATACTGTCAAAATTGCAGCCCTCAAAACAGATGTAGAGATTGACCCAGACCCAATCAATGGGACGGAAAACGCCTCTTCTATATCTGGGGCAGTGGGCATAGGTATCGGTATGCTAATGGGATTTATCATGTATTTATCGGTTTTTATCTACGGTATGATGATTTTTCGTTCGGTTATGGAAGAAAAAACAACCCGCATTGTGGAAGTAATGATTTCCTCTGTTCGTCCTTTTCAATTGATGCTGGGCAAAATCATTGGTGTTGGCGCGGTTGGTTTTACGCAAATTATTGTATGGGTTGTCTTGATTGCCTTGATTGGTACGGGCTTAACTGCAATGCTGGGCGGTGATACAGCCCAACAAATGGCATCGAATCCGCAAATGATGCAAGGTGCAAGCGCAGAAGCCCTACAACAAGCACAAGCCGCAGGAAAAACAGGTCAATTAATCGCTGAATTTCAAAATCAGAACTGGGCGATGATGCTGCCCTTATTTTTGATATTTTTTCTTTTGGGTTATTTGATGTATGCGTCTTTGTTCGCTGCCGTTGGTTCTGCCGTTGGTGATGACCAAGGAGAAGCGCAGTCTTTGACCTTGCCTATCACGATTCCCGTTATCTTGGCTATTTACGTTATGATGACTGCCGTGCGTGCGCCCGATAGCAGTTTGGCGGTTTGGTCAAGTATTTTTCCGTTGTTTTCACCAATCGTTATGCCTGCTCGATTGCCGTTTGGACCTCCTGTTTGGCAAGTTGCTTTGTCCATTACTTTGTTAGTGGCTACGGTTATTGGCTTGATATGGTTGGCGGGTAGGATTTATCGTGTGGGTATTTTGATGTACGGTAAAAAAGTAACGTTCAAGGAATTGGGGAAATGGCTGTTTTATAAGGAGTAAAGTAAACGTAGCGCGACCTTCAGGTCGCGTTATCGCGTAGAATTTCTAATGGAGGGCGTTTGATTTTTTTGATTCAAAAGTTGGCTTTGCCAACTTTTGAATCAAAAAAATCAAACCCTGTTGAAGATGGCACGGGCTAAAGCCGATGCTACCTAAAACTTCACTACCTCTGTTTTACTCGTCCTGCCTGTGCTATTTTTAGCCACAATATTAAACGTATAGCTTACCCCGCCTTTGGGCTGGAAAGACCAACGTAGTTGCTGAGTTGCTGCATCGAAAGTGAAATTCGTTTGTTGTGCGCCATTAACGTACAATTCGATTTGCCCCGTATTTTTGACATTAGCAATTGTTGCGGTGACAACGCTGACGGCAGGTTTGGGGTCAAACGGGTCAATAACGGGTTGAGTGGCATTGAAATTAGCTACTGTTGGCGTAGGCAATTCCGTATCACCGCCAACGTCAGTTGACGTTTTGTTATCCGTTGCTGGTGCATCGGGCGATTGCTTTTTCTTTTCGTAAGTGATTTTGATAGACTTTTCAGCTACCCCATCGTTATTTGTGGCACGAACTGTTACGGTACTTTCACCTTTTGGCAAGTTAAGCGCGGCTCGAATTTGGCGTCCCGATAGCGTAAAAGGTACTGCTTGACCATTCAATAAAACACTAACTCGGCTTTCAACAACATTCTCGGCGTTGGCAACCAAATTTACTGAGGGGGTCATTGTGAGGCTTCCGTTGACAGGATTTGTGATAACAACCGTTGGTGGTGTTTTAACAGGTGGTGGCGGAGGCAATTCAATCGCTGCGCGTTTGATTACATTTACCCGACTTTCAGCATTGCTTGTTTCATTTTGAGCGCGTACCACAATTGTATTCTGTCCTGTCCTTACATTGGCTGTTGTGCGCACCGTTTGGTTGGACACATCGAAGCTGAAATTGCGGTCTTCCGCACCATTTATATACACTTTCACGCCATTTCTATTGGTCACACCACTCACTTTAGCTTCCACACTCACCGTATTTTCACTTACTCGTGCGTTGTTCGCTGGACTTGAAATCCGAACCGTTGGTGCATCAACACGCGGTCTTTCTTGCACACACGACACTGTTCTTTCGTCGCTGCTGTTACCCGCATCATTTTTTGCGGTGATTATAATGCGATTTGAACCCGAAGCGAGCGACAAAGACCCCCTCAGTATTTTTGTATTGTTATCAAAATTAAAATTGGAAACGGCACGTCCGTTAATGGTCAAACGAATATCGTTGCGATTGCTCACATTGTCAACCCGCGCTTCAATATTTGTTTTGCAGCCACCAAAATTGTCATTTGTCAAATTGCCAATTGATGAAATCTGAACAGAAGGTCTGACTGTTGTGGTAGGTGCAGGTGTTGTCCTTGTGGGTGTCGTTGTCGTAGGTGTCGTCGTTGTAGGTGTCGTAGGTATGGTCGGTGTTGTACCTAACCGCCGCAAGGTAATCGTTACATTATCACTCGACGAACCTGCCGCATTACGCGCCCAAACATTGATGGTATTTTTACCTTCTTGTAGCAGCACATCAGATGTCAATTCGCCATTACGAAGGGCAAAGTCACGGTTATCGCGTCCATTTATCGTCAAATTCACGCTTGGATAATCACTTACATTGTCAATTTTTACGACAATGGGGAGACGTTCGCGCTCTGTTTCGAGATTAGAGTTGGGTGCAATGAAACGCACAACTGGTAATTTGACTGAGGGCTGCGTTGGTGTCGTTTGTGTTGGGTTTGTTTGGGTCGGCGTGGTTTGCGTCGGATAAGTGGTTGTGGGCTGCTGTTGCTGCGGATATTCTTGTTTGGGTTTGCGTTTACCCAAAATCCATTTTAGTTGAAGGCTTGTATATTGGTGAAAATCCTTACGCACACCTTTATCTACATTGTTGATGTACTCTTTGCCGTCAAAAAGGTCGGTTTGGGTAAACATCCACTTGTGACCCAATACAATCATAAATTTGGGCGATACTTGAAAACCTAATTCCCCACCAATGCTTGGCATAAAACCCGTACCCGTCAAAGTATCGCCACCAAGCCGCGACGTTTCAAAATTGCCATCGTGAAATGCCCGTACTTCTGCCACCGTTGGCGTTGCCCCAAGCGATTTGTAGTTGTATTTTGCGCCATTGGCATCGAGTTGGTCAAGCCGAACATCGTAACCCACAATGCCAATGCCACCAAAAAGCGTGGCATAAACGCCCACTTTTTCACGTAGTTTATTGAACGTCAAAACACCTTCAGCGGCAAGTTCGCCTTGATGCGTCAAATAATTGGCAAAATAAGAAGCATCTGATTGGTAAGCAAGAACAGGATTGTCACGCACGCCAACCGTTGCCCGATTGTCATAACCTTTGGAATTGGCGTACATCAAACGACCGCGCACACCCAAATCAAATGCACCTCCTTCTTGATGCACCATATTTTTTTCATAAGTCAAACCAATACCCCAACCTCCCCACACGGAGCGCACATCGCTGGTTTGGTAAGACACGCCTACGTCAATACCGAGTGTTCGGTAATCTTGTGGTTCTTTGAAAAACGGCGCGTTGGGGTCTTTGGTTTCCACTTTGTCAAAATCAATGGTTTGACCGAAAACAGAAAGCGTCAAAATGGCGCACAATAAGGACAATAAGCAGCGAACTTGTTTCATATTGAAATGAGTTTTTAAATGTGTAAACGGCGTAGTATAATACGCTAATAATACGCCTATTGCTCGCTTCGCTCGCAAAAAGAGGAGAGTTGGTTCATTTTTAGGGCTTTGCCCGAAAAATGAACTACATTCCCCTCTTTCGAGCGAGCGAAGCGCGGATAAAAGGTGAAGATGTGATTCGATTTTCGGGCGAAGCCCGAAAATCGGAATCACATCTTCCTCCGACGCGCGAGCGAAGCGAGCGCGTGGTTAAATATTTGAGGGATGGGCATAACCTAAAAGCGTTTTTTGCATCTCGCGCTCGCTTCGCTCGCGCGAGGGAGGGGAATGTGGTTCGTTTTTCGGCTTCGCCGAAAAACGAACCACGTCTCCTCCCTTTTGCGCGAGCGAAGCGAGCGCAAAACATCTGTTTTTAATCAAAAAACGATGTTTTTAGGTTATGCCCACTCCTCGGTTAAATATTTTTTGAAACCATACATAAAATCTAAACTGCTGGTTCTCGCGCTCGCTTCGCTCGCGCGAGGGGAGAATGTGGTTCATTTTTCGGGCTTTGCCCGAAAAATGAACCACCTCTCCTCCTTTTGCGCGAGCGAAGCGAGCGCAAAAGTGCCTTTTAATGCGTATTTTGAATTTATGTATGGTTTCAAAAAATATTTACCAAAAAATATCAGTAATCGCGTCAAATATAAGTGAGTCTGCGTAAATAAAAAAAAGATTGAAAATTAAGTTTTTAACACTTTTCAAGGCTTTTATACTGAGGGGGTATTTTTAAGTTGCTGGTTTTCAATTTTTTACATAGACTTTATTAAAATAAGTGTTCTCGCACCTTGTTAATACTTTTTTTTAAAGATAAAAATTTTAACCGTTTTTTAGGACTATTTTTAGAATCTTTGCGTCTTAATCCAGAAAATAAATAATTAAGTTTGAGTAAAATGATTATTTCCGCCATTGTCGCCGTCGGTAAAAACCGCATTATTGGGCGCGACAACCAAATTCCGTGGTATTTGCCCGCCGATTTGGGCTATTTTAAACGAATGACATTGAACCACCATATTATCATGGGGCGCAATTCGTTTCAAAGCATCGGTCGTCCTTTGCCCAAACGGACAAATGTGGTGGTTTCGCGCGACCCTTTTTTCATCGCCACAGGCTGTATCCGCGCTTTCTCTATTCCCGAAGCCTTGAAAATTGCGAAGCAAAATGGTGAAACAGAAGCCTTTATCATCGGTGGAGGTGAGATTTACAAACAAAGTCAAGACTTGTGGACACGCCTGTATTTGACCGAAGTCGATATAGAAATACCCGAAAACACCCCCGATACTGAGGGGGTAGATGTGTTCTTTCCAGACATTGATTTTTCAAACTGGACGTTGGTTTCGGAAGAAAAACACGAAAAAGATGAAAAAAACGAGTGTGATTACACGTTTAAAGTATTTGAAAAAAAAGCGTAAACGTGGCAGCAATTTCCGCTTTGGGATTTTCGGGCGGCGTAGCTGCCTAATCTTGGTAATAGTAATATTTAAAGGCTGCAACTACTTCTGATGCGGTGTAACCGCAAAACGGGAACTTTAGCGGTTACACCGCTTTGAGAATATTTTTTCCGTTTAATATTACCGAGATTAGGCAGCTACGCCGCCCTGAAAATTTCAAAGCGGAAATTGTTGCATTACATATTAACCATTCACAAAAAGTATTAAAAAATGAAAAAACTCATTATCGCGCTTATCGTGCTTTTTACAGTACACACAATTAAAGCGCAAAAAACGGAAGAAACAGATTTTATTCCGTACCAAAACACGTTACCTACAATAGATAATAGCGGCACGGTAAAAACAGCCGATGGCAGAACTTTCAAGATTGAAGGGTTCAAAGATACGGCAACAACTATCTTTTTCCTCGTTCGCCACGCAGAGAAAGACACAACGGCAGGTGTTGATGCCGACTTAATCGGTACAGGACGCGGACGGGCAGAAGCATTGGTGAAAATTTTTAAGAAAATAAAGATTTCTGGAGTTTATTCTACTTCAACGCCGCGCACACGCCACACCGCCGAGCCTTTAGCCAAATTCAAACGCCGTCCTGTGGATATTTACGACGTGAAAAAACAAGATGAGTTGGTCAAAAAATTGATTGCGCGGGGCGGTGGCAGACGGTATTTTATAGTGGGTCATTCCAACACAGTTCCGAAATTGGCACTCCAGATACTGGGAGGTAACAAAACTGCAGAAAATATACCTGAGAGCGAATATTCACGCCTTTACATCGTCAGCGCAAAGAAAATGGGGAGGGCAAAAGTAGAGATTATTAACTTTTAATAATTACTTAGCTCTATCCGCAAAAAGACAAAAGGTGGTTCATTTTTCGGGCTTTGCCCGAAAAATGAACCACTTTCCCCTCCACGTGCGAGCGAAGCGAGCGCGTGACTAAGTATTTACTAAAAAACATCGCATGAAAATTACAATTATTGGTCTGGGTTTGATTGGCGGCTCATTGGCTATTGCTTTGCGCAAAAGTGGTTTTGCGACTACGCTTATTGGGGTTGAAGCCAATAAAACCAATGCAGCACGCGCTTTAGAACTCGGTTTAGTGGATAAAATCAAGCCTTTTACTGAGGGGGTCAAATCAGCGGATATTGTCATCGTTGCAACGCCCGTAAATGCGATGATTACGGTATTGCCAAAGGTTTTGGGTATTGTCACGCACCAAATTGTAATGGAAGTTGGGTCAACCAAAAAACCAATTGTAGAAGCCGTGCGCAACCACCCCAAACGGGCAAATTTTATTGCCACACACCCAATGGCGGGAACGGAGTTTTCAGGTCCAGATGCTGCAATTAGCGGTCTTTTTATGGGTAAAGCCTGTGTTTTGTGCGATATTGAAGACAGCAGCGAAGCTGCCCACACAACAGCGAAAGATTTATTTACGGCTCTTCAAATGCGGATAGTTTACCTCGATGCCGATAGCCACGACGTGCATACAGCTTATGTCAGCCATATTTCACATATTTCAAGTTTTGCTTTGGCATTGACGGTTTTGGAAAAAGAGCGCGATGAAAATCAGATTTTTGAATTGGCGAGCGGTGGTTTTGAATCAACTGTCCGTTTGGCAAAATCGAATCCTGCAACGTGGATTCCCATTTTTGAACAAAATCGAGACAATGTTTTAGATGTTTTAGATGAGCATATCTCTGTGCTATCGCAATTCAGAACCTTGTTGATAAAACGCAATTTTGACGATTTCAAAACCATGATTGAACGGGCAAACGATATTCGGCGGATTTTGAAGTAAAAAAATCCGCTTCGTTTTGTACGAAGCGGACGTCAACTAAACAACAAGAATGTATAAAAACTAAACTTCTTTTCTTTTTGTGTCCTAGCGCAAAGGTAGAGCAGAATCGGTTAAAGATATATTGAGTTAACTTTAATTTAAAACTAACTATTTTTACGAAAAAAAAGTTCCAAAATCGAAATTATCTTTTGCGAAAGTTGTATCATTTGTCGAAATATTCTTTTTGAAACGATACATAAAGAACGCGAAATAAATAAAAGCGCGTTTTACTGGCTCTTTCTCGCTTCGCTCGAAAATCGCCCTCAGAGGTTTTTTTTAGGGTGAGCGTGTATTTTTTGCTTAAAAATCGAAGATTTTTAAGCAAAAAATACACGCTCACCCTGATAGATTTATTTTTCGCAAAGCGAAAAATATAGCGTCTCAAAACGCGCTTTTATTTATTTAATCTAAGTTTTGTGGTATTAAAACGTGGCTTCGCCACGAGGAAAATCTAATGGAGCGAGCCGTTTTTTGTTAAAAATTTGGGCTTTGCCCAAATTTTTAACAAAAAAACGGCTCGCTCCGAAAAATCCCCCGCGCCGCCGAAGGCGGCGCGTTTTGAGGTACTACCACAAAACTTGGATTATTTAACGTTCCTAAGTAACTATCCAATAGTTTTTATTCAAACACTTAAATTAAAATACAACGAAAAATAGCTGACCGTTGCCTACGTGTTTGTTAATATAATTACCTTTGCGGTATGGAACTTTCAACTGCCCGCCTCTACACCACTCAATTTGGTCTTCTTTGCGTGAGCAATTTTTTATTCTCCGCCAGTTTTCAAATGCTCATTCCCGAATTGCCCGACCGTCTTACGGCACTCGGTGGTGCTGATTACAAAGGCTATATTATTGCGCTTTTTACCTTAACCGCCGGGCTTAGTCGTCCTTTTAGTGGTAAATTGACCGATACGATTGGACGTGTACCCATTATGGTTTTTGGCTCGCTGGTTTGTGTAATAGCGAGTGTTTTTTATCCTTATGTTATGTCGGTTTTTGGTTTTTTGTTTTTGCGTTTCTCACATGGGTTTTCCACGGGGTTCAAACCCACCGCTACATCTGCTTACGTTGCAGATGTGGTGAGTGCTGACCGACGCGGCGAAGCGATGTCAGCAGTTGGTGTAAGTGCGGCACTCGGCATGAGCATTGGACCACTTTTGGGGAGTGAGATTACCCGTTGGGCAAATTTTAATCTGATGTGTGGCGTATCTTCGCTTTTAGCACTTCTATCCGTCTTAATTTTAGTCAATAATATGCCCGAAACCTTGAAAAATAAAAAAAAATTCAAGTTAGCGCATTTGAAAATCAACCGTGATGAAATTTTTGATAGAAAAGCTCTACCTACTTTTATTGTTCAATTATTGCTGTCCTTTGCTTCAGGAGTTTGTCTGACGCTCATTCCTGACTTGTCGAACCACATAGGTATTGCCAATAAAGGGCTGTTTTTTGGTATTTCTACGGCTGCATCTTTGGCTATTCGGTTGATTGCAGGGCAGGCAAGTGATAAGTACGGACGCGTTGCCGTGATGAAATGGGCATCTGTGGGTGTTATTGCTTCTATGGCATTGCTTGGTTTTGGGCAAACGTTTCTTATTTTTGTTGTTGCAGCTATCATTTTTGGTTTGTCTTGGGGCATGAATACCCCAACTTTAGCAGCATGGGCAGTAGATTTGGTGGACGAAAACAATCGCGGACGCGGCTTGGCAACCATGTATATTGCGCTTGAAGCGGGCATCGGTCTGGGAGCTTTTTTTTCTGCAAAAATGTATGACAATGATTTTGCTAAAATCGGTACTGCGTTTTGGGTAGGGTCGTTTTTTGGGCTTGTGTCATTGGGGTACTTATTTCTTAGTAAAGAAGAAAATTTAGTTAAGAATAACTGAAAGATACCTTTATCTGTAACGACTGTTTGCGATTCGTCTCTATCTTTGCCTGAATGTAACTCTTTAGCTACGTGCTTTTACTCGCACAACGACAGGAAAAGAGGTGGTTCATTTTTCAGACTTTGCACAAAAAACGAACCACCTTTCTATTTTTTGCAATAGAGAAGCGAGCGCGTGTAGTATCTACAACTATTTGCTCAATCCAAACACGTTGAAATATACCGATGATGAATTTTTTAAGAAAACTCAATCTTTGGGTTGTCTTTTTTACATTACTTGCTTATGCTGCCCCGTTCATAAACCCCGCAAAAGTGTCGTTGTTTCTCTTTTTCGGTTTGGCTTTTCCGTGGTTGCTGCTGGCGAATGTTATTTTTATCCTTATCTGGTCGGTGAGTCGGATAAGGTTTTGGTGGTTTTCAACCGTCACTTTATTGGTGGGTTGGGTGCACTTAACCGCCGTTTTTGGCGTCAATTTTTGGAAAAATACTGAGGGGGGTAAAAAATCAGAAAATACGGTTCGGGTATTGACATACAACGCCGCCGATTTTGTAATGCCTTACCACAAAGATAAATTAGCTGCGAGAAATGGATTAAATAAATTTTTTAAAGAACAGAATCCTGAAATTATCTGTCTGCAAGAAGGTGGTGACTTAAACGACTACACAATGAAGCATGTAGCTGCTTTTTTCCCTTTTTTATCGGCTTATCCTTATCAATCTCGACAAATAGGCAACCAAATTGTTATTTATTCTCGTTTTCCGATTGTAGGCGAGGGCAAATTAGACAGTGAAAAATATGGGAATGGCTGTAATTTTGCAGATGTCCAAATTGGAACAAAAAAAGTACGGGTGTTTTCGCTTCATTTAACCTCTAATAGGGTAAGTGGTATGGCAAATGATTTGGCAAAATCGGGTAAAATTGGTGATGACGATTCATGGTTAGAATTTGCAAGAATGCTCAAACTCGTGCGTTCGACGGGTATCAAGCGGACACGAGAAGCAGAATCTATTGCTTCTAATATCCAACAAAGCCCTTATCCCGTTATTGTTTGTGGTGATTTCAACGAAATACCTGTTTCTTATGTTTACAAAACGCTCTCTAACAATTTATCAGATGCGTTTCGGGAAGCTGCTTTTGGTTTTAGCTCCACGTACAATGGCAAGATTCCTGCTTTGAAAATTGATAATATTTTAATGTCGCCTAATATAGAAGCCCGTAACTGTAAGATTCATTCTCTAAAATACTCTGACCACTATCCAATAACAGCAGACCTTATTTTTTAAATAATTGTAAATACTTAGTCACGCGCTCGCTTCGCGCGCGTGTGGGAAGATATGTGGTTCGTTTTTCGGGCAAAGCCCGAAAAACGAACCACTTTCCCCTTTTTTGCGAGTGAAGCGGGTAACAGTCTAAGTAACTACAAATAATTGTTTTGAAACCATA
This sequence comes from Saprospiraceae bacterium, assembly GCA_034520175.1. Lineage (GTDB taxonomy): Bacteria > Bacteroidota > Bacteroidia > Chitinophagales > Saprospiraceae > JAAFJT01. Next base: position 85,903 of record JAXHNU010000044.1, read on the forward strand.
CATAAATTTAAAATACGCATTAAAAGGCACTTTTGCGCTCGCTTCGCTCGCGCAAAAGTAGGAGGTGGTTCATTTTTCGGGCTTTGCCCGAAAAATGAACCACTTTCCCCCTCTCGCGCGAGCGAAGCGAGCGCGAGAACCAGCAGTTTAGATTTTATGTATGGTTTCAAAATAATTGTAACTAATCTAAGTTTTGTGGCATTTCTCCTGTCGTTGTGTGAGCAAAAGCACACAGCTAAATAATTACAAACAATCTTAATAATGGCTTTAATTTGGCTCAACCCTCGTTACAACGATTTCCCCGACCCTGAGCGTTCAGCGTCTAAAGATATAATTGCCGCAGGCGGTGATTTGTCACCTGCACGTCTATTGGTAGCCTATAAAAATGGAATTTTTCCGTGGTACAACGAAGGAGAGCCAATTCTTTGGTGGTCGCCCGACCCGCGTATGGTGTTGCTGCCCTCTGATTTGAAAGTGTCGAAAAGTATGCGCCCTTTGTTCAATCAACAAAAATTTACAGTCACTTACAACACACAATTCAGACAAGTAATGGCTAATTGTAGAGAAAATGACCGCAAAGGACAATCGGGCGGTTCTTGGATAAATGATGAAATGATAGACGCCTACTCAGTACTGAATGATTGGGGCTACGCCCATTCGGTAGAGGTTTGGGAAGAGGGAACATTGGTTGGAGGTTTGTATGGTATCGCGATTGGCAAATTGTTTTTTGGCGAAAGTATGTTTACAAAAGTATCCAATGCCTCAAAATACGGCTTTATTTCACTCGTCGAAGAATTGAAAAAACGCGATTTTAAACTGATTGATTGCCAACAAGAAACAGGACATTTGACTTCGCTCGGCGGACAAACCATATCGCGAAAAGCGTTTATGGCATTTGTACGGGCTAATGATGATACTATTTTAGATTTTAATTAGCTACTTAGCGGTCTTCGATTCAGACCGACGTATCAACGTTCGGGGAACTTTAAAAGTTCCCCGAACGTGAGTTCCTGCTAAAATTGTCATAGAGCCAATAATAATTAAGGCACGTTCCGAGTTATCGGAAACGCGCCTTTTTGTTGGTTTGCTATTCTGCTTCAGTTGAGTTTGTGATAGTCGCTATTTTGTAACTACTTAGCCCTTTGTGGCTTTATGTCTTCGTGGCTTCGTGCCTTTGTGTCTTTGTGTCTTCGTGGCGGTAAAATTTTAGCCACAAAGGCACAAAGTTTTGGTCTGGAAATGCAACGATTTTGCGGGGAGGCTGAGTAGTCACGCTATTTTTTATGTAAATACTGCTCACTTCGCTCGCAAAATAGAAAATGAACCACCTCTCCTATTTTGTGAGCTAAGCGAGCAATAAAATCTTATCAATTTATACCCGTTTTGGCACAATACGTGGCAAATAAAGCGTCAATTCTTTACCTTTTGAAACCGAAGGATAATCTAACTGATTCCACAACATGATATTGTAGGGACTAACATTGAAAATATCAGCAATACTTTCAAGTGTTTCTTCTGAGCCAACGGTGTAAGTTGTCGGAAAATAACATGGGTCACTGTCAATTTGTGGAAGGTTGACATCTACAACCATTGCGGCAAAGACCAAACTGCCTTGTTGTTGAGCATCTGGATTGGATACATAATCTTGCAAAGCACCCATAACTCGACGAGGAACAATGATATTATGCCCTTTGGGATTGTCTGGAACATAGCCTTGTGCATATTGAGGATTCAACTCCATGATAAATTCATAAGGCAAATCCGTGATATTGGCTACTGTTGATAAAGAAACGAAATTATAGGTTTTGACTGCACCGAGACACTGTAAATCCAATGAAGGTAAGTTGGGTTTCAAATCGTGCGCCCGATAGTTTTTCATCATATAAGTAAAGGCGATGAATTTCGGAATGTAATTTTGTGTTTCTTCTGGTAAGAATTTTTTTACACGGTCAAAATCTTTACTTTTTGCACGTTTCATAGCTTGACCCAAACGACCAGCACCGCAGTTGTAGCCAGCAAGTGCCATTTCCCAATTATCGTAGTTGTTAAACATACGCTTCAAATCTTTCAAAGCCGCTTCCGTACCACGAACAAGGTCGAGACGTTCATCGACAGCCGCATCAATGCGTAAACCAAACTCTTCTTGAACATCGGACATCAACTGCCAGATACCGCGTGCATTAGCTGTACTAACGCATTTGTTGTTGAGTTCTGTTTCAAGACAAGTAATGTATTTTAAGTCGGCGGGCAACCCAAGTTCTTTGAGTTGTTGGTCGAAAAAGGGGAAGAAACTGGCAGTACGACCGATGAGTTTTTCGGTGTCTTTGCGGGCGTGGAGCAACGACTTGATGCGTTTGGTCACACGTTCTTCAATTTTAACGGGAACTATGCAGGACATCGCCTGCAATCTGGCTTCTACCTCTGTTTCAGAGGCGGCAAAGAGGCTTGAACAAAGAGCAAGCGTCAATGCAGAGAGTAATATTTTCTTCATATTGTAATAAATTGTGTCCGAGAGAATAGAGTTTGGTTGATAATGACTAAAATGACTAAGACATACTTGTATATATGCTATTTTTTATGTATCCTATTTCTATATAATTGTTAAGCGTTTTTTCAACCATTATCTAAGGGCATTAAGCAACGCGCTATTGATTGAAATAGTGGGACGGATATATTGATGTGTTGAGTGTTTCACTGCGTGTTTACTTGTGGTGGCTTACATGCCTCTAAACATGATGTAAAGGTAAAACGGGAAACTAATACGGAGTTTGTTTTTTTTAATAAAATTTTATTTTTAATTCATTTTTAATATTTAATTTGGCAAAATGATTTTATTTTTGATAAAAAAATGTATTTTATTTTATCATGTATAAAAAATTTAATTTTATAATTAATTTAAAACAAATAATATAGATATTATATTTTTATATTATAAAATAATAAAAAACTGATTATCAATTAATTGAGGAGTGGGCATAACCTAAAAACATCGTTTTTTGATTAAAAACAGATGTTTTGCGCGCGCTTCGCTCGCGCAAAAGGGAGGAGACGTGGTTCGTTTCTCGGCGAAGCCGAAAAATGAACCACATTCTCCCCCCTCACGAACGAAACGAGCAAGGGCGTAGTTTTAAGATGTTTCAAAATTTTATATACGGTTTCAAATTTTAAATTAGGATACCTCAAAGGTTTGTCTTTTTTTTGTTGCTGATAATTTTCTAAACGCATATCAACCACCAATGAGTCACCTAAAACACCACCACCCAAGTTGCCTTAACTGCCATTATCCATTGGCAGAATTCGATAAATTTTGTCCCAATTGTGGGCAGAAACCTGTCTCGCCCAAATCGTCTATGCACGATTTGTTGCATGAGTTTTTTCATACTTTTTGGCATCTTGACGGCAAGTTTTTTATGACTTTGCACCATTTACTGATTCCGGGAAAACTGACGACGGAGTTTTTTAAAGGGCATTTCAAACGGTATGCACACCCTATTCAGTTGTTCTTGGTACTTGGCGCGTTTGCTTTTGGGCTTTTGGCATCAAGAGCTAAAACAGCAGAGGATAAAGCGCAAAATAAGATACAAAAAACGCGAGACAGCTACAAACGGAAAACCTTTTTGAAGGAGTTGGATTCCATTCGGCACACATTGCTACCCCCTCAGTATGCCAATGCTCAAACACAACGTTTGTCCGATTCGTTGATGTTTAAAATGATGTATCCAGAAGAAATTGGCGTGGATAGGGAAAAAATACAAAAAGAAGTAAATGATATTTTGGATAAAGAGTTCAACAAGCAGCATAAAATTTTAGAAAAGGGAGCTAAAGTAACCATCAACTTGGGCGAAGCAAACGGTACAATTAACTACTCAGTAGCGACTGAGGCAGACAGTATCCATGAACTAAGGGAAGCATTTAAAGATTCTATTATTAATGAGTTGGTGAATGTTGCGGATATACCTTTGGAAAAACGAATTAGAAAAAAAGCAGATACATCAGAAGCAGTGACGCCAATAGGTGATTTTGTAAATGGTGTAAATGCGGGTATAAAACTCGCACAAGAAGAAGAAGAAAAGCAAAAGTTGATAGACAAGTTGCGCCCAAAAATTGCGGAGATAAAACTCAAACGTGGTTTGAAAGAAGCCCTCGTTATGCATGAAGACACCAATAATATCAGTGGTTTGGGCGAAGGATTGCGCATACCCACACGAGAACTCTACGATTCATCACCTGACGAAATTATTGAAAAGTATAAAGTAGAAGGCTTTTTGAAGAAAATCATCACAAAACAAGCCATTAAAGTCACACAAGAGGCAGGTGGGTTGATTCATTTTTTAATGGGTAAGTTGTTTTGGGCTACTGTGACCATGATCCCCGCTTTGGCTCTATTTTTATTGCTGCTTTATTGGCGCAGAAAGCGGTATTACGTTGAACACATTGTCTTTTTACTGCATTTCAATACAGCCGCTTTTTTAGTTCTTATCCCTGTTTTGTGGGTATCAAAATATTGGAATAACATTTTACCCATTTATTTTGGCTGGCTTGGTATCCATTTTATTGCCTCCGTAAAAAGATATTATCAACAAAACTGGGTAAAAACATTGGCTAAAACGGCTATTATTAGCTTCGCCTATTTTATCATTGCGATATTTTCTATTACAATAGGTGCGATTATAGGGTTTGCTTTCTTTTAATCCCGCGCTCGCTTCGCTCGCGCGAGAAGGGAGGAGAGGTAGTTCATTTTTCGGCTTCGCCGAAAAATGAACCACATTCCCCTCTCTGCGCGAGCGAAGCGAGCGCGTAAAACGGACTTTTTAGTTATGGCTAAGTAGTTATAAAATAAGGTAATTATCTGGCTTATCCACCCAAGTAATTACAAAATAAGTTTCGATAAACGATGAGTTACAAAATAAAAGAAATCTTTTATACCCTTCAAGGAGAAGGCGGACAGACAGGACGTGCCGCCGTCTTTTGCCGTTTCACGGGCTGTAATCTGTGGACAGGACGTGAAAAAGACCGCGAAAAAGCCATCTGCAAATTCTGCGATACCGATTTTGTGGGTACAAATGGTTTGAATGGTGGGCGTTTCAAAACTGCCGCCGACGTAGCCGCTAAAGTCAATCAGGTTTGGGAAGAAGCAATGGCTGGTCAAAATACGAAAAATATGGTGCTAAAGCTCCATCAAGCTGAAATTATAACTGAGGGAGGACAAAATATTGTTTCGACGCGTGATAAAGTCAAAAAATACGTGGTTTGCACAGGCGGAGAACCCGCTTTACAGCTTGACGCGGCATTGGTCAAAGCTTTTCACGACCTTGACTTTGAAATCGCAATTGAAACGAATGGGACAATTCCATTGGCACACGGCATTGATTGGGTTTGTGTAAGCCCAAAAGCGGGTACGGACATCGTGGTACTGAGGGGGTCTGAATTAAAACTTGTTTTTCCACAAGCGGGTGCTGAACCCGAAAAATTTGCAGATTTGGTGTTTGACAATTTTTATATACAACCAATGGACAGCCCTTTGCAAAAAATCCATACGCAGATGGCACTTCAATATTGTCTGCACAATCCGCAATGGAAATTGAGTTTACAAACGCATAAAATTTTAGAGATTCCGTAAATATACTAAACCGAAAGTCGTTCTCAGATTTCTAAAAAAGCGTCTTAAAGAAACGCCTTTCCGCACGCGCTTGTGTGGAAAGGCGTTTACCTTTTTTACCTAAAAATCTTATTATTGATTCTCGAAAAATGCTTTTTGCATTTCGGCAGTCTCAACATGTCCATTACTTTCTGGTTGTTCTTCTTCTACTTTATTACGGCGTATCGCATTTTCAGCGATAGCGTGCGTAGAAGTATTGTGCATAGGACGTGCATTTTTTGCTTCAATACTTTTAGTTGCATGAGGGACGTAGCGGAGACGTTCTTTGGGAATCAAATCGCCTGTTAAAGTACAGACACCATAAGTTTTATTTTGAATCCTAAGGAGGGCATTTTCAAGATTGCGCATAAAATGTTGTTGACGACCAAGTGAATTAATCAACATTTCCATCTGTGTGTGGTTTGAACTTTCATCAGTCCAGTCGCCACTTTGTTGATTTGCGCTATTTTCATTGGTTTCATTCATTTGCTGACGAAGAAATTGAACTTCTGCGCGGGATTTCGTGAGTTTCTCTTCGATTAATTTTTTAAACTCCTGTAATTCATCATCAGAATACCGTGCCGTGGTGGTTGCTACCATAGTTTTGTCGCTTTTGAAAAGATTAAAGAATCGCTTTATAGTGTGTGTGGTATTTAACAGTTTGTGTGAAAAAACTGTTCTAATGGCTGAAACTACTTTCAAAAAACGGTATATAAGTGTTGTTTTCTCTAAAATATGGGTCATATATCGTTGTCCAATGTGCTATTAGACGTTTACGAATTATCGAAGAATTGCCATTTAGAAAAAGTGAAACTTAGAAACTTATTTTGATTTTAAGAATATGAATTTTTAATGGGGCAAAGATACAATTGTTTTATCATTTCCCAATAGGGCATTGAAAAAAAAATTCAATTGTCTATTTTAACCAAACCTTATTCTACCCTTTTTAGTTAATACCAATTTTAATAACGGCGCAAAAGTAAAGTGTTGTTATGGATTAGCAAATGTTTTTTTGAGTTGAAGAAGGAAAAAAAAAAAATAATTTAAAAAGAAAGAAAAGGGGGAGAAAAATCAGAGGGAAAAAAAATAATATTTATTAATATTTTTTTTTATTCAAAAGTTGTATCTTTTTAATGATTCAGGTAAAATTGAGTTTTCGTGCCTTTTGCTCGCACAACGACAGAAAAAGAGCCAGTTTCTTATCTGCTCGCTCCATTAGATTTTTTACGCTGTATCTACTGCTTACTACTAATAAACTGCTCCAAACTGCGTCTATTATTTGAAAAAGACAAACTATTCGCCACCATTGAATAATTCTCACGGTCGTAAGTAAAAGTATAAGCGAATTTTGCGAACTCCAAACGGTTGTTATCCATTGTCATCAAATTGACAATTTCTACAACTTGGTTGGCAGTTAAGGTGTTTGATTGCGTCAAATTTTTTGCGGCTTCCAATTTTCCCGCATCAAACGCATTTTGTTTGACGCGCTCTTTCATAGATTCAAATTCTTTATAGGTCATCAAACCCCGATAGCCACTATTCAAACCATTGTTTGCACCGTTGTTTACACCATTTGTCGGCTCATCATACATAGCGGGCAGATTCTGCGGATTGTTGTAACGCGGGTCTGGCAAACTATTGTAGGTGTTGTCTTGATTAGACGATTGATTTTGATTTTGTCCGTTGTATTGATTTTGATACTGCGGATACTGAGGGGTCATCATTTGCGGCTGCGGACAGGTATTGCAAGCGTAAGCCCCACCAACATTGTTGTTATAGACATTATAATAGTCACCAGCAGGAACGCCCTCGCGGACGAGCAAACGATAGAAACCGTCTCTTGCATTGTGATTTGCGAGAACGCTGCCCGTTAAAGCATAGTTTTCGATATCGAAAACGTAATTGAGGGCATACGACAGGTATTCGTATTTATCGCGGTCGGTAGGGTACAAAACCGCAAGACGACGAATTTGCTCAGATGACAAGCATTTGTATTTTGTAAACTCACGAATCGAACGGTCAAGGTGATAGATATTGGCATTTGCCAACGACGGATAATCGCGCGCAAACGCTTTTTGAGCATAAGGCTCTGAGCAATGCCGATGGGGACGACGACGGCTATTGTTTTGGTTATTATTATCGCGGTAGTTGCCGCCGTAAGGATTTGATTGAGCGATTGCCGCAAAAGCGGTCAATACAACGACTGTCATAGTCACAAAAAAAGCGCGTGCTGGTCTCATATTTTGGTATTTTTAAAACTTTTAGCGAAATTACGCTATTACTCAATAGCTTGCAAACAGTTTAAAATGCTCTTAACGGAGTTTAACATTTTCTTATTGTTTGAGGACGTATAAATAAGGAAAAGGCTTGCCCCGTGTTGGAGGCAAGCCTTTTATTTTGAAGTTCTTTGTAGAATAACGTAGAAATGTGTGTGATTAAATCATGTAAAAAAGGTGTGTCCGTAAAATTTGTTAGTGTAAAATTTTAGTGTGGTGCTGTGCGGATTTTGTCTTTGATGTTCTGAATCAAATCAGAAGACACAGCCCGTCGGTGAACGCTGTTTTTGAGGAGGTCGCGAAACGATTGTTCATGGTTCAAGGCTTCAGTAATAGCAGGATTCTGGTTCATGTCTGTCCGAAATGTACTCACTTCGATTTGCGACATTCTGCCGTCCAAATACAAATTAACACGTTGAAAAACGTCTTCGTTCGGGAGTTGAATCTCTCTCATTGGTTGATGATTTGAAATTTGTACCGATTCTTAAATCGGTGATTAAATAATAGTAAATTATCGAAATAGTGCTGATTTAAGATTTCAAGGATTTCAAGGATTTCAAAGATTTCAAATTTGAAATCTTTGAAATTATTGTTCTTTTCCGTAGCCCAAATTCTTGCCATAATCTTTCAATTTCTCTTTTAGCAAAGTTCTTGCCCGCGATAAACGTGAACGAACTGTACCGATTGGGATATCAAAAATGGCGGCTAATTCTTCGTATTGGAATTCTTCTACGTAACATAGAATCAAAATTGTTCGGTTATCTATGGGTAGTTCATTGATAGCGTTCATCATTTCATCACCCATCATGTTAGAAAAAAGCTCGCTTCTGAGGTCAGTGTAAGAAGTCATGGGGGAGTCTTCTTCGTCGTGAAATGCACCAATTTCTTCGTAATCAACTTGGTGTCCACGCCGTTTCTTGCGTTTATATTCGTTTATAAACGTGTTTTTCATTATACGAAACAACCAAGCCTTCGCATTAGTTCCTTCTTGATAACTTTCTGCTGCACGATAGGCTTTCAACATGGTGTCTTGCCACAAATCATCGGATTCTGTTTCGTTTTGCGTCAAGTAATAAGCAAAATTAGAAAGGGAATTGGCGTGTGGTAAAAACTCTTTATCGAATATTTCTTCTGAATTTGTCATATTTTTCGTTTTATTTCGCGTTTCTAAACTAAGTTTAGTAGCTATTTGGCAACGAAGTTAAAAAAAGGCTTAATAGATTTTGAAACCATACATAAAAACTAAACTGCTGGTTCTCGCGCTCGCTTCGCTCGCGCGAGAGGGGAATGTGGTTCATTTTTCGGGCAAAGCCCGAAAAATGAACCACCTCTCTTTCTCTCGCGCGAGCGAAGCGAGCGCAAAAGAGCCTTTTAATGCGTATTTTAAATTTATGTATGGTTTCAAATAATAGATTATGGTTGAAATTTGATTTTTTACAGAAAAAAAGAAAAATCCAGAAGATTCGTACTTTTTCGACGCTAAAACTGTTTATTGTAACAAAATAACAATTAACTTTCTTTCTTTTTTAGCTCCCACCCCCCAAAGGGGAGTTTGACTCGATAAAACTTAAAGATACTTATTTATTGAACAAAATTAGCAGTATTTGTAGGTACTCCCCCTTTGGGGGTTGGGGGGCTAATCAACACCCCCCTCAGTAATTTCGTCATTTTTAACTATATTTTCTGTATTTTCCACTACGTCAGGTATTTCAGAAACAGTAGGAGTGCCAGTAATAGGTGCATCGGGTTCTCCAAAATACTTTCTTTGGAAAAGCAAAATACTCAACACGCCTATTGTAATAGAAGAATCTGCAATATTGAAAACTGGTTGGAAGAACAAAACTTCGCCTAATTCGTTGTTCCACAAGGGAAAAAACAGCATATCCACCACTTTCCCATGTAGAAATTTACCATAACCACCACCTTCGGGGAAAAGTTGCGCCGCACCGTTGACACAATGATAATCTGATTCGCTGAAAATCATGCCGTAGAAAGCAGAATCAATGATATTGCCAATAGCTCCCGCCAAAATAAAGGCAAAACTCACTAAAATACCATAACCCACATTGCTTTTAATCAAACGCGCAATATAATATATCAAAAACCCGATAGCTGCAATGCGGAAAAGACTTAGTGCCAATTTGCCATATTCACCCCCGAATTTCCAGCCAAACGCCATACCAGGGTTTTCAACAAAATTGAGTTTTGCCCAAGCTAAACCCAATATCGGGCGTTCTTCGCCATAACAAAAATGTGTTTTTATCCAAATCTTCAAGGCTTGGTCAAGCGCGAGTACTGTAAAAAGTATGAGAACAACTACGAATGTTTTTTTCACTGTATTTATGTATTTTTAGACTAATACTGAGATTTAAGCAAGACATTGACGTGGCGCGAGTTTAAGGTCGCGTTATCCAAATTTATATTATTAAAATATCTATTTTATTTGTATCTTTTTAATGATTCAAGGTAGTGCGCTCGCTTCGCTCGCGCAGAAAGGAGAATGTGGTTCATTTTTCGGCTTCGCCGAAAAACGAACCACGTCTCCTACCTTTTGCGCGAGCGAAGCGAGCGCAAAACATCTATTTTTAATCAAAAAACGATGTTTTTAGGTTATGCCCACTCCTAAAATAATTACTTTTTATTTAATCTTGTTTTTTACGCAAAACAGGGGCAAACATACAAAATTTATTCTCAAACTTGTATGTGTTATTCGCCAAAGCTGTGGGTTATACATTATTGCGTAAGGTTTTACCCTTTTTTTTGATATAACCTACTGCTCGCTTCGCTCGCAAAAAAGGGGAATGTGGTTCATTTTTCGGGCTTTGCCCGAAAAATGAGCCACCTCTCCTTCTTTTCCGCGAGCGAAGCGAGCGCAGGCTAAGTGATTACGATAGGTATAAAAAAAGGGTAAAACCTTATGTGCTAATGTATAACAAGATATTATCGTGTGGTTTTTGTAACTTAATCAAGGTATGCGCTGTTTCCATTAACTGGTTTGCTAATTACAATTTATCCAATGCCTTCAAAATAACACGACACGCCCATTCAATCTCTGGTTCAGAGATTGTCAGAGGTGGGGCAATCCGCAAACTACTACTATTGAACAAAAACCAGTCGGTTATCAAGCCCGCCGATAAACAAGACTTGATGACTTGTTGAATGGCGTCAAAATCTTTTAATTCCACGGCAAGCCACAAGCCCACACTGCGGACAGCCCGAATGTGGCGATGCACTAAAAGTTTTAAAAACAAGGCTTCTTTGGCTTTTACTTGGGCGATTAAATCGGATTCAACGAGGGTCTTTAGCGTGGCAAAAGCGGCAGCACAACTCACAGGATGTCCGCCAAAAGTGGTGATATGCCCCAAAACAGGATTGTTAGTGAGTGACCACATCAACTCTTTTGACGCGATAAATGCCCCAATTGGCATACCTCCACCCAAACCTTTTGCAAGCAACAAAATATCTGGTGTGATGCCATGTTGTTCAAAAGCCCACAAAGTGCCTGTTCTGCCCATACCTGCTTGAATTTCGTCTAAAATCAGCAAAGTACCGACATCAGTACAGCGTTGCCTAAGTGCTTTCAAATAGCCTTCATCGGGTGCATAAATGCCACTTTCTGCTTGTACTGTTTCCACAATAACGGCTGCCGTGCGCGTCGTTATTTCTCGCAAACAGGTCTCACAATTGAATGTGATATGCTGAATATCTGGTAATAATGGACGATAGGCTTGAGTAAAATAAGTATCAGAATTGAGTGACATCGCGCCTTGCGTAGAGCCATGATAAGCATTTTTCATAGCAATAATTTCGGAGCGTCCAGTAGCGCGTTTTACCAATTTCATTGCCCCCTCAGTAGCTTCTGTTCCCGAATTGGTGAAGTAAACCGAATCCAGATTGTCGGGTAACAATTGGCTCAAAAGCGTGGCTAACTCGACTTGTGGCGACAACACAAACTCACCATAAACGAGCGTGTGCCAATATTTGCCCACTTGTTTTTCAATGGCGCGTTGTACATTCGGATGCCGATGTCCAAGCACAGACACAGAAATACCGGCTATCAAATCGAGATAAGCGACCCCCTCAGTATCGAACAAGAAACACCCTTCTGCTCGGTCAATCTCGAGCATCATAGGCGCGTCGGAAGTTTGGGCGACGTGGTGGAGAAAAAGTTGGCGTTGCGAAATCATGGGGCAAAGATAAAGAAGATTTCAAATTTTAAGGTAAGGAGGTATTCATAAATAGAAAGTAATTGAGGGATGGGCATAACCTAAAAGCGTTTTTTGCATCTCGCGCTCGCTTCGCTCGCGCGATGGAGGAGAGATGGTTCGTTTTTCGGGCAAAGCCCGAAAAACGAACCAAATTCCCTTCTTTTCGGGCGAGCGAAGCTATATTTTTACAAATTCTTAACGAAGTATTGTACATTTGAGCCATGATTTGTAACTAAAAGAAACGATATGGCTTATACTTACGACCACCCCCGTCCTTCACTAACCGTAGATTGTGTTATTTTTGGACTCGACGAATCAGCACGGCTCAAAGTGTTGTTGATTCAACGCGGACACGCGCCTTTTGAAGGTACTTGGGCATTGCCCGGTGGTTTTGTGGATATGGGTGAACCATTGGAAGAAGCTGCTTTGCGGGAATTAAAAGAAGAAACAGGTGTTGAAAACGTCTTTATCGAGCAACTTTACACTTTCGGCACACCCGAACGCGACCCGCGTGGACGGGTTGTAACCGTTGTTTATTACGCTCTCATTAACTTGGCAGAACACAAAATTGCAGCCGATTCTGACGCCAAAGATGTGGGTTGGTTTGCGCTTGATGACCTTCCTTCATTGGCTTTTGACCACGCCGAAATTCTAACCGTGGCAACGCAACGTCTGCGTAGTAAAGTCCGTTATCAGCCCATAGGTTTTGAATTGTTGCCCAATTTGTTCACATTGACACAATTGCAACGGCTCTACGAAACAATTTTGGGCTTGCCCAAAGATGGCTTGAACAAACGGAATTTCAGAACAAAGTTTTTGAAGATGAACATCTTAAAAGAGGTGTCTATACTGAGAGGGGTCGCACACCGTCCAGCCCAGTTATATACGTTTGATGCAGATATGTATGCGGAATATGTGCGTAGCGGCTTTAATTTTGAAATTATTGAGCCACGTCCTGCAAAATAATTTTGCTTGTAATATACAAAAGTTGTAAATTGCAACGTTCCGTTTTGCGAAGCATTAAAACCGTCACACATGAAACCACAAAGCATCTGTTTTAACCATTTTTTTTTATGTTTTTTCACGTTTTTCACACCCCTCAGTAGTACGGCTCAAAATTTTGCCCGTATTGATTCTCTTGCTGTCAACACGCCGATTTGGACTACCCGAACGGCTGCTGATTTGTCTGCCTATTGTGATGCCAATGCCGTTGGCGAATTGGAAAAAGTGCGCTTTTACTACGTTTGGATTGCCCGTAATATCCGTTACGATGAAAAAGCGTATGGTGCGTATCGTCAAACCTCAGATTATAATGTAGAAAAACAAAGCGTTTCTGTTGTTTTGTCAGCACGTGTTGCCGTGTGTCGCGGTTATGCTTTGTTGCTGGAACGTTTGTGTCGGCAGTCGAATATGGCAGTACGATATGTGGCAGGCTACGGCAAATCTCGCCTCAATGACGAACGTCTTGAACCTCATGCTTGGAATGTTGTGCGCATTGAAGGCAATTGGGAGTTGTTTGACCCTACTTGGGCGTCAAATAGTTTGCAACGAGACAGTAGCAATTTGTCTGTTAGTTTTGAAAAATGGTTTATGACGCCACCTGTTCAGTTTGCCCGTCAGCATTGGGCGTATGACCCCGTTTTTCAATTAACTGATGAATTGACTTCTCGTGCCGAATTTTTGGGAGATACTGAGGGGTCGCCGCCGCCTTCATTGGGGTTCGATGTGGTGACAACTTTAAACATAGAAAATAGTTTAGATTCCCTTGAAGCCACTTGGCGGAGTTACAACAGGGCGCATCTTTTTTCGCCAACTGATTCCATTGTGGCACAAAAATTGGCGCGTTTGCAAGACGAAAAAGCCAAAGCCACACTTTCGCCCGTTGACCTATTCACAAGGACAGACTTTAAACGCTTGCCAGATTTGACCATAGAAGAATTAAAAACGTGGATAGACCGCTTAGAAAAAGTACGCGCCCCAGCCGCCGAAACCCTCCTTCTTCACGCACAAATTGATGATTTGCCGCTTAGAGAATCGGATATTTTATTGGTACAAAAAAACCGCCGCCGTCTGTTGGCTTTAGCGCAGTTTCTACCCCGAGGAATCCAATTTTTAGAAGAAGAACTAAGTAAACGATAAGATTATTTAGAAATTTTTGAAACCATACATAAAATCTAAACTGCTGGTTCTCGCGCTCGCTTCGCTCGCGCGAGAGGGGAAATATGGTTCATTTTTCGGGCAGAGCCCGAAAAATGAACCACCTCTCCTCCTTTTGCGCGAACGAAGCGAGCGCAAAAGTGCCTTTTAATGCGTATTTTAAATTTATGTATGGTTTCAAATAGAAATTTATCAATAAAATAAGCATAAAATACTGAGGGGGGCTATTTTTGCGCCTTCAAAAGAATCACCGACTCATTTTTAAAATAAGAGCAGAAAAATTATGGCAAAAGAAATTACCGCGAGAAGTGAGGACTACTCACAATGGTATTTGGATATTGTGAAGAAAGCGGGTCTCGCCGACAATTCGCCCGTTAGGGGCTGTATGATTATCAAACCCAATGGCTATGGTTTATGGGAAAATATGCGCGATGCTTTGGACAAAATGTTTAAAGATACAGGGCATACGAATGTGTATTTTCCATTGTTCATTCCTAAAAGCTTTTTGAGCAAAGAAGCGGCGCACGTTGAAGGTTTTGCCAAAGAATGCGCCGTTGTTACGCATTATCGCTTGAAAAATGACCCCAATGGCGCAGGACTTATCGTTGACCCCGATGCCAAATTGGAGGAAGAACTCATCGTTCGCCCCACATCAGAAACCATTATCTGGGATACTTACCGCACTTGGATTAACTCTTACCGCGATTTACCTTTGTTGTACAACCAGTGGGCAAACGTGGTGCGTTGGGAAATGCGTACCCGCCCGTTTTTGCGGACGGCTGAATTTCTTTGGCAGGAAGGACACACAGCTCATGCTTCTTCGGAAGAAGCCATTGCAGAAGCCCGTCAAATGTTGGAAGTTTATGCCGATTTTGCTGAAAACTGGATGGCAATGCCCGTTATTAAAGGCTACAAACCTGCTCACGAGCGTTTTGCGGGTGCAGAAGATACTTATACAATTGAGGCGTTGATGCAAGACGGTAAAGCGTTACAGGCAGGAACATCTCACTTTTTGGGACAAAATTTTGCGCGCGCTTTCGATGTTAAGTTTTTGAATAAAGACAACAAACAAGAACTCGTCTGGGCAACGTCATGGGGTGTGTCAACCCGCTTAATTGGGGGTTTGATTATGACCCACTCTGATGATGAAGGCTTGGTATTGCCACCAAAACTCGCACCAATTCAAGTGGTTATTGTCCCAATTCCTAAGCCTACACCAGAAATTAGCGAAGCGGCAAATACGATTGCTAAAGCATTGAAAGCGTTGGGTATTCGTGTAAAAATTGACAATGACGAAACCAAACGCCCGGGTTTTAAGTTTGCAGAATACGAAATGGTCGGTATTCCCGTCCGTATCGGCATTGGCGCACGTGACTTGGCAGTGGGCAAGGTAGAAGTCGCAAGAAGAGATACTAAGGAAAAAATGTCGCTGGATACTGAGGGGGTCGCTTTGGCAGTTCAAAAACTGTTGGACGAGATTCAGCAAAATTTATTTGACCGCGCCGTTGCTTTTCGTACTGAAATGACAGGAAAAGCCAATACAATGGCAGAGTTAGAAGATATTTTGACCAATAAAGGTGGTTTTGTTCTGGCACATTGGGACGAATCAACAGAAACTGCGGATAAAATCAAAGACCAAACAGGTGCTACTATTCGTTGTATTCCATTGGATTCGGTTGACGAAGAAGGTACGTGTATTCTGACAGGCAAACCCTCGAAACGGCGGGTTTTGTTTGCGCGTGCTTATTAAGGGCTAAAACTTTCAAAAAGTTTGCAACTTTTTGAAAGTTGTGTCTTGGTAAAAGTAGAATGTGGTTCGTTTTTCGGGCTTTGCCCGAAAAACGAACCACCTCCTCCCTCCTCGCACGGGCGAAGCGAGCGCGTGACTAAGTAATGACCCAAATTTTATACTTTTACAGCCGCCACACCTGCAAGGGCAGTCATAATTTTAAAATACAATTCTTGTGGTTTGAACGGTTTACTTATGTAGTCGTTCATACCAATTTCAAAGCATTTATCGGCTTCGTTTTTACTTGCCGATGCCGTAAGTGCAAGGATAGGCACTTGCGATTTTTCACGAATCCGTACTGTTGCGTCAAAACCGTTCATCGTTGGCATCTGCAAATCCATCAAAATAATATCGTAGCCGTGAGCTTTGAATTTTTCAACCGCTATCATACCATTTTCTGCGATATCCACCGTAACAAACGGCGACCACGCTGTTAGGAGTTTTTTGGTTGCCATTTGATTCAAAAAATGGTCTTCTACCAATAAAATCTTGACAGGAGAATCAGGCATAGTGGCATCTGTCTGAATAATTTTAACGGCGGTAACAGGCAAAGACACGTCAAAAAAGGTCATTTCTGAGCCTTTATTTGAAATATTAAACGTCCCTTTCAAAATTTTGGTCAATTTTCCGACAATAGCGAGTGCCAATTGTTGTTTTTCTGAATCGCTATTTTCGTTTTTGATGGTTTCCAAAATCTTATTTTCTTCCATCAACTCCTTGATTTGGGAACTTGTCAGAATTTTGCCTGCATAGCTCACCCGAATCGTCAAATTTGCTTGATTGTCAACATTTGTAATATTGACATCAATCGTAATGCGGTTGTTTGGAGGTGTATAACGTGTAGCGTGGTCAACGAGATTGTAGATAATCTGTGTGATTTTCTTAGAATCAGCTTTGATTTTTTCGGGCAAATCTTCACCAAGTGTAAAATCCAATTTGATTTTTGCATTATCCACCTTAATCTGAATCGCTTTACGAATTGCCGCCACAAAATCTTTGATAGGGAATTCCTCGGTCTCTGTTTTCATGTTTTGACTTACGAGCATCGAGAAATTCATCAAATTATTAATCATCAATGCAAGGTCGTCAACAGAGGTTTTCAAGCCTTCCACGAGTTCACTTTGTTGTGGGCTAATGGTGGTGGTCTCCATCAGATACAATAAATTGACGATACTACTGAGGGGTGTCCGAATGTGAAAACTCATGTCTTGCAAGGCTTCTTCTTTCAGCAAAGATGTTTGCCGATTGATGTTTTGCTCCGCAATGAGTTGTTCATTTTCTTTTCTTTTTGTAATATCCATGACCCCGCCTACCAACATTGTGCGGTTTGTGAGTTCATCATAAAAAACTTGGGCGTGAATAGCAAGCCATTTTATGGACGTGCCGTCCACCACAATACGGTGTTCTTCTTTGTAGAGTTTGCCATCTTTCATTGCTTTATTGAAAAAGTCTTCGATGGTTTCGCGGTCTTCAAAATGTACAAAGCCCAGATAATCGGACAAACCCGTGGTAATACTGCCAGGGTGGAAGCCAAAAATGCGGAATATTTCGTCGTGCCATACCATTTCGTTGGAAATCAAATCCATTTCCCAATTACCAAAACCCGCTAATTGTTGGGCTTTGATAATACGGCGTTCATTGATGGTCAGTTCACGTTTTGTATCTTCTAATTTCTGTAAGTCTTTATAGCGTTGCAAAGCAAAACGAATCGAACGACCAAGTAGTTTGCCATCGAATTGTCCTTTCACGAGAAAGTCCTGCGCTCCTGCTTTCACAGCTTGGTTGCCCACAATTTCGTTATTAACGCCCGTCAAGACGATAACAGGAATGTTTGAAACGGTCTCTAAATAGCGGTTCAAGGTTTTGAAACCTTGCGTATCGGGTAGGGACAAATCAAGTAAAACAATATCAATCTCTTGTTGATTGATGATGTCCATGCCCTCAAAAAACGTGTCTGCTGCAAATAATTCATACTTGAAAGCAGCATCTTTCATGTACATTTTGGCTAATACTGTGTCGCCTGCGTTATCTTCGATAAGAAGAATATTGGTTGTTTGCCTCATTGCTCGCGGGAATTATACGTGTTAGATTACCTAAACGTTAATAATTTTAAAAAAAATCCTCGCGTTTGCTCAAGTGTGTTTGGTAGGAGAGATTAAGTTATGAGTTATGAGTTATAACTCATAACTTATAACTTATAACTCATTTAGTGTTAGACGGCAAAATCGCCGTCATCAACCAAAAATCTTCAATTTTATGGACTATATCCAGAAAGCGGTCAAAATCAACGGGTTTATTAATATAAGCGTTGACTTGAAGGTTGTACGTTTTTTGAATGTCTTGTTCAGCGTTTGAGGTCGTCAATACCACAACAGGAATATTGCGTAACAAAACATCGGCTTTGATTTCCGCCAATACCTCTCGTCCATCGCGTTTGGGGATATTCAAATCCAGCAAAATCAAGTCGGGGCGAATCGCATTTTCATGCGGATACCGCCGTTTCAAAAAAGCAAGCGCATCTTCACCGTCCATTGAGACGCTGATTTTGATGGGAATTCGTGCTTCTCGAAACGCCTCTTGGGTCAATCGGACATCGCCTGGATTGTCCTCTATTAGTAATATGTCAACAGGACGCGAATATTTTTGCATGGTGTTAAATGTGAAAGCCTTTATACCTAAAAATCAAGTAGTTGTTACATTTGGTGGACAGCTGAACGTTTATTCGTATTGAATGTAAATTACTTGTAATTACTTAGTTACGCGCTCGCTTCGCTCGCGCGAGAGAGGAAAGGTGATTTATTTTTCGAGCTTGCCCAAAAAATGAACCATATACCCTCACACGAGCGAAGCCAGTGCGTTGCTAAGTATTAAAAAAGTATAGATTTTTTTTGTCAAACATAGTAAAGGTATTAAATCTAAAATTAATTCCTACCACATTTATAGTAGTTCTTTTCAAAATCAATGCCCAAATATTAAAAAAGCTAATAAATAACATGAATACTGAACTATATTTGCCCCACACCTCAATTTGTGACGTAATTTTTTATATATTTTAAAATTATTTTTTTCAAAATGCAAGCTCTTTCTGCCTATCACACGGTATTTCAAAACTATCTGACTGAAAACGATTTTTCTTATGAACCCAAAGAATTGTACGAACCAGTCAATTACATACTCGGCATCGGGGGTAAAAGATTGCGCCCTTTGTTAGCACTGATGGGTTGTGAGCTGTTTTCAAAGAATATTAACCGCGCTTTGCCGATTGCTATGGCAGTTGAAGTCTTCCATAATTTTACATTATTACATGACGACATCATGGATGACGCTCCTTTGCGACGTGGTAAACCAACGGTTCATGTAAAATACAATATCAATACGGGGATTTTATCGGGAGACGTTATGTTGATTTTAGCATACCATTTTCTTCAAAGTACTGAGGGGTCTGTTACCATGACGCATAAATTATGGGCGATTTTCAACAAAATGGCACGCGAGGTTTGCGACGGTCAGCAAATGGATATGAACTTTGAAAGCCGAAATGATGTGACACTCAGCGAGTATATCAAGATGATAGAATTAAAAACGTCGGTCTTGATTGCCGCCGCTTTTGAAATGGGGGCAGTAGCAGGTGGTGCAAGTTTAAAACAGGCTGCTCCATTGTATGAATTTGGCAAAAATGTTGGCATTGCCTTCCAAATTCAAGATGATTTGTTGGATACATTTGGCGACCCTGCCACTTTTGGCAAAAAAGTCGGTGGTGATATTGTTCAAAACAAAAAAACTTTTTTGGTACTTAAAACCTTTGAATTAGCAAATTCTGCTCAAAAAACAGCTTTAACCATTCTAATGGCAACGCCTACGCACGACGAATTGGCTAAAATTACGGCAGTTCGTACTATTTTTGAAGCCTTAAACGTGCAACAACACGCCGAAAGAGCAATGGATGATTATTTACAATTGGCTTTTGCCGCTTTAGACGAGACTACTCTATCTGGAGCAAAAAAAACATATCTGAAAGAGTGGGCAAATGAGTTGAACATGCGGCGGAAATAGAGTTTCCTCACGGCGGAAAGAAAAGGTGGTTCATTTTTCGGCTTTGCCGAAAAATGAACCACATTCCCTCTTTCTGCGCGAGCGAAGCAAGCGTGTGGTAAACAGTTACGATTTATTTACACGACTAAAAAGAAACCATCTGAGCCTTGTGCTTGATAGAGTGGCATTAAAACGCGACAATCTTGCGGTGCAGTGATAAACCCATGTTTGTCTTGTGCTAAAATATCTCCTTTTTTTACAAGTTGAAAATTGCTAAAATTGCCAAACATTTTGAAATCATCATCTACTTTAATGGCATGTGAACCAATGAATTGGACTGTTTTCGGCAAAGAAAGGCTGTAGTTTTTCAATAATATTTCATGCCGATTTTCCATATCACACGCCGCAATTGAACCAACTGAGCGCAAAACATGCACCAACCAAGCTACTGCTCGTTGTGTTGAATACACGTCATCGTGTTGACCCGCTTCAAAAGCAACAGCAATTGTGGGTAACTTGGTGATGTGTTCGTTAAAATAGTGCAAAGTTGAACCACCTACCGAGCCAATCATACCCAAAACGACAGGCGCGTGCAAGGTTTCTGCCAAAGCCCGACTTTCGGGATTGTTAGAGACAAGGCTAAAGATACCACCATCGGCGGAAGTTGTATGCAAATCCAGCACAATCAATCGTTTTGGGCGATATTCTTCTATTTGCTGTTCAATTGCTTCTATCAATTCAATCGCTTCTAAGTCTTCAAATGACAGATATTCTGGTATTTTCGTATCGGCATCTTGGGCTATGCTTTCGATATCTTCAGAACCTGTTTTATACTGAGGGGTGTGTTTTGCGACTGATTTAGGGCTATATTTTCTAAATTCAGCTATATTTTCAACAGTTAACAGCCTATTCAAATCCTTTTTTATGAATCGGGTGCGCCGTTCAAAGGCTTGAATATTGCCAATAAGCCCCACCAAACGTCCTTTGAATTTAAAGTTTGGGTTGCGTGTGGGTTCTTTTTGAAGCATGTCGAAAAGGAGTCTCAAAGCATGAACACCAGCAGGTTCATTGCCGTGCATTGCACCGATGGCGATGATTAAGTCGCCGTGTGTGTCGTCGTCGTGTAGTCCAAGTAGTTGTCTCAAAGTTTAAAAATTTCAGAGATTTCAGAGATTCCAAATTTCAGAGATTCCAAATTTCAGAGATTCCAAATTTCAGAGATTTATTCTTGAAATCCTTGAAATCTTTAAAATTATATTTGAAACCATAGATAAAATCCAAACTGCTGGTTCTCGCGCTCGCTTCGCTCGCGCGAGAGGGGGAACGTGGTTCATTTTTCGGGCTTTGCCCGAAAAATGAACCACATCTTCTACTTTTGCGCGAGCGAAGCGAGCGCAAAAGTGCCTTTTAATGCGTATTTTGGATTTATGTATGGTTTCAAAAAATTATATAGTAATAAGTGAAAATCCTGATTTGGCTAATTCTTTTTTTGTTTTATCTAAATCGTTGCAGAAGCCTAAAATAAAGCCCCCGCCGCCTGCCCCGCAGAGTTTTAGTTTATAAACATCACCTGCCAAGCCTTCCAACCAAAGGTTTTTAAACGCCATAGGTATCATTTCGGGCAAAAAACGGTATTGAAACAGGCTGATGCGGTGTACTGTTTCAAACAGCAAAGGCGTTTGATTGTTCAAAAAAGCCACAATTGCCTCATTCACCAAAGGTACGAGTTCGCTCACAATCAAGTCGCTGAATTCGGGTGAACGGGCTATTTTTTCTAAAAAAATCTTAACCAAAGGTTCGGTTTTGCGCGATTGCTTGGTGTCAATCAAGAAGCGTGGTAAATCGTTTTTGGCGGTCGTTAGAGTCGTCATAGTTTTATCGGAACGAATTAAAATTGGCTTTTTGACATAACTCACAAGTGGGTCAAGCCCTGAACTTTCTCCGTGAAAAAAACTTTCGATACGCCCCAAAATTATTTTTAAATCACTGATTGTTAAATATTTATCTAAACCAAAAACATCGTACAGTCCTGCTACCAATGCGCCACTACTGCCCGCGCCATAACCTCTTGGTACATTGGAATCGAAAAAAAGTCCTTTTTCTAATGCCAAAAACAACCCCTCAGTATCGAAGGCAATTTTACCGTTTTCTGCCAGATTTTTCAAGTATTCTGCAAATTTTAGCAAGTCATATTGTTTGGCTTTATCTTCCGAAAACTGCCAACGTCCTGCATAGTTCAAAAGAGGCATTGCCAATGCTTGCGACCCACGTAAAACCGTGTGTTCGCCAAAAAGTAGTAATTTGGAAGGATAAAAAGTATCTATCATCTTGTAAGTAGTTATACCTCAATAAACGTTGCTTTGATACTGGCTCTTTCTCGCTTCGCTCGAAAATCGCCAGAGAGTAATTTTTAGGGGCGAGGGTTTTTTTAAATCAGAAAAATCTTCGATTTTTCTGATTTAAAAACACCCTCGCCCAATAAGTAGTTGAGGAGTGGGCATAACCTAAAAACATCGTTTTTTGATTAAAAACAGATGTTTTGCGCGCGCTTCGCTCGCGCAAAAGGGAGGAGACGTGGTTCGTTTTTCGGCTTCGCCGAAAAACGAACCACATTCCCCTCCCTCGCGCGAGCGAAGCGAGCGCGAGATGCAAAAAACGCTTTTAGGTTATGCCCACCCCTCAATAAGTAGTTGTGTGTAAATAAACGCGCTTTTAAACGCGCTCTTTCTCGCTTCGCTCGAAAATCGTGCGGGAAGAAATCTATCGGGGCGACCGTGCTTTTGAAAGAGAAAAATCTTCGATTTTTCTCTTTCAAAAGCACGGTCGCCCCAAATAAACCTTTTTTTGGCGATTTTTGAGCGAAGCGAAAAAGAGCCAGTTGTGGATAATTCTCGGAGTGCCAAAGTAGAACTAAGTATTTCCAAGAAAAAAATAGAGACATTGCGGCGCAACATCTCTATTGTGTAAAGCGAAAATTGAGGAGAAGGAGGGATTCGAACCCTCGGCACAGTCGCCCGTGCGCTTGATTTCGAATCAAGTCCATTCGACCACTCTGGCACTTCTCCGAAAAATTGATGCAAAAATAGGTAATTTTTTCCGTAAGTACTTGGTTGTCCACAAATTAGAAAGGAATTTTATTAAACATTTCTTAGTACGTGACAAAAAAGGAGAAAGCGTGGTTCAAATTTTGGGCTTTGCCCAAAATTTGAACCACCTCCCATTCTTTCGACGCGAACGAAGCGAACGCGTGGCAAGTATTTACGATTATAGTTTTTTTCGAGACCGTCAATAAAAAACAGCCATTTCTGCCAACGATTTACGGGTCAATTTTGGCACAAAAACGTCATCTGCGGGGTAGCCGACGGGGAGCAATAAAAACGGGCGTTCATTGTCGGGACGCTTCAAAACTGTTTTTAAAAAATTCATTGGACTGGGCGTATGCGTAAGCGTAGCGAGTCCTGCGTTGTGAATAGCAGCAATTAAAAACCCACAGGCAATACCAACAGATTCTTGAACGTAATAATGTTTTTCTCGTTGTAAACCAGTAGCTTGTGCAAAAATAACGATAAGCCACGGGGCAGTTTCTAAAAATGGTTTTTCCCAATCCGTACCAATTGGCGCAAGGTCTTTGAGCCATTGCTCGGACATTCGATGCGTATAACTTTCGTATTCCTCTTTCTCCGCCGCGACGCGAATAGCCGTTTTTACTGAGGGGGCTTCTATAGCGCAAAAAGTCCACGGTTGTTTGTGTGCGCCTGACGGTGCGCTTGAAGCCGTCAAAATGAGGTCTTCGATGACAGATTTTGGAACGGGTTTATCTGAAAAATCGCGGATTGTTCGCCGACAATCGAGTTGCTGGTAGTAGTCGAAAGCCCGTTTTTGGACGATTTCGATGGGTAAAATGGGTATTTCGTAAGAAATATGTGGATAATCGTTGATTAATTTCATTGTTTATAATGCACCCATTCAGTTGGACAATAAATTGTTAAAAAATCGTAATTACTTAACCTATTGCTCGCTTCGCTCGCAAAAAAGGGGTAGGTGGTTCATTTTTCGGGCAAAGCCCGAAAATGAACCACCTACCCTTCCTCCGTGCGCAGCGAGCGTGGGTTAAGTAATGACAAAAAATCTTAGATGCTAAGGTACATTAAAAATTTAATTTTATAGAGACCAAACCTTCCCCTCAGTAAAAAAAAGCATACGCGCCTTTTTTCCTGTACTAATATTTGAAATACATTGTCGTTGTCCACTTTTTTTACTACGTTTGTACTTAGAATGCTTAACAACTTAGTCGCGCTTGCGAAAAAAAAGGAATGTGTTTAATTTTTTGCGTGCGACAAGCATTAGCCTAAGTCGTTACTAAAATACAAACGTAACATGATTGCTACAGAAATCGTCAAAAAAGACATTCGTCAACTTACACGGGAACAAATGGAGGAAGCGATGCTTGCCTTCGGTGAAAAAAAATTTCGCGCCAACCAGATTTATGACTGGCTTTGGACTAAATCCGCACGCTCTTTTGACGACATGACAAGCCTTTCCAAAGAATTGCGGACACGACTCGACGCCACCTTTATGATTCGCCCGATTCAAGAAGACAAAATTCAAAGAAGTTTAGACGGGACAATCAAAGGGCGTTTTCGCCTCCACGACGGACATTTAATAGAAGCCGTTTTGATTCCTGTACCAACTGACAATCGCTTCACGGTCTGCGTTTCGACCCAAGTGGGTTGCTCGTTGACCTGTACTTTTTGCGCAACTGGACGTATGGGGCGGATTAGAAATTTAGATGCCAGCGAGATTTATGACCAAGTTGTAGCCATTAATCAACATTCAATCGAAACCTTTGGGCATTCTTTGACAAATATCGTTTATATGGGTATGGGCGAGCCTTTGCTCACTTATGCCAATGTGTTGCGTAGTGTTGCCTTAATTACTGAGGGGTTAAATTTTTCGCCCAAACGTATTACGGTTTCAACGGCGGGTATCGCTAAGATGATTCGCAAATTGGCAGATGACAACGTGAAATTTAATCTTGCCTTGTCTCTTCATGCCGCCGACGATGTAAAAAGGAATGAAATCATGCCCATAAATGAGCAAAATAACCTTGCCGTTTTGGTGTCTGCACTCGATTATTTCTACCAAAAAACCCGTAACCGCATCACGTTTGAGTACATTACCTTCCAGAATTTTAATGACACTTTGGCTGATGCCAATAATTTAGTAAAAATCTGCAAGCGTATTCCTGCACGAGTCAATATCATAGAATACAATCCGATTGACAACGCTCCTTTTTTGAAATCGGCGGAAGAAAATATTGACCGTTTTGCACGGCACTTGAGCAAAAATGGGGTTGCTATCACCGTGCGCAAATCACGCGGGAAGGATATTGACGCGGCTTGTGGACAATTAGCTAATAAAAATTAACTTAAATACGTAGTGACGCGCTCGCTTCGCTCGCGCGTGAGAAGAATATTGAATTACTGATGGGTGAGTTGATACGTTTAAAAAAAGTCGTCTTGAGGTTTACAAACCCAGCCGTGTGTAATTTTGATATTGACGACAGCGTTGAGATGTGTATTGGGAATAGTGCCTAAAATGGCTTGTTTTGTTGTCATAAAGTAATTACTTAGCCCATAGCTCGCTTCGCTCGCAAAAAACGGGAATGTGGTTCGTTTTTCGGGCAAAGCCCGAAAAACGAACCACCTCTCCTCACTCGCGCGAGCGAAGCGAGCGCGTGACTAAGTAATTACGTCATAAAATAGTGTGTGTGAACGATTTAATTTTTGATAATTTTACCCGTATATACAGATGTCGGATTAGATATTTTATAAAAATAAATACCCGACGGCATATTGGTTAATTCAACACTAAAATTAGTAGAATTAGCAAAATTAATCTTTTTTTCAAATACGGTTTGCCCATTTATATTAGAAATAATTACAGAATTTTCACCAACTACCCCCTCAGTATAAAAGGTCATTTTGTCGGAAAATGGATTCGGAAATACTTTTATAAAGGACTGCGGCTGCTCAGTCGTTTTGATGGAGACACGACGGTAAAGCAATGCTTTTTTTACCGCCGCAAAAACGTCAATCCTGCCCCAACCATAGGTATGATTTGGTACAGACATACCGCTAATTGTGCCACAATCTTGGGTTGTTTGCAGAGGAAGTGCCGTTATTTCTAACATTTTTTCAATCGTATCCACCTGTCCTGCAAGCAATGGATTTGCCGAAATCATCAAAGCAACAGCACCCGCCACGTGAGGTCCCGCCATACTTGTACCACTTAAACTGGCAAAACCATCATTTGGAATAGCCGAAACAATACCCACACCGGGAGCTGAAACATTCGGTTTTCGCCGATTTGAGCCGTCATTTGTTACAGGTCCGCGACTGCTAAAACCCGCAATTGTGTCATTAGGTTGTGTGGCACCAATAGAAAATGCTTTGTCAAAAAAACCAGCAGGTCCAGCAAAAGAAGAACAACTCGGTCCAGCATTTCCCGCCGACACCACCACCACAATACCAGCCGACCGTGTCGCGTTCAATGCTCGTTCCATGAGACTAAAATTGGAAGAATTGCAGCCTTCTCCAGTCGAACAATACCAAGAATTGTTGATAACATGCGGGGCAAGGCGTGGATTTGGTAACTGCCCCGTGAGATTAGTCGGCGCGGTAAACCATTCAAAACAGGCGATGTAACGCGTTAAAGTGCCGTCCCCTCTGTCCATATTGCGTGCGCCAATCCAACGGGCATCGGGTGCAACACCAATTGCCGTAGAATCTGTACCAACAATTTGAAAACCGCCAATCATTGTCCCCATTGTGTGCGTTCCGTGACGATTGTCATCGCAGGGTGCTTGTGCTTTTGCGCCGCACGGATTTTTTACAGTTATTGTATCTGCTTCAATGGCATCAAACCAATTGTAATTATGGTCAGTAGCGTTTGTTGCAGCGTTGAAACCACGATATTTTTTTTGCAATGCTGGATGTGTCCAATCGTAGCCCGTGTCTGCGCCACCTACAACCGCGCCTTGTCCACGATAACCCAATAACCAAACTGAATCCGCGCCAATACGCTGAACGCCCCAAGTTTTCAAGACTGTTTCTGGTAAATTTTGGGCGTTGTTTTCGGGCAATACACTGAGTTTAGATGTGGGATTGTTCATAATTTCTGCTACATCTTGACGCTCGGCAAGTGTTCGTAGTAAATCGTAATCTGCGTGTAAGTGTAGGGCATTGACCAACCAAAATGGGTGAAAAACAACTCGTTTTGACGTTAAAAACTGGCGAATATCCGTTTGAGAGCGTTCGGCAACACCCCTCAGTATTGTGACCGTTTTTTGCCCTTTTTCTTCTTTTGTCGCATTGGGATTAATGACAGATAAATTGCCTTGTTCTTGCAAAACGACTATGATTTCAGTCGTGGAACGGTGTTGTAAATCCGCAAATACTGAGGGGGTAATTTTTGATTGCCAAGATTGAGCCGTGACGGTCAAAGCAACAAAACAGCAAAGTAGTGAAGCCGTTTTTTTAATCGAGAAGGGAGGTATCATTTTTTATGCGCTTTTTAGGTGTTGAAAAAATATACAAAAAAACGTCGAAAGGTGTGTAATCCTTGCGACGTTTTTTTGTGTTGGAAAAACGTGTTACGCTCTCCGCGCTTCTATAAAATTTTTGACAAACGCGAATACGGCAAACATACTCGATAACAACATTGTTGCTGTACGCAAAACACCCATTGTGTCGCCCAAACTTGCTTCACGGCGTAGCGGCATAAACAAGCCCAAAGCGGCTAAAACAGTTAGCCCAACGGCAATATGTCCCGCCGTTTTATCGCCCCTCTTGATTTTATCGGTTTGTAACCAAAGAATACCGCCGATAAAAACAGGAATAAGCGCAGTCGGCGCATCTTTTTCTAAATAAGCCCAACCGCCCAAAACGATTAAAACAAAAGCATTGAGTAAATTGATAAAATGTGGTTTCATAAGCTCTAAGCAGATAATTGACGTGAAAAAATATAGTTTTTCAAATTTTTATTTCGACAAATGTAACGAATAAAGTTTATAATGAAAATTTTATCATAAAAAATTTAGTGTGTCCACAGATTTTCACAGATTAACACGGATTAGGAACGTGAAATAAATAAAACGTACTTTTACCAGCAATTTCCGCTTTGGGATTTTCGGGCGGCGTAGCTGCCTAATCTCGGTAATATTTAAAGACAAGCTACTAATTTTTATGCGGTGTAACCGCAAAACAGGCGGTTTAGCGGTTACACCGCTTAGTAAACCCCATTTTTTCGTTGAGTATTACCGAGATTAGGCAGCTACGCCGCCTGTGAAAAGCCAAAGCGGAAATTGCTGTGCTTTTACTTATTTCACGTTCCTAATCCGTGTTAATCTGTGAAAATCTGTGGACACCTAATTACGTTTTTTTAAACGCGGCAATTGCCTGTTTGGTAAAATCGGATAGAGCCAAACGCCCACTAATTGCGGCGCGTTCATCGAGCAATTCAGACCAATTTTCAGTATCTTGCCACAAAACCCGCTTTAATTCACGCATAGCTTCGGGGCTTGAAGCGGTTAATTTTTCCGCCAAATGCGCAACGTAGGCATCTACTTGTTCAATCGTATCAAAAACCTCATTGTACAAGCCTTTTTCTTTTGCCCAATCAGCAGTGCGCCACTCACTCGCATTGATAGCCAATTCGGAAAAAGCCGAGAGACCCATGCGGCGTTCTACGGCAGGTCCAATGACAAAAGGTCCAAAACCGACTGTCAATTCACTCAATTTTATCGTCGCATAATGGGAAGCAATGCAATAATCCGCCGCCGAACAAATACCAACACCACCGCCGACAGCCTTGCCTTGCGCTCGGACGATGATAAATTTGGGGCATGTCCGCATGGCATTGATGACATTGGCAAAGCCCGAAAAAAAGCGTTTGCCCGTTTCAAAATCCGTAATTGCCGCCAATTCGTCGAAACTTGCGCCCGCACAAAACGTGCGCTCACCACCCGACCGCAAAACAACAACCGATACTGAGGGGTCATTGCCTACCACTTTAATTGCTAAAGTGAGTTGAGTTAAAAGGTTTGAAGGCAAGGAATTTTGAGCAGGGTGAAAAAACTCAATTGTGGCAATACCATTGTGAACTTGGGTTCTGACGTGTCCTAAATTTTGCATGTTGAGGAATATTTCAGATATGGAACGTTCGGGGAACTTTGAAAGTTCCCCGAACGTGGAAATTAAATAATGACGATTAATTACTTCAATCTGTCGCAAACAGCTTTAATCCGTTTGATTGCTTCCCGCAATTGTGCTTCGCTTGCGGCATAACTCAAACGGAAACAATTAGGTTCACCAAATGCTGTACCGCTTACCAAGCCAACGTAAGCCGTTGACATAACGTGGTCGCAGAAGTCGTCGGCGTTTTTAATTGCCACATCGCCGTCTTTTTTGCCAAATAAATCGCTAATATCTGGAAAAACGTAAAATGCGCCTTCTGGATTAGGCACTTTGAATCCTTTGATTTCTTTCAACAAACCAACCACCATATCCCGACGAACGCGAAATTCATCACGCATTTTGTAAGTCGGTTCGAGGCTCGAATTAAGGGCAACAACCGCCGCTTTTTGGCTAAACGAATTTGCACCACTCGTTGACTGTCCTTGAATTTTGTTGCACGCATCAATCACAAACTTTGGTGCGCCGATGTAACCCAAACGCCAGCCCGTCATAGAAAAACCTTTGGCAAAACCATTGACCGTAATTGTGCGGTCTTTTACGGCTGGAAATGAGCCGATACTCGTGTGTCCTGCTTTTGTGTAGTTGATGTATTCGTAGATTTCATCAGCCACGACATAAATATTTGCGTATTTGCCCAAAACAGTGGCAATAGCTTTCAATTCTGTTTTTGTAAAAACTGCGCCCGTAGGGTTACACGGTGAACTAAACAAGACCATTTTAGTACGCTCAGTAATCGCGGCTTCAACCTGTTTTGCCGTGACTTTGTAATCTTGGTCGTAACCCGCCGATACATAAACGGGTTTTGCGCCCGTCATTTTGATAATATCAGCATAACTCACCCAATACGGTGCAATAATGATACACTCATCGCCTTCTTGCAACAATGAAAAAGCAACATTGAAAATGCTTTGCTTTGCACCCGTTGAGACCATAATTTGGCTTGGCGGATAGTCCAAATTATTGTCGCGTTTGAATTTATTAGAAATTGCCGTCAACAAATCGGGAATCCCGACAACAGGCGTATATTTCGTAAAACCCTCCGATAAGGCTTTGATTGCTGCCATTTTGATATGGTCAGGTGTATCAAAATCGGGTTCACCAATGGCTAAACTGATAACATCGTGACCTTGTGCTTTGAGATTACGCGCCATTTGCGCCATTTTCAAAGTCTCTGATTCTGCCATTTGGCTAACCATATTTGACAAAATCTGCTTTTTTGCTACTGAAGACATGACTGTATTATTTTTAGTTTGAAAAAAAATTGGCTAAATATATCCTACATAAAAAATCACGCAAAAATAGAGCTAAGTTTTTGAAGGTAAAAATTAACGGACTAAAGACATTGAAAAAACTGTGATTAATTGTGGAAGACCCCCTCAGTATAAAGACAAAAAAAGCCATTTCAACAAAGGTTGAAACGGCTTTTTTTCGATTTCGTAGATAAATGATAACTTCGGAAATCTTTGAAATCTGAAATCCTTGAAATTACTTCTTCTTCACCTCAAAAACCATTTTCCCACTACGTGCATCGGCTACAATTTGGTCGCCTTTTTGGAACTTGCCTTGCAAGATTTCTTTTGACAATTCGTTAATCAGCATCCGTTGCAGCGTTCTTTTCAATGGGCGTGCGCCAAATTGTGGCTCGTAACCATCGCTTGCCATGAGGTCGAAAGCGGCATCAGTTGGATAAACGAACAACTCTTGTTTTTTCAACATGTCGTTCACACTTTTCATCAACAGGTTCAAAATTGCCCGAATGTCCATTTTACTGAGGGGGTGGAAAACGATGGTTTCATCAATGCGGTTTAAGAATTCTGGACGCAGGTTCTCTTTTAGAACAGCCATAACTTCCTTTTCCGTTTCGGCAACAATTTCCTGCCGTTGTTTTTCATTGACATCTTCCAAACCTTCAAAATTATCGAGAATTTTCTCCGCCCCCATGTTTGAGGTCATAATAATCAAGGTGTTTTTAAAATTTGCCACGCGCCCTTTATTGTCCGTCAAACGTCCGTCGTCCAGCACCTGCAACAAGACATTAAACGTATCGGGGTGCGCTTTTTCAATCTCATCTAATAAAACAATTTGATACGGACGGCGGCGCACGGCTTCCGTCAATTGTCCACCTTCATCGTAGCCCACATACCCAGGAGGCGCACCAACAAGCCGCGCCACCGAGTGCTTTTCTTGGTATTCCGACATGTCAATCCGCGTCAAAGCGGCTTCGTCATCGAACAAAATATCCGCCAAAGCTTTGGCCAATTCGGTTTTACCCACGCCCGTCGGACCTAAAAAGATAAACGAACCAATTGGGCGTTTTTCATCTTGCAAACCCGCCCGCGACCGACGTACAGCATCTGCCACCGCCACAATTGCCTCACGCTGACCAATGACCCGTTGCGACAATTCACTTTCCAAATTGAGTAATTTATCTTTCTCGGATTGCACCATTTTGGAAATAGGGATACCCGTCCAACGTGCCACAACATCGGCAATATCATCGGCATTGACTTCTTCTTTTGTCAGGCGATTTTCGGGTACCAATTGCGCCAATTCAGCTTCTGCGGCGTGCAATTTGGCTTCTTCTTCTTTGATTTCGCCATACCGAATCCGCGCAACGGCTTCAAAATTGGATTCACGCTCGGCTCTTTGTGCCTTGATTTCCAATTCTTCCAATTTGCGTTTTGAGGTCTGAATCGTATCCACAATGCCCCGTTCAGAATCCCATTTTCCACGTACACCATTGAGTTTTTCCTGCAAATTGGCAATTTGTTCGTTCAAAACAGCCAATTTCTTTTGGTCATTTTCGCGTTTGATTGCTTCGCGCTCAATTTCCAATTGCCGTACTTTTCTATCCAATTCATCTACTTCTTCTGGTACAGAATCGAGTTCCAAACGCAATTTTGCTGCCGCCTCGTCAATCAAATCAATGGCTTTGTCGGGCAAATGACGGTCTGCAATGTAGCGATGCGACAATTCTGCTGCCGCCACCAAAGCCTCATCTAAAATTTTGATTTTGTGGTAATTTTCGTAACGTTCTTGCACCCCCCTCAGTATCGAAACCGTGTCTTCGACGCTCGGCTCGTCCACCATAACGGGTTGAAAACGACGAACTAATGCCTTATCTTTTTCAAAATATTTTTGGTATTCATCTAAAGTTGTTGCGCCAATTGTCCGCAATTCGCCACGACTCAAAGCGGGTTTTAAGATGTTTGCAGCGTCCATTGCACCGCCGCCGCCACCTGCCCCAATGAGCGTGTGGATTTCATCAACGAACAAAATAATTTCACCTTCCGATTCTTCCACTTCCTTGACAACAGCTTTCAAACGCTCTTCAAACTCACCTTTGTATTTTGCACCCGCAATCAACGCCGCCATATCGAGTGAGTGAATTTGCTTGGTTTTCAAACTTTCAGGCACATCACCACGCACAATTCGGTGGGCAATGCCTTCCACAATTGCCGTTTTACCCACACCCGCTTCGCCAATTACAATGGGATTGTTTTTTTGGCGACGGCTCAAAATGTGTAAAACGCGGCGAATTTCCTCATCACGACCGATTACAGGGTCAAGTTTGCCGTTCTCAGCGCGTTCATTCAGGTTTATCGCAAATTTTTGTAACGAATTGTAATTACCTTCTGCCCCTGCGTCCGTCACTTTTCGCCCTTTCCGCATGTCTATAATCGCTTTTTTGACGATTTCTTCGGTTGCGCCCATTTCGCGCAAGGTCTTAGCCGTGCGGTCATTGCTATTGAGTATTGCCAATAGAACAAGCTCAACGGGGATAAATTCATCGCCCAATTCCTTTGCGAGAACTTTCGCCCGACTCAACGTTTTATTGGCTTCACTCGACAAATATTGTTTCTCAACACCTCCAGAAATTTTGGGGTAAGACTGGATAGATTTGTCCAATAAAGCATCTAATTCCGTTAAATTGACGCCCACTTTCTTCAAAAGAAAACCTGCAACATTGTTTTCTTCACTCAAAATCCCTTTCAACAAATGGGCAGTATCCACCATTTGCTGACTGTTTTCACCCGCGATTTGTTGCGACTTTAAAATGCTTTCTTGCGCTTTGGTAGTAAAATTATCGTAAGTCATTATTTAATACAGTTGTTTTGTTGATGTACTGAGCAACTGCTAAAGTTGCTTTCACGTTTGAGCCGTCAAAATAGTAACCAACTTGATTATTCAGAAGTTTTGTCAGAAAAATTTGGACTAAATGGACAAATTGGCAGATAAAAATGATAAATATAAGACAAAATGCCCCCCCTCAGTATTTTAGTAACGCGACCCTACCGTGCTTTTAAATAATAAACAATCCATTTTTATAAATCAATTCTCCGTCAGCGTAAATTTCCCCGCCTTGCCGCATATCATTGATTAAATCCCAATGCACCGATGATTCATTTTTGCCGCCCGTTTGCAAGTAGGCTTGACCAATTGCCATGTGAATTGTGCCGCCGATTTTTTCATCGAATAAAATATTTTTGGTCAATTGCTGAATCCCGTAATTTGTTCCAATTGCGGCTTCGCCAAAACGTCGCGTGCCTTCTATTTTGAAAACTTTATCCAAATAATCCTTCCCACGCTCTGCGTCCCAACGTTCGATAAACCCATTTTTTACCCAAAGTGTGGCTTTTTCCACTTCATTCCCGTTGTGAATACTCGGCAAACTAAACTGCACTTTGCCATTCACCGAATCTTCAACGGGCGATGTATAAACTTCACCACTTGGCATATTGGTTTGTCCGTCCGAATTCATCCAAATTCTTCCTTTGGTTGAAAATGAAATGTCCATATTTGGAGCAAGATAACGCATTGATTGACATTTATTTAAGTGGTCAACGATGTGTTGTTGTTGCCGCCGCACTTCCAACCAAGCCGCTTTGGGGTCTGGTTCATTGAGTTTACAGGCGTTGAAAACAAAGGCTTCGTATTCCGATAGACTCATGCCCGCTTCTTGGGCGGCAGCATCGGTCGGATATTGGCACAAATTTCGGCGCAAACTGCGCGTTGCTGTACGTTCCGAATAGACTTTAGAGATGTCCGCCATTGCTTGTCCGCGAATTTTGGCTTTTTGTCCCCCCTCAGTATTCGCGTCTTCACGGAGGTTGTACGGCGCACGAATGTACAGATAAGCATCAAATTCGGACATTGCCAGTTTGTAAAACGGCGAGACAGAACGCAATTGGGCTTCCGACGCTTCGCTCATAAAAATGCGTTGACGCTCTCTAAATATAAAATCTGTTTCTACATTTGCAGCACCCGCACGCAAGGCTTCGCGATAGACTTCACGCACAAGCGGCTCGGCAAGCAGCGTGGTCTGGATAAATAATCGGTCGCCTTTTTTGATGTCGAGGCAATAATTAACAAGAAGTTGAGCGTATTTTTGTAACATTGTTTTTTTTATTTTATCGTTACTTAATCACGTGTTCGCTTCACTCGCACAAGGAAGGGGTGTGGTTCATTTTTCGGGCTTTGCCCGAAAAATGAACCACCTTTTCTCTTTTCACGAGTGAAGAGAGTTTAGTTAGAAAAGCAAAGGTCTAAATTTTTTGTACTTTTGTAAAGATTATGAATAAAAAAAGGTTTTAGTAGAAACAAAAATACCCCTCAGTAAATAAAGTATTTTTGAATCAAAAAGAGGTAAAAACTGACGTTCGGGGAACTTTTAAAGCTGTGCATACCCCATAAGTTTTGAATCCGTAGGATTCATACATTTGTAGATAAATTACCCCAAATAATCGTTAATCTCCCGAATCCATAGGATTCGCACGTTTATTATAGTGCTTGTAACGTGCGAATCCTACGGATTCGAGAACATTTTTACCGTATTCATCTTCTACAAACGTATGAATCCTACGGATTCAAGACCTAAAAAAAGATATGGGGTATAGCTTTTAAAGTTCCCCGAACGTGACCACCACTAACATTGTCAAAGAACCTAAAAAAAGTACCCTCTCAGTAGCTCGCATCAAAAAATCAAAAAATGACAATCGGTATTGCAGGCGTTAGCCGTTCAGGAAAAACAAGTTTAGCATTTTTGATAAAACGCCTCATGGAAGAACGCGGTGAGACAGCCATTGTTCTAAGCCAAGACGATTTTGTGTTTGCTGAAAGCGAAATCCCCAAAATTCGACATCGGACGGATTGGGAATGCCCAGAAAGCATTGATTTTACAAAATACAAACAAGCCATTGTGGATAACAAAGCGGCTTATCAACACGTCATTACTGAGGGATTGCTCAATTTTTGGGACGCGGATACAGACGCTCTATTCGACCGTCGTTTGTTCACAATTGTGGATAAACAGACGTTTTTTGACCGCCGATTACAAGAAAAACGCTGGGGATTTGAACCAAAATGGTTTATAGAACACGTTTGGAAAAGTTATCTGAAATACGGACAGACTGCTTTGCCCCAACCCAGAAAAGGTGTTTTATTAGTATCGGGAAATGAATCGTTTGATGAGGATTTAATCAGACAGTTTTTAGGTGTTTTGTAAAAACTTAGCCACTATTGTCTGAACTATGATTCTTGTGATTTATTTGATTACTATGATGTGTGATTCATGGAATCATAAAAATAAAAAAAACCTCGTCTCGATAATCAAGACGAGGTTTTAACCTAAAAAATATGGTTTAACTTAATAATCAAATATTACTGAGCATCAAGCTGGTCTTTCAATGCCGACAATGCTGACAAGTCGCCGAGTGTATCTTTCTCAACTTTTTGCTGCACTGACGCCACTTCTTTACGTGCTTCTGCATCTTCTGCTGATTTTGCTGCGCGTGCTGCATTGTCTGCTTCACGTTTCACATCATCGTTGTACTTAGAGTGAGACACCATGATACGCTTGTCGTCGCGGTTGAATTCGATGACTTTAACGTTCATCACTTCACCCACTTCTACTGTCGAACCATCTTCCTTCTTAATGTGCTTTATTGGCGAGAAAGCCTCCAAGCCATGAGGCATCGTGAAGATAGCACCACGGTCGTCTTTACGTAGAACAGTAGCTTCGTGAACAGAACTGATTGGGAAGATGTTTTCAAAACCGTCCCACGGGTCATTTTCAGTTTGCTTATGTCCGAGTGACAATTTGCGTGTGTGGCTATCAAAATCCAAAATCAAAATCTCAATTTTGTTGCCTACTTTCGTGAATTCCGATGGGTGTGCAAAACGTTTTGTCCAAGACAAGTCGCTGATGTGAATCATGCCACCAACGCCCGGCTCCAACTCAACGAAAACACCGTATTGTGTGATGTTTTTAACATCGCCTGCGTGACGTGAACCCACTGAGTATTTTTCTTCAACGATATTCCATGGATCGCCTGTCAATTGCTTGATAGACAACGACATTTTGCGTGAGTCGCGTTCAACAGTGACAACGCGGGCTTCCATTTCTTGACCCACTTTGAAGAATTCTTTGGACGAAATTGGTGTATTCGCCCAAGTAACTTCGCTGACGTGAATCAAACCTTCAACACCCGGTTGGATTTCCAAAAATGCGCCGTAATCTTCTACGTTCACAATTTTACCACGAACAGTTGACCCCTCAGTAATTGAAGCATCTAAAACTTCCCACGGATGCGGCAACAATTGTTTCAAGCCCAAGCTGATACGTTTTTTGTTGTCGTCGAAATCGAGAACCGCAACGTTGATTTTTTGGTTGAGGTGCAACACTTCGCTTGGGTGGTTGATACGACCCCAAGAGATGTCCGTGATATACAACAAACCGTCCACGCCACCCAAGTCCAAAAATGCACCAAAATCGGTGATGTTTTTGACTGTACCTTCGAGAACTTGTCCTTTGTCCAAGCCACCCAAGATGGTTTCGCGTTGTTCTGCCAAATCGCTTTCGATGAGTGCTTTGTGAGAAACGACAGCATTCTTGATTGTTTCGTTGACCTTAACAACCTTGAATTCCATTACTTTACCTACATATTGGTCGTAGTCAACAACTGGTTTGATGTCAATTTGCGAACCCGGCAAGAATGTTTCCAAACCACCAGCGTCCACGATAAGACCACCTTTTGTTTTGCTGATAACTGTACCGCGAATAACCGTGTGGTTTTGGAACGAATCCAAGATAGCTTCCCAAGCACGGAGTAATTTCGCTTTGCGGCGGTTCAAAATCAATTGCCCCTTTGAGTCTTCCTTACTTTCAAGATAAACGTCAACGTAATCGCCAACTTTCAAATCTGGAATGTCTTTGAAATCACCCACCGACAACAAACCGTCAGATTTGTAATTTA
This sequence comes from Saprospiraceae bacterium, assembly GCA_034520175.1. Taxonomy (GTDB): domain Bacteria; phylum Bacteroidota; class Bacteroidia; order Chitinophagales; family Saprospiraceae; genus JAAFJT01. The sequence goes on from JAXHNU010000044.1 coordinate 123,515, forward strand.
CGTCCAACACAACGTCATTGCCCGTAATTGCCGAAACACGACCTTTCACCACTTGACCTTCATCAAGCGATTTCATTGTATCGTCGTAAGACGCCAACATACCAACAATCTCCGAGTCAGAATACAAAACCTTACCGCGTTTGTCCTTAGCCCAGTCAAAATCATCGTGTGCAGACGACAAAGCTGCCGTTGCATCGTCAACTTCAAGAACGAGTGGATCTTCTTCTTCGTCACCCGCAACCGCTTGAACGGCTGGTGCAACTGTCGCTTCAATAGCTTCTGGAACTACTGCTGCGATAACTTCTTCGTTAGTCATACTAAATAAAAAATGAAAAGAATAGAAAAAAACTACGTGCCATTAGCCGCAAGCTACAAGGCAGTACCGTTGATATTCAAAATTGATTTTTTGAATCAGACCCGATGAAAAATGCCTTTTTTTCTATTTTTAAGATGAAACCATCAAGACGCACATCTCGCCGACGTCTTTTGAGCGGCTTTCGTTTCAATTTGGGTTAAAACAGTTCCAAAAGCGGCGCAAAGATAAGTTTTTATTCGCGATAAATAATTATTTTCGTGTTTTTTTATTGATTTCCAGTAATTATTTAGGTTAAATCCAATTGCTCGATTCGCTCGCAAAAAAAGGGAATGTGGTTCATTTTTCGGCTTCGCCGAAAAATGAACCACCTCTTCTCTTGTCGTTGCGCGAGCAACATGCACGGAAGCTCAATATTTAGCTTGAATCACTGATGTTACGCACATTTGCTAAAAATGCCGTAGGCATGAACAATTTTGTAGCGGCGGATTTTAATCAGCCGAAAGATTAAAACAGATTATTTAAGAGCCGTAGGCTCGGTGCATATAAATATGGGTCGAGCCTACGGCTCTTAATGAAAAGGGTATGTACGTTTTCGGCGGATTGAAATCCGCCGCTACAAAATCGGTCGAGCCTACGGCTCTGCGTAAGATCATTAAAAAAATACCATTTTTTGTTAAAAAAATGAAAAAAAAGCCCAATATACTGAGGGGGGTAATTTTTAGTTCTACTTTTGCGAATAGGTAACACGGGCTTCAGCCCGTGAAATAAAGATTTTTAAACATAGCACGGGCTAAAGCCTGTGCTACCATAAATAACGATAAATAAATGAGTCCAGATTTTTCTGATTTTGAGACAACCGACGAACCAATTATATTCAACGTCGAAGATATTGATTTTGAACTGCCCGATAGGGAGGGGGTCATTGCGTGGATAAACCGTGTAGCTGAAAGCGAATACAAACGCATTGGTGCGGTAAGTTATATTTTTTGCAGCGACGATTACTTAATGGAACTCAATGTTGAATACCTCAACCACGATACATTAACGGATATTATCACATTTCCGTACTCAACTGCCCCGATTGAAGGCGATATTTTTATCAGTATTGACCGTGTTCGCGACAATGCCAAAGATTTTAATGTGCCGTTTGAACAAGAATTGCGGCGGGTTATCATTCACGGCGTTTTGCACTTGTGCGGTTATGGCGATAAAACGGAGGCAGATGAAGCAATAATGAGACAAAAAGAAGATACAGCTTTGGCGTTATATATCTGAGAGAAATTTCAAGAATTTCAAGAATTTCAAATTTCAAGGATTTCAAAGTGCCATAAAAGGGGATTTCAAATTTCAAGAATTTCAAAGGACGAACGCAAAAGCAACCAATAGAAAAGCTGTCTCCAGAGGAAAACAGCTTAAAAGTCTTGAATATACTGAGGGGTGTTATTTCGGTGGATACGTTTTATAGAAGTCCCCACGATTACCCATTTTTGTATTCGGCAATCAATTGAGCGCGAACGGCATGTGTTTCGAGGCTATCTTTTATTTCAACCGCTTTATTCTGACGGCGCAAGCGGTTGATAAAGTTGAGAATATAGGTATCCGTTTCGGAGAACGGTAAGATGAGCGTTTGCATGAAAATAACTGATTTTAATGAAAGTAATGGGCAAATATAAGCACATTATTCAATAGAACGTATCCTTTTAATGATTCAAATGCGCTCTCCCGAAGGCTTTCGGGATGTAAACAGACTTCGCTCGCGCATAGAATCGGAATGTGGTTCATTTTTCGGCTTCGCCTAAAAATGAACCACCTCTTCGCTTGTCGTTGCGCGAGCAAAATGCACGAAGCTAAATATTTACTTTGAATCATTAAAAAATAACGTAATTACTTGAGGGATGGGCATAACCTAAAAGCGTTTTTTGCATCTCGCGCTCGCTTCGCTCGCGCGAGAGAGGGAATGTGGTTCGTTTTTCGGCTTCGCCGAAAAACGAACCACGTCTTCTCCCTTTTGCGCGAGCGAAGCGAGCGCAAAACATCTGTTTTTAATCAAAAAACGATGTTTTTAGGTTATGCCCACTCCTCAATTACTTAGCCCATAGCTCGCTGCGCTCGCAAAAAAGAGGAATGTGGTTCGTTTTTCGGGCAAAGCCCGAAAAACGAACCACCTCTTCTCCCACGCGCGAGCGAAGCGAGCGCGAGAAGCATCCTTTAAATTTTATGTGTGGTTTCAACAAATGGTAGAAGTTATTTTTAATTCGTTACTAATTTAATTTTATAGCTATTCAATGACAAATTTTCATTCACACATACGAAAGTTAAACATCAGCCTTGCGCTTATTTTCACCCCCCTCAGTATCGCACTCTTTTTGAGTACTGCAAATGCTCAAATTGGTGGACTAAGCACGTTTTCTTTCATGAAAAACAGCCCTTCGGCGCGTATTTCAGCGTTGGCACAAAGCCAAATTGCTTTGAAAGATGATGACCTTGCTTTGGGTTACACCAATGCCGCTTTGTTGAACCCCTTGATGCACAAGGCTTTGACCCTCAACTACGAAGCGCGTTTGGGCGGTAGCAACAATAGTTTCGTTGGAGGAGCATTTCACGTTGAAAAGTTGAAGATGACTTTTTCTACGGGCATTTTGTACGACAATTACGGTACTTTTAAGCAAACAGACGAGTTCGGCAATTTGCAAGGAGAATTTAAAGCCCACGAATATGTTTGGCACATTGGAGCAGGACGACAACTTAATGAACGGTTGTCGGTTGGGGCGAATCTCAAATTTATTGGATCGCAATTGGAAGCGTACAATGCTTTTGGTGTTGCGGCTGACCTTTCGGGCGCGTATATCAATCCAGAAAAAAGAGTCGGAGTGAGTGTTGTTTTAAAAAATGTCGGCGTGCAAGTCAAAAACTACCTACCCGATGGTTCGCGGGAGACCCTACCTTACGATTTGCAAATAGGCGTGTCTAAGAAATTAGCCCGTGCGCCTTTTCGTTTTTCAGTAGCGGCGGTGGATTTATTGCGCTGGAATATGCGTTACACAAATCCGCTTGACAATGAAGTAACGCTTCTTGGCGAACAGACAACCGAACCCAGCAGTTTTTCAAAAGGCGTTGATAATCTGTTTCGGCACATTCGTTTTGGGGGGGAAATTGCTTTGGGCAAAACGGAAAATTTCCGCGCCCGCTTTGGTTACAACCACCAAGTACGTAAAGAAATGGGTTTACAAAACATTCGGTCAAGCGCAGGATTTTCCTTTGGTGCGGGCTTACGTGTCTCAAAATTTAGAATTGATTACGCCTATGCCGTGCAACATTTGGCAGGAGGACGCAATCATTTGACGATTTCTACAAATTTGAGTGCTTTGCACAAATAAAATGTAAACGGATTAGTGCCAAATATTCATTTCATAAGCTGAAATACTACGATAGACAAAATGGTCGTCCGTCCGAGCCGTTCCGTCAGGTAGTGGGGGATTTTTTCGGAGCGAGCCGTTTTGTTTTTGTTTAAAATTTGGGTTACTTATCTAAATAAACGGGGTTTAGACGGCTACTGAATAAAACCTCCCCATAAAAGCCCGTCAAATAGAGAATTTGGTCGCCGTCCGATGACAAAACAATCATCAATTTTGAGGTTTTTAGCTAAGTTTTTTAAGTTTCTCAAATCATTGTCAAATGCCGCTTCTTTTACTTCAAACGCCCTATTTTTATTCAAAATAAAATCAATTTCATTCCCTGTTTTCAATTGATAATACGAAAGGTCGCCGAAGTGATGTAATTGATTGAATATGGCATTTTCAAACTTTGAACCACTGCTTAGTTCGGCTGAAACGGAGGCAATACCGTTGTCTAAAAAATAGATTTTACGGGCTTTTACAATTTCACGGTCGGGACTATTAGACGTGACGGGTATTGTCCGAATCAAATACGATTGTTCAAAAAGTTCTAAATAATTTTCGATAGATGCCCTTGTCAAAGTCGTCAAAAGAGACAATTTTGAAATATCTAATTTTGACCCAATCCGTACCGCCAACAGTTTAATCAGTTTAAAACAATCGGCTGATTTTTTAAAATCCATCACCGAAGCGATGTCTAAATTGATGTAAGAACTCAAAATATCGTGAATCAAATCCTTTTTATCCGATACTTTATCACTCAAAACGACTTCGGGAAAACCGCCATAATTGATGTATTCGTCATAATAGTTTTTCAGTCGCTCATACTCTGAAACGATAAAAGGGCGTTGATAAAACGTACCAATAGGGGAAAATTCGACGCCTTTAAAAGCCAATAACTCATTGAATGTCAAAGGATATACCTCAAAAATCTTTTTGCGACCCGCCAATGATTCATTAAACCTGTTTTTAATGTAATAAGAACTTGAACCCGTCAACAAAAACTTTATATCGTAGGTATCATACAGATATTTTAGGACACTCGGTAGATTGGGTACTAATTGAATTTCATCAATCGCAATTAACACTTTTTCGGAAAAAACGATACCGCGTTGCGTCAAAGCAAAAACAATATTATCATAATTTTTTTCTGAAAAAAGTTCTCTATTGTCAATTCGCTCAAGGTCAAAATAGATTTTTTGCCGTATGGGTGAACTGTCCATTAATCGCTTGACAAGGGTTGTTTTTCCCGTTCGCCGCATGCCCGTCAAGACCGTTACTTGCTTATTTTGCAAATGGTCTTGTAAGTCTGAAAGTATATTTCTTGAATAGAACATTTAATATAGTTTTACTATTTTTAATTTAAAAATCAAAAATAGTAAAACTATATTTTACCTTGTTAGCTTTTTTTTGTATTTTTTTAAAATAAAGGTAATTACTTAGCCCATAGCTCGCTTCGCTCGCAAAAAAGGGGAATGTGGTTCGTTTTTCGGGCTTCGCCCGAAAAACGAACCACCCTCTCCTCCCTCGTGCGTGCGAAGCGAGCGCGGGCTAAGTAATTACAAATAAAGTAAAAAATACTGAGGGGGTGCTTTCACAACTTGGAAAGCACCCCCTCAGTATTTTAGCTTTTATTTCGGTTGCTGTTGGGTCACACAATGCACCATACCCCCATTTTCGTACAAATTTCGACAATCAATGCCCACAACTGTCCGTGTTGGATACAATTTTTGAATGATGGCATTGGCAACGGCATCATTCGGGTCATTGTAATTTGGCACTAAAACCTTTGTATTGGCAATGTAATAATTGACATACGAGCCTTTGTAGCCCAAATTTTTGCCATACGCTGTAACAGCATTGTTTTTCGTCAAAGGCAATTTGACAAAAGTATATGCCGTACCAGCTTTATTTTTGGCGGCATAAAGCGTCTGAATATCGGCTTGTGGTACTTGCCAATCCAACAAATCGGTTTCGCTCATGGTTACGATAGTTGTAGCATTGCCAAAACGGGCGAAACCGTCAATGTGCATATCCGTTATTTCCAAACCCGCTTTGCCATTGAGCCATATAAAATTGGTGACACCAAGATATTTTTTAAAAATCGCCTCCGCTTGGGCTTGGGTCATACCTGCATTGCGATTGCTGTTCAAAATCGAACTTTTACACGCCATAAACGAGCCATGTCCGTCAATCTCGACGCTACCGCCTTCGTTTACCATTTCCGATACGGGTACGACCTTGGTTTGTTGGTCGGTGGCAATTTTTGAGGGAATGGCATTACACTTATCAAATTTTGCTTTTTTACCCCAACCATTGAAACCCCAATCTTGGATAACGAGTTTGCTGTCTTTATCTTTGGCGTAAATCGGACCGTTATCGCGCACCCAAACATCGTCCGTTGGGTAAATTTTGAAATCAATATTCGTCAAAGACACCCCCTCAGTATTGAGCAGCCCAATGATGCGGTTTTTCTCCGTTTCATCATAAGCAACCAAATGCACTTTTTCGCCCGATGCCAATTCTTTTGTCATGGCAACCCAAGTGGCATCTATGCGGTTGCGATAGGTCGCGCCGTATTGATATTGGTGAGGCCATTGCAACCAAGTCCCTTCGTGTGGCTCGCTTTCTTCTGGCATGGTGTAAAGAATATCTGAATCGGTTGGCACGACGATAGGGTCGGCAGGAGAGTCGCTACCGTTGCAACCGCAAGAAGTAAGAATAAGCATAAAAAGTGCTACTGAAAATGATAAATATTTCATTGTTAATGATTTAAAATGGCTTGAAAAATGGAGATTAAAATGCCTGAAAAAGCAAGGCACAAACCTAAAATGAATATTTTTAAGGTTTTTTGATAATAATTGCCTGCATCTTCGCTTGGAAATTTGTTGTTCAAAATACGATATAAAGCTATAATGAACAAAGTAACACTGGCTAATAAGCCAATGCCAACAAAGTAATCTGATATTTCGGTTGTTGTGGCGGGTTCGGTAGCCCAATTGCCCGAAAAGCCCAACACGAAACCCAAGATAATACCAATAGATGTCACCATTGGTTGTCGGTAATTTTGAATATTATCATCCATAATTTAGAAAATTTGTAATTACTTAGCCACGCGCTCGCTTCGCTCGCAAAAAAGGGGAATGTGGTTCGTTTTTCGGGCTTTGCCCGAAAAACGAACCACTTCTCCTTTTTTGCGAGCGAAGCGAGCGCGTGGCTAAGTAATTACATTTTTACGATAATTTACTGATGGGTTATTTTTTAATAAATTTTAAAGTTTCAATGACACTCAAATCGTCTTCTCGAATGAGTTTTACAAAATATAAACCTGCCTTAAAATCATCGAGTGACACTGACACTTGCTCATTTCTGGCATGGATAGCTTTGACTAATTGTCCCAATTCATTGTAAATTTCAATAAACGTATCATCGGGTATCCCTGTTATCTCAATATCCTCGTCAGTTGGGTTCGGATAGATTTTTAATTGCGTTAGCCCTTTGTTATCGCTTATGGCTACAACTTTTGAATAGGTCTCTTTCCCATCAAAATCCACTTGTTTGAGGCGATAATAATGAGTTTTGTCTTTCAAAAGATCGGTATCAGAATAAGTATAAAGCTGTTTTTCTTGTGTTGTACCCGCGCCTGTTACCTTACTGATAAACTCAAATTTTGTCCCATTTTGGCTTCGTTCTATCTCAAAATGGCTGTTATTTTCTTCCGAGGCTGTTGTCCATTTCAAGACATTGACACCATTGGCAGGATAGCCGTCAAAGTCTGCCAGATGAATCGGTAAGGCAACCAGTACGGGTTGTTGTTGGGTAACACAATGCACCATACCCCCATTTTCATAGAGGTTACGGACATCAATGCCGACTACGGTTCGGGTAGGATACAAGGCTTGAATAATGGCATTGGCTGCGGCATCATTCGGGTCATTGTAATTGGGTACTAAGACTTGTGTATTGCCAATGTAATAATTGGCGTAAGAACCCTTGTAGGGTAAGGCTTTGCCGTAAGCAGTCGTCACATTATTTTGTGTCAACGGTACAGTAACAAAAGTGTAAGGCGTGTTATTCGTGTTAGTAGCCGCCATCAAGGTATTAATGTCGGCTTGTGGAACACCCCAATTAAGCAAATCCGCTTGGCTCATCGTCACAATCGTTGTTGGGTTGGCAAATCGAGCGAAACCATCAATGTGCATATCTGTTACTTCCAAACCCGTTACGCCATTCAGCCAAATGAACTTTGATACCCCCAAATTGGTCGTAAAGATTGCCTCCGCTTGGGCTTGCGTCATATCCGCGTTGCGTATAGTATTGGCAGGACTTTGGCTCAAAATCGAACTTTTGCAAGCCAATAAAACACCATGCCCGTCCAATTCAACACTGCCGCCTTCATTGACCATCGTTGAATTGAGGTTAACAACCGTCATGCCTAAAGCCGTTGCTATGCTCGTAGGAATCGTATTGCAATTGGTGTACTGAAATTTACCACCCCAAGCATTGAAACCCCAATCTTGAATGACCAACGCCCCGCTTGAGTTTCTGACGAAAATGGGTCCATTGTCGCGTACCCAAACATCATCAGTTGGGTAAACGCTAAAATCAACGTTCGTCAAAGGCACACTTGCGGCGTTTAGAAGCGCCGTAATGCGGGTTTGTTCGGTGGCATCGTAGGCGACAATATGCACTTTTTCGCCCGAAACCAAAGCGGCAGTCATGGCTACCCAAGTCGCATCTAAGCGGTTGCGGTAAGTTGCGCCATATTGATACTGATGCGGCCATTGTAGCCAAGTGCCTTCATGGGTGAGTGACTCATCGGGCATGGTGTAAGGCTGGCTAAAAGCGATTTGCCCTACAAGTAAGAGGATTGAAATAGTGAAAAAAAGGTTTTTCATGCAGATAAATTTTGTTTTGTACAATTACGAACCAAAGCGGAAATTGCTGCAAAATTAAGCAAAATCATAGGAACAAACTTGTCCAAAATGGACAAGTTTGCTCATTGCTTTACAAATTTTTCTATTACTTGCTGTTTTCCGTCGGAAACCAGCAAATAATACGTGCCACTCGGCAAACGACTGACATCAAAGCTCAATTTGTGGTTTCCTTCTTGACACAAAGAACCATACTTAGCCACCATTGTCTGAACTATAATTTGTTTGATTTTCATGATTTCTGTGAAACACACGACCCTAATCTGGTCATAGAAATCAAAAAAACATAGTTCAGACAATAGTGGCTAAGTAATTACAAATTACGAATAGTGGGACAAAAGTATTAAAAAATGTAATTAAGTGAATATGTCATAAAAGTAAGCGATAAAGTTAGAACTTCACGACTTTAAATGAATTCGATATTAGCACATGACAAAAAAGGGTGTACCATTTATTTTGCCACTAATTTCACTAATTTTCACTAATTTTTTGTCATGTACTAAGGAAATCAATTTTCAAAAATCATAAAACCACCTTTTTCTATGAAAATCAAAACTTTAATAGCCTTAGTGCTGGGTATTTTTTTTACATCTGGTTCTCTTAAAGCGCAGAAAATAGACGCTGCAATTCTCCAAAAACGCTGGGCTGCTTCTTGGATTACCCTACCCAACGCGCCCTCGAATGGTTATGGTGTGTATCTGTTCCGTAAAATCTTAGAAATCAATGTATTACCGACTAATTTTATCATTCACGTTTCGGCAGACAATCGTTACAAATTGTACATCAATGAAAAATTAGTGTCATTAGGTCCAGCAAGGGGCGATTTGAGCCATTGGAATTTTGAAACAGTTGACCTTGCGCCTTATCTGAAAACAGGTAAAAATAGTATTGCTGCCCAAGTTTGGAATGAAGCTGAGTGGCGACCCGAAGCCCAAATTACGGCAATGACGGGTTTTATTTTGCAGGGAAATACCAAGACTGAGCAGGTTTTGAATACAGGCAGTTCGTGGCGATGTGTGCAAGACAGCAGTTACGCGCCCGTGCGGGTGACAGGCGTAAGAGGTTATTATGTAGCAGGAGCGGGAGAAGCGCGGCAAATGGCACTCAGTCCTAAAAATTGGACGAGCCTCAACTTTGATGACCGTGCTTGGAAATCAGCCAAATCTATTACATCGGGTTTGCCGAAAGATAATTTTGAATTGTATGGCGCAAGTAGCCAATGGCTGCTCGTGCCGTCGGGTATTCCTCAAATGGAAATGAAAGTGGAGCGTTTTGGTAAATTGGCGCAAAAAACAGGTGAAATAGCCATAAATCAAGACTTTTTGAAGCAAAAAACGGATATTGTTGTCCCCTCAAATACAACGATTACACTCTTGTTAGACCAAACTTATTTGACCAATGCTTATCCAATGCTTGTTTTTAGTGGCGGCAAAAATGCCCAAATTTCATTGGCTTATGCGGAGGCTTTGTACGAAAAAGGCATGAGTAAGGGCAACCGAAACGACACACAAGGCAAAGAGTTTGTGGGTAGGGAAGATAAAATGACTGCTGATGGTTCGCAAAATCAACAGTTTACGACACTCAATTACCGTACTTATCGCTATGTTCAAGTCAAAATTAAAACCCAAGAAGAAGCCTTGACTTTGAATGATATTTATGGCGTTTTTACAGGTTATCCTTTTCAATTGAAGTCAAATTTGAGTGCAGCAACACCCGAAATGACTAAAATGTTGGACATTGGCTGGCGAACAGCCCGTTTGTGTGCCACCGAAACCTACATGGATTGCCCGTATTACGAGCAATTGCAGTACATCGGTGATGCACGGATTCAAGCCTTAGTCACTTTGTATAACACCGGTGACGAGCGCATGGTCAAAAATGCCCTCAATTTAATGGATTATTCGCGTCAACCTGAAGGCGTTACCGAGAGTCGTCACCCTTCTTACTCCCCTCAGTATATTCCAACTTTTTCGCTTTGGTATATCGGTATGGTGCATGATTACGCTCATTATGGCAACGATTTGGCTTTTATAAAGCAAAAAATCGGTGGGACACGTCAAATTTTGGATTATTTCAAAAACTACCAACAAGCCGACGGGTCGTTGAAAAATGTGCCGAATTGGATGTTTACGGATTGGGTGGACAACCAAAAAGATTGGAAAGCGGGCATCGCACCGATGAGTCCCGACGGTACGTCTGCACCCATAGATTTGCAATTGCTCTTGGCATATCAAACTGCCGTTGATTTGGAGAATAAATTGGGAATACCAGCCTTTGCAGCGCATTATAAAGCCCAGATTGAGCAACTAAAAAAGACAATTCAAGCAAAGTATTGGGACAATAAAAGACAACTCTACGCTGACCGTGCAGAAAGAGACGTATTTTCACAACATACCAATTGTTTGGCAATACTGACGGGTTTGATTTCAGGCAAACAAGTGCAAAATTTGGCGCAAAAAATATTGTCGGAAAAAGATTTAGCACCAGCTTCCATTTATTTCAAATACTATTTGCATCAAGCCTTCATCAAAGCAGGTTTGGGCAACGACTATCTGAAATGGTTGGACAAATGGCGCGAAAATATCCAATTAGGCTTGACAACTTGGGCTGAAATGTCAGATGTGCACAAATCTCGTTCAGATTGTCACGCATGGGGTTCAAGTCCCAATATTGAATTTTACAGAACGATTTTGGGCATTGACAGCGACGGGTTAGGTTTTTCAAAAGTGAAAATCACACCACATTTGGGAGAACTAACAGATATTGGCGGCACAATGCCGCACCCAAAAGGCAGCATTGTTGCGCATTATAAACGAGAAAAAAACAAGTGGGCTGTCCAAATCGAATTGCCGAAAACGATTACAGGTGTATTGGCTTGGAAAGGTAAAAATGTGTTTTTGAAAGAAGGGCTGAATAAATTATCTTTGTAAGAAATTACTAAGTGAGGGATGGGCATAACCTAAAAGCGTTTTTTGCATCTCGCGCTCGCTTCGCTCGCGCGAGGGAGGGGAATGTGGTACAAGTTATTTTAAATCTCTTATTAGTGCTGAATATTTTTAAACCTTACTGTTAAAACGCAGAACATAAGTGGCAGGGGCAGGAGAAACGCGACCGTGAAAATTTGTAAATGTCTAAGCGTTTTTTGTGCGTAAATCGTTATTTTCCGTTTGACTTCTATACATTTGCAGTTCAAGTTGTGAATAATGAATTATTTGAAAATTATATATTTTTTGGCTGCCTTTATATTTTTCGCTTGTGGAGACGGTGAAAAACCTAAAAATACTGAGGGGGCGCAAATACTGAATACTGACGCGGCGTTAACAAATTTCACGCGCCAATTTCCCAAAGTACAAGATGTTGCTTGGGATTCGTTGGATCATGGAGTTTCGGCAACTTTTTATGACGGAAAAAAAGATTGTAAAGCCTATTTTGATGCAAAAGGGGTGTTTCAATATACAACGAGTTTTATTGAAGTAGTCGCTTTACCTGCTTCTGCACAACATTTTTTGACTGAAAAGTACGAAAATGCAAATGCAGCAGTCATAATGTCTGTACAAAATGCCCAAACACAGACATTTCAAGTTGAATTAGAAACATCAACGGATTATGTCAATCTGGAATTTGATACGAATGGAAAAATATTGAAAGAGCAAAAACAACCCCTCAGTAATGACGAAATGCAACGACAGGAAGAAGAAGGGGTAGAAAAATAATGGATACTTAGCCACGTCCTCGCTTCGTTTGCGAAAAAAATCTGCTTGTTTTCAAGAAACAAGCAGATTTTTTTTTGTCTGGCTGTAACCTTTTTATGTATTTTAGTATCAAATTAGAATACGTTTTTGCTCACTTCGCTCGCAAAAGAAGGTGAGATGTTTTCTAACTAATTTTGTAATTACTTAGCCATGTGCATTTTGCTTACGCAACGCAAGGAGAAGAGGTGGTTCATTTTTCGGCTTCGCCGAAAAATGAACCACATTCCCTCTCTCTGCGAGCGAGGCGAGCAATAGGCTAAGTAATTAATAATTTAAACAACCAAATAGAGGTGCTGCAAACCAATAATATAGACCGCATTGACCACGATATTCCGACTATTGATAGAATCCTTAGGGGAGAGGCAATGGCGTTTCGTGAATTGGTGGAAAGGCATAAAGACTATGCTTTTACGGTAGCACTGCGTATATTAAACAATAGGGAAGAAGCAGAAGAAGCGGCACAAGATGCTTTTGTTAGGGCTTACAATGCGCTCGCAACTTTTAACCGCGATGCTAAATTTTCGACTTGGCTGTACAGAATTGTGGTCAATTGCGCGTTGACTGTGCAACAAAAGCGCAAAATGAAAACTGAAGACCTTGACAATGCCAAAATACTGAGGGGGGGTAATGAAGCCTCAGATGCCTTCAAACAAACAGAACAAAGGCATTTTATCGGGAAGGCGTTAAAACTTTTATCGCCAGATGACGTTACTTTGATTATGCTCTTCTACTTAAAGGAAAACTCATTAGAAGAAATTGCTGAATCGTTGAAAATCGAAACAAATACGGTAAAAGTGAAATTGCACCGCGCTCGAAAACGGCTCGCTAATGCCCTGCAAGACATAATGAAAGGAGAACAAAAAAATTTATTATAAATAACATGACACCACTAACAGAAGAACATATTTGGGACATTTTGGACGGGGAAGCCTCGCCCGATATGTGCGCGCAGCACGAAGCACAACTTCTTGCCGATGCCTCCTATCGAACGACTTTTGTTCAATGCGAACAATTACACCGTCAATTGCTCAATCTGCCGCTTGAATCGCCTTCCATGCGTTTCACGGAAAACCTTATGGAACGACTCGCGCCCGAAAAACCTACCGCAACTAAAAGAGACCGCTTGCCTGTTATTTTCTTAACCGTTTTCATGGGTTTAAGCGGTTTATTGGCAAGTTTGCTTTTTTCAAAAGCTAATTTTTCTGCATCAACTGAAAAAGAGCTAAATACTGAGGGGGTCATTACCACTTTATCAAATCCGCTTTTTGTTCAAATCTTTGTCTTATTGAATATCGTGCTTATGCTGGCGGTCATAGATAGAAAAATATTGCGCCCTTATTTTGATAATAGAGTAAAAGGAACAAAGTAAAAAAATGATTCAAATGAGCCTATGAAAAAAGTCGTTTGATTCTAAGCCGCCGCATACCCCTCAGTATTTTAAGCATAAAAAAGCCTACCGAAGTTAATCAGTAGGCTTTACGATTTATGAAAGCGATTGCAGTTAGTTTCAGACGATTTCGACCTGCAACAAAGACTGAGCGAGGCTGTGAACAGCCTCTTGTATTTTCTGCACTTGCGCTGCTGATGCCGTTGCAGTACCTGATGCGTATTGACGAACAAGGGACTTATTAAGTCCTGCAAGTTCAGCTATTGAATTAATTTTGAGCGATTTATATACATCGAAAAAATCCATTAACGAATAACGGTAATTGAAAACAAATGTATTGGGATTAAAGTTCGCCTTCTTTCTCGAAAACCATGTGGCTTCCTTTCTGTCTGTCGAATATCCAACCTGCTTCCTCAACCAACTTTACTAGCTGTCTCGCTTTTATAGCATAAAAATAATTTTTTTGTTATAAATTGCAAATATCTTTATAACAAAAAGGTTATTTTCTTAAAAATATCAAGTAGTAAAATGTTCAGTATCCAAGCTACTCCCTCAGTATAGACGTGAAAGCGGTTGATTTTCTTAAAATCAATCGCTTTTTGTATTTTATACTGAGGGGTAGTTATTTAATAACAAAAGCCCTTCCCGACGGATCGAGAAAGGCTAATGTTTTGTATTGAGTTGGCAACGACCTACTCTCCCACACTCAGGGGTGCAGTACCATCGGCGCAGTTGAGCTTAACGACTCTGTTCGGAAAGGGAAGAGGTGGATCCTCAACGCTGTAATCACCAACAAATCTTTAAGTCACTTTGCAGTGAACTAATTTCTTTAGGATAGAAATCTGGAAAGAGGAGTACAGTATAGAACGTAAATTATGAATATCGTATCTTGTTGAATATCGTTATTTGATTATGCAAAGTAAATTTGCTTTCTTATCTCATTTCCAATACTTCTTTACCCCCATTGTTCAGCCTTTTGCTATACTCTGAACGAAGGTAAAAAATTTAAGGAAGCTATCGGGCAATTAGTATCACTCGGCTGAACATATCACTATGCTTACACCTATGACCTATCAACGTGGTCATCTTCCACAGCCCTTTCCCTTTCGGGTGGAATACTCATCTTGAAGGAGGCTTCGTGCTTAGATGCTTTCAGCACTTATCCCGTCCGAACATAGCTACTCAGCACTGCAACGGGCGTCACAACTGATACACTAGAGGTTCGTCCAACCCGGTCCTCTCGTACTAGGGTCAGCTCTTCTCAATATTCCTACGCCCACACTAGATAGGGACCGAACTGTCTTGCGACGTTCTGAACCCAGCTCGCGTGCCGCTTTAATGGGCGAACAGCCCAACCCTTGGGACCTTCTCCAGCCCCAGGATGCGACGAGCCGACATCGAGGTGCCAAACGATTCCGTCGATATGAGCTCTTGGGAATCATCAGCCTGTTATCCCCGGAGTACCTTTTATCCTTTGAGCGATGGCCCTTCCATGCGGAACCACCGGATCACTTTAGCCGTCTTTCGACCCTGTTCGATTCGTCAATCTCTCAGTCAAGCTCCCTTATACTAATACGCTCTACGCATGATTACCAACCATGCTGAGGGAACCTTTGCAAGCCTCCGTTACTTTTTTGGAGGCGACCACCCCAGTCAAACTACCCACCACACACTGTCCTCCCATACAGGAGTTAGAACCTAAATACAAAAAGGGTGGTATTTCAACGGCGTATCCAAAATGACTAGCGTCACCTCTTCATATACTCCCACCTATCCTACACATCTTGTACTCAAGCTCAATGTGAAGCTATAGTAAAGGTTCACGGGGTCTTTCCGTCCCAGTGCGGGTAATCGGTATCTTCACCGATGCTTCAATTTCACCGAGCTCGTGGCTGAGACAGTGCCCAGATCATTACACCATTCGTGCAGGTCGGAACTTACCCGACAAGGAATTTCGCTACCTTAGGACCGTTATAGTTACGGCCGCCGTTTACTGGGGCTTCAGTTAAGAGCTTCGCCTTGCGACTAACCCCCTTCCTTAACCTTCCAGCACCGGGCAGGTGTCAGACCCTATACGTCGTCTTTCGACTTTGCAGAGTCCTGTGTTTTTGTTAAACAGTTGCCTGGGCCTCTTTGCTGCGTCCACATTGCTGTGGAGTCTCTTCTTCCGAAGTTACGAGACCAATTTGCCTAGTTCCTTAGCCACGAATCACTCGAGCGCCTGAGGATACTCTCCTCGACTACCTGTGTCGGTTTTGGTACGGGTTCTGTTAAGCTGAAGCTTAGAAGATTTTCTTGGAAGCAGACTTGGGAGGATTATCCAACTTGTCAGAAGACGCGTCGGTACTATCGCCGTTCAGCTCAGGATGCGCATTTAACTACACCCCTCATAGCCTAAAGACTTCAACGAACTATTCCGTCAGTTCGCACCCCTTACGTTTCTCCGTCTCTCCATCGCACTTAACACAAGTACGGGAATATTAACCCGTTTGCCATCGGCATCCCCTATCGGGTTATCCTTAGGACCCGACTAACCCAAAGCTGATTAACATAGCTTTGGAAACCTTAGTCTTACGGCGATGACGTTTCTCGCGTCATTTATCGTTACTCATGCCTACATTTGCTTTTCATGACGCTCCAGCCACCCTCACGACTGACCTTCGACGCTGACATGAATGCTCCCCTACCACTTATCCATCGCT
>JAXHNU010000044.1:145000-340334 GCA_034520175.1 Saprospiraceae bacterium
GCGTGTTGGAGTAGATAAATCAATTTTAACTTCATCACCTTCCATAACGCCGAGCATTTCAACAAGAAATTTTGCATTGAAACCAATCGTCATTGGGTCGCCCTCAAATGTACACGACAGTTGTTCTGTTGCCTCATTCGAGAAGTCAAGGTCTTGTGCCGAAATGGTCAAACTTTTGTCCGTAATATTCAAAACAACTTGATTCGTTGTTTTATTGGCGTAAATAGCAATGCGTTTCATCGAATTTTGGAAATCAGACCGATTAACCACAACTTGGTTGGGATTGTCAACTGGAATAACTGCATTATAATCAGGATAGCGCGCATCAATCAAGCGACACACCATATTGACTTGTCCAAAACTGAAAAAAGCATTTGATTTGTTGTAAGACACTTTTACTTCGTCGTTTTGAGGCAAAGAATTTTTAAGCAAATTCAAGGCTTTTTTAGGAATAATAAACGCCGTATTCGTAGTTGTCGCAATGTCCGTGAAAGCATAACGTACAAGTTTATGGGCATCTGTTGCCACAAATGTCAATTTGTTTTCACCAATTTGAATATACACACCCGTCATAGCAGGACGTAATTCATCATTAGAGGTAGCAAACAAGGTTTTATTGATACCTTGTGCCAAAGTGTAGGCTGGAATCGTAATACTCGCTTCTTCATCTGCCTGCGGTACTGTTGGAAAATCTGCGCCGTTTTCACCTGCCAATTTATATTTGCCATAAGCCGACGTAATTTCAATGGCAAAATTGTCGTTATTGACACTAAAAGTAACTGGCTGCTGAGGTAGGGCTTTGAGTGTATCTACGAGAATTTTCGCAGGAACAGCTACTGAACCGTCACCGTCTGACATGACTTCAAGCGTCGTTGTAATGCTTGTCTCGAGGTCAGTTGCTGCAATCATCAACTTATTGTCGTGGAGCGTGAATAAAAAATCTTCCAAAATTGGTAATACGGGATTCGACCCAATTGCACCGTTAGCAAGTTGTAATTGCTTGAGTAGGTCGGACGAGGAAACACTGAATTTCATTCTATTCTATTTTTATTTAATTTCCAAACTTGAAAAAGAACGAACGGCAAAATAAACACATTCAATTCGAGGAGCGAAAATAAGGTAAATATCCCCGTTCAAATAAAAAAATGCTAACAAAATGTGGAAAACTCTTTATTTTTACCATTTGTGCACATTTGCAGATATGTTTTGTTTTTAAACTTGGATTAATCAAGTGTACTTTTCCACATTTTTGCGCATTTTCACGAACTTTTCCACATAAGTTGGTATTTTATATAGACTGTGGGTAAAAAATTACCCCCTCAGTATTTTACATCAAAAATAAAAAAAATTATGTCAAATACCATTTTACACAAAGCCAACACGCGTGGCAATGCCAATCACGGCTGGTTAGACGCACATCATTCTCTCAGTTTTACAAACCATTATTAAGGAAATACTTAAAATTTACGAAATCCTATACCCACTAAATCTGCAAAAGTAGATAGCGTAGTTTTGAACTTGATTTTTTTGTTTGTTCAAGAAGCTCAAAACTCAACATCTGTTCGTATGAAAGATATTATTTAGGACGTCGCGCTTTTAACCCCAAAACACGTGTTTTCCTTAATTTTTAAAGACTGCCTTCTCAAAAACCAATGTCCACCCCAAGCTCGTTGTCAAAAGGCGCAAGGATTCAAAACTTTTTCCACCTTGTTCCGTTACCGTTTGCATAAATGTACTTTTTAGGGCTTGTTCGCGGACAACTTCCACTGCTTTCTTGTTCAAACGGGAATAATCATCGGGAGAAAATTGATTGAAAACACCATTGTCAATATCGTAAAAACTAATGTCTGGTTCAATACTGATGATATTGGGCGGAGGGATATTGGACAATCGCAACGTTTTAGTTGCCACATCTGCTTCAATTTTCATATTCGACAAGTCAAAACCTGCCGATACTTTGGCTTTTACTTTTATCAGTACTTTTTTAGTAGAAGGAAATCCATAAAATAATTTAGTATCCGTCTCACTTAAAATCTCCGAAAAATATCCCTCAGTAGTTACCAATTTTGACACGGCTTTGACTTGTTCCAGTAGAACAGCCACCTCTTGACGGGTTTCTCGGGTATCCGCATACCACCATTTGGCAAGGAATATGCCAAGCAAAAGTGTTGCTATTAAAATAAATATATTAAAAAATTTGTTCGACATATTATAGGTTATGAGCTATAACTCAAAACTTGTTTTTCCACATCATGCTTTCGACGGGACGTTCTGAGCGTTGGTTGTATTTAGCAGATGTTTTTCGATTGTAGAAATTTTCAATAGCACCATCTACTTTGAAATAAATCAACTGACCAATGGGCATACCTGCATAGACCCGAACGGGCATAGCCACCGAAATTTCTAAAGTCCAATGGTTACAAAAGCCGACATCACCTTTACCTGCCGTGGCGTGAATATCAATGCCCAAGCGTCCAGTACTGCTTTTACCTTCCAAAAATGGAACTGAATTGTGTGTTTCAGTATATTCTTCCGTAACACCAAGGTATAAACGTCCTGGCATTAACACAATCCCTTCCTCTGGAATATCAAAATGTTCTATTGTATTATGCTTGCGTGCATCAAGAACAGCCGTTTTATAGGTTGCTAAATGTTTACCTAAATGAACATCATAGGAGTTTGTGCCGAGGCAATCGGGACGAAAAGGTTCAATAACAATTTCGCGGCTTTCTATGGATTCTAAAATTTTTTTATCTGTAAATATCATACTTTTTATTTATTGAGCAACTCGCGGCGAAGTTGCAGTGTTTTGGTGAAATTTAACATCTGAATAAGGATAAAATTTTCAATTTTTCGGGATGTTTCATTTTAACTGAACAAACTTCTGTTAATTATTGAAAAAAAGTATAAGTAGTTATAGCTAAATGAGGAGTGGGCATAACCTAAAAACATCGTTTTTTGATTAAAAACAGATGTTTTGCGCTCGCTTCGCTCGCGCAAAAGGGAGGAGACATGGTTCGTTTTTCGGCTTCGCCGAAAAACGAACCACATTCCCCCCTCGCGCGAGCGAAGCGAGCGCGAGATGCAAAAAACGCTTTTAGCTTATGCCCATCCCTCAATTAATTCATTATATACATTTTATTCCAAATATTTCAGAAATTCCAAAAATGCAAATTTAAAGTTTGTATGGTTTCAAAAAAATTTCGCAAAAAAGTACCTTCTCGTCATTTTAAAGTCATTTTTTGACCCTGTAAAACCTAAAAATACTGAGGGGGTATTAGATTCACATGTTTATTTATTAAATCTTCTATTTTTGCTTCTAAAAAAGTTATACTTTCCGATAAAGTTTTCGTTTTTTTGTGGCGTTTTTAGAGAAACAGCAAGAAAAGAAAGTTAAATATTAAGAAAAAGACTATCTGATTAAATGTTTCAAGAAATTTATGAACGCACATTTTTATTCATCTTTTGAATGTCTCCGTGCTTCACTTGTGGAGCTTATAACGCGAGAAAACACCCTTAAATGAGATTTTTCAGCTTCTTTACGCAGGAATTAGCGATAGACCTTGGCACAGCCAATACGCTCATTATACAAGACGACCAGATTGTAGTGGACGAACCTTCTATCGTAGCCGTTGACCGCAAATCAGGGGAAACAATTGCAGTTGGTATGAAAGCCATGCAAATGCACGAAAAAACGCACGAAAATATCAAGACTATTCGCCCTTTGAAAGACGGTGTTATCGCCGATTTTCAAGCGGCTGAGAGCATGATAGAAGGCTTTATTCGGATGACAGGCGCACGGCGGCGATTTTTCACCCACTTAAAAATGGTTATCTGTATCCCGTCAGGTATTACAGAGGTCGAAAAACGGGCAGTTTTTGAATCAGCAGACCACGTTGATTCAAAAGAAACGTATTTGATTCACGAACCTATGGCAGCCGCATTGGGCATCGGGTTAGATGTGGAAGAACCCATTGGCAATATGATTATTGACATTGGGGGGGGGACAACAGAGATTGCGGTTATCGCTTTGTCGGGCATTGTGTGTGACCAAAGTATTCGTATCGCAGGTGACGAACTCACTTCCGATATTTTAAACTATATGAAACGCCAACACAATATCTTGATTGGTGAACGTACAGCCGAACAAATCAAAATTCACGTAGGTTCAGCACTGCCAGAACTTGATAATCCACCAGAAGATTTTGCTGTCAATGGACGCGATTTGATGACGGGTATCCCGAAACAAATTACTGTTGGGTACAGCGAGATTGCTCATTCGCTCGATAAATCAATTTCTAAAATTGAAGATGCGGTGTTGAAAGCACTTGAAAGTACGCCACCTGAATTGGCGGCGGATATTTACAAAACAGGTTTGTATTTGACAGGTGGTGGTGCATTACTGAGGGGTCTCGACAAACGGATTGCAGCAAAAACAAAATTGCCCGTTCACGTTGCCAATGACCCACTTCGCGCAGTTGTGCGTGGTACGGGCATTGCACTCAAAAATACGCATCGGTTTTCTTTCTTGATTGACCGAAAAAGAGTTTAAGTTATGAGTTATAACTTTCTTCAACAGCCAAATTGATTTTCTTGGAAATCGTTTGGCTGTTGCTATTTTATTGAGAATATTGTAATGAAATTTGTAACTGTTTACCACATGTAAACAGACATCGCTCGTGCAAAAAAGGGAATGTGGTTCATTTTTCGGCAAAGCCTAAAAATGAACCACCTCTTTTCCTGTCGTTGTGCGAGTAAAAGGCACGTAGTTAAATAGTTGAGGGATGGGCATAACCTAAAAGCGTTTTTTGCATCTCGCGCGCGCTTCGCTCGCGCGAGGGGAGAAGGAATGTGGTTCGTTTTTCGGCGAAGCCGAAAAACGAACCACGTCTCCTCCCTTTTGCGCGAGCGAAGCGAGCGCAAAACATCTGTTTTTAATCAAAAAATGATGTTTTTAGGTTATCCCCACTCCTCAGTTAAATAGTTACTGAAATTTCATTGATTAAAGTCGGTATTACTGCCTTTTTTTATAATTTTGCGGATAAATCACAGACCTCATAAAAAAATAAAAATCAAGGCAATTAAAGTAATTAAAAAGTAATTGAGGGATGGGCATAACCTAAAAGCGTTTTTTGCATCTCGCGCTCGCTTCGCTCGCGCGAGGGAGGGGAATGTGGTTCGTTTTTCGGCTTCGCCGAAAAACGAACCACGTCTCCTCCCTTTTGCGCGAGCGAAGCGCGCGCAAAACATCTGTTTTTAATCAAAAAACGATGTTTTTAGGTTATGCCCACTCCTCAAAAAGTAATTAAAAAGTAATTATTTGGTGACGCACTCGCTTCGCTCGCGCGAGGGCGGAGAGGTGGTTCGTTTTTCGGGCAAGCCCGAAAAACGAACCACATTTCCCTTTTTTGCGAGCGAAGCGAGCTATGGGCTAAGTAATTACACTAAAAAAATCATAGTTCAGACAATTATTTAGGGTAACTACTCAATACATGAATTTTATACTTCGCTACGGTACATTTTTTCTCTTTTTGATATTGGAAGGTATCGCCCTGTACATGGTCGGTCGTTACAATAAGGCACAAAATGAGATTTATCAGAGTTCAGCCAACTTGCTGACGGGCGTCGTTTATGAGAATTATAGTAATGTGCAGCAATATTTTTCGATGAAAGATATTGCTGATTCGCTGGCGCGAGAAAATGCTAACCTAAAAACGCAACTTGAAGCATCTAAATATATAGTGGAACAACAGCGTGGTACAGTCCGTTTTCCGCTTGATACTTCTACAATTCGTCCGGATACGGCACAAACAAAAGATGTGGAACAATTATTCACCTATCAAGCTGCTGAGGTTATTAGCAATTCAATCGCTCGCAATGACAATTACTTAACCATTAATCGGGGTTCAATTCACGGTGTTCGCAAAGGTATGGGCATTATTGCCCCCGACGGGCTTGTGGGCATTGCTCAGAATGTTGAGCCTCATTTTTCACAAGTGATGTCTATTTTGCATCGCCGCGCCAAAATTTCAGCAATGATAAAACGTAACCGCTATTTTGGTTCAATGATGTGGCACAGCGGCAATCCACGTATTATGACACTTGAGGACATACCAAAACATGCCGAAGTGATGAAGGGGGATACCATTATGACAACAGGCTTTAGTGAAGTCTTCCCCGGTGGTTTACGGATTGGGCGAGTTGTGGATTTTAGAGTGGAAAATGGCAACAACTCTTATACAATTGATGTGGAACTTTGGAACAACATGGCTGATATAAAATATGTGTATATCGTTGAAAATTTAATGGTTGAAGAGTTAAAAAAGTTTAAACAATAACAGGGCATGAGCAATAGTTTGATTCTTCGCAATCTTTTTCGCGCTGTTTTTTTAATGGCGTTTCAAGTCTTGGTACTTGCACGCATTAACTTAGGTGGGGATACGTTCAATTACATTACGATATTCATGTACCCGCTTTTCTTGATATTTTTACCCATTCGTACACCGACTTGGGCACTCTTGTTTTTGGGTTTTGCTTATGGTTTTTGCATTGATGTTTTTCTCGGTACGATGGGTATGCACACAGCAACTTGCGTATTTTCGAGTTTTGTTCGGTCGGCGTTGATTCGGACCTTTGAACCACAAGGAGGCTACAAAGAGAGCGCAAGTTTAACGCGGCGTTCAATGGGCATTTTTTGGTTTTTTCGTTATGCCGCCGCCTTTTTGTTTATTCACATTTTTATTTTTTTCTCCGTTGAAGAATTTACGCCTTTTTACTGGAAAAAAATTGTGTTTTATACAGTTCCAAGTTATGCTATTTCATTGGTGTTTTGTTTGATTTATAGTTTTCTATTAGAGCCTGTAGAATAGAAACGTGATGGACAGAAGAAAACCTAAATACTTTAGTGGCTTACGAGAGAAGTAGGAAGAATGAAAAAGGAGAGGTAGAAGCCAAAGAAAAATTGATTGATTTTAAATTAAAAAATAATGTGAGGGATGGGCATAACCTAAAAGCGTTTTTTGCATCTCGCGCTCGCTTCGCTCGCGCGAGGGAGGAGAATGTGGTTCGTTTTTCGGCTTCGCCGAAAAACGAACCACGTCTCCTACCTTTTGCGCGAGCGAAGCGCGCGCAAAACATCTGTTTTTAATCAAAAAACGATGTTTTTAGGTTATGCCCACTCCTCAATAATAACTTGGCACATGTCAATTAAAGACAATAATCAGCAACGACAATTCATCATCATCGGTATTTTCGTTTTCTCGGCGGTTGTTCTGTTGGGGCGTGCCGTGCAATTGCAACTTTTGTCACCAACTTATCGCGCCAAAGCAGAGGCTATTACGATTGAAAAAAATATTTTGTATCCCTCTCGTGGCGTTGTTTATGACCGCAATGGGCGGTTGATGGTGTATAACAATCCGATGTATGATTTGATGGTCACGTACCGTCAAGTTGACCCCAAAATGGATACGGCTAAATTTTGCCGACTTTTGGGTATTGATACGGCTACTTTTATGGCACATTTGAACCGCAATTGGAAATCGGGTAAGTTTAACAAAAGTGTCCCATTCCCCTTTTTGACCATGATTACGCCCGAACAATACGCCAAAATTCAAGAATCTTTGACCGAATTTCCTGGTTTTGAGCCGCAGATACGCAATGTGCGCGGGTATCCACAACACAATGCAGGGTCGGTGCTCGGTTATTTGAGTGAAGTGTCAGAAAAACAATTGCGCGATTCGGTAAATCTGTATGAATCGGGTGATTACGTTGGAAAAACGGGGTTGGAACGGTACTACGAAACAACACTGAGGGGGCAGAAAGGGATTGAATACATTTTGAAAGACAATCTTGGCAGACGAGTTGGAAAGTGGAAAGACGGAAAATTAGATTCAGCCGCTGTTCAAGGCAGTGATTTACAAAGTACAATTGATTTAGGTTTACAGGGATTAGCGGAAAAATTGTTGAAAAATAAAATTGGCGCAGTCGTGGCAATTGAACCTAATACAGGGGAAATCATGGCAATGGTGACATCCCCTAATTTTGACCCCGAACAAATGGTGATTTCAAAAAAACGGGGGGAGTTTATCGCCGCCTTAAGCAATGACTCATTAAAACCGCTTTTTGACCGTTGTGTGAGTGCCGAGTACCCGCCGGGGTCAATCTTCAAACCGATGGTTGCTGCCATTGCTTTGCAAATGGGCGTCTGGAATGGTACAAATGGCGTTAGTTGCAATGGGGGGTATCATTATGGGAATCGAACTATTAAATGTCATGGTCCTTCTCCCGGCAACTTGTCAGAAGCCATTGAACATTCGTGCAATGCGTATTTTTGTACTATTTTCCGTACCATTGTTGACCAATATGGCTACCGAACACCTAATAAAGGACTCGATTCTTTGAACGAATACCTCTACCGTTTTGGCATGGGGCGACCACTTGGGATTGATTTTCCGATTGAAAAAGACGGACTTGTACCCACCTCTAAAATGTACGCCAAAGCCAACAAAAGAGATGGAGGCATTTGGTACTCTGGCTACATCGCCTCTAATGGCATCGGTCAAGGTGAAAACCAATTAACCACGATGCAAATGGCGAATTTGGCGGCTATTATTGCCAATAGAGGTTGGTATATTACGCCTCATTTAGTACGTGGCTATCGAACAGACAAGGACTTAACTCACATGCGTCCCATAGAAAAAAAGTTTACAACGCCCCATTCAACGGGTGTTGCTCCTGCACATTTTGATTATATAGTCAATGGGATGCGCCGAGTAATTTTGAGTGGTACGGGCAATAGAGCCGAAGTTAATGGTATTGACATTTGTGGAAAAACGGGAACAGTACAAAATCGGCATGGTGAGGACTCATCGGTTTTCATCGGATTTGCACCCGCTAATAACCCTAAAATTGCCATTGCTGTATATATCGAAAATGGCGGTTGGGGCAACGATATTGCTGCTCCCGTGACAGGTCTAATAGTAGAGCAATACTTAAATGGAAAAATTGCCAACAGTCGACAGTCTCTTGTGGAGAGAATTCAACACTCGCGGTTGGCTTATTCGGCAGGTAAAGGGTATTATGTAACGCGGAATTAAATTCCAAATTTAGAATTTCAAATTTCAAAAGCAACTCAATATACCCCTCAGTATTTTCGACAAAATAGCGACTTCATGCAGCGTGAAGCCGCTATTTTTTACAAATTTTTGAGAATCAATATTTTACGATTGGAACGGTTGTTGAAAACCTCTGCATATCGTTTTTTTTTATAATGATTTAGTATTGCTCGCTTTGCTCCCAAAAAAGGAGAATGGGGTTCATTTTCGGGCAAAGCCCGAAAATGAACCCCCTCTCCTTTTTTTGCGAGCAAAGCGAGTAATAGTCTAAATAGTTGCGCTTTTTTAAATTTTTAAAGGACACTTTTGTTTAAATTACACGATTGAAGCATGAAAAGAAACATTTTATTGAGTTTTAGCGGATTATTCCTAAGTTTTAGCTTGTGCTTAGCACCAAGCGAACCAGTAGAGTCAAAAAAAGTAGTAAAATCAACAAGTTTTAATCCCGATTTACCTGCACTTGACCAAGCACGTATGCTCCTGCGCAAAGTATTGCTGACAGGCAAAGTAAGTTCTGAATTACCGTATTTAGATGAAGAATTTTCAAAACGGGTCGGACAGAAATGCGCCATTACTCGTGACCAATTGCGCGTATATTTGGAGAAAAATCATATTTCAGAATGGGAAATCGGCGGTAATATTGATATGCCCGTAAGTTCACTTGCAGACAGCACAGGAGGCGTTACTTACGCCAAATACATGGTGATTCACGACACAAGTTACCCGCGTTATGGGGACGGTTTTCCAAGAAATATCAATGACGACAATTGGGAATGGAATCGTTTAAACCGTTGGGTGGCAAATGTTACCCATATTTACGTCAATCGGCTGGGTGATTCAAAAACCGTCACGCCCTTTAGTGAAGGCATGATAGCAACAAAATTGGAGCGTTATTTACTCGGTGCTTCTGCTACAAAGGGCTTGTATTTGCACATTGAGTTGATTCAACCCAGAAAATCAGTGAAGGGCTATGGTCGCCACAATGACGTGGGGTCTCCAGAAATAGGCTTTACGGACGCTCAGTATCAACGCTTTGCTTTACTCTACACAACCGCTTCGGTGCGCAAAGGAGAGTACTTGATTCCTGCTTTTCACGCTTGCGTAGATGCGGGTATCAAATACGCACACGACGACCCGCAAAATTTTGATTTATCGAGATTTTTTACCGTTTTGAACACCCTTTGGGCAGATATGGATAATATAAAAGTGCCTGTACCCAATAAAATTGGAAGTGGTGAATAATTTGAAATTGCCTTCAAAAATGAAACAACCGCTTAATTTCACCTTATTGTTTCGCCTTGCATGGCGAGACAGTCGCCGCAATCGGGGGCGTTTATTACTCTTTATATCGAGCATCATTGTCGGTATTGCTGCACTCGTTGCTATTAATTCTTTTTCTGAAAATCTGCAAAAAGACATCAACGGACAAGCCCGACAACTACTCGGTGCAGATTTAGCTGTCAATGGTTTGACACCGCCGACCCGCTCAGTAAAAAAGGCGTTAGACAGTATTTCTGGGGAACAAACGCAGCTTGTTTCGTTTTTATCAATGGCGTTCTTTCCGAAATCGGAAGGCACACGTCCCGTCAATGTTAAGGCGGTACGAGGTGAGTATCCGTTTTATGGCACGCTGCAAACAGAACCTGTCGTGGCAGCCACAACGTTTCAAAAAGAGCGTAAGGCATTGGTGGACAATACTTTGCGAATACAATTTGGCTTAAATATTGGCGATTCTGTACGCATTGGTGAACGAGGATATGAAATTTCGGGATACATTATCTCTGCCCCAGGACGAGCAGGCATTGGCGCATCAATTGCTCCTATCGTTTTTCTACCTTTGAATGACTTAGATTCCGTAAATTTACTTCAACGCGGCAGTCGTGTAGAATACAGTTTTTTGTACAAATTGAGCGACAAAGCCAATTCAGAAGCACTCGTCAAAAGCCTCAAACCGACGCTTGATACCGAAAAATACGGCATCGAAACAGTCAGTGACCGCAAACGCTCTACGGGCAATTCGTTTAGTCAATTAACTGATTTTCTTAATTTGGTGGGTTTTATTGCCCTGCTTTTGGGGTGCATTGGTGTTGCTTCGGCGGTTAATATTTATGTAAAAGACAAATTGCCGACGGTCGCCATTTTACGCACTTTGGGCGCGAGCGGGCAACAAGCCTTTTGGGTATATCTGATTCAGATTGCAACAATGGGTTTGGGCGGTGCAATTATCGGAGCATTGCTCGGAACGGGGATTCAATGGCTTTTGCCAATAATTTTGAAAGATTTTTTGCCCGTAGAAAACGTCTCGTCAGACCCCTCAGTAACAGCGATTATTCAAGGCGTGGTAACGGGTTTTGCGGTTGCCGTTTCGTTCGCCTTGTTGCCTCTTTTAACGATTCGGAAAATATCGCCTCTACGGGTTTTGCGAAGCAGTTTTGAGGAAGCCGAAAGTGGACGCGACCTTCTACGCTACGTTATTTTTGGTTTAATTGTTTTTTTTATTTTCGGCTTTACGTACAGTCAGACGCGAAGTGTTAAAAATAGTTTGATTTTTATTGCGGGGGTTGCCACAGCTTTGGCTTTATTGGCGGGTGTTGCTTGGTTGTTTATGCGGGTGTTGAGGAGCAAAATACTGAGGGGGTCAAGTTTTGCGATGCGGCAGAGTGTGGCAAATCTGTACAGACCACAAAACCAAACCATGACTTTAGTGGTGAGTATTGGCTTGGGTACAATGTTGATTGCGACCTTGTTTTTAACCCAAAACCTCCTACTCAAACAGATTTCTTTCGCAGGAAGTGGGACACAACCGAACATGATTTTGTTCGATATTCAACCTCAACAACGAGACAGCGTGGCGGAATTGGTGGCAGCACAACAAATGCCCCTTATCCAACAAGTACCTGTTGTGACGATTCGATTGGAAGAAATGGACGGAATTTCGCGTAGCCAATTTTTAAAAGATTCCACTTCCGACATACCAAAATGGGTTTATGAGCGCGAATACCGCGTCACTTACCGCGATACGTTGATTGAATCAGAAAAAATGCTGAAAGGCGAATTGCCCAAAACAGCAAACCGTACTGGCACAAATCAGCCGCCCAAAACACAACAATTAGATGTATTGCCCGCGCTCAAATTACCCGACGGCTCAATCGGCGTGACAATTGCATCGAGTATTGCTAGAAACATGAAGGCAAAAGTCGGCACAAAACTCCTCTGGAATGTGCAAGGTGCTTTGGTGCAAACAACAGTTACGGGTATTCGGGAAGTGGATTTTGGACGGGTGCAAACCAATTTTTTAGTTTTATTTCCTTCGGGTATCTTGGAAAAAGCACCGCAGTTTCACGTCGTTATCTCACGCGTGACATCGGCAGAACAATCGGCAAAATTTCAAGCCACACTTATCAAAACCTTTCCCAATATTTCAGTCATAGATTTGACACAAATTCTCAAAACAGTAGATGCCGTTTTGACAAAAGTATCTTTTGTGATTCGGTTTATGGCGTTGTTTTCCATATTGACGGGCTTATTGGTGTTGATAAGTTCTGTTTATTTATCAAAATTTCAACGAATTAGGGAAAGCGTTTTGCTCAGAACAATCGGCGCAAATCGGCGCACAATACTGACTATCAATGGTTTAGAGTATCTATGGTTGGGTTTATTGGCAACATTTACGGGCGTAAGTTTATCGCTTATTGCAGCATGGTCACTGTCCAAATTTGTTTTCAAAGTACCCTTCAATATTGACTGGTTGACCCTCTTGAGTACCCCCCTCAGTATAACAGCACTTGTGGTCATCATTGGCTTAATAAATTCGCGGCGCGTTGTGAGTGAGTCGCCTTTGGAGGTGTTGAGACAGGAAGTGTAAATGAAATATTCGTAAAAAAATAAACCATTCATTTTTTATTTATATATTTGGGGGATGGGCATAACCTAAAAGCGTTTTTTGCATCTCGCGCTCGCTTCGCTCGCGCGAGGGGAGACGTGGTTCGTTTTCGGCTTCGCCGAAAAACGAACCACGTCTCCTCCCTTTTGCGCGAGCGAAGCGAGCGCAAAACATCTGTTTTAATCAAAAAACGATGTTTTTAGGTTATGCCCACTCCTCATTTATATATTTTTTCGTAGTTTTGTTCTAACTACTAAAGTAATAATCCCACTATTTTCGCTTCGCTGGCGCAAAACGAGAAAAGGTGGTTCATTTTTCGGGCAAAGCCCGAAAAATGAACCACACCCCCTCACACGCGCGAGCGAAGCGAGCGCGTGGCTCAATATTTACAATAAAAAATAAAAAAAATATGGTAACAATGGACTGGCTTTTAGACAAATATGGGGAAAGCCACCTCAATCCAATCAACAAACTGATTCACTGGATTTGTGTACCGAGCATCGTTTTTAGTTTATTTGCGGTACTTTACGCTATTCCTTTTCCTGTCGAACGCGGACTTTTTACGAATTGGGCGTTTGTTTTGTACCTTGCGGCACTCGTTTTTTATATTCGTTTGTCGTTGCCCATTACCATTGGTATGCTACTGGTTTGCGGCGCAATGCTTTTTGGCGTTGATGCCATTTTTAATGCCGTTGGTCAAGATGCGGCTGGATTGTCGAAAGTGGCTTTGGGCGTTTTTGTCATCGCATGGATAGGGCAATTCATCGGACATAAAATTGAAGGCAAAAAACCGTCTTTTTTAGATGATTTAAAGTTTTTAATGGTCGGTCCAGCGTGGTTATTGAGTTTTATTTATAAAAAAATGGGGATAAAATATTGATTCGAGCGTAGAAAACACCCCCTCAGTATTTTCATGACAATAGCCTTCCAAACGCAGTTTGTAAGGCTATTGTCATGAAATCTGGTGTGCTAAATTACATTACACTTTTGCTCGCTTCGCTCGCGAAAGGAGGGGAAAGTGGTTCATTTTCCGGGCTTTACCCGAAAAATGAACCACTTTCCCCTCCTTTCGCGAGCGAAGCGAGCGCAATGATTAATGCCTCCACTAAAATTGTCAAACAAGCAAACATACTTAAAACCTCATCCAATCCAATGTTCCATTGCTCAAAGTTAGAAAGAAAGCACCAATAATGAGGGGTGTCAGTATAGAAATAGCCATGACCCA
Source organism: Saprospiraceae bacterium (assembly GCA_034520175.1). Classification (GTDB taxonomy): domain Bacteria; phylum Bacteroidota; class Bacteroidia; order Chitinophagales; family Saprospiraceae; genus JAAFJT01. Next base: position 159,222 of record JAXHNU010000044.1, read on the forward strand.
AAAATACCAACGCGGCACTTTTGAACGGTCAAGAACCTCCGCAATGAGCGAAATCACCAAAATAAACAAGGCGATAGCCGCAAATGAGAGGGTCAAAATGGTTGCAACATGGTCATTCCAGAGCCATGCAAGCGTGTAAAACACGGCTTGTATGAGAAAAACCTCTATCATACTAAGGGGTCTAAATTTTGTACTATCAAACATAATTAATTTCAGATTTCAAAGATTTCAAATTTCAATAACGGCGTTTGCAGTCGTTCACTGTATTAATATCGAATGTAATTACTTAGCCCGCGTTCGCTTTGCTCATGCGGAAGGAGGAGAGCTGGTTCGTTTTTCGGGCAAAGCCCGAAAAATGAACCACATTCCCCATTTTTGCGAGCGAAGCGCGCAAAAATGTAGAGTAATACTCATCAAATATATAAAAACAAACACAGTATGTTTATATTTGTCGGTCAAAAAAAGGAAAAAATATGGAAAAGACCACTACAATTACCGCAAAAGATGGCATTGAATTATTTACTCGCTCGTGGACACCCCCTCAGTATAAAGCCATTGTCGCGCTTGTGCATGGGTTTGGGGAACATTCGGGGCGTTTTCAACACGTCGCAGCGTTTTTGAATAAAAACGGCTACGCAGTTGTCGCGCTTGACCTTCGGGGACACGGCAAATCGGGCGACAAACGCGGACATTCACCGAGCAACGAAACAACTTATGACGATATTGAATTGTTTATACGTCATGCAAAAACGATAGGTGGCGAGACGTTACCCTTGTTTTTATACGGTCATTCGATGGGTGGTAATTTCATTTTGAACACCATTTTGCGCCGAAATACTGAGGGGGTACACGGTCTTGTGACAACAGGACCACTCATTAGTTTAGCGTTTAAGCCTAAGCCTCTGATGCTGTTTTTGGGTAAAACATTGCGTTCTATTGCCCCAAGATTCTCACAACCAGGGGGCGTTCAGACGCAATATTTGTCTCATGACCCAGCAGTTGTTCAAGCCTATATCAATGACCCGCTTGTTCACGGCACAATCACAACGGCAGCAGGTATGAACTTGCTTGAATCAAGTGATTATTTGAACACTTATGAGGGGACAATGCCTGTTCCAACGCTCATGATGCACGGAACAGAAGATTTTTTGACCTATCAGCCCGCAAGTGAAGCCTTTGCCAGTCGGGTAAAAGGGAATATTACTTATAGAAAATGGGAAGGTTTGTACCACGAAATTCATAATGAACCTGAAAAAATACAGGTTTTAGAAGAAATTGTTGCGTGGTTAGATACTTATATTTAATCGAAAACTAAAAGATGAAAAAAACGAACCTTATTCTTGTTGCGCTTCTTGCCATTTTGGGCAGCGCGTCGGCTTGGTATTATGCTGTAAAAAGCAACGGTAGTGATACAAGTTTGGAAGGCTATGACTTTAATTTCGGGGTGAAAGACACCGCCAACATCGGTAAAATTTTGATTGCTGACCGACAAGGTAAAACAGCAACATTGACCCGTATTGCCCAAAATGAATGGCAAATAAATGGTAAATTCAAAGCAATGCCCAATCCCGTTGATAACTTATTAGATGTGATTGCCCGTATCGAATTGATGTATCGTTTGCCCCGAAATGCTGTTGCAGGTGTGGTGCAAGACATGGCAACTATCAGCCGATTGGTGCAGATTTACGATAAAAAAGGTAAAATGATGCGCAGTTATTACATCGGTGGCGTGGATATGGACGGTAGAGGTACGTATTTGATGATGGAAGGCGCAAATGAACCCTATGCTACACACATTCCCAACTTTGAGGGTTCGCCAGCCATTCGTTACTTTACGGAAGAAATGGATTGGCGCGACCGCATGGTTTTTACCAAATCGGTCGAAGATATTGAAGAAGTGAGTATTGATTATCCTTTGCAGAAAGGACAGTCTTTTCGTGTGAAACGTGCGGGTTCTGAATTTGCGGTTGAGCCTCTTCATGCAGTCACACCACGTTCTCCAAGCCCCGTCAATCAGGGTTTGGTGGAAGCCTTTTTGATACAGTTCAAAAAATTGGGGGCAGAAGGTTTTGAAAATACATTTGAGAAAAAAGATTCTGTTCAAGCCGTTACGCCTTTCGCCGTCGTTGCGTTGACAGATAAAAAAGGACACACCAAAACACTGCGTTTTCACCCAATTATAAAAAAGGATTTGGAAGGAAAATTGGTGAGAAATTCTAATGGAGAAGCATTAATTGAACGGTATTTTGCCGAATCAAGTGAAGGCGATTTCCTATTGGTGCAACACCTCGTTTTTGAAAAGATTTTTTGGGCATATTCGGCTTTTTTTGGAAAACATTGATGTCAAGGATTTCAAAGATTTCGAGTGTATAACAAATTCTCACTTTTGATTTTTATAGCTCGCTTCGCTCGCAAAAAAGGGAATGTGGTTCGTTTTTCGGGCAAAGCCCGAAAAATGAATCACCTCTCCTCCCTCGCGCGAGCGAAGCGAGCGCGAGACTAAGTAATTACAACATTTTGACACTACATGTCAGTACAGAAAATTCAAATTAGTGAGTTATTACAAACATTTTGACTCTGCGAGTCACCAATATCTACCTGATTTTTATGACTCGTAGAGTTAAAATGTTTATAATAACGAGAATTTTAAACGTTTCCTACTGACACGTAGTGTCAAAATCTTTATTCATGAGATTTCCGAAGTTACCACAAGATTTCAAATTCTTGAAATTTGAAATCATTTAACCGTTCTGCCTTTCCATTGATACGTTTTCTTAAAATTAGCCAAAGAACCGACTACAATGATGTACAAAATGTGCAAATACTGAGGGGGTAAAAAAGGGTGCATCAAATCTTCGCGGTTGAAAAAACGTGCCATTGTGCGCAAAAAGAAATAATCGGCTATGGATTTTGAGGCAAACTGGAACAGAAAAAGAAGAAAAACGGGTAATCCCCAAAACACCGTTGCACAAAAGCTTAACAGAATATTCCAACAAAAACAAAAAACCATTACCAATTGCAAAACAGTAAAAACTTCCGTGTAACTCGACGATTTTGATGCCCAACGCAAGCGTTGACTCATAAAATCGGCAATTGTAGGTTTGGCTTTTGTCAAAACAGTGGCTTTAGAGTTTTTCAAAAAACCCAAAGCATCGGGATAAAAACGCGCAATTTTCTGCATCAACAACATGTCATCGCCACTTGCTACGTGGTCAATGCCTTTAAAACCACCGACTTCGTGAAATAAGGATTTTTCATAAGCCAAATTTGCGCCATTGCACATATTCGTAAATCGCCCTTGCACACCTGCCCCAGTTACACCCATCATACCGATATAATCCAAAGATTGGAAACGTTCAAATGCCGTTTTTTCATCACAAAAATTGACAGGGGCAGCTATAAAACGCTTGCCCGATTGGACGTAAAAAGTCTCAATTAAACACAACCATTCGGGGGGTGCAATACAATCACCGTCGGTTGTCACTATCAAACCCCCTTTCGATGCACCAATTGCTGCTTCAATTGCTCGTTTCTTAAATGGTTGATTATCAGCAAGTTTGAGCAAATTTTTGAGTTCGATTAGCCGTACATTGGGGCTTGGGTGTGTGGCAACGAGTTGGGGTGTTGCATCATCAGAATGGTCATCAATGACAATGATTTCAAATAAATCTTTGGGGTAATTACCCGCCAAAATAGAATTGAGACAGCTTAGAATATTGTTCGATTCATTGCGGGCAGGAATCAAAACGGAGATAAATGTTGTCGCTCCCCCCCCCTCAGTATTTTCAAAAAAAGGCAAGTCTTTCCAGCATTTAGCGTACAAAATGATGCACGAAACGTAGAATAAAGTCAGACAGACAGTAGCAATAGCGTAGTAAGTAAGCAATATCTTTTTTCTATTTAAAAAATTGGTCGTAATCGTCCTTTGGTTTATCTTTTGTTTTAGGTAATTGAAGAATAATCGGTGGTTTTGGTTTTTTATCCAAATCAAGTTTATCAGAACTTAATTCTTCAAAATCCGCAAATTCGGGGTCACGTCCAGCAGTGTTTGTGCCGAAATTAGAGTTTGTTGCTTTGATTTGTTCTTCAAATTGTTGCTTCATTTTACCTACTTTTCTGTAAATCAAAGACTTGGCAAATAACCAACCTATCACAAGTGGGTAACACAAAATTGTAAAAGCAACTTTTACAACGCCCCACAAAATATCTGTTCGGAAAGTTTCAAATACATCAATAGCATAATCAGCCACGATACGGTAGTTGATGACTAAGGTAGCAATGAGTAAAACTGGAGCAGCTAAATAAAGTAATTTTAATGCGCCACCAATCAGAAAATACGCACCTGCAAGAATTGCTAAAAAAATTAACAAATTTATTATTGACCCAAATGGGTTGTTCGGATTGCCGCCGACGCGGAAAGAACCTTGATAATTATTTGCCATTTAGTAATTTATAAGTTATAGAATAAAATAAAATGAAAAATTGCATAATAAGTAAGAAAACAAAGTGATACGACCGACTTTTTGCAACATCTGACTCCCCTAAATTATCAATAGCCTTGAATTGATACTAACAATCAGTTTTTTAAATATTTTTAAAAAAAAATATTAAAACTAAGTAGATGTCACGGAAACCCATAAGTCTTACACAAAGAAAATCTATTTTGGCTTCATAATTGTCCTATAAATAAAAACGAAGCGTCATTAAAACATAATATCAAGAAGACCAATGGTAAGTAAAGAAACAAAAAGTCTATTGACTAAATTCTTTTACCGCGACAATTATCTGCATTTTCAAATTTTGTTACAAACAGCTAATGATATGCAAATATGCGGCGAATTTACGAATTATGATGAATATCGGAAATCCTTTGATAATTTACAGTCACATTTGATTGATTTTAAATCAAAACCAGCACTCAATGTAAAAAATTTAAAATTAGAATTGAGTTTAGCAAATATGGCATGATTTTCGGAATATACAGAACATAATTAAATAAAACAAATAAATAAAAATAAGATATTAAAATATAGTACCTAATGTGGTACTACAAAGGCAGACCGGAGCAGTTCATCGGGGGGTAGAGCTGCTCCACAAGTCTGCTGACTTTGATTACTAACTAGACTATTACAAATGACGAAAGCCGAACGGATTTATTTTCCGCTCGGCTTTTTTCGTTTTATGTTAAGAAATTATCTTTTACCATATTTTCGCCCGTTCAGCTTCTGGACGCCACATTTTATCGCCTTGTTTCACGCCAAAAATGTTGTAAAACTCCATCATATTTGTCAAAGGACCATTGCAACGGAATTTGCCCGGTGAGTGCGGGTCGGTCTGAATTTGATTGGCTTCGGCTTCGGGACGCATTTTTGCACGCCAAACTTGCGCCCACGACAGAAAGAAACGTTGGTCAGCAGTGAATCCGTCAATTGTTTCAGTGCTTTTGCCTTGAGCAGAATAATTTTTGAACGCATCAAAAGCCACTGACAAGCCACCTAAATCGGCAATATTTTCGCCCAAAGTCAATTTTCCATTCACACTAAGCGTATCCAAAACTTTGTAATTGTTGTATTGTTCAACAACCATATTCGTTTTTACTTGAAATTTCTTGATGTCTTCCTCTGTCCACCAATTTTTCAAATTGCCATCTTTATCAAATTTTGCGCCTTGGTCATCAAAACCGTGCGAAATTTCGTGTCCGATAACTGCACCAATGCCACCATAATTTACGGCATCGTCGGCACTGTTGTCAAAAAATGGAAATTGTAAGATACCCGCAGGGAAAACAATTTCATTCATCGTTGGATTGTAATACGCGTTGACAGTTGGCGGTGTCATACCCCATTTTTCGCGGTCAATGGGTTTGCCGAGATACGCCACATTTTGAGCCGTTAGGAACTTAGATGCTGCCCAAAGATTGGCAAAATACGATTTTGAACGGTCAATACTGAGGGGGGTATAATCTGTCCATTTGTCGGTATAACCAATTTTACGGACGAATGTGCTGAGTTTTTCTAAGGCTTTTGTCTTTGTTTCTTCGCTCATCCAGTCGAGCGCACGGATGCGTTTGTCGTAGGTTTTCATCAAATTACCCACAAGTTCCAACATGCGGGTTTTTGCTTCTGGCTTGAAGTGGCGGTCAACATACACTTTACCCAAAGCCTCACCCAAAACATTATCCGTCATCTCTGATACTTGTTTCCAGCGTGGTTGCATTTCTTTTTGACCCGTTATGTTTTGGGTAAATTTGAAATTTTCCGCCACAAAAGCGTTAGACAAATAAGGCGCAGCACTTTTAATGGCGTCCCATTTCAAAAACGTTTTCCAGTCGTCGAGTTTTTCACGTCCCAACATCTCATGCAATTCTTTTAAAAAATTGGGCTGACGGACGATATAATACGGATTGGTCATTTTGGTTGCTTTGAAATATTCTGCCCAATTCATACGTGGACATACTTTTTCCAACTCTACCAACGTCATTTTGTTGTAGGTTTTTTCTGGGTCACGGCGTTCTACACGGCTCAATGTCGCTTTAGCAAAAGCTGTTTCCATGCGCATCACATCAGCGAAGGCTTGTTTAGCTTGCATATCTGTTGACCCCGCCAATTTGAATAGAGCCACAACGTGTTCTTCGTAAGCCTTACGGATTTTTTTAGAACGCTCGTCATCTTTCAAATACAAATCGCGGTCGGGTAGGTGCATACCACCCGCACCCACATTTGGCGCATAGACTGTACTGTTTTTAGCATCAATGCCGACACCAACGCCAAATATTGGATTTGATCCCTCAGTACTTTCGAGTGCAATTTCTTCCAACAAGCCCACGAAGTTTTTAACGGCATCAATCCGTGCCAAATAAGGTTTCAAAGGTGTCATACCCGCCTTTTCAATAGCAACCGAATCCATACCTGCGGCATAGAAATCGCCCACTTTTTGGCTCAAACTGCCTTTTTCGCCTGGACTTGCCGCCAATTCATTACAAATATCCTTTAAGGCTTTTTTATTAAATTCGCGCAGTTCATTGAAACTACCCCAACGTGATTCGGAAGCAGGAATAGCCGTTTTTGCCAACCAAGCACCATTGGCATACTCGTAGAAATCGTCTTGTGGACGTGCCGTGAGGTTAATATTGGTGGGATCAATAAATTTGCGCTGCCCATCAGGTGTCACCACGTTTTTGACGGTTGGTGTCGTCACTTTAGGCGTTTCTGGAACGGACGGCGTTGTGGCAATAGCCGTTGTTGCTTTAGGTGTACAGGCATAAGCAAAGGCTGAAATAACGATTGCGCATAATCCATAGTGATATTTTTTCATCTTTAGATTTTAGATGTTAGTTAAATAATGGAGCGAATGTAAAAATTAAATTCTGAAAGTGCAAAAAAAATCGCTTTGTAGGTGTAGAGATTAGATAAATGTACTGTAATTAAAAAAAAGTGTTATTAAATTTACAAAAGTTTAAAACTCTAAGTCTATTATTTTCAATGAAAGGGCGTAAATTTGCACTACTATTAAATTTAACCGTAATTACTTAGCCCATAGCTCGCTTCGCTCGCAAAAAAGGGGAATGTGGTTCGTTTTTCGGGCTTTGCCCGAAAAACGAACCACCCCTCCTCCCTTCCACGAGCGAAGCGAGCGCGTGACTAAGTAATTACATTTAAACATAAATATAAACCCTATTTATAAACCACGTTCATTAATAATTAAATTATTACGATGATAGCAGTAGGACAAACCGCGCCCGATTTTGACCTTTTTTCAGACGAAAAAAAGCAAGTAAAATTAAGCGATTTTCGCGGAACAAACGTTATTTTACATTTTTTTCCACAAGCCTTTACAGGTGTTTGCACCACGCAATTGTGCAATGCCCGTGACAATATGGCTGTTTACCAACGTCTAAACGCCCAAATTTTGGCGATTTCAGTTGATTCTATTTTTACACTTGCCAAATTTAAAGAAGACAATGGATACAATTTTCCTCTATTGTCCGATTTCAATAAAACAACTTCGACAGATTACGATGTACTCATGGAAAAATTTGCGTTCAATATGAATGGTGTGTCAAAACGCGCCGCTTTTGTCGTGGATACTGAGGGGGTCATTCGTTATGCAGAAGTTACACCACACCCAGGCGAATTGCCTAATTTTGTTGAAATCAAGAAAACAATCGAAGCTCTCGAAGGGGTATAAAATGTAATTATTTAAGTTTATTGCTCGCTTCGCTCGCAAAAAAGGGGTGTGATTCATTTTCGGGCAAAGCCCGAAAAATGAATCACCTATCTTCTTTGCGAGCGAAGCGAGCAATAAAACCTAAAAACTTATACTTAACTCCTATTTTATCACTTAAAACTTACACAAACTATGTGCGGAATTGTCGCCTATATTGGCTCAAAACAGGCTTATCCTATCCTTATTAAAGGACTACAACGCTTGGAATATCGTGGTTATGACAGTGCTGGTGTGGCATTGCTCAACGGCGATTTGTCCATTTTTAAGAAAAAAGGAAAGGTTAGCGACCTTGAACTCTTTACAGAAGGTAAAGATTTGGAAGCAACAATCGGTATTGGACATACCCGTTGGGCAACGCATGGACCACCAAATGATATAAATTCTCACCCACACACATCGGGCAATAGTCGTTTGGCATTGGTTCACAATGGCATTATTGAAAATTACGCGCCTTTGAAGACTGCTTTGCAACGACTTGGACACACATTCACGAGCGATACCGACACGGAGGTATTGGTGCATTTGATTCAAGAATTGCAAGAACGGGAGGCTTTGCCACTTGAAGAAGCCGTGCGCGTGGCTTTAGCGAAAGTAGTAGGAGCGTATGCGATTGTGGTGATTGATAAAACCGACAAAACAAAAATCGTTGCGGCACGCAAGCAAAGTCCTTTGGTTTTAGGGATTGGTAAAGGCGAATTTTTCTTTGCTTCTGATGCTACCCCTATTGTCGAACACACCAAAAGGGTGGTTTACATCAATGACAATGAGATTGTTACAGCGCGTTTAGATGGTACTTTCGACATCAAAACGATTGGCAATGAAACGCAAGTACCGTTTATTCAAGAATTAGACTTGACCATTGAAGCCCTTGAAAAAGGAGGATATGACTCTTTTATGCTCAAGGAAATACACGAGCAACCCAAGACAATTGCCGATGCCATGCGTGGTCGGATTAACGCCGCCGAAGGCTGGGTCAATTTGCGTGGCGTAACCGAAAATAAACGCCGTATTATGAACGCCGAGCGGTTGCTGATTATCGCTTGCGGCACATCTTGGCACGCGGGTTTAGTAGGTGAATATCTTTTTGAAGAATTGGCACGTTTGCCCGTTGAGGTTGAATATGCTTCCGAATTCCGTTACCGTAACCCTATTATCACGGAAAAGGACATTGTTATCGCCATTTCTCAATCGGGTGAAACGGCAGATACTTTGGCAGCCATTGAATTGGCAAAGGAACGTGGGGCAATGATTTATGGGGTTGTAAATGCTGTTGGTTCAAGCATTGCACGGGCGTCAGATGCTGGCTCGTACATTCACGCAGGACCAGAAATTGGTGTGGCTTCCACCAAAGCATTTACGGGTCAAGTGACCGTTTTGAGTTTGATGGCATTGCAAATTGGCTACAAACGGGGCAAAATCAACACGTCCACCTACCGCCGTTTATTGGCTGAATTGGAAGCAATTCCGTCAAAAGTAGAAGACGTTTTGAAAATTAATGATGCCGTAAAATACATCGCGGCAGAAATCAAAGACGCGCCCAATGCCTTGTATTTGGGTCGTGGTTACAACTTCCCCGTAGCTTTGGAAGGCGCTTTAAAATTGAAAGAAATTTCGTATATCCACGCAGAAGGCTATCCCGCAGCAGAAATGAAACACGGACCTATCGCCTTGATTGACGAAAACATGCCGTGTGTCATCGTTTGTACGAACAAAAGTGCCTACGAAAAAATTGTCTCAAACGTGCAAGAAGTGAAAGCCAGAAGAGGCATCGTTATCGCTGTTGTTACAGAGGGGGATACCACAATTAAAGAATTGGCAGATTATGTCCTTGAAATCCCCGATACAGCCGAGCAATTTACGCCACTTTTGTCAGTTATCCCGTTGCAGTTGTTGAGTTACCACATCGCAGTTATGCGCGAATGTAATGTTGACCAACCCCGTAATTTGGCTAAATCGGTAACGGTGGAATAGCTTGATTTCAAATTTCAAGGTGATTATATTTCACTGGTACAACTTTTGGAGGGTTTCAAACCTGTCCATTACCCACATCTTTTTGAGAAGCTGTTTTTTGTTTAAAACACGCTAAATCCGTTAGGATTTGAACATTTATAGATAAAACTAAAGAACGATTTTCATTGAATCCGTAGGATTCATACGTTTATTTTCGGTATCTTAACATGCGAATCCTACGGATTCGGTGTAGCTTTTCTGCCTCTTTTCCTATAAACGTATGAATCCTACGGATTCAAAAAGATGTGGGTAATGGACAGGGTTTAAACCCTCCAAGAGTTTTTCTAAAAATATATTGCGGACTACTGAGGGGTCATTTTTGAAATAGCTTTATCTCAAAATCGTTGAAATCTGAAATTCTTGAAATTTGAAATTCTTGAAATTTGAAATTCTTGAAATTTGAAATTCTTGAAATTTGAAATTCTTGAAATTTGAAATTCCTGAAATTTATTACTTTTGTGGCAACTATTAAGAAATAATTTCGTTATTAAGTTGTCGTATCCCAAATAAAACCATAATTTTGAGCATCAATTTGCATAGCTACACAAATGCAAACATTTTGAACTCTCTCCTTTAGAGACCCCTCAGTAAATTTCATAAAAAATTAAAAAATTGCCACCCGCAATTCACAATTAGGAATTGAGCAAAAATAAAGATACAACATTCAATTCAATTTTGCAAACCATTGAAATTCAATTCATTGCACTTTTAAATTTGACATCTTACATTTGAAACCTTCCTTAGCAATAGACAGCGCATGAAAAAAGATAAAATGCAGCCGACCGACATCGCTTACAACACGTCGCATGAACACCTCATAATGCCCGAATACGGGCGCAATGTGCAGCAATTGGTTCGGTACGCACAACAAATTAAAGACGTTACCTATCGGCAACAGTTTTGTGAAGAAATTATTGATTTGATTCAACAATTGTATCCACAAGCGAAAAACGTAGAAGATTATCGCAGCAAATTGTGGCAACACTTGTTCCACATTGCCAAATACAACCTTGATGTGGTAACGCCGACGGGTATTGTGCCTACGCCCGAAACAGCGCGTAAAAAACCAGAACGTGTCCCTTATCCGCAACAAGACACGCGGTTCCGGCATTATGGCAACAATTTACACAAACTCATTTTGCGTGCGCGCGACATGGAGGCGGGTTCAATCAAAGACGGGTTCGTTCACACGATTGGTTCTTATATGAAACTTGCCTACAAAACGTGGAATCGCGAACACTACGTAAGCGATGAAATCATCAAAACAGATTTGGATATTCTCTCAAACGGACGTTTGAGTCTTGAAGAAAACAGTCGCATTGATGGTTTGGCAAATTCTACCCGCAGTCGCCGCGAAAGTGACCGCAACGAGCGCAACAACGCTGGGCGCGATAGCCGAGGTACGCAAAGCCGCACTACAACGGGAAAAGACCGCGATAGTAGAGATAGCAGAAGTAGTAGCAACCGCGATGATAGCAGAACCAGCAGCCGCGATAATAACCGCACTGATAGCCGAAGTAGTAATATGCGCAACGACAATAGGAATGACAGAAATGATAGTCGCAATGACAGCCGCAATGATAGCCGTGGCGGTAACAATTCACGAGACAGCCGCAGTGGTAATTCAAATATGACTCCGAACAGTCGGAACAATAATATTAAGAAAAAATAAAGAGTCTTGATAATTTTAGCGGTACAACTCTTGAAAGGTGTTCAACCCTCCAAGAGTTTTTCTAAAAATTTATCCTCTCACTTAAATCAAAAAACGCAAATGGTTGTTGGTCAGCTATTTGCGTTTTTAGTTTTAGGACGATTTTCTCACCATAAAATTCACACTATTTAGTCCATGAACCGAATACTTTTACTCAGCGTATTTTTATTTAGCTTTTTTGCTGCCAATGCTCAAATCTCAAAAGGCGGTATTCCACTCTCTATTTCTGAAAAAATTAGTCCCCCCAATGCTATCGAATTGGTACAACCTAATTGGGATAAAGTCCGCGAAGAAGACAAAGGTTGGCTCGGTGAATTCCGTTTTGCTGTCCCAACTGATGTTGATTTTACCACCAAAAACAGTGGTAAATGGACAAACTTGCCCGATGGAAGTCGTTTGTGGCAACTGCACATACATTCCGAAAAAGCGGCTGGTTTAGCCTTGACTTTGGCGGATTTCAAATTGCCGCAAGGTGCAAAACTGTACATGCACGCTCCCGATGGCAAACAGATTTTGGGCAGCTACGACGTGGACAACAATAGCGAAAGTCGCACATTTTTTATAGGTTTTATCAACGGGAAAGAAGCGGTTTTATCGTATTATGAACATAAAAACACACCCAACAACACGCCTACGCTCCCATTTGTAGTAAAAAAAGTCTATCATGCCTACACCAAAGAAACGCTGAATGTAACGGGTTTTGGAAGTGGTTTGGCTTGCCATATCAACGTCAATTGTCCACAAGGAGCGAATTGGCAGACGCAAAAACGTGGTGTGGTGCGTATTCGGGTTGTTGCTACTGAGGGGGTCGGTTGGTGTAGTGGGTCGCTTATCAATACGACGCGGCAAGATGGCACGCCTTATGTCTTATCCGCTTATCATTGTGCCGATGGATTGACGGTGGATTTTGCACAATGGACATTTTTTTTCAACTACGAAAGCCCTAATTGTGATAATCCAACAACTGAACCCAGTCTAAAATCGCTACAAGGCTGCGTGGCAAGGTCTGGGGCAAGAGAAACAGATTTTCTCCTTTTTGAACTCAATCAGCGTATTCCTGCCGATTTCAATGCCCATTTTAACGGTTGGAATCGCGATTCAATTGTTTTGCCGACTTCTGAAACCATGATTCACCACCCGAATGGCGATATAAAAAAAATAAGTTTGGGTGTCAACGCGCCTACGGTTTTAACGGATACGATTACTTGGAGCAACAACGTATTTTCCCCAGCTAATACCCATTTACGTTACACATTGGAACAAGGTGGTATGGAACGCGGTTCGTCTGGTTCTCCTATGTTTGACCAAGCGGGGCGCATTGTGGCGCAATTGCACGGTGGCATCAATCAAGCTGATAAATGCTCGCTCGTCTATGCTTTAGGTGGGTGGTTGGCAAAATCTTGGAATGGCAATGGCACACCCACAAGCCGTTTGAAAGATTGGCTTGACCCCACCAATTCCAATGTTTTGACCCAAGATGGCACATCAACACCTTCAAATACCGTTAGAATCACGGGCAAATTAGTCACTGCAAACGGGACAGCATTGGCAAACCAAGCGGTGACAATTGGCGCAAATACCACAGTGACCAATGCAACAGGCGTTTACACGTTCAATAATGTGCCAGTCAATACGCCCGTGAATGTAAAAATAATACGGACGACTAACCCCTCAAATGGTGTAGAGGCAGTGGACATTTTACTTATTCGTCGGCATATTTTGGGGACAACGCCCATTACCTCAAAACTTCGCCTTTTTGCTGCCGATGTGGACGGCAATCAAGAAGTAGATGCCGTTGACATGCTTCAAATGCGGCGGGTTGTTCTCGGTATCCGCGACAATCTGCCTTTACCTTCGTGGCGTTTTGTTCCGTCGTTTGTCCTACTCGATACCAATTTTCCATTTAATTTGACTATCCCCGACGTTTTTGAAGTGAGTTTTACCGCATCAACCAATAATTTTGATTTTATTGGCGTCAAAATCGGTGATGTGGACACTAATGCTGATGCAGACCAATAAGAAATTTTTGTAACTACTTAACCTATTGCTCGCTTCGCTCGCAAAAAAGGGGAATGTGGTTCATTTTTCGGGCAAAGCCCGAAAAATGAACCACCTCTCCTCTCTCAGCGCAAGCGAAATGAGCGCGGGCTAAGTAATTACCGCAAATGTAAAACAGCACGAATGAGAATCGCTATCAGTACTTGTTTTCTATTTTTATTCCTCTATAATTGTCCTGCTCAATTGCAGTTAATCCACTGTTTTGAATCGCGGCAAGATTCTCTTTTTGCTCTAAGAAATAAGGATATTTTTCCAGAAAACGCGCCAGATTCAACCTCTACTGCCCAAATACTGAGGGGGGGGATTTTAGCCTTACAACGTAAAACATGGCTTGAAGCATCGGTAGATTCGGTCGTATTTAAGACAATTATTCAGCGAAAAAATAACGAAAAGAATAAGAGAAAAGATAACGAAAAAGATACGCTAAAACAGGCTCTGGTGCATTGGCATTTGGGTAAACCCTACAAATGGGGCAAGCTGCGCAATGGCAATATGGACGCCGCTTTTCTCGCTCAAATTGGCTTTAGAGAAGGTGTTTTGAATGAAAAACCGCTACTCGCAACGGCAATTTTTGACATTGAAGACCAATTGTTGATTTATGCTGAAAACAATGGCTATCCTTTTGCGCGGGTATGGTTAGATAGTATTGTCGCAAAAAACGGCGACGTTTCGGCGGCTTTGATGCTGCGCACGGGAGCAGTTTTTGTTATAGATTCAATTCGTACTGAGGGGTCGGCAAAAATCAATTTGGCTTTTTTACAAAACTATTTAGACCTCCGCAAAGGCATGGTTTTCAGCCGCGAGAAAGTATTGAAAACGTCGCAAAGACTCGCCGAATTGCCTTATTTAACCGAAAAAAAACGCCCTTCTGTAAGTTTTACCGATATTCAAACGACACGTTTGACCTTATTTTTAGAGAATAAAAAAGCATCGCAATGGGATTTTCTCGTCGGTATTCAACCCACAACGACGGCAGATGGAACGCAAAAATTTCTCGTCACGCTCAATGGCAAAGCAGATTTTCAAAACGTATTGGGACGTGGTGAACGCTTATTTCTGAACTTTGAAAACGTGCGTCCCGAATCGCCGCGTTTAAATATCAAAGTAACCTATCCGTTTATTTTAAATCTGCCTTTTGGTTTTGACGGCGCGTTTGACCTCTACAAACGCGATACAACGTATATTGAAATTCGTTCAAATATGGGTGGTCAATACATGCTTGGTGGCTCGGATTATGTAAAATTATTCTGGCAAAATTACAAGGCTAATAATTTACTTATCAATGGGTTACAAATTATCTCAACTAAAAAACTACCTGCCACATTGGACGTTACGACGAATATGTTGGGTATCGAAGGGCAACGTCAAACGTTTGATTATCGGTTCAATCCGCGTCGTGGTTTTCTTGGGATACTGAGGGGGTCGGCGGGGATTCGGCAAGTGTATCGCAACAACGATATTTTGGCATTGATTGACCCTAACAATCTGAAATTTGATTTTTCTAAACTCTACGATACCGTTACATTCCGAAGTTTTCAATACCGCATTGACCTAAAAGCCGATATTTTTCTACCAATTCAAAAACGCGCTACGCTCAAGATGGGCATCACAAGCGGCATTTTATTGACACCTTCACCCATTTCTCAAAATGAACAGTACAGGCTTGGTGGCAGCCGACTCCTACGTGGTTTTGACGAAGAAAGCCTGTTTGCGACCCGTTATGCCGTCGGAACGCTTGAATATCGCTTGTTGCTTGGACGCAATTCGTATTTATATGCCTTTACAGATGCGGGTTATATCCAAAATCTTACCCGTACAAATCGTTCTTTCAATACGCCGATTGGCGTAGGAGGGGGCATTACGTTTGAAACCCGCGTTGGTCTGTTTGGCGTAAGTTTAGCCGTCGGCAAACAAGCTGAGAATCCGTTTGATTTCAGAAATGTAAAAACACATTTTGGGTATGTGAGTTTATTTTAATGTTTTTGTAAATACTTAATCACGCGCTCGCTTCGCTCGCGCAAGGAAGGAAGTGTGGTTCATTTTTCGGGCTTTGCCCGAAAAATGAACCACCTTTTCTCTTTTTTGCGCGAGCAAAACGAATGTGGCTAAATAATCACAAGTTTTTTTTCCTCTTTTTACTTTATTTTTCAACAAAACGTTGTAAATAGCATCGTAAATAAGCGTATTAAAACAAAAACAATTATTAAAAAAATAAATTTAATTAACAAGCACACCACACACATACCGTTTTGAGCGAACTACTTTACCGCACCGCCTTGACCAAGATACCTAAAGTTGGGGCTGTGACATCAAAAAATCTTATTGCCCATTTTGGGTCTGCCGAAGGCGTATTTAAGGCAAGTCGCCGTGATTTGAGCCTTGTTGGTGGTGTCGGTGCGTCTATCGCCCAGTCCATCAGTTCAGCAGAGGTACTGAAATGGGCGGAAAACGAGCTTCAATTCATAGAAGACAATGCCATTCAAGTCTTGTTTCACACCGACGCCAATTATCCACGCCGCTTAAAAGCAATCAACGATTGCCCGATGCAGTTGTATTATCACGGCAATACGGATTTGAACGCTGCCCGTATTGTGGGTATTGTTGGAACACGGCAACCTTCTACTTATGGTGTACGGCATTGCGAAGATATGGTAGATGGATTAAAAAAATACAATGTCTTCATTATTAGTGGATTAGCTTATGGTATTGACATCACTGCCCACCGCCGTTGTGTTCAGAACAAAATGCCAACTGTGGGCATTATGGGCAATGGCTTACAACGCATCTACCCGTATGAACACCGTGAAACCGCCGTCGCCATGTGCGAAAACGGTGGTTTACTCACCGAATATCCGAGTGACCAAAGCCCAGAAGCCATGCACTTTCCAATGCGTAACCGCATCATTGCGGGCATGTGCGATGCTATGGTGGTGGTGGAAACTGCCGCAAAAGGTGGTTCGATGATTACGGCAAATATGGCAGCCGACTATGACCGCGAACTTTTTGCAATTCCGGGACGGACAGACGATAAAAAATCAAAAGGTTGCAACGATTTGATTCGTCGGCAAAGAGCGCAACTCATAGAATCTGCCGAAGACATCGCCAATTATTTGAGTTGGACAGATATAGATGCTCGAAAAGCTGCGCCACAGGCTCAATTATTTGTAGAACTCACGGAAACGGAACAACTAATAATAGACAGCCTAAAAAAATATGACAATGGTGTTGTGATTGACGCTTTGAGTTATGATACACTTTTACCGCAAAGTCGTTTAGCATCGGTGCTGCTGAGTTTGGAATTTAAAGGTATTGTACGCGCATTGCCGGGCAAGCGATTTGTTGCAAATTGATTATATAAAGAGAGGTGGTTCATTTTTCGGGCTTTGCCCGAAAAATGAACCACATTCCCCTACCTCGCGCGCGCGAAGCAGCGCGAGAAATAGCAAAAAAAAAGCCTTCTCTCATTTAATGAGTGAAGGCTTTAAAGCATATTCAGAACATGAAGGAATGAGAATAAATTGCTAAAGGGATAATAATTTGCTGATGATTCATGTGAAAAAAATGTTCAAATTAAGATTATAAATTGCTGATAAGTTCCTTCAAAGCTGCTTTTGTTGTCAAAACAGGTTCAACCCGAATCAAGGCATTGGCAGAAATAGTAACTTCTTTTTTGCTGATGTAAATACGGTCTTTTATCGTGGCGATTGCAATAATGTTTATCACTCGTCCAATCGGTACACCTTTATAGCCACTTGGCACGCAAAACTGTTTAACTTTTCCGTCACCTATGAGTGATATAACTGAATTTATATCTTTAAAAACGGCAAAAACGCTGCAATTTTGATTTGTAAAAGTATCTGGTAGCGCAACACAAAACTTATTCGTCAAAAAGGTTGAATCGCCACTAAATCTATCGCAGTTTATCCAGTTAAAACGGTCAATTAACAGTTCATAACCCGTTATGCGGCGTCCTTGCGCTGTATCTGTCCAAATTCTTACGGCAGATGCATTGGTTGTATTGGTTGTCGGTGAAATTAAACTCCAATCAAATTGAAATCTTCCTTCAAACTTTCCTTCAAATAACTTCATTCCTTCTTCAACTGCTGTTGCGGGTTGATATTTCACTTTATACGACACATTGCGGGCTAATTTAACTTCTTCACCATTTTGCTTGATTTTGACAAGTACAGCACCACCCGAAATCAATTGCTTACCGCTTGATATTGTAGGGATATTGTTCAATAAAAATTCACCTTTTTTGCGTAAAACAAGAATTTCTACACTCAAATTGCCTGTACAAGGGCGATTATTTTTAGTAACACAACTATTTGCTGGAAATTCTACCCTTACATTATCGGGCGTAACAATTGTTCCGCCGCGTTCGGCACTAAGGTCATGTCGGGTCGGGTCTGCTGCAAGGTCTGCCATTAATTTTTCAACACTCAATGGTGGCAATACACTCGTTGGGACATTGCTAATTTTAAATAAATCTTGCCAATCTGTATCTTTGTTTGCCGTTTGAATCGTGTCTATTTTCGTACTGACTGGAATAAACTCGTCCGTATCTTTTCCGCAGCTTTGACTGCTAAAAAGAACGGAGAGTGTGAGTAGCGTAAATAAAAAATTCTTCATATCAATTGTTGAAATTTATAGACATCTGCAAGGCAAAGTGCTATGTGTTGAAGATTTTAGATTCAATATTTTAGAATTACAGTTTAACATTTTCCTAAAATATTGAATCAAAATCTTCTTTACTTATAAGGTTTAAAGCATCAAACTACGTATTGCTTTGTAGTCTGCTTTAAAGAGGCTGTGTCTTTTATTTTCGCTGCTTGGTGGCAACTTTTTTTGTGAATACTTAGAACTACGCGCTCGCTTCCCTCGCACGAGGGAGGGATGTGGTTCATTTTTCGGGCTTTGCCCGAAAAATGAACCACCTTTTCTCTTTTTTCGGGCGCGGCTAAGTAATTACCTTTTTTACAATTAAATCTTTAATCTCAACCCTATCAACAAACCGACCGTTGAATATTGCTGTTTTAAAGCATAATCGGTGCGTGTTATCGGTTGCAAACCGTAGCGTAACGTGGGTTCAACGACAGCTTGTAAATTGTTTGTCAATTGGCGATAGACAGCCACACTACCTATCAAACTCACGCCTAAGCGCGTGTTAAAAACAGGATTCGGTTGATTAATACCACTTGATACAGTCTGTTGACGTAAATCTGAACCGACAATATCTGCTTTTCGCCATGCTGTAATATTAAAAATAGCACCACCATTCACGCCAATACCCCAACCATTTTTCAAATTTTTCTCAAAACCAATTTGTACAGGAATATCAATTGTGCGGTAATGATTGTAACGCGTTTTGCGGAAAATGCCGTCAGTCACTGTCCGTATAACGCTCACCGTATCCAACTGTCCGTTTGGTAAACTGTTGACTTTGTAGGTTGTCGTAATTGTACCTATGCCGAGTGAATCAAACCGCGCTTTTTCATTGATTTGATTGTACAATGCCCCTGCCCGAATCGCCAAACCATTGCCTAAAATAAAAGAAGCTCTTACGCCAGAACTTACCGCATATTGTGTTCTTTCAACAGAATCGCGTGCAACCAATAATTTTTCACTTTCGGGCAAATTTTTAATAAAACTACGCATTATATATTCAGGCGCAACAAAAACATCTACGTAAAACGCTTTTTCACCCATACCACGCCGTCTTATGCCAAAACTTGGGCAGCCATTATCGGGATTAGTGCAAGGATTCTTACGTGCCTCTTTTGCCAAAATCAACATTTGGGGCGTTCGTGTAGCCAATCCCTCAAAAGACGACAGGGTACGGTTGAATGAAGTCAAATCATTTTCTGCGACACCATTCAAGGCTTCATTTTTATTTTTAAACTCAAAACCGCTTGGTGTCAGACTTGTGAAGCCTGATGTTGTCGGTTTCTTATCATCTGAAGTCTGAAATCCGCTATTTGATACCCCCTCAGTATTGGCACTATTTGAGCGACTTTTCGATGTGCTTTCTGCTAAATTTTCATTTTTTAACCCTGCATTAATCTCTACATTATTAGATGCACTTTCGGTAATTTTGGTGATAGAAGTACCAGATATTGTTGATTTTTCGGCAGTTGCTGAACCATTTTTCACATCAGCTACCCCCTCAGTATTTGCACTGTTTTCAATGCCTTTTGACGTATTTATTTCCGAATTATTATTGTTTAAACGAATCACCACAACACCCAATAACCACAATGCCGCCATTGCCGTAGCTGACCGCCACAACCACACCCGCCGATTACGACGTTTGCGTTCTGATAGCACCTTATCAAAAATTTTGTCTGAAACAGGCGAAGCGTAGCCGTCCAATCTGTCGCGTAGAGACGCATCAGAAGACAAAGCACCACCGCGTTGTGCTTGCAAACGGTCGAACAAATCCGTCGGCACGGGCGATTCAAAATCGCTCAGTCGGCTTTGGATATGTTCATCAAAAGAATCTTTATTTTCTTTCATATCTTTTAACTATTAAAATCATGTAATTTCTCCTTCCGCGCTCGCTTCGCTCGCGGGAAGGAGAATATGTGGTTCATTTTTGGGCTTTGCCCAAAAAATGAACCACATTTCCCTCTTTTTTCGAGCGAAGCGAGCGATAAAGGAAAGATGAGTATTACAAAATTATCCTTTCTGATTTTAAAACCAGTGCTTGTAACATATTCCTTGCTTTGACAAGTTGCGACCGTGAGGTGCTTTCCTCTATACCGAGCATATCAGCAATTTCTCGATGCGTCATGTCTTCTAAAACAAATAAGTTAAAAACTGTTCGATAGCCTGTTGGTAGTTGTGCAATCAATCCAAGCAATTCTTGCTCTGTCAATTGGCTCAATACTGAGGGGGCAACCGCCGCTTCAACCATGCCTTCTATTCCAATATTTTCACGTTGAAATGCTGCTTTGCTGATACTTTTCAACGCTGTATTGACCATAATGCGCCGTACCCAGCCTTCAAATGAGCCTTTACCTTCAAATTTCTTAATATTATCGAAGACCTTTATAAAACTATCTTGCAACAAATCTTCTGCTTCGCCGCGATGCCGTGCATAACGCAAACACACGGTCATCATTTTACCCGCAAGGCGGTTAAAAAGTTCACGCTGACATTGGGGGTTGTCGCGTTGGCAACCTTGTATGAGTTCCAGTTCCGTCAAATTCTGATGCATAGTTTCTATCAGGAAGATTTCAAAATTCAGATGTCAAAGTGTGATGAATTGACTTCCAATGTCTTGCAAAATCGAATGAAATACTTTAATTTCTCTTGAATTCCTTGGTTATAAAATGCCCCACGTGCAAGAGGCTTTAAGTAGGGAAAACGCTGTACGGGTTTAGGCTCACGTTTAGGAAACTTTAAAAGTTTCCTAAACGTTGATTCAAAAAGTTGATTCAAAGAGGCGTAATTATTTAGCCTATTGCTCGCTTCACTCGCAAAAAAGGAGAATGTGGTTCGTTTTCACTAACGCTTTCAAATCGGAATAACTATTTATTGAAGCAAAATTAACAAAAAAAGAACACCTACGTATAGAATGAGGGGTGGGCATAACCTAAAAGCGTTTTTTGCATCTCGCGCTCGCTTCGCTCGCGCGAGGGAGGGGAATGTGGTTCGTTTTTCGGCGAAGCCGAAAAACGAACCACGTCTCCTCCCTTTTGCGCGAGCGAAGCGAGCGCAAAACATCTGTTTTTAATCAAAAAACGATGTTTTTAGGTTATGCCCACTCCTCACGTATAGAATATTGTAAAACCCGAAATTAGGGTTAGATTACGAATTTAATAAAAAATCATTAAAGTAATTTCAATACATTATTAATTAGTATTAAGTAAATTACAAAATATAATTTTTTATTATATTTCAAATTGGCACAATTCTTGAAATATGTTAAACACCATAACAAATGGTAAAATAGAATATAAAACTTCCCTTGAATTCAACATTAAGATTTAATTTTTAGTCCGTAAACACAAAAACCTACTAAATTTAACAACACTGTCTATCAGTAAATTCCCATACGAGCATACTATTTTTTTTGAAAACTTTTACAACGCATAATACCGTGTTGTAGAGTCACCATCTTTTGAATGCGAATATTACAATTTATTTAAGGCAGCCAAGACCGATATTAATTCACTTTATAAACACTTATGTTATGATGAACGGTCTATCAACAATCAGCTCTTGGGGAGGAGAACAAAAACCATTATTGGAGTACGTTTATGGAGCTATTGACTCCAAAATTGACTTCATAGAGTTGAACACGAGAAAATTACTGGGTAAATTTAGCCGAAAAGAAACAACGTCTGTGCAAGGTACGCATCAAACTGATGCCAACCTATCTCAACCTTCATCGGCTGATGCCAGCGTTAACAACAACGAAAACGATACTTTTTTCACGGAAATTGAAGAGTTAAGTCGCACAATGACGATGCTCGAAAATATGAAATTTTCGCTCCGTGAACACAATCTCGCGTCTATTATGGAATTATTAGACGACAACAAATTTATGAGATACGATGATTCGTCTTTCAATGAAGCCCTTGAAACACGCGAAGGCAAAATGTAAAACCACACTTGTTAATCCTATCAATGCCGCGCATCTATATTAGATAGTGCGGCATTTTTTGTTTAATTGCTTTGCTTATTTAAAATAAGGCGTAACTTTGGCTTTTATATCGTTACAAACTTGCGTCAAGTTGTTGCCGTATTTTTATTTCAAAAAAATGTAACCACTTAGCCTCCGTACAAAACCGTAGCATTTCCAAATCAAAATTTTGTGTCTTTGTGGCTTTGTGGCTAAAACGTTACCGCTACGAAGACACAAAGGGCTAAGTGATTAGAAAAAAAACAAAAAATGACTCGTTCAACTCTCTTATTTGTTGCCTTTTGGGGCATATTCAGTTTAACAAGCTGTGCTTCTGTGAAGCAAAATGCTTGGCTCAAAGAACATCGAAATCAACTCCTTCAAGCGGCAGCAAGTACTGCGAGTGCGGAGGAAAAAGTGGAAGTTTTGATGAATAATTACGCCGATTTGATGGAAGAAGGTTTGCGGTTTGTTAATCCTGTGAAAGGCGTGAAGCATATCCAAAAATACCAAGCACAAAACAGTGCAACCATAGAAAAGATTGTCGGCAGCAGCAGTTTATGGGTCAATAACTTAAATGACCAACAACGCATCATGCTTGGTTTGCGCGTTGTACAAAAACCGTATATCAAACGTTTTATCGAATTAGCTCCTAAGTTTCAACGCAAATATGAGCAGTATCGATTTATCGCGGATATGACGCGTAAAGTTGCTGGAGGATTCGGTAAAATTGGTGGGAAGGTATTAGGTTTGTAGAGATAAGGCATACCTATTTTCGTTTTTTTTTAATTTAAAAGTACACAAAGTAAAAATGATACATTATTGTGATGAGTACTTATCACAAACGCGTCTAAAAAAATCATCACTTGACTCTCATTTATTTATGAACTAACAACAAATCGTATGAACCAGAATTTACGCTTTGGAAGCCTTGCTTTTTGCATTGTTGCCATGGCTATCTGTGGCTATAAAATGTCTCAAATCGCGCTTTTTGAATGGTGGACATTACCATTTTTAGCGGGTGTCTGGGGGTCTATTGTCCTCATTTTATTGCACCGTTATAATCTGCGCTGGCTTGCCCTTTCCACTTTAAGTGGTATTTTGTTGACTTTAGGTTTTCCTACTTCCCCAATTATTCCTTTTATGTTTATCGGTTTTGTGCCTCTTTTGATGGTTGAAAGAGAAATTGCAACGCAAACAATGAACACCCCTCAGTCAAATAGCCGTCAGATTCCAGCTAACCGATTGATGAAATACGCTTTTAATACTTTTGTAATTTGGAATATCGGTGCAACATGGTGGGTGGCTAATGCGGGCTTAGTGGCAGGTATGGTGGCAAATTATCTCAATGCCTTTTTCATGGCAGGTGCGTTTTGGCTTTTTCATAAAGTAGCAATAACATTGATTCATCGGCGTTGGACAAGCCATTTCTGTGTTTATGATAGGCTACGTTATTTTGTTTTTATCATTTTCTGGTTATCGTTTGAGTTTTTGCATTTAAGTTGGGAGTTGTCGTGGCCCTGGCTAACGCTTGGTAATGCTTTTGCTAACTCCCCAATGCTCATTCAATGGTACGAATACACGGGGTTTATGGGTGGTTCACTGTGGATTTTGATACTTAATGTATTGATTTTCATGGCTTTTACTCGTTGTGCCTATGAGCAGAAAAAACCAACTCTACGGTCTTTGTTGTGGGTTGGGCTTGTATTTTTAGTTCCTTCTGTCTTTTCGTTTTTTACCTATCAAAGCCTTACAGAAACCGTAAAAATTGAAGAAACTGACCGTTTTGCCGATGTTATTGCTGTGCAGCCCAATTACGAGCCTCATTACGAAAAATTTGATGTCCCGTCTGGCGTTCAGTTGCAAAAATTCTTAAAACTCACCTCTGAAAAGATTGATTATACGATTGACTACGTCATTTTTCCCGAAACAAGTTTTGATTTAAACAATGTAGATTTTTGGGAGCAAAATGAAATGTTGAAAGAATTAAAAAATTACGTCCACCATTATCCCAAATTGAATTTGGTCACGGGTGTTGATGCTCTAAAGGTATATGCTTCACGGCAAATAACTCGCCCGAACAAACTACCAAAAACTACTCGAAAATTTAATAACCCCGATGGTACTTTTACGTATTGGGAGGCTTACAATGCTGCAACTCAAATTTCAACAGGCAGTATAGGAATGCCTTTTTATAAAAAATCGAAACTTGTACCCGGTCCTGAAATACTGCCTTATGGCTTTTTATTCAGTTGGGCAGAACCTATTTTCAAGCAATTTGGTGGTACTGTTGGCGGATTGGGTACACAACCCGAACCCTCTTCGTTTCTAAGTGGTGACGGCAGCAAAACCATTTCGCCCATTATTTGCTATGAATCCATTTATGGTGATTTTTGTCGCGGCTACGTAAAGGCAGGGGCGGAAGCTCTTTTTGTCGTTACAAATGACGGTTGGTGGGGCGATACGCCCGGCTATAAGCAACATCAAGCGTTTGCGCGTTTGCGGGCAATTGAGTTACGCCGTTCGGTTGTTCGGGCGGCAAATACGGGGTCAAGTTGTTTTATCAATCAGCGAGGCGATGTCGAACAAGCCACTAAATACGGAGAAGATGCGGTTATCAGGGGGCGCGTTGAATTGAACAAGGCAGAGACTTTCTACGCAAAAAACGGTGAAATCATCGCTTTTTGCGCTTTTTTTTTGACAGGTATGGCTTTTTTATCACACTTTTTTTGGCTAAATGTTACCTTAAAATTGAAAAATACTTAAGGGGTGTAATTCTATCAAGTGTTTAGTGACGAGTGTTTAGTTTTTAGAAATCGTTTGAGTACGCGACAAAATCGGGGCAGTTTTACTGAGGAGTCATCAAATTTAGGAAATCTTAAAGATTTCCTAAATTTTAAGCACCAAATCAAATGAGTTTAGCTTATCCTAATTTTTATGCCCGATTTCGTCACGTACTCAAATTATTTATTTTCAAATACTTCTACACACTCGACACTATACACTTGAAAAACCCCTCAGTATTTTTTCTTCGATATTCGATTACCCGTTGCGCGTTGCATTTTACTTTTGAAACGCAATACGCCATCATCGCGCAAAACACGGTGCTTAGTGCCGCGTCCTTGCACCCTTGCCCGCCATTTTTTCCAATTATTGACGTGCATTTCGTATTTCATGACCTCAATAACGTCTGCTTCTTTAAGTCCAAATTGAAATTCAATGGCTTCAAAAGGGGTACGGTCTTCCCAAGCCATTTCCACAATGCGGTCAATGTCTTCTTGCTTTAGATTGTATTTTTCAATAATTTTCATGCTGAAATATTTAAGAAGATGTCAGGTTTAGTGTAAAATTTTTAAAAAGTTTGTAACTTTTTGAAAGTTGCTTTCAATAGTCTTGTTCAATTAATCCATTGTCCAGAATCTGGAAACGCCGTGCTTTTGTGGTCTCTACATCAAAATCGCCGCTTTTGTTTTCCATGCCTTCGGCAATATTAATCGCTAAATCTTCATTGATTGTTGCGATGCTGCGGGTGATGTCTTGACCTGTTACTTTGATACCTGCAACAGCTTTTTTATCAATCATATTGCCGTCTTTTCCGTAGGTGGCAACCACAAAATCGTAGTTCATCAAAGCGGCTTTCCAATAAACAAGGGCTTGGAATTTTTCGCTTTTGGGCAACTGAAAACACGCCATATATTCTGTAAAATCGTCCATTTCGACGGCTTCGTAACGGGTGATGTATTGTTCAATCATTTCATCTTGAAGCGGTGGATTGGCTTCAAAATCGTGATTAGAGTCATCTCTAAGCGTTATGGGCAACTCTATTTCGGGAAAACGTCCCAAGTAATTTGTGAAACTAACTTTCATTGTTTTATTTTTTAATCTGAAATCGTAATTACGCGCTCACTTCGCTCGCGGAAAAAGAGGAGGGGTGTTTCATTTTTCGGGCTTTGCCCGAAAAATGAAACACATTGCCCTTTTTTACGAGCGAAGCGAGCAATAGACTAAAGTCTTATTACCGTACTTTCAAAAATGCTTCTGCCAATTCTAAACCTTGAATCTGGGCATCAATAAATAAGCGTAAATCGGCATAATCGCCTTGTGCGTGTTTCAAAAACGCGGAGGCTTGTCCGTAAATTGCGGGAATTGTTAATTTTTTGATGCAATAAAAACCGTCCAAAAAATCTTGAATTCCGCCCGATACAATGACTTGTTTGCACCGCAATTTGTCACCTAATTCTTCTACAATTTGATTTGTAAAATCCACCATTTCTACGGCTGAATGACCAATTGAAGCGAGCGAATTGTAGTTTTGTTTACGAAAATCAGACCCCCTCAGTAATTCAAGCATTGAAAAGGACGTACCTCCTGCGGCGGCAAAATCAACGGCAGCAAGCGGCAATTGAAACAAGGCTTTTAAACTTTCTTTACCAAAACCTTGACCCACTTCTTTGACGATTATTGGACAGTCAAGTTGCGTTAACAAGGTCTCAATTGTGGTAAGTGGCGAACGTTTGAAGCGGTCTCCCTCGGGTTGCAACCACTCTTGCATGGGATTGATGTGGACAATCAAGCCATCTACACGGAGTTTTTCGACCATTTTCTCAATTAAAAACACCTCTTTTCTATCAATCAAATCTTCCAATTGCGCAATTCCAAGATTGGCAAAAAACGGTACGGCATCACCAAGAATGGGACGCACATTAAAATCTTCAAATGTATCATTGCTGTACAACAATTGCCGACACGAACCTAAGCCCATGCCAAAGCCAAATTCGGAGGCGGCAGTTGCCAGATTGCGGTTAATTGTCCGTGCCAATGCCGTGCCACCCGTCATGCTGCTGACCCACATCGGCGTTTTGACTGTTTTACCCAAAAAATCAAAAGGCTTCAAACTGCCCCGTTCGGGGTGCGCCGCAAAAAGAGGCTCATAACTAAATCGGCTATCGAGCTGCTGAACCTGCGATTTGAACGCCAATTCGATGTGGTCGCGTTTGCGCTCGGCGGCGGTCGGGTCTTTGTCGGGAATTTTATCCTCTAAATGTTCCAATATTCTTAATCTTTTATTGTAAATACTTAGCTGTAGCCAAAAATTGGACAAATTTTGTAATTACTTAGTCACGCGCTCGCTTCGCTCGCAAAAAAGAGAATGTGGTTCATTTTTCGGCAAAGCCGAAAAATGAACCACCTCTCTTCCTGTCGTTGTGCGAGCAGAAGGCATGTAGCTAAATAGTTATCTTTTTATTTATTTCTAAATTACTATACACTTTTGCTCGCTTCGCTCGCAAAAAAAGGGGAGGTGGTTCGTTTTTCGGGCTTTGCCCGAAAAACGAACCACTTTTCCCCCTTTTTTGCGAGCGAAGTGAGCAAAAAAGAATACGATATAAAAAGTGTATAGTAATTTAATTTATTTCAAGCGATTTCAAGGGCTTTCTTCATACCAATTTCTTGTAAAAAACGTTGCAACGCCACTTTTTTAGCCGTATCTAAATCGTAAGAAATATAATGTGTGAAGTATTCTTTTAAGTCAAAACCCGCTTCTTGGGTCGGCAAAATATAAATCAATTCTGGAATATGCGCCAGTCCTTTGTGCAACGCATGGTTAAATTGTTTGATAAATTCGGCGGGCAATTTTCGATTAGACACCCACGCCGCAAAAACGAAAGGTAAACCAGCCGTATAAGTTTGCCAAATTTCACCCAAATCATAGATGTACTTAAACCGTTTGTCTAAGCCAATTGTTTTATCACCAATGACTAAACCCGCCGTTGTATCACCGATGTTTTCAATATACCCCTCAGTAGAATGCAATAAAATGGGATTCAGATGCCAATATTTTTCTAAAAGTAACTGCGTCAAAGCCACCGAAGTACGCGAATGATAATCTAAATACAAGGTTTTCACGTCTTTCAAAGGCACATCTGAGTAAATACACACCGTTTTGACCGCGCCAACTGCCCCAATGCAGTAATCAGAAATAATGTGCGGTGAATGCATTTCGGGGATGATCGCAACAGGCACAAGACCCAAATCGGCTTCTCCAGAAGCCAATTTAGCCGCACATACTGAGGGAATGTCCAAACTCAATTCAAGTTGATGCTGAACCGCACTTTGAAAAATACCGTACAAAAAAGGCTTGGTATTCAAATAGCTGACGGCTGTTACTTTTAGTTTAAGCATATTTTAAATTTCAAAAATTTCAAATTTCAAGGATTTCAAAGATTTGGGTCTTTGACAACTTTAGCGGCGAGCCACGAATTGAAGATTGGATTTAGGCTCAGATTTACGAAATCTTAAAGATTTCGTAATTTTTTTCACGACTTACCACTAAAATTGTCAAAGAGCTAAAGATTTCAATTTGAAATTCTTGAAATCTGAAATTCTTGAAATTTGAAATCAAAGATGTCTCGTATCATTTTCCAATTCAAAAATAAATTCATCATCAAGTAAATGAATTTTATACAAACCCGTGTTTTGATGCTTAAAATGATTCATTTTACTGAGGGAGGTTTCGTTCAATATTGTGAGTAAACAGAGCAGCGTTCTGCCGTGTGTACAGACCAAAATATTTTTTTTATCGCTTTGCGTTTTGATAAAATCAACAAATTTCTGTGTCCGTTCGCGCAATTCTGCCGCCGATTCCCCACCTTCAACCCGTGATTCATACACGCCACTTGACCAATCTTCCATGAGTTTTTTGAAATGCACCTCACTTTCAGGATTTGCCGTTTTCCCTTCATTAATGCCCCAAGAAATCTCGTTGAGTTCGCGCAATTGTACCCATTTTCTTTCTTTGAAATCGGATAATTTTGTTGTGTTGACATCAAAAATACTTGACTTTTTGAGTCTATAATGGTGTAAAAAAGGCTCAACTGTTTGGTGCGTTCGTTTTAAAGCAGATGTCACGACCAAATCAAAAGTAATGTTTTGATAATAATTGAAAAAGGATTGTGCTTGTCGGCGACCTACGGCGTTCAAATCGGAATCAACGCCACTTCCTTGTACTATATTTTGACGATTTAATGCCGTTTCGCCGTGTCGGATAATGTATAAAGTCATTAGATTAAATTTAAATTATTTGAAACCATACATAAAATCTAAACTGCTGGTTCTCGCGCTCGCTTCGCTCGCGCGAGAGGGGGAATGTGGTTCATTTTTCGGGCTTTGCCCGAAAAATGAACCACCTCTCTTCCTTTTACGCGAGCGAAGCGAGCGCAAAAATGCCTTTTAATGCGTATTTTGAATTTATGTATGGTTTCAAATTAAATTATTAAACAGTTTTTAAATGTCCTTGTTCACGATTTTTTTTTTTTTGCGTAAAATACACTTTCTAACTAATACTCTCAAAAACATTTAATAGGAAAAGCCAAATGTGACAAAATCACATTTGGCTTGATTAGCTTAATTAGGAAGGTTGTTAGAATTCTTATTCAGACGCTCATACAAATATTTTTCTAATTTGATAGAAAACCCGTTCTACCAATCGTAAATCTTCCGTTACAATGTCCGCAGAGCCTTGTATATCATTTTTTGCTATGATAGCCGTCCCAGTATTCGTGACTAATGTATTGTTAAAATCTATCTCAACGGCGTATTGATTTTGTTTCGGAATAGCAGAAATATGTTTAACTCTTCCCTCAATGACCTAATTCTGCAAAAGGGTAATTGTCTAATTTTATTAGTGCTTTTTGTCCAATTCTTAGTTTACCTGCCCTTTGAGTGGACAATAATATTTTTCCAATTATTCCAGTTTGATGTTTGGGAATTAAGGTAAATAGTTCATCTCCTTGTTTTACGTTCTGGTTCTCGCTCCAAAAACTGAAATACGAAAGAGACCCATCAGTTGGTGCTTTAATAACATAAGTTTGTTCCCCCTTCGTCTGTATGTTCATATTTTTTCTTATTTTTGACGCGGACAAAATAAAACGCTTCATTGCAGGAGGGCGGCTATTCGTTGCCCTTCGCTCTGAAACATATTTGTCTTTTTTAAATCTAATCAATTAATAAATCGCTCTCCTACTGTCCAACCTTTGGGGTACACCTCAAACAAATCCCTCACCTATAAAAAAATCAATATTTTCTTTTTCTAAAGCTAAAGTACCAATGATTGTTCCCATTGATAAGCCTAATAAGCCAAGTTGACGACTTGGATAAGATTTTTTAACGTATTGTATAACAGCCCTTAAATCTTCTACAAATTCAGTATAGTATAACATTTTTTCATCAATCTTAAAAGCATTACTTTTCCCAAATCCTCTATAATCAAAACTGACTACTCTATAACCTGATTTGATTAAAAGCTCAATATGTGCCAAATAATACGACATATTGCCATAATCAGCACCAGCAAGTATTATAATAGGTTTTGACTTATCTTCTATGACAAATGAGCAGTCCCATAAAACTATATCAAAAGAATCATTTGTCTGAATTTTATGTTCCTAATAATTAATTATAGAAGAATCGGGCAATGCTATGTAGTCCTTTATGGGCTTTATTGCCCATATCGGTAAACTATACATTATTATTACCAATAGAAAAAAATATTTTTTCATAATGTTAGGCCTCATTTTAAGTATGCTAAAAAATTATATAAAATGACCCCAATGAACTAAACTATAATTCATTGGGGTACTCTTACCTATATTGTTACCAACACATTAGATGTTATCACAAGGCATAGGCTTTGGTTTGTAAATAATGTGGCAAGCGTTCAACACACCACCTTTGATAGATTCAGCATCCGTAAACGCTTTCCCTGCTTTTGCTTTCAAGTCTGCTAATGACAATTTGTTTTGCATGATTAATTAAATTTAGAAAATAAACGCCTACTCTTTTTTCTTTTTTCACCCTTGTGAAAATTGAGGCAGGGTGTTTCGGAGACGCCCTCAGTATCAGAACAAAAAAGACGCACATTCGCTAGCAGTCCGTGTTTCTAATTGCTAATGAACAAAACAATATTTTTACATTGTCAGTAAAGACAATGTTTATACCTCGTAAGGTCAATAAATTAATACTTTTCTCTTTATTCATTTTTCTCAAAAGGAAAAGGAAAAGGAAAAGCCTAAGTGTAATTAATTGCCTTTTTGCGTTGCTTAATTTCTTCCTTTTGTTCATTGTATTGAGCGCGTTATTTTGGTTTAAAAAGTAGTTATTTGATTTGATAGTTATTAGTTATAATATAAAAGTAGAAAGTGTATTATAGTTAAACAAATAAATTACTATTTTTTTGTTGGGTATTTTTAATAATTAAAACAATCAAATACAATTAAAAAACATATAATTAACTAAGTTAGTGATTGTTAAGAAGTTATAAGTATAGTGCAAAAAGTATTGATAAAAGCATCTAAATTTAATACTTATACAAAATTAAATTCAACCATTTTATCCAAAAAACGGTCTAAATCTTAACAAATACTTGTCTATACAGACATTAATGCTTAGATTTGCTACGTAATTAAAATGTAAATTTCATTTTTGAAGAAAACTAACTTAAAAAAAACATACAATTGAGAGCGCAACCACTCATATCAATCATTACTGTCAACTATAACGGACTGAATCTTACAATTGAGTTACTCAATTCAATAAGAAAACTGTCATATAAAAATCTTGAGATTTTTGTTGTTGACAATGCGTCAAAAGAATCACCGCAAGCGTATTTGACAGAACACTTCCCCGAAGTAAAATTCATTCGCTCCAACCAAAACTTAGGTTTTGCGGGTGGCAACAACCTTGCAGCCCGTCAAGCACAAGGCCAATTTATTTTTTACATAAACAATGATGCAGAAATTACTGAGGGGTGTCTTGAAAAACTCGTAGCGATGTTTGATAAGCGTCCGAAATTGGGTATTGTTTCTCCATTAATTTGCTATTTCAACGAATCGAAAGACGCATCAGGAGATTTGATTCAGTACGCGGGTATGACGCAAATGAATCCTCTGACGGCGCGTAACAGTACAATTGGCGAAAAAACCCGCGATACTGGGCAATATACCGATGCCATGCCAACCGCCTACGCACACGGGGCAGCGATGATGATTAGCCGCAAAGCAACTGAAAAGGTCGGATTGATGTATGACAATTTTTTCCTTTATTACGAAGAATTGGATTGGTGCGAACGTATCCGCAAGGCGGGTTTTGAGATTTACGTTGAGCCAAGAGCGCGAATTTATCACAAAGAATCGGCTACTGTGGGGGCGGCTTCTACCCTCAAAACACACTATATCAACCGCAACCGCATTTATTTTATGCGACGGAATTATGGCGGCTTGGGTTTCGCGGCGTTTGTCTTGTTTTTGACGTGTGTAGCCATTCCTAAAAATTTACTATCTTTTTTCATAAAAGGGTCTTTTGACCACATCAAAGCCTTCACGAAAGCGGTGGTTTGGAACGTGAAAGACGCTTTTTCTACACAACGCACACCCAATTTGTCCACTCAGTCATAGCTTATACGTAACTATTTACGTGTCCACTGATTTTCACAGATTAACACGGATTAAACTTGATTTTGATTTAGGCTCTATTATGATTTCAAGTTGCAATTCTATTTTTTAGCAAATCCGTTAGGATTTGAACGTTTATAGAAAAATAGAACAAGTAAATTCTCCCCGAATCCGTTAGGATTCGCACGTAAAATACTGAGATAAACGTGCGAATCCTAACGGATTCGAGGAAAAACTACTTATTTTTATTTTCTATAAACGTGTAAATCCTAACGGATTTATAAAGCAACTTGAAACCGTAATTGAGCCAATGTTTAATACAATTCCTTTCTAATCCGTGTTAATCCGTGAAAATCTGTGGACACTTTAGTAGTTACACTTACACTTACACCACAATTAGCTAATCGAAAAAATTAAGAAATTATGCTGTTTTTTTACATCATTTCGGGCATTTTAACGTTCTTTTTGGTACTGCCATTTCTGACAGTTTTGGCGGCTCAATTCACCAAAAACAACACAAAACCAGTCTTGCCACAAGGCAAAACGTTGAAAGAATACGATTTTGCAAACATCATCACGGCGTATAAAAACGTTGAAATTGCCAAGCCTTTAGTAGAATCTTTGGTGAAGCAGGATTACAAAAATCACCATGTTTATCTCGTGGCAGACGGTGCTGATGTCAAAGATTGGAACATTACACACCCAAAATTCACGCTTTTGAAGCCCGAAGAGGGGTTGAATTTGAAGATAAAATCAGTCATTCACGCCACTGAACGCTTCGTTCGTCCACACGAATACACGCTTATCTGGGACGCAGACAACTTAGCACACCCCGATTTTTTGCGCGAAATCAATGCGTGGGCAAATGTGGGTGAAAAAGCAATTCAAGGACAACGCACGGCTAAAAATTTGGATAACAAAATGGCGGCGGCGGATTCTCTGGGCGAATTTTACAAAAATTACATTGAGCGACTTGTACCACCGCGTTTGGGCAGTTCGACCGTCATTTCGGGTAGCGGTATGGCGGTTGAAACCAAATTGTACAATTCCTATCTCTATGGCAAAGACATTCAAGAGGGACAGCATCTTTGGAAAAAAATGATGCAAGAAGATAAAATCCTTCAAAACCACATCATTCGGGCGGGTGAGCGCATTGTTTACGCCAAAGACGCCATTTGCTACGACGAAAAAGTGAGCAATGCGGGTCAAGTTGAAACTCAACGCAGCCGTTGGTTATACTCTTATTTTCAAAACTTGCCGAACTCCACAAGTTTTGTATTGAGGGGTCTGTTTGGCAATTGGAATAAGTTTTTATTCGGTTTGGTAACAGTTTCACCACCTTTATTCATCTTGGTAGGTTTGTCGGGGTTGTGTTTTTTGTTGGGCTTGTTTCTCAATTGGAGCGTTTCTTTTGCTATTGCGGCGGGACTTGCTGTTTTTGTTGCCAATATTTTTTGGACATTAAAATTGTCAAACGCACCACAAGCCGTTTTCAACTCCATTTTGGCAATGCCGACTTTTGTATTTAAACAGTTTTTGGCATTGTTTAAAATGGTGAACCCGAATAAAAATTTCAAACATTCGGAACACACCGTGAAAGTGTCAATTGACGATGTTGTGAAATAAATCTATCGGGGCAAGCGAGTCTTTTTGTTGAAAAATCTTCGATTTTTCAACAAAAAGAGACCCGCTCGACCTAAAAAAACTCTAAGGGCGATTTTTGAGCGAAGCGAAAAAGAGCCAGTAACTATCAAATAACTGATGTTATGTACATGTGTTGACAATACCGTAGGCATGAACGATTTTGTAGCGGCGGATTTTAATCCGCCGAAAAATTAAAACAGATTATTTAAGAGCCGTAGGCTCGGTGCATATAAACATGTGCCGAGCCTACGGCTCTCAGTGAAACAGGGCTGTACGCTCTCGGCGGATTGAAATCTGCCGCTACAAAATCGGTCGAGCCTACGGCTCTGCGTAACATCAGTCAATAATTCTATTCGCCTACTTCGCCATGAATAAATTACTTAGATTTTCACTCTTCTTCAATCTCATTTTCGTAGGTATTCTCGTATTTGCTTTTGTAAAAATCGGTAGCCCGCGTTATTTATTTTACTTGATGAAAAATCGCGGACAAGGAATCGTGAGTTTGAAAAATCACCGACATACGCATTTGCAATCATTGCCGACACCAACGGGGAAGATAATCATGTTGGGCAATAGCATTACGGCAGAATGTGAGTGGGCAGAATTATTACAAAACGATTCAATTGTCAATCGTGGGGTGATTGGTGACGGGACTTTTGATATTTTGGAACGGCTAACACCGATTATTGCTGCAAAACCTAAGAAAATATTTCTATTGATTGGGGTCAATGACTTGCTTTTTCACCCCCTCAGTACAATTGCCGAAAATTATGAAAAAATAGTCAAACGGATTCAAGAGGAAACACCCAACACGCAATTGTACGTAGAATCTATTTTGCCAATTCACAATGATTTGCGGCGCAATGGTTTGAAAAACGAGGATATAAACACACTAAATGGACAGATTTTTGAACTGTCTAAAAAACACAAACTAACTTATATTGATGTGGCTTCTCAACTTAAAAATAGAGAGGGGGGACTAAAAGAAACATTGTCGCTTGACGGCGTTCACATCAATGGCGAAGGTTATGTGATTATTCGAGACATCTTAAAAAACTACCTATAAATTCTTAGTTCTACCTTGATACTTTGAGAGTTATTCATAACTGGCTCTTTCTCGCTTTGCTCGAAAATCGCCCGAAAGTAATTTTTTGGGGCGAGCGTGTTTTTGAATCAGAAAAATCTTCGATTTTTCTGATTCAAAAACACGCTCGCCCCATTAGATTCTCTCTAAGGCGATTTTTGAGCGAAGCGAAAAAGAGCCAGTTTAAAATGCCAAGTAGAATTAGGTAAACAATAAAAAAAATAACAGACTATGGTTTTTAACAGCGTTGTATTTGGTATTTTTATCGCCATTTTTATGCCGACCTTTTTTCTTTTGAAAGGACGCGCCCGCATGTTTTTCTGCCTTGCCGCAAGCTACCTTTTCTACGGTTGGTGGGATTGGCGTTTTCTTGGAATTGTGGCTTTTACCACCGTTCTGGATTTTTCTCTCGGCATTATGATTGAAGATGCCCCGACTGATGCCAAGAAAAAGCGCATGGTCCTTATTTCTGTTCTAATGAATCTGGGCTTTTTGGGCTTCTTCAAATATGCCAAATTTTTCGCCGTTTCATTCGCCCAAGCCTTTATATCAGCCGAGTATGCAGAACACTGGAAAAAGTGGGAAATTATTTTACCCATTGGTATTTCGTTTTATACTTTCCAAAGTATGAGTTACACGATTGACGTGTTTCGTAAAGAAATCAAAGCAGAGCGCGATTTTTTCCGATACGCTACTTTTGTGTCGTTCTTCCCACAACTCGTTGCGGGACCTATTGTACGCGCCCGCCAGTTTTTACCACAATTCCAAAATGGTGACCGCCCTTTCACTTGGGAGCGTTTTACTGAGGGGTTGGCTCAAATCCTTTGGGGCTTTTTCAAGAAGGTAGCAATAGCCGATTCTCTCGCGCCTTATGTTGACCAAATTTTTGCTTTTCCTAACAATTTCAGTTCTTTATCGTGCTTAATCGGCGTTATTTTGTACTCTATCCAAATCTATTGCGATTTCTCGGGTTATTCCAACATCGCTTGTGGCTTGGCACAAATGATGGGTTTTGACTTTCCGTGGAATTTCAGAACGCCGTATTTTTCAAAGAATTTTTCTGAATTTTGGACACGCTGGCACATTTCTTTATCGTCGTGGTTGCGCGATTATCTCTACATTTCGCTCGGCGGTAATCGCGGTGGTCAATTGATGACTTTCCGTAATAATATGCTCACTATGTTGATTGGTGGTTTGTGGCATGGTGCAAACTGGACATTCGTTTTCTGGGGCTTTTTGCACGGCAGTTACTTGATTTTGCAACGCTTATTGGGCAAACCTTTTGGCAAACTTGAAGATGCTTTGCGTTTACCAAAATGGTTTCAAAATGCACTTGATATAGCCATTGTGTATTTTTTAACTTGTTTTGCGTGGGTATTTTTCCGCGCCAGCGATTTTACAACTGCTTGGCAAGTGATTCGTAAAATAGCCAGCTTGGAAGGTATGGGCTGGAATACCGTGACGGATAAGTTTGTGGTCATTAAAGCCTTCGGTTTGATTTTTATTTTGCTGACTGCTGAAATCGTCCATAACAATTGGAAAAATTTACAGGCTTTAGCCCTTGAAAATCCCGTTTTCCGCGTAGCTGCTTTTGCAACGCTGATGATGCTTGTGGCATTTTTTGGAACATTTAGTGCCAATGCGTTTATTTATTTTCAGTTTTAAGAATAAGCACTCCTTTACTGAGGGGTGCTTTTTTCGCTTTAAAATAGCATAATTTCCTTTTTTCTAAGTAATTTTGTCTTTTAAAAGTCAATATCTTAAAAATGGCTAAAAAATTCAATAAAAAAAGAATGTATTTCATTTTTTTGCAAAGCCAAAAAATGAAATACATCTCCTCTTTTCCGTGCGATGGGACAAATTCTACAACGCTGCCGTCATCATCTTCACATCTCTAAAGACGCCCTCGCTATTTTTTACCTCAATTTGGTACATGTAATTCTCCGTTGCCAAGCCCAATTTTTGGAAATTGACGGGGCATTGGTGTTCGCCAGAAAGCATATTATTTTCGTTGAGCAATGTGGCAATTTTGCGTCCATTGAGGTCGTACAAGTCAATCGTCACGTCACCGCCGTTGATGAGTTTAAACGGAATTGTCGTGGTTTTATCAAACGGATTTGGGAAATTTTGTCCCATGCTGAATTGCTTGGCATTTTCTTTTTCCGCGTGTCCAACGCCCGTTGTACCCGTACCGTTGACCGTCACTTCCAAAAAAGCATCGTAACTACCGTCTGCATTTTTTGTTAAAGTTGCCAACTGAAAGGTAACACCATCTGAAAAAACGTTGTCTGCTGCCACTGTCATCGGGTCTGCTCCTTTGGTGTATAAAGCGGTATTTGCGGCATACAAAGCATTTTTTTCAGCAACTGGAAAGGTCAATTGTGAAACAGCCCCGTAAGAAGTACTCACAGTTACTTTAAAGTGAATGTGGCAAATACGTCCTTGATACCAACCAGGAAAAATCGTTGTAAAAGCTGCCACTCCATTATTGTCCGTAAACTGATATGCCCGACAATAAGTAGAGCCAACAGTACCCGCATTTTGATTACTGTTATAGCCCGAATAGATGCCGTCTTTGGTGCAATGCCAAATATTGACCCGTACATTTTTCATCGGCAAGCAATTAGCCGCCCCGACTACTCTGAGTTTTAGGTTCAATGGTACGCCCGTTTGGGTTTCATTCGCTGCTTTTCGGAAAAACGTTGTGTTTTCCGTCAAATCTAACGGAAATGGACCTGCTGTTTCCGAAGGAATAAGCGTCGGACAAGCATTTGGGGGCAACACAATTTCGCTTGTTCTTGCCAATGCTTTGTCAATTGGGAGCATAGTGCTTGCACCTGCTAATCCCAAACCTTTGAGAAATGATTTTCTGTTCATAACTTTTTTATTTTTTTAGAAACTTAAATACATGTCTGTCAATACCACTTTCAATAATTTTGAAACCATACATAAAATCTAAACTGCTGGTTTTCGCGCTCGCTTCGCTCGCGCGAAGGGGGGAATGTGGTTCATTTTTCGGGCTTTTCCTGAAAAATGAACCACCTCTCTTCCTTTTACGCGAGCGAAGCGAGCGCAAAAATGCCTTTTAATGCGTATTTTGAATTTATGTATGGTTTCAAATCAATAATGATAAAGTAGAATCCTTACGTCAAATTACTGATATTTAATTGTGTTACCGTTGCATCTTTTTCTATTGTGCCAGTAGAAATCATACAACCTCATTCGCCCGATGCAAACATATCATTCTTTTATGCTATAAAAAAAATAATGCGGTGAATCACTTTTATTTTGCGGTGAATTTTTATGCTATTGTGTTTGTTGAGGCACACCAAATACTTCATAAGACCGATGTTCTTCTCTGCCTTTTTACTTGTCAAAAGTCTCCAAGGCATCTATAATTTCATACGTTTGGGTAGAAATAAGCGCATTTTTGTATAAGGTTTGTCAAAGTGGCGCACAACGAAAATCGGGAAGTTGGTCGAAAAAATTAACTAAATCCATTGCGCGTTCGTATTTTTTGTGCAAAGGTAACAATTATTCGTATATAACAGAACTTAACAACCCTATGCCTTCATCGGGAGGACGTTTCTCGTGCAAGATTCAATTTGTACAGCAATATTATCCTATTTGTCTAAATCTGCATCTAATTCCAAATCCGTGAGTGGCTGCCACAATAATTTTCCAAAATCTTGTACTTGGTCGTTCAGTACTATAATGTCTTCCGCTTCCAAAAGCTGTTGCATGCGTTTAGGCGGATTGAAATGATGCCGTCCCGACAATTCGCCTTTCCGATTTACGACCCGATGTGCAGGAATGAAATTAGGGTCGTGCCCACAATTGTTCAAAGCCCAACCCACCATGCGCGGTGAACCAAGCCGCAAATAATCGGCAATTGCCCCATAAGTAGAAATACGCCCTCGGGGAATCAAACGCACAACGGCAAAAACATCTTGCCAATAATGATTTTTTTCTTTTTCCATTTGTAATTACTCACTCAGCCACTAATTGCACTAATTTTCTGTAAATACTTAATCACACGCTCGCTTCGCTCGCGCGTGGGAGGAGATGTGGTTCATTTTTCGGGCTTTGCCCGAAAAATGAACCACTTTCCCCTTTTTTGCGCGTGAAGCGAGCAATAGCCTAAGTAATTACTTGAGGGATGGGCATAACCTAAAAGCGTTTTTTGCATCTCGCGCTCGCTTCGCTCGCGCGAGGGACGGGAATGTGGTTCGTTTTTCGGCTTCGCCGAAAAACGAACCGCGTCTCCTCCCTTTTTGCGCGAGCGAAGCGAGCGCAAAACATCTGTTTTTAATCAAAAAACGATGTTTTTAGGTTATGCCCACTCCTCAAGTAATTACTTCCATTTTATCACTCATAACTTATAACTCATAACTCATCACTTATTCCGTTCTGTTACAAATATGACCAATTGTTCCAATGATTGCCTAATTTCGGTATCTGGGAACCCCCTCAGTATTTCGACGGCTTCGGCAATAAATGAGCGCATAATCCTTTCTGAATAGGTCAAACCACCGCTTTTTCTCACAAAATCAATCACTTCCGCCACCCGTTCTGGTTTTTCACTATCCCGTTTGATGATGTTAATGATGCGGCTACGTTCTGATTTTGGTGCTTGGTTCAAGGCATAGATAAGCGGTAAAGTCATTTTCTTTTCTTTAATGTCAATGCCGAGAGGTTTGCCGACATCATCTGTTCCGAAATCAAAAAGGTCATCTTTAATTTGAAAAGCCATACCCGTTTTTTCACCAAAAAGACGTACTTTTTCTATCATAGCATCGTCTTGTGTTGTGGACGCTGCACCGACGGCGCAAGCTGCCGCAATAAGAGAGGCAGTTTTTTGACGGATAATATCAAAATAAATATCTTCTGTAATATCCAAACGACGGGCTTTTTCGATTTGCAGTAATTCTCCTTCCGCCATAACACGAATGGCATCGGACATAATGGTAAGCAATTTTACTTGGTCATTTTTTAGGGCAATCAACAAGCCTTGCGAGAGTAAATAATCACCAACAAGTACCGCAATTTTATTTTTCCATAAGGCATTGATGCTAAAAAAACCCCGTCTTTCGTAGCTGTCATCAACTATATCATCGTGAACAAGCGAGGCAGTGTGTAGCAATTCGACTAAAGACGCGGCTACAAAACTGGCAGGATTGACCGTCCCACAAAGTTTTGCCGCAAAAAAAACGAACATCGGGCGTACCTGCTTCCCTTTGCTTTTGGCAATGTAGTAAGTGATTTTTTCAAGCAAAGGCACAGAACTTTTCATTGAATCCCGAAAATGCTTTTCAAATTCAATTAGTTCTGGGTCAATTGGTTTCTTTATATCGTCAAGTTTCATAATTGAGTGGATTACGTTCAGCGTGTTGTTTCAAAAGACGAAAAACACCATACACATATATAACAGTCAAAGGTAGGACGGGTTTTCAATTATTTGTGAAAATTATAAAAATAGTGGTAAATAACCGTAATTACTTAGCCTATCGCTCGCTTCGCTCGCAAAAGAGGGGAATGTGGTTAATTTTTCGGCGAAGCCTAAAAATTAACCACACTTTCCCCACGTGCGAGCAAAGCGAGCGCGTAGCTAAATATTTACGAGAATACAAAACGCTAAAGTAGTATTTAGTCGCTAATCTGAAACACAACTTTTGACGTTTTTACGTGTTTTGATAGAGTAAATGATAACTATTTAAGTTTTATTGCTCGCTTCGCTCGCAAAGAAGGGGAATGTGTTTCATTTTTCGGGCTTTGCCCGAAAAATAAAACACCTACCTTCCACGCGAGGGAAGCGAGCCTGATAAGTATTTACACATATATATTAATGGATAAACAAATCGTTACAATCACTATTTTCCGCTTCGACGGGTTCAACAACCGCTTTTGGGCATTTGGACAGATGGGACGCCGACCGTTTCAAAAAGGTGTTGCCGAAGGCTTGACTTTTGGCAAAATGCTCGGCACAGGCGGTGACAAGGGCTTTTCTATCTTTCCCAACTGGGGCGTTTATGCTTGGTTGGGAGCTTGGGATACTGAGGGGTCAGCCCGTACTTTTTTTAATCAAAATGCCTTATTTCAGTCGTTTCAACAACGCACGACTGAGCATTTTACCGTTTATTTGCAACCCACAATGGCGCACGGACGTTGGGACGGAGAAGAACCTTTCAAAGTATCTACGCCTTTTGACCCGAACGCTCCCGTTGCTGTTTTGACCCGCGCAACGATAAAACCACGTTTTTTATACCGTTTTTGGCAATATGTTCCTAACACAAGCCGTTCAATAGAATCGGCAGAAGGGCGGCTTTTTAGTATTGGCGTGGGCGAATTGCCCTTGATTCAGCAAGCCACTTTTAGCCTCTGGACTTCTGGCAAAGCCATGATGGATTACGCCTATAAAAGCCGTTATCACGCAGAAGTGGTAAAGAAAACACGAGAATTAGGGTGGTATTCTGAGGAGTTATTTGCTCGTTTTCAAGTGACGGATAAAGAAAATTTCAAATTTTCGTGAGGAAGGAGAGGTGGTTCGTTTTTCGGGCTTTGCCCGAAAAACCAACCAAACCCCTCCCTCGTGCGAGCGAAGCGAGCGCGTGCTTAATAAATCACAAACAATAATTTTTACAATATGAAAAGATTAATGTATTTACTTTTTTTATTGCCCCTACTAACGGGCTGTCGCAAAACCGAACAAGGTTTTGACATGACGTATCGGCGGACGTTTACGATTCCCGTCGGTTTGAGTACGTTTGATTCACATTTTTTTTTATTCAAAGATATTCCCGTTGATACTGCCGTTTTTTTTCCACTAAATGGCGCAACCAGCGACCAAATTGGGCAAGTAGCACCGCGCAGTATGAATATCCGTCTTGTCTTCAACGGTGATGGCAACTTAAATTTTATCCGAAGAATAGAAGTCTCCCTTTTTGATACTCAAACATCTGCTTCTTCTGAAAAAGTAGCCTTTTACAACGATGATGTGTTGCTCTCAAATTCTGGACAAATTCAGCTTGTCCCCTTCAATTCAGACGCAAGAAAACTATTTTTGTCGGGCAACGGGCGGTACAATTTAAGGGTCAAACTGAATTTAAGGGAAATTCCGACACGTTCGTATGATGTGGAATGGAACGCTACTTTTTTGGCAAAGACTTAAAAAAAGCGGCATATCCAAAGGGATATGCCGCTTTTTTAGAAAAAATACTGAGAGGGTGTTTTATACTTTTATTGTAACTATTTAGCTACGTGCCTTTTGCTTGCACAACGACAGAAAATGAACCATTTTCCCCCTTTCTACGCGAGCAAAGCGAGCGTGTAATAGACATAGTTACCTTCTATTAACGATTACTTACAGGTGGGCAACGCAAATCGCCGAAATAATACAATAAGCCGACACTAAAAAAACTGTACATATCGTTGGAGCGAGAATCGCCGCGTTGACGCCCAAATTGACCCAATTTTGGTTGATTTTCTGTTGTCAAAGAGGGGTCAGAGAGGGCAACTGCGATGTCTGCATGTTGTTTTCTTACTTCGTTCATATTTGGGTAAGACGTACTGACATCATCTAAATAATCGGTAAACAATTTACGCGCACTAAGTTCAATATTCACACTCCACACTTCACTAAATGCCACTTTGAACCCACCCCCATATACGAACGCC
The DNA here is from genome assembly GCA_034520175.1 of Saprospiraceae bacterium. Taxonomy (GTDB): domain Bacteria; phylum Bacteroidota; class Bacteroidia; order Chitinophagales; family Saprospiraceae; genus JAAFJT01. The sequence goes on from JAXHNU010000044.1 coordinate 202,703, forward strand.
ATTTGTGTTGTGTAATATTCATCACCCGGGAACTGACCTTCTGTGCCAAGTGGACGCAAATCATACCAGGTATTGTTGAGTTTTCCCTGCGGATTGAAATTAAAAACCCCTAAACCACCGAACAAATAGGGCGTAAACCACTGTGACTTGTCGAAGTAGTTGTAAGGCATAAAGTTAAATTCAAATTGCCCTGTTCCTTCAAAGACATTTGTACGGAAATTGAGGTTGCGCCGCAATTCAAAAGTATTGCGTGAGTTCTTGTCATCGGCACTTAGAAAACCGTAGTTCGCGCCCATTTTTAGGCATAACCTTTCGTTAAAATTGAAACGAAAGGTTGCGCCCCCTGCTAATCCAGGCTGTTTGACGTTGAATGTCGTGTTTAAATCGCCAAAATAATGCGACATACCGACCCAACCGCCCACTTCCCAACCGCGTTGTGCAGTTGACTGAGAGAGGGCAAAAAAGAGAATAGCTGCTGATAAGATGATTTTTTTCACCAGTTGAATTTTATTTTTAAATATGCTCGGTTCGATTATAATAAAATTTGAAAATGGTTTCTTACAGATTATGTAAAGTCAGAGTTTTAAGCCTAAAATATTGATAATCAATTTATTAAAATCTAAGTAAGATATTTGACGTGTATAAATACTAAAATTTGGGCAAAGTTAGATAAAAACGCCGAATCCACTACTTTTCTTGTGTTACCTGCTCGCTTTTAACTAAAAATAAATGTAACGTTTACTACACGCTCGCTTCGCTCGCGCAGAAAAGGGAAATGTGGTTCATTTTTCGGCAAAGCCGAAAAATGAACCACATTTTCTTTTTATTTGCGCGAGCAATAGGTTCGGGAGTAAGTGTAACCTTTGAGGAATCCAATACTTTGTGATAAAATGACACCCGAATTAAAATCATTGAAATTTCAAATCTTTTAGTGCGCTTCCAACCATGTATTTCCAACCCCGACCCCAACTTCAATCGGCACTTTCAAGTTCGGAATGGCTGTTTTCATGCAATGTTCAATCATTGGGCGAACAATGTCCAATTCGTTTTTAGGCACATCGAACACCAATTCGTCATGCACTTGCAACACCATTTTGGTTTGTAGGTTTTGTGCTTTCAATTCTTGGTGAATCAAAATCATCGCCATTTTAATCAAATCTGCCGCCGACCCTTGAATAGGTGTATTCACGGCAACGCGCTCCGCATTGGAACGGGCTAATTGATTGCGGCTGTCAATATCGCGTAGATACCTTTTTCTGCCCATTAGTGTTGTGACATACCCTACTTTGCGGGCATCTTCCACAACGGTTTCCATGTATTTTTTCAAATCTTTGTACTGCGTAAAATAGGCTTCAATGATTTGCTTTGCCTCAGTACGCGGAATACCCAATTGTTGCGATAAATTTTGCGCACCCGCCCCGTACAAAATCGAAAAATTGACGGTTTTGGCTGCCCGTCTTTGGTCACTTGTCACTTCTTCGGTCGTCACGCCATACACTTTTGCGGCAGTTGCCAAGTGAATATCTATGCCTTGTTGAAATGCCTCTAACATGGCTGTTTCGTTGGCAATTTCGGCAATCAAACGCAATTCGATTTGGCTATAATCTGCCGATAATAAGACGTGGTTTTCATCTCTTGGGATAAATGCATTCCGCACTTTGCGTCCTTCTTCCGTCCGAATCGGGATATTTTGAAGGTTTGGATTGTTGCTCGACAAACGCCCCGTTGCGGCTAATGCTTGGTTGAACGACGAGTGAATCCGTTTGGTACGCGGGTTCAACATTTTGGGCAAAGCGTCCACGTAAGTAGATTTTAACTTCGCCAAACCACGATAATCCAAAATTGTTTGGCAAATCGGGTAAGCCGTTGCCAATTCCGACATGGCTTCTTCGTCCGTTCGGTATTGGTCAGATTTGCCCGTTTTTTTCCAGCGATACGGTATTTTAAGCGAATCAAACAACATATCACCTACTTGTTTGGGCGAACCAATATTGAACCGATTGCCCGCTTGCGCGTAAATATCTTCTTCTAATATGCGTATTTTTTCTTCTAATTCAACCGAATACGTATTCAAATAATCGCCGTCAACACGAATGCCATTGTATTCCAATTCCGTCAAAACTTCAACAAGCGGCATTTCAATCTCTTGCATCAATTTTCCTACCCCCTCAGTATCCACCGACTTTAAGAGGGTTTCGTACAATTGAAACGTAATATCAGCATCTTCAGCAGCGTATTCCGCCACCCGTTCAACGCGAATATCGCGCATGGACAATTGATTTTTGCCTTTACCAATCAGTGTTTCAATAGAAACGGGTTCGTATTTCAACAAAGTTGCCGCCATATAATTCATATTGTGACGCAACTCTGGTTCAATCAAATAATGGGCAATCATCGTATCAAAGTAAACACCAAGCACATCAACGCCGTACCATTTCATCATAATCAAGTCGTATTTGATGTTCTGCCCAACTTTTCTGATTTCTTTATTTTCAAAAATACCCCGAAACTCCTCCACAATGGCTTGTGCTGCTTTTTGGTCGGCTGGTACAGGCACGTAATAAGCTTCATGGGCTTTCCAAGAAAAAGACAAACCAACCAATTCAGCCGAATTTGCGTCAATCCCCGTTGTTTCCGTATCAAAAGAAATGAGGCTTTGAGTTTTCAATTTTTCTATCAAATCAGCCCGTTTTTCCGCCGTATTAGCCAAAATATAATCATGTGGCGTATTATGAATAGTGAACTCAGCAACAGAATGGTTTGCCAAACCAGAACCAAAAGAGGGCGTTTCGCCTTCTGCGATGCCCGTAATTGCACCAAAAAGGTCGCCTTGAATCCCTATTTTTGAGGCGGCGGCGTGAATAACAGCTTTATCTTTTATATTTTCACTGCCATCATTGGCTTTGCCAATAATTTCAGTAGCAATGGTCTTAAATTCTAATTCTTTAAAGACTTCGGACAGCATTTCGTTGTCATAACCACCGATTTCACAAGCCACTGCATCAAATTCAATGGGTACTTCAAGGTCTATTGCTGCCAATTTTTTGGACAACAATCCTTGTTCTGCGAAGTTCTTAACAATATCTTGTTGTTTGCCTTTGAGTTCGTCGGCATGGGCAATTACTTCTTCCAATGAGCCGTATTTTGCCAAAAGTGTTGCTGCCGTTTTAGGTCCAATACCAGGCAAGCCCGGGATATTATCCACCGCATCGCCTTGCATACCAAGAATGTCAACAACTTGTTCAACGCGCTCAATCCCCCAATTTTCGCAGACTTCTTTTACGCCCCAAACTTCGGCTTCATTGCCATTTTTGGCAGGTTTATACATAAAAATATTGTCTGATACCAATTGCCCATAATCTTTATCGGGTGTCATCATATAGACTTTGAAGCCTTCTTTTTCGGCTTTTTTCGACAAAGTACCAATAACATCATCTGCTTCATAGCCGTCAGCCACAAGAATTGGAATATTCATACCCCTCAGTATCCGCATGACAAAAGGCAGTCCAAAAGAAATATCTTCGGGTTGTTTGTCTCGATTTGCTTTATATTTTTCAAACATTTCATGTCGAAAAGTGGGCGTTGGCAAATCGAATGATACTGCCAAATGCGTGGGCTTTTCGCGCTTCATCACATCTAACAAAACACGAGTAAAACCCGAAATACACGAAACATTCCAGCCTTTTGAGTTCAGCAAAGGGCGTGTCATAAAAGCATAGTGCGCACGGTAAACGAGGGCATGACCATCAAGAAGAAACAGCTTTTTCATTATGTTTTTTATATTTTAAAACAAATTTTGGGCGAATGTAAAACAAAAAATAAACTTTACAAGGAAAAATTAGTGGCTCTTTCTCGCTTGAAAAGAATCTATCGGGGCGCGCGTGTTTTGAAAGAAAAATCTTCGATTTTTCTTTCAAAACACGCGCGCCCCAAAGAAAAACACTTAGGGCGATTTTTGAGCGAAGCGAAAAAGAGCCAGTAACTGAGGAGTGGGCATAACCTAAAAACATCGTTTTTTGATTAAAAACAGATGTTTTGCGCGCGCTTCGCTCGCGCAAAAGGGAGGAGACGTGGTTCGTTTTTCGGCTTCGCCGAAAAACGAACCACATTCCCCTCCCTCGCGCGAGCGAAGCGAGCGCGAGATGCAAAAAACGCTTTTAGGTTATGCCCATCCCTCAATTAGTTACTGATGTTACGCACATGTTTTGAAAATGCCGCAGGTATGACCAATTTTGTAGTGCGGATTTCAATCCGCCGAAAGATTAAACCCGATTATTTAAGAGCCGTAGGCTCGGTGCCTATGAATGTGGGTCGAGCCTACGGCTCTTAATGAAAAGGTATATACGTTTTCGGCGGATTGAAATCCGCCGCTACAAAATCGGTCAAGCCTACGGCTCTGCGTAATGTCAGTTACTTAGATATTTCCAATCTTCTTAAAATTTTTATACTCCCCGAATCGCCAACCCGTCCAGTGTTCCAACAAGCGCGACAGTCGTTCTTTCGCGCTCAATCTTCGCCCCGTGGGGTCGAAAGAAAATTGCCAATTCAATGTCTGAATACGTGGCTGCATGACTTCGGGGTGTGGGGCATCAAAGTGCGTCAAATCATCAATCTGGCTGTAATCAAAGGTCTCAACATCGGCAACCATGCGCGATACAACCGCATCGGTGTGCCACAATTTATTGAAGTTCAATTGTTTAAGTTGTTGCGCACGCGGGTCTTTTACCCAACCGTAGTGGTAAATATAGGCATCTATTTCGCGTACTTTTAGCTTTCGTCCATTTTTTCTAAAGCCTTGTGCATCGCGGTAAGAGCGAATAGATTTATCATTTTTTATAATCCGCACTTCTCGCCGATACCATTTTCGCGACTGTCCAACAAAATCATAAGAGCCGTAAAAGTGCCGATATTTGAAAAGTACCCCCTCAGTATCCGAGTCGTTTTTCCACTTTTCAAGGGCGTTTTTCAACATTTTCACGTCTATATCGGGCAAAACCTCGTCACCTTGAATGTAAAAACACCAATCGGCTTCTGTCTCTCCAATCGCATCAAAGGCTTTATCCGTTTCAAGGGCAAGCACGCGCCCACCTTCGCGCAGAGTATCGTCCCAAGTTGTTTCAACGATTCTTATTTTTGAACTGCCGATATTTTGTATCAATTCAAGCGTAGCGTCTTCGGATTTTCCGACGGCAACGACGATAAAATCGCATACGGGTAAGAGTGAGCGGATTGCCTCCACGATAGGGTAATCGTAGATAAGGGCATTGCGTATAAAAGTAAATCCTGCGACGGTCATTGAGTTTTTTTTGGGTAATTACTTAGGCTATTACTTCTTCGATAGTATTCGAGATATAAGCAGACTTCGCTCGCAAAAGTGGGAATGTGGTCAAAAAGTCCAAACTTTGCGCCAAACAGTTTAAATGACAAACACAGCGCAAATTACGGCAATATTTGAGAAGCTGCCAATAGAAAAAACTCAATTCCAATCAATTTTATTAAACAGTATAAAAAACTAACCAGTTTAGTATTTATTGTCTTCTTTTTTTCGGCGTTTTTACGATAAAAGCGGTAGCCAAACCAGTATTCAGACACAAAATTTGGGCAAAAAAATCCGTGAACCGATGACCCAAGATGGCTTTTCCAAGCGATTGAGCTGATATTTCCCACGATATTTCCCACGATATTTTTTAAAACAGACATTTATTCAAATAACAGAATTTTCGCAATCGCTTCGCTCACGAAACAGAGAAGATGAGGTTCGTTTTTCGGGCTTTGCCCGAAAACCAACTAGCTTCCCTTTTTTTGCGAGCGAAGCGATTAAAAGTGTATAGTAGTTTATTATTTTTTTATACTGAAAGAGGGGTTTCTATTTTTGTTAAATTATCTTTGCGCTGCAAACTGCAGCAAAGTGTAGTTACAAGGCAAGTAAATAGCAGTTTATAAATAATCGCTACTTTTTACGCACTGAGGTGAGTGCAGAAAAATCTATTAGCGCGTATGTTTTGAAAGAAAAATCGTAATTACTTATGGCAACCTACTCAATTACGTTTTTGGAATAAACCTTAATTATCACAACCAACCAAAAATAAAAATAAAATTATGGCAGAAGTCATTACAATGCCCCGTTTGAGCGACTCAATGGAAGAAGGTGAAATTGTCGCATGGCATAAAAAAGTCGGCGATAAAGTTGCAAAGGGCGACCTATTAGCAGAAATCAACTCAGATAAAGCAACAATGGATTTTGAAAGTCCAAAGGCTGGTACATTATTATACGTCGGTATTCCTGCTGGTGATAAGTTATCGGTAGGCGCACCACTTGTTGTCATTGGCGACGAAGGCGAGGCATTTGCTCATTTACTTGGTGGCGCAGCAGCAGCTCCTGTTGCGGAAGCAGCAGCTCCTACGGCGGCGGTATCAACGGCGGCGGCAGTTGTGGTTGCATCAGCTACCCCCTCAGTATCGGCGGTAGAAACGCATGACCAAAGCCGTATTTTTGCTTCCCCTCTGGCAAAAGAAATTGCGAAAGCATCGGGTATTGAGATTCAAACAGTACAAGGTTCAGGCGATAATGGACGTATCGTAAAACGCGATGTCGAAGCAGCCGTCTCAAAAGCAGCGACAACAACGGTTGTCACGACCACTTCAGTTGTATCTACACCAGCAGTACAGATCGCGGTAGCAAAACCGACCCCCTCAGTATCAGCAGCATTTGGCAACGAAGATTACACAGACCAGCCATTGACGAGCATGAGAAAAGTTATTGCCAAACGATTGAGCGAAAGTCTTTTCACCGCGCCTCATTTCTATTTGACCATGGAAATCAACATGGACAAAGCCATGGAATTGCGCACACAACTCAATGCCGTAGCCGCACCAGTCAAATTATCGTTCAATGACATTGTGGTAAAAGCGGTTGCCGTGACTTTACGAAACCACCCTGCCATTAATTCGTCGTGGATGGGTGATTTTATTCGTCAAAACAAACATGTTAATATTGGTGTAGCAGTCGCAGTGGGTCAAAGTTTGTTTGTACCCGTCATTCGCAATACTGATATGAAATCATTGGGACAAATCAGCAGCGAAGTACGTGCGCTTGCGGGAAAAGCGAAAGAAGGAAAATTGCAATTGCCTGAAATGCAAGGAAGTACGTTTACTATCTCCAACTTAGGCATGTTTGATATTGAAGAATTTACAGCTATCATCAATTCGCCAGATTCTTGTATTTTGGCAGTGGGTTCGATTATGCAAAAACCAGTTGTCAAAAATGGTGAAATCGTTGTGGGCAATGTGATGAAAATTACGCTTTCTTGCGACCACCGCGTTGTAGATGGTGCAACAGGCGCAATCTTTTTGCAAGAATTGAAAGCTAAATTGGAAGACCCTATTCGGCTTTTAGTTTAAGTAGGTTATTTTTTGTACATTCCTTAGCACGCGCTCGCTTCGCTGGCGCAAAAGGGGCAATGTGGTTCATTTTTCGAGCGCAGCGAGCAATAACAGGCTAAGTAATTATATTTTTTCTAAAAAACGCCGATTGGATTACCAGTCGGCGTTTTTCGTTTTATTGTTTGCTAACTGCACTCCGTTCGAGGCAGGCTGAAAAATCTGTACATTTTGACGCGCAAAAGGCGATATATCTAATAAAATAAGTGTATCTTCACGCCATTTCTAAGCAGAAACCCACAGTAAATAGTATGATTCGATACGAAAAAGACACCCATAATATAGTGACCCTCACCCTTGAAATGGAAGGCTCACCTTACAATATCATCAGCCATGACATTGGAAAATCCTTCGTGTCGGTGCTGAAGCATCTGAAGGCTGAAAAAAAGAAAGGTTTACTGAGGGGGGTCGTCATCACGTCAGGGAAAAAAAATTTCTTGCATGGCGGCGACCTTGAGTTTTATTACAATTGTAGAGACCCGAAAGAAATCTTTGACGCTTCTCAACAGCTTTCTCTCTTTTTCCGTGAACTGGAAAGCCCGGGTGTGCCTGTAGTTGCAGCAATAAACGGGACAGCTTTAGGTCCGGGTTTTGGTTTGGCTTTGGCGTGTCATCACCGCATTGTCTTGGACAAAGCCGATATTCTGTTAGGTTTGCCCCAAACATCGTTGGGTTTAATGCCAAGTGGTGGCGAACTTATCCGTTTGATGTGGCTTCTGGGTATTGAGAAAGCCTATCATATTGCTTGTGATGGACATTATTACACGCCCAAAGAAGCATTTGTGGCGGGTATTATTGACGAATTGGCTACCGACGAAAAAAATTTAATCGCCAAAGCCAAAAATTTTTTATTAGAAAATCCTTATGTCCGCCGTCCCTGGGATACTGAGGGGGAGCAAATTCCCGAAGGTTCGGTACGCGAAGACAAAACAGGTGCGACAATTCGCCGACTAACGGCGGAACAATACTTGCGAACACGCCATATTTTCCCTTCTTACGAAGCCATTTTGAGTACTTTGGTGGAAGGCAGTCGTGTGGACTTTGATACGGCTTGCTTGATTCAAAGCCGTTACTGTACAACCGTTTGCCTCACAAAAGAGGCAAAAAACATGACCAAAGCCTATTGGCACGATTACATGGCTATCAAGCATGGCATAAATCGCCCGAAAGGTTTTGGGAAGTTTAGACCTAAAAAAGTGGGGATTGTTGGTGCGGGTTTGATGGGTTCGGGTATTGCTTATGCTTGTGCCAAAGCGGGTTTATCGGTGGTTTTGAAAGATATTTCACGTTCGGTTGCCGAAAAAGGCAAACATTACACGACAGAAAAACTCCGCGTTTTGGTGGATAGAAAAGAATTGACCGAAGAAGATGCCAAAGCAACACTCGGTAGAATTGAAGCCACTGAAAAAAGTGAGGCATTTCAAAGTTGCGACATCATCATCGAAGCCGTTTTTGAAAACCAGCAATTGAAGTCAAAAGTTATCAAAGAGTCTGAAAATTATTTAGACCAATACTGCATCATTGCATCGAATACAAGTTCCATTCCGATTACAAAATTAGGTAAAACAACAGCACGACCTGCCAATTTTTGCGGTATGCGCTTTTTTCGTTTTGTGGAAGACGAGCCACTTGTAGAAATTGTAAAAGGCGAAGCAACGAGTGATGAAACCATTGCCCGTGCTTTCGATTTTATCAAAATGATGAAAAAAGTACCGATTATCGTGAAAGATTCGTGGGGCTTTTTCAGTGGGCGGGTGCGCAATACGTATATTTTGGAAGGTATTACCTTACTTCAAGAAGGTTATTCTCCCGCTTTGATTGAAAACTTGGGTGTGCAATCGGGTATGAAAATTGGACCTTTGGCATGGGCAGATGATTTATCACTTGATTTGATTCATGAATACGAACGCCAAGCGGCTGACCTTTATGGACCCAAATACGTCAGTCATCCAGCCATAGCAACGCTCGATATGATGATAAACAATGGTCGAAACGGTCGCGATGTCCGCAATGGTTTTTACATCTACGACCGCGATAGTCAACGTATTGAATTGTGGAAAGGTTTGTACGCCACCGAACCGCCCCCCCAGTATGACGTGCAAGAAGTCACCGAACGTTTGCTTTTTGTACAAGTTTTGGAGGCTTTGTGGTGCTACCAAGAAGGTGTCATCGGCTCGGTTGAAGAAGCGAATATTGGCAGTTTGTATGGTTGGGGTTTCCCTTCTGTACGTGGTGGCGTTTTTCAGTACATCAATGATTACGGCGCGAAAAAGTTTGTTGAAAAATGTCGTTTTTACGAAAAAAAGCACGGTCAACGCTTCAAAACCCCCAAAATACTGAGGGGGGTAGCGGAACGGGGAGAACTGTTTTAGGAAGATTTCACAATTAAAATATGCGCCAATTACACCTTTAAGGTAGTTCGCTTGAATAATGTGCTTATGTTTGCATTATCACTTTCATTTAACAACTTTTGAAGCAGCCGCCAAGTGGGTCGCAAATAAGCCCAAAGGCGTGATTTGCTGAGGGAGTTCTTTTGCTGCCGCTAAAATTGTCAAAGAGCCAGTATTTTTAACAAAAAAGCCGTTTCCCTTTGGAGACGGCTTTTTTTGTTGGTTTTGATACTTACTGCTAACTTCGGAAATCTCTAAAATAAACATTCCCGATGAAATCGGGATGTATCATGTGACACTACGTGTCATTAGGAAACGCTTAAAATTTCCGTTATTATAAACATTTTGACTCTACGAGTCATAGAAATCGGGCGAATATTAATGACTCGTAGAGTCAAAATGTTTATAATAACCTATAATGTCGAACTTGGTACACTAACACGTAGTGTCACATGGTACATTCCCGATTTCATCGGGAATGTTTATTTTTGGTATCTGTAAGTTATTTCATTTTTCCAAATTTTTGGACTGCGTAATGTCTGATATTAATACTGTCGAATTATCTAGATTCTGTCAAACGCGATTTTCAAGGAGAAATCAAACCACTACTCTTTAAAATTTGAAATCTGAAATTATTTAGTTTTGTACCCAAATTTCACCCCAATTCTCACCCTAACACCTTGTTTTGCCACCAATTTTACGGGTACAGACCCACTATTTGTTGTTGAAAAACTGTAACGAACGATGAGTTTTTTAGCTGTTGCTCGGATTTTATTCAGTTTAATAGCATCAACAGCGATTAAATTTTCGGCTGAACTGATACCCGTAGGTAAGCCGTTTGACCCGACGGGTGCGCCTTTCAAAATTTGCGCTTTTTGGGCGTATAACGAGTCCAAAACCTCCCCATTTTCTTTTGCAAAATAACCTTGAAGTGATACGTCAATCGGCATCCCGTTGTCGGTCAATATTTTAAATTCGGCTTTTGTGATGTCTTGTGTAGAGGCTAAATTAATGGGAAACGTATCGTTTACCTCAAAATTTCTTGCCGCCCCTTCCATTGGCACTTCCAATTCTACTTGTAAATTGAATTTACTGGAATCCGTTAAAAAACCGATGATTCTACGCGATGTATCGGCATTTAAAAATCCGTCAATTTTGTAATCAATCGAAGTAGGGTTTGCGCTGACAATTTCAGCAAGATTAGAGTTGGTTTTGTCAAAAGTGACAACCGTTCTCTTTGATTGACCAATTTGGCTAATTGTAGGATAGTTCACGTCAACGCCTGCCGCCAAAGGGCTTGTAAGCGGCAGAATAGTTCCGTCAATCGTCGTTACTTGCCCAACTGTCATAATTGCCCGAACAGGCACACCAAACGAATTGTCAAGTGTTGCCACCAATTTAGGATTACCAAATTTGACAGACCCCCCTTTCCATTGGTCAAAAAAATCAATTTTAATCGTGTCACGCGGCACATCAAACACACTCAGACCGAAATACCCCTTGGCAAACGCCGCTTGAAAATCTTTGATGATAATACCCGACATATTTCTCAAATTGACGCGCTCACCATTGCTGATTTTTCGCGCATCGTGAATGATATAAATAGAATCACTCGTTGGTCTCAAATCATAGCCTTCAAGACTAATCCCGCCCGAAGACAAAGCATTGCCGAGCGTAAATTCGTGTCTGAACGCCACACCATTTTTCTTCAATTGTGGCATCTGCAACACAACTTTAAGCGGCTCTGGTGATGCCAAAAATACCCATTGCAAACTGCCCGTTTTTAATTTGACCGAGTCAATAGTCACACCTTGCGGCAATTTAAAAGGAATTGCCATGACGGTATCCGTAAGTGGAAAAGTCGCATTTTGGAAGTTGGAAAAAATATCCAGACTGTTTTTAGCCGTGTAAATGCCCTTGTAGCGCAACACAACACCACCGTCTGCCGCAATTTGAACAAAGGCTTTTGGGTCGAAATTGCTGATAATATCGCCAAAAGTTTTGTCTGTATCAATCAATGGAATAGCCCATTCTGATTCCAAACCCGAAAAACTCAGCTCGTCAATCGGACGAATACGACAAGCCACGAAGGTCAAAAGGGATAAAAAAACAAAAGAAAAAACGATTCGGAAAATTAATTTCTTCATTCGACTGGTTTTAGTAAACGTAATAGGAATGATAAAAAATCATTCATTCATAATTTATAACTGTTTACCACACGCTCTCCCGAAGGCTTTTGAGATGTAAACAGACTTCGCTCGCGTAGAAGTGAGGGAATGTGGTTCATTTTTCGGCAAAGCCGAAAAATGAACCACCTCTTTTCCTGTCGTTGTGCGAGCAAAAGGCACGTAGCTAAATAGTTACCATAATTTTTATTAGCTTTGCAGATGAATGATTTTCAGAAAAACTCAGCAAAAGTAAGGATTAACCAGCACACTACCTTTGAAAAAAGGTTAATGTGATGTAAAAGTTTCTTAATTTTCTTTAGCCCCCTAACCTCCAAAGGAGGAGTTTGACTCAATAAAAGCTAAAAATACTCACTTGTGGAACAAAATTAACAGAATTCGTCCGTATTCCCCCTTTGGGGTTAGGGGGCTTAGTACATAAAAACATCTTTTATCATGCAAACCAATACAGCACCTCTCCCCCCTCAGCATTTTGAAGGGATTGATTTATTGCGGGGATTAGCCGCTATTGTCGTGGCATTTTACCATTTTAGCGACTATTTTTTGCCAAAAACAAATTGGTTACACCTTAGCTTCGCGCAGGGCTATCTCGGTGTGGAAGCCTTTTTTGTTATTTCGGGCATGGTGATTCCTTTGTCATTTGCTCAGAAAAACTATGATATTAGGCAATTGAAAGCTGTTGTTTTAAAGCGCATTATCCGCATTGAACCCGCCTACTGGGTGAGCATTTTTTTGATGATTTTTATTGACGTGTTTGGCAGCCTTTACGAACATAAACCATTGCCTCCTTACAACGGTTTCAATCTATTTTTGCATGTTTTTCACGCCAACGCGGTGTTCAATGAGGCATGGTTGCGGGGCATTTATTGGACTTTAGCCATTGATTGGCAGTTTTATCTTCTTGTTTGTTTGGCTTTTCCTTTGTTCAATCGGGCGGAATGGTGGGCGCGTTATCCGCTTTATGCCGTGTTTTTGGGCAGTCATTGGTTGTCGGGTTATGCTTGGTTGCCTTATCATTGTGTGCCTTTTGGCGCGGGTGTTGCCTTGTTTCATTTTTATCGCGGCTACGCCAATCGTTGGGAACTAACCGCCATTTTAACCGCCTTACTCTTTGCTCATTTCAAGGCTTTTGGCTATGAACATTGTGCGGCAACTGCTATTTCTACAGGAATTATTTTATTCGTTTCGACGGCTGGCAAGATTGGGAAGTTTCTGAGCAAAATATCTTATTCTTTTTATCTCACCCACGTTTTTAGTGGTTGGACATTGCTCAACAGCATTGCCACATTCACCAAAGACCCAACTATTTTGACGTTTACTATCTTTGCTGCTGTTGGTATCAGCATCTGGTTTGCTCAATGGTTTTATAATAAGGTTGAACAACCTACGATTACTTGGGCAAAAAAAAATGTAAATACTTAGCTACGCACTCGCTTCGCTCGCGTAAAGGGAGGGGAATGTGGTTCGTTTTTCGGCTTCGCCGAAAAACGAACCACATCTTCTCCCTCGCGCGAGCGAAGCGAGCGCGAGATGCAAAAAACGCTTTTAAGTTATGCCCATCCCTCAGTTATAGCTAAATAAACGAGGTTTTGCGGCATATTTACTGGATCCCGATGAAGGTCGGGACAAGTTCTTTTTCGCTTCGCTCAAAAAATCGCCAAAAAAAGGTTTAAGTAGTAGAATCTAAATAAACGCTGCTTTGATACTGGCTTTTCTCGCTTTCGCTCGAAAATCGCCAGAGAGTGATTTTGAGGGGCGAGCGTGTTTTTTAATCAGAAAAATCGAAGATTTTTCTGATTAAAAAAACACGCTCGCCCCAATAGATTCTTTCAAGGGCGATTTTTGAGCGAAGCGAAAAAGAACTTGTCCTGACCTTCATCGGGATCCAGTAAAAAAGGCAAGGGCGATGGTTTAGATGCTGAGGCTCAAGTTTTAGTTGCTATGCTTTTGGCACAACAACAAAACAATGACCAAAAACCATTGTATGGTGCACGGCTGATTGGCGAAAACTGGTGTTTTACCGTATTAAATGGCAATGAGTATTGTATTCCTGACAGTTTGAAAGGAACTGACCCAAAAGATTTAACTAAAATCGTGTATATGATTCAACATTTAAAGTCTATTATTCAAGGGCGGTGATAAAAGTATTTTGAAACCATACATAAATTCAAAATACGCATTGAAAGGCACTTTTGCGCTCGCTTCGCTCGCGCAAAAGGAAGAGAGGTGGTTCATTTTTCGGGCTTTGCCCGAAAAATGAACCACATTCCCCCTCTCGCGCGAGCGAAGCGAGCGCGAGAACCAGCAGTTTAGATTTTATGTATGGTTTCAAAAAAAGTATTTTAAAATTTCAGTTTTTCTGAAAAATTGCCCCCTCAGTATTTTACCTATTTTTCAATTCCGTACACAAATTTAAAATCGTTACAAATATTCTTTGTAGGTTTACAACTTAATTGAGTTTTAGCTCAATTCTCCTTTTTGAAACTTGAAATCTTGAAATTTGAAATTTCGCTCACTATTCTACGCATTTTTAAAACAAACATTACCCACAACCACTCATACATAGAGAAAAATGCTCGTCAAAACTTTCGCAGGTGCTGTTCACGGCGTCGAAGCTACTATGATTACCGTAGAAGTAAGTGCAGGAGGAATTCCCGCCGAAGGCGACCAAAAAACACCCTTTTACTTTCTCGTCGGACTGCCCGACAATGCCGTAAAAGAAGGGTGGCAACGCATAGAAGCCGCTTTGAGAAATTCAAAATTTACATTGCAGCGTGTCAAACTTGTTGTCAATCTTGCGCCTGCCGATTTGCGTAAAGAAGGTTCGGCTTATGATTTACCCATTGCATTGGGCGTGTATGCGGCATCAAATCAAGTACATTTCAAAGACTTAGACAGATTCGCTATCATGGGCGAACTCTCTCTTGACGGGTCGGTACGTCCGATAAAAGGCGCATTGCCGATTGCGATTCAAGCGCGAAAAGACAAATTACGCGGCTTGATTTTGCCCAAAGCCAATGCACGAGAAGCGGCAATTGTCAACGATATTGAAGTGTATGGTATTGAAAATGTGCGCGAAGCCATTGAGTTTTTTGAAGGCAAACGCGAACTTGAACGGGTCATTGTGGATACGCGAGAAGAATTTAAAAACCAAAATCAAAATCACGAAGTTGATTTTACTGATGTACGCGGTCAAGAAAACATCAAGCGGGCGTTGGAAATTGCCGCCGCAGGTGGACATAATGCCATTTTGATTGGACCACCCGGCGCGGGTAAAACCATGCTGGCACGGCGTTTATCCACTATTTTGCCACCTTTGAGTCTGCATGAAGCCCTTGAAACAACTAAAATTCATTCTGTCGCGGGTATTTTGCCTGCCGATGCGTCACTTGTGGCAATCCGCCCTTTTAGGTCACCGCACCATACTATTAGTGATGTGGCACTTGTAGGTGGTGGTTCAACACCGATGCCGGGTGAAATTTCTTTGTCGCACAACGGCGTTCTGTTTTTAGATGAATTGCCCGAATTCAAACGAACGGTTTTAGAAGTTTTGCGGCAACCGATGGAAGAGCGACGGGTAACGATTTCACGCGCCAAAATCACCATTGAATATCCTTCAAGTTTTATGCTTATTGCTTCTATGAATCCTTGTCCTTGTGGTTTTTACAACCACCCCGAAAAAGATTGTGTCTGTGGTTTTGGAGTTGTGAAACGCTACTTGAGTAAAATATCCGGACCTTTGCTCGACCGTATTGACTTGCACGTTGAAGTTGTACCCGTAAAATTGGAGCAATTGGCGGCTACTTCGCACAATGCTGAAACAAGTGCTGCGATTGCCAAGCGCGTTGTAAAAGCGCGAGAAATTCAAGAAGCCCGTTTTCAGAATAACAAAGGTGTGTATGCCAATGCCCAAATGTCGAGCCGAACGGTGCGCGAGGTCTGCCAAATAGATACTGAGGGGATAGAATTATTGAAAACCGCTATGAATCGGTTGCAATTATCGGCAAGAGCTTATGACCGCATCTTAAAAGTAGCACGGACAATTGCAGATTTAGACAACAGTGCGGATATTAAAACCGATCATCTGGCAGAAGCCATTCAGTTTAGAAGTTTGGATAGAGCAAATTGGGCAGGGTAAAATGTAGAGACGGAGTAAAACATCCATCAGTATTTTATAACTGAGGGATTGGGCATAACTAAAAGTCCTTTTTTGCACCTCTCCTCACTCGCGCGAGCGAAGCGAGCGCGAGAACCAGCAGTTTAGATTTTATGTATGGTTTCAAATAAGTGTTAACTGAGAAATGAAACATCTCAAAAAATTGCTGTAAATGCTCTGTACAATGGTAGATTTGCGGCTGTAGGTAGCATGAGCTTTAGCTCGTGAAATTACCGCACCTAAGTTCGTGTTACCTTGTAAGTAATAAATTTTCCCGATTGCGTAAAAATGAAAGAAAAACTTAACCGCAAAACACCACCGCCGATTCACCAAGTCACTTCGCTTACATTAGCGACCCCCTCAGTAAGCCGACTTGACAATGGCATTGCCGTGTATGCGACGCGCTTGGGGACGCAGAAAATCCTCAAAATAGAATTGATTATCCGCGCGGGACGTCCAGAAGAAAAACGACGACTCGCTTCACGCATGACTGCCCGATTGTTGAGAGAAGGCACACAAACCTACATTTCGGCGCAAATTGCTGAACAATTAGACTTTTTTGCGGGTACTTTTGCCGCCAACGCAGGTATGGATACAGTCAATATTTCGTTGCATTGTATGACCAAGCACCTACCAGATTTACTGCCACTCGTGGCAGAAATGATTGTTGCACCAACATTTCCTGAACGCGAATTGTCGATTGTCGTGGATAACAAAATACAACAACTTACCGTTGAGTTGAGTAAAAATGATGTTGTGGCGTATCGAAAAATTACGGCATTGATTTTTGGTGAAAACACGGCTTATGGCTACAACTCCGTTGCCAACGATTATCGAACCATTACAACGGCAGATTGTCGCGCCTTTCATACAGATTATTACACCGCCGACCGCATGAGTTTGTTCATTAGTGGTTATTTTGATGATGCCACCTTACAATTATTGAATAAATATTTGGGACAAATTCCACAAAAAAATACTCAAATGCCAAAAATTACACCCCTCAGTATTTCGACCCAAAATCAGCCTCAAAAATTCCGAATTCCGCATCCCGACAGCTTGCAAACAGCTATTCGTGTAGGGCGGCGTTTTGGTAATCGGCATCACGCAGATTACAATGCTTTTTTTATGTTGAATACTATTTTTGGTGGCTATTTTGGCTCGCGTCTGATGAGCAATATCCGAGAAGACAAGGGCTATACCTACAATATTCATTCATCGGTTGACACCATGCACCACGACGGATATTTTTATATCGGCTCGGAAGTCGGCAACGATGTCGTAGATAAAACCTTAACCGAAATCTACAAAGAAATGGAGATTATGACCAATGACCTTGTATCGGAAAAAGAATTAACAATGGTCAAAAATTATTTATTGGGCAATATGCTCAATATGGTGGACGGTCCTTTTGCCATCGGCGATGTCGTTCGGACGTTTATTACTGAGGGGTTGCCATTTGAGGCTTGGGAAACTTTTGTAGATAAAATTCGGACAATTGAAGCCACCGAAATTAGAGATTTGGCACAACAGTATTTCAAAAAAGAAGATTTCTTTGAAGTGATTGTTGGGGTGTAAAATCTGTTAAATTCGTGAAATCTGTAAATCCGTAGATAAAAAGTAGTCGTAAAATTCGTTTTGAAACCATACATAAATTCAAAATACGCATTAAAAGGCACTTTTGCGCTCGCTTCGCTCGCGCAAAAGGAAGAGAGGTGGTTCATTTTTCGGGCAAAGCCCGAAAAATGAACCACATTCCCCCTCTCGCGCGAGCGAAGCGAGCGCGATAACCAGCAATTTAGATTTTATGTATGGTTTCAAAAAATTCGTAGATATAAAATGAAAAAAGTACAAACCTATCTCAAAGCCAACAAAAAACGGCAATTGGACGAATTGCTCGATATGTTGCGTATTCCTTCAGTATCAGCCGACCCAAAACACGCACCTGATATGGAAATTATGGCACAATCCATTGCCAAACACCTCAAAACGGCAGGTCTTGACAGCGTGGAAGTGATGCCAACTGGTGGCTATCCTGTTGTTTATGGGGAAAAAATTCTTAATCAAGCCTTGCCAACTGTACTTGTGTACGGGCATTACGACGTACAGCCCGCCGACCCCATTGATTTGTGGGACTCTCCGCCATTTGAACCCGTGATTAAAAAAACGGCGATTCACCCAGACGGGGCAATTTTTGCGCGGGGTTCTTGCGACGATAAAGGGCAAATGTTTATGCACGTAAAAGCCGTTGAAGCGATGATTCAGACGGGCGAATTGCCGTGCAATGTCAAATTTATGATTGAAGGAGAGGAAGAAGTAGGCTCGGTACATTTGGGCGACTTTTGCAAAAAATACAGAGAAAAACTCACTTGCAGCGTGATTTTGATTTCGGATACGTCAGTTATTGCCAATGATACGCCAAGTATCACAACGGGTTTGCGTGGCTTGACGTATTTGGAAGTGGAAGTTGTGGCGGCAAATCGCGACCTACATTCGGGTATATACGGCGGTGCAGTAGCAAATCCTATCAATGTTTTGTGCGAAATGATTGCCTCGTTGCACGATGCCGCAGGACGGGTGACAATTCCGAATTTTTACGATGATATTGCGCCCATCAGTTTGGCAGAACGCGCCGAAATGGACAAAGCACCGTTCAATTTGGCGAATTATATGCAAGATTTGGAAATAGGCGCAGTCACTGGCGAACACGGTTACACAACGAACGAACGGACTTCCATTCGCCCGACTTTAGATGTCAATGGCATCTGGGGCGGCTATATTGGGGCGGGTGCAAAAACGGTATTACCTTCAAAAGCCAATGCTAAAATTTCAATGCGTTTAGTGCCAAATCAGCACGATGAGACCATTTTCAAGTTGTTTGAAGCCCATTTTCTCAGCATTGCCCCCCCCTCAGTAAAAGTGAGGGTAACACCTCACCATGGCGGTTTACCTGCCGTTACACCAACGGATACTAAAGAATACCGCGCCGCGCATCTGGCAATGGAAAAAACATACCGTGTGCCGCCAATTCCAAAACGTGAAGGTGGGTCAATTCCAATTGTCGCTTTGTTTGAAAAAGTTTTGGAAGTTAAAACTATTTTAATGGGTTTTGGCTTAGATTCTGACGCTTTACACTCACCCAATGAGCATTATGGCTTGTTCAATTACTACAAAGGCATTGAGACAATTCCGTATTTTTATCAATTTTATGCAAAGCTAAAAGCGGAAAAATAGATGCTCAAAATTAAGCAATTTTTACCACATATTTTAGGCAGTCTTGCCTTTATTGCCTTGCCCGTGCTGACGACAGCACCACACCCCGATATTTCGTGGGGCATGTTTCATAGTGACCCCGCAAAACGGGATTTACTGACATATATCCCCATGTTGTTGTTTTTCTATTTTAATTATTTTGTATTGATTCCTCGCTTCTATTTCACTAAAAAATATCTATCTTATCTGTCTATTCTTGTTCTTTTTTTAGGTTTGATAATATTTTTACCCACTTATTTTATCAAGAATACACATCAAGATAACCACAAGATTCCCCCTTCATTTGAGGAAATCAATAGGCAACCACCACCAGTTGAAGGAATCAACGTGCCACCGCCACCACCATTTGAAGAAAAAATGCTGCGTAAAAATAGCGAATCCGCGCCTTTAAAACCTGACGATTCACATATTGGACATAAGAAGGGTTTTACTGATTTTATTGATTTTATTGAATTTAGTCATTTTCTATTTCTGTTTTTAGCCGTTACTTTTGTCTCTTTAGCCCTCAGAATCAATCAACAACTGAAACAAACGGAAGCCGATAAACTCAATGCTGAATTGGCTTATTTGAAAACACAAATCAATCCGCATTTTCTTTTCAATACTTTAAACAGTATTTATGCGTTAGCAATAACTGAAAATGCCGACCAAACATCAACGGCTATTGTGAAATTATCGGGTATGATGCGGTATGTGGTTAGTGAAACAGAAAAAGATTTTATTCCCTTAGAAAAAGAAGTGAATTATTTGGAAGATTTTATCGCCATGCAAAAATTAAGGCTTGGCAATACCGTAAAAATCACCCCCTCAGTAAAAGGACATTTTTTGGGTAAAAAAATTGCACCTTTGATATTGGTAACATTCGTAGAAAATGCCTTTAAACACGGTGTTAATGCCGAAGATACATCAGAAATTTTCATTCAATTAGGGGTTTTGGACAATGATTTGACTTTAATTGTCAAAAATAATAAAGTAACAACAAGCCTCAATGGATTAAATAAAAGCGGTATTGGGATTGAAAATGCAAAAAATCGCTTGCAACTATTGTATCCCAATAAACATCAATTGATGATCGATGACGGGGAAAAAGAATACACTGTTTTATTGACTATTAATTTAACTACTTAGGTCTATTGCTCGCTTCGCTCGCAAAAGAGGAGAATGTGGTTCATTTTTCGGGCTTTGCCCGAAAAATGAACTACATTCTCCTCTTTTGCGAGCGAAGCGAGCGTGACTAAACAAATCCAGCTACTCAATGATAAAAGCCGTAGCCATAGACGATGAGCCACCTGCACTAAAAATAGTGGAAAGCTTCTGCGCTCGTGTAGAGTGTATCGCGCTTGAAAAAACATTTACACAACCCAATACTGCCTTAAAATACCTTAAAAACTTTCCAATAAATTTGCTATTTCTCGATATTTCTATGCCTTCTATGTCGGGTATTGATTTTGCAAAAAAACTTGAGCAAAACACAATGGTCATTTTTACGACCGCATACAGTGAATACGCCGTAGAAGGTTTCAACCTCAATGCTGTTGATTATCTGCTAAAACCGTTTACATTCGACCGTTTTTTACAGGCTGTCAACAAAGCAAACGAACAATTCAATTACACACAATACGCACCCACAACAGAGCCACCTCATATTTTCATTCGGGCAGATTACAGTTTAATCAAAATCATGCTTGCCGATATTGTCTTGATTGAAGGTTTAGACGATTATTTGAAAATACATTTAGACAATCAAAAAAATATTGTAGCGCGAATGACCATGAAAGGGATTTTAGAAAAACTACCAACTACCGAATTTGTCCGCGTACACCGTTCTTTTATTGTACCTATTAATCGTATTGACAGCCTAAGAAATAAAATGATTACGATTGCTCAAAGAGATATTCCTATTGGTAACAGTCATGAAAAAGATTTTTTTAAGATATTTGAAATTACTTAGCCTCGCGCGCTCCCGAAGGCTTTAGGGATGTATAAACAGACTGCCCGTTTTATGAAAGCGAATAAAGCGGATTTCCTACTTTTGCGCGAGCGAAGCGAGCGCAAAAGTGCCTTTTAATGCGTATTTTGAATTTATGTATGGTTTCAAAAAAAAAAACCTGATAGCGTTTGTCCGCATATCAGGTTTCAATTATTTCATTCTTTTAAAATCAAAGTGAAAACCCCATCACACTCTCTTCGCTCACGCGGAATCGAGCAGAAGAATTATTTTCTTATAGAAGATTTACGTTGTAGTACTGAGTTTCGTCACCAGCAGTAACTTCTACAACATACGTGCCAGCAGGCAATTTTGACAAATTGAAGCGTTTGTGAAGCGTCAAAACAACGTAGTTTTTGTCTTCAAACGATACCAAACCGTCATTGCTATATACTTTCACAATGATATTTGAGTAATTGCCCAAAAGAACGTTTACATCAAGTGTATTACCTTTGAACTTGATGCTTGGCAAAAACTTTTCTTTACGTTCAGAAGCGTTCAAAACGATGCTGCTGCTTGTCAGTTGAAACGGTTGAACCGTTTTTCTCAAATTTTTCGTCACCGCAACGCGATAGTTACCTGCTTCTAATTGAGAAAGATTGTATTTTTTAGCGAAACGCTCGCTTGATTTTACTTTGTCGCTGACGAGACGTGCGCCATATACATCTTCAAGTGCAACAGTCACTTCACCCTCAGAGGTATTGCTAAATGTGACCATAACAGTTTTAGAGTTTTCAATAGCCATGATGCGAATGTTTGTGCCACCAACATTGAGTACACGTTCAGTGTTTTCTGCTGTTAGAGTGGTGGTAAACATCGAAACAGCGAAAGCCAAAATTAATGATAATCGGAAGTTCATTTTCTAAAAATTTAAACTTGTTAAACAATTGAGTGATTTATTTTAAAATTCAAACTAACTAAATTTTCAGAATTATATTCTGTATATAGTAATTATCTGTATTATCTACAATTAATATGCAATTTATTAGCGCATATTTCAAAATTTTATTTTTACTTCACAAAGGTACAGGCAGTATTCCGAACTTCCAAATGTTCTGAATTAAGGTCAATGTAAAATTAAAACTAAGTAGCTTTTTTTGAAACTTTGCTTAATTTTGAATACGCTTTGGGTTGACAAATCATTAGTCATAGCTGGTTCGACTCACACTATTTTGTATGGATTCATTGAAGGGTAATCCAATTTTATATGTTGAAAAAAATGTATTTTTTGATGAAAAAAAAATATTTTTTTTTCAATATTTTTTAAAAATACCTTTTTGAGGGTATTGAAGTGAGCAGTTTATAAATAATCGCTTTGAAACCATACACAACTCCAGACGGCTGGTTCACGCGCTCGCTTCGCTCGCGCGAGGAAGGGGAATGTGGTTCATTTTTCGGGCAAAGCCCGAAAAATGAACCACCTCTCCTACTTTTGCGCGAGCGAAGCGAGCGCAAAAGCTCATTTAAAAGCGTATTTAAAATTTATGTATGGTTTCAAAATAATCGCTACATATTTACTGGCTCTTTTTCGCTTCGCTCAAAAATCGCCCAAGAGAATTTTCTTGGGGCGAGCGTGTTTTGAAATAAAAATCGGAGATTTTTATTTCAAAACACGCTCGCCCCGATAAATTTATCTCCGCACGATTTTCGAGCAAAGCGAGAAAGAGTGCGTATCAAAGTAGCAATTATTTATGACTAACTACTTACAACAGCACCTCTGAAAAAGGTTTTGTCGAATTTCACAACGTTTTGCCGAAACTCTAACCTATGTATATCAAGGTGAAACTACCTTCGTTGACTTAAAAATACTCATTTTACTGAGGGGGGTCTCATAAATACTTTCTGTGTTTCTTAGACTATTGCTCGCTTCGCTCACAAAAAAGGAGAATGTCGTTCATTTTTCGGGCAAAGCCCAAAAAATGAACCACACCACACTCCTTCCGTGCGAGCGAAGTGAGCATGTACTAACTAATTGAGGAGTGGGCATAACCTAAAAACATCGTTTTTTGATTAAAAACAGATGTTTTGCGCGCGCTTCGCTCGCGCAAAAGGGAGGAGACGTGGTTCGTTTTTCGGCTTCGCCGAAAAACGAACCACATTCCCCTCCCTCGCGCGAGCGAAGCGAGCGCGAGATGCAAAAAACGCTTTTAGGTTATGCCCATCCCTCACTAACTAACTAATTACTAAAAATCAACTATATGCACTGGATTGATTGGCTTATTCTTATAGGCACACTCGTAGGAATTACGGGCTACGGTATGTACAAAACCCGTGGGGCAACGGATATGCAAACCTACTTGTTGGGTTCAAAAGATTTGAAATGGTGGACAATTGGTTTGTCCATTATGGCAACCCAAGCAAGTGCCATTACTTTTTTATCCACAACGGGTCAGGGCTACGAAGATGGGATGCGTTTTGCCCAATTTTATATCGGCTTACCGATTGCCATGGTTATTTTAAGTGCCTTCTTCCTGCCCATTTATTACCGTTTGAGTGTAATGACGGCGTATGAATACCTCGAACGGCGGTTTGATTTACGCACCCGTACATTGGCAGCTTCTTTGTTTTTATTGCAACGCGGCATGTCGGCGGGTCTGACTATTTATGCTCCTGCTATTGTGTTGTCCGTTATTCTTGGCTGGAATTTGGGTTGGGTCTGTTTCTGTTTGGGCATTTTCGTTATCCTTTACACCGTTTTTGGTGGTGGTGAAGCTGTGAGTGTGACGCAAGAACAACAAATGATTGTCATTCTGGCGGGCTTAATGGTGGCTTTTGTCATTATGATTTTCAAAATGCCCGAAGGTGTGCATTTTACCGACGCGCTAAATGTGGCGGGAAAATTGGGCAAAACCAACGTCATCAGTTTTAAATTTGACTTGAGCGACCGCTACAATTTTTGGTCGGGTATATTTGGCGGTACTTTTTTGTTTTTAAGTTATTTTGGCACTGACCAGTCGCAGGTACAACGTTATTTGTCGGGCAAAACCTTGTCGGAAAGCCGTTTGGGGTTGTTGTTCAATGGCGTTATCAAATTGCCGATGCAATTTTTAGTTTTGTTTGTGGGTGTGATGATGTTTGTGTTTTTTCAGTTCAACAAATCGCCGATTCACTTCAATCCCGAAAACTTAGCCGCAATACAGACCCCTCAGTATCAGCCACAATTAGATGCTTTGGAAGCCAAGCGCGACGTTATTTTTGAGGCAAAGAAATCAGAAATCAATAATTTAATCCTTGCTTCACGCGCCGAAGACCGAGCAGGAATAGAGGAATCGAAAACAAAAATTCAAGAATATTTGAAACAAGAGAACGGCGTTAAAACCGAAGCAAAAGTGTTGATAAAAGCGGCAAATCCTAAAGCCGAAACAAAAGACACCGATTATGCCTTTATCAATTTTGTTATCCACAATTTGCCGATTGGAATTGTGGGTTTGTTATTAGCAGTCATATTTTCGGCGGCAATGTCTTCAACTGCTTCCGAAATCAACGCTTTAGCCACCACTTCTATTGTGGATATTTACCGCCGACAAATCAAGCCGAACGAATCCGATGCACATTATATGTGGACATCGCAATGGTTGACGGCAGCTTGGGGTGTTTTGGCAATGTCGTTCGCGGTGTTTGCGTCCCTTTTAGAGAATCTGATTGAGGCAGTTAATATTGTCGGGTCGTTGTTTTATGGGACGATTCTTGGCTTGTTTATGGTCGCATTTTTTATGAAAAAGATTGGCGCGAAATCCGTTTTTGCCGCCGCACTTATGGCAGAATGTGCTGTCATCACTATTTTTACGCTCGACCGCTACGGTGTTTTTAAATTTGCTTATCTATGGTTGAATCTCGTCGGTTGTGTCCTTGTGATGCTCTTTGCTTGGTTGTTGCACCATTTGTTTTTCAAAAATGAAGTCGTGAAAGCAAGGGAGTTTGGATTTGCGAAGGAATGATTTTTCGTCAAGTGCAACGACTGATTTTTCTTTAACCGTCGTTTCAGAAAGTAAAGGCGGCGCATCAGTGGTTGCAGTCTGATTATTGTCAAGACTTTTGGGTTCGGCAAGCGTTCTGACTTGTCCAATAACCGTTTTATCTTCCAAAATCCCCAAAGCAATTTACTTAAAGTAACGACTACGCCAAGCCCATAGACCGCCGTCAATATCTTAAAAAACACCCCCTCAGTATTTTGAAGGTTTT
This sequence comes from Saprospiraceae bacterium, assembly GCA_034520175.1. Taxonomy (GTDB): domain Bacteria; phylum Bacteroidota; class Bacteroidia; order Chitinophagales; family Saprospiraceae; genus JAAFJT01. Next base: position 228,317 of record JAXHNU010000044.1, read on the forward strand.
GGCTCAAATTCGATGCTGTCACAACAAAGGGTTGCAACAGAACTGCCGCACCATTTGTGGGTTCTATCCTTTCAAAATTTGGCACAATCAAAGGCAGTACCAAACCTCCTAAAAGGCTGATAATCAACCACAACCGATTGAGTTTAAAAAACGTTTCGCGGCTCAAAAGGGCAAAATACGCCCCCATAGAACAAGAGCCAACAAACATTGACTTGAACGAAGTAGGTAAGCATGGTTTTTCAAATTTCAAAGGTTTCAAGAATTTCAGATTTCAAGAATTTCAAATTCCTGAAATTCTGATAATTTCGAAAATCTCTAAAATAAACATTTTGACACTACGTGTCATGTAGGCAACCCTCAAAATACCCGTTATTATAAACATTTTGACTCTACGAGTCATCAATGTCTGCTCGATTTATATGACTCATAGAGTCAAAATGTTTATAATAACCTACAATTTTGAGGTTTATACATTGACACGTAGTGTCAAAATATTTATTTTAGAGATTTCCGAAGTTATTAGAAAATTACTTAGGCTTATCCAATTTCTCCAACCAATCACGCAATTCATTGGGGTTTAACTGCTCATCTTTTGCCAAATGCGAGACAAGCGACGTAACCGACCCGTCAAAATAGTCGCTAATTAAACGTAACAGCGCCCCCCTGCCGTAAGTTTATTTTTCCACGAGGGGGAAATATTCGTGCGTTTTGCCGTAGGCTTTGTGTCCGACAAAGTTTTTTGTTTCCAAAATCCGCACAATACTTGAAATAGAACTGTGCGGCGGACGTGCTTCTCCTGCCGTTTCAATAGCGTCCAAAATATCGCTGACCGTGCAGCGACCAAGACGCCATATATGTTGCATGATTTCCTCTTCGGCTTTCGTCAATCTCTGTTGCATGATGATGATTTATAATGGAAAATTTATAATGGAGAATGGAGAATGGAAAATGGAAAACGGAAAATTTATAATGAAAAACTTTAGAGTGCACACCTATGGATTTTCCATTTTGAAACCATACATAAAATCTAAACTGCTGGTTTTCGCGCTCGCTTCGCTCGCGCGAAGGGGGGAATGTGGTTCATTTTTCGGGCAAAGCCCGAAAAATGAACCACCTCTCCTCCTTTTACGCGAGCGAAGCGAGCGCAAAAATGCCTTTTAATGCGTATTTTGAATTTATGTATGGTTTCAAATTTTCCATTAATTAAGTAGTCAAACCTAAATGAGGGGTGGGCATAACTCAAATTAAACGTTTTTTGACAAAAACGCTATGGTTTTGGTATCTTTTGCGCGAGCGAAGCGAGCAATAGTTACATTTTTATTAAATGTTTATCAAACCTCGATACATATTTTCAGCCAAACCAAGCGTTGTGGATTGCGACAACCTCATTTTTCGTAAACTGCCTTCTACCAAAGCCGCCGCGCTTAAATGATAATTTCCCATTTTATCGCGTTCGCAATGTGCGGCAATATTGGTGTCATTAAACAGTTTTTTTAGGGTGCGTTCTACATTTGTCACTAAAGCCACTTTTTGAGCATGAACTGTTTTGAGCAAGCGGCGAGTGGACACATCTTCAGTTGCCGCCATCAAACACACAACTCCTTGACCTGCATCTGGTACAAATTCACGCGGATTGAAAGAACGAATCTCCCATTCTGCGGCTTGGATTGCCAACATTTTGACAGTAAGCGTAGTCATTATACAGCCATCATAATCTCCATTTCGGAGGGCTTCAATACATTCAAGCGGCGTACTACTGTGAATCTCGGTGGTGACATCGGGGAAAAGGGCGGACATTTGCGCCGCATGAACGGCATTATACACGCCAATTTTTAGCCCTTCTAAAGTATCATCGCTCCTTTTTTCAGCGAGTGAGCGTGGCAAAATGAGACATTGGCGGGTACTGTCGCGCTCAGACAAGGCAGCAATTGTCATACCATCGGATAAGGTCGTTGGTAAGTCTGTCAAATTTGTAGGCAATATACGCACCGCCGCCGATAACAAGGCGTTGGACAATTCCTGATTATTGCGATAAAGAACGATTTGGTTGTCAATGCCTTTATCTTTCAAAAAACTCTGTGTGTAAATGCCCAAAAGTTTAGCCCACGGTTCTGTGCAGACACCGATACGAATAGAGGCTATGTGAGTATCAATCATTTTTAGTTGATTATAAATTTAACGTAATGCTTATCTACGCGCTCGCTTCGCTCGCGCGAGGGAGGAGAAGTGGTTCATTTTTCGAGCAAAGCCCGAAAAATGAACCACCTTTCTGTTTTTTGAAAGCGTGTAGCTCAATAATTACAATTTAACGTACCATTTTTAAAATACTTTCACGCTCTGAACGTAACGCAAGCACCCCCTCAGTATTCAATTTTTCTAATCTTCGACAATAGGTGTAATTGCGCAACAAATCAACGTAAAGCAAACTGTAAAAACCCAAAAGCGGCAACATGCCCAGAAATGCCCAAAATGCCCAATTATTGATAACAATGGCAATAATTAATAAGATAAAATACTGAATAACCATCGTCAACACAGAAATAAGTGCGCGAACAGGTCCTTCAAATTCAAGGTCTTTAACTTTTGTATCCCGAACTCTTTTACCGTACATATTGGGCAAAGCATGTGCAAACCAACCAATCACAAAGGGAATAAAACCCAGAATCAAGATAAGTAAATTTTTGAAACTGCCATGCCAAGGTTGTGCAACGGCTATATCTTTAAGCTGCATTTTATCCAATTTTGAAAAATAAGCATCGCTTTTGTCACCTAATTCCTGTCGTTTTTCTTCGTGGAGTTGCGTAAGATTGTCCGCTATTTCCTGATGCGCCAAAAGTCGCCGTTCGGAACGTTGAAAAAGTGGGAAAATTGTTTGTGGAAACGAATGACGGTAGAGCTTAAACAATTGCTCACTTAGTTTTAAATCTTCGTCGCGCTCAACGTGTACAAGGCAGGGGCGCATCACTTTCTGCACATCAGTCGTCAATTGATTGATACCTTTTGCGGGGTTTTGGGTGTATATTTCGTAATAATTACTGAGGGGTATGGGTTGACCCACTTTTATCATCGCTTCACGACGCGGGTGGTGCGGGTCGCTGTACGTAAAACCCACGGGAACAATTTGCAAATCTTGGTCGCCATATTTTTTATACGCATCAAACGCCATACGCGCCATGCCTTTTTGGAGGGGTTTCAGTCGTTTGATGGTTTCCGTCGTGCCTTCGCTAAAAATCTGAATTTTTTTCCCTTCGCCGAGCAAATCCGTAATCAAATTCATTGAGGATTCATTTTTTCGCAAATTGTCGAAACCATCTTTGAAGCGATAAATCGGAATCATCAACAAACTTTCACAAACACGTCGAAAAAAGGGATTTTCAAACACATCACCGCGTGTAATAAAATAGAAATCATGTTCGGGGAAAACACAAGCCATAATTGTAGGTTCAAAAAACGCCGTCGGATGGTTGATACTCAATATAACAGGCTTGCCCGTTGGTATGTGTTCACCACCGACGTAGTAAATTTTTTTGAAATAAATTTTAAAACCTAAAGTGACAATTGGTCGGACGATGTGGTACAATTTCATGATTTTCGATTTGACGTAAATACTTAGTCACGCGCTCGCTTCGCTCGCGCGAGGGAGGAGAGGTGGTTCGTTTTTCGGGCAAAGCCCTAAAAACGAACCACATTCCCCTCTTTTGCGAGCGAAGCGAGCTATGGGCTGAGTAATTACGATTTGACAATAAATACAACGAACAGATATTTTCATTTTTTACTGCGGCAAAAATAAGGAAAAGTTATTGATATACCCCCTCAGTATTTTTTGTAAAATTTGAAATATCTTCGCCCCATGTTGGAACAAAACACAGCAAAAAAATACCTTATCGTCATTGGTGGCGCAACGGCGAGTGGGAAAACTCGTTTGGCAATTGACGTGGCGCAAGCGTTCAAAACGGAGATTTTATCTGCCGATTCACGGCAATTTTACCGTGAAATGAGCATTGGCACGGCAAAACCAACCCAAGAAGAATTATCAGCCGCCCCGCATCATTTTGTGGGTAATTTGTCTATTCACGATTATTATTCCGTAGGAGATTTTGAGCGGGAAGCGGTGGTTGTTTTGGATAAAATTTTTGAAATAAATAACGTTGCCGTCATGGTGGGTGGAACGGGTTTGTTTATTCGAGCAGTCTGCGAAGGGCTTGATGAGTTTCCAGAGACCCCCCTCAGTATTCGGCAGTATTTTGAAGATATGTACGAAAAAGAAGGCATAGAGCCGCTACAAAAACTTTTGCAAACTGTTGACCCTGAATATTTTGATAGTGTTGACCAACAAAACCCAATGCGTCTAACCCGCGCCTTAGCCGTTTGGAAATCAAGTGGTAAACCTTTTTCAAGTTTTAGAACCCAATCAAAAAAAGCGCGTAATTTCCAACCTATCTACATCGTTACCGATTTAGAACGCTCTGTTTTATACGATAGAATCAACAAAAGGGTGGACGTGATGATTGCAGGAGGTTTGGAAGGAGAAGTACGTAGTTTGTATCCTTTTAGGGAATTAAATGCCTTGCAAACAGTCGGCTATCAAGAATTGTTCGCCTATTTCGACGGTACGATGAGTCGCGAAGAAGCTATTGATAAAATAAAACAACATTCCCGAAATTACGCCAAACGACAAACAACTTGGTTTCGTAAAGAAACGCACTGGGTGCGTTTTAATCCATTGGATACTGAGGGGGTCATTGGGTATGTAAAATCCTTTTTTGGACATTAGACCTTCCGCCGCGTCATTTCGTCTCTAATCGCCGCCGCTTGTTTGTAATCTTCATGTTGCAATACTTCATTGAGCATCCGATTAAGTTCGTCGAGACTCAAATGTGCCAATGAGCCTTTTGTATCTGAGCGACTGCTGCCACTACTCTTACCACTGCCAGTTTTGCTGCCACCTGTACGGGGCGCATCTGCTGATTTTTCAGATTCTTCAAGAACAACACCCGCCGCTTCAAGAATAAACTCATAGGTATAAATAGGACAACTAAAACGCACTGCCATTGCCAAAGCGTCACTTGTGCGGGAATCAATTTCGTAAGGTACACCGTCTTTCAAACAAATCAAACGGGCATAGAAAACCCCATCTAAAAGATTTGAAATAATCACTTCTTGAATATCTACACCAAAAGTATCCAACGCATTTTTGAACAAATCGTGGGTCAGAGGGCGATTAGGCAGCATCCGTTCTACTGCTACTGCAATCGCCTGTGCTTCAAAGCCGCCGATGATAATGGGTAAACGACGGTTGCCGTGTCGCTCACCAAGAACGACCGCGTAATTGTGGGTTTGTGTCATGCTCGGTTGCAAGCCGACTATATCAAGAGCTATTTTTCGCATAGGAATCCGTTTTTCGGAAAGTTTGACGTTATGTTTTGTGATTGAGGTGATTTATAACACCCCCTCAGTATTTTTGTTCAGTATTCGTCTATAAATTATAGCAAAAAGAATATGGTAATTAATTGTGTGTAAATACAATGATATTTTTTACTATTTCTCTCGAGCTACCCCGAAAGGCTTCGGGAGCGCGCAAAGGTGTGTACTAAAAAGTAGCGATTATTTATGACTAACTACTTATCTACAGCTTTGCAATGCAAAGTTATGAAAAATTTGATGAAAATTACCACTTATTTATAATATCTTCTGAAAAAATCATCTTTTTGACAAACATGTTTTACCACGTCGAAAATTGTTCCACTCACTTTAGCAGTTTTGATTAAACTAAGAAGCTGTTCATAGATAATCGCTACTTTTCAGCACACGCCTTTGTACTCTCCCGAAAGCCTTCGGGAGCGTGCGAGGGACATCGTAAAAAGCAGCGATTATTGTAATTACTTAGCCCGCGCTCGCTTCGCTCGCGCGGAAGGAGGATGGGTGGTTCATTTTTCGGGCTTTGCCCGAAAAATGAACCACATTTCCCTCTTTTGCGAGCGAAGCGAGCAATAGGCTAAGTAATTACCGATTATTTATGCTTACCTGCTTACTATACACTTTTGCTCGTTTCGTTCGCAAAAGAAGGGAAGGAGTATAGTAGTTTAAGTTTTGTGGTATAAAAACGCGGAGCCTCGCCGCGTAAAAATCTAATAGAGCGAGCCATTTTTTTGTTCACGTAAAGGAAAAAGAGATTTATTTTGGAGGCTTTGATTCAAAAATGAACGATATATTTTCCATTCACGTAGGCAAAACGCGCAGAAAGTGTCATAATTTTATAAAAAGATGTAATGACAGATACTTTTTATCAAAATATATGCAACTACCCCTTGACAAGAACGTTAAGATAGTCTTAACTTTGTGTTATATTTTAGTATAAGTAAGAATAACAGTAATCATCACATCGTCAAGACTTTCCACATAGCTCATAAACTACTCATTTAAAATAATGTAATAAATTAGTCGCGTTCGCTCTCACGTGAGCGAAGTGGGTAATAACAGCAGTGTCCGCTTTGGCTTTTTTCCATACGCCGCCGAAGGCAGCGTGAGAGGCTTTTCCTGGGCGAGGTACATTTTCCTCAAAGCGGAAACTGCTGGGGTAATAGACCAAAGAACTACAAAATAGTAATTATTAATGAGTTACGTTTTAAATTTAATCCGTCTTTATGTCACATCTATACTGAAAGGCTTCTAAATATCAGAGGTTCGGTATGTTTTTTGTGACGTATTTAGCAACATGGACATAGTATTTACACACGACTCTTAAAATTGATTGTTGAACAAAATTTAATGGCGTTAAGCACGCCACAGAGCGCATGAGAGAAGCAAGTACGTCGTTACGACTGAGTTCAAACCCAAGTAGCGTTGAAAACGCTACCTTATTTATCGAATCATTAGCGAATAAATTGCGGATTGCCCCAGACACTTATGGCAATATTTTAATCAGCCTAACCGAAGCCGTTAACAATGCCATCATTCATGGCAATAAACAAGATGTAACAAAAACGGTAGAGGTGAAAACAAGTACGCGCAATGGTTGTTTAGCTATATCGGTAAAAGACGAAGGCAAAGGCTTCGACTATTCAAATGTTCCCGACCCAACAACACCCGAAAGGATTTTTGAATGTGGCGGACGCGGCGTTTTTTTAATGCGCCAATTAAGTGACCGTTGCAAATTTCAGGATAACGGTAGATTAGTAGAAATGGAGTTCAAACTCGGAGAACGCTGTTAGAAAGTCCAGTAGCGAATCAAAACAAGGAACAATAAAACTTAAAGAAAACCAAAGCGGTAGCCTCGTCAAGAGGCTACCGCTTTCCTTTTATTTGCGGCGTTACATTGTTTTTGTCGTCTAAAATCGTAGATAGTGGTAACTTGGGAAAATCTTTGAAACCAAGGGGATAAAAGGTTTTAGAAAAAAAAAAAGAAATAAGGGCCCCGGAATCGGTAGGATTCGCACGTTTTTCACCCTAAAAAAGAAGGATCCAGAGGATAAATGGGGTTTTTATATTTTTTCTACAAAATTAATGAGGATTAGGGGCTTCGAGTGTAGATATATTTGTTTTTATCTATCAAAAATCGGCTTTGATAGAAATTAATAGGTGATTGCATTTATTCGCATTAATATTGTACCGTAAAATTTCAGATTGCAAAGATTTCAGATTGCAGAGATTTCAGATTGCAGAGATTTCGTAAATATTTAGCCAAGCCCCGAAGGGGTTGAATATGAATAGCCCCGATTGAAAATCGGGGTACAGAATCAAGATTTGTATGCAACCCTGAAGGGGGTTGAATATTTTTAAAATGCGTTAATTCAACATTCAACCCCTTCAGGGTTTAGCTAAGTATCTGAGGGATGGGCATAACCTAAAAGCGTTTTTTGCATCTCGCGCTCGCTTCGCTCGCGCGAAGGAGGGGAATGTGGTTCATTTTTCGGCTTCGCCGAAAAATGAACCACCTCTTCTCTCGTCGTTGTGCGCGCAATAGGCACATGGCTAAGTAATTACGAAATTTGAAATATTTGAAATCTGAAATCTAAAATCTAAAATCTGAAATCTTTGAAATCTTTGAAATCTTTGAAATCTTTGAAATCTTTGAAATCTTTGAAATCAAAGACGTTTTGGTTTAAAATTTGACTATTGAAATTTTCGATAATGTCTTGAAAATTTTAAAAAAATAAAATGTTTAAAAAACTCACAATCATCGCTTTAACCATACTTGCTACCGCATACACAAAGGCGCAAGAAATTTGGACGCTCGAACGCTGCGTTGTGCAGGCGCAAGAGATGAATCGCACCGTCAAACAAAGTCAAGTAGCAGTAAAAGATGCAAAATTGACGAACAAGCAAGATAAATACGCTGTTTATCCGTCAGTTGGTGCGAATTCTAACTTGGGTTTCAACTTTGGTCGCTCAGTCAATCCTGCAACCTATGTGTTTGAAAACACAAGTTCGACTTTCAACAGTTGGAACTTGTCGGCAAATGTGACTTTGTACAACGGCGGACGTTTGAAAAATCAAATGAAGTTAAGTGCGAATGATATAAAAGCCGCCGAAGCCGACCTTGAACAAACGGCGCAAGGCATCGCTTTACAAGTTGCTCAAGCATATTTGCAGATTCTGTTGAACGAAGAACAGCTAAAAAACGTGCAACGCCGTCTTCAAACTACACAAGAACAATTGACGCAAACCGACCGCCGCATCAAAGCGGGCGCACTTGCGGCAAATGCACGTCTTGATATTGTGGCTCAAATTGCTCTTGACGAACAAGCGATTGTAACAGCACAAAACAACGTGGAGTTGAGTTATTTGACTTTGAAGAATTTGATGGAGTTTCCAGTTGACCGCGATATGAAAATTGAGACCCCCTCAGTAATTTTGCCTTCTGACACCAAGTCTGATGCTTTTATGTTCAAGGCGGTTTACAATCAGGCTTTAGGGTCACAACCGCAGATTCGGGCGGGTGAATTGCGGATAAAAAGTGCAGAAATTGGCGTTAAAATCGCCGAAGCGGGGCTTTTACCCAGCCTTTTTGCAAATGCTAATGTCAGTTCAAACTACTCAAATAAAATTTTGGATATTACAGGAGGCAAACCTGTAACCTTCGAAAATACACAAACAGTTAGATTAAATGGACAATTAGTACCTTTAACTCTTTTTCAAAATACGCTTATTGACATTCCTAAGCAATCTTATGGTTCTCAGTTAAAGGAGAATCTGGGACAAGGTGTGGGCTTGCAATTGCAAATCCCCATCTTTGATGGTTTTCAACGCCGTATCGCCGTTGACCGCCAAAGACTCAATGTTGAAAGCCAAAATATCGCGCTCGAACGCAATAAACAGCAATTAAAAGCTGATATACAAACGGCAATTGCGAATGTAAAAGCCGCAAGAAAACAATACGAAGCTGCCCAGCGCACTTTTGATGCCTTAAAAGCCGCCTTCGATGCCACTGAAAAACGGTTGGCAACGGGGAGCGCGAACGGTTTTGAATACACGCAAGCCCGAAGCAATCTGGACAATGCCGAACGTGATGTAACAGTAGCAAAATTTGATTATGTCTTCAAAATAAAAATTGTGGAGTTTTACGAAGGAAAAAAACTAACGCTGAAATAGAGTTATGAGTGATAGGTTATGAGTGATGGGCATAACCTAAAAGCGTTTTTTGCATCTCGCGCTCGCTTCGCTCGCGCGAGGGAGGGGAATGTGGTTCGTTTTTCGGCGAAGCCGAAAACGAACTCACGTCTCCTCCCTTTTGCGCGAGCGAAGCGAGCGCAAAACATCTGTTTTTAATCAAAAAACGATGTTTTTAGGTTATGCCCACTCCTCAACTCATCACTTATCACTCATAACTTATCACTTGTCACTTATCACTTGTCACTTGTCACTTATCACTTATCACTTAAAATCATGGCTGGAAAGAAAAATAATCGTCTTGTGTGGATTTTGGGCGGCGTTATTGCCGTTCTGATTGCCGTTGCAGTATATAAAAACAAAAATAAACAAACGGGAGAAAAAGTTGCCGTTGAAAAAGCGACGAAACGGACAATTATGGAAACTGTTTCGGCAAGTGGTCGTATTTTTCCCGAAAAAGAGATTAAAATCAGTTCTGACGTATCGGGAGAAGTTACTGAAGTTTTGGTGAAAGAAGGAGATTCTGTTCGGGCGGGGCAATTGCTTGTACGGGTCAATGCCGAAATTTACAAAGACCAAGTGACACGCGGCGAGGCGGGTGTGAGTGCCTCAAAAGCGCAATACGCCAATGCCCTATCAAATGTAGAAGGTATTCGCGCACGCCAATTACAAATTGCTGCTCAACGTGAACAAACGCAAGCCCAATTGGAAAGCAACCGTTTGGCGTTTAAACGCAATGAACAATTACACCACGACGGTGTGATTTCAAATGCTGAATTTGAAACCACACAAGCCCAATTCCGTCAAACCGAAGCCAGTTTGAAAGCCGTTGATGCACAAATTCTGTCAGCACTCAGCGACGTTAATTCGTCGGAAAAGACGGCGGAAGCAGCACAATACCAATTGCAAAGCTCACAAGCCAGCCTTAAAGAATTGCGAACTAATTTGAATAAAACGGCAATTTACGCGCCTGCAAGTGGTGTTGTATCGAAATTAAATATTGAAAAAGGTGAGCGCGTTGTAGGAACGGCACAGATGTCGGGAACAGAAATTATGCGCGTTGCTAATTTAGATGCAATGGAAGTGCAATGTGATGTGTCGGAAAATGATATTTTGCGCGTATCCGTTGGCAATGAAGTGGATATTGAAGTAGATGCTTTTTCGGGTCGAAAGTTTAAAGGACGGGTATCTGAAATCGCAAACACGGCTTCAAATGCCACAACTGCAAGTGGTCAAGTGAATTTGACGACCGACCAAGTAACCAATTTTGTGGTTAAAATCCGTATTGATGCGGCGAGTTATGCCGATTTGATGCGCGGTGGTCGCCCACCTTTTCGACCCGGCATGTCGGCTTCCATTAATATCCACACCAATACGGTCAATGATGCTGTTTCAGTGCCAATTCAATGCGTAACAACCCGCGAATTAGATGCTGATATTAAAAAAGCCAAAGCCGAAGAAAATAAAGGATTGGCAGAAAATACTAAAAAAACGGGATTAGAACCCATAAAAGAACTCGTTTTTATCGTTTCTGGTGATTCAGTACGACAAATTGAAGTCAAGACAGGGATTCAAAATACCCAATACATCGAAATTACTGAGGGTTTAAAAGGCGATGAAGAAGTGGTATCTGCACCTTACAGTTCGATTTCGCGCAAGCTAAAAAATGGTATGAAAATCCAAAAAGTAACGGAGAAAGAATTGTACGGGTCGAAAGATAAAAAGGGAAAAGATGAGTAATACACGTTTTTTTTGAGTTGCTTCTTGATTTTCTACCCAATTGGCGGTATTTTTGCATAAATATTTTTGCAAAACTTATTTCAATTAATATTCGTAACTCATTCTGACCATTCCCATGTCGGTAAAAAATAAAAAAGTCATACTTGTTGAAGATAACTTGGCTGACGTTGAACTCGTCCGTATTTCAGTTCGTGAACTTGAAAAACCCGTAGAGCTTGTTCACGTTGGTGACGGACAAGAACTGTTAAATTTCTTTAAAACGGCTGCGCTCAATGATATTGCGCTCATTTTGCTCGACCTCAATATGCCTCGCGTAAGTGGTATTGACGTTCTGCGGCATATGCACAATGATGAGCAATTGAAAAAAATTCCCGTTGTGATGTTCACAACTTCTAATAGCCGCACTGATATTTTGCGTTGCTATGAGTTAGGCGCGAAAGCCTTTGTGTGCAAACCACTTGATATTTTTGAGTTTAACAGCTCCATTCGGTCAATTATTGAGTTTTGGACAGGTGTGAATATGTTGCCTACTTTTGGGTAGTGAAGATGTTATTAAAGTACAACGAAGGCTGTCTAAAAGACAGCCTTTGTTGTTTTTGTAGGCTACCTCTCCTACTCCCGCGCTCGCTTCGCTCGCGCGAGGGAGGGAAATGTGGTTCGATTTTTCGGCAAAGCCGAAAAATGAACCACCTCTTCTCCTTTCGCGCGAGCGAAGCGAGCAATAAGCTAAGCACTGAGAAGTGGGCATAACCTAAAAACATCGTTTTTTGATTAAAAACAGATGTTTTGCGCGCGCTTTCGCTCGCGCAAAAGGGAGGAGACGTGGTTCGTTTTTCGGCTTCGCCGAAAAACGAACCACATTCCCCTCCCTCGCGCGAGCGAAGCGAGCGCGAGATGCAAAAAACGCTTTTGAGTTATGCCCATCCCTCAGCTAAGTAATTACGAAACTTTGAAACCATACATAAAATCTAAACTGCTGAGTTCTCGCGCTCGCTTCGCTCGCGCGAGAGGGGGGGAATGGTTCATTTTTCGGGCTTTGCCCGAAAAATGGAACCATCTCTCTTCCTTTTGCGCGAGCGAAGCGAGCGCAAAAGTGCCTTTTAATGCGTATTTTGAATTTATGTATGGTTTCAAATACGAAAATACTACGGTTTTGTACGGAGGCTAAGTAGTTACCCATTTTTTAACAAAAAAACACGAATTTAGAAACCTAAAACGTAGCTTTGCGGCGCAAAATAGACCCCTCAGTATTTTTGTCAAAAAATTGATTCTCAAAAATTTATCAAACATTTCTTTCCTATTTTTCAATTTAAAACGATGTATAAAAAGAAAATTAAATCCGCACTGATTTCTGTTTTTTACAAAGATGGACTTGAACCCATTGTCCGTGAACTCGACCGATTGAAAGTTAAAATTTATTCAACGGGTGGTACTCAGACTTTTATTGAGGGCTTGGGTATTGCGGTCGAAGCAGTTGAAGAACTCACAACTTATCCTTCAATCCTCGACGGGCGCGTAAAAACGTTGCACCCTAAAGTATTTGGCGGTATCCTTGCGCGTCGCGAAGCAGCGCACACGGCACAACTTGAAAAATTTGATATTCCAGAAATTGACTTGGTGATTGTTGACCTCTATCCCTTTGAAGAGACGATTCAGAAAACAAAAAACGAAGAAGATATTATTGAAAAAATAGATATTGGTGGCATTTCATTGATTCGTGCAGCAGCGAAAAATTTTCAAGATGTCTTGGTTGTACCTGACCGTTCGTTGTATCCGCAGATGCTCGAATTATTGAAAAACCAAAATGGATTTACAAAATTGGACGAACGCCGTTTTTTCGCGGTAAAAGCTTTTAATATATCCAGCCATTACGATTCCGCTATTTTTACTTGGTTTGCACAACAAGACACGGCAACGACAAAAATGCCGAGTTTTATCGCCGAAGGTGTCGAAACGCCTTTACTCACAACGCCCGTCTTCAAACACTCTATCCAAAAATCAGAGCCTTTACGTTATGGTGAAAACCCGCATCAATCTGCCGTATTCTTTGGCGATTTGACGGACATGTTTGAAACATTGAATGGTAAAGCATTGAGTTACAATAATTTGGTGGACGTAGATGCAGCCGTTCGTTTGATGCGCGAATTCAAAAACGATGCCCCAACTTTTGCTATCTTGAAGCATACAAATGCTTGTGGTGTGGCAACGAAGAAAACGATTTTGGAAGCATGGAAAGCAGCATTGGCAAGTGACCCAATTTCGGCATTTGGGGGTATTTTGATTTGCAATAAAAAAATAGACGCAGCAACGGCGGAAGAAATCAATAAATTGTTCTACGAAGTCCTTATTGCACCCGATTTTTCGCCCGAAGCACTCGTTATACTGAGGGGTAAGAAACAACGGATTTTATTGCGGATTAAAGATTTTTATCAAGGTAAAAAAGTCTTTAAAAACCTGTTGAACGGTGTTATCCAACAAGACGCGGATTTGCGGACAGAAACAGAAGCAGATTTGAAATACGTCACGGCAAAACGCCCAACAGATGCTCAAATCCAAGATTTATTGTACGCCAATATTTGCGTTAAACACTTAAAATCCAATGGAATCGCCATTGTCAAAAATCGTCAATTAATGACAATGGGTTGTGGACAAACCAGCCGCGTTGATGCTTTGCAACACGCTCTCGACAAAGCCGAACATCTGGGCTTTGACGTAAAAGGTGCAGTCATGGCATCAGAAGCCTTTTTCCCATTCCCCGATTGCGTGGAAATTGCGGACAAAGCGGGGATTGTGGCGGTCATTCAGCCTGGCGGCTCAGTGAAAGACCAAGATTCAATTGCTTATTGCAATGCCCACGATGTGGCTATGGTCATGACAGGAGTACGGCATTTTTTGCACTAATAAAATCGGTCAAATCCTTCGAGGTTTTTAAAACCTCGAAGGATTAAGTCAGAAGAGCAAAGCCCAGAAAATGCAATGCTTCTCCTCTTTTGGGCGAACGAATCGAAAAAAGTGTGTCATAAGTTTAGAAGACATTTTGAAACAGTAGTTTGCTTCGCCTGTGCGACCCTACGCTCACATTACAGGGTTTTTCTAATAATAAATATCAAATCACCCATCAAAATGCACTCGTCACACCTACGCGCACCCCACTAAAAGCAGGTTCGACCCGACAAATACCGCCCGTACACACCACGCCTTCTACTTGTTTCACATAAGCGACTGAAATACGGTTGGCATCTTGCGAAAATGCAACGGATACTGAGGGGTAGTGCAAAGCCTTTGTGGTCTTTTTAGGTTGAATATTCCACATATCGCTGACAGAAAAAGACCATTTTGGGGCAATATTCAATTCTACTAAACCATTCCACCACGCACCATAATCCTGTTGGGTTGCCATGTATTGCGTTTCGATTTTCAAAGATTTGGTTGCACTGAGTTTGCGCCTAAATTCTATAAAAGGCGTGATTGTTTTAACATTGGCAACTTTGGGTTTTACTTCATAAATCTGTTGATTGTAGGTTTGGTGCTGTATGCCAAATACCCATTCGGTCGCGTCGCGTTTTAGTAGAACACTGGCATACAGTTCGCGGTACAATTGCACATTTTTGAGCGTGGATATAGTGGACACATTAAGGTCAATATTCACTTTTTCGGAAGGCGATAATTTTACATCAAGTTGTAGTGCTTGTTCGCCCAATTCTTGGGTAGCAGGTACGTAGCGTGTCGTCAAACGGTACGCATTTTGGCGTGACATGGGCGGCAAAAAATTGACAATACCGCGATTAAGTTGCGCAAAAGGCGTAGTTCGGAACGTAAAACCATCTGTTCGCTTGGCTTCAAGTGTCACACCGACCCCCTCAGTAACAAACCCCAAATTGCTGTAAATGACTGAACCAGAGCGATTTGTAAACTTGCCTTCCGTTAAAGAGCCATCACGGTTAATTTTTTCGGCATTGGCATCAAATACGGCTTCGGGTGTTTTATAAGCCGCCTCCACGTACCATGTCCAATTACCAACGCTCAAAGTATTGTAGGCAGTAAGTGCAAAGGTATTGTATTTTGCCCCAATGCTGTCCGCTTTAGAATACGTCGCAATGGCACTTACGAGTTGGTTCGTCGTTTCATCGTCAAGTGTGCGGTGAACGATGCCAAATCCGGGCGCACAATTGATTTTTCCAACCGAAAAGAACCCCTCAGTATTTAAGCCGTTTATGGTGGATTTGTAGGTGTCAAATTGGCGTTTTTGGCGTCCTGTAAATACTTTTGCGTGCCAATTGTCGGTAATCTGATAATCCAGATTTAAGCCCACAAGCGCGTTGTCAATACCCAATGGACGGTCTTCATAGCTTCTGAAAACAATACCCGAACCTACTTGGTCGTAGATATAACCACCATAAATCAAGAGTTTGTCCACTCGTTTTTTTACGTAAAAACGCCCAATCCCACTCGCCGAATACGATTCACGCGGATTCAACAATTGCGAATTTTGATAAACATCGAAGCGCACCCCAATATCATAACCATTTCTGTTATAGTTTAAGGTCAACCAAGCATCTGCCCCAACGAGTTGGCGGTCGTATTGAGGAATATTTGCCGCGCCAATGGCTGAATCACGGATAAAAAAATTGCCATTGGCTTGTAAACTACCACTTATTGCGCTCGCTTCTGTTGGATTAGAAACGGTTTGTGCGGATACGGTTTGGTTAAATAAAAATAAGAAAATAAAGGACTTTGTAAAAAATAATTTACTCATTACTGAATGTTTTTTGTAATTACTTAGCCTGTTGCTCGCTTCGCTCGCAAAAAGGGGAAAGTGGTTCGTTTTCGGGCTTTGCCCGAAAACGAACCACCTCTTTTTTTTGCGCGCGAAGCGAGCAATAGCCTTTATACATATAAAAAAATATTAGTGTAGAAAAATATTTACGCATAACATCTATTAGCTGAGGAGTGGGCATAACCTAAAAACATCGTTTTCTGATTAAAAACAGATGTTTTGCGCTCGCTTTCGCTCGCGCGAGGAGAGGAATGTGGTTCGTTTTTCGGCTTCGCCGAAAAACGAACCACATTCCTCTCCTCCGCGCGAGCGAAGCGAGCGCGAGATGCAAAAAACGCTTTTAGGCTATGCCCATTCCTCAGCTATTAGCTAAATTACGGTTTCAAGTTGCTTTATAAATCCGTTAAGATTTACACGTTTATCTTGGCATTTTACGTGCGAATCCTAACGGATTCGGGGAAAATTTACTTGTTCGATTTTTCTATAAACGTTCAAATCCTAACGGATTTGTTAAAAAATATTTGAAACCATACATAAAATCTAAACTGCTGGTTCTCGCGCTCGCTTCGCTCGCGCGAGAGGGGAATAGTGGTTCATTTTTCGGGCAAAGCCCGAAAAATGAACCACCTCTCCTACTTTTGCGCGAGCGAAGCGAGCGCAAAAGTGCCTTTTAATGCGTATTTTGAATTTATGTATGGTTTCAAAAAAAATAGAATCGTAACTTGAAATCATAATAGAGCCAAGTGATTTTAAAACCAAGAATACGGACAAAATCTCACAAAGTTTTCACAATTCGTTGAATTTGTTGTTTTTCCTTTTGCTCAAATGCCAAATTAACCCTAAGTTTGTATTTTCATCAAGTGAATACTTAGGTGTTTTCGCGCAAAAAAAAGAAGGGTGGTTCATTTTTCGGTGAAGCCGAAAAATGAACCACATCTCCTTCCTCGTGCGAGCGAAGTGAGCGCGGCTAAGTCCTTACTAAAACCTATTCCACAATGAGAAACGCTACTAAATCGCCCCTTTTCGGCATATTTCAAAGAGCCTTGAACAGTGCGCTCAGGGCTATCGAGGACCAAACCACTAATGAAGAAATCGTACAACGTTTTCAAGAAAATGCACAAACACGCCGTCGTTTTCTCACGAATACGGGAAAAACACTCCTCGTGGGTGGCTTTTCGGGTGTTTTTACTGAGGGGGTAGCCCGCACTCAAAACGCACCTTTTTCCCGCCTTTCTCGGTCTCAAAAACAGCCGCGTATTGCCATAGTTGGGGCAGGTATTGCTGGCTTAACGGCTTTACATACGCTCAAAAAAGCGGGATACGATGCCACTATTTATGAGGCATCGGGACGCACAAGTGGGCGCATTTTTAGCGTCCAAGATGCCCTGAGTAAAGGCTCTTGGGCAGAATTTGGCGCGGAGTTTATTGACACCAATCACGCCGATATGTGGGCATTGGCAAAGGAATTTAACCTTGAATTTATGGATTTGGGGCAAGCATCTGAAAATAAATTGACCAAAGAATTGTTTTTATTTGAAGGGAAAAACCGCACTTTAACCGAAGTGATAGAAGCATTTCGCCCATTTGCGCCAAAAATGAAAGCCGATGCCGACCGATTGCCCGAGGATTTGAGTTACACCACCAAAGACCCATACATAATAGCACTCGACCGTCTTTCCATTTCAGAATATCTTGAAAAAATTGGCGCAGAAGGCTGGATAAAAACCTTTATCGAAACGGCTTATGAGTCGGAATACGGTATGTCCACGCATATTCAATCGAGCATCAATTTATTGTCGCTCATATCGCCCGATACTGACGGGGGTAAATTTGAACTCTATGGCGATAGCGACGAACGCTACAAAGTCAAAGGCGGCAACCAATCTATTCCCGAAGCATTGGCGCGCAAATACGCGGCACACATAGAATTGCATCGTTCACTGGAAGCTATTAGCGCAGCTTCTACGCATTACAACCTTATTTTTTCGGGAAAAGAAGACGCCGTAAAAGCGGACTTTGTCATCATTGCCATACCTTTTTCCCGTTTCAAAAACGTGGATATTCGCTTGGCTATGCCGCCGATAAAATGGGAGGTCATTCATAAATTGGGTTTCGGCACAAATACTAAATTTATGTTGGGCATGAATCAACCTTTTTGGCGGACGCAGGGTTTTCAAGGCTTTTGTTTCTCAGATGTCGGTATTCCAAACGGCTGGGACAATGCGCAATTACAAACACCAGACAATAGTGTAGGTGGTTTGTCAATTTTGGTGGGCGGTGCTGCTGGAGTGGCACTTGGCGAAGGCACGCCCGAATCGCAAAAAGATATTTATTTGCCCCGATGGGAAAAGGTTTTTAAGGGTGCGACCGAAAATTTTAATGGCAAAATCGCACGAATGCACTGGGCGTCTTATCCTTACTCATTGGGCAGCTATGTTTCCTACACAACTGGACAATACACGAGCATTTCGGGCGCAGAAGTGCTACCCGTCGGCAATGTGTTTTTTGCAGGTGAACATTGTGGCGGTGAGTTTTCGGGATTTATGAACGGAGCAGCCAAAAGCGGACGAGAAGCGGCGGAGGCTATTATTGCCAAGTAATTTCAAGGATTTCAAATACCTTAAAACCATTATTTTGACACTACGTGTCAGTGCAAACGCTTAAAATATCCGTTATTATAAACATTTTGACTCTACGAGTCATAGTAATCGGATAAATTTTAATGACACGTAGTGTCAAAATGTTTATAATTAATGTACGGTTTTGAACATTTCGCGCTGACACGTAGTGTCAACATGTTTATTTTTGGTATTGGTAAATTATTTCATTTTTCCAAATTCTGGGATTGCGTAATGTAAGTAAGTAAGTAAGTAAGTAAGTATTAATAAATAATCGCTACTTTCAAAACACGATTGCCCCAAAGAAAATCCCTTTGGGTGATTTTTGAGCGGTGCGCAAAAGAGTCTGTAAATATATAGCGATTACTTACGACGACCTACTTATAATTCCTCATCTAAGTTAGGTAATAAATGTTCGATTTGCATTTTATCGAACGCGCCAAGACGCCCCAAATCAACGGTTGCTTGGTCTTGGTCATTAAAATCAAAAATGCGCGTATATTTTGCGCCCCACTCAATATCATCTGCACCGTAAGAGTAACGAACGAATACATTTTGGTCAAAAGTTTCGTCAAAACCACTCAAAAGTACCATAAACTCTGCACTACTTTTTTGTAAATCGGCGTGTCTGAATCCATAAACAGGGCTTTCTTCATCAATCGGATGCACCAAAGTCCATGAAGAAGGGAAAAAATTTATCTCATTGCGCTCCAACGTTAATGGATAAAAACGTCTTTGCTCGACCCCATTTTCGTCCAATTTTTCAACCAAACTGATAGTCAGTTGGGCTTTCATATTCATCAAATTCGTTTTGTAAGGATTGGCAGTTCGGAACATAAAAGCGGGTAATTCTTGTCCATTCCATGTAAAAGGGGCAATAACAGCGCGTTCTGCGAACATCAATCGGGCGGGTGATTTGGCAAAACGAGCGAACAATAAACCTGTTATCAAGGCAAAACTCATCAAACCCGTCAAGGCTTCAAGTGAAGCAATGGCACTTGCCGCAATGCCCATCGGATTGATGCGCCCGTAACCAACTGTTGTTAGGGTTTGGGCAGAAAAAAAATAAATTTCCCAAAAACGTTCCCATTCATTCGTAAACACCATGCCTGTGATTTGATTGGGGCAGAAAGCATAGTACAAACCGACAAAAAGAACATTAAATACACTGTACCAAGCAATGACTATCATTATCAATTTTATCCACGATGCAGACAATAGATAATGATAGACATTGAACGTTTCGTAAAAAGGAATCCCTATTCGGACAAAATTGTAAGAGCCATCACGGTTTATCAACCGTCTTTGGCGCACATCGGTTGTCCCGAACCCCAATTCGCGGCTCGTTTCTAAGGTTTTTTTACGAAATAAACGTTTTTCTGCCATTTTTATGCGTGGTTTTCAGCCGCATAGACCGCCGAGCCAATAATGCCCGCACTGTTCAACAAAGCGGCAGGTTGAACGGGTGTTGCAATTTTGATACGGTCTTTAAATTCTTCAAAATATTTACTTGAGCCACCCCCCAGTAAAATTAAGGTTGGCTGAAGGTACAAATCAATGCGGGTCAAATATTCATTGAAGCGTTTGCCCCATTTTTTCCAACTCAATTCTTCATTTTTACGAATAGAATCAGCCGCGTATTTCTCAGCTACCAAATCTGTTTTCATCAAAATATGCCCAAATTCAGTATTCCGCAGCAAATGTCCGTCGGTAAAAACCGCCGAACCAAGCCCTGTTCCTATGGTAATCAACACGACTGTTCCGCGTTTGCCTTTGCCTTTACCATAACGCATTTCTGCCATACCTGCGGCATCAGCATCGTTCAAAGCAATGACTTTACAGCCCGTCGCTTCGCCGATGACTGTTTCGATGTTTGCCCCAATCCACAAGGCATCAAGGTTTGCCGCCGTCATTGCAACACCATTTTTGACGACTGACGGAAAACCCACGCCAATTGTCCCCTTATATTTAAAATGCTCGACAATACCGACAATAGCGTTTGCTGCATTTTCGGGTGTGCTGGGTTGTGGCATTTCCACTCGAAAACGTCCGCCAATCATTTCGCCTGTTAGGACATTCACCAAGCCACCTTTGATGCCTGACGCACCTACATCAATGCCGAGAAATAAGTTCTCCATATTTGTTGAAATCTTGTTTAATAAGTAGATTGTAATTACTTAATCACGCGCTCACTTCGCTCGCGCGAGGAAAAAGAGGTGGTTCGTTTTTCGGGCAAAGCCCGAAAAACGAACCACCTTCCCCTTTTTGCGAGCGAAGCGAGCTATGGGCTAAGTAATTACAGTAGATTTATTTAACTACCCGAATGAGCATTTTAACGTCTTTTACGGGGCGGTCACGCGGGTCTTTTTGCGTAGCTGCAATTTTATCAATCACATCTAAACCCTTGATAACCTGACCGAAAACAGTGTATTCGCGGTCTAAGAACGGTGTCCCACCAATTTCTGCGTACTGTTTTTTCTGTTCGGGTGAGTAGTGAATGCCTTTTCCTACTTCAACACGCGCCAACATATTGGCATCCATTGGCTTGCCTTGCACGATGTAAAACTGCGAACCACTCGATGCTTTTGTTGGGTTTGCGCCGTCGCCCAATCGTGCTGCTGACAATGCGCCTTTTACATGCACCAAAGAATCGCGCATTTCGGCGGGAACAGTGTAGCCCGGTCCGCCCATACCAAGCGGCTGCCCTGCGGCTGCGTCTCTTGAATTGGGGTCGCCGCCTTGAATCATAAAATCAGAGATAACACGGTGAAACAAAGTGCCATCAAAAAAGCCTTCTTCGGCGAGTTTGATAAAATTGTCGCGGTGTAAGGGCGTTGAGTTAGAAAGTTCAGCGAGCATTGTGCCGAATTCTGTTTCAATCTCAATGAGGCACGATAATGGTGCGTCAATGTGGACTTTTTGAGTCGTTTCGTTCATTTTTTTACCTTTAAATGCGCGGAGAATAACGGTATAATTGCCAGACCGCTTGTAATCGTGTGCTGCTGCCGAATCTTTCGATTTTGTGCCATCGCCAAAATCCCACTCATAACGTTCAGCTTTTGCTGATTTGTTTTGAAAACTGACCCGCGCAGGGGCAACTTTGGGGGCGTCTTGAACCAAGAATTTTGCAACAGGATGAGAACAAGCCGTAAAAAACAGCGTTACTCCAAGAAGAATGTATTGAATTTTGCCAGTCATTTTAGCTATAAATATTGTTTTGTGATAATACCTTTTCAAATCGGCACGCAAAAATAAAAAACACAACGAATACTGAAGGGGGCAATATTAAAAATTAAAAATTTAGAATCATTTAATTTTACAATTTATTGATTATCAGTTATTTATAATTTTTAACTTTGCGTTATTTTTTTTATTATTTGATTTTTTCTTGTTTTACGCCTCCTTTTTTCAAGTAAAACAAGCATCTGATAAACAAATGTTACACTTTTGTCCACAAATTTGCATAGAAAAGATGTAATTACTTAGGTGTGAGGAGTGGGCATAACCTAAAAACATCGTTTTTTGATTAAAAACAGATGTTTTGCGCGCGCTTCGCTCGCGCGAGGAAGGAGGTGTGGTTCATTTTTCGGGCTTTGCCCGAAAAATGAACCACATTTTCTCTTTTTTGCGCAAACGAAGCGAGCGCGATTAAGTAATAATTACGAAAAGGTTTTAAATTTCAGGCTGGCAAATCAAACGCTTGAGCAACTTTATAACCATTTAAAGCGTTTTTGGTTTAGTTTTAAAAAACTGTAAACATTATCCGCGCTCGCTTCTCTTGCGCAAAAAAGGGAAAAGTGGTTCGTTTTTCGGGCTTTGCCCGAAAAACGAACCACCTCCCCTTCTTTTGCGAGCGAAGCCAGCAATATACATCGCAATTAAAATTCAGACATAAGAAATGACTATAAAACAACTTACACATACATCTCGCATTGCCGTTTTAAGCATAGTTCTAACAATGTGTGCAACAAATTTAGTGGCACAAATTACAGACCAAGCGAGTTATGCACGGGTTTCTGAAAAGGAAATTCAGTTGCAAGAAAAATATATGGCGGCAATTGGGCAGCAACAAATAGGCAAATTTGACGCAGCAGCAAAGCTATTTAAAGAAGTTTTGGATAAAAGCCCCAAATGCGATGGTTGTGCTTTTCAGTTGAGCCGATTGAATGACCAATTGAAAAATCCGCAAGATGCCCTCGACTTTGCTAAAAAAGCCGTTGCCATTGACCCTCAAAACAAGTGGTATCAGATGCACATTGCTGAAATTTACGAAAAAATAGGCAAAGACCGTGAAGCGATTGAGGTGTATCGAAAACTGATTGATGCCAATAGTTTTGGCACGGATTACGCCGATGAACTCTATTTTCGGCTTGCTTTTGCACAAGTACGTATGAGCGAACCCGTTAAAGCAATTAAAACGCTTGATGAATTGGAGAAAAAAATGGGCATAAATGAAGAGATTTCTGACAAAAAACACCTGATTTATGACGAACTTGGCGACAAAAAACGCGCGGCTGCCGAATTGCGCCGCCTTGCTGATGCCTTTCCTTCAATAGCAGAATACCAACATGCGACGGCTGCGTATTACGAAAAAATAGGCGATAAAATGTCCACTATTCAGATGTATGAACGCATTTTGAAGCGTGACCCGTCTGATTCTAAGGCACAACTCGCCCTTGCAACTAAAAATACGCCCCCCTCAGTATCCAGTGTTTCTGGTGGAAAAGACGCGGCATTTTTACAGTCTTTGAAAGGGCTGTTTGCCAAACCAGATATTTCAATTGATGAAAAAATTAAAACGATTTTGCCTTTTGCTCAAAAAATTGGTGAACGAAAAGACAAGCCGCTTGCTGCCGCAGGTCTGGGGCTTGCCGAAATATTAGAACGTGCGCACCCGAATGAAGCAAAAGCCTATGCACTTGTTGCCGATATGTTGTACCACAATGACCGTCTTCAAGAATCGCTTGTAAAATATAAGCGGTGTTTGGATTTAAACAAAACTATTTATGCGGTTTGGGAACAAAAAATGTACGTTGAAGAAGAATTAGGTTTATTTGACGATTTGTTGAAAACGAGTAATGCGGCAACTGATTTGTTCCCAAGTCAAGCCACTGCTTTTTATTTCAATGGTTTGGCAAATGAGCGTAAAGGGCAATTTGGCGTGGCACTTGAATCGCTTGAACAGGCACTTTTGATGTCGGCAAGAAAGCCGATTGTGCGGTCTAATACTTTGTCAGAATTGGGAATAACGCTTTCAAAATTAAAATCTTATGACAAGTCAATGGAGAATTTTGAAGCTGCATTAAAGGTCGAACCGCTTTCGCCGATTGCCTTGCTCCGTTTTGCCAATATTCTTGTTACTCGCAAAATTGAACTCGAACGCGCTCAACAAATGGCAAATCAAGCGCGTAAAATGGGTGCCGACCAAGACCCCTCAGTATTGGAGTTGTACGGGGATTATTTGTTCAAAGCTGCAGACCGTGAGGGAGCGATTGAGTTGTGGCAATTGGCAAAAGAGAAGGGTGGTAAGTCTATTATCTTAGATAAAAAAATTGCGGCTAAGGATTTGGTTGAATAATCAAAGCGACTACTTAGCCGCGCTCGCTTCGCTCGAACGGCGGGCGGAATGTGGTTCGTTTTTCGGGCAAAGCCCGAAAAACGAACCACACTCCTTTTTTTACGAGCGAAGCGAGCATTTAGCTATAACGTAAAAATGTAAATTTATGTCTTTTTCTGAACTTGGTTTATCCGAAGCCCTATTAACAATAGTCAAAAAACACAATTTTCCAACGCCTTATCCGATTCAAATAGCCGCTATTCCTGCTGTTTTATCGGGTAAAGATGTGTTGGGTATCGCACAGACAGGTTCGGGCAAAACGGCGAGTTTTGTATTGCCGATACTGCAAAAATTGCAATCTAAGCCAATGGCGAAAAATCGGTGTATTCGCGCACTTATCGTTGTGCCTACGCGAGAATTGGCAGTGCAAGTGGGCGAAGTTATCAAAATATTTAGTGAAAACCTACCACGTCCCGTCAAAAGCCTAACTGTATTTGGCGGAGTTTCTATCAATCCACAAATGATTCAGATGCAAGGCGTAGAAATACTGATTGGCACGCCAGGACGTTTATTGGATTTGGCAGACAACAACGCTATGCAACTATCTGAAATAGATATTTTGGTTTTAGATGAAGCGGACAAAATGTTGAACTTGGGATTCAAAGAAGAAATGAACCGCATTTTTGCGTTATTGCCCAGAAAACGTCAAAATCTTTTATTTTCGGCAACACTCGGCAAAGACATTGATTCTATTACGGAAATATTGCTGCGCAATCCAATAAAAATAGAAATCGAACGAGAAGTAAAAAATTTGGACTTAATACAACAAATTGGCTACGGTGTGAGCGAAGAAAAACGAGGACCTCTACTGAGGTATTTAATTAAAACGCAACAACTCAAACAAGTCTTGGTTTTTACGTCATCTGTTCATAAAGCCGATACAGTTGTTAATAAACTCAAACAAAATGGCATTACGGCTTTAGCCCTTCATAGCCAAAAAAGTCAAGGAGCAAGAACCGATGCTTTGCGTTATTTCAAATCGGGTGAGATAAATGTACTTGTAGCAACAGATTTGGTATCGCGTGGTATTGACATTCCGTCTTTACCCGTTGTTATCAACTACGAATTGCCGCGTTCGCCCAAAGATTTTATTCACCGCGTCGGTCGCACGGGTCGAGCAGCTGCAGAAGGTTTGGCAATTTCGTTTATTGGAGAAGAAGAAGCGCATCATTTTAAAGTAATTCAGAAAAAAATGGGTAGGCAAGTTAACATGATTGATACTCAAGATTTTAACTTGCACGGGTATTGAGTTTGTTAAGAAAAAAACAGCTCGCCCCATTAGATTTTCACGCGGCGAAGTTCCGCGTTTTTATATCACAAAACTTGGGTTAGAAAAGCAGGCATTGCACAGCAAAAAATCAGCATCCTTATTTCATAAACTGCGTCAAAGCCGTTGCCAAAACACGGTCGTTTCCTAAACGTGGGACTTTATTTTGACCGCCTAACTTACCTTCTGATTTCATAAATTCTCGAAAAGCATCACGAACAAGCGGACGTAAAACAAGCGGACGCAGAATATTGCCAACAACCAAATCTCTGTAATAAATATTCTGTTCCAACATGACTTTATCGAGTTTGTCCGCAAAATCTGCGATATTTGACGGTTCGTTGTCAAATTCAATGAACCACTCGTGATAAGGTAAGCCCCCTTCGGGCGGCACAACCTGCGGGGCAACGTGAAATTCGACAATGCGTACCCCCTCAGTATTGGCGACCAAAAGTAGAGCTTCTTCCACTTCTTTTCCGATAACGTGTTCACCAAAAGCAGAAATAAAATGTTTGATGCGTCCAGAAACTATCAAACGATACGGATTTTTAGACGTAAATTGAACCGTATCCCCGATACTATATCCCCAAAGTCCTGCATTATTGTTGATAATCAAGGCATAATTAACGCCTAATTCTACTTCATTGAGACTCAAACGTGTGGGGTGTTCGTTAAAAATTTCAGTCGTTGGCACAAATTCAAAGAAAATACCAGAGTCAACATTCAGCCACAAACCTTTATCTTGCTGACTGTCTTGGAAAGCAATAAAGCCT
The DNA here is from genome assembly GCA_034520175.1 of Saprospiraceae bacterium. Taxonomy (GTDB): domain Bacteria; phylum Bacteroidota; class Bacteroidia; order Chitinophagales; family Saprospiraceae; genus JAAFJT01. The sequence continues at coordinate 254,718 of JAXHNU010000044.1, forward strand.
TCGGAAGCGGGATAGGTTTCTACGCTGTCCATTTTTCCGCCCACCAATTCTTCCAATTTAGACCGATACGGTTCAAAATTCACACCGCCATACACAAATACGGAATAATCTGGAAACACTTCTCGTACCGTTTTTTTGCCCGAAAAGTCCAAAACGCGCTCGTAATACATCTGTACCCAGGGTGGAATACCCGAAATTAGGCGCATAGATTGCCCCGAAGTTTCGCGTACAATGGTGTCCAATTTGGTTTCCCAATCGTCAATACAATTCGTTTCGTAGCTGGGCATTTGGCTCATGCGCAACCATTTTGGCACCATGTGGTTTGAAATACCCGACAAACGCCCCATTTTGATGCCATTGAGTTCCGACAATTCGGGGCTACCCGACAAAAAAATCTGTTTGCCGTCGAGCCAAGAACCGTTGCCCGTTCGTGCATAGTAGTTGAACAAAGCATTTTTTGCCGACCCAAAATGATTTGGCACAGACTCTTTTGTGATAGGAATATATTTGACTCCTGAAGTTGTGCCGCTTGTTTTAGCGAAATAGGCAGGTCTGCCCGTCCACAACACGTCAGCTTCTCCTTTTTTTACGCGCTCAACATAAGGTTTCAAGGCTTCATAGTCCCGAATCGGTACGTGGGCTTTAAAATCGGCGTAATTTTTTATTTTTGAAAAATCATGGTCACGCCCGAACGCCGTTTTTGCCCCCCTCAGTATCAAGTGGGTCAAAATGCGATTTTGGGCATCAACAGCCGCGTTGTCTTTTGACAATGTTTCAATTTGTTGCGCGACACGTCGTGCAAAAGGTTTTATGAGATTTGCTTTCCAGCCCATTGTCTATTTTATTGATGACTAACAACTATTTAGCTACGTGCTTTTTGCTCGCACAACGACGGGAAAAAAGGTGGTTGATTTTTCGGCAAAGCCGAAAAATCAACCACCTTCCCCTTTCTTCGCGAGCGTAGCGAGCGTGTGGTAAACAGTTACGATGACTAAACAAACATGTAAGTCCTATAATGAATGGCAAATTTAGGAAGGTTTTTAATGTTCTGGTTTGTTTTTCATTTGAAAATTTCTTATTTAGTTGTAATTTTGCCATAAATAAAAATTGACATCATGCCAAAATCTTATTCTGCTTTTAATTATGAGGATTTAAAAGCGCTGGGTTTAAAAGTCATTGCTGATCCTTTGTTTGTAGGTGTACCTATTCCTTCCGTACCTCCAAGTGATTTTTTACTTAAAATCCTTGCCCGCAATGCCCGTCAGAATATGCGTTCTGAAAAGGCAAAATCTGAATTTATCATTTCGCCAATTTTGACAGAATTACACGAATACAATCAAGACCGATTCGCTTTTTATTCAGGGTACAAATTCAGTGTTGATTTAAAATTAGGTTTGACTGGTTTTTGTGATTTTATTTTATCCCTTGAACCCAAAGCAGTTACTATTGAAGTGCCCGTTTTTTTTATAGTGGAATCAAAAAATGACAATTTAGATTCTGGAATAGCCCAGTGTATTGCTGAAATGTATGCCGCACAATTGTTTAATAAGAAACAAGGACGCTCAAGTCACGTTATTTACGGGGCTGTTACTTTGGGACTTGAATGGAAATTTATTCAACTGATAGGTTCAATTGCGACTATTGATTCTAATGTTTTCTACCTTAATCAATTGCCTGAAATTTTAGGTGTACTCCAATATATTGTTGACAATGCTTAGACACTGAGGGGTTAACTTGTTATTGGTGACGTAATTATTTACAAAAAATTAACGTGAACCGTATCTTCTATTTTCAAACTCAATAGTTCGGCAGCTTTGCCCATGTTGATAGCAATTTCTAAATAATCTGAATTAAAGAGGCAAAGAGTTTCACCGATAGGTACATCGTTGTAGTAATTGGAAAGGGCTGAAATAGGTTCATGGCGTTTGAAAAATAGTTGAAAAGGGCGTTTTTTACCAATTTTATGGAACAAATCGCGTGTAATATTCAAAATAACATTGTCATAATTGTCAATATGAATAACTGAACCTCTAATTTGGTTTTGGCTGATAACAGGCTGTAACATAATACGTTGTACCATATCCACGGCTTCCAAACCAAGTGCTTCAAGCGGTTGCCCACTTGCTAAAAAGCCAATAGCTTCTGCAATTACGGAACTAACAGGCTTGAAGTTGAGTCCACCAAAGGGGATTTCGGCGATATAGGGGGGGGGTGTCCAATTTGGAAAAATCAAGGTAAAAATGCCATTGTCTGGTCCAACAAAATAATGGTCTTCGTGTTGGAACGCTAAAAAGCGATTTTGTTCGCTATTAAAGTTATTGACACTCACAACGTGGATAGTGCCGACAGGGAAAGCCTGCCACGTATTTTTGAGAATAAATGCCGCTTGAACTATATCGTGATTATTAATGTTATGAGAAACATCTACCAGATTCAACGCACGATACCGCGTCAGCATCGCCCCTTTCAAGGCGGGTACGTAGTAATCTTTTAACCCGAAGTCGGTGGTCAATGTGACGATTTGCATCGTAGATGAATCTTGATTTGTTGTTTAAAAACTGGTGTTTCTGCGAAAAGATTAAAAAAGTAAAAAAATACAATATGTTTGTTCCTGTAAAGATTTTTCATCTTTTGTCTTTTCAGATTGTGAGGCGAAAATAAGCCAAATTTAGTGTAAAACACTTAATTTTGAAACGAATTTTAAACTTATACGAATTTTGTTAGAATACGTTTATTTTAAAATATTTAAAATTCGTTTATTTCAGTTGTTTACAAATATGATTTTCAAACTTTGATTAAAATTTTAAAGAGGTAATTCTTTGAGTGAAATTCTTTTAACAATAGAAGGCGTTGATTTGGTCACTCTTTTTGGAGAAAACAACGCAAAACTAAACCTTGTTCGCAAGGCTTATCCCGATGTGACAGTGACATCACGCGGGGCAAATATTAAAATAAAAGGCGATAAAACGACCGATACGCAAGCCGTCAAAGACAAAATCGAAATGATGGTCAAGATGTTGCGTGAACACAAAGAACTCTCTTTGCAAGTTGTTGAAGACATGGTACGCGGTGAAAACCCTTACGATGTGCGGCTGCCTGCAAATGGTGTTGGCAACTCAACGATTGTGTATGGCAAAGACGGTACACCGATTCGCGCCAAAACCCGCAATCAGAAAAAACTCGTTGATGCCATCGAAGCAAATGATATTGTGTTTGCGGTAGGTCCAGCAGGTACAGGCAAAACCTATACAGCGGTGGCAATGGCGGTACGTGCCTTGAAAAATCGGACGGTCAAACGCATTATTTTGACCCGTCCTGCTGTCGAAGCAGGTGAAAATTTGGGCTTTTTACCTGGTGATTTGAAAGACAAAATTGACCCGTATTTGCGCCCTCTTTATGATGCACTCGACGACATGTTCCCCGCCGACAAGCTCGCACAATTCATGACAAACCGTGTCATTGAAATTGCCCCGCTTGCTTTTATGCGCGGACGCACATTGAGCGATGCCTTCATTATTTTAGATGAAGCCCAAAACTCTACGACGATGCAAATGAAAATGTTCTTGACCCGTTTAGGACAAAGCTCAAAATGCGTTATCACTGGCGATTTGTCGCAAGTGGATTTGCCGAGCAAAGTCACTTCGGGTTTGCGGCAATCTATGGGTATTTTGAAAGATGTGGAAGGTATTACCCAGATTTTTCTGACTGCCGAAGATGTGGTGCGTCACCGCCTCGTCAAAGACATTATACGTGCTTATGACCGCGATGATGAACGCCGTCAGAAAATGCGCGACGCTTTGAGAAACGGTTATGCCTCCGACAAACCCATTGAAAATGAAGTAGAAAATGGGGATAAAGAAGGGGATACTGAGAGGTAGTTTTTTTGTAAAAAGTTAACTATTTAGCCCTTCGCTCGTAAAAAAGGTGGTTCATTTTTTGGAAAAGTCAAAAAATGAACCACCTTTTTTTTTGTGAGCGAAGCGAGCGTGGGCTAAGTAATTACCAATTATTGTAATTACTTAGCCTATTGCTCGCTTCGCTCGCGCAAAAGGTAGGAGACGTGGTTCGTTTTTCGGCTTCGCCGAAAAACGAACCACATTCCCCTCCCTCGCGCGAGCGAAGCGAGCGCGAGATGCAAAAAACGCTTTTAGGTTATGCCCATCCCTCACTTAGATTATTTAAGAGCCGTAGGCTCGGTGCATATAAATATGGGTCGAACCTACGGCTCTTAATGAAAAGGATATGTACATTTTCGGCGGATTGAAATCCGCCGCTAAAAAATGAGTCGAGCCTACGGCTCTGAGTAACATCAGTCATTAAAACGAAACACTTTTCTTTTTCGCACGAGCGAAGTGAGCGTGTGGTTAAGCATTTATTAATATTTTAATATTTTCGATAAAAAGAATAAAATTACGACGTATTTACGCCTTTTGTCGGCTTAGGTGTTGTAAGTTTGCGGCAAAATCAGGCTGATTTCTAAATTTAGATGTCATTCAATTTCAAAGACTGATTGTAACTATTTAGCTACGTGCCTTTTGCGCGCACAACGACAGGAAAAGAGGTGGTTCATTTTTCGGCTTTGCCTAAAAATGAACCACATTCCCCCTTTCAGCGCGAGCGAAGCGAGCGTGTGGTGGATAGTTACAACTGATTTATACCCCCTCAGTATTTTACGTATTTTAGGGGCAGAATTTGAAAACAGACATTTAAAATGGAGGAAATAGGTATATCTCAATTTAAAATTTTTGAATTATGGCATTTGACATTAAAATGGTTAAGGCGTTCTATAAAGATTACGCCACAAAAGTAGCTGCTGCACGGACGGCATTGAACCGCCCGTTGACCCTCTCCGAAAAAATTTTGTACGCCCACTTAGACAAAGACACGGCAACTGCTGATTTCAAACGTGGTGGCGATTATGTTTTCTTCGCGCCTGACCGCGTGGCTATGCAAGACGCCACGGCACAAATGGCACTTCTACAATTCACAACTTGTGGACGTAAAAAAGTGGCTGTTCCTTCAACAGTGCATTGCGACCACTTGATTCAAGCAAAAGTTGGCGCAACTGCCGATTTGGTGCGTGCGGGGCAAGAAAACTCAGAAGTATATCAATTTTTGAGCGATGTTTCTAATAAATATGGTATCGGCTTCTGGAAACCGGGTGCAGGTATCATTCACCAAATTGTGCTTGAAAACTACGCTTTCCCCGGTGGAATGATGATTGGTACAGACTCACACACTGTCAATGCGGGTGGTTTGGGTATGTTGGCAATTGGTGTTGGCGGTGCTGATGCCGTGGACGTAATGGTTGGTTTACCGTGGGAATTGAAAATGCCAAAATTGATTGGTGTTAAATTGACAGGCAAAATGAAAGGCTGGACATCAGCTAAAGACGTTATTTTGAAAGTAGCAGGTATCCTTACTGTAAAAGGTGGAACGGGTGCTATTGTTGAGTATTTTGGTTCGGGTGCGGCTTCTATGAGTTGTACGGGTAAAGGTACGATTTGTAATATGGGTGCTGAAATCGGCGCAACGACCTCTACATTTGGCTACGACAAATCAATGGAACGTTACTTAAAAGCAACAGGACGGGCTGATGTGGCACGTTTGGCAAATAAAGCAAAAGCGGATTTGACGGGTGACGCAGAGTGCTACGAAAATCCAGAAAAATACTTCGACCAAGTGATTGAAATCAACTTGTCGAAACTTGAACCACATATCAATGGACCATTTACGCCAGATTTGGCTTGGCCTATTTCTCAATTCGCTAAGGCAGTGAAGAAAAATGCGTATCCTGAAAAATTGTCGGTTGGTTTGATTGGGTCTTGTACCAATTCAAGCTACGAAGATTTAGACCGTGCGGCATCTTTGGCAAATCAAGCCGTTGAAAAAGGTTTGATTGCAGGGTCTGAATTTACTATCACGCCAGGGTCTGAACTTATCCGTTTCACGGTTCAACGCGACGGTTTGTTGGATTCTTTCGAGAAAATCGGCGGTGTTGTTTTGGCAAACGCTTGTGGTCCTTGCATTGGTCAGTGGGCGCGTCATGGCGCAGAAAAACAAGAGAAAAACTCAATTATCACGTCATTCAACCGTAATTTCTCAAAACGTGCGGACGGAAATCCAAATACACACTCATTCGTCGCGTCTCCAGAAATGGTAACGGCAATGGCAATTGGTGGTAGTTTATTGTTCAATCCGTTGAAAGACACTTTAACCAACAGCAAAGGCGAACAAGTAAAACTTGACCCGCCTAAAGGTGCTGAATTGCCGCCGAGAGGTTTTGCCGTAGAAGATGCGGGCTATCAAGAACCTGCGAAAAGTGGGTCGAAAATCAAGATTTCAGTTGACAAAAAATCAAAACGGATTCAATTATTGAAACCTTTTGTACCAACTACTGAGGGGGACATCACCAACATGCGTTTGCTTATCAAAGCAAAAGGTAAGTGTACGACTGACCATATTTCTATGGCGGGTCCGTGGTTGGAGTTCCGTGGTCACTTGGAAAATATCTCTAACAATTGCTTGATTGGTGCTATAAACAACTTTAATGGTGAAGCCAATAAAGTATTGAACTTGTCAACGGGTAAATACCACGCCGTACCAGACTCAGCGCGGGCTTATCAAAAAGCGGGCATTGGAACAATTGTTTTTGGTGAAGAAAACTACGGAGAAGGGTCAAGCCGCGAACACGCCGCAATGGAGCCGCGTTTCTTGGGCGTTCGGGCAATTGTCGTAAAGTCATTTGCGCGGATTCACGAAACAAACTTGAAAAAACAAGGTATGTTAGGTCTTACGTTCGCTAATCCTGCGGATTATGACAAAGTACGTCAAGACGATACGATTAGCATCGAAGGTTTGTCAACGTTTACGCCAAACAAAAATTTGGTCATTGCCTTGGCTCATGCCGATGGTTCAAGCGAAAAATTTGAAGTCAAACACACCTACAATGAGCAGCAAGTTGGCTGGTTCCGTGCAGGCTCGGCTTTAAATCAGATTCGGGCTGATTTGGGTGTGAAATAAATTGGTAAATACTTAGGTGTCCATCAGTAAAAAGCCCTTTGCGTTATGCAAAGGGCTTTTCTGTTTAAACATTGACCAAATTAACGAAGACAGCATACTATTTTAACGCACCACATACCCCTCAGTATAAACTGCCTTTTTTCGATGACCGTGCCGCGTCCAAATCCTTTCATTAAAGTTTTACAAATCAAAATTTAAGCAACCATATAAATACACCCGCGTTGAAGGTGCTAAAAAACCGAAAACAATATCCATTCTCACTGAATCGTAATTACAGACTCATTCATATCAATACAAAACTTCATGCCTTTGAAAAAATCCAGTCCAAGAACGCCGTCAAAATCGGTCAATAATTGATATGAAAGAAAATCATAAGAACAGATTTCAATATCTTTCAATATTGTATCAAGGGCTAAAAAGGTTTTGATTTTAAAAACATAAGCCTTAATGACACCGCTTGCAGTCTCCATTTCTACTTCTCTCAAAGCATCTGAAACACTGTATCCTGCAATAATGAGAGCCGCTAAATCAATTGTTGTGTGAGAAGCACCTGTATCAAGGGCTAAAAAGACTTTATGTTTTTGAACTTTGCAGTCAATGACAATGAGTTTTTCGTCGTTTTCTCTTTCAAATGTCGTCTTTTTCATAGTGGAACGTTTGCAATTTTAACGCATATAGAGGATTGATTTTAGAGAAGATATATTCTATTTTTAGCTATTTCACCTGTATAAATACAAGCTGTTTCTTCGTAATCATCAACAAAATCTTTGGCTTTATAAGCCAATTCTCGTTTGTCTTTACCTGCTAACAAGACGATGCCAGTTATCAAACGATTCAAAATGGAACCATTTGATTGTGGATTACGCAAAATTGGATTACCCAGAAGTACCCATTGGTTAGGATACATTTTTATAATGTCTTCGACAGACAAAGCTTGATTTCTTATCGCTACACTTTCCATTGTTTTAATTTTTTAACAAAAATAAGGTTTTTTGATGAATTGGCAAAATTTGAATTAAAATATAAAATTTTTTTTATTTTTACATGCAAATAACCCTCAGTATAAACGACCTTTTTTCATGCCCACACCACATCTATATCCTTTCATTTCCTTTAAAATCCCACAAACTATTGATTCAAATAATTGAAATATTTATGTTTATAACAACATCTTTGCCTGCTGACAGATTTGAGTGGGTGAAGCCAATTCCAATTTTTCAATGCCAGTTGAACTAATTTGCGGCAAATTATCGGCATCAAACTGCTGACGTTCAAGAATACGTGCCAATGAATCAGGAATCCCTACCCAATCTGAATTGTGATTAGGAAAGTGACGAATAATTTGAACTGCTCTATGATTTATGAGCGTAAAATCACCCGCTGTAATTTTTCCATTTTTGTCCGCATCGGCTGCGATATAGGCTGAAAAATTGTTCCTATTAAGGTAAGAACCTGATTTTATGTCAAATCCCACCCGCACATCATCTGAATTTATAGTGTTAATGACAATTGTCGTGTCGTTGATGTATCGAGAACAGCCTATATATTTTGCCGTTCTGGGTGACTACCACAAAATTTGCGTTATTCAATCAAAATTAACAATAAATGCTTAGAATTAAAAATAAATGAGGGATGGGCATAACCTAAAAAGCGTTTTTTGCATCTTGCGCTCGCTTTGCTCGCGCGAGGGAGGGGAATGTGGTTCGTTTTTCGGCGAAGCCGAAAAACGAACCACATTCCCCTCCCTCGCGCGAGCGAAGCGAGCGCAAAACATCTGTTTTTAATCAAAAAACGATGTTTTTAGGTTATGCCCACTCCTCAATTAAAGATAAATTCTAACTTTTTACGGTTAGTTCAATAAAAGGCAGATAGAAAGTTTGTTTTTTAAACAAAGGTACATACCTTCGTGTATAAATAACACATCTCATTTTTTCCACCACAATAGAAATTGTCAAATATATGCCAGAAGTAATGGAATCACCTATCACAACCGTTTTGACGGTAACTGACCAAAAAAATACAAAAATAGTAGCAACAGTGGGTCCTGCTTGCAATAAATACGAACAATTATTGGACTTGGCGAAAGCGGGTGCTAATGTATTTCGTCTTAATTTTTCGCACGGCAGGCATGAAGACCACCAAAAAGTGGTTGACCACATCACAAATATCAATGAGAAATACGGCTTGCACTTGAGTATTTTGGCAGATTTGCAAGGACCTAAATTGCGCGTTGGTTTGATGGAAAACGACGGAATTGAAGTGAAGCCAGGTCAAATTTTAACTTTTGTCAACGAAGAGTGCGTTGGCAACGCCGATAAAATTTACATGTCTTACAAGGATTTTGCAAAAGATGTGCAAGTGGGCGAAAAAATCCTACTTGATGACGGCAAACTTGTTCTTGAAGTTGTAGATACAGACGGCCTCTCAATCGTCAAACTACGTGTTATTTATGGTGGTATGTTGAAATCGAAAAAAGGGGTTAATTTGCCCGATACTAAAACGTCATTGCCGTGCTTAACACCTAAAGATTTGGCAGACCTCGAGTTCGTCTTGACACAACCTGTCAACTGGATTGCTTTGTCATTTGTCCGCCGTGCTGAGGACATTCGTGACCTCAAACGCCGCATCAGAGCAGCCGACCATACGGCACTCGTTTGTGCAAAGATTGAAAAACCAGAAGCCATTGATAATCTCGATGAAATCATCAAAGAAACCAATGCCGTGATGGTAGCGCGTGGTGACCTCGGTGTGGAGTTTCCGTTGGAAAAATTGCCGATTATTCAAAAAACTATTATTGAAAAATGTATTCAACGCGCCCGCCCCGTCATTGTGGCAACGCAAATGATGGAAAGTATGATTGAAGCACCTTCTCCAACACGCGCCGAAGTTTTGGACGTTGCCAATGCTGTAATGGACGGTGCAGATGCCGTGATGTTGAGTGCTGAGACCGCCGCAGGTAAGTATCCAGTAGAAACAGTGCAAGCAATGACGCGCATTATTCGCGAAATTGAAAGTTTACCAGCTCGCTTCCGTCGCCCAGCACTGAGCGAAAAAGCCTCTACATTTATGAGTGATGTGATATGCTTGAACGCCGCTAAAGTAGCAGAGGAGCTACACGCTAAAGCAATTATTGGCTTTACAACATCAGGCTATACAGCGTTTAAAGTGTCAAGTTATCGTCCACGTTGTGAAATTTTCATCTTTTCTGGTCGCCCAGATATGTTGGCAACCCTGAATTTGGTGTGGGGCGTGAAATGTTTTTATTATGATAAATACACGTCAACCGACGAAACAATTGATGATACTATTGCCATTCTGACTGAGGCAGGACGCATAAAAAAAGGTGAAATCATCGTCAACACAGGTTCAATGCCGTTGAATCGCCGTTTGCGCACAAATATGCTGAAAGTAACTGTTGTAGAATAAAACTGAATAAGTTTGCCAGCAAAAGTACCCCCTCAGTATAGAGCGTGTATTTTTCCTTTGGCTTTTTAATGATTCAAGAAAAACATCGAGCTTCCGTGTCTTTTGCTTGCGCGCAGAAAGAAGAAAGGTGGTTCATTTTTCGGCTTTGCCAAAAAATGAACCACCTTTCTTCTTTCTGCGCGAGCAAAGCGAGCGCGTAGTAACAGTTACTCTAAGTCGAACTACTTTATTTTTTCAAATCCGATAAAAGTTATCCGAGATTCATTCTTCTTTCATCTAAATTTACTATATTTGCGGCTCTTATAAAAAAAAATCGCTGAGAATAAAAAAAAAGCACCCCCTCAGTATAGCAATAAATTACAAAGGGGTTAAAACGCCCCTGTTTTGGGCATATTGAAGAACAGATTAGGCTTTTATTTTCTTTTTAAGAGACAAGATAACAATAGATGCCATAAAAATATTGCTCGCTTCGCTCGCAAAAAAAGGAAGGTTATTCGTTTTCGGGCAAAGCCCAAAAACGAACAACGCCTCCCTCTTTTGCGAGCAAAGCGAGCAATAAAAATATACACACTATTTTAAACAAATTTAGATGTCAGAATCAAGAGTTATTCAGGTTAGTATTGAAGACCACATGAAATCGGCTTATATTGACTACGCCATGTCAGTCATTGTAAGCCGTGCTTTGCCCGATGTGCGTGATGGTTTGAAGCCTGTTCATCGCCGTGTGCTTTTCGGCATGAACGAGATGGGCATGAGTTACAACAAAGCCCACAAAAAAGCAGCGCGTATTGTCGGTGATGTTTTGGGTAAGTATCACCCGCACGGTGATACATCGGTTTACGACGCGCTCGTGCGTATGGCGCAAGATTGGTCATTGCGGTATCCGCTTATTGACGGTCAAGGTAACTTTGGCTCGATTGAAGGGGACAGCGCGGCGGCTATGCGTTATACCGAAGCCCGTATGCGCCGCCTTGCAGACGAAATGTTGAGCGATATTGACAAAAATACTGTTGATTTTCAGTTCAACTATGACGATACGCTTGAAGAACCAACCGTTTTGCCCGCTAAATTCCCAAATCTACTCGTCAATGGTGCGGAAGGTATTGCGGTAGGTATGGCAACTCGTATGATGCCCCACAATATGCGCGAAGTGATTGACGGGACAGTGGCAATGATTGACAATCCTGCGATTACAGTAGCAGAATTGATGCAATTTATCAAAGCACCCGATTTTCCAACGGGTGGTGTGATTTACGGCACGTCAGGTATCAAAGAAGCCTACGAAACGGGTCGCGGACGGGTTGTCGTGCGCGGTAGAGCCGACATAAAAAACCACAACGGACGCGAAAGCATCATCATCAATGAAGTCCCTTATCAAATCAACCCTGCGGTTTTGGTTCAAAAAATCGAAGAATTGGCGGTTGAAAAAAAGATTGAAGGCATTTCGGAGGTAAGAAACGAATCCAACAAAGAAGGTATCCGTCTTGTGATTGAAGTAAAAAGAGACGGCGCGGCAAACATCATTTTGAACCAATTGTACAAAATGACGCCGTTGCAAAGTTCTTACGGTATCAACAACGTTGTTCTCGTGAACGGTCGCCCGCAATTATTGAATTTGCAGCGTTTGATTGAAGAATTTATCAAGTTTCGTTTAGAAGTAATCGTTCGGCGCACGCAGTTTGAACTCAAAAAAGCACAAGACCGCGCCCATATTTTGGAAGGTTTGTACATTGCTTTGGACGATTTAGACCGCATTATTGAGTTGATTCGCGCCGCAAAAACGCCTGATGAAGCACAACAATCTTTGATGGCAACGACATTCAATTTGTCAGATGCCGTTGCACAAATGGTTTTACAGACGGAGGGAGGAACGCCGAGTAAAACCTACAATTTATCGGAAGTACAAGCAAAAGCCATTTTGGAAATGCGTTTGCAACGTTTGACAGGTTTGGAACGCGATAAAATCAAGCATGAATACGATGAATTGCGGAAGCACATTTTACACCTCAACGCTATTTTGGGTGATGAAGTAATGCGCCGCGACATCATCAAAACTGAATTGAAAGACATCAGAGACCGTTATGGCGACGAACGCAAAACGGAAATTGAATTGCAAGACGGTGATATTTCAATCGCCGATATGATTGAAGTAGAAGAAGTCGTTGTGACGATTTCGCATTTGGGCTATATCAAACGGATTGCGGTGTCTGAATTTAAGGCACAAAATCGGGGTGGTCGAGGTAGTCGAGGTACGAAAACCCGTAACGAAGACTTTGTGGAACACATGTTTGTTGCCAATACGCACGATTATTTGTTGTTTTTCACGGAAAAAGGCAAGTGTCATTGGCTCAGAACGTATGAGATTTCCGAAGGAACTAAAACATCGGCGGGTCGTGTGATTCAAAATATTTTGTCTATTCCTGCTGATGACAAAGTACGTGCTTACGTCAAAATCAAGGACTTGACCGATGTGGAATTTGCCCAATCAAATTTCATTATCTTTGCCACAAAGCAGGGTTTGGTGAAAAAAACTTCAGTTGAACACTTTACACGTCCAAGAAATGGCGGTATTACGGCTATTGCGATTCGAGAAGATGACGAATTGCTGGAAGCAAAATTGACCAATGGCAATTGCCAAATCATGCTCGCTAACCGCAATGGTCGGACAATTCGTTTCCCAGAAAGTCGTGTTAGACCTATGTTGCGTTCTTCTACGGGCGTGGCTGGGCTTGAACTCGACGAAGATGGCGAAGACCGCGTAACAAATATGATTTCGGTGGAAGCAGATGACGAACTCACATCTGTACTGGTGGTGTCGGAAAACGGCATTGGCAAGCGGTCGAGCGTTGAAGCCTATCGTTTGGTCAACAATCGGGGTGGTCGCGGGGTCTCGACGATGCAAGTCAGCGAAAAAACGGGCAAAATTGTCGCCTTGAAAGCTGTTCGAGACACCGACGATTTGATTATCACGACCAAAGTGGGTATCACAATCCGTATGGCAGCGTCAGATATTCGCGTTCAAGGTCGGGCAACACAAGGTGTACGCATCATCCGTTTGGACGAAGGCGAAGAAATTGCCGACGTTGCAGTTGTACGTGATTTTGCAACCGAAGATGCTGAAATCGTTGATAGTGAAAATACAGAAAACGTTGTAGCGACGCTTACAGGAGTCGAAAATACTGAGGGGGTCGAAAGTGATACCGATTCAGAAGAAACGACGGACGAAGCAACTGCTGAAACAGAAGAATAACAAGAATACGCTAAGTAATTACTTAGAATCAATAAAAAGCGTTTGACGGCTATGGCTGTTGAACGCTTTTTTGTAAAAATACTCAGGGGTTGCTTTTCTACACGAAAAAGCAACCCCTCAGTATTTTTACCATTAACGGCCAGAATGTAACGTTCAAGGAACTTTAAAAGTTCCCCGAACGTTATCTAAAATTGTCAAACAATCTGAAATTCTTGAAATCACCTATCTGTTCAAAATCAAAAACGCTGTTCGCCGATTTGCTGCGCGTCCTGTTTCTGTATCGTTTGAGTCAATGGGTTGCGTTTTTCCGTATCCTTTGTAGGTGAGTCGGTCAGTGGCGATGCCATTTTGAATTAAAAAATCACGGACAGCTTTGGCGCGTTTTTCTGATAATAAAAGATTATCTGTATCCGACCCTACATTGTCGGTATGTCCACTGATTTCAATTTTCATGGCGGGGTTTTCTATCAATAACAGTTTCAACTTGTTCAATTCCACCCGCGATTCCTTGCGTAAATCGGCTTTATTGGTTTCAAAAAACACATTTTTCAAAACAATGGGCTTTGTTTCATCAATTTTTGAAGGTGTGCTGGGTTTTGTCCCCCCCTCAGTATTTTGGGATTTCTGAGCTGTATTTGTGAGTTTTTGAAGAAAAATATCCAATATGTACGGCTTGTCAAAAGTAGCTGTTTCTGCTAAATTGAAATTTTCAGATTGAAAAACATAGTCTTTTCGACTGACATTGAGCGCGTAATTTTTGCCAAAAGGCAGACAAGTTAGAAAAGCACCCGCTTCATCGGTCATTGATAAAGCTGTAATTTTTTGCGTTGTCAAATCCACAAATTCCAACTTGCTATTAGTAAGGGGTGTCTTGTCGGCGGCATCACGGACAGTTGCCCGCACGTAGGTAACGGGTGCGGGACGGATTTTTTCATACAAATCGAATGTGTAAATGTCGTAGAGGTCTGATTTCACGGCGCGTCCAAAATACGCCAATTTACCATCGAGGGCAACGGCTAAAGTGCCTTCATTTTCTTTGGTATTGATAGGGTAGCCCAAGTTTTCGGGCTTATTCCACGCCGTATCCGACGACCGACGCGCCAAAAACAAGTCTTTGCCCCCCATACCCGCATGACCTTCCGAAGTAAAAAATAAGGTGGCATTGTCGGCATGAATAAAAGGCGTTTGGTCGTCCCAGCGTGTGTTGATTGGCGCACCCAGATTTCGCGCTTCCGACCACTTGCCATTTTCCAACTGCACGTACCAAATATCCAGATTACCGAGACCGTTCGGGCGGTTTGAGACAAAATAAATGGTGCGTCCATCTGCTGAAATAGAAGGCTGCGATTCCCAATAAGGTGAATTAATGGGCGCAAAACCTTTCGGTACAGACCATTTGCCATTGGCTTTTTTAGAAAAGTAAATATCAAAACTGCCCAAACCGTCAGCACGGTCTTTGGCGGCAAACAACAGCAAATTGCCATCGGCACTTACCACTTGCGCGCCTTCACTATTGTCCGTATTGAGTTCTTCAAGCGGCGTTGCTTTCTGCCAAATCCCATTTATTTTTTTTGCGTGAAAAAAATCTTCCTGCCGCGCAAAGAGTCTTGTAAAAATCATGGTTTCGCCATCAGCCGTCACCGTCGGCAAATACTCAGAATACTGAGGGTGTTGACAGAATCGCTCAAGATTTTTGGCTCAAAAGGTACAGGATTTTTCATGGCAATTGACGCAAAACGGGCATCTCTCGCTGGTTTTTCTGCTTTAAATTTGCCTTCATTTGAGATTTTAGCCGATGCCAAATACTGCTCATAATGGTCAGCCGCTTCCCCAAACTTTTCCTGCCGCACTTCTATATTTCCCAATGAAAACAAGACTTCTGGCTCGTAATTCGGGTCAATTTTCAACACTTTTTCAAATGCCACTTCCGCATCTGCCAAGCGTTGCAGTTTATAATACGCTGCTGCTTGCTGAATTTGGGCATCAATAAACGTTGCATCGGCTTTCAATGCCGTTGCCAATTCTTTTAATACCCCCTCAGTATTGTCCACCATTTTTAGGCGCATGGCTTGGGTGAAGGCTTGTTTGGCTTTACCAGTTGCTGTTTTTTTTGTCGTATAATTTTGGGCAAATAACAGCGTTGGTAAAACTGTCAATAAGCTATAAAATAATATTTTTTTCATAAAAAAGATGTCAAATTTAGAAGTAAGGGAATTTGTAAAGTATAACTGAGGGATGGGCATAACCTAAAAGCGTTTTTTGCATTTCAGCGCTCAGCTTTGCTCGCGCGAGGGAAGGGAGAAACAGCGCGTACCGAAGTAAGATTAAGTTTCAATGTCTCAAAATGCTTATTGTTAAAAAAATTGAACAATGAACCACCTTTTCTTTTTCCGAGCGAAGCAAGCAATAGTTTTTTATAATCGTGACTTTTTAGCGATATTTGCGTTTTTTTGTTTTACTACCAATTTCTTAATTTCACTAATTTCACTAATTTGACTAATTTCACTAATTTCAATTAATTTCACTAATTTCACTAATTTCACTAATTTCACTAATTTCACTAACTCTCACTAATTTCACTAATTTTACCAATTTCCACTAATTTCTACTAATTTCACTAATTTCACTAATTTTTCTCACTAATCTTAAATAGACTTTGATGCAAGTTGACAACCAATGCGTTACAGTTTACGCCTCCTTTTTCGCTCCGCTCAAAAATCGGGCTTGCATAAAATCTATGGGGCGAGCGTGTTTTTGATTAAAAAAATCTTTGATTTTTTTAATCAAAATGAATGCGCGTTTCAAAAAACTTCTCTAGGGGTGGATTTTTTCATGTTTCTTGAGAAAGAGCTAGCTAGGAATAATTCATTGAACATCAACATAATGTTCACATTGAAACTGTTGCTGTTTGAGGGAGGGCTTCGCTGGCTGTCTGTGCGAACTATATCTGCTCATGCGGCAGAAGCGAAGGTGTTGGAGACAGACAGCGCACGCTGCTGTGCTGAGAAAGAGATGGCAATTCTGCCATAGTACTGGAAGTGGTGTCAAATGCAAACATGAAAGTGTTGGATAGACATAGCCTTTGCCTTAGAGAAATGAATGTCTTCATACCTTTATGCCGATATCGGCAATGAGAAGAGTTTGAGAAACGGATGTCAATGTCTTATGTGCCTTGAATGAGAATTTCAGTGCAGCTGGCAGAAAGATTTGTGGTTAGTATCATATGCGATGAAGCGCTAGCTCTGATAGCTGTTTGACGGCATACGAAGGTGATGCTTCAGGTAGTAATGAGCAATCTGCCATCTACTTTGTGTTGTGTACTCAATGTTCAAGTTTGGGAGTACGGTGAAAGGCTTGATTTGCAGACACAAAAAAGAGTTTCATGCTGTTGGCATTGAAAACAGGCCTTCACATGCCACTGTTAGTTCTGCGTTTGTTGAAAGGCATTACTTGCAACGTCAAGTTGCCACAATGATTCTAGCAGAATATGAAGATATGAGAAATACCCGTTTGCAAAGATTGATTTGCGCTATTTGCAGTTGCAGTTTCAAAAAGGAGAAGTGTTTACAAGTGCTTCTGTGACATAGATGAATGTATTCAACTGAATTGCAAGGCACACAAAGGAAGTTTATTTTGTTCAGTGCGTGTATATGTTTATATGAAAGGTATGAGATATGAAGAATTCCAACGAAGGCGTTTACTTACCAGTAGAATGGGGAATGTATCTTTCATGCTGTCTGAAATGAACTCACTTTTCGTTTGAAACATAGGAGAATAATCTGTAATATTAGTTTGTATCTGCTGTTGTGATAGAGTCAAGCGCTGCCGGTCGGAAAACGAATCATCTTCTGCTGGTTAGTTTTGAGGATTTGCAATTGAGGAGGTATATCTAAAAACATCATTTTTGATTAAATGATGCTTAGTGTATTGTTGTGCAGGAGAGATGGGAACAGCGCTGCTGGGCTGGTACCTGAACGATGATTTCCTTTCAGTGGCAAGAGATGTGCACCGTTTAGGTTGTGCCCATTCTTCACTGGCAAGGTTACACTGATTAAATGAACGATTAATTATATGAAAAAGAATAAAATTCAATGGGGCTTTTCTGTTGAATTTATTGATACCCAGTAGTAATGTCAATTTGTTTTAATGCCTTTGCTTCGAAGGTTATGATAAATATATTTAATGATGAAGTAACAGAAGCAGAATATGCATGAACTGATATTGTCTTCATTAGAGAAATTATACGATTGGATGAAGATGAGCTGAAGTAATATCAAATAGCGATCACCACTGAGAATGAAAGTAATGAGAATATGAATGATAAAATCGTCAAGATTGCTTGCAGAAACTGTTGTTGTAATATGAATGGTGCAACAGAATATTCATCAAGTTAACGAAATTTCAATGCTTTTAAATATAATATAATGAATTTATGCTCAATAAAATATTAGCGTTCTTCATATGATGGACACCATAATTATAAATAGATCAAATATTTATAAGAATCACGACAAGTATAATAGGTGAGATTAATGGTAATACTGGCGCTAAAATTGATTGATTTTACGAATACAGGTGATGGTCATATGTTTTTGATGTTGTACTTGAATAACCAAGTATAATACAGAATATAATTACCGAAATTCATTTTTAAAGGTTTGATATTGCTTTTGTTTGCCTAATGTGGTAATGATTGATGAATATGTTATTAGATTTTGTAGAATGCTTCAGTAAAAATATATTTTCCTTCATTTTTCTATTGACAATTGGTTTAGTGAAAATGTTTTGGGAGTATATATTATTTGAGACAAAAATATAAATTAATTTACGGCAATATTTGAAAGGTTTTCACAATGTTATGTGTTTAATTAATATTGAGAATAATGGCTATAAAGCCTATTTAGAAAATTGCAAATCGGTAGGAAAATCGGATATTGGTGGCGATAAAAACGCGCTGAAAGAAGCGAAGTCAGGTGTCACACCAAACGGCGATTTACTGAGGGGGCGGCTTTTGTTCGACGGTGGTTATTTTCAAAAAGCCTACAATTATTTAAGTCAAAAAAATGAAAGCAGTTTTGGGCAACAAGCCGAAAAATTGGAATTTAATTACCGATTGGGACGGATTTTGCAAATGTTGAAAAAACACAATGAAGCCATTGCGTATTTTGATAAAACGATTCAAGCAGGTAAAAATACACGTTATTATTATGCCTGCAATGCAGCTTTACAAATGGGGACAATTTATGAAGAAACGGGTAATAAAACTAAAGCCCGTGAATATTACAATTTTTGTTTGAGCCTAAATCCAGACGATTATGCGGACGGGCTTCACTCAAAAGCCAAAGCAGGTTTGGGCAGATTAAAATGATACGTAATTACTTAGTCACGCGCTCGCTTCGCTCGCAAAAAAGGGGAGTGTGGTTCGTTTTTCGGGCTTTGCCCGAAAAACGAACCACCTCTCCTCCCTCGCGCGAGCGAAGAGAGCGCGTGACTAAGTAATTAAAATGATACAATACTTGATACAACTGCTTCAATATCAATTTGTTGCATACAGTTGAAATGTCCTTTTGGGCATTGATTATGCCCGATTTTAGAACACGGGCGGCACGAAACTTCTTTTACTTCAACAATCCGCGACCCCTCAGTAGGCAGATAAGGTGTCATGCCAAATTCGGGAATGGTGCTGCCCCAAATTGAAATAATATCCTTACCAAAGGCTGCTGCAATGTGCATCAAACCCGTGTCGTGTGTTATTACTTTGCGGGCTTGCTGCACCACCGAAGCCGATTGATTGAGGTTGAGTTGTCCACATAAATTCACAATTTTACTGCTTGATTCGGCACAAATCAGCGCACCGCGTTCTGCATCTTCTTTTCCACCAATTAAAAAAATGGGTAAGGCAATTTTATTGCAAATAGCCGCAATTTTTTCAACGGGCAAACGCTTCGTGGCGTGGGCTGCCCCAATCACAAAAGCGATGTATTTGACATTTGAAATCGAATTCGTAACCTTTGACGCTTGAAATTCCGTCTTTAATTCTTGAAATTTGACATTTGAAATTTGAAATTCCCCATCTAACGCTTGACATTTGAAATCTGAAATTTGAAATCTACCGTCTGAAATTTGAAATCTGAAATCTGAAATAACATCTGTTTCGGGAATGAAAAAATCTAAACCCTTTCCGTCATTTTTAACGCCAAGTGATTCAACCGTTTTCAAATAGCGGTCAACGATGTGTACAGACGGCAAGTAATTGATTTTAAAATTGGTGATGAGCCATTTCCTAAAATTCAGTTTATCAAAAGAATAACTCTTTACACCAAGTGCTAATTTGACCTGTAAAGTTCTCAAATTACCGTGTAAGTCAACAATACAATCGTAATTTTCCGCTTTTAGGACGTTTATCACTTCTGAAACTTTTTTTTCAATCGAAAAAACGCGGTCAATATGTGGATTCGATTGGACGATTTTTTCAAAACTGCGTTTCGTTAAAAAATGCACTTCCGCACCGAGTTGCTGCTTCACACAACGCACAACGGGAGTTGTCAACACAATATCGCCGATAGACGAAAAACGAATCATTAGTATTTTCATAGGGCAAAAATAGGCGTGTTGGCAGTCGTAACAAATTAAGATTGAGGATTTTTATAAAATTCCCTAAATCTATCAATTTACGAACTAATTTTGCCTCGCAATATTACGATACACTTCTGCTCTCTTCGCTCGTAAAAAAAAGAGCATGTTTCGTTTTCGGGCAAAGCCCAAAAACGAAACACGCTCCCTTTTTTGCGCGTAAAGAAAGCAAAAAAGAAAAAAATATGTTTCGTTTTGAACATCTTACACATCTTTATGCGTTGGCGGTAATTCCCGTTTTGACGCTATTTTTCTACCTCACGCGCCGCAACCGCGCCCGAGATGTATTGAAATTTGGTGAATTCGACCTTGTACGCCGACTGATGCCGCAGGTGTCGCTCTTAAAACACCCTTTGAAATTCGGCACATTAATGGTGGCTTTAGCCTTTTTAATCGTAGCTTGGGCAAATCCGCAATGGGGAACAAAACGCGAACGTGCCAAACGCCGTGCATCAGATGTCATTATCGCGCTCGATATTTCTAATTCGATGCTCTCCGATGATGTCAAACCGAGCAGATTGGAACGCGCACGCGCTTTTGCGTTGGATTTAGCAACAGCATTGAAAGGAGAACGCATCGGTTTTATAGAATTTGCGGGCAATGCGTACCTGCAAACACCCTTGACGACGGATTATGCCGCCGCGTTGATGTTTATAAAATCTGCAAATCCGAGCCACGCGCCCACACAAGGCACGGCTTTGGCAGATGCCATTAATTTGTCAGAAAAAACGTTTGGTACAGAAGTCAAAAACCATAAAGTGCTGGTTATCATCAGCGACGGCGAAGACCACGATTCAGATGCCATTGAACGCGCCAAACAAGCCCACGACAACGGTTTGCTGGTATTCACAATTGGCGTTGGTACTACTGAGGGGGGCATGATTCCCTTCGATTTTGGCAACGGCATGATAGATTATAAACGCGACGAAAATGGACAGCCTGTTAGGTCTAAAGTCAATGAAAAAATGTTGAATGATTTGGCAAATGCCGCCGAAGGTGCTTATTTTAATCTATCAGCTACAACAAATGTCATAGAAGCCCTAAAAAACAGGATTGACAAGGTAGAAAAACGAGAATTGGAAGCCCGTTCATTTAGTCAATTTGAGTCTTATTTTCAATGGTTTTTAGCCGTTGCTTTGCTGATTTTAGTCGTTGAGTTTATAATGCCTTACCGCAAAAGCAGTTGGGAGGAAAAAGATATTTTTAAAATCTAATGAATACTAAGCCCGCAACACCCAAAGGGGGAGCTTGACTCGATAAAAGCTAAAATGCCCGTTTATGGAACAAAATTAGTAGTATTCGTCGCGTTATTCCCCCTTTGGGGGTCAGGGGGCTTAGTCCTTAATTTAATTATAAATGCCGAAATACACCACATTAAAAGCCATTCAAGCCGACATACAGTTAGGTAAAACAAATTGCGTAGCACTTGTTGACCACTATTTGGACGCCATTGAACAATCGGAAAACTTAAACATCTACGTTGAAGTATTTACCGATGAAGCCCGACACCGTGCTTTTGAATTGGATAAAAAATACCGCAAAAATCCCCATTCTGTGGGGCGTTTGTTTGGTGCAGTAGTTAGTTTGAAAGACGTGATTTGTTATGCCAATCACGAAGTCACCGCAGGGAGTCACATACTGAGGGGGTTTCGTTCGGTGTTTTCGGCAACGGCGGTTGAACGGATTTTAGCCGAAGATGCCATAATCATTGGTAGAACAAATTGCGACCAATTTGCTATGGGTAGCGACAATACGAATACGATTTACGGGGCAGTACGCAATGCGGCAGATGCAGAACGGGTGGCTGGTGGTTCGTCGGGTGGTGCGGCGGTATCGGTTCAAGCGGATACTTGCTTGGTGGCTTTAGGGTCAGATACGGGCGGCTCGGTGCGTCAACCCGCCGACTTTTGCGAAGTAATTGGGACGAAACCAACTTATGGACGCATTTCGCGGCACGGTTTATTGGCTTATGGCTCTTCTTTCGACCAAATTGGGACGCTTTCTCATTCGGTCGAAGATGCTGCTTTGTTTTTAGAAATCATGGCAGGTGCTGACGATTTTGATTCAACGGCAAGCCAAAAAGAAGTAGATGCTTACACTAAAAATCTACATGACAGTCCTTCAAAATATAAAATTGCCTACTTTGACAAAGCCTTGAATACGAACGGTTTAGATGCCGATATTCGAGAAATCAACGTCAAAATGCTCGATATACTGAGGGGGGTAGGACATACGGTTGAAGCCGTTGATTTTGAATATTTGGACTATGTTGTTCCTGCTTATTACGTTTTGACAACCGCCGAAGCTTCTTCAAATCTAAGTCGTTTTGACGGTGTTCGGTATGGTTATCGCGCCGAAAATGTCCACACTTTGGAAGAAACCTATCGCAAAAGCCGCACCGAAGGTTTTAGCGATGAAGTGAAACGCCGTATTATCTTAGGAACATTCGTTTTATCATCAGGTTATTATGATGCGTATTACACAAAAGCCCAAAAAGCACGCCGCTTGGTTGCCGACCGTCTATCCGCGATTTTTGCGGAGTACGATTTCATTATCATGCCCGTTTCGCCCGTAAAACCGTGGAAAATTGGCGAAAAATCAGAAGACCCCGTGGCGATGTATTTAGCAGATATTTACACCGTGTTGGCAAATCTGGCGGGTATTCCTGCCATTGCTTTGGGCAAACAGCACTGCCAATTTATGGCGGCAAAGTGGGAAGAAGGAAAATTAATGGCGTTCGCTCAAGAAGTTGAACAATTGAGAAACTTCTAAAATAAGCATTTTGACACTACGTGTCTCTCGCGGAAGTTCAAAAATTGTTGTTTATTATAAACATTTTGACTCTACGAGTCATAGAAATCGTGTGGATATTAATGACTCGTAGAGTCAAAATGTTTATAATAACCAACAATTCTAAACATTTCTTGATGACACGTAGTGTCAAAATGTTTATTTTAAAGATTTCCGAAGTTAACAGAACTTACAGCATCTTAAATTTCACATCTTAAAATCTACCTATTATGCGTTTTTTCGTTCTGTTTTTTCTCCTTTTTCCGTTCTTTCTGAACGCGCAAACACCCACTAAAATTGATGTGGTGAGTTTCAATCACATTGCTTTGCACGTCGAGGACATTCCGAGGAGTGCCAAATTCTATGCGGATACGCTTGGACTGGTTTCTTTTGAAGTACCCGATTCATTGAAAAAAGTCCGTGCTTGGTTTCAATTGGGCAACGGGCAAATCATACATTTACTGGCGGGGCGAACAGCACCCGTAGAAAATGACCGCAATGCCAGTCATTTTTCGTTGTTCATCAAATCAATTGATGAGACGCTCGTTTTTTTGAAGAAAAACAACAAGCCTTACCATTTACAGGTGCGTTTTGGTGGTGTTAAACAAATCTATATTGCTGACCCCGATGGCTATTTGATTGAATTGAATGAGATTAATCCGATTAAATTATCAAAAAAAGAATAGGCTCGCTCCATTAAATTTTTTACGCGGCAAAGCCGCGTTTTGATACCACAAAAATTAGGTTACTTATCTTTTATCCACCACCGCAACAACAAAGGATTGATAAACAAATCACTCAAAAGTGCTGTGATAAGCGTAACCGCTATCAATTTACCTATCGTTACTGAGGGAGGATAAATTGAGAATATCATCACTAAAAAACCGAAAAACAAGATAACTGTCGCGATAAAAACAGGTTTACCTGTCTCAAAAAGTGTCGTTTCAAGGGCTTCATCAACAGTGAGTCCTTTGCTTCGATTGATATTGAAACTGGAGAGAAAATGAATGGTATCATCAATAGAAATACCAAAAACAACCGTGAAAATCATCGAAATGCCCGCATCTAATGGCACACCCAGAAAACCAACAAGTGCGCCCGCAAAAATCATTGGAAATAAATTGGGGATTAAGAAAATGATTATCATACGAACATTGCGAAGCATCAAACCCATTAAAAGAGCCACCAAACACACTTCCCAAGCAATGCCTTTGAGTAAATCGGTACGAATATAACCTGCATTTTTATCAATAATAAACCCTGTGCCTGTCCGCCGAAAAGTGACCAATGTGGTGTCTGTATTGTTCACAATCCAATCATCAATGCGTCCGCCGACTGCCATAACGGAGTCTGCACCCAAGTCTAAAATACGGGTCGCAATGCGGGCTTTTGTGCCGTCTTTTGAAGCCAAAATATTAGATGTGCCTTTGGGTAATTGTTCAACAAGTGCTTGAAAATCAAGATATTGAAGCGAATCAGTGGGTAAAACCAAGGCATCAGAACGATTGCCATTCGACATTTGGTTCAAGGATTTATACATCATCGTGGGCGATGTCACAGAGCGAATAGCGGGTTGCTGACGTAAGTGTGCTTCTACTTTATCAATTTGCTGCATCACTTCAAAATCATCGGTTCTATGCCCATTTTGAGCAAAAACGGCGTAATCTAAGGGGCGGAAACCTGAAAATATTTTTTCAAAAAAATGAAAATCAGTGGTCACTTTCATGCGATTGGGCAGATTGCCCGCGATAGAATAATTTGTGCCAATTTTAGAAATACCGTAAGCAGAAAGCACCAACAAAGCCACCGTAACAAGAACAATTTGGCGAGTTTTGAATTTTGTAGTTTGATAAATCCAGTCCATAAAACGTTCAATTCGGCTGAATCCACTGTTTTTATTTTCTTTCAGTAAAATCAATTCATCGGCTTTAAAATAAGACAAAACAGAGGTTGTAAACAATAAAACCGTAAAATATGCCACCAAAACGCTTACCGCCGCATTGATACCAAACTCTTGAATCGGAATAATACGCACCGATGTTAAAGTAGCAAAACCAATGGCAGTTGTGACGGCAGTCATCAAAGTTGCCAAACCTATATCTTTGATTGTCAGCCACATAGCTTCTACCTGCGTGTGCCCGCGTCTCAATTCATCAATGTATTTTGACAACATGTGTACCACATCGCACGTCCCGATAATCACTAAAAGTACGGGATATAAAGCAGCAATTGCCGTAATATCGCGTCCCCAAGCACCGAGAACACCAAAAAACAAAATCATTGCTAAGCCAATAGACACGAGCGCAATAACAACCGTTTGCCAGCGTCGGAATAAAACTGCCATGATGATACCGACCAAAATAGCTGCAATAACTGTTGATACGGCTACTTCACGCTTTTCCATATAGACCAATTCTTTCTGAAAATTGGCGCGTCCCAAATAATGATGCTCTTGAAAATTCATTGGGGTTATGAGCGAATCAAGGGCATTTATCAGTACTTCTGATTCATCGAGCTTGAGTTTTTCCTTTGTTTTCAACAAAACAACCAAACAAGTAGCATCTTCGGAAATCAAATTGCGGACAAAACGCTCGTCTTGAAGCACACGCTTTCGGTCAAATTCATAAAATGCCGTGTCTTCTACGTGAATAACAGGCGTAGTGGTGATACCAAAAATGGATTTGACAGGTAGTTTTATATTCGTTAAAGACTGACTGCTACGGACATAAGGCAGTAGATTCGCCTTTTCGGTTAAGCTATCAAAACGGCGGAGAAAATCTTGCTGAAACACCCCCTCAGTACCCGATGTGTTTTTGACACCCACAAGAAGGAAATTGTCATCACTCTCAAAACTTTTGATAAAATCTTGATAGAAAACCAAATCAGGGTCGCCTTCGGGAAAAAACTGCTCAAAATCGAAGGAAAATCGGAGCGTTGTTATGAAGTAAATACTCGTAACAAAGGCAAAAGCAAAGAAAGCAAAGATAATTTTACGGTATTTCGTAATGTCTAAGAACATAATTGGACTGATTTTTTGCGTGAAAAACACTATCCTACTTAAAGGTTTTTAAACGCGAAAAGTTTTTTGATTTCAAAAAAATCACGAAACATTTATAAGCCTTTCCACACAATCTCAGCATCTCGCCACACATCATAATCTTTGGCGTATAAAAAATTTAATCGGTGAATAGTCGGGGCGTTGGGTTCGGAGAGGTTTGCGGCGTGAAGTGGTGAAAAAATACCTTGTTTCAATCTGGGTAAATTTTCAAAACTGCTTTTGTCGTTTGTCGCTTGGGAAGCATAAGCAACCCATGTTTTGTTACCAATTAGGATTGACCAAGCGTTTGTTAAAAATGTCTTTTTATTTTTAATAAAAAAAATAAAAATGGGAAAAATACAGAGAAATGCGGCACTCAACACCACATCAAACAAGCGTTTGTTGCGCCGATGAATCGGTTGAGCTATATTGAAACGAATATCAATGGTGTATAATTCGCCTTTGGTATTTTTATCGGAAGAACCAATGATTGACTGGCTTTCTTCTGGCACAATCCGTAGGTCAATACCCGCGCCGAGTTCGCTCATCAATGCCATAATATCATTTGCAGGAACGTCTCTGCCACAAAAAATCACTTCCTCTACACGGTAAATGCGGACAATTTCGCTCAATTGGCGGAGGCTGCCGAGAAAATTATCATGGTCATTTGTTGCATCGGGATTGACGATACCGATAAAATTTTTTGTTACATTGGCTTGATTTAAAAGTGTCAAAACCCGTTCAGCTTCTGTTTTTGAGCCCACAATAACGAGATTTTGTACCCCCTCAGTACCCAGCTTGAAATTTCGATTTTTTAAGAAATGTAATAAAAAACGCAAACCTACCAAAGCCATTGCCACCCACAACGCGCCCAACACAATCAACATACGCGACGACCGAAACGGCATGTCCAAAAAACCATACACTGCCGCCGCCGCAAAAGTACCCACAAAGACACCCCTCAGTACGCGGCGCAAAGAAACAGGTAAATCGTAGCCACCACTCATATAAATAGTTAACAACCAAAGACTAATGTAAATGGGTGCATTGACATATAAAAAAACGGATTTAATATGATTTTGGTTGTCGAAGTAATAATTTGACCAAAAGGTTTTCAAAAAAAACAAGCCCGTGAATATCAACAATGCGTCAACAACGGGTAAATATATTTTTTTCAGTAAAGCCGTTACCACCGTTACAGCCGCCCGAAACCAGACTGCCGCTTGCATCAAAGTAATAAATGACGCGGCTTCTTGTCCTTGAAAATGTTTTTTTGCAAAAATTATCATCGCCCCGTAAAATACGCGGACGTAATTCAAACTACCTTTTTTCGTGGATTCGCCTTTGTAGTGAATAATGGTCGTATCGGCAAAATAATAATTCTTAAAACCGCCTTTTACAATACGATACGACAAATCAATGTCTTCACCGTACATAAAAAAGGCTTCGTCCAATAAGCCAATTTTATCCAAAATTGACCGCCGCATCAGCATAAATGACCCGACTAAAACATCAATTTCATGGCTCTCAAATTCGGATAAATAACCCAAATAATAACGATTGAACAGAGGTGACTTGGGAAATAATGCCGACAAACCAAAGGCTTTGCAAAAAGCGACCCAGGGAGACGGAAACCCCCGTTTTGATTCGGGTAAAAATGTCCCCGACCCGTCAATTGTCCGAACACCTAACCCACCAATATCGGGGCGACTGTCCATAAAATCGAGCGTTTTTTGAAATGTATCGGCTTGTACAACTGTATCTGGATTCAACAATAAAACGTATTCCGCCGTTGACAATCGAATGGCTTGGTTATTCGCCGTTGAAAAACCCACATTTTCTCGATTGGCAATGAGCATCACTTCTGGAAATTTCTGTTGCACCATCGCCACTGAATCGTCCACCGAATTATTGTCCACCACCCACGTCTCCACAGACAAGCCTTCTGCCGCCTTACGAACGGAAAGTAGAGCTTGTTCGAGAAAATGACGAACATTGTAATTGACAATAATAACAGCGAGTTTCAATTAAGGAGAATTTATAAGTGAAGATTTTAAAGTATTCTAAACACGAAAAAGATAGTATTCAACCGTATGTAACCTACTTGGAAAGTGGACATAACTAAAATTCAACATTTTTTAACATAAAAAACCCAAGTTTTGTGGTAGTGGCTTAAAACGCGCCGCCTTCGGCGGCGCGAGGGATTTTTTCGGAGTGAGCCGTTTTTTTTGTTTAAAATTTGGGCTTTGCCCAAATTTTAAACAAAAAAAACGGCTCACTCCATTAGATTTTCCTCGTGGCGAAGCCACGTTTTAATTAAGTTTTTACCATGAAAAATTAAACACTGCCTTATTTTTGCGCGTATGAAAAACAACGACAATAAAACAATATACCGCCAATTCTGCGAAGACCACCACCGCAAGAATACAGAAAACACACCCCTCAGTATTTTCGCTCAAGCGTGGTTTTTAGATGCCGTGTGTGGTCAAGATAATTGGGGTGTTTGCGTAGATATTGGTCAAAATGGACGTATAAATGGCGTATTGCCTTATTTTTTTACTAAAAAGTGGGGGGTCTCAATAATTCAACAACCCGTTTTGACGGGCTATATTGGTTTGTGGATACACCACGAACCGCATTGGAACGCGCATCAAAAAGCCTCACAAGAACGCGGCGTTTTAAAAAACCTAATTGCCCAGTTACCCAAAGTCGCTTTTTTATCGCAAGCCTATCCGCCTTATTTTCAGAATTGGTTGCCTTTCTATTGGGCAGGTTTTGAACAATCTGCCCGCATGACGCACATACTGAGGGGGCTTAAAAACCCCGAAATGCTTATCAAAAATTTTAAAGACAATGTGCGTAAAAAAATAAAAAAAGCAAGCACCTCCATCACAACAGAAACGACTGACGATGTTGATTTAGTATATGCCCTCTATAACGAAATCATGGCAACCAAAGGTAGAAAAATGTCTTATTCTCAATCATTTTTGAGACATTTACACGCTCAAATCAAAGAAAATAAGGCAGGAGAACTCTACAAAGCCGTTGATAGGAAGGGGGCTATCCACGCCGCCGTCTATATTGTTTGGGACAAAACAAGTGCTTATTATTGGTTGGGTGGCTCTGCCATTGCACACCGAAATAGCGGTGCTTTGACGTTATTGTTATGGGAAATCATGCAAGATGTAGGCAAACGTGGCATTGATAATTTTGATTTTACAGGGTCGGATTTAGAAAACTTGGAATCGTTTTTTGCCGCGTTCAATCCCGAAAAACAAACATATTTTAAAGTAACTCGTTATGGACACCCCGTTTTGAAGCGGTTAGACAAAATTTTTAGAGGCTAAGTCACCAAAAGACCCCCTCAGTATTTTGAGGCTTTTAGAAGAAAAATACCCGAAAATCTGCTCATTCACCTTGTAAATATTCCCGCGTTGCTTGCCAACCACAATTCATCAACGCATCAATGATAGACAAACCGCCAATAAATTCGGTGGTATTGGGTTGTCTATGTTTTTTTTGTGAAAAACCTTGAAAATTTATTTTAATTCCAGCGTCTGCAAATTTTCCTTGTTCCAAAAAAGCCAAACTACCACCACGTCCCGACACATAATTTTTTATCTCAAAAGCCAAGCAGGTTTGTACGATGTAATTCGTTTTCAAATCAGAGGATTCCATAAGTTCGGGTTTTGAAGAAGACCGAATAAATTGTGTCGTCAAGCCCAATTCACGGCTTACAGATTGGATAAATTGGCAATTAAAATCAGCTAAATATTGGAAATTTTCTTTTTCAAATTGAGTTAAAAATGGAAAAATCACCTCAAAATACGCCGTTTTCCCGTAAGCATGACGCAAAGTAGTCAATATTTTACGCCAATTTTGACCGAAATTGACCAGTTCAACATCACATATTCGTTGCCCACTCAAGCCTTTTCTGAGAACAGGCAATGTTAGCCACTTGGTTTGCCCATTAACCAAAATCTGACTTCTCGATGTCCACGTTTTACCGTTGGATATAGCAACAGAATCGAAAAAAATGAATGTATCCGTCTTGGCTATTTTTGAAAAATAGCCCATCCACGGCAGGAAATTGGGTTGATGTATGGCTGAAAAAGACATGATTATTTTTGAATGTTGGTAATTACCTAAGCCTATTGCTCGCTTCGCTCGCAGAAGAGAGGAGAGGTGGTTCGTTTTTCGGGCAAAGCCCGAAAAACGAACCACATTCTCCTTTTTTGCGAGCGAAGCGAGCAATAGTCCATCGTTACGAATGTTGAAACGCAAAAGGCAGCAAACTATCGTGGTTTGCTGCCTTCGGTTGAGAGCTTTTGCAGACGCAAATTTATTTTTTCTCGTCTTCCATACCTTTGCGCAATTCGTCTTCAACATTCGCTTTCGCGCTGTTAAATTCGCGGATACCTTTGCCAATACCGCGCATGAGTTCAGGGATTTTATTTCCACCGAACAACAAAAGAACAACGGCGAAAATGAGGAACATTTCAGAACCGCCGAGATTGAATATTAAGAAGATTGGTGCCATGTCGTTCAAATTTTAAAGTGAGAAAGTAAAATTGATGGTGTAAAGGTACGGGTTTATCTGAATCTTTTGATAAGATTTTGCATCTTTTTAATGATTCAAGGTAATGCGCTCGCTTCGCTCGCACAGAGAGGGGGAATGTGGTTCATTTTTCGGCAAAGCCGAAAAATGAACCACCTCTTATCCTGTCGTTGCGCGAGCAAAAGGTACGAAAGCTCAAGATTTACCTTGAATCATTAAAAAGATACAAGATTTTTACTTATTCTCTGTTTTTTGAATCAATAATAATCGTAACTGGTCCGTCATTGAGCAAAGCAACTTTCATATCTGCGCCAAATTCGCCTGTCAAAACCGTCAAATTTGATAGTTTTTTTAATTCTTCCACAAAATGCTCGTACATCGGAATTGCTACATCTGGTTTTGCCGAACGTAAAAATGAAGGACGATTCCCTTTTTTGGTCGAAGCAAAAAGGGTAAATTGACTCACCACAAGCATCGAACCACCCATATCAACAACAGAACGGTTCATCAAACCCGCATCGTCGCCGAATATGCGAAGGTTTACAATTTTAGCCGCCAACCATCTGCCGTCATCGGTCGTATCTGCTTCTTCAATGCCCACCAAGATAAGCAGTCCTTCTCTAATTTGAGATTTGACAACGCCTTCAATTGTCACAGAGGCTTCTTTCACTCTTTGAATAACTACGCGCATTTTTAGATATTAACTACTTAGCCTATTGCTCGCTTCGCTCGCAAAAAAGAGGGAAAGTGGTTCATTTTTCGGGCAAAGCCCGAAAAATGAACCACCTCCCTTTCTTTCGCGAGCGAAGCGAGCAATAGTGTACTGCAATATTATTAGGATATAGAGGTATTCCCCGTTTCAAAACGTTTTTTCAAAAACGGATAACTCAGCACCGCAATCAAAATAGTGGCTGAACCGACGTAAAAAGACATCGGCAAAGTCTTATTTTCTTTCAAAATGAGAATTGCTAAGACAATACCGTATATTGGTTCAAGGTTCGTTGTCAAATTTGTAGCAAAAGCCGACAAGTGTTTAAGTGACCGTGTTGCCAATAAATAGGCGATATTGGTACAAAGAATGACCAAAATGAGCAGGTAAATCCAGTCTGTTGGCGAGGGCATAAATACCGCCGTTTTATCAAAATAGAAGTAAATTGGGAACAAAAGCGTTAAAAACACGCACGAACTACCCAATTCTAAGAGGGAAATACTGAGGGGGGGGGCTTCATCAATCAAGGTCTTATTGAGTATCGAAAAAATGACTACTAAGACAGACGCCAACATACCCAATAGCAAACCTGCCATCATATTGCTCGGCAAGTTGCCTGCGATGAACACCATTGCGGGAATAATGATGACACCTACCGCAACCTCATACCATTTTATGGATTGCCGCGTCAACAGAGGCTCTAAAATTGCCGATTGAAATGAAGTCGTTGCCATACAAATCAGTGCCACAGACGCATTTGCCAATTTTATTGACCCGTAAAATGCCAGCCAATGAAGTGTCACAATGCAACCAATACCCGCAAATTTCCAAAAAACACGACGGGGCATCAAACGAATTTGCACAATTGCTTTTGTGAAAATTAGAAAAAAAAGCGAGGCTAAAAATACCCGCCACCAAACCAGCACAAATGCTGACAATTGGATTAAATCACCCAAAATAGCCGTGAGACCGAATAATAAAACAGCAATATGCAGTTCTAAATAAGCGCGTTTTGTTGTATCCATAAAGTTGACTCGTATAAAAATTGGTAATTGCTTAGTCTATTGCTCGCTTTGCTCGCAAAAAAAGGGAATGTGGTTTGTTTTTCGGGCAAAGCCCGAAAAACAAACCACCTCTCTTCCCTCGTGCGAGCGAAGCGAGCGCGTGACTAAGTATTTACAAAAAAATGGCATTACATACGTTTCCGCATGGATTTATCGAATAAGTTGCTTTTGCCGCGTTTTTGTTTTTTCTTATCCATACGCGCCGTGTATTTGCTCGAATCGCAGCCTTCTTTGGTCTTACAGGCAGGTAAAGACATGCTCAAAAGCGCGATAATGAAACCTAAAAGCAAAGATGTTTTTTTCATTTTTTCTATTTTTTTTTGAACTACTAAGTAGCGGTGTCTAAATAAACGAGGTAATAAAAGCCCTTTAGGGCTGCCACCGTTTATAGAAAAATAAAACGAAATTTCTTTAAGGTGCGTAGCACCGTCACCGTTTTTTCGCATTTAAAATATGAGAAATCGTAAAAACTTAGCCACGCTTGCTTTTCTTGCGCAAAAAAAGGAGACATCGTGCATTTTATTTGATTTTTCAAAATATTGAAAATCAATTCATTGCACGTTGGAATCTAAAATCTAAAATTTGAAGTAATTACTTAGTCACGCGCTCGCTTCGCTCGCGCGAGGGAGGAGAGGTGGTTCGTTTTCGGGCAAAGCCCGAAAAACGAACCACATTCCCCTTTTTGCGAGTGAAGCGAGCTATGGGCTAAGTAATTACGAGAAATCAATGAATTATAAACGGTGACGGTGCTACGCACCTTAAACAATGCTATTATTAAATGCTATTCTATAAACGGTGCCAGCCCTAACGGGCTTATTAAAACTTTTGAAACCATACATAAATTCAAAATACGCATTAAAAGGCATTTTTGCGCTCGCTTCGCTCGCGCAAAAGGAAGATAGGTGGTTCATTTTTCGGGCTTTGCCCGAAAAATGAACCACATTCCCCCTCTCGCGCGAGCGAAGCGAGCGCGAGAACCAGCAGTTTAGATTTTATGTATGGTTTCAAATTAAAACTTAACCTTGATTATTTACACACACTTACTTAAAACGCTAAACTATCTCCGATATTTCGATGAATTATTGAAAATAAGTAAATAATCTAAGTTTTGTGGTAGTGGCTCAAAACTTAGATTAAATATTTAAGGTACTTTGACAATTTTAGTTGAAGTCAAAAAATGAAAGCCGCAGTCGTTTACAACTTCCGCGAAGTCCTTGAAAATTTGGTCAAAAAAAAACGCTTTAAGCGTTTTTTTTGACCAAATTTTCAAGGACTTCACGGAAGTTGTGCCATAAATAATCGCTACTTTTCATCACACGCCTTTGCGCTCGCTTCGCTCGCGCGAGAAAGGAGAGGTGGTTCATTTTTCAAAATAAAACTCCGCCGATTGGGGTGAAAACTTTACATTGCGTACAAAGGAAGGTTGTTGCAATAAAACAATGGCAACTGTATTATTTTTAGATTTGACATCTACGTTTTTCAAATCAACGACTGCCGTAAAATTTTCTCCACTTAGTGCCGCATACCGACTCAAGGCAACCGTGCAATCCAATTTTATTTTATTCGGAAAAATCTGTAAACGTTGCGGGGCATTGCAGACGGTCAAGGGAACAAAAAGGGATTTTTCCGTAAATTGTTCGATGGCTAATTGTGCAGTTACTTCATTTGTGCCAAATTTCAGAATGGGAATAGACGCTAATTTAATCGTCGTGACAACTGTATCTTTTAGTTTTTGAAACCGCAAAGTATCTGTTTTTAACGAAGTGAGGTTTTCAAGCACCGATTTCGCGCCTTCCACCGCAATTACTGAGGGGGTAAATTGAATGGCATCAGCAAGGTCAAAACCTTTCCAAAAGGACAGAGCTGTAACGGCTTCAACGGGAAGACTTTTCGTTATGATGTCTTCTATTTCAACGGTAATTTGTTCTGGCGACACGCTAAACACGTCTGTACCCAACTGTTGTGCAGCAATTGTGCGCAAGTAAAACGTTTGAATACTGTCCGCTTCTACGGTCAAAGCAATACGTGGCTCGCTGCCTGTCAGCAAATCCCAGCCCGTTCCTTGCCAACTAACGTTTGCATACTGAGGGGGTGTCATGCGCAAGGCTTTACCTATCGGCGTGAAATACTCCAATTTAATAGGCGTTGTTTTGCGAAATTTTGTGGACAAGCGATTCAGTACCCAAAAACAAAGGGCAATGCCGATGCACACCATCAGCACAGCCCTTTCACGGGTAAGGTATTTTTGGAAACGATTATCCATGCACGGACAAAATTATTGGATAGTTACTGGCTCTTTCTCGCTTCGCTCGAAAATCGGCCTCAGAGAATTTTTGAGGGCGAGCGTGTTTTTACTTAAAAATCTTCGATTTTTAAGTAAAAACACGCTCGCCCTGATAGATTTTCTTTGCGTTGTTTGCACTTTTACTCACTTCGCTCGCGCGAGAAAGAAAGTTCGGCTCATTTTTTTGCGCGAGCGAAACGAGCGATCCTAAGTAATCACAAAGTTTTTAGGCTTTAGTCGCAAATGCTTCAGTCATTTCCTTAGAAATCGCTGATTTGACGACGCGAATAAACGTGCCATTCGCTACTTCAAGCGTAACAATACCGCCGTCAATTTTATTGATTTTAGCAATAATGCCCGATGCAGTCACCACTTCTTTGCCTTTTTCAAGAGCATCAGCGAAAGACGCTTGTTCTTTTTGCTTCGTCATTTGTGGGCGAATCATAAAGAAATAAAAAACGATAAGTATCATTAGAAGTGGGGCAAATTGCATTATAGCAGCGTTTGCACCACCAGCTTGTAAAAATAGCATGATTGATTGATTTTAAACTGATTTAAAAATATTAAACGTCGGCGGAAGATTTCAATTTTTTTTAGTATTAAACCTAAATTTTGTCGTGTAAAAACGTGGAATCTCGCCGTGTAAAACGTTTTGACACTACGTGTCATGTGAGAATGCTTGGATTGGTCTTTGTTATAAACATTTTGACACTACGTGTCAGTAGAAGTCCAAAGATAAATAACACGTGACACGTAGTGTCAAAATGTTTATAACAAAGACCAATTCAAGCGTTTCCTACTGACACGTAGTGTCAAAATGTTTACATAATGGCTCGCTCCAAAATAAAAACTCGCCACCGCCGAAGGCGGCGCGTTTACCTAAACGGTCATAATGTCTTTTTCTTTGATTTCGACGGTTTTTTCTACTTTTTCATTGTAGCGTTTCGTCAAAGCCTGAATTTCCTCTTCTTTCTTCTTACCAATGTCTTCTGATAAGCCAGCTTTTACGGATTTTTTTATTTCGTCCATTGCTTTTTGGCGTGCTGCCCGAACGCCCACTTTCGAGTCTTCTCCGCACTGTCTGGCTTTTTTTGCCATTTCACGGCGGCGTTCTTCGGTCAAAGGTGGAATTGTGAGGCGAATCACTTGTCCGTCATTTTGCGGTGTGATGCCCAAAGCGGCTTCAAAAATGCCTTTTTCAATCGGTGACAGCATATTGCGTTCCCAGGGTTGAATAAGGATAGTCCGCGCATCGGCGGTTGAAATATTCGCAATCTGGCTGATAGGCGTTGGTGTCCCGTAATAAGGTACTAACACGTTGCTAATCAAATCGCCCGATGCTTTTCCCGTGCGGATGCGCAGGAGTTCGTGTTGCAAGTGGTCAAGTGCGCCGTCCATTGATTCTTCGGCGATTTCCAAAATCAGACTAATTTCTGATGCGTCCATGATTTGGTGGTGTTGGTTGATTTTATAGATAATTGGTAACTGTTTACCACACGCTCTCCCGAAGGCTTTCGGATGTAAACAGATTTCGCTCGCGCAGAAAGGGGAATGTGGTTCATTTTTCGGCAAAGCCGAAAAATGAACCACCTCTTTTCCTGTCGTTGTGCGAGCAAAAGGCACGCAGCTAAATAGTTACAATAATTAAAAGATCATTAGTGTCCGGTTAAGAAAAATAAAACCTTCATAAATAATTAAAAATGAGTGAGTTATAAAGGTTTTAGGTTTAAACGATTTGAATTGGTTTAAGAAGAATGACCTTTGTCTTTTTGAGAATTAATCACTTTAAAAGATGAATAAAGGTCAATACGTTTTTTCGCAATTAATGAGTTTGGTAGATGCCAATGAATTTAACCGACACGTTGAACGTTACAAAGGTAACTTTCGAGTACGCAGTTTTAGCTGTTGGCACCAGTTTTTGTGCATGAGTTTTGGTCAATTGGCTAAAAAAGACAGCCTTCGAGATACCGTACTTTGTCTTGAAAGCCATGAAAACAAGCTCTATCACTTAGGCGTTACGCATGGCGTTAGTCGTTCAAACCTTGCAGAAGTGAATGAAAAGCGAGATTATCGCATTTATCAAGACTTTGCTCAACATCTAATTTCGGAGTCACGACTCCTATAAAGACGCTGATGATACTGGATTGGGCTTGGCACATAACATTTATGCCATAGATGCTTCCACGATAGACCTTTGTCTGTCGGTATTTTGGTGGGCACCCTTTCGTAAAACCAAAGCGGCTATCAAACTACATACACAAATTGATATTAAATGTGCCATACCGACATTTATTCATATTTCAGACGGTAAGTATCATGAAGTCAATTCATTAGATATTATCGAAATTGAAATAAATGCGTTTTATGTGATGGATAAAGGCTACTTAGATTTTGGACGCTTACATCAGATTCATCAAAAGGGTGCATTTTTCGTCATCCGAGCTAAGTCCAATACCAGCTACTATCGCTTATATTCGCATCAGGCAGATAAAACGACAGGCGTAAAATTTGACCAAACGATAAAATTTAAAACACCAAAATCAAGTAAGGATTATCCTTCTAAACTTCGATTGGTCAAGTATTATGACAAAGAACTGAAGAAAACGTTTTTCTTTCTAACCAATAATTTTGAGATAGAAGCACAGACTGTCGCAGCACTGTACAAAAATCGCTGGAAGATTGAACTTTTTTTCAAATGGATTAAACAACATTTACAGGTACTTACCTTTTGGGGGCAGTCTAAAAATGCGGTTTATACCCAAATTTGGATTGCTGTGTGCAACTATCTCTTGATTGCTATTTTGAGAAAAAAACTCGAAACTCTACATTCTATGTACGAAATATTACAAATTTTGAGCGTGTCGCTTTTTGACAAAACCCCTGTAAATCAATTACTTATGAAAAGGGCATTACAAAATACAGAAACCCCTTCTTCTAATCAATTGATACTGTGGGAGTTATAAGCGGACACTAGTGTTAAAAGATAAATGAAACGGCAAATGTAGAACATTTTAGCTTTTCCAAGTAAAATTCCGCATTTATACTGAGGGGGTAGCGCAAAAAAAAAACCGCCCCAAAATCGGAGCGGCTTAACCCAGTCAAATCAAATTACTCCACTTTGGTTAAAAGCAATATTCATTGGCGTCAATCATCGCTTGTGCGATAGCCCGACGTTTATTTTTTACATTTACAGGCGGATATTTTGTGAAGCGTTTTAAGCCCATCAAAAACGTTTTAAGTAAATCGCCTTCGGCAAAAGACGTCAAGGCATCGGTTGCCCATTTTGTCATGCGGGCAGTCGCGTCTGACATTTGAACTTCCAAAACCGCATCATAAATGTGTTGTGGTTGTTTTTGGTCACCCATACCTGCCAATTTGTGAACACGCAACAAAGTAGATTCACAATTGAACGTTTCAGCCATCATGTCTGCCACGTTCATCAAAATCTCTTGCTCGTGTCTCAAATCAAGTTTACCGTCCATTTGCATTTTGACAGCACCACCAGCCACCATCAAAATGATTTTTTTGAAATCTTTAACTGCTGCATAAGCCTCACCATATTCACCCGTCGGACGACCAAAAGACGGCATCGAAGCCAATTCTTTTTGTACTGCCCAAGCTGGAGAAGCAATGTCAAGAACTCCTTTCATGGCTTTTTTCAGCAACATATCTACCGCCAAAAGTCGGTTGATTTCGTTTGTACCTTCGTAAATCCGATTGATACGGCTATCGCGGTACGCACGGGCTGCACCTAATTCTTCTGAAAAACCAATACCCCCGTGAACTTGGAGATTTTCGTCCACCACATAATCCAGCACTTCCGAGCCAATAAACTTAATCAAAGCGCACTCAATTGAATATTCTTCTGCTGCTTCCAAAGTAGCATCGGCATAAGATTTTCCTTCGTCCAATGAAGCGTGAATATGCTCCTGCATCAAATTTGAAATGCGGTATTGCGATGAATCACCAACAAAAAGACGAATTGCCATTTCACCCAATTTGTGCTGAATTGCACCAAAAGAGGCAATCGGCACTTTAAATTGTTGGCGTTCATTGGCGTATTTAACGCTCATTGTTGACACGGCTTTCGCGCCACCCAAGCACAAAGCACCCAATTTGAAACGACCCACGTTCAACACATTAAACGCGATAGCATGTCCCTTGCCCACTGCACCTAATACATTTTCTACGGGTACTTTCACATTTTCAAAGAAAATCTGGCGCGTTGACGAGCCTTTGATACCCAATTTATCTTCTTCTGCGCCCAAAGTAACGCCTTCTGCTTTGCTGTCAATAATAAAACCAGTGAACTTTGCACCATCAATTTTTGCAAAAACAACAAGCAAATCCGCCCAACCACCGTTTGAAATCCACATTTTTTGACCATTGATGAGGTAATGTTTCCCATCGGGTGTCAAATCAGCGCGGGTTTTTGCGGCGAGCGCATCAGAGCCACTGCTTGGTTCGGTAAGGCAATAGGCACATTTGAGTTTGCCACTAATCAAATCGGGCAAATATTGTGCTTTTTGCGCTTCTGTTCCGAAGTAGAAAAAAGGCAACATACCAATACCCGTCTGAACAGCATAAGACACCGTAAAGCCACCCGCAGGTCCGAGTGTATCGCAAATCATGGTGTTTGTGTTCGTGTCCATTGCCGTACCGCCGTAGATTTCGGGCATGTGTGTACCGAGCAAACCCAATTCGCCCATTTTTTCAAGCAGCCCAACTGCTAAACCTTCTTTTTGTTTTTCGAGGTCATTGCGATTCGGATAGACATCGTTTTCAAGAAAATCTTGAATCATAGATTTCACCATTAATGCTTCTTCACCGAGTTGTTCGGGAATAAAAGTTGTTTCTGGGGTTGAATCTTGAACTATAAATGAGCCACCATTGAGGGTAGCACTTTTCACAAGTGTATCTGACATTTTTATTTTATTTGAAAATTTCTGAAACGTGGGTTTTATTGTAAATTGTTGTAAATCAATTTTTTATAAAATTCATGAATTTATAAAAAATAAAAATCAGCGAATATTCGCTAAAAGTACAATGATTAAATGAATCTCGCAAGAAAAGTTTTTTTTTAAAGTGTTTTTTTTCATTTTTTTTTCAGAAGTGAGGAACGACCTTCAATGCGTAGAAATTTTCGGCTCTTTGACAATTTTAGCGGCAGCAAAAGACCCCCTCAGTAAATAAAGCATTTTTGCGTCAAAACCGCGCAAACCGACGTTCACGGAACTTCAAAAGTTCCCCGAACGTGAGCTACCGTTAAAATTGTCAGATATATTTTTAGTTCAAATCTGACGCGGGTTTCAAACCCTGTCCATTACCCATAAGTATTTGGGGATAGATAAATAGGGTGGAAATAAACATTTTGACACTACGTGTCAGTAAAAGTCCAAAGATAAATGACACGTAGTGTCAAAATGTTTATAATAAAAGGGCATTTCAAGTCTTTTCGCATGACACGTAGTGTCACATGGCACATCCCGATTTCATCGGGAATGTTTATAATTTGACCCTCTAAAAAGATGTGAGTAATGGACAGGGTTTCAAACCCGTGTTAGATTGGAACTAAAAATATTTTTTTATTTTCAGCCAAAACCTTATTTTTGTTATAGTTTTGGCTGAAAATAAAAAAGATGATAAATAAACTTAGGCTCAATTAGGGTTTCAAGTTGCTGACATCTACTTTTAGACTAAAAGCGGCGTAGCTGCTCAATCTTGGTAACTTAATAATCGAATAACTTGGTTTACAACGCGGTATAACCGCTAAAGAAGTCAAATTTAAGGGCTACGCCCCAATGAAAATACTATTTCGTTGGTAATATTACCGATATTTGGCAGCTACGCCGCCTTTAAGAAATTTAAAATTGGCAGCAACTTGAAACCCTAATAGAGCCTAAACTTATTGGCAGAGAGCAAGAAATCAAGATATTAGACCGTGCGATAGCTTCGTCGAGAGCTGAGTTAGTTGCCGTTTATGGGCGTACAAACGCCGTGTTTTTCAACAGAGAACGGGGTCAAAAAAGACTGTTTTTGTTACGATGCTCACTACTTTTGGGGTAAAGAAAAACGAACATTATCTGCACATCGTTCAAAATCAATTGATGATGGATGTTTTGTTTGAACAAATTTAAAAATCTTTCAATGACAATAACCTTCAAATGTGTTCATTTTTCGGCACTTACAGTTTACGAGTTGTACAGCGTTATGGCGTTGCGGCAGGAAGTTTTTATAATAGAGCAAAATTGCCCGTACTTAGATGCAGACGGGCGTGACCTTGAGGGATTTCACCTCTTAGGCTACGCAGATTTGGCAGAAAATGCCCAAAATACGGACTTGTCCCGAGATTATCGGGAGGGGGTATCTGAGCGTTCAAAAACACTCGTGGCTTATACGCGCTTATTGCCGAAAGGTGTGGCTTATGCGGATTATGCCTCAATTGGGCGGGTTGTCAATTCGCCAAAAGTGCGTGGATTTGGCATTGGAAAAATATTGATGACGCAGAGTATTCATCAAATGGCACGGCTTTTTCCGCAAGATGCGGTAAAAATTGGGGCGCAATCCTATCTTCTGAGGTTTTATGAATCATTGGGGTTTGAGTCAACGGGGGAGGAATATTTGGAAGATGATATTCCGCATACGTCTATGATTTTAAACCTTCACCATACGAAAACGGTGCATTATAGTAATAAGTAGCTGGTAATTACTTAGCCCACGCTCGCTTCGCTCACGGAAAAAGAGAAGAGGTGGTTCATTTTTCGGGCAAAGCCCGAAAAATGAACCACCTCTCTTTCTTTTGCGCGAGCGAAGCGAGCGCA
Organism: Saprospiraceae bacterium; assembly: GCA_034520175.1. Lineage (GTDB taxonomy): Bacteria > Bacteroidota > Bacteroidia > Chitinophagales > Saprospiraceae > JAAFJT01. Next base: position 296,313 of record JAXHNU010000044.1, read on the forward strand.
AAAGTGCCTTTTAATGCGTATTTTCAATTTATGCATGGTTTCAAAGCGCCGAAAAATCTATTGGGGCGAGCGTGTTTTTGAATGAGAAAAAATCTTCGATTTTTCTCATTCAAAAACACGCTCGCCCCTAAAAAATTACTCTGGGGCGATTTTCGAGCGAAGCGAGAAAGAGCCAGTAACTATCTAATAATGTTGCCCACGCACTAATTTACTATTTTTTCTTACTATCCACTTTCAAGCGTTCTGCACGATTGGCAATTTCCCAAGTCGTATAAAACGCCAATTGCGCAATTTTTGTCATTTTGGCGAAATTGATTTTGTCAATTGTATCCGTCGGTTGGTGATAATCGTCGTGTGTGCCATTGAAGTAAAAAACTACGGGAATGTTATGCTCCGCAAAATTGTAGTGGTCGCTGCGATAATAGTAACGATTCGGGTCATTTTCGTCGTTGTAGGTGTAATCGAGCGTGAGTTTTGTGTATTGGGCGTTCATATCTTCGTTGATTTTATGCAAATCGCTACTGAGTTTGTCTGAACCAATCACGTAAATATAATTCGGATTATTGGCTTTTTCATACTTTTCATCTACGCGCCCAATCATGTCAATATTCACATCTGCCACCGTGTTTTCAAGCGGAAAAATCGGATTTTCTGTATAATATTTCGACCCCAATAAACCCTTTTCCTCGCCTGTCACGAGCATACACAAGACACTTCTGCGGGGTCCCATGCCTTGTTTTTTAGCTTCGCTGAAAGCACGCGCAATATTGATAACGCCCGATGTGCCACTTCCGTCGTCGTCTGCACCATGATAAATAATCTCGCCGCGTTTGCCTAAGTGGTCGTAATGTGCGCTTACAACGACCAATTCTTTTTTCAAAACGGGGTCACTTCCTTCGATGTAACCGAGTACATTTGAGCCGATTAATTGATTGAAAAACTTGTCCAATGTGAGTTTGAAATTGCAAGGTAATACGACTGAGCGCGGTTTGCCTTTTTCGCATTTTTGACGTGCTTTTGTGTATTTATTTGTCGAAAGACCAATAATTTCTTTAGCCACATCGGGCGAAATAAACACGTTATTGCTTAATTTTCCTTCTGGATGTTCCACATCACCGATGATATTTCTGGCGAAAAAACGACGGTATTCTTGTACGCTTTGCGACAATTTGGGGTCAATAATCAAAACCGCTTTAACGCCTTTTTGGAACGCGGTTTCCAATTTTTTACGTCTATCGGTCGTCCATACTGAGGGGGTCGTTGATTGGGTCAACAGCGAAACAGAGTCCTTTTTTAGAGGCTCTCCTTGATTGATTAGAATCACTTTTCCCCTAACGTCCACATTTTTATAATCCGAATAGGCTCTGTCATCAATGCCATAACCCAGAAATACGACTTCTGAAGCATTGATTTTTTTATCTTGAAGTACGCCATTTGTGCTTGGAAATGCGTAAAAATTGAACATATTACGGTAAGTCTGGGTATTGACCGATAGGGCTAACTGATTCCAAGATTCATTGGTGTAAACCATGCGTTGTAGGTGCGTCCCATTTTCGCCGATAGTAGGCAAGCCCATATTGGCGAATTGCCGTGCGATATAATTGCCCGCTTTTTCATTGCCGATTGTCCCCGTTTCGCGTCCTTCAAGTGAGTCCGCCGTCAAGACAGTAAGGTAGGAACGCAATTCTTCGGGCGTAATTAAATTGGCAAAAGTAGTGGCATTGGCTTGTTGAGCAAAGGCAAATGCCCCCCTCAGTAATAAGCCGATTATGAACATTTTTTTCATTCTTATTTTGTAATGATTTATGGTAAATACTTGAGGGGTGGGCATAACCCAAATTCAACGTTTTTTGACAAAACGCTATGGTTTTGGTATCTTTTGCGCTCGCTTCGCTCGCGCAAAAGGGAGGAGAGGTGGTTCGTTTTTTCGGCGAAGCCGAAAAACGAACCACATTCCCTTCCTTTACGCGAGCGAAGCGAGCGTAAAGCCCAAAAATCGCTTTGGAGTTATGCCCACCCCTCAAATACTTAGCTGCGCTATTGTTGAATCGATGTTAGAGCAAATTGTAGGTTTTTTGACAATTTTAGTGGTAACCACATTCGGTGAACTTTTAATATTTTAACAACCTCAAAAATTTCATTTGTCAAGGTTGAATAATCGCGACTAATCGTATATTATTTCCCCTCTAACGTCATAAAATACCAATCGCCACCAATAACATGACAACCATACATGGGCAATCCATCTTGATTCAAGGCCAAATGTTTTTTCTAACCACGCCAAACGGCATTCTCTGAATAATCTTTCTTGTTTCATCGTTCTAAATTTTAGGCAAAATTAACTTTTTTATATTTAAAAACTCAAAAATACTGAGGGTGGGTAATTTTTTCTCAAAAAACGTATCTTTGCGAAATTTTTATGTTCAAAACTCAATACCTCACGGGCAGTAGCGCAGATAACAGAAAATGAGATTAAAAACCCTCGAAATAAAAGGTTTCAAGAGTTTCGCCAACGAAACGGTGATTCATTTCAATGAAGATGTCATTGGCATTGTCGGTCCGAATGGGTCGGGCAAATCGAACGTCGTAGATGCGATTCGGTGGGTGTTGGGCGAGCAAAAAAGCGCGGAATTGCGGCTCGATAAAATGAATTCGGTCATTTTCAACGGCACTAAGAAGCGCAAAGCTGGGCAATTGGCACAAGTCAGTTTGACCTTTGAAAATACCAAAAACCTATTGCCAACAGAATATGCGTCAGTCAAAATTACCCGTATTTTGTATGCGTCGGGCGAGTCAGAATATCGGCTCAATGGTGTCACTTGCAGGCTCAAAGACATTACATCGTTGTTTATGGACACGGGTATTGGCTCAAATTCGTATGCCATTATCGCTTTGGGTATGGTGGACGAGATTTTGAATGACAAGCAAAACAGCCGTCGCGGAATGTTGGAACAAGCGGCGGGTGTGTCGAAATACAAGGTGCGGAAAAATGAAACCATGAACAAACTCAATGCAACCGAAGAAGATTTGAACCGCATTGAAGATTTGCTTTTTGAAATCACGAACAACCTCAAAACCCTTGAAAAACAAGCAAAACGCACGCAAAAATACTTCGATTTAAAAACAGAATACCGCGAATTGGCGTTGGATTTAGCCGTTTTGAAACTGTCTTTTTTCAAAAATGATTACAAAACAACGGAAAAACAGATAGAAATTGAAACCGACCGCTACCGTCAATTGGATACTGAAAGCATCAAATTAGAAGCCCAAATTGAACGCGATAAAAAAGGCAACCTTGAAAACGAGCAATTGTTGAGCGAACGGCAACGGGAATTGAACTCCGTGGTGGGGCGTTTGCGCGGGGCTGAAAACGATAAAAAAATGGCGCAACAACGCCAACTTTTTATTCAACAAAATTCGGCAAAACAGCAAGACCAAATCAACGCCGCAAAAGCCCGAACCAAGCAACTCACCGATGAAATTGATTTTTACAGAACAGAAATCAACGGTGAAAAACGTTTGGAATCGAAATTGGAAGGGCAATTGGAAGATGCCAAAGAACGCCTTGATTCCGTAAAATCTGACCACGGTACTCTGAAAGCCGACCTTGATGTATTTCTGGCACAACAGCAAAAAGCAGAGCGCGCTATCAACGAAGCCGAAAAACAAAAAGCCATTGCGAATAATCAAATCGAAAATTTGCGCAGCGACATTCTCCGAACCGATAATGACACAAAAGGACGCCGTGATGAAGTAGGAACACTGAGGGGGCAATTGTCGGAATTGGACGCGAAAGAAACAGCACAAGTGGTGGGTTTGCAGGAGGCGGAAAAAGAAGAGGAAAAGCGTTTGGCGAATCTGGAAAAAGCCAATACCCAAATAGAAAACACAACAAAAAAACTCGCTGACCTCAACCGCCAATTGGATTCAAAGCGCAATGAATTCAAATTGACCAAAAGTATGGTCGAATCATTGGAGGGTTTTCCAGAAAGTATCCGCTTTTTGGCAAAAGAAAAAACGTGGACTGCCCCACTTTTGAGCGATTTGATTTATGTGCAAGAAGCCTATCGGACGGCAGTTGAGAATTATTTAGAGCCATTTTTGAATTATTACGTTGTTCCCAAATTAGAAGATGCTTACGCTGCGATTAAATTATTGACAAATGCCCAAAAAGGCAAAGCCAATTTTTTCGTCTTGGAAGCCTTTGATAATACGGATTACCCAACAAAAGGATTGGTGCAAGCGCGTCCTGCCGTTGATTTGATACAAGTTGACGCGCCACATCGTCGCCTTTTCGATTATTTGTTGCACAATGTATTGATTTCTGATAACGAAAATTTGTCTGATTATCCTTCCGATACTCAAAATTCTAAATCCAACGCGCCGAATACTGAGGGGGTCGTTTTCTTGAATAAAAGTGGTTCATTGACGCGCCGACCTTTCGCGTTGTCGGGTGGTTCGGTGGGTTTGTTTGAAGGAAAAAAGATTGGACGAAAGAAAAATCTTGAAATTCTTGAACTTGACATCAAAAATATTGAAGCCTCTGTTGCCGACCTCAATAAGCAATTAACGACAATAAAAAGCGACGTTTCTTTCTTAAAAACGTCGGATAACAAGGTTGAAACGCAAAAAAAACAAGCCGAACTCAACCAAATTCGCCAACAAAAAGTATTTGTTCAAACCCGAATTGATAACTTTTCGACTTTCATTGATGAAGCGGACGCTAAAAAACGGCAAGCAGAAACCCGCATCGAAGAACTGACAAAAGCCATTGCGACTTACCAAAAAGAATTGGGCGAGCAGCAACTCGAATTGGACAAACTCAAAAATCAAATGTCGAGTGCCGACGGCTCGTATCGCTCGGTGTCGGATAAGGTTTCGCAGATGTCATTGGCGTACAATGAAAAAAATATTGAGTTTATTCGGCAGCAAAATAAAGTCTCGACTTTGCAACGCGAATTGAGTTTTAGAGAAAAAAACCTATCGGATACTGAGGGGGTCGTTGCATCGGCAACTAAGACCTTTTCGCAAGCTCAAGACGAATTGACCGCCGTAGAAGATGAACTTTTGGCTATTGAAAATCAATTGATTGACTTCTACAAAAAGCGGCGCGAACGCGAATCGGGCTTATCTGATTTTGAACAAAGTTTCTTTAGAAAAAAGAACGAAATCGTAAAAATGGAAGACGATTTGCGCCGCATCAGTCGCCAACGCAACGACGTTCAAAGCATCGTCAATAACCTAAAAGACAAGTTTTCAGACTTAAAAATCCAGATTCAAGGCATAGGCGACCGCGTGAATGTGGAGTTTGGTGTTTCCGTAAACGACCTCATCAATCAAGTCCCGAAAGAAGGCTTGAACATGGAAGAATTGGATAAAAAAGTGGGCAATCAAAAGCGTCAACTCGATACTTTTGGTGAAATCAACCCGCTTGCCGTCGAAGCCTACAACGAAATGAAAGAACGACACGATACCATTGCCGTACAGCGCGATGATATTGTGGCAGCAAAAAACTCGTTGTTGGAGACCATGAAAGAAATCGAAGAAACGGCAACTACCCAATTCATGGAGGCTTTCAATACCGTGCGTTTGCATTTTATCGAGGTGTTTAAAAGCCTGTTTTTTGAAGAAGATACGGCGGATATGATATTGACAAATCCCGAAAATCCATTGGAATCGGGTATCAATATCGTGGCAAAGCCAAAAGGCAAGCGTCCACAAAGCATCTCGCAGCTGTCGGGCGGTGAGAAAACCTTGACGGCAACGGCATTTTTGTTTGCTTTGTACCTCTACAAACCCGCGCCTTTTTGTATTTTCGACGAAGTTGACGCGCCACTTGACGACGCCAACATTGAAAAGTTCAATAAAATCATTAAGAAATTTGCGGAACATTCGCAGTTTATCGTCGTGACGCACAACAAGGCAACAATGGCGGCAGTAGATGTGATTTATGGCGTACACATGCCCGAACAAGGCGTGTCGGAGGTAACTCCCGTGGATTTTAGAGAATTGGGGGGAATGACGGAGTTATCGGCGAAGTAGTCAATTATTGAACAAACTAAAGGATGCCTACAATAACCCAAGTTAGTATAATAAAAAAATAATTGTATCTTCGCCTAACTAAAAAGCAATAAATATGAAAGAAAAAGATTTACTTTTGCTCAAATTAAAACAACTTCGCAATGAGTGAGACAAAAGAACAGCAACCCGCCTATATCAGCCGTGTGCATCTGAAAGGTTACAAAAGTATCCGCGATTTGGAGATTGACTTCAAAGCGGGGTTGAATATTATTATTGGACCGAATGGAAGTGGGAAGACGAATTTTTTGGAGTTTGTCAGTCTAATTAATACATACCCTATTTATCAATTTACACAAGAAGAGTTTGATGGTTTAATTGAAACCAACAATTCTAAATTGGAACTCAAGGGGCAATATGGAGGAGATTTTCAATATCAAATAATAGAAAAATCTTTCTCAAATAATAAACATATATTAACCAGACAAATTGATTTTTGGAATAATAAAGAAGGAAATCCTATAGTCCTTTTTGACGAGACAGTAGGTAAGCATTTTATTAAAAATGGCGGAAAAGTTCAAGTTATTCAAGATATTATTTATATTACATTCGGAAATAAAATTGAAAGTATATTAGAAAAAGGCATACAGGGAAGCGTTATTCTTACAAATATACATGGAAACGGTAATCAAACAGTCGCAATTAATTCTACAAGTGATTTTGATATATTTTGGTTAATAGGTGAGAGTTTACAAGGAATGAAGGTTTTAGAGAATGATTTTATATCAAAAATTAAAATTAAAAACGATGAATTAATAAACTATTTGAAACAGTTTACACCAATTAGAGATTTGAAAATTGATGATAGATCCTTAGTATATAACCCAATCAATAATGGCTATGAATTAAGAAATGTTAATTTGCTCTTTTTAGTTAATAAAAAATGGTTATATTGGCATCAGCTCTCAGATGGAACAAAAAGACTTTTCTATATTTTTCTTAAATTTCTTAGTAAAAAAAATAATAACCTGTTTTTCATCGAAGAACCCGAACTCGGCATCCACCCCGACCAACTCTATCTACTCATGGATTTTCTAAAAGAGCAATCCAAAGAAAAGCAAATTATCATCACCACGCACTCGTCTGAAGTATTGAATATTTTAGATAAAGACGAACTTGACCGCATCATTGTTACCCGTTACGACGACGAAAAAGGAACGCAAATGCACCATTTATCGCCTCATAAAATAAAAAAAGGTCAAATGTATATGGATAAGGTAGGGTATTTAAGTAATTTTTGGGTACATTCAAATCTTGAAGAGTATGAAGCAGAAGAATACGAAGTCGAATAAAATAAAAATTGGTGTTGTGGGCGAGCATCCGAGTAATGATTCAGAATCTTTATGTCATTTACTGCGCCCATTAGCTTGCGAGAATGTACAATTTAAAGTTATTCTAACGAAATTGCGGGGTAGTCAGTTGGACAACGAGCGTATGTTTCTAAGCTCTTTAGAATCTGAATTTTTAAGTGAAGAATTACATCATGTCATTTTCATTCGAGATTTAGATGGTGTTTTCTCTGAAAAAGAGAAAGTAACAATTCGTGATAACTGGTCCAAAAGAGCGGATAAAACGATTAATCGTCAAGGAATTTTCTTTTTAGCTATTGCAGAAATGGAAGCATTAATATTATCTGATATAGACAAGGTCAACGAATTGTATAAGTTGAAGTTAAAGGCAATTAACAATCCAATGACAGAAAAAGACCCAAAGAAAAAACTGATGCAACTAACAGAAAAAACGAAACGTGGAAAATATACGGAAAGTGATGCACCTGTTATTTTTAAGGAACTTGTTTTTCAAACCGTTTACAAAAACCACAAAGGCGAAAGGAGTTTTCAAGTCTTCGCAGATGAACTTAAAGACAAACAAATTATTGCCTTTTAATGAGGCGCGAAATAATAAAAATGAACAACTTAATAAACTTAGATTTAGCCCGACAGGTCGTAGAAATTGCGCGATTAGCGAGTGTAGAAATCTTGAAAATCTATCATTCGCAGGCACTCAATACGCAACAAAAAAGCGATGATTCGCCCGTGACGGCAGCAGATTTGGCGGCGAATGAAGTCATCAACAAAGGGCTGAATAACCTATCCGTAAAACTTCCTGTTGTATCAGAAGAAAATGCGGTGATACCTTACGCCGAACGCAGCAAATTTGACTACTATTGGCTCGTTGACCCCTTAGACGGGACAAAAGAATTTATCAAAGGCAACGGCGAATTTACGGTCAATATTGCCTTGATTCACCGCAAAAAAGCCGTTTTAGGTGTCGTTTTTGTGCCAATTACTGAGGGGGGGTATTTTGCGGTCAAAGGTTTAGGCAGTTATAAATTAGTGAATAATAGCGAGACAAAAATCAGTTGCAGCCGCTTCAAACTCACCGATAAAGGCTTGCGGATTCCTATTTCGCGCTCGCACACAAACGTTGAAAGCGAAAAATTCTTTTCCAATTTAGATACGCCCGTCTTGACACCCAAAGGCAGTGCCTTAAAACTCGTTATGCTTGCCGAAGGTTTGTTTGATTATTATCCGCGCATTGGTCTTACAAGCGAATGGGATACGGCGGCGGCTCACATTATTATTGAAGAAGCAGGTGGGACGATGTTGCAATTGAACAGCCGAAAACCACTTGTTTATAATAAAAAAAATCTTCTCAATCCCCATTTCATTGCAGCAGGCGTGATTTTGTAGAGACACTATGTCTCGCGTCTTACGCCAAAAAACGGCTCGACAGAAGACGTAAACCGTCAAGATGCGCCGAATTATTCCATAGTACCCCCCTCAGTATAAAACCTCTTTTTTATTCAAAAGTGTTTATATTTGTCATTTAAAAAGAAAATACATAATAAAGATGATTAATAGAAACTACCCAATTAGTTCTCATTATTTTCCCCATTTGATAGAAAATGATGCTATTTACGTGGATAAAACAGCGTTTATACTACCTTTATTACAGAAGGGGAATAATGCGACTTTCTTCCTTAGCCGCCCACGTCGCTTCGGAAAATCGTTGTTTATGAGTGCCATTGAACACGTTTTTCGCGGTCGGCAAGATTTATTTAAAGGCTTATACATTTATGATAAAATAAAATGGGAGGAATTTCCTGTCATTAGATTGTCATTGGATAGAGTTGGGTTCACCTCAAAAAGTTTAGATATTGCTCTTTTAAATGAAGTAAAAAGTATTGCAACTTCGTATCAAATTGATCTTAATGAGGAGACTCACGAAAGTTGTTTTTCAGAATTAATCCAAAAATTATTTAAAAAATATAAAAAACCAGTCGTTATACTCGTTGATGAATACGATAAACCGATTATTTATTATATAGAAAAAGGCAATTTTGAACAGGCAGAAGTGAATAGAGATATTCTAAAAGCGTTCTATGGCATACTAAAAGACAGTGGTCAGTTTCTTCGTTTTACCTTTATCACAGGCGTGTCTAAATTTTCTAAAGTCTCCATTTTTTCGGATTTAAACTATTTCGATGATTTAACTTTAGACCCTAATTTTATGACCGTTTGTGGTTTCACAGAAGCTGAAATAAAGCAGTACTGTGGTCAAGGATTAATAGATTTAGCAGAAAAAGAAGGCATATCTCTTGATGCTGTTGTTGAGAAAATGCGTTTTTGGTACAATGGTTTTTCGTGGAATGGTAAAGATTTTGTCTATAATCCGTTTTCGACCATGCTTTTGATGAAAAAACAAGAATTTAAAAATTATTGGTTTGAAACAGGTACGCCTTCGTTTTTAATTCCATTGATTAATAAAGATTTGAAATATGATTTTAGCAATACAATCGTTGACAGCGATATATACAATTGGCATGATTTAAAAAGATTGGATTATTTGTCGATAATGCTTCAAACGGGCTATTTGACGTTTAAAGAACACATTGTTGATAATATTTATAAAATTTATTATCCCAATAAAGAAGTCGAAAACGCATTTTCTAAACTGGTGTTAGAAGGTTACACCGACACACAGCAAGGCAGACTTGCTGTAACGATTTTGGATATTCAACAAGCCTTTAAAAGAAACGATACAGAAAAAGTGATGGCTATTTTGACAGGCATGTTTAAAACCTTGCCCGTTCAATTTTTTTCGGAAGATATAGAGAAAAAAGACAAACAAGGCACTGTTAAAATCATTAAAAAAGCAGTCAATGAAAATTTTTATCACGCCATTATTTACTTAGTGTTCAATATTTTGGGTATAAAAATGCCCGTTGAAGTCAGTACCAATGAAGGGCGTATTGATGCTGTTGTAGAAACGGATACGCATATTTATATTTTTGAATTTAAGAAAAATAGAAAACCTGAGGTTGCCATTGAGCAGATGAAAGCTAAAAACTATGCCGCGCATTACAGTCTATCAAAAAAGCAAATTGTTTTGGTAGGTGTCTGTTTCACGATGCAAAAACGTGGGATTAGCGGATATTTGGTTGATGTGCTTTAATCATTTTGCCTATTTAACCTTTTCTTTGTTTTTTTATCCCAAAAATTTCCCCTATATTTGTGGAAGTACATTACTATCCAAACATTTAAAACCAAATTACGTTAGCAATTTAGGGTAGTAAATCCTTAGTTGCGCTCGCTTTGCTCGCGCGGAGGGAGGGGGTGTCGTTCATTTTTCGGGCAAAGCCCGAAAAACGAACGACCTTTTCTCTTTTTTGCGCGAGGGAAGCGAGCGCAACTAAGGATTTACAATAAATTAAAGTATTCAATTTTATTTTGCAAAATATTGAAAATCAATTCATTGCACTTTGAAATCTGAAATTTAAAATCCTTCTCAACCACGCCAAAATATTAGGAATATGACAGCAACCGCCGCACCTTCCCCAACGCCGTCTTTGATTTTTTACAGCGATGAAGACCGCCTACAAATCAATCGGGCGTATCGGCAATTGCTGAAAAGCATCAAAACGCCGCTAACAGACGAAGATAAGTTAGAGATTCGCCACGCCTACGAGATTGCCGTTGCAGCACATAGTGAGCAACGCCGCAAAACGGGCGAAGCGTATATTTTGCACCCGATTGAAGTGGCACGGATTTGTGCGGAAGAAATCGGACTTGGTGCAACTGCCATTATCGCGGCTTTACTGCACGATACAGTGGAAGATACGCCCATGACATTACTGGATATTCGGACAGCTTTTGGCAAAAACGGGGCGAAAATTGAAACCATTGTTGATGGTTTGACAAAATTGGATACCACATTTGACAAAGAAAGTCCACAAGCCGAAAACTTCAAAAAAATCCTTTCTACGCTCGTCGTTGATGTGCGGATTGTGCTGATAAAAATGGCTGACCGCCTTCACAATATGCGCACACTCGGCGCAATGCCCCTTCACAAACAGCTCAAAATTGCGGCTGAAACCGAGTACATCTACGCACCTTTAGCCCACCGTTTGGGCTTGTACAATATCCGTTCGGAGTTTTTGGACTTGTGTTTGAAAATCACGCACCGCGAAGAATACAACTTGGTGGCGCAAAAATTGGCAGAGACAAAACGTGCACGCAATGCCTATATTGACGAATTTATTGCCCCGTTGCGCGAGCAAATTGACAAATTTGGCTTTACTTACCGTATTTCAGGGCGACCAAAATCCATTTATTCGATTTGGTCAAAAATAAAAAATAAAAAATGTGATTTTGAAGACATATATGATTTGTTTGCCATTCGCATCATCGTAGATGTTCCCGTCGAACACGAGCGCGGCGCGTGTTGGCAGGTCTATTCTGTCCTTACAAGCGTACACAAACCATTGCCCGACCGCTTGAAAGATTGGGTCACTATTCCAAAATCAAACGGCTATGAATCATTGCATACAACGGTTATTGGACCAGAAGGGCGTTTTGTAGAGGTGCAGATTAGGAGCGAACGCATGGACGAAATTTCGGAACGTGGTTATGCTGCTCATTGGAAATACAAAAATGTGCGGAAACAAGAAGATGTTTTTGAACGTTGGTTCGACAATGTACGCGAATCTTTGGAAAAATCGTCGAACGACTCATCAGTTGATTTTATTGAAGATTTCAAATCCACCAACCTTTTTACCGAAGAAGTCTATATTTATACGCCCAAAGGCGATATGAAAATGTTGCCAAAAGGCGCGACAGCGTTAGATTTTGCTTTTTCGATTCACTCAGATATTGGTTTGCACTGTCAAGCGGTGAAAATCCGTAATAAACTCGTGCCGATGGGGTATAAACTCCAAAATGGCGACCAAATTACCGTTGAAACCAACCGCAGCCGCAAACCAAGCGACGATTGGTTGAAGTGGGTCGTGACGAGTAAAGCCCGCGAGCGTATCCGTCAGTCACTTCGTGAAGAAGAAAAACAACGGGCAGATTTGGGGAAAGAAGCCTTACAGCGCAAACTCGATAAGCTAAAAGTAGAATTTGAACCAAGTTTGGACATCATTATGAAGCATTTTAGCTTCCGTATGCGTCACGAATTTTATTTGGCAGTCTATAATGAAGCGATTGATTTACAGGAAGATTTGAAAGTTTTTTCTATCGAAAAAGGCAAGTTGATACCCGTTGAAGAGGAGCGCGAGGTCAAAGCGCTACCCCTCAGTATTCACGATAAAAATGATAAAAAAGGCGGAAAAGATAGGTTTAGGTCGGAGTTGTTTATCGAAGGTCAGTCCTCAAAACAGGTAGAATTTGAGTTGGCAGACTGCTGCCGTCCTGTTCAAGGCGACGATGTTTTTGCTTACATCACGTCCAATAATTTATACAAAATTCACCGCACAATCTGTTCAAATGCGCCCAATTTGATGGCACATTACGGCTATCGCGTCCGAAAAGCCGAGTGGGGCGCAAGTTCCAACAATAATTTTGTCGCCGAATTGGTCATCACTGGCGTGGATACGGGTGTCGGGGTTATCGAGCGTTTGTCCACCCGATTGAGTGAAATGGGCTTGAATATCCGCGCTTTTAGCATTGAAGGCAGTGAAGGTTATTTTGAAGGACACGTTAAATTGATGGTCTCCAACAAAGACCAATTGACTTTGGCAATGCGGGCTTTGAAGACCTTAGACGGGGTTGCGAATGTGATTCGACCGAAGACCTGATGGTGGAATTCTGGAAGTCCGACATGGACCCGGCTGCAGCCCAGGCCAAGTGGGTTGAAATCCTGTCCGCCAACTAAGTCTGGCCAACGACTTGCGCCGTCCGGGGAAACTCGGGCGGCGCTCTTGTCCGGAATGCAGGGGGAGAGGGCAGAACCATGGCTTCTGAAGGCCGACCATCGTGATGCTGTTCCCCAACATCAACGCGAAGATTGCTGCGATACCGATGGTGCTGACCACACTGGTGGTTTTCTGGTGGCATGATCTGAGACTGTCGTCTACTCCTTTACCAATTCCAGAAAGCTTCTTGCCCAAGGCGAACTTCATCGGGCTGGACCAGTATGAACGGCTTTGGTCCAACAGCCGCTGGGCGGTGTCGATCGAGAACCTGGCCTTCTTCGGGGTGATGTCGATGGTTTTCACGGTCAGCATGGGGTTCCTGCTGGCGGTGCTGATGGATCAGAAGATCCGGTTCGAAGATACGTTCCGCACGATCATGCTGTATCCCTTCGCCCTCTCGTTCATCGTGACGGGCCTGGTCTGGCAGTGGATCCTGAACCCCGATTTCGGGTTGCAGGGGATTGTGCGCAGCCTGGGCTGGGACAGCTTTGTGTTCGATCCGCTGCACAACCCGGACACCGTCCTTTGCAGGCTTCGATCGCCGGGGCTGTGGCAGGGGACCGGGTTCGTGATGTGCCTGATGCTGGCAGGTCTGCGCGGGATCGATGAGGATATCTGGAAGGCCGCCCGCGTCGATGGCATCCCGACCTGGAAGACCTATCTGATCGTGGTCATTCCAATGATGCGCCCGGTGTTCATCACGACGCTGGTGATCGTCGCGGCGGGGATCATCAAGCTTTACGACCTGGTGGTCGCGATGACCTCGGGCGGTCCGGGCGGCAACGCAAGCCAGGTGCCGGCGATGTATGTCTACGATTACATGTTCCAGGCGCAGAACCTTGGCCAGGGGTTTGCGGCCTCGACCATGATGCTGCTTAGCGTGCTGATCGTGCTGATACCCTGGGCCTATCTGGAATTCGAGTAGTAGCGCACCGCATCCATCGCTGGCGGTGACCGGCCCGCGCGGCGCAAAGCCGAAGAAGACCTTCTCAAGCCGCAACATCATGCTGTACGGCATCCTGATTGTGGTCTGCTTCTATTACATCCTGCCGCTCTGGGTCATGATCATGACCAGCCTGAAGGGGATGCCGGAAGTCCGTCTGGGCAACATCTTTGCCCCGCCTGTCGAGATCACGTTCGAGCCCTGGGTCAAGGCCTGGGCCACGGCCTGCACCGGCCTCAACTGCGACGGGCTTAGCCGCGGCTTCTGGAATTCGGTCATGATCACCGTGCCCTCGGTGATCCTGTCGATCATAATCGCATCGGTGAACGGCTATGCGCTGATCAACTGGAAGTTCAAGGGATCGGAGGTGTTCTTCACCATCCTGATCTTCGGGTCCTTCATCCCCTATCAGATCATGCTGTATCCGATCGTGATCCTGCTGCGAGAGGCGGGGATCTACGGCACGCTTTGGGGCCTGGTGATCGTGCACACGATCTTTGGCATGCCGATCCTGACGCTTCTCTTCCGCAACTACTTCAGTTCGATCCCGGAGGAGCTGTTCAAGGCCGCCCGCGTCGATGGGGCGGGGTTCTGGGGCATCTACTTCCGCATCATGCTGCCGATGTCGCTGCCGATCTTTGTCGTGGCGCTGATCCTGCAGGTGACGGGGATCTGGAACGACTTCCTGTTCGGCGTCGTCTTCACCAAGCCCGACATCTACCCGATGACGGTTCAGCTGAACAACATCGTCAACTCGGTCCAGGGGGTGAAGGAATACAACGTCAACATGGCCGCGACCATGCTGACCGGGCTGGTGCCGCTGGTCGTCTACTTCGTCTCTGGCAAACTCTTCGTGCGCGGTATCGCCGCCGGTGCCGTGAAAGGCTGATCCATGGGAAATTCGATTGAAGTCAAGGACCTGACGCTGAACTTCGGTTCGGTGTCCGTGTTGAAGAACATGAACATCGACGTGGCGGAGGGGGAGTTCGTCGTGCTTCTGGGCCCGTCGGGCTGCGGGAAGTCGACGCTGCTGAACTGTCTGGCAGGTCTTCTGGACATTACCGACGGGCAAATCTGGATCAAGGAGAAGAACGTCACTGGGCCGAGCCGTCTGAACACGGCATCGGCATGGTCTTCCAAAGCTACGCTCTGTACCCGCAGATGACGGTGCGGGGGAACCTGTCCTTCGGGCTGAAGAACGCCAAGGTCCCGCAGCCCGAGATCGACAAGCGCATCGCCCGGGCGGCGGAGATCCTGCAGATCCAGCCTTTGCTGGACCGCAAGCCCGCGGCCCTGTCAGGGGGCCAGCGGCGGGGGGTGGCCATCGGGCGGGCGCTGGTTCGGGATGTGGATGTGTTCCTGTTCGACGAGCCGCTGTCGGTACCTGGATGCGAAGCTGCGGGGGGGGGGGGGGGCAGCGAGCTGCGGGTAGAGATCAAGCGCCTGCACAACCAGCTTGGCAACACGATGGTCTATGTGACCCATGACCAGATCGAGGCACTGACCCTGGCCGACCGGATCGCAGTGATGAAGGGAGGGGTGATCCAGCAGCTTTCCGACCCGCAGACCATCTACAACCGCCCGTCAAACCTGTTCGTTGCCGGCTTCATCGGCAGCCCGCCGATGAACTTCTTGCACGGGCGGACGATCGACGGCGGCAAAGCGTTCCAGTTTGGTGCCACGAAGATCGACCTTGCGGGCTATGAAGGGGGCGCTGTGCTGGAGCGCGACAAGGCGATCCTGGGCGTGCGACCGGAACAGCTCACGGTTCATGCCACGCCACCTGCCGGGCCTTCGCTGCCCGCAGTTGTCGAAATTGACGAAAACCTTGGCGCGGACAGCCTGCTGTGGCTGAAGGCCGAAGGGACCAACATATGTGTTCGCGTGGCCGTCGAGGGCCGGTTGCCGCAGGGAACGCAGGTTCACCTGGGGCTGGATATCGCAAAGGCCTCGATCTTCGACACCAAGACCGAACAAAGGATCTAAGACATGCTCGATCTGGCGGGGTGCTGGACGCTTTCGGATGAAAGCGGCGCCCATGTCATTGACTTTGACCTGCCGGGGGATGGCATCTCGGCTTTGGTCAAGGCCGGAGTGATCCCGGAGCCCTACTGGGGCCGGAATGAGTATGACTGCCGCTGGGTCAGTGAACGCGACTGGGTGGCGCGGCGGGTGTTCACGCATGACGGGTCTGGTGCGGAGCTGGTGGTCGACGGGCTGGACACGGTCGCCGAGGTTCGGCTGAACGGGGTCATTGTCCTGTCGGCGGCGAACGTGCATCGGCGCTGGCGGGTGGATGTTTCTTCGGCTTTGCGGGTGGGGGAAAATGCGGTGGAGATCCTTTTCCGCTCCCCTGTTCTGCGAGGCGCTTGCCCGGGCAGCACGAATGCCGTTTCCAATCCCCTATCAGCAGGTGAACGGAGCGATTGCCTTCAACAACATGCTGCGCAAACAGCAATGCGATTTCGGCTGGGACTGGAACATTGCGCTGGGCATCTTCGGGGTCTCAGGGTGTTTTCGGCTTGAGGCTTTGGGGACGCGGATTGGGGATGTGCGGGTCGACCAGCTGCATTCCCCCGGTCAGGTCGAGGTGCGGCTGACGGTTCATGCGACGTCTGAGGATGTGACGGCAAGTCTTTGTGGTGTAACGCAAACGGCGCCTGTCTCGGATGGGGTGGCGACGCTGTCACTGGTGATCCGCGATCCCGGTCTTGTGGTGGCCTGCTGGGCAAGGGGCACAGGTGCTGCATGACCTGGAGCTGACCGGCGGCGGGGCCACGGCGGTCAAGCGGATCGGGCTGCGGGACATGAAGCTGGTCTCCGAGCCCGATGCAGCGGGACGCTCGTTTGGCGTGCGGGTCAACGGCCGGGCGGTCTTTGCCAAGGGCGCGAACTGGATCCCGGCGGATGCGCTTTTCGGGCGGATCACGGTCGAGGGGGTGCGGGGCCTCCTGCAATCGGCCGTCGATGCCAACATGAACATGCTGCGCGTCTGGGGCGGTGGCCGGTATGAGCCGGACTGGTTCTACGACCTGTGTGATGAGCTTTGGTCTGATGGTCTGGCAGGACTTCATGTTCGCCTGTCATCTGTATCCCTCGACACCCGAATTCCTGGCCGAGGTCGATGCCGAGGTCCGCGATGTCGGTCGCCCGGATAAGCCACCACGCCTGTCTGGCGCTCTGGTTGTGGCGACAACGAAGATGATCGGGGCGCTGACCTGGTTCCCGGAAAGCCGGAAGGACCGGGACCGCTATCTGGTGAATTACGACCGGCTGAACCGGACGGTAGAGGCGGCGCTGCTGGACACGCTGCCGGGGGCGAACTGGTGGCCCTCGTCTCCCAGCCCGGGGCCGATGGCGTTTGGCGATGCCTGGCATGATGATTCCAGTGGCGACATGCACTTCTGGAGCGTGTGGCACGAGGGCAAGGACTTTGATCACTATCGGGATGTAAGCCCAAGGTTTTGTTCGGAGTTCGGCTTTCAGTCGTACCCGTCCTTGTCTGCGATCCGGCAGTTTGCCGACCCCACGGATTTCAACATAGCCGCGCCGGTGATGGAGAGCCACCAGAAGAACCCCGGCGGGAACGCGCAGATCGCCGAGACGATGTTCCGTTATTTCCGCTTTCCGGTGGATTTCCCGAACTTCGTCTATATGAGCCAGGTCCAGCAGGCGCTGGCGATCAAGACTGCCGTCACGCACTGGCGCAGCCTGAAGCCGCATTGCATGGGGACGCTGTATTGGCAGCTGAATGACACCTGGCCGGTCTGTTCGTGGTCAAGCCTGGACCATGGCGGGAACTGGAAGCTTTTGCATCACATGGCAGCAGCATTCTACGCGCCGGTGCTGGTGACGGCGGTGCCGAAGGACGGGGGCATCGTCCTGCGGGCGGTGAATGACCGAGCCGAGGCAGTGACGATCACGGTGACGGCGAATGCGGCGGCGATGGATGGGACGGTGCGGCGGCTGGAGGAGACCAAGGTCACGGTTTCCCCGGATGCGGCGGTCGATGTTATGGCTCTGCCCCCCGCTGCGCTGAGGGACGACGAGGTTCTGGCCTTTGTCTGGGCCGGGGACGCACAGGGTGGGGACGTCCATGCGCCGAAGCCGTGGAAGGCTTACGACCTGCTGCCCTCGGGCCTGACGGCAGACATATCCAGCGCGACGGAGACGTGTGGAAATTGATGTTGCAAGTCATAGCACTCGCTCCGTTAGTTGCAGTGGAATCTGAAGTTCCGGGCCGCTTTTCGACCAACGCCGTGATCCTGTTCCCTGGCCACCCAGCCACGATCACTTTCACCCCCGAGGACCCCTCGGTGGTGCCCGCATTCACCTTCAGAGATCTCCATTCCGCCACCTATGGCGGCTGACGAAAGGACACCTCATGTTCAGCTATCAACTCTATTCATCCCGCAACTTCCCGCCGATGTCGCGGACCTTCGAGATGGTATCGAAGGCGGGCTACACCGCTGTCGAAGGCTACGGCGCGCTTTACGCCGATGACGCGGCGGTGGCGGCGACACAGGCTGGACTGGCGGTAACTGGGCTGACCATGCCGACAGGGCATTTCGGGCTGGGGCAGTTGGAAACGGACGTGGACAAGGTCCTTGGGATCGCCAAGGCGCTGAAGATGGAGCGGCTTTACTGCCCCTTTGTGATGCCCGACGACCGGCCCAAGGATGCGGCGGGGTGGAAGGCGTTTGGTGAGCGCTTGCAGAAGGCGGGGGCGCCTTACAAGGCGGCGGGCTATGGCTTTGGCTGGCACAACCATGACTTCGAATTCAAGGCGCTGTCCGATGGCAGCCTGCCGCAGGACCGCATCTTCGAAGGCGGGCCGGGGCTGGAATGGGAGATGGATGTGGCCTGGGTCATCCGGGGCGGTGCCGACCCTCTGGCCTGGATCGAGACATACAAGGACCGGATCACGGCGGCCCATGTGAAGGACATCGCGCCCAAGGGCGAAAACAGTGACGAGGACGGCTGGTCGGACGTGGGTCACGGCACAGTCGACTGGAAAACCACCATCGCCGCTCTTCGCAAGATCGGGGTCAAGCATTTCGTAATGGAACACGACAACCCGAAAGACGACGCGCGGTTCGCAACCCGTTCTATCGCGTCGGCCAACGCATTCTGAGGATTGGGAAAAATGGCAAACATGGGTCTCGGCATCATTGGATGCGGCAATATCTCGACCAGTTACCTGCGGCTTGCGCCGCTGTTCAAGGGCCTGGAGGTTCGCGCTGTGGCCGACGTGAACATGGAGGCCGCGAAGGCGCGGGGCGCAGAGTTCAACGTGAAGGCGCAGTCGGTCGACGACCTGCTGGCCAACAAGGACGTCGACGTGGTCATCAACCTGACCATTCCGGACGCGCATTACGCGGTGACAAAGCGCATCCTTGAGGCCGGGAAGCACGCCTATTCGGAAAAGCCTCTGGTCCTGACGCTGGAACAGGGCGTGACGCTGCGCGATCTGGCGAGGTCCAAGGGCCTCGCGGTCGGCTGTGCGCCGGACACGTTCCTTGGTGGCGCGCATCAGCAGGCCCGTGCGGTCCTTGATGAGGGGCGCGTCGGCCAGATCACTGCGGGTTGCGCGGCGGTTCTGAACCACGGGATGGAGCATTGGCACCCGAACCCCGACTTCTTCTTCCTGCCGGGTGCGGGGCCGATGCTGGACCTGGGGCCCTATTACGTGGCGAACCTGATCAACTTCCTGGGGCCGGTAAAGCGGGTAGGGGCGCTGACCTCGTCGGCCGAGAAGGAACGGACGATTTCCAACGGGCCGAGGAATGGCGAGACGGTGCCGGTCAAGACGCCGACGAACATCCACGCGCTTCTGGAGTTCACCAGCGGGGCGACAATCAACCTGTCGACCTCGTGGGATGCCTGGCACCACAAGCGCAACCACTTTGAACTTTATGGTACCGAGGGCACGTTGTATGTCCCCGACCCGAACTTCTTCGGCGGGACGGTAGAGATCGGCGGCAAGGACGGCAGCTTGACCACGCTGGAGCCCTGGGACCACCCGTTCGGCATCCCGAACCAGGAGCACCCCCAGCGTGGGCCCTTGGCCAACTACCGGACGGCCGGCCTCGCAGACATGGTCGCCGCGTTGCAGGGCGGGCGGGATGCGCGCTGTTCGCTGGAACGCACCTTGCATGGGGTGGATGTCATGATGGCTTGCCTGACATCGGGCGAGACCGGCCAGTTCGTTACGTTGACGACCACTTGCACGCGCCCCGCGGCGCTGTCACCGGATGAGGCGCGGGCGCTTCTGGTCTGAGAACAGCCCCGGACCTGGCACCTCCCTGTCAGGTGGGGCGAGTGGGCGGAGGGATGAGGGGTCCCTCCGCCCGCCTTTCGTTGCAAGAGGCTGATTATGATGGAAAATCCCGTGATCCGCGGCTTTAACCCTGACCCGTCGTTCTGCCGGGTGGGCGAGGATTACTATATCGCGACCTCGACTTTCGAATGGTATCCGGGGATACAGATTTTTCACAGCCGCGATCTTGTGAACTGGCGACTGGTGGCACGGCCCTTGCGGCGCGCTGCCCAACTGGACATGCGGGGGAACCCAGACAGTTGCGGGATCTGGGCGCCGTGTCTTTCCCATGCCGACGGGCGGTTCTGGCTGGTCTATACGGATGTGAAGCGGCTGGATGGGGCGTTCAAGGACGCGCACAACTACATCGTCACTTGCAAGACGGTAGAGGGGGACTGGTCGGACCCGACCTATGTCAATTCGTCGGGCTTTGACCCGTCGCTGTTTCACGACCGGGACGGGCGGAAGTGGTTCGTCAACATGCGCTGGAACCATCGGGGGAAGGGGACGGGGTTGAACCCCGCGCATGATGCGTTTGACGGAATCGAGCTGCAGGAGTGGCACCCGGCCAAGGGGCTTCTGGGCGAAGTGACGACGATTTACCTTGGCATCGGATCTTGGTCTGACCGAAGCGCCGCATCTTTTCTGGCATGACGGATATTACTACCTGACCACGGCCGAGGGCGGGACGGGCTATGACCATGCAGTGACCTTGGCGCGGTCGCGGGACATCCGGGGACCATACGAGACGCATCCGGCAAAGCATGTCATCACCGCGCGCTTCAACCCCGAGAACCCCATTCAGCGGATGGGGCACGGCCAGTATGTCGAGGGGCATGACGGGCGGTTCTGGCACTCGTTCCTTTGCGGGCGGCCGCAGAAGGGTCCGCGCGGGTTGTTTTGCGCGACGGGGCGCGAGACGGGGCTGGCCGAGGTGGTCTGGCGCGACGGCTGGCTCTGGCTGAAGGACGGGGGGATGCTGGCTCCGACGACGGTGGACCTGGCCGCCGACGCGGGTGGTTCCGTGAGGCGGTGGAGCATGATTTCCCGGGCCCACCTTGCCGATGGACTTCCAGTGGCTGCGGTCGCCCCTAGCCGGAACGGATTGTTCACTGATGACGGGGAGCGCGTTGCGGCTGATCGGGCGCGAGAGCCTGGGGTCGTGGTTTGAACAGTCGCTGGTCGCGCGGCGGCAGGATGAGCCAT
Source organism: Saprospiraceae bacterium (assembly GCA_034520175.1). GTDB lineage: Bacteria > Bacteroidota > Bacteroidia > Chitinophagales > Saprospiraceae > JAAFJT01. The sequence goes on from JAXHNU010000044.1 coordinate 318,057, forward strand.
CTTATGATGCCGAGTGCGATGTGGTCGCGGACCCGCCCAACTGGCAGCGGGCGGCGGGGCTGATCACCTATTACAGCCGGCACAAGTTCCATGCGGCGCTGGTGACGCGTGAGGGCGATAGCCGGGTGGTCATGCGTTGGTGTCCTGTGAGGGCGACTGGCCGGGCGAGGCGCTGACCTTCCACGGGCGGTTCCCGGTGGCGGAGGGGAAGGTCACTTTGGGCGTCCGTGTGGACCGGGCGGTCCAGCGGTTCAGCGTGCAACGGGGTGGCGGTGGGGCCGGAGCTTGATGCATCCGTGGTGTCGGACGAAGGCGGGCGGGGAGAGCATGCATCGTTCACCGGGGCTTTTGTCGGGGTCGTGGCGCATGATCTCACGGGGCAGGGCTGGACAGCGGATGTGACGCGGTTCCGATATGCGCCCAAAGCGGGTTGAGAAGATTTGATCAACTCTTGATTGCCGGGCCAAGGGCGTCATAAAGGGGGCAGCCGAAGGGAGCCCTGATGGACGCTGACAGCCGCAAGATCCCCAGCCACGAGGTCACCTACGCGCGACTGCGCGACATGATCCTTTTCGGGCATCTGGCACCGGGGGCTCCCGTCACGATTCAGGGGCTGATCTCGGACCTTGGGGCCGGGATGACTCCGGTACGTGAGGCGATCCGGCGGCTGACAGCGGAAGGGGCGCTGCTGCCGCAGGGCAACCGGCGAGTGGCGGTGCCGGAGTTGTCGGCGGACCTTCTGGAACAGGTGGCATTTGCGCGGCTTGGCCATCGAGCCGCAAGCCTTGCCGCACTGGCGGCTACCCAGGCTGACCGCGGCCCAGATCGACCGGCTGGAGGCGATCGACGGTGCGGTGAACCGGGCCATCGGGGCGGGGAATCTGCCAGATTATCTTGCGGCAAATCATGCGTTCCACTTTGCTTTGTACGAGGCTGCGGGGGCCCCGGTCCTTTTGGACCTTGCGCGGTCCTTGTGGCTGCGAGCGGGGCCATCTTTGCGGGCAGTAATCGACCGCTACGGTCGCGAGGCAGCACCCGATCTGCACCGCGAGGCGTTGGCGGCGATGCGGGCGGGGGATGCGAAGGGCCTGGCGCGGGCCATCGAGCAGGACATCCAGCAGGGCGTGGACCATATCCGGCAGGCCTTGGCCGAGGGGCACTGACCGTTGTCGAATTGAGCGCCTGGCGGCGCGAGGCTTCTGTCTCGTCGTCGGGGTTCGCCTCCTCCTCGCTCGATCGGGGCGCTGCCGCCAAACCCCCGGGATATCTGGGGAAGAGAAAGGTCGCCGAATAATTTGATCAAATTTCTTGAACGGCAGCACGTTTGATCATATCTTGCGGTCAAGACGGGGCATTCGGCCCTGCTGATTCCGCGAGGTCACCCCGATGAACATGATCACCAACCATCTGCCGACCGCTGAGCTGCAGGCGCTGGATGCGGCGCATCACATGCATCCGTTCACCGACAAGGCGGGGTTGGCGGCCAAGGGCGCGCGGGTGATGACGCGCGGGCAAGGGCGTGTGGCTGACGGACAGCGAGGGCAACCGGATCATCGACGGGATGGCGGGCCTGTGGTGCGTGAACATCGGCTATGGGCGCAAGGAACTGGCCCAGGTCGCGGCGCGGCAGATGGAGGAGTTGGCCTATTACAACACCTTCTTCCAGACGACCCATGTGCCCGCAATTGCGCTTGCCGCCGAGATTGCGGAACTGGCCCCCGGTGATCTGAACCATGTGTTCTTCGCGGGCTCGGGGTCCGAGGCGAACGATACCAACATCCGCCTTGTGCGGCGGTATTGGGACGTGAAGGGGCAGCCGCCAAGCGCGACCATCATCGCGCGGAAGAACGGCTATCACGGGTCCACGATGGGCGGCGGGTGGCTTGGGGGGATGACACTAGATCCACGCGCATGGCGGCATGATCGACGGGATCGCCCATATCGACCAGCCCTACTGGTGGGGCGAGGGCGGGGACATGTCCGAGGAAGAGTTTGGCCTCGCGCGCGCACGGCAGCTGGAGGAGAAGATCCTTGAGGTCGGACCTGACAACGTGGCGGCCTTCATCGGCGAGCCGGTGCAGGGGGCGGGTGGCGTGATCATCCCGCCGAAGACCTATTGGCCGGAAATCCAGCGGATCGTGCGACAAGTATGGCATCCTGCTGATCGCGGATGAGGTGATCACCGGGTTCGGGCGGACGGGGAACTGGTTCGGGTCGCAGACCTTCGGCATCAAGCCGCATATCATGACCATCGCCAAGGGGTTGTCCTCGGGCTACCAGCCGATTGGCGGGTCCATCGTCTGCGACGAGGTTGCAAAGACTGTGGGCGACGCGGGCGATTTCAACCACGGCTACACCTATTCGGGCCATCCGGTGGCGGCGGCGGTGGCGCTGGAGAACCTGCGGATCATGCAGGACGAGAGGATCGTCGAACATGTCCGCGACGTGGCGCATCCCTATCTGAAAGAGCGTTGGGATGCGCTGGCGGATCATCCGATGGTGGGCGAGGCCAAGCTGGTGGGGCTGATGGGGTCCATGGCCCTGACGCCGGACAAAGGCCGACGCGGGCCAAGTTCGCGGTCAAGGAAGGGACTGTGGGCCTACCGGACGCGCGAGCGGTGCTTTGCCAACAATCTGATCATGCGCGCATGTGGGGGACCGGATGATCATCGCGCCGCCGCTGGTGATCACGCCGGACGAAATTGATGTGCTGATCGGCCGGGCGCGGAAGTCGCTGGACGAGGCCTACAAGGGGGTCAAGGCCGAGGGGCTTTGGGTCGAAGCGTAATCCGTAAGGCGATCACCTGGCCAGCCTTCGGCGCGGTCGACAAGATCCGGCGCGCTGTCGACTGACTGTTTCGGCCGGTCGCGTCCCAAGCAGCAACGGCGGAATGGCGAGGGGCGGATGATCCCGGGGCTTGTAACGCAAGTCAGCACTCGGGCTTGCTTTTTGGGCAGAAGTACCGCCTTCTGACGCCAAAAAGGATCGCGGGTTTGCACAGCACAGACAGAAGCCCTGATGCCGGAGGTCAGGGGTTCTTTGACCTTATGAAAGCCATTTTCGCAGCGGCGATTGTGGGGACAATGGCAGTGACGTTTGCTTTGTCCCTGGCGGCGATGATCTATACCGGTCCGCTTGCCCCGTTTCTCAGCCAAGGCATCGGGCTGACGCTGATCGGTGCTGCAACCATGGCAGTGATCGGGCCGATGACGCTGTCGTATCGTGGGACGTTGATCCAGCCGCAGGATGTCAGCACCATTCTGCTGTCGATTTCCGCAGGCGCGATTGCGACGCTGCCTGCGATCAGCGCCGAGGCGGCTTTTTCGACCGTTGTCGCGCTGGCCGGGGTCACCTCGATCGCGACTGGGATGACGGCCCCCCCCCCCCCCCCCCCCCCCCCCCCCCCCCCCCCCCCCCCCCCCTTTTTTTTTTTACACGATGGGTGTCTTGAAGCTGGGCTATCTGGTGCGGTTCGTGCCGTTTCCGGTGGTCAGCGGGTTTCTGGCTGCATCAGGCGTTCTTCTGGTGCGGGGCGCCTACGGGATGGTCGTACCGGAGGGCGACGGCAGTCTTGCTTCGAGTGCTTGGCCAACTGGCCGCTTTTGGCTGCCCTGGCTGGGGGTCGCGCTGATCATCGTGGCTGTATCCCGGCGGTTCAGCAGCGGTCTGGCCATTCCGCTGGTGCTGGCGCTGACACTGGCCGGGTTCTTCGCGATCACTGCCCTTCTGGGCCTGGATTTCGCCGCCATGCGGGAGAACGGTCTGCTTCTTGGTCCGTTTCAGGGTGGGTCTTTCGTCAGCAGGCTAAGCCTTGATCTTTTCAAGGACGTTGAGTGGCTGGAGATCCTGGCCCAAACGCCGGTGATTGCCACGATCATTGGCGTATCCATGCTGGGCATGCTGCTCAACGCCTCGGGGCTGGAACTGGCCATCGAACGCGAGATTGATTTCGAGCGGGAGTTGAAGGGCGTCGGGCTGGCCAATGTCGCTGCCGGGTTGGTGGGGGGGCTTGGCGGCTATCACATCCTGTCGGAAACGCTGCTGGCGCGGCGGTTCGGGCTTCTTGGTGCGGCCGCGGGCATCGGGCTGGCCTCGACGATGATCTTCGTGTTGTTCTTCGGGGCCGATGTGCTGGCCTATCTGCCCATCGGTCTGTTCGCTGCGGTGGTGTTCTTCCTGGGGTTCGACCTCTTGCTGACCGCCTATTACGACCACGGCCTGATGATGCCACGGATCGAGCTTGCCATCGTCGTCGCAATGCCGGTGATTGCGCTGGTCTTCGGGTTCATGGTCGCCGTCGGGTTTGGTGTGGCCGTGGCGGCCCTGTTGTTCGTGATCGCCTATTCGCGGGTCGATTCTACGCAGATCAGCACCACCGGCGCGAATTTCCAAGCACGTGTCGAACGGTCGCCCGATGACCGCGCGCGGCTGGCCAAGATGGGCGAATGCGTCAGCGTCAGTCGGCTGGAGGGGTTTCTGTTCTTCGGCTCGGCCAGCAGGCTGGTGGACCGGCTGCAAAGACGGCTCGAAGGCGGACCGGCGTATCGCTATGCCATCGTCGATCTGCAGCGGGTGGTTGGCCTTGACATGGTCGGCCTGGTCGGCGTTCGAGCGGCTGGGGCGTAGCTGCGTGGGCAGTTAGCGGGCATCCAGTTGATCGTGACCGGCCTGTCGCCCGACATCGCAGCGCGCTTCGGGCGGCGCAACGTCAGGGCGGCCAGCATTTCCGGCTGGCGGACAATCTTGACGACGTGATGCTTGAGATTGAGGAAGGCCTTCTGCGCGAGACGCAGGCCAGGCAAGGCGACGACGGCTCGCATGGTCTTGGGGCCGAAACCGCTGGACTTTTTGCAGAAATACGGCCGCGGATCGAACTGGCGGCGGGGGAGCAGCTGTTTCTTCAGGGCAACCGGAGCGACCATCTGATCTTCCTCGTGGCGGGACGGCTGCGCGCCACGGTGACCGACCGCAACCAGGCCAACCGTGTTGTCAGCAGGTTTCTGCCCGGCGCTATTGTGGGCGAGATTGCCTATTACGCCGGGGTGGACCGGACCGCGACCCTTACGGCTGAAACCGACAGCACGGCCTTGCGGATCGATACGTCTGCGCTGGTCCTGATGGAGCGCGAGGATGCCCAAGCGGCGGCGCAGTTCCACCGGACCCTCGCGTCGGTTCTGGCGCAAAGGCTTTTGACGACGACCCGGCTTCTGAGCGACGCCGAGCTTTAGGGCAGGCCCTTACGTGGCGATGGACCAGATGCGCGGTCGTTCGATGCCCAATTGCGCCAGAAGCGTCTGGCAGTCGGGGCCGGCATGGTCTGCGGGCAGGCAGCCGGCCTCGGCCAGCCGGAAAAGGGCCTGCGCCTGATTGTAGCGCATCCCCCGGTCACCGGCGGCCTGCACCGATGCCAGCCAATGCCGGGTCGCAACCTCGCGCTTGCCGCGGTACCAGGCTGCGTCCCCGGCGGCGAGTTCGGCGGACGGCGTGCCCGCGCGGTACTGCTTGGCCATTCGCGCACCGCTTTTGGCGACCACGTCGCTTTGCGCGATCAGGGATTTGTCCCGGGTCTGCTGCCAGAGGTTCCAGACCGCATCGCACAGGAAGCTGACGTTCTGTACCATGTAGACCTGCGGGCGGCTCATCCCGCGCACCACGGCGATGGCGTCGGTCAGCCCGGCGCGGGCTTGGGCAAGATCACCGTCAACCATGCCCAGCAGGCTGCGTGCATAGCCGTCCACCACGTTGGAATTGTCGTTGGTGTCGCCCTTCTTCTTCGGATCGTTCAGGATCCCGTGCAGGATGCGGCAATCCTCACGCGCTTCGTCCAGGCGGTTCAGGCACAGAAGATCGCGCAGGCGGCCATTGTGCGACCAGGCGATGGAATGGCTGATGTCGCGGTCCCGCGCGGCGACCAGGGTCGCGTCACTGCAGGCCTTGGCCTCTTCAAAAAGCCCCTCGACCCGTTTGAGGTTGCCAAGTGACGACATCGAGGTTTCCCAGTTCTTGCGCTCACCGCACTGGTCGGCCACTGCCATCGAGCGGCGGAAATGCCCCTCGCCGGTGGTCCAGCCGCATTTGCCCATCTCGAACACGCCCGAGGCCATGTAGACCCAGGAAATCGTCAGCATGTCGCCAAGACGTTCGGCCATGGCGATGGATTTTTCCTGCAGGTCATTGCCGTCCAGCGCCTTGGGCAGCGCGCGGGAAATCAGCGCCATGCCCATGTAGATCTTGGCCAGCGAGGTGCTGTCACCGCCGCCGCTCCGCGCGAGGTTGACCCCGCGCAGCACCTCGGCCAGCGGAAAGGGCACCTTGTTCAGCTCGTAATGGATTTCCGACAGCGTCGATGTTGATTTCGGCGGCGGCAATCATCGGGTCACGCTCATGCGCGGGGCGGGGCGGGCGGTGCGGGCGCAGACGATACCCGGCATAACCGCCGATGGCCCGGACCAATGCGCCCCGGGTTGATCGGGGCGGGGCGCGGTCCAGAAGGCGCGCGCTTTCAAAGAGGAAATCTGCGGCGCGCTGGTAATGGCCAAGCGCCTTCAGCGCATCGGCGATCTTGTGGTTCCAGTGGCCTCGGGTGACCGTGTCCGCAAGGTGCGGTTGCGTGTCGACGATCTTCAAGGCGCGGGTCAGGAAATCGACGACTTCGGCATTGTTGTAGCCCGACCGCGCGCTTTGCGCTGCGCGGGACAGGAAATCGACAGCCCGGTCGTGCAGGTGCGCCTGTTCGTAATGGTGGGCCAGAAGGGCAAGCGAGGCCGCCGGATAGCCCTCGGCCGCGCCACGGTCGTTCAGGACCTCGGCCGCCTTGGCATGCAGGCTGCGGCGCTGGTCGCTGACCAGAAGTTTGTAGGCCGTGTCCCCGATGATCGCATGGTGAAACCGGTGCCTGCCATGGGCGTCGTCCACGGCTTCGACCAGCCCGGCCTGCGCGGCGGCGGCAATGTCGGGGGCCAGCCCATCAACCGGGACGCCGCCGGGATGCAGGCGGGCCAGCATATCGAGGTCGAAGGTCCGGCCCAGCACGGCGGCAACTTTCAGCGTCAGTTGCTGTGGTGCGGTCAGGCCCGCGATCCGTTCCGCCACCACCCCTTCCACCCCATCGGGAAAGGCGACTTGCGACAGGCTGCGGTCTCCCAATCCCAGATGGGCATAGCTTGCCTCGACCTGCAAAAGACCCCGGTCGCGCAATGACAGGGCAAGCGCGTTGGTAAAAAGCGGATGGCCTTCGGCGTGGGAATAGACCAGATCGGCGATGCCCGGCGCGGATTCGATGACGCCAAGGGCCGAGTTGATCAACGCGACCGACCCGTCGCGGGTGAAGGGTTCCAGCCGGATCACGGCGGTATCGGGCCGGTCCAGCAGTCGGCGCGCCTCGAACGGCAAGGCATCGCGGTCCAGGGGGCGCGAGACGATGGTGATGGTCCTGGCCGGGAAGGCGCGCGCGAAACGCTCCAGCAGTTGCCAGGAGGCGGAATCGAACCAATGCGCGTCCTCGACGATCAGGACCTGCGGCTTGGCCGGGACCAGGCGCTCCAGAAGGGCGAGGATGACGGTCTGGGTCTTTTCGGCCCGTCCGCCACCGAAGAGGGCGGCTGTGGTCGGCGTATCCGCAATCTCATTGCGCAGGACCGGGCTAAGAAGGGGTGCAAGCGCGGCCAGGGATGGGTCTTGACCGAGCAGGTTCGCAAGATCGTCTGCCTGCAGGTCGCGACCGGCAAGGGCTGTGACCAACGGGCGCCAGGGGTAGAAGCCGGTGGTGCGCCGCAGGCTGTCGGCCTGCATCCGCAAGGCGGGGATGCCAGCTGCCTCCAGTTGTGATTGCAGATGCCCTGCCAGCCGCGACTTTCCCAGACCAGCCTCGCCCAGGATGTGCACGGCCCCTTGAGCGAGTTGCCTTGCACCGACAGCGGCGACAAGATCAATCGATCCGCCCCGCGTTCCGCGTTGCGCCCGACCATCGTGCCTTTCTGTACGGCCTGACCCAAAGCTTCGCCGCCGACGGCATAATGGGCTGCGGCGTCCTGCCCCTTGAGCGGGATGAGACCCCGGTCGACGAACTGGAACAACGCCGGGGGGCCTCCTCCGGCCGGTTTTCAAGTCTGCGCGTCGACAAGGGTCTGACCGGCGGCCTTGCTGGACAAAGCGGCTGCGCGATTAACCGCGTCGCCGATGACTGTGTATTCCTTGTGACCGCCCGACCCGACAAGTCCGGCGAAGACCTTGCCCCGGTGACGCCGATACCGGCCGCCAACCCTGGCGAAGCAAGCGCCGTCTCGTTGAGACAAAGCTTGCGGCGGCAGGGGACCGTTCGGCATTGTCCTCGAAGGATCGGGTTCTGCAACCCCCAAGAGCGGCCATCAGGATCAGGCCCTTGTCGTCGGTCGCAAACTTGAGGCTTTGGCCGCCATTGTCCTCGATGGCAAGCTACCTATAGCCCTTCGCCAGAGTCAGCAAGCCAGGGAAGGTCTGCTTCACCATGAAAAAAGTAAACCCTTCGAACCGGGCAAAAAGGATGGTGGACGACCGGAACTCGGCCAGCCAGTCGGTAAGCGTTCCCTTCAGCAGCTCCTTGAGATAGCCGGGGACGTACCCCGCAATGATCTTGGCCTGATCGGGGCTTAGGGCAAGAAAGTGCGGGTTTGGCGGGGGGGCTGTCTAAAGTGAAGGACAGTACGCGGACACCGCCTGCTTCCGCAATGATCGACACATGACCGCTGATTGCTGCGGCAACCCCGGTCCAGAGCCCTTCGTCCAGAAAGACACCCTGACCAAACCCGGTCTGGTCGCGGAACCGGCCAAAGATCTCTCCGCAGATCACGGTCTGGACGCTGCGCATGCCCTGAACCAGATGCGCGACCCAAACACGGCCCGCTTCCGCCGAAGGCTTTCCTGGAGGTTCAGCGCTTCACCGCCCGCAATGGAAAGGTCGCGACACGCGTCCTGCAATGCAAGCCCGGCAGCGATTGCACACTTGGTCTGATCGAAGCGATCCTGCCCAAGTGGCCAGGCTGCCGTGACGGCATCTCCGGAGAATTGCAGGATCTGACCGCCGAATGACGGACTAGAATGACGCCGATGACGCGGTCGAAAACCGTGCTGACGATGCTGCGCAGATCTTCGGCCCCACGCTCGTCCGATCGCGTCAGCTTGGCCCCAGCCACGGAAAAGCCGGCAATATCGGCGCACAGCACTATCGCAGGTACAGAGGCGGCGAAAACTTCATCAAGGCGGTGAGCATTCGCAAGGATGGAACCCGCAACCAGAGGCGAAATCACGGATAACTGGATATCCATCTGATCCTTTTCAGACGCGGCATTGCCGTCAGATCCTGCCAGCCCATCCATCAGCATATCCTCTTTCGCAGCGGTCATTCGTCCTTGAGGGCCTTGGTCCGAAGCCGCCTTGCGCATCGGAACGTGCCTTCGTAACCAACCTAGCGCACCATCAACGGGTAGCCGTGCATCTTAAGCACGATAGTCAATCGACAGTCGACAAAATCCGGTGGCAGGGCCAGGACCCGGTCTCGTTTCATGACCAGAACCGGACAGTTGCAGCACGTGCGTCGGCAGCAGGGAAGCCTTGCGGGCGTCTGACGTATCGGGTCGCATGCGCGTCGCAAATCCAGCACGCGCCCGAACATGATCTCGATCCTTCTGCGGCTGAAGCAACCACCTTGCGACGACAGCGGGCTGTGGGTCGCACCTTGCCCGGTGGAAGTCGAATTGAGGTCTATCCGCCACCGGGACAGGAAATGCAGCGTTCTTTGGCTATCCGAAACGGAACTCCCGTCCCGCAGTTGGCGTGCCCGCAGGTCTCACCAATCGGGGAACTGGTCTGGGTCGGCCCGGACAACCATCTCGCCCATGCCCGGGATGGAAAGATACACGATGGTATCTGCCCCCAACCGCTCCACGTGCCTGACAGCGCCGGTCCAGCGCGGGGCCGTTGACGTCAGGCGGAGGTGTTCGGGGCGGATGCCGTAGGTCGTGCAGGTCTCTCCAGCGGCCTTTCCATCGTAAAGGTTCATCTTCGGGCTGCCGATGAAACCCGCGACAAAGGGCGAGACAGGGGCATTGTAAAGCTCCATCGGCGAGCCGACCTGTTCGATGCTCCCGCCATTCAGGGCGACGATCTTGTCGGCCATTGTCATCGCTTCGACCTGATCGTGGGTGACGTAGATCATCGTGGCCCCCAGCTTGCGGTGACGGGGGTGCGAAAGCTCGATCCGCATCTGGGCGCGCAAGGCGGCGTCAAGGTTCGACAGCGGCTCATCGAAAAGGAACACCTTCGGGTCCACGGACGATGGCCCGGCCGATTGCATTGCACTTGCACTTTGACCACCGGACAGGGCCTTGGGCTTGCGGTCGAGAAGCGCCCCCAGTTGCAACGCATCGGCAGCCGCATCGACCTTCGCCTTGATCTCGGCCTTGGGCAGCTTGGCCAAGGACAGGCCGAAGCCAGTGTTCGTCGCGCACAGTCAGGTGCGGGTAAAGCGCGGAGCACCTGGAAGACCATGCTCGGCAATGCCACGAGCCGAGGTTCGGCGTCGGTCACGTCCCTGCCGCCGATCTCGATGGTGCCGGAGGTCACTTCCTCCAGTCCGGAAATCAAGCGCAGAAGGGTAGACTTGCCGCACCCGGACAGCCCGACGAAGCCGCAGAACTCCCCCGGTTCGACGGTAAGGTCGACCCTGAACCGCTCCGGGTTTGCCGGAGGCTCCCACTTCTGAGTAGGATGGAGCATCATGAGCAAGACAACGAACAAGTTTTCCCCCGAAGTGCGCGAACGCGCCGTGCGCTTGGTCTTGGACAACCAAGGCCAGCATGGATCGCGATGGCAGGCGGTGCTGTCGATTTCATCGAAGATCGGCTGCGCGCCGCAGACCCTGAACGACTGGGTCAACAAGGCCGAGGTGGACAGCGGCAAGCGGGCCGGTGTCTCCAGCGAGATGGCTGAGAAGATGAAAGCCCTCGAACGCGAGAACCGCGAGCTGCGGCAGGCGAACGAGATCTTGCGCAAGGCCAGCGCATATTTTGCGATGGCGGAGCTCGACCGCCGACACAGGACATGATCGCCTTCATCGACGATCACAGGGACAAACATGGGGTCGAGCCGATCTGCGAGGTTCTGCCGATCGCCCCTGCCACCTACTACGATCATCTGGCGAAGCTCGCCGATCCGGCGCGCCTGTCGGACCGTGCTAAACGGGACGCCGAGCTTCGGCCGCACATCCAGCGCGTTTTCGACGCCAACTGGCGGGTCTATGGCGTGCGCAAGGTCTGGCGGCAGTTGCGGCGGGAGGGTTTCGATGTCGCTCGCTGCACGGTGGCCAGGCTGATGAAGGCAATGGATATTCAAGGGGTTATCCGGGGCAAGCCGCACAAGACGACGATCCCTGACAAGAAGCTGCCATGCCCGCTGGACAAGGTGAACCGCCAGTTTCGCGTGCCTGCGCCGAACATGCTCTGGGTTTCAGACTTCACATATGTCGCCACGTGGAAGGGGTTCGTCTATGTCGCTTTCGTCATCGATGCCTATGCCCGCCGCATCGTCGGCTGGCGCGTCAGCACTACACCTCATGCCGGGTTCGTTCTGGATGCCCTCGAACAGGCCGTCCACGAACGCCGCCCGGTCAAAGCCATGGGGCTGGTGCATCATTCGGACCGTGGATCGCAGTATCTGTCGATCAAATACACCGAACGGCTGGCCGAGGCAGGCATCGAGCCCTCGGTCGGCAGCGTCGGCGACAGTTACGACAATGCCTTGGCCGAGACGATCAATGGCCTCTTCAAGGCTGAAGTCATCCACCGGCGTGGCCCGTGGCGCAGCTTCGAAGCCGTCGAATACGCAACTCTCGAATGGGTCGACTGGTTCAACAACCGCCGCCTGCTCGAGCCCATCGGTAATATCCCGCCCGCCGAAGCCGAAGCAAACTTCTACGCCGCTCTGGAAACTGAAGCCATGGCCGCATAACTAACGACAATCAGCCTCCGGCAAACCCGGAGCGGTTCACAGCAACACGCGAACTACTGTCTCAGGCGCAATAGTGGGTGCAAGAAGGCGACTCTGGGGGTCCGTGAAGTCGCCGTTTTCTTCAATCCCGTCAGCTACTTGGTAGTGTTGGCGGAGAGGGTGAAAAAAAAAAAAAAAAAAAAAAAAACCACAATACCATTAAAAAGAACATAGGCGTTGTTGCGTAAGTCACACCTGAGGCATGACTCGCCCCTTTCCCTTTCTGTGATCAGCCCACGCGGATGATCTCGGCGGTGCCGAGTGCCGTTGAAGCGGTTCGATCGAGGTGCGACACGGATCTGGATTTCGGCGGTTTGGCTTTCGGGGTGTCTTGCCGCGATGCGTTCTCCGAAGGCTTTCAGGCAGCCGCATCTTCGGCCTCGATCCTGCTTGCGGGCGTGGTATCCGGTCCAGCGCTTCCAGAACGCCCTGCCGTAGTGCCGGGTGGCGCGCAGGGTTTCGTTCCTCGCGATCGCGGCGGGGCAATCCTCTTTCCACGGCCGACCGTTTTTGCGGATCGGGATGATCGCTGTGGCCAGCCGGGCAATGACGGCCGTGTGGCAGCGGCGGGTGTCATAGGCGCCATCGGCGGTCACGGTACCGATCTCTTCGCCGTCAGGGATCTGGTCCAGCAGTTCCGGCAAGACCGGACTGTCGCCATCGCTGCTGGGGGGTGAACTCCACGGCGCGGATGTCAGACGTGGCCGTGTCCATGGCCAGATGCACCTTGCGCCCTCTAATGGTTTGCAGGCAAATTTTTCGGGGTAAACTGGCGTCGGCCCTGAACGCCATGCTTGCGGGCCTGCCACTCGCCATCGCCGAGGAACTTGATGCCCGTGCTATCCACCAGCAGGTTCAGCGGCCCATCGGCGCGCCGATACGGGATCTGAACTGCCAGTGTCTTCTGCCGTCGGCACAGGGTCGTATAGTCCGGCACCGCCCACTCCAGGTTCGCCAACTTCAGTAGGCTGGCCACCATCCCGGTCGTTTGCCGCAGAGGCAGCTTGAAAAGGACCTTGATCGTCAGGCAAAACTGGATTGCCGCATCCGAGAACACTGCAGGCCGACCGGGGCTGCCGTCATGCGGCGCGAGCCAAGTCATGTCCTTGTCCAGCCAGATCAGCAGCGACCCGCGCTTGCGCAGCGATGCAGTGTAGCTGGACCAGTTCTTCGTGCGGTATCGGGCGGGTGATGGCTTGCTCATGCGGCCTGTCTAACCGCATGGATTCACAATGTGAATCCTCGGCAGACCAGAGTTCTGCAACAACGCCCCCCAGTGCGGTACTTTTGGGTGTGAACTGCCTGATATGTTTCTGCTTGAGACATTGTTTACGAGCATCTTTCTGATGCTACCAACTAGTGACTTTACCGTATACTCTTTGAAAGAGCCGAGTTGATTTCTTCGAGCCAAGCAGAAGGACCGCTCTCTCAAGTTCGTGAAATATTTCAAGGGTATCATTTTCGGCCTTTACGCACTTGTCTCTCCAGTTTATGCCATTTTCGATCTTATTGGGGATGTGACGTCGGAGATTTTTTAAGTATTTCAGCTGTCGTTCGTACCTTGTTCTTGATTGAGTGTAGGCGATAGGTGGTCTTAGTTCCGACATATACGGTCGGCGCTAGTCGCATCAGTTTTTCAAATGTTAACGGTCCATTCTCTGTTTCTCGTTCTTGGCCAGTGGTTATTTCGCGTCCAAGTCTCTTGCTTAGATTTGCTAGTAGATAGAGTAATAGGCTCGTCTCTACTGATGAGAGTATCAGGTCGTGTTTGGAGTAGAATTCCAATTGCTCCAACAAGTTGCCTTGATAGATGCATGGGCGATATTATTAGCCCCTTCCAATGGCCCTCCCTGAAAGCAGCTTGATGTTGCAGCATTTCAAGATAGTTTTTTTGGTTTCGGAGATTTGGGTAGTATATCAATTCTCTTGTTCTTGACTGCCCCTCGCGCCGATGATTCCAGAGTCGCCATATTTGGCATGTGGGTTTCGATGTTGTCCAGGCAATCTGAAGACGCCACTATACTGATTGCCGAGATCGTACTTCCAGATAAGCACGTCATCTACGGCGAATACATCTTTTATTGATGGGATGATGTCTGAGAAGCTTATGTGTTCCATCCCGGATGATCACATAGACCCTCGGCGCTCTGCGTTTTTCATGGCAAGATCGATCCTGAGGGACATTCGGAGCGGGGTGCGGACATGTTGATCCATCTTCACAGCCAGGCGACGACGACACCGAAGGTGCGGGCGGCGATCCAAGCCAGCGATGAGCCTGCCTCGGTCCTTGCGGAACGCTTCGGGACAACCGAGCAGACCGTCTATAAGTGGAAGCACCGCGACAGCGTGCATGACCGCAGCCACACGCCGCACCGGCTGCAAACGACACTTACGCCCCCGCAAGAGGCGGTGGCAGTTGCGCTGCGCAAGACGCTGCTGGTGTCGATCGACGACCTGCTCGCGGTGGTGCGCGAGTTTCTCAACCCGGATGTCTCGCGCTCGGGCCTCGACCGCTGCCTGCGGCGGCATGGGGTGGGCAATCTGCGCGACCTTCAGGGATGCGACCCGCAACCGAAGCACAAGGCGTTCAAGGCTTACGCGCCTGGCTACCTGCATGTCGATGTGAAGTATCTGCCTCAAATGGCTGATGAAACGTCCCGCCGCTACCTGTTCGTGGCCATTGATCGGGCGACCCGTTGGGTGTTCATCCGCATCTACAACTCCAAGACAGCGGCCAACGCCCGTCGGTTCTTGCGCGATCTGGAGCGGGCCTGCCCAATCCGGATCAGGACGGTTTTGACCGATAACGGGAAGGAATTCACTGACCGCCTCTTCGGTCTGCGCAAACGCGCCGCCAGCGGCCAGCACGAGTTCGATCTGCTCTGCGCAGACCTCGACATCGAGCATCGCCTCGCCCCACCGCAGCACCCCCAAACCAACGGCATGGTCGAGCGGTTCAACGGCCGGATCGAGGATGTCCTCCAATCGCACCATTTCCGTTCGCGCGAGGAACTGGAAACAACGCTGCACCGCTATGTGGCTCTATACAACCAGCAGCTCCCCCAGTCAGCACTGGGCAGCAGGACGCCCTTGCAGGCGATGAAGGCCTGGCACAAACTGAAGCCAGAGCTGTTCAAGAAACAGCCATATCACCTTCCGGGATGCCGAAACACCCATGTTTTTTTCGTCAATGTCGCGAATCTTGGTTCCAAGCTTTTGATATCGCATCACCGAAGTGTTCTTCGCGCTTCATGAGGTGGCTTTTTGAGCTTTTTTGTAATGCCCGCTTTTAATCAGTCGGCGTACTCCAAAGGAAGACGGTGTCCTGGATTCTATTGATGTCGACTGATTCTAGTCTGTCGTCCAGCATCAATGCGAGGTTGAGATCGGCATTGCAGGGTTGAGATATGCGTGTGATATTCCTCTATCGAGTGATAGCCGCGCTGATGAAAATTTTGAGAACAGTTGACGTGTGATTTCGGCGTTGAGATCTCTTTTGATACCGATCTTCTCATTTGGTGAGGCAGTTGAGTGATATGTGTGCTCTAAGTTTACTCCAAGAAACTTGAAGCGATGGGTTAAGTCAACAATGCCGTACATACGTTTTCGTCCCGTCAAGGGTTCTTAGTGAGTATGTTACTGGGTCCTTGAGTTAGTCAACTGGTGTCTGTGCAACGGTGGGGGTGCCTGTGTTACTGGTGGTTGGGTCGCGTGTGAAGGTGGACGTGTATCGGTGCGCCGGGTAGGTGGTGCAGTTTGAGTATGCTCGACCCCGGCTTTCACCTCAATATGGGTGGTTTCCCTCGATCATCATAACGGCAATCCATCCAGACCCGGGCAATCCCCAGTCCGAACATTATCAAAAACGTATCTTGAAGCAGATCGGTCATCCCGGCATGTTACCGACGACTTTGAGAATGGAGGAGCGCATGGAAAATCGGATACGCCCGCATCAGCACACCTGGGCCAAACCCTTCGACGGTCAGGTGGGACGCCCTCCAGGGCCGCTGGATGCGAGCGGGTCTTTGAGGAAATCGCGTCCGGTTCGAGGTCAGATCGACCCATCCTGGAGGAGGCCCTATCCTACTGCCGGGAAGCTGACGTTCTCGTCGTACAACGGCTTGATCAGACAGCCCCGGTCGATGACGCACCTGATCAGCGATCATGGGCTTGCTCGAACGGCGTAAAATCCGGCTTTCCGGAGTCTATAGCGAACAGATCGATACGACCACAGCCTGGTGGGCGTCTGGTCTTTCCACGTGATGGCCGCGATGGGCCAGTTCGAACTCGATCTGATCCGGGAGCGGACCCGTGCCGGTCTTGACGCTGCCCGCCGTCGTGGCCGGAAAGGTGGCCGTCCACCACTCATGACAGAGACCAAGCTCGAAGCCGCCCGTAAACTAATGAAGGCTGGCACCCCCGCAAAGGACGTAGCCACGTCCCGCCGGGAATCCCTTCCCAGCCCTCTATCGCCACCTCCCGGCGGGAAAGCTCTGACCCCGAACTAGACAGGGTAATGCTCATTGCGCTTTGCACCGCCCCGGAAAGACGTTGATCCGAACCTTCCAGAAGAGGTACCGCATGCAAAACATCCGCGTCCACGGCACCCCGGGAGCACGAGCGGGGGCAGCTTGAGCCATTTTTGTCCCATATGCCCGTCCGACTGTGCACGCCGTTCGACTGCGGATTCCCAGGGTCCAATCGGACAGCTTTCAGAGGGTTTGGCTGTCTGCGGGTATACTCATGTCGGACGCAACACCATCACCTGAATGATCGCTGTGCCCCGACACCGATCTCCAATTACCCGGACCCGTGGTGATCGGCCTGGGATGAGTAGAAACCCTCATAAGCCCGGCCATGGCGAAGTTGTGTAATGGCTCGGGCTTTGGCGTCACGTTCCACACCGAACTGTTTGACGTCGCCATTGCTGATCGGCACCCACTCGGTCTTCCTTAGATCCGTCTGGTGCTGGATCGCCACTGCGACATGCAACGCCGACACTTGAAGGTACTGCTGCTGCTCATCAACCAGGCCCCATCGATGGGACCCGCAAAGAACTCGAAGTCCATTAGTAATCGCTGATCTCTTGCCTACACCGTCTTTCAACTGATGAGGATTGATTCAATCGAGCAATAATCCACATTCCTGGTGACCAAGTCTTCCACCCGGAAATCAGACACATCGGCCTTTGAGATTCATCTATAGAAGATAATACTGCACGGGTGCTCACTAGTGCGTAGGTGGCATCGCATGGGTGCGGAGGTGAGTTTCACGCAGCACGGTTCAGAATCTCCTGCACCAGGTCCCACATGCTCTGGTCTTCTCCATGGCTTTCTATGAACCGATCAGGATGTCGAATAATCGTTTGCACTCATGCGACCGCAGCCGAAACCCACCAAGAACTATCTGGCTGGCTTCTTCCATAATGGATGACAGCCTCTCCACTTCGGCATCCAGCATCTCCAAAGGTGCGTGTATGAGCAATGCATCATGAACGTGAGCATACAGATAGTTCAATCTCGGCCTCTATGGCCTTGGCCACGGCTATACGCATCATCTCCGCCCCATTGGCCTCTGCATCGGGAAGTTACGAACAGATCGTTCGTTGATATCTGTGATGAGGGCGTTGCCGCCAACCTAAGACTGTTTCGATCCAACCTCCCGACGCACAACGCGGTATCAAGCATTGCATTGCATCTGACCAAAGACCAGAACTTCCTGTAGGTTCGGCGGTGCATCTGGAGCAATTGATCCGCATGTGCAGGGCTGATCCCGAGGCGAAGCCCAAGGCTGACAGCGCCCATGCCGTATTGAACAGCCACACACACATTGTTTGAACCGGTCCCTTTCTGAAGGGTGCGACGCCTTGGTTGCATCTTGGGGCACCTTTACCTGCCTCGCTTGGCAAATGTCAGGTAGGGATCACGCCTGATCGATACGCGTACCATCATGGCTTCATCGCCAGACAAAGCCGCCGCAATCCCAAACTCCTGCTGGTCCCAATCAAGATAGGCCAGTCCGCATGTCCAGGTAGTGGTTGAATCAGTCCCCGCCACCGGCGATGGCAATCCAAAGATCGACTCGGATGTTGAGGGTTGATTTCGACCTGTGCGAGACCCGAACGGGGCCGATGCTCGATGTCGTGCACGTCATGGCCGATAGCCAGTACGATTGTTCTTCTCAATGCTGACAACGACCGTCGCAACGAATGGAGTGGAGCCAACTGGGGATAGATTTCAGCTTGTTCCTTGAATGTAGCGTATCCTTCTTGAAGATCAAATTGCCAGATTTCGTTCATCGGCCATGGTATCGCGTGTCGGACGAGGTAGTCGGAAAATTGTCTCTTGTCGAAACGATCACCAACATAGACGCCAAAATCTGTGTCTATTTCCCGGATCAACCCGGCCATAGTTCCGCATCGCGGTGATTGACAATTTTCTCGTGAAGTTCTCGGTCGATGGGAACGCCATGCCACTCTACAAGAGCAAGGGCGCGTAGGATACCAACCCCGTATCCAGTGCCTGTTGGAGGTCGATCCGGTCGATCATCTTGACCAGCAGGGCGGTTGTAGCTTTCTTCATCCTCTCTCGCAGTAGCGGAATACGATCAGGTCTCGTTCAGCCGCTGACCACGGCCCACCCCCAATGATCGAAGTCGCGGGGTGTCATTTTTCTCGGTGGCGGACATTCCACCCAACCCGAACGCATTCAGTGCATCCAGTAGGCCGTGCCGCACAATGTGGGAACGCCCATTGGCCCAGTGCCGAAACTCCGCATGAAGATCGACGACCCAAGCCTGTTAGCTCCCATCCCTGAAAGCCGAGGTGGACCTGGAAATCACCCAGGCAAGAATAGGCGACCAGCAAACAGTCGTCCCCCAGCCCGTAGGCTGGAGAACGCTGTTGATTTGGTTGGTCGATCCAGCTGTCTATGGGTGACACCAGTGTGAAGCTCTCGGGCGACGGCTTTTTTCAGACCGGGATCGGACGGTCTCCATCCCTGGCGATGTATTCGGTGTCCATGACCCAGACTTCACGGAACTGGTTCAAACCGTAGGAAAGACTACCAGCCATGTCAGTTCCGGCCCACGTAGTTTCGATACCACCGGATGATCAGCACTATCGATGAACCGATCCTTGAACGCCAACCTGATAATTTCGTTCATGTCCATGTCGGGCCAGCTACGGTTGCTTCTTGGATCTTTCGGCCCGGATGACTGATAGGTCCCCGATACTTGGTCTGACTTCACCCGACCCGTGCATCTTTTGCCGCTTCCCAGCCAATCGGGCAACGGATCGTTCCAAGAGTTCTCTTTGCCGTCCGTGGAGATTTTCGGAGGCCACAGAAATGGTGACTGTGATCCAGCGGTAGATCGCTAGCACCACAACTGCGTTGGCCGATACTCGCCCTCAAGTTCGATGGCGCATCTTGGGTGAGATCAGGTAGTGGTTCCCGGGTTCCTGCGAGGTTTCTGGTGAGTGCAGCAAGGAAGTTTAATCTGCGCCTGGGTAAACCCCGGACCGAACTGCTGTTTGCTGGGCTTTTGTATAGGCAATCACCAGGCTGATGCTGGGTGCTATTGATCATGTGGTGGGACTGACAAGATTATCGATGCGGTAGTCGTTCCAGATCAACGTTTGTCATGGTTAACCCATATTGACGTTTCAAGCCAAAACCACGACCGACGGCAATACATATCAGTCGCTCCAATGACTGACTGGGCGGTGGGCCTCGCATAGCCGTTCGATATGATTTGGAGCACTGGTTGGGCTTGACCCATACCGCCCGGAAACCGGCGGCAGTGCGGAACGCTGGGCAAGGAGTTCGGCCCGGCAGTCCTTAATTTTGGCATCCAACCGGCTCGTTTCAAGAGCCCTCGGAAGAAATCATTTCACCGTGTCGGTCATTGGCAGTCATTCCTCTCGGTTTACCAGCGACGCATGAATTGGGATGCCGAGAATTGGCTTGGTGGATCGAGGATTGTCCGCCAAAACGGCGATTCAATCCCCTAAATGAGGGATGGAAACGGAGGCAGGAAATCATGAGCTTAGCGGATGACGGTGAGCGAACATAGATCAAGACGTCGTTGATCGGAGTCCGGTTGCACATCCGAAGATACGGAATATCGCTCTCGGTAGACATTGTCTTGAGCCGCTTTGGCCGCTCACCTACCCTGGGTTGTGACTACATGACCGGGAACCATTCGGGTGAGGCTGGGCTTGACTTGGAAACTAACCTGCTCGTCGAGAACAGATTTCCAGTCGAGACTAAACAATGACGAAACAAGGGATTTCAGGGAAACCTAATACACAGAATCCCCCGCTTCTCAACGATAACGGATCGCATTACATCGCCGGCGATCTGCCTGAATACTTCGAAGATAAGGGTATGAAACACCTTCGCAGCGTGCCGATGCAACCGCAGACCCAAGGTAAAATCGAACGGTGGCATCAAACAACTTGAACTGCATCCTGCTCGAAATCTACTTCTTCGAAGGCGAACTTGAAGAAGCCATTGCCACCTTCATCGACCACTATAACAATCGACGATACCACAGGAGTGTCGGCAACCTCACCCCGGCCGACGTCAATTTTGGCCGTGGGAAACTCCATCCTGGCCGAAAGAAAGGTATTAAACTGCAAACCATACAAAACAGCCGCCTGGAAAAATAGCGGCAAGCAGCACAGATGGGACCGATGATCCCAGGCCTTCCGCCCAAGAACAAGGCCGCCTTTTCAAATCCTTCAACCCACCCGGACATGCCGTGAAGGCTTCGACCCCAACCGAGCAGGGAAGTGGTGTAAGGTGAATACAAAGGGCAAGAAGCAATACTATCAATGCGGGACAGCGCCACGGCTCTGTTGCACAAATCAGGTGATGGTGGGGTTCCCCTTTCCCCGGACAGACTCATCCCACGACTTCAGTCTACGGGTATGGAGAGTGCTGTGAAGCCATTCAGGACGGCGACACGGACCTGGAACTCTGCGACCTGACGGTCGAAGTCTCTGGCGGCCAGTCGTTGGCCCAGCAGTTTCACGCAATGCATCTTGGTTTCGACGCGGCTCCGGCGGTGATAACCGCTCCATCGTCGCCAGATCGTCCGGCCGAAGCGTTTCGATGCGCGTAGGGCTTCGTTTCGTGCAACCGCTCCGGCGCTGTCGGGCTTCCAGGGCTTGGCGTTCTTGCGGGGCGGAATGATGGCGGCCGCACCGCGGGCGGCGATGGCGTCGTGGCATTTGCGCGTGTCGAAGGCGCCATCAGCGGTGACGCTGGCGATCTCCTGATCTGGCGGGATCTGGTCGAGCAGTTCGGGCAGCATGGGCGCGTCGCCCACATCACTGGTGGTGAACTCGGCAGCCCGGATTTCCAGTGTCAGCTCGTCAATTCCAATGTGGATCTTGCGCCAGACGCGCCGTTTCGTGCCGCCATGCTTGCGGGCATTCCACTCCCCTTCGCCCTCGACCTTGATGCCGGTGCTGTCGATCAAGAGGTGCAACGGGGCCTGCTGATCCGCGAGAGGGGATGTTGACCTTCAGGGGGGTCTGGCGGCGACTGAGCGTGCTGAAGTTCGGCACGGCCCAGTCCAGGTCGATCAGCTGCAGCAGGCTCTCGACGAACCCGATTATTACAGCACGAGCGCCATGCCGAACAGCACCTTCATCGTCAGGCAGGTCTGGATGGCGGCGTCGCCATAAGGCTGGCTGCCGGCCGCGCTTGCCTGTCGGCGCAGCCTCCCCCCCCTGACCCCCCCAAAAAGTCAAAAATTCACCGAAAAACCTTCAAATTCTGGCCCCCAACCGACCCGAACCCGGCTGCGCCGAGGCTGCGAGGGGAGTTTACGACCCCTTGAAGCCGAGGGCCTCTAGAGGCCTATATTATTATTTTTTGATTTTTTTATTTTATTTCTTTTGTTTGTTTTATTTTTGTTTTTTTTTGTTATTTGTATTCATTATTATTACTTATAATCCCGCAACTTAAGGTTTTAGTTTGACCTCGCGACGCCGAACTAGGGTTCGAGGAGTTTTGGGAGGTTTTGGGCCCGGGGGGGGTCCCGGGGGGGGGGGGGGGGGGGGTCCCCGGGGGGGGGCGGGGGGATTTGAGAAATGTATTTTTCGGTGTAATTTTGACCACCCCTTAGGCCAACGTAGCGTATCGGGGGTGCCAAAATTCCCCCCCCCCCCGGCCCCCGGCCCCCCCCCCCCCCCCCCCCCCCGGCCCCCGTGAAAAAGTCTCGAATTCCCCCAGCAATACGTAACT